>JANPIX010000018.1:0-182705 GCA_031425195.1 Gemmobacter sp. | reverse complement strand
TTTGGGCGCCATTTCGCGCTTTCCATTTCAAGCTTGCTTGTATTTTGCAATGTTTGTCGGGCTCCGGGGTCCCCGCTGAAAAAGCGGGGCCTCCTCGCTCCGCAAACACTATGCAAAATACGGCGCAAGGCTTTCCATTACAATCGCGGGCGCGGCATTGCGCAATAAGTGCGAGGCAAAGCCGTGGAGGCTGAGCTATTCAAGCAGTCAGCTTTTTTTTGACGAAGGACTGGGCCGCTGCGCCAGGGATGCGCAGGGGCAGCTCTTTTTTGTTTCAGTCGCCTGCCTCTTTTGGCGACTGAAACAAAAAAAGCCGAAGCGATAGCGTAGCCCGGAGCAGCCCGGCCCTGAAGTAGAAAATGCTTTCACAGTGTTTCTTGCATTTTCTGCTTCAGGGGGCGCCCAAAAATTAGATCCGAAAAAAGTTGTTTCAAAACAGTTTAATTTTCATAAGGAATTATTTATTTATAAGGAGTATATTTGACACTCTTTTTGCTATGTGTAATTGGCCCGGAAATGATAAATTAATGCAGGAATACCACGATAAAGAATGGGGTGTTCCGGTGTTGAATGATAAAAAGCATTTCGAGTTCTTAATTTTAGAGAGTTTCCAGGCAGGTTTATCGTGGAAAACAATTTTACATCGCCGGAAAGGATTTAAAAAAGCATTCGCCAATTTCGACTATAAAAAAGTGGCTAAATTCACTTCAAAAGATGTGGATCGCTTGATGAAAGATGAGGGCATTATTCGTAACCGTTCAAAGATTGCCTGCATGATCACAAATGCACAAGCCTTTATGCACATACAAAAGGAATTTGGCAGTTTTAATACCTACGTTTGGCAATTCGTAAATAACAAACCCATCATAGGAAAATTAAAATCTCAGGGCGACATAAAAGCAACCTCAAAAGAAAGCGATGCCATGGCGCTCGACATGAAAAAGCGCGGATTTAAATTTCGCGGAAGCACCATTTGCTATGCCAATATGCAGGCGGTGGGCATGGTGAACGATCATCTGGTCACCTGCCCCCGCCATGCCGAAGTGGCGGCCCTTCGATAATCAGGGGGCCATCAGGGCGGTCAGCATCGCGGCAGCGTCCGGCCCGCCCCAATCCGCATCGCCGATCAACCGCCCGACTTCCGCCCCTTCCGGGTTCAGGATCACTGTGACAGGCAACCCCATGACCCCCATGGCGCGGCCCAGTTCCGATTTGGGGTCACGCAGCGGGGTCATGTTGACGATCCCCGCCTCGGCCCAGAATTTCGTGATCGCCTGCGGCGGGTTACGCCCCGTGGCCACGGGCAGCACGGCCATATCCCGGCCAACCACACTGCCCTGCAACTGATCAAGCGACGGCATCTCATGGCGGCACGGCGCGCACCATGTGGCCCAGAAATTCAGAACCACCCATGTTCCGCCATGCAGGGAAAGCGACTGCGGCACATCATCCATGCCAACGACATCAATGGCAGGCACAGCCTTGGGTGTTTCGTGAAACACCATCTTTTTCATGTCGCCCGCACGCACCGCCTCGGCCGCAGCAACATCGGCGGTCGCCGGATTTGCACCAAAGACCAAGGCCGTATAAAGAACCACTAACGTCAACCGCAGCATTTTTTCCCCAATTCAGGCCCCTCATGACCGCACCGTCAAACCCACCCGCAACGCCCCCTGCCAACGCCATGTGGGGCGGGCGTTTCGCCGAAGGGCCGGACGCGATCATGCAGGCGATCAACGCCTCGATCGGGTTCGACAAACGGCTTTACGCGCAGGATATCGCAGGCTCGCGCGCCCATGCCGCCATGCTGGCTGCCACAGGCGTCCTTAGCACTAAGGACGCCGATGCAATCAGGGAAGGCCTGCTCACGGTGTTGTCAGAGATTGAAACAGGAAAGTTCCAGTTTCGCACCGATCTGGAAGACATCCACATGAACGTGGAATCCCGGCTGAAAGAGGTGATCGGCGAACCCGCCGGTCGTCTGCACACGGCCCGGTCGCGCAATGATCAGGTTGCCGTCGATTTCCGCCTTTGGGTCCGCGACCAATGCGATGCCGCCATCGCCGGGCTGACCGCCCTGATGCGCGCCTTCGTGGCACAGGCCGACGCGGGTGCCGATTGGGTGATGCCGGGGTTCACCCATCTGCAAACCGCCCAGCCCGTCACATGGGGCCATCACATGATGGCCTATGTCGAAATGCTGGCGCGCGACAAA
This sequence comes from Gemmobacter sp., assembly GCA_031425195.1. Lineage (GTDB taxonomy): Bacteria > Pseudomonadota > Alphaproteobacteria > Rhodobacterales > Rhodobacteraceae > JANPIX01. The sequence goes on along the minus strand of JANPIX010000018.1, from coordinate 180,490 downwards.
AGCAGGTTCACCGACGCCCGCGCCCGGATGAACGAAAGCCCGCTTGGCGCGGCGGCCCTTGCCGGAACCGGGTTCCCCATTGATCGCCACATGACGGCGCAGGCGCTCGGCTTTGACCGCCCCACCGCGAATTCGCTCGACTCGGTCAGTGACCGCGATTTCGCGCTGGAGTTTCTGGCGGCGTCGAGCATCTGCGCCATGCACCTGTCCCGCTTTGCCGAAGAGCTGGTGATCTGGTCAACGGCGCAATTCCGGTTTGTCACCCTCTCCGACAAATGGACAACCGGATCGTCGATCATGCCGCAGAAAAAGAACCCCGACGCGGCCGAACTGCTGCGCGCGAAACTGGGCCGGATTCTCGGGGCCACGGTGGCGCTTTTTACCGTGATGAAAGGTCTGCCGCTGACCTATTCCAAGGACATGCAGGAAGACAAGGAACAGGTCTTTGACGCCGCCGATACCCTGATGCTGGCGCTTGCGGCGATGACCGGCATGGTGAACGACCTTTCTGCCAATCGCGATACCTTGGCGATGGCCGCCGGTTCGGGCTTTTCGACGGCAACCGATCTCGCCGACTGGCTGGTCCGCGCGCTGAACCTGCCGTTCCGTGATGCCCACCACGTCACCGGGTCACTGGTCGCCCTAGCCGAGCAAAAAGGGTGTGACCTCCCCGATCTCACACTGGCCGACATGCAGTCGGTTCACGGCGGGATCACGCAGGACGTATTCGCGGTTCTGGGTGTCTGGAATTCGGTGAACAGCAGGCAGTCCTATGGCGGAACAGCGCCGGGCCAAGTGCGCGCACAGGTCGCGCGGTGGAAAGCGGCCCTTGAATAACCCGTACATACAAGTTGAATACGGAAAACATACGAAAGGCATACGGCATGAAGACGATCATGATGGCGGTGGTTTTGGCAGCATTGGCCGGATGCGGTGCTGACGGCGCGCCGATGGCCCCAACGGCAACCGACACGAAACCGGGCGTGACCGTATCGGGCGACGCGCAGATTGGCGTCGTCGTGGGCAACCCATGATCCGGCTTTCCACCGCCCTTGCCACCATGGTTGCCCTCTCTGCCTGTGAGGCGGGGCCGGGTCAGCCACAGGTCGGCGTGGGTCTTGGCATCGGGCCGAACGGCGTAAGACTGGTGCCCAAGGTCACGACGAACGTGGGCGGCGTCAACGTCGGCGCGACGCCGGGCGGCGTTGGTCTTGGCACCAACGTGGGCGGCATCGGCCTCGGGGCGCGGCTGTAAATGGCACGGATTCGCCTTGTTTATCTGGGCCTTGCAGTCTGGGGTGCGATCCATCCGATGTGGTGGTTTCTGGCCTACATGCGCGAAACCGGAACCGGTTTGGCGGGTCTGATCGATGCCTGGTATGTCAACGCCTCCACCACTGGCCTGACATGGGATCTGACCATCGCCGCGATCACGCTGACGGTCTGGATCATCGCGGAAACAGTGTCGCGCAAGCGTTGGCTGGGCCTGATCGCCATTCCCGCAACCTTCTGCATCGGCGTCAGTTGCGGCCTGCCGCTGTATCTGTTCCTGCGGTCCAGACCCACGCCCTGACTTTACGGCAGGCACAGCCCCGATGGCAGTTGAACCCGGTCCCTGACCTGATACACCAAGCGCGAAACTGGACAGGCTGGCGATGGATCATTTCACTTATCAAAACGGCATCCTGCACGCCGAAAACGTCCCGCTACCCGACATCGCGGCCGTGGTCGGCACGCCTTTCTATGTGTATTCTACAGCCACTTTAACCCGGCATTATCAACTGTTTACGGATGCGCTGGCACCCCTTCCGCATCAGGTTTGTTTCGCCATAAAGTCACTGTCCAACGTGGCCGTTCTCAAGGTGCTTGGCGATCTCGGGGCGGGCATGGATGTGGTCAGCATGGGCGAATACCTGCGCGCCCGCGCGGCGGGCGTACCGGGCGAGCGGATCGTGTTTTCCGGCGTGGGCAAGACCCGGCTTGAGATGCGGACAGCCCTGACCGGGGGCATCCGGCAGTTCAACGTGGAATCCGAACCCGAACTCCGCGCCTTGTCCGAAGTGGCCGTATCGCTTGGTCTGGTCGCCCCCATCACCATCCGCGTGAACCCCGACGTCGATGCCCGCACCCACGAAAAGATTGCGACCGGCAAAAAGGAAAACAAGTTCGGCATCCCGATCAGCCGCGCCGCCGACGTCTATGCCGAGGCGGGCCGTTTGCCCGGCATCGACGTGGTCGGCATTGACGTGCACATCGGCAGCCAACTGACCGACCTTGCCCCATTTGAGGAAGCCTATCTGAAAATCGCCGACCTCACAGTGCAACTGCGCGCGGCGGGTCACAACATCCGCCGCCTTGATCTTGGGGGCGGGCTTGGCATTCCCTACACCCGCGGAAATGAGGCTCCGCCGCTGCCGTCCGATTATGGTGCCCTGATCAAACGGACAGTGGGCCACCTTGGCTGCGAGATCGAGATTGAACCCGGGCGTCTGATTTCCGGGAATGCCGGGCTTTTGGTGTCTGGCGTCATCTATGTGAAACAGGGCGAAGAAAGGGATTTCCTGATCCTTGACGCGGCGATGAACGATCTGATCCGCCCGTCGATGTATGGCGCGCACCATGATATCGTGCCCGTGGTCGAACCCCTTCCGGGGGCCGAGCCTCACGCCTATGACGTGGTGGGCCCGGTGTGTGAAACCGGCGATACCTTTGCCAAGGCACGCCCCCTGCCCGCGATTGCCGAGGGTGATCTGGTGGCTTTCCGGTCTGCCGGCGCTTACGGTGCCGTGATGGCATCGGAATACAATTCGCGGCCCCTGATCCCCGAAGTTCTTGTCCACGGCGACCAATTCGCGATCATCCGCCAAAGGCCGACCTTTGACGAAATGGTGAACAGGGATAGATTGCCAACGTGGCTGGAATAAAGGACCATCCGTTCAAAGCTGGTTTTACACAGCGCGCAACGTGGCATGGGGTATGACGCAGAACGACCCAAAGGCTATGATACCCCCCATTGTCTGGCCCCTGCGCCTGACACGGGCCGGGATGTGGGCAGAACGGCTTAGCCGGTCTTTCTGGCCGCTTTGGTCAATTCTGATCCTTCTGCTCGGCGTTCTTGCCTTCGGCATTCAGGATACCCTTCCGATCGAGGCGGTCTGGATCGGCCTTGTCGGCTCGGTTGCGGGCGGGTTGGCGGCGCTGTACTACGGCTGGCGCACATTTCGCGCGCCGACCGAGGCTGATGCGGTGGCCCGTCTTGACGCGTCCCTGCCGGGCCGGCCATTGGCTGCACTCACGGATGATCAGGCCATCGGCACCGGTGACGCCGCCTCGGTCGCTGTCTGGCGCGCCCACCGCGAACGCATGGCCCGCGCCGCCGGTCAGGCCAAGGCCGTCGCCCCCGACCTTCGGCTTTCATCGCGCGACCCATTCGGCTTTCGCTACATGGCGCTCACGGTTCTGGTGCTTGCGCTGATGTTCGGGTCGCTTTGGCGCGTGGCGTCGGTGACTGGCCTTGCCCCCGGAGCGGCGCAGGCCGTGGCGATGGGGCCAAGCTGGGAAGGCTGGGTGCAACCACCGGCCCATACCGGTAAACCGGCGCTTTACCTGAACGATATCGCCGAAGGTGTGCTTGAAGTGCCCACCGGCACCCATGTGCAGGTTCGCCTATACGGCGACGTCGGCAACCTGACGCTTAACGAAACTGTGTCCGCCCGCCTGAACCCGGCCCCGGCGTCGGAACAGGCGCAGGAATTCGATGTGCTGCAGGGCGGCAAGATCGAGATTGACGGCCCCGGCGGCCGCGTGTGGACGGTGGTCGCGATGCCAGATGGCAAGCCAACCGTGACGGCATCAGGCGACGTGACACGTGAAAAGGACGGGCAGATGAAACTGCCGTTCACCGCCACTGACGACCACGGCGTCACAGGCGGCACTGCGTCTATCGTGCTCGACATGGCGGCCATGGACCGCCGCTATGGGCTGGCTGTCGATCCCGAACCGCGTGATCCGCTGGTCATTGACCTGCCCATGCCCATCACCGGCAGCCGCGCGGAATTCTCTGAAAACCTGGTCGATGATGTGTCAAAGCATCCGTTCGCCAACCTTCCCGTCATCATCACGCTGACAGTCACAGACGCGATGGATCAGTCAGGCCAGGCCGCGCCGATAAAGACGGTGCTGCCCGGAAAACGGTTCTTCGATCCACTGGCTGCGGCGGTGATCGAAATGCGGCGCGATATTCTTTGGACGCGCATCAACGCCCCCCGTGCCGTCCAGATCATGAAGGCGGTGACGAACCGCCCCGAAGACCTGATCCGCAACGAAGCCGCCTATCTGCGCCTGCGGGTCGCGCTGCGGCAGCTGGACGCTGAAAAGGCATCCCTCACCCCAGAAGCGCGCGACGAGATTGCCGATGCCCTGTGGGACATTGCCCTGCTGATCGAAGAAGGCGATCTGCAATCCGCCAAGGAACGGCTGCAGCGCGCGCAGGATCGTCTCGACGAAGCCATCCGCAACGGGGCCGACCCCGCCGAAATCGCCGAACTGATGCAGGAACTGCGCGAGGCGATGGATGACTACATGCAGCAGCTCGCCGAACAGGCGCAGCGCAACCCGGACAGTCAGATGTCCGAAAACATGGAACGCCAGACCATCACCGGTGATCAGATTCAGCAGATGCTGGACGAATTGCAAAAGCTGATGGAAGAGGGCCGCACTGCCGAAGCGCAGGAATTGATGGAGGCGCTGCGCGACCTGATGGAAAACCTGCAAATGACCGAAGGTCAGGGCGGGCAGGGTCAGGGCGGGCCGGGGCAACAGGCCATGCGCAATCTGCAAGATACCCTGCGAGATCAGCAGGGGCTGTCCGACGATTCCTTTCAGGAACTGCAGCAAGGGCAAGGCGGGCAGGAGGGCCAGGAAGAGGGTGAGGGCGAAAGTCAGGGCCAGCCGGGGCAAGGCCAACCGGGCCAAGGCGAAGGCGAAGGTCAGGGTCAGGGCGGGCAAAGCCTTGCCGACCGTCAGCAGGAATTGCGGGACCGCCTGAATGGCCTGAACGACAACGCGCTTCCCGGACAGGGCAGCGAACAGGGCGAGGCAGGTCGCCGCGCACTGGAAGAATCAGGGCGCGCCATGGATGACGCCGAACGGGCGCTGCGCGAAGGCGATCTTTCCGGCGCACTTGACCGGCAGGCCGACGCGATGGAGGCGCTTCGCCAAGGCCTGCGCAATCTTGGCTCTGCCTTGGCAAAGGATCAGCAGCAGCAACAAGGATCGGCAGAGGAAGGCGAGGCTTTTGGTCAGGCCGATCCGGATTCCGCGCGTGACCCCCTTGGGCGGCAACTGGGCGAATCCGGTCGCATCGGTTCGGACCGCAACCTGCTGCAAGGCGAAGACGTCTATCGCCGTGCGCAAACCTTGTTGGAAGAAATTCGCCGCCGTTCCGGCGATCAACTGCGCCCCGATGCCGAACGCGACTATCTTCGTCGCCTGCTCGATCTGTTCTGACGCTTGCGCGAATGCGGCGGCGTTACTGGCCGCTGTCTTTTTCCAGTTTGTTCGACGCCTGCTGCATCATGCCATCCAACCAGAACCGTGCCGAATTCACCCGTTCGACATAGGCGCGGACATAAGGTTCAGACGCGGGCGCGAACTGGATGATGCGGGGGGCAGAGACATAGCCCAGCAACAACAGCACGCCGATCAGGAACATCAACGAAAACCCGCTGCGGAACCCGCGCCGCCGCTGAAGCATCACTTCGCCTTCGTCGGCATCGTCATCGTCAACACTTTCCGCACCCCGATCAGACCCCGACCGAAGCGTCGATTTGATCTCTTCGATATCCGGCAGCAATTCGCGCCCCTTGGTGGCCCGCTGCGCCAGTGTCGCATCTTCGACAAGCACGGCAGCGATACGATCTGCCACAGGATCGGACGCCGGAGCAGCGGCAGGCGCCACCGGAGCAGCACCCATGACTGCGGCAGCATCTGCCTGACGGGCGGCCTGTTCACGGGCGGCTTCTTCGCGCAGAACCGAGGCGACGCTGTCTTCCAACTTGCGCCGGGGAAGCGGCGGGGGGCTGTCAAAGCCATTGGCAACGGGTGGGATTTCAACTGCCGCCGGGCTTGCCACATCTGACACGTTGGCCGTTTCTGCCGCTTCTGGCGGCAAGTCAGGTTCCTGCCCCATGGCCGTTGCCGCCTTGGTTTTGCGGCCAGCCGCCGCTTTCAACCGGGCAACGGGTGCAGATTCATCGGGCGCTGCGGCTTGGGGGGGAATGATTTCGGCCGGTGCGTGTGCTGGTTCGGATACAGGCGCTGGCTGCACTTCTGCAACCGGCTTTGACGCAGGCTGCAATTCCAGCGGTTTGGTGGCCATTGCGACGGCCTGTCCGGGCAACTGGTACCAGGTGTTACCACAATTGGAACATTGGACATCCCGACCACCCGAAGGAATCGCATTGTCCGCCACTTCGTATTGCGCTTCGCAATTCGGACATATCAGCCGCATACGCAGACACCCACCTGTCTCACTTCCGCCATAATTTAGCGGTTCCCGCCTTCCTTGTAACGCTGATATCACGCGCGTCCAATGCATTGTGGCATTTATCTCACCCTTCCGATTGTAGATGCCCGGAATTTTCGGCATGGATAAAGCGGCACGGCAGGGTCGCCCAACCCCGCCACCCGCACAACAGGAGCAGACTTTCCGTGATTGCCTTTGAAAAAGTCGCTTATGGCTATGGCGGAACGCAGATTTTGTCGGACATTACGCTGCAGTTGCAGGCAGGGTCTTTTCACTTTCTGACGGGCCCTTCCGGCGCGGGAAAAACCACGTTTCTGCGACTTTGCTATGGTGAATTGCTTGCCACCACCGGCACGGTCAACCTGTTCGATCAGGACGTCCGGGCCTTGGCCCGCGATGATCTGGCCAGAACACGGCGGCGCATGGGGATCGTGCATCAGGACTGTCAGTTTCTGGATCATCTGCCGCTGGCCGCCAATATCATGCTGCCGCTGACGGTATCGGGCCGCGGGTCCGAAACCGGCGATCTGGCGGATCTGATGACATGGGTGGGTCTGTCGCATCTGACGGATGCCCTGCCGCCGCAACTTTCAGGTGGCGAACGGCAGCGCGCGGCCGTGGCGCGGGCCGTCATCATGTCGCCCGATGTGATTCTGGCCGACGAACCCACGGGCAACCTCGACTGGGAAATGTCCCAGCGCCTTCTCACGCTGCTGCTGGAGTTGAACAAGATGGGCAAGACCATTCTGGTGGCCACACACGACCTGAACCTGATCCGCACGGCAAAGGCGCAGGTGCCGGCCCGCGTATTGCGGATCAAGGATCAACGCGTGCAACTGGCGGGGGCAGATCTCTGATGGCCGGGTTCCTGCCAGATATGTCCCGCCTTGATGGCCCCGTGGCGCGCGTCGTGCCGCCCACCGGGCATACCGCCTGGCTGACGGGCTTTACCGCCGGGACGATGGCCTTTCTGGCGGTCTTCGCGCTGGCGCTTTCTTTCGCTGCGGGCAGGCTTGCAGATCGTTGGTCGGATGCGTTGGCCAATACTGCCACGATCCGCGTCTCCGCGCCTTCTGATCAGATCGAACGACAGGCGGGGGCGGTGCTTGATGTTCTGTCCACAACCCCCGGCATCGAAAGCGCGCGGGCATTGACCGACGATGAACAGCGCAGTTTGCTGGCCCCGTGGTTCGGCGCGGACCTGCCCGTCGAATCCCTGCCCATTCCCCGTTTGATCGAGATTGTGACCTCTGACGAAGGTTTCGACGCCACCGGTCTGCGCTTGCGTCTGAGCGCGGAAGCGCCGGGTGCCGTGCTTGACGATCACGGCCGCTGGCGCGCGCCCCTTGTCATTGCTGCGGGGCGGTTGCGCTTGCTTGGCATCCTGTCGATCACGCTCATCGGGGCCACGATGGCCGCGATGATCACCCTGTCGGCGAACGCGGCCCTTGCGTCGAACGCGCAAGTGATCCGCGTTCTGCGCCTTGTGGGCGCGCAGGATAATTACATCGCCCGCGCCTTCGTGCGCCGCTTCACCCTGCGGGCAGCGGTGGGCGCGCTGATCGGAATGGCGTTTGGCATGGTTGCGGTGTCCCTGCTGCCATCCCCGGAAACCGAAGGCGGCTTTCTGACCGGACTGGGATTTCAGGGGGTGGAATGGCTGTTTCCGCTCGCCCTGCCCATCGTTGCGGCACTGGTTGCCTTTGCGGCGACCCGAATGGCCGCGTTCGGCAAACTAAGGGAATTGACCTGATGCGCTGGCTTTTGTCGCTGATCTTCGTCGTGCAGATGTATGTAGCCCTGATGATCGTGGGCATCGTCTATCTGCCCTATGCGATCATCACCCGCGAAGGGGCGGTTGCCGCCTGTCATGCCTATTGCCGCTGGGTCATCTTCACTGCGCGAATTCTGGTCGGCATCCGTTCGGAAATCCGCGGTTCCCCCCCGATGGGCGAGGCGATCATCGCGGCCAAGCATCAATCGTTCTTCGACATCATCCTGATCTACAGCGCCGTGCCGCAAGGCCGGTTCATCATGAAAAAGGAACTGATCTGGACCCCCGTCATCGGTTGGTACGCGTTGCGCTTCGGCTGCATCCCCGTCGATCGCGGCAAAAAGGGCAGTGCGGTTTCAAAGATGCTTGCCGACGTCAAGCGCGGCCTGACAGAGCCGGGCCAGTTGGTCATCTATCCTCAAGGCACGCGCGTCGCACCGGGGGTAAAGGCACCCTACAAGGTGGGAACGGCCCTGCTGTACAAGCACCTTGATCAGCCGTGTATCCCCGTGGCCATCAACGTGGGCGTCCTGTGGCCCAAGGGCGGCATCCTGAAAAAGCCGGGCCTTGCGATTGTGGAATTTCTGCCTGCCATCGAACCCGGCCTGTCGAACGCCGAGTTTCTGGCCCGGATCGAGGCCGAGATTGAACCGGCCAGCAACCGTCTGATGGCGGAAATCGGCTTCAAGGCGGACTAGGCATGCCGACAGACCCCGCCACAATGGCCCATCTCGTGGATCAGTTGGAACAGGCGGGCGATGTGACCTGCCGCAAGATGTTTGGCGAATACGCCATTTATCTGGATGCAAAGGTGGTGGGGCTTGTCTGTGACAACACCCTGTTCGTCAAACCGACGCCTGGTGCTTTGGCATTGTTGCCGAACAATCCCATGGCACCGCCCTATCCGGGGGCCAAGCCATATCTTCTGATCGACGCCGCGCTGGATGATCAGGATCTGATGGCAAATGTCCTGCGCGCCGTGGCGGCAGATCTGCCGCCACCCAAACCGAAACGCGTCAAGGGAAAGGCTGCCCGATGAACCGGATAGAAACGCTTGACGCGCTGCACGCCCACTACGGAACGCCGGGGCTGGCTTCGACGGTCAAGGTCACGCCTGCCCTGACTGCCGGCTACCGCACCTATCTGGAGCGGTCGCGGTTCTGCATCCTGTCGACAGTCGGCCCCGAAGGCACCGATGCCTCGCCGCGCGGCGACGAAGGGCCGGTGGTGCGCATATTGGACGCGCGCAGGCTGGCCCTTCCCGACTGGCAGGGAAACGAACGGCTCGATAGCCTGCGCAACATCGTGCGCGATGGACGGGTCAGCCTGATGTTTCTGGTTCAGGGGTCCAACACCATCATCCGCGTCAATGGCACGGCCTTTGTCACCGACGATCCAGACACCTGCGCCAGCTTTGCCAAGAACGCGAAACAGCCCCGCAGCGTGATCATCGTGACCATTGCCGAAGTGTATTCCCAATGCGCACGCGCCATGATCCGGGCTGGCGTCTGGTCCGGCGTTGACCTGTCGGCCAACCTGCCAACTGTGGGCGACATGCTGCGAGAGATCACTGAAGGCGAAATAGATGGTGCAACCTATGACGCGGCATGGCCGAGCAGAGCAGCAGGGACGATGTGGTAGGGGGCACGTTTGACCTACCGCACCCGACAAATCAAAAACTTGAACGATCGAACTTTGCATTTCTAAACCAGCCACATTTATGTTCTATAGGCGTGCCGCCAGTTCACGATGCAGGTTTCAAAATGGGAACGACTTCGAAAAACCATGAGGATTCGTCGATGAAAGGCGGCTTCGTGCTGCGAGACGAACAAACAGGTCGCTTCACCATGGTTCAGACTACCAAGGGGACGAGCAGGGCCAGCGCTAAATCTGAGGCAGCCGTGAAGGAGGCTTCGACAAAGCGCAGTGCAGCACTGAAGCGTTTGTCGGATCGCTAGACGGCACTACCGATTGACCTTGGCAGATGCGTTTACGGCGCATGACGAGGCTTTGACCTATGGCGGACGCGGCGGCGTCAACAGCCTTCACCTGATCGAGCCGGCCTTGGCGCGCCCCTACTCCGGATATCATCCTAGAATAGCCAGTAAAGCGGCGGCTATACTGCACAGTGTTGTTGGCAATCATGGTTTTGTGGATGGCAACAAACGAACAGCTTGGCTTTTGGTTGAAGTCCTGCTTGATCGCAGTGGTTACGTGCTGACCATACCCGATCACGAACCCATCGATGATCTGGTCGTCGGCGTAGCCAGCGGTGCAATCGGGTTTGATGAATTGTTGCTGTGGTTTAAACATCGGTTGGTCAGACGGACCATGTGACAGGACTGCCCGCTCACGAAACCGGGCAATCCGCAACCTCAACCTCCAACGCAAAGCGGCTTTGGTTGTCAAACAGCAACCCGGACACGTTGATGAACAAGGCCCCCCGGTCGGTTGTAATGTCATCTGGCGCAAGCGGGATCGTCGTGTTGGGGCCATCAATTCTGACCCCTGCAAACAACGCACAGTCGCCTTCAAAGCGAAGCACATATCCGTTGAAACGGGCGGTCAACAACTGTCCGCCGATGCCTTGGTCAAACCGCACCTCGACGCGGGTCGGCCCGATGTCGACGGAAACCGGCGCGACGTCGACGCCGTTCTGCGCGCCTTCGGTCTGCAAGCCGAATTCAACCCCCTGGCCTACCTGAACCGTTTGCCCCTGCCCGACAAAGATCGGGCGATCCGGATCGTCATAAGTCAGAACGCTGAACGTCACGACCCGCCCTTCCAGCGTGCCTTGCGCACAGGCTGGGCTGGCCAGCACCAACCAAATCAACGCCCAGGCAGCCCTCATGCCAAAGCCGCCGCGGCACCCATCAGGCAGCAAGGCCTTTTGACCCCATATCCAGAAACTTCTGCCGGCGATCCTTGACAAGCCAGTCCGGCTTTTTGCCCGACAGTTCTTTCAGCATGGTTTCAATCGCCTTGCCGACGGCTTCGATGGTTTCCTTGCGGCCCCGCTGTGCGCCGCCCAGCGGTTCCTTGATGACCCGGTCAATCACGCCAAGTTTCTGCAGGTCCTGCGCCGTCAGGCGTAACGCCTCGGCGGCTTCGCGCATCTTTTCGGCGTCCTTCCACAGGATCGACGCACAGCCTTCCGGGCTGATGACGGAATAGACGCTGTGTTCCAGCATCGCCACGCGGTTCGCGGTCGCAAGGGCTACCGCACCACCAGAACCGCCCTCGCCCACCACAACCGATATCAGCGGAACCCCGATCTCAAGGCATTTGGCGGTTGACCGGGCAATCGCCTCTGACTGCCCGCGTTCTTCTGCACCCTTGCCGGGATAGGCGCCGGGCGTATCGACAAGCGTGATCACGGGCAGGCCGAAACGATGCGCCAGATCCATCAGGCGGATCGCCTTGCGGTATCCTTCAGGGCGTGCCATGCCGAAATTGCGTTCGATCCGGCTTTTGGTGTCGCTGCCCTTTTCATGGCCCAGAACCACCACCGGCGTATCGTTGAACCGGGCCAGGCCGCCCATGATGGCGTGGTCGTCGGCAAAGTTCCTGTCGCCCGCCAAGGGCGTGAACTCGGCAAACAGCGCGTCGATATAGTCTTTACTGTGCGGGCGGTCGGGATGGCGGGCGACCTGACATTTGCGCCACGGCGTCAGATCCTTGTACAGGTCCTTGAGCATGGCATCGGCCTTGCGGTCCAGCGCCTCTGCCTCTTTGGCGACGTCCATTCCCTTGTCCGACCGGGCCATGGCGCGAAGTTCTTCGGCTTTGCCTTCCACTTCGGCCAGTGGCTTTTCAAATTCCAGATAGTTCATGGCATCACTCCGGTGCGGGATGGCCTTCTATATGGCCAGAAAGGGGGGCGGATGCAATGTTGATGGGCCCGGCGAAACCGCCAAACAGCACCCCATGCCTTGACGCCGTCTGTCGGGTGGTTGATCACAACGCCAGCCTTCATTGCCGAAAGGCCAGCCTTCAATGCCAAAAGGAAATGCCTGATGACCCGCATCGTTTACGTGAACGGCGACTATGTCCCCGAAGCTGACGCCAAGGTATCCGTCTTTGATCGCGGGTTCCTGATGGCGGACGGCGTCTATGAGGTGACCTCGGTGCTGGATGGCAAGCTGATTGACTTCCCCGGCCATGCCACCCGCCTTGCCCGTTCGCTGCGCGAACTTGATATCGCCTCGCCCATCTCCGACGATGATCTGACGACAGTGTTTCAGGAACTGGTGGCCCGCAACGGCATCACCGAAGGCATGATCTACCTGCAGGTCACGCGCGGCAATCCGGGGGATCGCAGTTTCGTCTTTCCTGATCCGGAAACAACCCCGTCCACTGTGGTTGCGTTCACACAGAACGTGCCCAACCTTGCAGACGCCCCCGCCGCCAAGACCGGCTTTCGGGTGATATCCGTGCCCGACATCCGCTGGGGCCGCCGCGACATCAAGACGACACAGCTTTTGTATCCGTCGATGGCCAAGATGATGGCAAAGAAGGCGGGCGTCGACGACAGTTGGATGGTGCAGGACGGGATGATCACCGAAGGCACATCGAACAACGCCTATATCGTGAAGGGCAACCGCATCATCACGCGGCAGCTTTCGAATGACATCCTGCATGGGATCACCCGCGTGGCCGTGCTGCGCTTTGCCGCCGAAGTGCAGATGGAAGTTGAAGAACGCCCCTTCACCCTGGACGAGGCGCAGTCGGCGGATGAGGCGTTTTCAACCGCGGCCAGCATCTTTGTCATGCCAGTCGTCGAAATCGACGGCGTCAAGATCGGCACGGGCGTCCCCGGCCCCGTCGCTACACGCCTGCGCGCCATTTACATCGAGGAAATGCGCAAAGCGGCGGTCTGACCGCCCATGACCGCGCCCTTTACCCTGCACGGCTTCTGGCGCGGCGCACGTGATGGCGTGCCCCTTGGGCTGAGCATCCTTGTCTACGGCCTTGCCTTCGGGCTTGTGGCGAGTCAGGCCCTGCTGTCCTTGGGTCAGGCCCTGGCGATGAGTGCGGCGGTCTATTCCGGATCTGCGCAGCTTGCCGCGCTGAACCTGATGCAGACCGGGCAGATGACGCTGACAACGCTTGCCGCGACAATCATGGTGATCAACGCACGCTATATCCTGTTCGGCGCGGCGCTGCGGCCCTGGCTGGGGCAAACCACGCCACTGAAGGCCTATGGCAGTCTGCTTCTGTTGGGCGACGCTAACTGGATCTTCACGATGAAGGCTATTCAATCCGGCGAACAGGACCGCGCCTATCTTGCCGGGTCGGGCGTGCCAATGTTTGCGGGCTGGCTGGTGGGGACGGCGGTGGGACTGACCTCCGGCTCCATGCTGCCAAGTCCGCACACACTGGGTGTCGATCTGATGCTGCCCGCCTTTGCCGCCGCCATGATGGCTGCGATGATGAAAACCCGCGCCTCTTTGCTGCCCGTCATTGCAGGGGCCGGCGTAGCACTGGCCGTCGGGCAGGTCGCCGGGGCGGGTTGGGCCATCATTGCCGCAGGACTGGCGGGTGCCGTCCTTGCTGCCGCCTTATGGCGACCCTCAGGCGGGGTTTGACATGCCATCCTTCACAACAATGCTTCTGATCATGGCGGCGGCGGCGTTTGCCTGCCGTGCTGCAGGTTACCTCGTCGTCAGCTTCCTTCCACAGTCAGCCCGGCTGGAAAGTGCGCTGCGAGCCACGCCTTTGTCGGTGATGGCGGGCATCACCGCTTTGGCGGTTGTCAATGGAACCCTGGCGGATGCCATGGCGCTTGGGTCGGTTGTGGCACTGACCTTCCTGATCGGCAATGATCTGATCGCAGCGCTGGCCGGTGTCGCAATCGTGGCCCTTTTGCGCAGTCTGGGCCTTTAGGCGCGTTCCGCGTCCGACAGTGCGGCGGCCAGAACCGGCGCAAGGCGCGCGGCCCAGTCTGCCTGCGCTGCCGGATCGGCGATCAGATCATTCCTGATCTCGATCAGCGTATTCTGCCTGCCCGCCTGCAACCCGTGCCGGTCGATCGAATCGCCCGGCAGATGCCCCGAATAGGGTTCATTGTCGCCCACGCACAAATCCCCTCCCTCGTTCAGCCGCCGGATCAGCGCGTTGGAAAGCCGACCGTCCAGATGGCTGTGCAGTATACCGATGTGCCAAGGCCTTGGACTGCGCCCGCGCAGACAGGGGGTAAAGCTGTGCACGGCGACAATCACGGTGTCGGGCCGCCGCGCCGCCATCCCTGCGAACGCGGCATGATAAGGCCGGTAAAGCCTGTCCAGACGCCGTTCGATTTCATCCGGGCCGACATGCCGATTGGCCGGAATGATCGTCCCGTCATACAGCTTCATCACCAGTGTCGGATCATCCTCTGCCCGGTTGGCATCAATGACGAGGCGGGAAAAATCAGACAGGATGGCCGCGCATCCCAGCACCTCGGCCAAGGCGCGCGTCACGCCTGCGGCCCCCGGATCGAACGCGATATGCCGCTGCATGTCGGCCGCACAAATGCCCAGATCGCCCCCACCCACCCAGTCGGGCACCCGGTTCGTTGCATGGTCACAGGTGATCAACCAGCGACTGTCACGATCCTGGCCAATAATCTCAAAGGCGGCGTCTGGCATGGCAATTCCAATGTTCGCCTTCGTGTACCAAAGCTGGGGCGAAAGAAAACCCGGCACCCGCCCAAATCACCAAACAAAGCCCGTTTTTCATGCAGTTCCTGTCATGCGCCCGGAAAATCGGCGTAATCTGCGCGTCATTCGTTTGCGCTACCAAATCCATGCGTTGCCCGTTGCCGCGAATTCCGCCATAACGCGCGGCAACAGAACCAAGGGGACAGGGCAGCATGAGACGCCTTCGCAATGTGAAAATCGTGGCCACGCTTGGCCCCGCATCCAGCACCTATGAAATGATCCGCGCGCTGTTCGAAGCCGGGGCCGATGTGTTCCGCCTGAACATGAGCCATGGCACCCACGAAGATATTGCCGCGCGGCACAAGATCATCCGACAGGTCGAAACGGACACGGGACGCCCGATTTCCATCCTCGCCGACCTTCAGGGCCCCAAACTACGCGTCGGTACCTTTGCCAACCCTTCCGAAGAACTGACCGAAGGTGCCGCGTTCCGGATGGATCTGGATCCGACACCCGGCACGATCCACCGCGTGAACCTGCCCCACCCCGAGATTTTTGCGGCCCTTGAACCCGGTTCGGCACTTTTGGTCAACGATGGCAAGATCCGCCTGCAGGTCAACGACTGTGGCAAGGATTTCGCGAATTGCACTGTCACCGTGGGCGGCACGATTTCCAACCGCAAGGGCGTGAACGTGCCGGATGTGGTGCTGCCTGTCGCCGCCCTGTCGGCGAAAGACCGCAAGGATCTGGAATTTGCGTGCGAACTGGGCATCGACTGGCTTGCGCTGTCGTTCGTTCAACGGCCAGAAGACGTGACCGAAGCGCGTGATCTGGCCCGTGGCCGGGCTGCAATTCTGTCCAAGATCGAAAAGCCTGCGGCGGTCAAAGCCTATGATGCCATTCTCGCCGTATCAGACGGCATCATGGTTGCGCGCGGCGATCTGGGTGTGGAACTGCCCGTCCATTCCGTGCCGCCGATCCAGAAACGTCTGGTTCGCGGCGCGCGTGCTGCGGCAAAACCGGTGATCGTGGCGACCCAGATGCTGGAATCGATGATCGAAAGCCCGGTTCCGACCCGCGCCGAGGTGTCTGACGTCGCAACTGCGATTTATGAAGGCGCGGACGCCGTGATGCTGTCCGCAGAATCCGCAGCCGGGGCCTACCCGATCGAAGCTGTAACGACGATGCACAACGTCGCCCTGTCCGTCGAAAGTGACCCGACCTACCGTCAGGTGATCGAGGCAAGCCGGACAGCCAAGCGCGAAACCATCGCCGATGGTATCGTGGCCGCCGCCCGCGAAATTGCCGAAACGACGAACATCAAGGTCATTGCCTGCTTTTCCCAGACCGGCACCACAGTCAGCCTTGTTGCACGCGAACGGCCCCGCGTTCCCATTCTGGCCCTGACGCCGCTGATCGAATCAGCACGCCGCATGTGCCTGACATGGGGAACCCACTGTGTGATCGTGGCCCCGCAGGACCGCTTCAAAGGTGCCGTGATCGCGGCCATTCGTGCCGCCCTGCAAGAAGGCTTTGCCACCGAGACGGACAACATCGTGCTGACCGCCGGCGTCCCCTTTAACGTGCAGGGCACCACCAACATTCTGCGGGTGGCACCTTGCGATGAACGATTGATTTCACGGTCCGAGACTGAATAGGGTACCCTAGGGGAAACAGACAGGGTCAACCGGGGGGAACGTGTGGACGCAGATCTTTCGCTCGTGATCGGGATTGTGATGACGCTGCTGGCATTTCCGACCTTGCTGCAACATTACACCCATGGCACCGCCCCCCGGGCCGCCGCAATCCTGTTGTTCGGGGGCATCCTGTTTCTGATCTATGCCAATACAAAAACACCGGGCGGATATGGCTGGGAAGAAATTCCCGACGTGTTCGTCCGCGTGATCGGCCGCTATCTCGGCTAGGCCGGACGCCGCTTTTCCCTCTTGCGCGACCAGTGGCACCCGCCTATACGACCCCCTTCAATACCCGTGTGGCCGGCCGACGTGGCATGCCGAGCCGCACCTGAAACCACGGAGATGGAAATGCCCAAGATGAAGACCAAGTCGGCAGCCAAGAAGCGTTTCAGCTTTACAGCTTCCGGTCGGGTGAAAGCCGGCGTCGCCGGAAAACGCCACGGCATGATCAAACGCACGACGAAATTCATTCGCGACGCAACCGGGACAATGCTCCTGAGTGCTTCCGACGCGAAGATCGTCAAGAAATACATGCCCTACGACCGGTAAGGAGAGCAGCAGATGTCCCGCGTCAAATCCGGCGTTGTAACGCACGCCCGTCACCGCAAGGTGATCAAGGCGGCGGCTGGCTATTACGCCGCCCGCTCCACCAACTTCAAGACGGCCACGCAGGCTGTCGACAAGGCCAACCAGTATGCCACCCGTGACCGCAAGACCCGCAAGCGGAATTTCCGTGCCCTGTGGATTCAGCGGATCAACGCGGCCGTTCGCCTGTTTGACGCCGAATTCACTTATTCGCGTCTGATCCACGGGCTTGCCAAAGCCGGGATCGAAGTTGACCGCAAGGTTCTGGCCGATCTGGCCGTGCACGAACCCGAAGCGTTCAATGCGATTGCAGCACAGGCAAAAGCCGCCGCCACGGCCTGATTGCTCTGCGAACATTGTTGAAACGCCCTGCCGAAAGGCGGGGCTTTTTGTTTTGAAGGTCAAAGTTGGCGAACTGTTCGTGACCTGCCTTGTACATACAATAAATTCACAAAGTATTGCCGGATAGCACACGCCAAAAATCATTGGCAAAGGCCGTTTGGCGGCGTATCACGGTCAATCCAGCCGACACGAAAGATGATCCTGAATCGGGCAGATTCGTTGTCCCCCTTTTGGCTGGAAAGACCGTCAGTTCGGCGGCACGGCATCTCACACCCTGCCACGCTTGCAATCCGCCCCCCGTCCCGCTAGCACCAACCGGATTTCATGGGAGGCCGGAATGGACGGGCTGGACACACTTCGCACCAAATACATCGAGGCCATCGCCAATTCGCCAGACGAATCCGCGCTCGAAGCTGTGCGTCTCGCTGCCCTCGGTAAAAAGGGTGAAATCAGCGCCCTGATGTCGACCCTGGGCAAGATGGACCCCGACGCCCGCAAATCCGCCGGTGCCGCCTTGAACGTGCTGCGCGACGAGATTGACGCGGCGTTGCGCGCGCGAAAAGCCGGTTTGGGTGACGCAGCACTGGACGCCCGGTTGAAGGGCGAATGGCTCGATGTAACGCTTCCGGGCCGCCCACGACCGCAGGGCACGATCCACCCTGTCAGTCAGGTGATGGACGAACTGTCCGCCATTTTCGCCGACATGGGTTTTGTGGTGGCCACAGGGCCGCAGGTGGAATCCGATTGGTACAACTTTGACGCCCTGAACATGTCGCCCGACCATCCTGCACGGCAGGAACATGACACGTTCTTCATGCACCGCAACGAAGGCGACGACCGGCCCCCGCATGTGTTGCGCACCCACACAAGCCCCGTGCAGATCCGCGCCCTGATGGAGCAGGGCGCGCCAATCCGGGTGATCGCGCCGGGGCGCGTGTACCGCATGGACATGGACCAGACCCATACGCCGATGTTCCATCAGGTCGAAGGGCTGGCCGTCGACCGCAACATCACAATGGCCAACCTGAAATGGGTGCTGGAAGAATTCTGCCGCGCTTTCTTTGAGGTGGACGAGGTTGAACTGCGCTTTCGCGCGTCGCATTTCCCGTTCACCGAACCCTCGGCTGAAGTCGACATCCGCTATTCCAACGTGGGCGGGCAGTTGAAACTGGGTCAGGGCGACAAGTGGATGGAAATCCTGGGGTCCGGCATGGTGCACCCAAAGGTGCTGGCAGCGGCGGGTGTCGACCCGACAGTCTGGCAGGGCTTTGCCTTCGGCATGGGAATCGACAGGATTGCCATGCTGAAATATGGCATCCCGGATTTGCGCGCTTTCTTTGAATCCGACCTGCGCTGGCTGCGCCATTACGGGTTCAGCGCGCTTGACGTGCCCGATCTGGCGGGGGGGTTGAGCCTTTGACGATTTCGGTCACGTGTGCGAACCGAACGACAAAACCCAAGGTTTAAACGGGCGACTGTCAGGTTTGACCGCGCCTGCCTGCCTGCTGCGTCGCCCTCTCGCCTTCCCAAGCGGCGGGTGCGATGCCATAAGGGTCGCAGCTGATCCAAGGTGCCCCAGTGACCGAAACGCCCGACCCCGACGTCCGCGTGCACATGGCCGCGCACGACCCTGCCTTTCCGCAAAAACGCGAGGAAGCGTTGGCGGTGATCCTCAAAGTGATCGACACGCTGGCCTCCGACTTCGGCTATACCCGCACCGGAACCACTTGGGCGCGGCAGACGGAACGCGGCAAGACAGCGCTTCACTTGCAGCGCAGCCGGTACGGTTTTGACGCGACGCTGACACTCCGTTTTCTGCCCGCAGACGGCATCGACGTGTCAGGCACAGTCTGGGACGACGATGACGACATTCCGCTGAACCTGTTCGATGCAACGGGCAATCCGGGTCTGATCTTCTATGTTGACGTGCACAACGATGCGGCGGTGCTGGCTCCGCTGCTCCAAGTTCTGCAAGATCGGGCGCTGCCCTGGCTTGATGCGCACCATCTGGGGCTGCCCGCCCTTGCCGACTATGTCGACCAATAGCCCTGCCCTTCCCCTTTTCCGGGCAATGCGCTAATCCCGCAGGGCACTGTCACCGAAGGCCCGCGCCCCCATGAAATTCACCCTGTCCTGGCTGAAAGATCACCTTGAAACCGACGCGTCGCTGGACACGATCCTGCACGCGCTCACCGATCTGGGGCACGAGGTAGAAGGTGTCGAAAACCCTGCCGACACGCTGGGCGCTTTTCGGATTTGCCGGGTGATCGAGGCCCTGCCCCATCCCAATGCCGACCGGCTTCGCCTGTGCCGGGTGGAAACCTATCCTGATGGTCAAGGTGGCCGAATGGAAGAGGTGCAGGTCGTCTGCGGCGCGCCCAATGCCCGCACGGGCCTTGTCGGTGTGTTTGCCCCTGTGGGAACCCATGTGCCCGGCACCGGCGTCGATCTGAAGCCGGGCGTCATCCGGGGGGTTGAATCCAATGGGATGCTGTGTTCCGAACGTGAACTGACCTTGTCGGACAATCATGACGGCATTATCGACCTGCCCGCCGATGCCCCGCTAGGCGCGCGGTTCATCGACTACAAGGGGCTGAATGACCCGATGGTCTTTGTGAAGATCACGGCGAACCGGCCTGATGCGCTTGGCGTGCGTGGCATCGCGCGCGATCTTGCGGCGCGCGGGCTGGGGCGGCTGGTTGATCTTGCGATCCCGAATATCGAGGGTGCGTTTCCGTGCCCGATCACGGTCACCATCGACGATGCCCTGAAAGCAAAGGGCTGCCCGCTGTTTGCCGGTCGCCTGATCCGGGGCGTGACCAATCGGCCGTCGCCGGATTGGCTGGCAGCACGGCTCAAGGCGATCGGGCTGCGTCCGATCTCTGCCCTGGTCGACATTACCAATTACTTCACCTTTGGCCTGAACCGGCCGCTCCACGTGTTCGATGCGGCCAAAGTGGCCGGCAACCTGCGGATACACCCGGCAGCGGGGGGCGAAACGCTGTTGGCGCTGGATGGCAAGACCTATGCTTTCGCGGCGGGGCAAATGCTGATTTCGGACGATCACGGGCCCGAAAGCCTGGCGGGCATCATGGGGGGCGAGGCGTCGGGCTGTTCGCCTGAAACGACAGATGTCTTTCTGGAATCGGCCTATTGGGACCCGCTGACGATTGCCGCCACAGGCCGCGCGTTGCGGATCAATTCGGATGCCCGCTACCGGTTTGAACGCGGCATCGACCCTGCCTTCACGCTCGACGGGTTGGCGCTGGCCACCCAGATGATCCTAGATCTTTGCGGCGGCACACCGTCCACGGTAGCGCTGGACGGGGCCGTTCCCGACACCACGCGCCATTATCATTTTGATCCGGCGCGCGTGGGCAACCTCGTTGGCATGGACATACCGGAGGCGCAGCAGCGCCAGACGCTGACGGCGCTTGGGTTTACCCTGCGCGGCGACACCGCAACGCCGCCCAGCTGGCGGCCCGACATTCTGGGCGAGGCGGATCTGGTCGAGGAAATCGCCCGGATCGCCAGCCTGCAAAAGCTGGTTGGTGCCCCGTTGCTGCGCCGCCTGCCCGGCGTGCCGAAACCCATTCTGACGGCGCAGCAAAAGCGCGAAAAGACAGTGCGGCGCAGTCTGGCCGCCCTGGGTTACAACGAATGTGTGACCTACAGTTTCATTGACAAGGCGGATGCGGCGTTGTTCGGGGGCGGCGATGATGCCGTGCGGATCGAAAACCCCATTTCATCGGAAATGTCACATCTGAGGCCAGACCTTCTGCCCGGCCTTTTGCGCGCGGCAAGCCGCAATCAGTCGCGCGGGTTCATGGATTTGGCCCTGTTCGAACTCGGGCCGGTCTTTCATGGGGGGGAACCCGGCGAACAAGGCGTTCGCGCGACGGCACTTCTTGTCGGCGCGGCAGCGATGCGGGATCCGCACGGGTCCCGCCGCCCCGTCGATGTTTACGACGTGAAAGCTGATGTGGAGGCTGTGCTTGCCGCCCTTGGTGCGCCCGCGCGGGTGCAGATCACGCGGAACCTGCCCGGATGGTACCACCCCGGTCGTGCCGGAACAATCAATCTGGGCCCCACGGTGCTCGCAACCTTTGGCGAAATTCACCCGAAGTTTCTGGCCGCGATGGACGTGAAAGGCCCTGCCATGGCGCTGAGTGTGACTATCGACGCCGTGCCTTTGCCCAAGATCAGGTCAACGACGCGCCCGCCGCTGGCGATCAGCGATCTGCAGGCTGTCGAACGCGATTTTGCCTTTGTCGTGGATGCGCGGACCGAGGCATTGGTCATCGTCAACGCCGCAGCGGGTGCCGACAAGGCGCTGATCGCGGGCGTTCGTCTGTTCGATCAGTTTGCCGGCGACCGTGCCGAGGCGCAGATGGGTGCGGGCAAGAAATCGCTCGCAATCACCGTTCGCCTGCAGCCTGCCGATCATACCCTGACAGATGCCGAAATTGACGCAGTATCTGCGCGCATCATTGACAAGGTGACCAAGGCCACAGGCGGCGTTCTGCGCGGCTAGGGCCGCGTCAGGCCTTTCTGCGCCAGGTCGACATCCACGCACCGATCCGCCCGAAAAAGCCACGCGCACTGTCGCGGGCGGCGTCGGCCCGCGCATCGACGGCGTCGATGGCGGGATCAACGGCGCGTTCCCAGAACTGCAACCACATGCGGCGCACCATGAAGATAATGAACGCCAAGGCGATCAAAATGATGGTGCTGACCCAGTTCCACGCAGAATAGTCCGGCCCGCTGACAACTTTGACGCTGACGGCGTTGGGATAGATAGACAGGAACGGGAAACGCCAACCGTAATGGGTGACCGACACCCACTTTGGCACCTCACGCGTGGATTCAAGATTGGTCGCCTCGGCCTGAAGGTTGCTGCTGTCATACTTGAAATAGGGGGGCCACACCCACCCTGTATCTTCGTTTCGATAGACAATCACCGTGTCGTCTTCGAACGCCGCTTCGATGAAACGG
Source organism: Gemmobacter sp. (assembly GCA_031425195.1). Lineage (GTDB taxonomy): Bacteria > Pseudomonadota > Alphaproteobacteria > Rhodobacterales > Rhodobacteraceae > JANPIX01. The sequence goes on along the minus strand of JANPIX010000018.1, from coordinate 157,930 downwards.
ATGTCGCGGGTTTGCGTGCCTTCGGCGGTTCCGGTATCAGGCGATGCGTAGAACATCCAGTTTTCGCCGACAGTCGTCAGCCGGTTATAGGTGTTCGTGATCCGGACCACATCATGCTGCGGCAGGGTGTAGTGCAGGAAGGATGCCACCAGGATCGCCAGTACGATCCAGATGCCCCACTTGATTTTCCGCCACATCGCATCGCCCCTTATTGATAGTTCACAAGATAGACCGTCGCCGCCAGCGCCACCGTGGGCACGACATAGACCAACCAGATCAACCGCCGCTTCAGCCCTTTTTCATAGGCTTCCATCCCCGCCGCGACAAAGCTTTCGCGGTCAGGCTTGATGTCGTCCGGTATGTCCTGCGTCGCTTCACCGGAATCGTAGGACTTTTCCAGTTTTTCGCGCCGGACCGACCGGGAATAGATCGACACAAGCACATAGGTAATGGTCAGCGCCACAAAACCAAAGAGCGCGAGCCGCAGAATTCCGATCATCGACCTCGTCCTTTCAAGACGCCCCAAGGTCCGACCATGGTACCAAGATCGCGGGCGGGTTTTGGTTCCGGCCTGTTGGCCGCATCCATCCGGGGTTCGGGCCCGAACAACGCTTCGCGCGCGCCCTGTTTGTCGACCTGATATTCGCGCGCCAGAAAATCGACGACATACTGGCGCTTGCGGTCGGACCAGCCGGCATAAGCTTTGTAGAACCGTTCCTTGTGGGTGATGAACAACTGCCGCACGTCAAGCGGAGCCAGTTCGGCCAGAAGCATGTTCACCAGATCGCGGTCGGCATGGGGGCGCGACCGCAGGGTGTAGAAATAGGCGGGGTGTTCGGATGATATGGCAGGCCAGTCCCCCGCCCGTTCCACCCAGGCAAGCAGGGCCGCAAGCCCGACGAATTCCGCAGGCAGGGCCGTTCCCAACCGGTTTGCCACCTTGCGCAGATCGGCCCGGTTGGCCTGCCCCGCGTCAAGGTCAAGCGTATCTGCCGCATCTACCAGAATGAAATCCATCTTCTGCCGCAGCACCGCCGCCGCATCCATGCCGCGCGCCTGCACGATAGGTTCCACAAGCTCGTTCCGCTCCAGCCACGCCGCAATCTCGTTTCGCATGGCGAATGTCATCACGGGCGACACCGGCACCCCGCGGAGCGGCTCGGCGGCAATCACCCCCGGCAGGCGGACGTTGCGAAAGATGTAGATGCCGCCGAAATGCGAGGTCCAGAAATTACCCTGTTCGAACGTCATGGCAGGCAGGCTGATCGGCACGCGAGTGATATCGCCGGTTGTCTTGGCCAGTGTCGCCATTTCGGCAATCAGCACATCATCACGCCACCCGTCGGGTTCACGGCGAAATCGGTCGATCAGGGCCGCCAGTTTGCCGGCATCGCGCACATGGTTGCCAATCGTGTCAGCCTCCACCACCACCTTGCGGATGTCGAACAGCTTGGCAGGCGTATCGACGGCATAGACCGAATTCGCAAGCTCCCCCGCCACCGCATCGCGGGCGGTCAGCGCGAAAAGCTGCGCCTCGTTCTTGTCGATGAACTGGCGCAGTATGCCCCGGCTTGTCGAGAACTGCGCATTCAGCAGTGGCGCATCCTTCTGCGCCGTCGTCAGCAGGATGAATTGCCGGTTGGCCCCGTTGGGGTTGAGGTAAAGGTCATCCTTCAACTCATCCCCGACTTCGGGGGAATAGCCTGAAATGTCGATGTGAAAATCGGTCAGGGCGGTTGTCTTACCCGTCAGATGCTTGAGCGCACGGTTGTAGCGTTCGACCAAGGCCGGGGAGGAGACTTCGATCAGGTTGCCGAACATGAGGCCGGCGGCGATGAGGCGTTTCATGGAGATCGCTTTAAATTTCGCCATATGATGACGATCATGGCGATAGGGAAAACCAACATGGCGGCGAGGACAAGTAGGCTGGAGAATACGTCATCAGGGGTGTCAAGATACTTCATGTCATTGAAACCCCTTTTCCCTGACCCTCTTCCACAAGGGAAGAGGGAATGAGCCCGGTTTCGCGATACCGCCCTGCGATGTTGAGAGCGTTCCCTCTCCCCTTGTGGGAGAGGGTTAGGGAGAGGGGGCCAAAGCGAACACTGTCAACCATTCACAACTCCAACTGCCTCTGACACCACCTGCAACACCCCATCCAGATTGCCCGCCACATCAGAATTCCAGAACCGCAGCACCCGGAACCCCTGCGCCACCAGAAACGCATCCCGTGCAGCGTCAACGTCGCCGCCAGGCTGTCCACCATCCACCTCGATGACGAGACGCCTCCGATAGTCGGCGAAATCGGCGATGAACGGGCCGATCGGCGCTTGTCGACGGAAATGGGTGCCGAATGCGCGGTTCAGATCACGCAGGGCCGCCCAAAAAATGCGTTCCTGCGGGGTCGGATTGGCACGCAGACGTTTGGCGTTTGCGCGGGTGTGCTGGGCGATCTGGGTCATAGGGGGTTCATTGTGCAAAGCCCCCCACCCCTGACCCCTCCCCACAAGGGGGAGGGGAAGCGCGACCTTTCACCCGTTTGTCCAAAGCCGCAGGCCGATGGAACCGGGCATCCCCCCTCTCCTGTGGTGGGGAGGGGACGGGGGTGGGGGGCGCGCCACATCACCCCTTCCCCCCCGCGAATCTGCGCCGCGCCTCTTCCATCCGCCCCATATCCCGCACCATGCCGTCAATCGCGACTTCATCGCTTTTGTCGGCATAGCGGAATTCGCTGTCGGCGTAGCGGTTCACTTCCTGCACAACCATGTCCACCGATATCGGCTGCATCAGGCCGCGGATCATCGCCAGCTTTTCATCATAGGATTTGAACAGGAACAGGTCCGGGTTTTCCATCCACTCATCCGGCAATTCGAAGTCCATCGCCCGGACCTTCACGGCGTCGGTGATGTTCTTGATGGCGCGCCCGGTAAAACGGTCGTCTGCCTGCTGGATCGCCTTCAGATAGGTGCCGATCTTGGCAATGGTATCAAGCGGCCCGTTGTCCCGCGCCACCTGATCCCAGACTTTGACCAGACCTTCTTCCTGTGGCCTGCCGTGGCCTTCAAAGCTGGCGGCCACGGCCTTGCGGATTTCCTGTGCGGCGTACAGGTCATGGTCACCCAGGGGGATGGCGTGGTTCTTGCCCAGAAGAAGCGCCAGAATGTCGATGTAATCTTCGCGCGATTGCGGACCGTCCACAAGGAACCGCGCCCCTGCCCGCTGGCGCAGGGCGTCATCGACGTTTTCAGGAAAGTTCGAAAACATGCCAAAGGTGCAGTTCCCGCGAACCACGGTATTCGCCCCGGCAAAGGCCCCCATGAACACCGCCGTCACTTCCTGTTGACCCGCCGACGATTGCCGGTCGCCCCGTTTTCCCGCCACCTGATCAATGTCGTCGATGGTGCCAAACGAAATCACCGAAGGGTCGATGATCGCGTCAACGAACGCCTTGGCGTTCTGCCCGGACTTGCCCTGATAACTGTCGATCTGGTCGATGCTGAAATTCTGATATCGGAAGGGATAGCCCGCCGTGGTGCAATACCCGCTGATCAGGCCCGCCATCATCTGGATCAGCGTGGTTTTCCCCGTTCCCGGTTTGCCATCGCCCATGAAGGTAAAGATGAACCCGCCAAGTTCGGCAAACGGGTTCAGCTTGCGTTCGAAATCATAGGCCATCAGCATTTTCGACAGGCGCAGCGCCTGATACTTGGCGATGTGGTTGCCGACGACTTCGCTTGGCTTCTTAAACTGCATCGTCAGGATGCTGCCCTTGGCCGCCCGCGCCGGTTTGAACCCGGATAGAGTCAGACCGTCCGCCTCGATCCGCCAGCTTGCCCCGGCATAGGGGGCTGCCTTTGGCGCAGTTTCGGCACGCGCGGCAACCCGTTCCATCAGCGCCTCGCAGAACGCAGTCACCGTTGCCACGAGCCGCGCATCGTCGCTTGCCAGTGCCGCGATGTCCTGATCAAGCTCCCAAAGCGCGCCTTGTATCGCCAGCGGCGCGTTGTCCGTCAACACTTCTTCGACAGTGCCAACCTCAACAGTATCGGCCCCCATGAGCGGCGACAGAAGATAGGCCGTCGCATTGGCAAAAGCGTGCATCACCACCAGTGCCTCGGCCGCCAGCAATTCGGAAAACTCGGCCTTGCGCGGATCAGGCAACCGCGCCTCCAGATTGGCCTTCTTCAATTCGGCCAAAGGCGTCGCCTGTGCGAATGTTTCGGCCATCGCCAATGCAATCGCCGTGGCGCGCCGCAAGGCGTTCAGGACATTCGCCTGCACCGGCGATACAAGCCCGTCGCCCAGCCCCTCGATCCGTTCGATCAGGCGCACACCGCCGGGCCGGGTCGTCGGGCGCGTCACCATTCCGGGCACCGTGGAACGGAACCTTGGGCGCGCGCCGATGCCGGGCGACAGTTCGGCCTGCGGTGCCGTTACCAACACTTTGCCAAGCCGGGGCGCGTGGTCAAACCCGGTCAGAAGGTTCAGCGCCGCCTCATACTGGGCGCGAACCGTTTCTTCCTTGAGTTCCATCGTGTCGCGTGTGCCTGACATCTTTCCCCCTGTCCTTTACGCCTGTACTACCGTGCCGGGATCAGCCGCCCCCCGGCCCCCACAACGAACTTCCGCAACCCGCGCAATCCCGGCAGATCGCGTTCCACAAGGGCCTGATACACCTGTTCGGGCAGCACGATCATCCGTTCGGTCAGCGTGGCCCCCGTGTCTTGTGCGACCAACCCGTCAAGCGCGAATATCTGCCGGGCGACCGTCGAAAACCAACCGTCCTTGATCATCTCTTCGCGGTCTGACTGCAGTTCCTCCACAGTCCAGACCAAGGCCCAGTCGTCCCCCTGTTTCGCCATCGCGGCGGCGAGCACTTCCGATATCGGCCCCGACTGCAGCGTGAAACTTTGCGAATACATCGGGCCGATTGTGATCCGCCGCAGGCGTTTGGGGTGAAGATCCGCGAAATCGGTATCAAACCCCTGCGCGATGGTCAGAAGTTTCAACCCGGCAAGCGACTGCGCCATCAGATGCGCCTGAACCCGTGGCCATCGGCTTGAATTCGGCAATGCCGTTTCGCCCGAATCCTGCACATCCAAAAGATAGACAACAGGCAGGTTCGTCTGGGTGTCGTAAACCGCCCAGTGAACCAGATATTCACGCCTGTCACCCGCCTGACCAAGCCACTGGGCGTCAGGGTCATTGCGCGGCCAGAACAACGCGCCCTTCGTCAAAGCCTCGTAATAAAGCCGTTGTGACAGGGCGAACTGCAATTTGGTGGGCACAGTCAGATCGCCGATGATCTGCCTGACCATCCGATCCTTCAGATCGGTTTCCGAAGGCATGCCCGCCAGATGCTTGTCCGCCTGTTGGGCATCGACGGCCATAACCATCAATTCCTGCGCAATCGGAAAGCCACTTTCGTGCCGGTCAAAGGTGGGAAAACCCGGCAACGGGCCATCGCCCCGGCCTGTCATCAGGTACTTCCATGACAGCGCCTGAAACGTCGCCGCGATGCGGGTGACATAACTACCAAGCACCCGCGCCTCCACCCGGGTCAGCCGCCCTTCGGATTCCAGTTCTGCTGCCACCCGGCCCAGATGCCCGGTGATCCTGTCGAACTTGGCAAAGTAACGCCGCGTGACAAGCGTGTCGTGCAGTTCGGCATGGTCGTCAGTCAGAGGTGTCGTGACCACTTAGGCGCCATATTCATTCTTGTCATGCTTTTCGACGATAGCGGCGAACCGGCGGGCGAAACGCTCGTCCGCCTTGGCCTTTTGTTCCAGAATCTGGCGCGCAAAGACCATGTGCCCTTCGTGGGCTTCCAGCATGTCTGCCATCCGGTCATTCGTCGCCGCACCGATGGCGGCCATGGCGGCTTGCGCCTCTTGGTCGGTCTTCACGCCGATCTCGTTGATGCGGTGTGCCACATCCTGCTGTTGGGCCGTCTTGAGGCTGGCCGTGAGCGCATCATAAAGCACGACACGCTGTTTCGTATCTGTCTGCAGTTTGTTGATCAGCACCATCTGCGTGGCCGCCTGATTTTGCAGACTGTCGACCCAAGTCTTGCCCTTTTCGATATAGCGTTCAAGTGTCTGGCTTTTGGCCAGTTTGACCTGTTCATCCTGCACCAGCGCGTTGAACTGCTTGTTCACCTCGGCCAATTCGGATTCCAGTTTGGTCCGTGCGGCAGCGTCCTGTTCCACGCTGATCTTGTTTTCCAACTCGATGATCTTCGGGTCCATCGCGGTGATCTGCTTGCGGACGGCTTCGAGCAGTCCAACCGTGTCTTCCCGTTCTGTCAGGGTGACGGTCAGGTTGGCTTCGACTGTCGCCTTCTGGCCATTGAGCATATCAAGCTGGCCCTGAAGCAGTTTGACGATCACGTCGGATTTGGCGATCAGATCCTGCAGTTTGTCGTCGATGCTGGCACCGCGCAGACGTTCCTGACGCATCGATTCGGATTTGGCGGACGAGAAAAAGCCGATCAGGCTTTCCATCCCGGTCTTGGACCGCATTTCATCAAAGTCTTTGGAAAACCCCGCCGTCACATCATCCAGACCCATGATCAGTTCTGCGATGTTGGCATTCATCAGATCGGTATGCTTGTGCACATCCTCCAACGTGGCGTTTTCCACGTCGATGGCGGCTTCGCCCACTTCTATCTTGGCCCGCGATGCCTCGATCCGGCTGGTGATTTCGGAAATCTTTGCCTGCGCCTCGGCAACCTGGGCCTGGCTTTCGCGTATCTGGGTTTCAAAATCGGCCATAGTATTCCCTGCGCTGAATGTCATACCGTTTCACATGGGCGCAGTTTCGCAAATTGAAAGACGTGCGTCACCCGAAAAACGATTGAGCCGCCACTGTTGGCACAGTGGCGTTGTCAGAAATCAGACGCGGGAATCCGGATACCGGCTTCGGCCTGCGCCCAATTCAGGGCCAAGGTTGCGTCGTTGCGCAGCGCGTCGGGCAGGTTTGCAAGGTTCAAGCCGGGTGTGGACTGCAGGTTCGCCAGATCAAACAACCATTGGTCCGCAAGGGCATGCCCTTTGACGCTGCTGGCCAAGGCAATTTGGGCTGTCTGCGGCCCTGTTGGCGCAAACAGGGCGACCCCGCCAATGGTTACCGCCTGGTCCGCACCGGGCTGGTCAGAGAACAGAAATGCGGGTGAAATGCCCTTCAGCACCCGTGGCAACAGAACCCGTGCGCGCGCACTTGGTCCGGCTGTGAAATGCATCACACCCGCGGTTTCCACGTGTTCCGCCAACCATTCTGATATCTGCCACCCGTGGTCCAGAAAGGTGGCCGCAATATCAAGTTTGCGGTCATGGCGGGTGACGATATCGAAGACGTCAAACGCGTCCTGCCCCGCGCCCTTTTCCAGCCACTGTGCCGCCCCGATGACCCGAAGCGCCGCCGCCGATCTTTCCAGCGCGGCCAGAACAGGGGCCACTTGCCGAAGGTTTACTTGCCCCCGCGTCCAGATATGCCGTCGCACCCCAATTAGACGCGGCATCTGCGGGAATTCCCCAAGCGCCTTGCCAAACCGCACGACCAGTCTGCCGATCATCCGGTGCTGCTGGTAAGTCACGCTATCGGGGTCAAGCGGGGCCAGCCACCGCCGTGCCGCGGCCATTGCCACGTCGTCAGACGATGCGAACACTGCAATGCGCAGATCCCTGTGGGGGTAAGTCGCCTCGGCAAATTCCGGATCAAACGTCACTCGACACGCCTTTGCGCCGCTGAATGGCGCGGCGCGCCACTTCCAGATAGGCGCGGGTGCTTTCGGTCGTTCTGGTGTGGGTCAGACTTGCCGTGTGCAGCCGTCGCCGGGCAAGGGGCGTTTCCAACATCTGCATGGTCAGCCCGGCGTACCGCGCCCTGTCGATCCAGTCGATCATTTCGCCCAGCCGTCCCGGTTGATCCACCATCGGGCCAACCCGCAGAAACGCGTCTTTGGTGACAACCATCGTGCTGCGTGCCCATCCGGATTTCGCATCGTCAACCCAACGGTTCCGGTCTGCATCGTTGAACGCCGTCATCCGCGCGAAAACGATGTCGGTCTGCGGGTTCTGCGCCATAAAATCCAACTGGCGTTCCATCTTGTCGGGCATCCACAGATCATCCGCATCCAGAGTGGCAATCAGTGGCCCCGCGGCGAAATGCATGCCTTGCGTGGTTGCAGACCCCGGCCCGCCGTTCGGCTGTCTGATCAACGTGACATGATGGCGCAACTGATCCAGACAGCCCGTCACATCATCCGTTGATCCATCATCAACGACAATGACCTGCGCAGGCGGCACCGTTTGTGCGAACACCGACGACAGGGTTTCCGGCAGGAACCGCGTCGCATTGAATGCAGGGATCACCACGGAATAGGGCAGAAATGTCATGCCAGATCGCCCCCTGTCATGGGCATCTTGCCGGTTGCAACCATCCAGTCAACCTTGTGCAACGTCGGGTCGGCCCGAAGCCGCCTTGAATGCTCCAGCATCGCAAGCATGCTGTGGCGTTGCACATCCGCTTTGCGTTTGGTGATGTTGCCGGCATGTTGGCGATACAAGACCGATACCTCGTCAATCAGGGTGATCATCGGTTTGCGTTCCCACATCCGCAAGAGAAAATCCATGTCCTCTGCCAGCACGAACCGGGGGTCGAACCGCCCGACGCGATCAATTGCAGACCGGCGATAGAGCCCGGCCCCCATCTGGAACCCGAATACGACGGGATCGTCAGGCGTCACTTCAGCACGCATGTCGGTTTTGTCGGTCGTGACAAGCCGCATGCGCCCGTACACGCCCTGTGTGGCAGGTGATGCAGCAAAGAAAGTGACGTCGCGGGCGAAACGGCCGGGTGGCAACATGTCGTCACCATCCAGAAAGGCAACCAGCGTGGTCGCCGGTGACAAGGCATCCAGACCGGCGTTCCGCGCAGCACTTATGCCTTTTTGCGGGCCATTGATCAGCCGGATTGCCTGCCCCTGATCACGCAGCCCCGTAACAATGGCGGCCGTGTCGTCCGTTGATCCATCATCAACCACGATCACTTCGATCTTCATGCCCGCTGACTGATCAAGCGCTGAATGGATTGCCGCCGCGATGAACTGCGCCTCGTTCCGCGCGGGCATGATGACGGACAACATCATGGGCCACCGATCGCAAGCGCATCCTTGCTCCAGATCCAGTCGACAGGTGCAAGATCGGGGTTGGCAGCCAGTCTTTTGGCATGGCCAAGCATGGCCCGCATGAAGGCCCGCCGCAGATCAGGCCGCCCGGCCGTGGTATTGCCGGGGTGCTGGCGGTACCAGACGACTTCATCGGCCAAAAGGTGGGTGGCTGGCCTGCGTTCAAACAAACGCAGCAAAAAGTCGAAGTCTTCGGAAAGATCGTAACCCGTATCGAACAGCCCCACACGCGCCAGCGTTTCTGCGCGGTAAAGGCCGGTGCTGACGGAAATCCCCATCATCACGGGGTCCGCCTCATCCAAATGCTCCACAAGATTGGCGGTTTCGCCAGTCACCAGCCGCAATTTGCCATAGACAACTTCAAGCAGGGGATCAGTCGCGAACAACGCCAGATCACGGGCGAACCTGCCGGGTGGCACCATGTCATCCGCATCCAGAAAGCCCACGATTGTGGTATCCGGCCCAAGCGCGGACAGACCGAGATTGCGGGCGGCACTGACGCCTTTGCCCGTTGCGGTGATCAACCTGACCCGGGCACCGCCACTCACAAATCCAGCCACGATTGCACTGGTATTATCTGTCGAACCATCGTCCACCACAATCAGATCAAGCGGCATGGACAATGGTAACTGCGCCAGCACCGACCCGATGGCAGACGCGATGAAAAGCTGCTCGTTCCGCGCAGGCATGATGATCGACAACATCAGGCAACCTCCGCTTCCAGAAACCCACGCAATGCCGCGGTCACCTCGGCAGGGTCAGTTCCCAGATGCAGGTGATAGCAGGGCAAGTCACGCACCAGTGCCGCCGTTTCTGCGAACCGCGCCGCCCGAGCACCACTAAGCTGCCGCAGGGTGGAGGGCATGACTGCGGCGAATGCCGCCGCCTGATTGGCCACGGTAAAGCGGGTTTGCGGCGCATTGCTGATTTCTGGCAAAAGGATCGCGTTGATGGGAAGTGCCGTTGTCATCGCCCCGGGCGCGACCTGTTCAATGGTGAACACCCGCTTGTTGTTCCAGTTGAGCGGCCCCAACCCATCAGGGTCGATGCCACAGCGTGCAAGGCCGCCGTCGTCTTGCTTCATGCTGCGGTAGATTGGCAGGGCGATCACGGGTCGCGCATGTGACAGCAGAACATAGTCGTCGCCCACCGTCTGCAATCCATGCAGGATGCCACCGAGCGTCGTGCCCGATTTGCCGCGCCCCCCTTCGCCGAGGATCAGACAGCCGCGCCCCGCCACACCCAGCGTTGCGGCGTGAACCATCATTTGCCCTTCGACGTCGGCAATCCATGACATGAAATTGGCAATTGGTGCCGTCGCCTCCCATACCGGGACGGCCTTGTCGGAAATCTGCAACCGCAGACCCAGCTTTAACACCGGATCATAGATATCCCAGACCAGCGGTTCGCGGGTCAACCGCCCCTGCAGGCCGACAGCGGCCAAGGCCGCCTCGAACTGTTGGGTCGAAAGATAGGTGAAATGGGAAAAATCGGGGTGTATCGCCAGATGCGCACCGCCCAACCGGCAAACCAGACGGTGGGCGAATGGCCCCACCGGCGAAAGGACTTGCGCCGCTGTTGCCCTGACCCAGTCTGTCAGTGCCGAACCATTGCCCGTCTGCAACCCAACGACCGCCCCCGCGACGGCAAAGCGCAGCGAGGGGACGAAATCATCGGCTGCAGCAAGATCAAGCTGATCCCGGGCAAACCGCCCGATCAGGGCCGCCGGCGTTTCAGGCATTGGCCAGAACGGGCAGCCCTGTTTCGGCGTCGAAGTCGTGGATCGGATCTGCCGCGATCACATCGGCAAGGTCCGTGAAACTGTCGAAGGAAAAGCCCGGCGGACTGGCAAGAATGGCGTCGCATTTGGCATCAAGATCATCGTCGGCCTGATCGGATGCCAAGGCGCGGACCAACCCGTTGTCCTGCAACTGTTGCAGCGTCTGCGCCGCGCCGGCGCCCGTTTCGCCATCACGGGCGCGAAGGGCCGCAATCAGGCCCATGCCGTCCTTGGCTGTGATCAGTTCACCGAAAAACACCTTTGCCTGGTCTGTCAGGCTGAAATATGATCCTGTTTCCAGGTTCAACAAGACTGCGTCAGGGCCAAAATCTTCATAGGCGACGGCAGGCGTCGCCACTTCAAAACGCATCGTCATCAATGCCAATCACCTTTCCATCCTGTGCGACCGCGACGTTGACCCGTTGACGGCTGCAGACATTTCCCCGGCGGTAACTTAGCCTCCTTGCGTCGCGCGGCGCAACGGTTAACCATTCTTGCCACCGTGTTTCCCGAAGTTGCCCACAGGTTCTTTTAACCATGACTGCACAAATTCCGGGCCTTTCCAAAGGCGTGCTGCCCGATGCGCAGGACAGCCATCTTCTTCTGGCCATTCTGGATCCTGCAAATGCCCGGGAACATTGGCTCCGCTATGTGGAAGGTCTGGGCAATGCGGTGCCAAACGAAGGCGAAAGCCGGCTTTTCGCCATGGTCGCCACCCACCTGCGCGCGCAGTTGTCGCTTGTGCCGCTGGGGCAGGAACTGACCAAGGCCTTGCGGCGGGCGCAGATCCAGCAAGTGATGTTGAAACGCACGCGTGACCTGCTGGCCGCGCGTCTTGCAGAGATCAACATCCCCGCGTTCTGGACCAAGGGCACGGCACTTTCGATGTCCGTCTACAGGCCGGGTGAATACCGGACCAGCGCGGATGTCGATGTGATCATCCGCTGGCAGGATGCGCCCCGTCTGGCAACTGCGGCGCAGGCTTGGGGCTGGGTGACTCTGCAAACCCCAATGTCGTTTCGCCCCGAGGATGCACCGCTTGTCTCGGCACTGTCCTTCGCCTTGCCGGATCTGGCCGAGGCTGACTTTTCCTGGTCGCCCAGACGGACGTTTTCCTATGATGCGACGCTCCGCGACGATCTTTGGCAGGGCCACGGCGGCGCGGGTATGCGGACGGCACCCGCATCCTGGTTACTGCTGGAAACTCTTGACCATGGCCTTTATTCCAATCCTGTCAGCCCGATCCGCTGGGTGATCGATGGTGTATTGCTGGTAAACCGCCGCGGCGACGATATCGACTGGCCGTGGGTGTTTGATATGGCACGCCGGTATCACATGGGGGCCACCCTGCAGGCGGGCTTGCCGGTACTTGTCCAATTTGGGGCGCAGCTGCCGGCGGACGCAATGGAACAGGCACGGCTTATCCCCGTGTCGGATATCGAACGTGCGGAATTCAACGCGAAGACGGCGAACCTGCCATTCACCGATGTGATCGCGCTGTTCCGCGCCTATAACCTGATGCTGCGGGCCAACGACGCTCAGTTCATCGCGCATCATGCCGCGGCGAAAGGCATCAACGGCCTGTCCCTTGATCTGCAGGTGGGTATCGAACGCCGCCATGCCGTGCTGGAGGGGGTCATCACAACGGATCATGTTGCCGATGGCAAGGACGACAGCCTCGCCACGATCAAGCGGGCGACCGACGCCGGCTTTCACGCCTTGGCCCATACGCTTTGGTCAGAGGCGGCCGTGACGTGGCCGGACGATGAAAAGATAGCGTTGGGTCACGCCAGCAGTGCCGCGCGCGTGACCAGGCCCGAGGCTGCGCGCGACCTGCTTGCCGCCGTCACGCGGCGTTTTCCCCGGTTGGTTCGCGCAAAACTTGACCTCGCCCGCGCGCACCTGCGTCTTCACGACCCACGGGCCGCACTGATGCAATGCAACGACGTGCTGGCGATCGAACCAAAAAGCATGCGGGCCCTGACCCTGCGGGCCGAGGCGGCACAGGCACTGCGCCGAAATGACGATGCCATTGGCGACCTGCGCCAAGTTTGCGCACAGAATCCGGCAGTGGCCGACGGCTGGCCACGGCTGGCCGACGCGCTGTTGAGGCTGGGCCGCTGCCAGGATGTTCTGGATTGCTGCGAAACCGCTTTGGCCAAGGGGCATACCATGCCCTCTTTAAGGCTGACATTGGCGAGGGCAGAGTTCCGCATGGGGCTGACATCGCAGGCGGCAGCCACGTTTTCCGGATTGGGAGACGGGCCTGAAATACTTCTCGTCCGGGCGGCCGAGGCGACAGGGGCCTTGGACGCTGCATTGGCCTTCGATCTTGCCCACCGCGCGATTGCACAGGCCCCCGGTGAAATCGGCGCTTACCGGATGCTTGCAGACGGCATGGGTGACCTTATGGATACAGCTCAGGTTTGGTCCGTGATCGACGCCACCCCTGACAGTCTGAAACAGACGATTCCCTTTCAGCTTTCTGTCTATCTTCCTGCTTGCATGCGCAGTGGCAGGGTCGATCAGGCACGCGCCATTGCCACGAATTTCGATCGTCCGCGCCTTGCTGTTGAAAATGGTTTGCCGCTCGTGCAATTCCTCTGGGGCGACAGCCAACCTGAAGCGGCAGGTGCACGGATGACCGGCCTGTTGCGTCAACACCCCCGGGATGTGGCCGTTCTGGCAACGGCGATCCGGCTTTTCGGCGCAAATGATCCGGACAGACGGGCAAAGCTGAAGGCGGAATTTGCGGTGCGGCTGACGCCATTGGAACATTGTCAGATGCTGGCAAAGGTACCTGCAAGCATGCTCGACCCGGCAGAGGTGCAGGCCGTGACGGACTGGATGGAAAACGAAGGCGGCGCGCAAACGCCCCGGCAAAAGCGCGATTTCGCCCTTTGGCGTCTTGCCTAGCCGACGGCGACGTTGTCGATCAGGCGCACTCCGCCGATCCAGGCGGCGGCGAGCAACCGTGCCGGGCGGTCGAGCCGTTTCATCGGTACCAGCAAATCAGCGCTGCGCAGTTCCAGATATTCGACACTGTCAAAACCCGCCTGCAGGACGCGTGCGATTGCCGCCTGCAACGCGATTTCAACGTCGCCCCCCGCAGCGATCTCTTGTGATGCGTGCGCCATGGCGGCGTACAGTGCCGCAGCGCGCGTCCGCGCCGCAGGATCCAGCCGCGCATTACGCGACGACAATGCAAGTCCACCCGCGTCGCGCACGGTTTTGACGCCGATCACGTCAACCGCAAGATCAAGGTCCGCCACCATGCGGCGGATGACGGCGAGTTGCTGCCAATCCTTTTGCCCGAAATAGGCGCGCTGCGCCTGCGTCATGCCGAACAGTTTGGCGACCACTGTTGCCACACCAGCGAAATGGCCGGGGCGCCGCGCGCCTTCCAGCGGGTCCGCTACCCCCGAAACTGTCACTGTCGTGGCAAAGCCGGGCGGATAGACCGTTTTGGCCACAGGCGCGAAAATCACGTCGACGCCAATGGTGGCCAGAAGTGCCGCGTCCGCCTGTTCGGTGCGCGGGTATTTCTTCAGGTCTTCCGGATTGTTGAACTGGGTCGGATTGACGAAAATCGTGACGATCACACGCGCGCAATCGACCTTGGCCGCGCGGACAAGGGCCAGATGCCCTTCGTGAAGCGCGCCCATTGTCGGCACCACGCCAACCACATCCCCAGCAGCACGCCACCCGGCCACCATCGCCCGAAGCGTCGTCACATCCCGCACAATAGGTGCCATCAGGGTTTGCCCTTGGCCGGGGCAAGGACGTCGGGAAATCCATGTTCCGGCCCGGGGAAGGTGCCACCGCGCACATCTGCGGCATAGGCGGCAATGGCATCTGCGGCGGCAGAGCCCAGTTCGGCATAGCGTTTGACGAACTTGGGACGAAAATCTGTGAACAGCCCAAGCATGTCATCGACGACAAGAACCTGACCGTCGCAATGCAAACCGGCCCCGATGCCGATGGTGGGTATGTGCAGTGTCTGCGTAATCCTTGCTGCGAGGTTTTCCGGCACTTTTTCCAGCACGACAGAGAACGCCCCAGCCGCCTGAACCGCCTCAGCGTCGGCCATCACCTTTGTCGCTTCGCCATCGCGGCCGACTACCTTGTAACCGCCCAGTGTATTGACCGACTGGGGCGTCAGCCCGACATGAGCCATGACAGGCACCCCGCGCGCCACCAGAAAGGCAATGGTTTTGGCCATGTGCTGCCCGCCTTCAAGCTTGACCGCAGGCACACCGGTTTCCGCCATCAGGCGACTGGCACTTTGAAACGCCTGCTGCGGGCTTTGTTCGTAACTTCCGAACGGCAGGTCAATCACACCCATTGCCCGGGTCAGTCCCCGCATGACGGCGCGCCCGTGCAGAATCATCATGTCCATCGTGACGCCAAGGGTGGAGGGCAGGCCGTGGATCACCATTCCCAGACTGTCCCCCACTAGCGCCACATCGCAGTGCGCATCGACAAGCCGGGCGACGGGGGTCGTGTAGGCCGTCAGCACGACCAGTTTTTCCCGGCCCTTGCGAGACTGGATGTCGACAGGAAGAACTGGGCGGACAGGAGAGGAAACGCTCATTCGCGGCAGGTCCTTCTTGGGGTCTGGGTTCTGCATACAATCCCGTGGCGGGCTTTTCCAGCACGTCGCATTCAGGGGCACCATTTCCGCCACTCCCATGTCGGGCTAAGCGCGCATCGGCCTGTTCCTGCTTATCCCGCGCCGGGTGAGTTTGGCAGCTTGCAATTCGCAGTAGCATTGACGTCACTGTGACATCAGCCAAACGTTGAAAGACACAGCATGACCTTGTTCGTCCCAGTTAACCGCACGTCGGCGTCGCCAGTGACCGAACGGCCAGACCCGGCGCGTTTGCTGTCGGGCGACCCTGTTCACACGAGCTGGAACGTCGAAGACCGTGACGGGCTTTACTGCGGGCTTTGGCATTCGACGCCCGGCAAATGGCGAGTGTCCTATTCTGAATGGGAGTATTTCCGCATGATCGAAGGCGTGTCCATCGTGACGGACGACAACGGCGTCGCGGTCAATTTGAAAGCGGGCGACAGCTGGATCATACGCCCTGGCTTTGTCGGCACATGGGAAGTTTGCGAGGCCACGTTGAAAGATTACGTCATCCGCCTGTGACCCAAGGCAGTTGACCGATCCTTTACGCCGCGTCACCATACGCCAAAGTTATTGGAGGAGGACTGCATGACGTTAAAAGCATTTTCAATTGTTCTGGCACTGGCCGCGGGTGGCCCCGCCCTTGCCGCGCCGGTGGTGGCCGACAACCCGCAGGCCATCGCAGATTTGTTGAAAGAACTGGGATATCGGGCCACACTGACAAAGGATGACACGGGCGACCCCAAGATCGAATCCGCTGCGGCGGGGGCGAACTTCTCGATCTATTTTTACAGTTGCACCGATGGGAAAGACTGTTCGTCGATCCAGTTTTCGGCCGGTTTCGATCTGGATAGCGGCCTGAACCTGAGTTCCGTCAACGATTGGAACACCCGGAAACGGTATGGCAAGGTCTATATCGACAACGAAGGTGACCCCTATATCGAGATGGACATCAACCTGTTTGGCGGCGGGATCAGCCCAGAAGGGTTCAGCGATTCGCTCGGCTCGTGGGAAACACTGCTGGCCGATTTTCAGAAACACATCGACTGGTAGCGGTATTTTGCGGGCATGAAAAAGGCCTGCCTGACACATCAGGCAGGCCTTTTTGTTTGCGCGAAAGGATCAGCCCTGCTGGGCTGTTCCGTTCAATTCCGCTTCACGCGCGGCGCTTGTCGCTGTCGCCGCTTCGGCGGCGCGACGGGCAAGCTCTGCTGCCACGGCGGCTGCGTTTTCGGGCGTGTCACGCACCATCAGGCCATCCGCATCCTCGATGAACGTGCCTTCCCATTGAAGGGATTCGGCAAGTGTCCGCACATGGACGCGGGTGCCAAGCTGGACCCGGTTATACAGATCAATCGCATCCTGATTGAACAACCGGATACAGCCAGCAGACGTGGCGCGCCCGATCGACGACACTTCCTGCGTGCCATGAATACGGAAGTAGGTGTCGCGACCACCACGATACAGATACATCGCCCGCGCGCCCAGCGGGTTCATCAGACCACCCGGAAGGCCGCCTGCATAGTCGGCGTACAGGTCAGGGCGGGTGCGCACCATATTGGCCGTTGGCGTCCAGCTTGGCCATTCCTGCTTGCGCTGTATGGTGCCGTTGCCCGCAAAGCCCATCCCTTCGCGACCGACGGCGATGGTGTATCTCATTGCCTTTCCGGGTTCGAGCATGAAGTAAAGAACCCGCGCGTGGGTATCCACGACAATATCACCGGGGCGTTCATCGCCCACCCAGCCGATTTCACGACGGCGAACATGTTCCGGCAGGTATTTGGCGGGCACAGGCGCGATATAGAACTCGCCGTCCTGAAAACCTTCATAGCCCGGTACGGGCGGTGGCGGGCCGGGGGGTGGCGTTGGGGCGCAGGCCGCAATGGCCAGGAGCAACGCAACAGGGGTCAATCTGGAAAGAAGATAAAGCACGGCGGCAGCCTTCAGCTTGAGATGATCGCCAAGGGAAACGCCGTGAAAGCCACCGGCGTCAAGGGGTTATTCAACATGCCCTGAAAATAGCCGGTCAACGTTGCCCACCGTCTTGGTTAAGGCCGCCCAAATACCTCTTGCTGCCTTTGGATCAGCCAACCACGTTGAAATCTGGCCCATAGGGATAGCCCGTGATGTTTTCATTCCCCTCTTCGGTCACGACAAAGATATCGTGTTCGCGGTATCCTCCCGCGCCGGGCTGGCCTTCGGGAATCGTCAGCATCGGCTCCATACTGATCACCATGCCGGGCTCCAGCACCGTGTCGATATCCTCGCGAAGTTCCAGCCCGGCCTCGCGGCCATAATAGTGCGACAGCACGCCAAAGCTGTGACCATAGCCGAAGGTCCGGTATTGAAGCATCTGCCGATCCGCCAGAAACTCGTTGATATGGGCTGTGATGGCCGAACAAGAGTTTCCGGCCTTCAGAAGATCCATGCCGAATTCATGGGCGGCCACATTCGCCTCCCACACTTTCAGGCTGGCTGGGTCGACTTCGCCCACGAACATGGTGCGTTCCAAGGCGGTGTAATATCCTGAAATCATCGGGAAACAGTTCAACGACAGGATGTCACCCCGCCGCAGGGTGCGGCTTGTCACTGGGTTATGCGCGCCGTCGGTATTGATGCCGGACTGGAACCAGACCCATGTGTCGCGGTATTCCGCATCGGGGAACCGCTTGGCGATTTCCGCCTCCATCGCGTCGCGCCCCGCCATGGCCACGTCGATTTCGCGTACACCTTCGCGAACCGCATCTCGGATGGCATAGCCGCCCACGTCAGCCACCTGCGCACCCGCCTTGATCAGCGCCACCTCGGCCGCGGATTTGATCATCCGCTGCTGCATCGTTGCAGGGGCGATGTCCATGCCGCGCTTGGGTCCCAGAAAATGATTGAGCTTTTCGGCCTGCAGCATGGTCAGGTGATCCGCTTCGCAGCCAACCGCCTTACCTGTGCCAACAACCCCGGCGACCACACGCCAGAAATTGTCGCGCTGCCAGTCGGTGTAGGTGATGTTGTCACCCACGGACCGTCGCCACGGCTGACCCGCATCAATTCCGGCGCTAACTGTCACACATTCGGTGGCAGTAACGACGCAGGCATAGGGACGGCCAAAGCTGCAATAAAGAAAGCCGGAGTAATAGGCGACGTTGTGCATCGACGTCAGCACGATGGCATCAAGACTGTGCAACTCCATGATGTCGCGCAGGCCTTGCAGGCGGTCTTCGTATTCGGAAACGGCGAACGGCAGGTTCGACTTGGTGCCATTGTGAAATCGGTAGTGTTCTGGACGGTTCATGTCAGACCCTTGAAAAACGGGCCCGCGATGAACCCCGAAAGATCCCGGCGTACAGGACGAAAGCTGACGCACCAGCAGGTTGCGGGGCAGACCCCTGCGGCGACGCCATCGCCAAGACCTGCGCGCGACAATGCCGCGCAGTCAGCGCTTTGGCAACAGCGATCACACCGATCTATCTTGCATTCGCCAGCGCAATCCCCATTTGACCCACAGGAAAACATGGAGGTTGCAATGCGTTGCCCGGTAGACAACGAAACACTGGTCATGGCGGACAGAGGCGGGGTCGAGATCGATTATTGCCCCAAATGCCGTGGTGTCTGGCTTGATCGCGGCGAACTGGACAAGATCATCGAACGTGCCGGTGTGTCCGCCCCGATGGCCTCACCTGCCGCGCCGGTGTCCGCAGCGCCACCGGTGTATCAGCAACCCCCGGCCGGTGCCGCCCCGCCGCGTCATCGCGATGACGGTCGTCGTTATGACGATGACGATGACTACCGCGGTGGCAAACGGTACAAGAAACGCGAAAGCTTTCTGGGCGAATTGTTCGACTTTTAATCAGGCCGAACCTGACACTTGGCCTTTGTGCCCGGTGTCAGTCTTTTTGCCATCGGCAAAGCGCCGTCTCGTCGGCGTCTTGTGCCGCCACCCAGTCTGATCCCCCTGCGGCCTGTTCCTTTTTCCAGAACGGGGCGCGGGATTTCAGGTAATCCATCAGAAATTCGGCCGCCTCGAATGCAGCTGCCCGGTGCGGTGCTGCGGTGGCGACCATCATGATCGGTTCGCCCACACGCAAAGCGCCGTACCGATGGATCACAAGACAGCCGCAAAGCGCCCAGCGCGCCGTTGCCTCATTCTGCATGGCACGGATCGCGCGTTCCGTCATGCCGGGGTAATGCTCGATTTCCATCCCCGACAGCACGCCTGCCGTATCCCGCACGATCCCCGTAAAGGTGACCACGGCCCCGGCACCTGCCACCTGCGCGGTAAAGCGGTTCAGTTCGGCGCCCGCGTCAAAGGGTTCTGCCTGCACCGAAACGTGCATGTCAGCCACCCGTCATGGGCGGAAAAAACGCAACTTCCTGCACGCCAGCCAAAGGGGCATCAAAATCCGCAAGCTCCTGATCCACCGCCACGCGCAGACTGCGCAGATCGGAAAACGCGAGTTCATAGCGTTCTTCGCGCGTGCGAAGTTCTGCGATCAGGTCGCGCACAGTCACCGCCGACGTCTCCAGCCGTTCTTTCGGCAGGCCGATCCGTTCGCGCACCCAGGCGAAATACAGCACGTCAATCATTTGCGGCCCTGCAAATGCGGCAGCGCCTTTCGGAAATAATCAAACCCGGTCGCCGCCGTCAGGCCAGCGGCCACCCAGATCAGGATCAGCCCCGCCAACCCGGCAAACGATGCACAGTCGCGTTTGCCGCAAGCGCGGATCGGGTCGGCAAGGCCGGCACTTACCGCCTGTGCGTATTGGTCGGGTGTCATACCCTGCATTGCCACGCCGTTCAGATACTCAAGCCCGGTGCCCAAAAACAGCACAGCAATGGCCACCATCTGCAAAGTGGTCTTCCATTTCGCAAGCGGCGTTACCTGCAACAGCCCTGCTTTTTCGCCAAGAAACTCACGCAGGCCCGATACGAACACTTCGCGAAACAGGATCACCGTCGCCGGCAATATCAGCCAGGGGTTCATCCCGTTGTAACCCGTGATCACCATGATCGCGATGACCACCATCGCCTTGTCGGCAATCGGATCAAGCATCGCGCCGAACTTGCTTTCCTGTTTCCACAAACGCGCAAGATAACCGTCGAACCAATCGGTGATCGCCGCGCCGACGAACAGTGTCAGGGCAAACCAGTCGGCCCAAGGGCGATGGAAATAAAGGAACATCACGGCGACACCGGGTGCTGCGAACAGCCTGAGGATCGTCAATGTGTTCGGGATCGTCAGTTTCATGTGGGCACAGATAGCAGGTGTTCGCAAAAGGGGGAAGCCAGCGCAGCGGGGGGTTTGCCGGGGACCCGTGATGGCGGCATCCGCCGGGAAAGTTGATGACGCCATATTGATGCCCTACGGATGCGTCATCTGCACGTGGAACGCCGCAGTTCGCCAACTCCAATAACTGGATCCTTCATGACCTTCATACCATCACGTCCGCTTGTTTCCGTGCTTGCCCTGCCCTTGGCAGTCAGTTCGGTTGCGCTGTTTGCCCCACTGTCAGCCCGCGCCGATACCACGCTGCCAAACCCGTATGTTTCGCGTGCCCTTGACGCGGTGCTGCTGCCGATCAACGCCGATGTGCGCAGCGCGTTTGCGCTTGGCGGATCAGAGAGCGGCGTCCTTGTGATTGCAGTCGCAGATGGCGGTGTTGCGGACACATACGGGATTGAACCGGGTGATATGCTGTCTGACATCAAGGGCAAGAAGATCAAAGCGCCCATCGATGTTGATACCTATGTGTACTACTGGATCGGCCTTGGGACCTATGACCTGATCTTCGATTACTATCGCGCCGGCGTGATCGGCAGTGCCACCACCACAATTACCGAAGTGCTGTATTCCGAAGAAATCGACTTTGTTTCTGTCGAAAGCTGGGAAAGCTGGTCTGTCGAGGGTTTCAGCTATGAAGAGTTCTACAGCGAATATTCCGAAGTGATGATCGAGGAATATTCCTCGTCCGAAACGACCATCGAAGAAACGGTAACTTCGGAAGAGTTCACATCAGAGGTTTCCGAAGAGTCGATGGAAGCCACCGAAGAAACGTCCGTCGAAGCCACAGACGAAGGATCGTCGGAAGTAGTGACGACTGAAGAAGGCAGCGACGACGAGGCAATCGTTCTAGACCAAGCTGAAGAAGAAGCCGTCGATGGCGACGAAAGTGCCGACGACGCTGGCGCGGAAGACGAAAGCATGGGCGATTCAAGTGCCGATGAAGGCATGGACGATTCAGGCGCAGACGATTCGGGCGCTGACGAAGGCGGCGATGAAGGCGGTGGTGACGAGGGTGGCGGTGACGAAGGCAGCGAATGATACGTCCGCGCACATGATCTGACGCAGAACAATCAAGTGCGCCTTCGGGCGCATTTTTTTGTTGGGCGCGACTCAGGTGAAATTCATTGGTCGTCCGCCCCCGTCGGGAACCATTGATGGCATCACCGCGTTGTGAAATCTTAAGGCGTTCAGAATTTGTTTCGCCCTGCTGTCGGAGTATCCAATTTGCCACCCTGTCAGCAGTACCGAGACGGCGATCATCTGCCCCGACATTCCGCGCCAACCGGCATCACCCGTTCTTCCAAGGGTCCCGCTGATGACCTATCTTGAGTCTGACGCGCCGGGCGACAAAAGGTTTGACCAACCCCGTCGGATGACCCTGCCGCGCATCGCCACGATCGTGGGTGCAGCGGCGGTTTTGTATGTGGCGCAGGATATTTTCCTGCCGCTGGCCATTGCCATGCTTATCACGTTCGCGCTGTCCCCTTTGGTCAGCAGGTTGCGGCAAACCGGCCTGCCGCTTGTCTGGACAGTTCTTGTTGTCGTCACCGCAACAGTTGCTGCGATGGCACTGTTCACATTCATTGTGTCAGCCCAACTTGGCCAACTTGCGCAGAACCTGCCGACATTCCGGGCGAACATCATCGCAAAGGTCGACAGCCTGAAAGAGGCGGGGGGCGAAGGCAGTCTGATGGCGCGCCTGACCGAAACCGTCAGCGCGATCAACGCCCAGGTCGGCGATGCCCTGCCCGCCGAGGGAGTGGCAACTCAACAGCCGCTTCCCGTTGAAGTGGTCGAACACACGTCGGCCTATGAGCTCCTGACAAGTCTGGTGTTACCGCTGATAAGTCCCATCGCCACCAGCGGGCTGGTTATCGTCGTGGTTGTTTTCATGCTGTTGGAACGTGAACAGTTGCGGGAAAGGTTCATCCGTCTGGTCGGAACCAATGACCTTCACCGAACCACGCAGGTGTTGGAAGAGGCGGGTGGCCGGGTCGCGAAATACCTGCTCGTGCAGCTTTTGGTGAACGTGATCTATGCGGTTCCCATTGCCCTGGGCCTATGGCTGATCGGCGTGCCGAACGCGTTGCTTTGGGGTGCACTGACGCTTGTTCTGCGGTTCGTGCCCTACATCGGATCTGCATTGTCCGCTGCTTTCCCGCTGTTCTTGGCGTTTGCCGTGTCGCCTGACTGGTCGGCGGTTTTGTGGACGGCGGGTTTGTTCATCCTTGTCGAACTTATCACCTCCAACATGATTGAACCCTGGCTATACGGGTCGCGCACCGGGGTCAGCCCGCTTGCCATTATCGTGGCCGCGATATTCTGGACGTTTCTTTGGGGGCCTTTGGGCCTTGTTCTTTCAACGCCACTGACGGTTTGTCTGGTGGTGCTGGGGCGGCATATTCCGCAATTTGAACTGTTCGATATTCTGTTCGGCGACGAACCCGTTCTTGCCCCCCACGCCCGGCTTTATCAACGATTGCTGGTTGGTGATCAGGTGGAAGCCACGTTCCGCGCGGAAGAAGCATTGGAAGAATCGTCGCTGGCCGACTTCTATCAGATTTCCGCGATTCCCGCCCTTTTGATGGCGCAGGACGACCGCGACAGGGGTGTGTTGACGCTGGCGCAAGAAGCGCGGCTTGCCACTACGGCTGCCGCAATGGTCGCCGAACTCGCCGCCATGGCAGAAGAAGAGGCAGAGGCGGCAGAGGCAACCCAGACCGGCCCTGAATGGCGGATTGCCTGCGTTGGCGGACGCTGGACCATCGACGATGTTTCGGCCTCGATGCTGGGGCAGGCATTGGAAGCCGAAGGTGCCACGACAACTGTTCTGTCATCGGTCGATCTTGCCCCATCACGGGCAGACAATCTTAACCTGCGACAGACGGACTGCCTTATCCTTTGCTTTCTTGATCCGTCGCCGTCCCGCGCATCCCTGCTTCACGTCCGTCGGATCAAGCGCATGGCACCCAACGTCAGAGTTGGCGTCCTGATCTGGGAATTGCCCGAGGACATCCGTACGGCAAACGAATCGCAACGCACATTGGCCAAGGTTTCACCCATGAAACTGGCCGAGGCCACAGATTTTGGCGCGGACTTCGTGGCAACCGATATGGCTGGCGTGATTGAGGCCGCGTTCGAGCGGACCGAGCCTGTCAAGGTCGTCGCGGCGGACCGGAAAAAGGTGGCGTCCAAACGGCGGCCAGTCGAACCCGCCGCGATTTAAGCGTGTTTTCGTTGGAAATTTATCCGCAGCAGGCAGTTCAGTGTCGGGCGTGGAAAAAGTCGGCGATTGTCTTGGCCATGGCTTCGGAAATGCCATCGACGGCCATCAGATCACCGACCCCCGCCCGTGACACCGCCTTGGCCGATCCGAAATGTGCCAACAACGCCTTTTTGCGCGCGGCACCCACGCCGGCAATATCGTCAAGCGGGGTTGCGGTGATGGCTTTCGTACGCTTCGCTCGGTGCGCGCCGATGGCCCAGCGGTGCGCCTCGTCCCGGAGGCGCTGCACGAAATAGAGAACCGGATCGTTCATACGCAGCGCAAACGGCGGCTGACCGGGACGATGGAATTCTTCCTTGCCAGCGTCACGGTCAACCCCTTTTGCAACGCCGACAAAGGGAATGTCGTCAACGCCCAGTTCCGCCATGATTTCCGCAACGGCGCTGACTTGTCCCATGCCGCCGTCAATCAGCAGCAGATCTGGCCAGACATCTGTGGCCCGACCGGGATCTTCCTTCAACAGACGTTCAAACCTTCGCGTGAGGACTTCTTTCATCATGCCAAAGTCATCGCTGTTGGCACCCGCGTCTGACCGGATGTTGAATTTGCGATACTGCGATTTCAAAAATCCCTCTGGTCCGGCGACCACCATGCCGCCCACCGCGTTGGTGCCCTGAATATGCGAGTTGTCGTAGATCTCGATCCGGCGCGGCGGCGCGTCAAGCGCGAACGCCTCGGCCAGACCCTCCAGCAAACGGCTTTGCGTCGCGGATTCGGACATCTTTCGCGCAAGGCTTTCGCGGGCATTTCGTGCGGCGTTTTCCACAAGTTCCGCCTTTTCGCCCCGCTGCGGCACACCCATCGTAACCTTCCGCCCTGCCCGGTCGGACAGCAATTGCGAAACCAGATCGGGGTTGTCCACCGGATGCGATAGCAGGATCAGGCGCGGAGGTTCCTTGTCATCATAGAACTGCGCCAGGAACGCCTCCATGATCTCCGGCGCTTCGGCCCCTGCCCCGGTTTTCGGATAGAAATCCCGGTTGCCCCAGCTTTGATTGGCGCGAATGAAAAATACCTGAACACACGCCTGCCCCTGATCAAGGTGAAGCGCGATCACATCGGCCTCGGCCACCCCACGCGGGTTGATACCCTGTTGTGATTGCACCTGCGTCAACGCCTTGATGCGATCCCGAAGGGCTGCGGCCCGTTCGAATTCCATCGCGTCCGACGCCTCCGCCATCGACGTGGCAAGGTTCGCCTGAACGGCAGTCGTCTTGCCTTCCAGAAACCGGGTCGCGTCGTTCACCAGAACGGCATAGTCCGACTGGCTGATCTTGCCGACACAGGGCGCAGAACAGCGTTTGATCTGATACAGAAGGCAGGGCCGCGTGCGCTGATCAAAGGTCATGTCGGTACAGGTGCGCAACTGGAACACGCGCTGCAACTGATTGACAGTGCGGTTGACGGCACCGACGTTGGCAAACGGCCCGAAATAGGCACCCGGGACGGATTTCTTGCCGCGATGCTTGGTGATCATCGGATAGGGATGGTCGTTGGGCAGCAGGATGTTTGGAAAACTTTTGTCATCGCGCAGCAACACGTTGTAACGGGGTTTAAGCTGCTTGATCAGGTTCTGTTCCAGCAGCAAGGCTTCGGTTTCCGTCCGTGTGGTCAGAAACATCATGCTGGCGGTTTCGTTGATCATGCGGGCAATGCGGCCAGAATGCCCACCGGGCCGGGCATAATTGGACACCCGCGCCCGCAGGTTGCGCGCTTTTCCCACATACAACACTTCGGAGGCTGCGTTCAGCATCCGGTAAACCCCGGGACTTCCGTCCAGCGATTTCACGCAGGACTGGATCAATTCATGCCCAGTCAGAGGCGCGTTCGTCTGCATTTGCATTCCTTTGATCGTCCGTCCGATTCCCGCTCTGCCTGCAATGATACCGGGCCTGCGGCAAGTGAAAAGCTGTCCACCGTTTCTGTGGATAAACCTGCTGACAAACTTGCTGCATGGCGGAATTTCCCTTGGATTCACGCAGCTTCGTGAGGATGCCTGTTTTTTGGGCAGTTTTTCAAGCAATTGATTTTATTGTAAAAAAATCTTTCGCCTTTGCAAATCCCTGAAAACTCTAGGAAATTGTGACATTTGCGTGATGCCTGTTCGGGAAGTGGACAACTTTTCGTTGCACGCAGAAATCAGACTATTCCAAGCCTAACACATCAGGTGTGGCCCAAGCCAGATGTTGACCACCATCTATACACAAAAGCTGCCCCGTCACGGCCTTGGCATCCAGAAAATAACCCAGTGCGGCGGTGATATCGCCTGTTCCCGCCCCACGGCCAAGGACGGTGGCCCCACGCTGCCGCGCAAAATGATCCGCGCTTTGCCGTGCCCCTTGCAACGTTGGCCCCGGCCCTATGGCGTTCACGCGGATGTTGGGTGCCAGCCCCTGCGCGGCCGTCCGGGTAAGCGCCCACAAGCCCATCTTGGCCAGTGTGTAGCTGGTGAATTCGGGCGTCAGTTTCAACACCCTCTGATCAATCATATTGACGATCAATCCCTGCGCCACAGGTTCGTTGCGGCTATCCATCAAGGCGGGCGGGCACTGCGCCGCAAAACCCTGGGTCAGAACGAAGGGCGCACGCAGGTTGCTTTCCATGTGCTTGTCCCAGCTTTGCCGGGTCGCAGACGAAATACTGTCGTATTCAAAGATCGACGCGTTGTTGACCAGCACCGTCAATGGCCCCCCCAGCGCCTCGGCCGCGCGCGGGATAAGATTGACGCTTTCCTCCTCCATCAGAAGATCGGCCTGCAGGGCCAGCGCCTTGCGTCCCATCGCCCGGATTTCGGCGACGACTTCGGCCGCTTCGTCTGCCGACGCTGCGTAATGGACGGCGACGTCAAACCCGCGTTCGGCAAGATAAAGGGCCATCGCCCGCCCAAGACGCCGCCCCGCCCCGGTGACAAGCGCACCGGGCATCAGGCCGACACCCAACGAACAGCTGACACGACCAACGAACCGGGATTCAACGTTTTCAAAGCACACATCCTGACATTGTCATGCGCAACTGAACTAACGCGCATCTTCGCCAAAGATGTTACATCCTGCATCAAGGTCAAGGCGCGGTCCTAATCTTGCCGCGTGTCTGGAGGCATCTTGCAGGCACAGGGCGCTGTCCCGATGATGTCTTGTCCGCACGTATTGCAGATTGTCCGCGGTGCAGGCCGCCGCATAGGGGGCAGGCGGGGCTTGGTCGCCTTGGGAAACCGCAATCGACCGAACATGGCAAGGACACCCATCGCGATCAGGAAAAGAAAGATGCCCTTGACCAGCATCTACAACCCGAACCGCGACCATAGGGCGCGGTCCTCTATCTGGCCCAAAGCATCATTTACGACCTGCGCCCCGAACCGTTGGAACAACGAACGTCGCGGCCCATAGACGACAAAACGGACCTTGTCGCCAAACAGGGCTTTCATCTTGGGAACAAGATGCGCCACGCCGTCGGTCAGCCCGTTGTCAACCGATTGCTGCCCGACCCAGATATCGGCATTGAACAGGTCGGCGTTGGTATCCAGCCGGGCGCCGCGGCTTTTCTTGACGTGGTTGATGAACATGTCGTGGATTGGCGTTTGCAAAGCGCGCAAACGCTCCACATCTTCGGGCTTTTCCGGCAGAAACGGATCGGCGAGCGATTTGGATCGCCCCGCCGTTACGACCCGCCGTTCGATGCCCTGTTTTTTCATAAGTTCGGGAAAACCAAAGCTGGAAAAAATGACGCCGATAGACCCGACGATGGATGTCTGATCCACCCAGATCTTGTCTGCGGCGCAAGCCAGCCAGTATCCGCCAGAAGCGGCCACATCTTCGACAAAGGCGTGAACATCGACTTTCTTTTCGTCGGCCAGACGGCGGATGCGCGCCGCGATCAGACTGCTTTGAGCAGGCGATCCGCCGGGCGAATTGATCAGCAGGGCCACCGCCCTGGGCTTTCCACGCGCGAACGCCTTTTCGATGGTCTGCGCAAGGGTCGCATCCGACAGGCCGCTTCGCCCTGACGCGCTGATCGTGCCCTGCAGACGCACCACGGCCACCAGGGGGGCGTTGTTCAGAAAGGGGATGTATTGTCTCATCCCACTGATTTAGGGCTGCGGGTCACGAACAGCAACCAAGCCCCACGCAATAGTTTCAGGCCGTCGCTTTCTTGCCTGATTGGCCTCTTGCTGCGATGAAGGGGAATGATCGATAAACTGGAAATGTTCCTGACGCTGGCCAACGAACGGCATTTCGGTCGCGCCGCCGAGGTGTGCCGCGTCACACAGCCCACCCTTTCATCTGCAATCAAGCAGCTGGAAGAACAGCTTGGCGTTCAGTTGGTGTTCCGTGGCAGCCGGTTTCAGGGTCTGACACCGGAAGGCGACCGCGTACTGGAATGGGCGCGCCGTATCGTGGGCGACGCGCGGGCGCTGAGGGATGAAATCCGGTCGGTGCGCGCGGGTTTGTCCGGGGTGTTGCGGATCGGGGTCATTCCCACGGCGCTGCCCATGGTGGCGGACCTGACGACCCCGTTTGTGCGCCGGCACCCGAATGTGCGCGTCACGATCCTGTCCCGCACAAGCGCCGAGATTCTGGCCGGGATCGACCGGTTGGAACTGGAGGCGGGGATCACCTACCTTGACAATGAACCGCTGGGCCGGGTGATGCAGGTTCCCCTTTACCCTGAATTCTACCGCCTGCTCTGCGCGCCGGAACTTGGTCTGGTCAACCGGCCTTCCATCACCTGGGCCGAACTTTCGGCGCTGCCGCTTTGCCTGCTGACCGGCGACATGCAGAACCGCCGCATCGTCAACCAGCATCTTGCCGAGGCGGGCAGTCTGATCGTTCCCTCCATCGAATCAAATTCAACGGTGGCACTTCTGGCGCATGTGAAAACCGGCAAATGGGCCAGCATTCTGCCGAAAAAGCTGGCAGACCTGTTTGCATCGGGAAGTGATCTGCTGGCCATCCCCATCGTCGGTCCGGAAGTGGAACATCAGGTCGGCCTGATTGCGGCATTCCGACAGCCACATACGCCACTGCTCGAAGCGCTTTTGTCCGAAGGGCGCCGCTTGGGCGGGCGGACGGCGGATTGATAGACACCGTCTATTGATTGACGGGGCTTTGATATTGCATTCTCTATCGTGAAATGGTCATATTTTTGAAATATAGGGCAAATGCCCTCTGGTGCTCAAAGTGACAGGCCATGATGACCCCTCCCAAAACCTTGCAGGACGCTGACCTGGCTGCGCGGATCGCGACCATTCTGGCTGCGCATGTGTCATTCGAAGGCCCGCTTCTTCCCATCCTGCACGCCGTTCAGGCGGATTTCGGTTACATTCCGCAGCCTGCCCTGCCGATCATTGCCAAAGCCCTGAACATCAGCCGGGCCGAGGTGCATGGCGTGATGAGTTTTTATCACGACTTTCGCAGCGAACCTGCCGGGCGGCATGTCGTCAGAATGTGTCGGGCCGAGGCATGTCAGGCCATGGGCGGCGATGCGCTGGCAGACCGGGCCAAGGCACGACTGGGCGTGGATTTCCACGGAACCACGGCGGATGGTGCGGTAACACTTGAACCGGTGTTCTGCCTGGGCCTGTGCGCCTGTGCGCCTGCCATGCTGGTCGATGGGCGCGGCGTCGGCCGTGTTGATGCGGGTCTTCTGGATGCCCTGCTGGCCGAGTGTGCGGCATGAAGGTTTATCTGTCTTGCGATGCCGCAGCCCTTGCCTTGGGTGCAGATGCAGTCGGGCGGGCGATTGTGGCCGAAGCGTCGCGCCGGGGCATCAGCGTCGACATCGTGCGCGTGGGATCGCGCGGCATGGTCTGGCTGGAACCCTTTGCCGAGGTCGAGGTGGCAGGTGTCCGCCATGCGCATGGCCCGCTGACCCCCGCTACGGTGGCCGCCCTGTTCGACAAGCCCCGTGGCCTTGGACCGACGGACGAACTGCCGTGGATGCAGGGGCAAACCCGGCTGACCTTTGCGCGATGCGGCCTGATTGATCCGCTTTCGCTTGCGGAATACCGGGCATACGGCGGATTGAAAGGGCTTGAACAGGCGTTGGCAATGGGGCCCGAGGCCATCGTGGCCGAGGTGACGGAAAGCGGGTTGCGCGGCCGGGGCGGCGCGGGATTTCCCACGGGGATCAAGTGGAAAACCGTGGCAGGTGCCCCGGCAGACCAGAAATACATCGTCTGCAACGCCGACGAAGGTGACAGCGGCACCTTTGCCGACCGCATGATCATGGAAGGCGACCCCTTTACCCTGATCGAAGGCATGGTGATCGCAGGCATCGCGGTGGGTGCGACTCGTGGCTATGTCTATACCCGGTCGGAATACCCGGACGCCGTGGCCACCATGCAAAAGGCCATCCTGCTGGCCCGGGCGGGCGGCGTTCTGGGCGCGTCGGTTCTGAATTCCGGCGTTGCCTTCGACATGGAGGTGCGCGTGGGTGCCGGGGCCTATGTCTGCGGCGAAGAGACAAGCCTGCTGAACAGCCTTGAAGGCAAACGCGGCGTCGTGCGCGCCAAGCCTCCGCTGCCCGCGCTCGAAGGGTTTCTGGGCAAGCCGACCGTGGTGAACAACGTCATATCGCTGGCCACGATTCCGGTCATTCTGGAACGCGGAGCAGCCTTCTACAAGGATTTTGGCCTTGGCCGGTCACGCGGTACGATCCCGTTGCAGATCGCTGGCAATGTGGCCCGTGGCGGGCTGTATGAGGTGGCCTTTGGTCTGACTCTTGGGCAGATCGTGGATGATATCGCGGGTGGCACAGCCTCGGGCCGGCCGGTCAAGGCCGTGCAGGTGGGTGGGCCGCTTGGCGCATATTTCCCGCGCGAAATGTTCGATACGCCCTTTGGCTATGAAGAATTCGGCGCGAAGGATGGGCTGATTGGCCATGCCGGGATCGTCGTGTTCGACGACAGCGCCGACATGGTCAAACAAGCGCGGTTTGCGATGGAATTCTGCGCCGTCGAATCCTGCGGGAAATGCACGCCGTGCCGCATCGGTGCTGTTCGCGGTGTCGAAACCATCGACCGCATCGCCAAGGGTGATCTTGAGGCCATCCCGCTGTTGACCGACCTTTGCGCCACGATGAAGGCCGGGTCGCTTTGTGCGCTTGGCGGGTTCACGCCCTATCCGGTGCTGTCGGCCCTGACGCACTTTCCCGATGATTTCATGCCGTTGAAGGAAGCCGCCGAATGAAAGACTTCATCATTCCCGACCGTGACTTTGGCACACCTGCGGCGAAATCGAAGACGATGGTCACTTTGACGATTGACGGGTTCGACGTGACGGTGCCGGAAGGCACTAGCATCATGCGCGCCGCGGCGGAACTGGGCATCACGGTCCCAAAACTTTGCGCGACGGATACGCTTGACGCGTTTGGATCGTGCCGATTGTGTCTGGTGGAAATCGAAGGCCGCAACGGCACGCCGGCATCCTGCACCACGCCCGTCGCCGCGGGGCTGCGCGTGCAGACGCAGAACGCGAAACTGAAAAAGCTTCGTCGTGGCGTGATGGAGCTGTATATCAGCGACCACCCGCTCGACTGCCTGACCTGCAGCGCAAATGGCGACTGCGAACTGCAGGATATGGCCGGGGCCGTTGGTCTGCGCGATGTTCGCTATCCTGCTGTTGATACCCATTACCGCCCCAAAAACACCAGCGGTGAGGCGAACCCCCAGTTCATCCCGAAAGACGACAGCAACCCCTATTTTACCTATGACCCGGCGAAATGCATTGTTTGCAGCCGCTGCGTACGCGCCTGCGAAGAAGTGCAGGGCACTTTCGCACTGACCATCGAAGGCAGCGGTTTTGACAGCCGCGTGTCGTTCGGCGCGAAATCCGACAATGTGCTGGCGTCGGATTGCGTGTCCTGCGGGGCCTGTGTCGCGGCCTGCCCAACCGCCACCTTGCAGGAAAAATCGGTCATCGAAATCGGCACCCCCGAACGCAGCGTCATCACGACCTGCGCTTACTGCGGCGTCGGTTGCACCTTCAAGGCTGAAATGCGGGGCGACGAACTGGTCCGCATGGTGCCCTACAAGAATGGCAAGGCCAACCGGGGCCATTCCTGCGTCAAGGGCCGTTTCGCCTATGGTTACACGAGCCACCGCGACCGTATCCTGAACCCGATGATCCGGTCAGACATCAATGATCCTTGGCAGGAAGTATCGTGGGTTGAGGCGATGGAGTTCGCCGCAAACCGCATGCGCGGCATTCAGGATAAATACGGTCGTCATTCCGTCGGCGTGATCACGTCAAGCCGATGCACCAATGAAGAGGCGTATCTGGTCCAGAAACTGACCCGTGCGGTATTCCTGAACAACAACACCGACACCTGCGCCCGTGTCTGCCATTCGCCCACCGGCTATGGCCTTGGTCAGACATTCGGCACATCAGCAGGCACGCAGGATTTTGATTCCGTCGAACACACCGATGTGGTCATGATCATCGGTGCCAACCCAACCGACGGCCACCCCGTCTTTGCGTCGCGCCTGAAAAAGCGGCTGCGCAAGGGGGCCAAGCTTATCGTGATCGACCCGCGCCGGATTGATCTGGTCGACGGGCCGCACGTCAAGGCAAGCCATCACCTACCCCTGCGTCCCGGCACCAATGTGGCTGTCGTGTCGGCGCTTGCCCATGTGATCGTGACCGAAGGGTTGATGAACGAAACCTTTATCCGCGAACGCTGTGACTGGGACGAGTTTCAGGATTACGCCGAGTTCATCTCGCAACCGTCCCATTCCCCCGAAGCAACCGAGTTGCTGACCGGCGTTCCGTCTGCCGAACTTCGTGCTGCCGCACGTCTGTTTGCCACGGGCGGCAACGGTGCCATCTATTACGGGCTGGGCGTCACGGAGCATAGTCAAGGCTCGACCACCGTTATCGCCATCGCCAATCTTGCCATGCTGACAGGTAACATCGGGCGGCCCGGTGTCGGGGTGAACCCGCTGCGTGGTCAGAACAACGTCCAGGGGTCGTGTGACATGGGATCGTTCCCGCACGAACTGCCCGGCTACCGCCATGTCAAGAATGACGATGTTCGTGCGGTTTTTGAAAAGGTCTGGGGGGTCGCTATCGACAACGAACCCGGCCTGCGCATTCCAAATATGCTCGACGCCGCTGTGGAAGGTACCTTCAAGGGGCTGTACTGCCAAGGCGAAGATATCCTGCAATCGGACCCCGACACAAAACATGTCGCGGCTGGGCTTGCGGCCATGGAATGTGTGATTGTCCATGACCTGTTTCTGAACGAAACTGCCAACTATGCGCATGTCTTTCTGCCGGGATCGTCGTTCCTTGAAAAAGACGGCACCTTTACCAACGCCGAACGCCGCATCAACCGCGTGCGCAAGGTGATGGCGCCCCGCAATGGCTATGCCGATTGGGAAGTGACGCAGCTGTTGGCCAATGCCATGGGCGCGGGCTGGACCTATACGCATCCGACGCAGATCATGGACGAAATCGCCATGGTCACGCCAAGTTTTGCAGGCGTGTCCTATGAACGGCTGGAAGAACTGGGGTCGATCCAGTGGCCCTGCAACGACTCTGCGCCAGAAGGCACACCGTTGATGCATGTGGATGGTTTCGTGCGCGGCAAGGGCAAGTTCATCCGCACCGAATATGTCGCCACCGATGAAAAGACCGGGCCACGCTTTCCCTTGTTGCTGACGACGGGGCGTATCCTTTCGCAGTACAACGTCGGGGCGCAAACCCGGCGGACGGCGAATGTCATCTGGCACGATCAGGATATGTTGGAAATCCACCCGCATGATGCCGAACTTCGCGGCGTGAAAGATGGACAGTGGATCAATCTTGCATCGCGGTCGGGGTCCACTTCGCTGCGCGCAAAGATCACTGACCGGGTTTCGCCGGGGGTCGTGTACACGACCTTCCACCACCCCGAAACGCAGGCCAACGTCATCACGACCGATTATTCCGACTGGGCTACCAATTGCCCGGAATACAAGGTCACGGCGGTGCAGATCAGCCCGTCGAACGGCCCGACCGAATGGCAACTGGATTATGCTGATCAGGCGGCACAAGCCCGCCGCATTCTTCCGGCGGCAGAATGATGGACACGGCGCAACCCACCCCCAGACAGCGTTATGGCACAGGCCGACCGACCCGCGCCTTGGCACAAGAGGTGGCGGTTGCGCTGTCCTATAACGGCAGCACGCAGGCCGTCATGATGGCGACACCGGCCGATCTTGTTGATTTCGCTTATGGCTTTACCCTGACCGAAGGACTGGCATCGGCGGACGAAATCGAAACCATCGAAGTTGTCGAAACCCCACTGGGCGTCGATGTCCAGATCTGGGTGGCCGAGATTGCGCAGACCCGTCTGGCCACGCGGCGGCGTAACATGGCGGGGCCTGTGGGCTGTGGTTTGTGCGGCATCGACAGTCTGGAACAGGCCGTCAAGATACCCATGCGGGCAGAGGGCGGCGTCTGCCTGTCACCTTCTGAAATCACCTCGGCTGTCCAGTCGCTGACCGATCATCAACCCCTGCACGATGCCACGCGCGCCGCCCATGCCGCCGCATTCTGGCTACCCGGCCGGGGCATCGCGGCAGTACGCGAAGATGTAGGCCGCCACAACGCGCTCGACAAACTGGCCGGAGCGTTGGTGCAATCGCCGATGGGGCGCGGTGCGGTGATCATGACCAGCCGCGTATCGATCGACATCGTGCAGAAATGCGCCGCCATGGGGCAATCCATGCTGATCGCCGTTTCGGCACCGACCGAGGCCGCGGTGCAAATGGCCGACGCCGCAGGCATCACCCTGATTGCCAATGCACGGCCTGATGGTTTCGAAGCCTTTACCCACCTTGACCGCATCACGACGGGAGCGCGCCATGTCGCCTGAGAAACTGATCCACATGGCCAATCAGATTGCGTTGTTCATGGAAAGCAAGCCGCATGCCGAAGGCGTGGAAGGCGTTGCCAATCATATCAACGATTTCTGGGAGCCGCTGATGCGCGGGCAGTTCCTTGCCTTGCTGGATAACGGTGGCGCAGGCCTGCGCCCCATCGTGCTCGAGGCCGCGGCGCGCGTCAAACGCCCCGTTGAACAGCCTGCCGCCTGATCAGTACGGCAGGACTGCCTTTTGCAGGACAGGATGCGGTCGGGCCTTCAATGTGGCCGCGAACAGGATGGCAATGACCGCGAACAATTGCGCGGCGTCAGGGGGCAGGCACAGCAGAACGCAAACGCCTGTAGCAGCCAAAGCAACAAAGCCAACGATCCACTTCACACCTAGTCGCATCCGCCTGCCCCGTGTTCCTGTTTTACCATCAAGAAATCAAACTCGTAAAAACTCGTTATCAAACACCCACACTGGATGAGTGAGCGTCAATTCAGACGAATTCGGGGCACAAACAGCACGTTGCAATGGCTTTTCAGGGCCGCAGGCGGTCAGCCAGACGTGGCAGACGGAATGACCGTGGGGGCCGATGGCGCGGTTTCGGCAAGGATCGCAGACAGGTAACGGCCATAGGCATTCTTCGCATAAAGCGTCGCCCGCTCTTTCAGCGCCGAACGGTCGATCCAGCCCGCGCGAAAGGCGATTTCGTCGGGGCTTCCCACCTGTAACCCCTGCCGCTCCTCCAGCGTCCGCACGAAATTTCCGGCATCCAGAAGGCTTCCGTGTGTGCCGGTGTCCAGCCAGGCAAAGCCGCGCCCCAGACGTTCCACGTCCAGCAAACCCTCGGCCCGGTACAGTTCAAGAAGGTCGGTGATTTCCAACTCTCCCCGCGCCGAAGGCTTGATCGTTGCTGCAAGTTCGGGGGCGCGGGCATCAAGATAGTAAAGTCCCGTGACTGCATAGTTGGACTGCGGGTGCGCCGGTTTTTCAATAATCGACTGCACCTTGCCGGCAGGATCGAACCCGACCACGCCATACCGCTCCGGATCGGCAACATGATAGCCAAAAACCGTCCCACCTTCGGTTTTCACGTCGGCACGGGACAAAAGTTCCGACAGCCCGTGCCCGAAAAAGATGTTGTCGCCCAGCACCATGGTCGATGGCGCGCCGGCCAGCCAGTCGCGCGTCAAGGTATAGGCCTGCGCCAACCCGTCGGGCGAGGGTTGGACGATGTAAGACAACCGAAGCCCGAACTGCGCCCCATCGCCCAAAAGTCGCTGAAACTGGGCCTTGTCTTCCGCTGTGGTGATGACGGCGATATCGCGCAGGCCACCCAGCATCAGAACCGAAAGCGGGTAGTAGATCATCGGCTTGTCATAGACTGGCAAAAGCTGTTTCGACACGCCCAGTGTGATCGGCCACAGCCGTGAACCGGAACCGCCTGCCAACAGGATGCCTTTTCTCACCGTCATTGCTGCGCCCCCAACTCTATCAGAACCCTCTTCAATCCCGCCCGCCAGTCCGGACGTCTTACCCCGAAACGATCTTCAAAACTGCGGCAGTCCAACCGGGAATTGTTTGGTCGCAGGGCCACTGTTGGATAATCCGCCGAGGCGATGTCGTTGACCCTGCAATCAAGCCCCGCCCCGGACAGAATGGCGCGGGCGAAATCGGCCCATGTTGTATCGGGCGCACCGGCCAGATGATGAATGCCGCCCGGTTCGCCCGAATGCATCGCCCGCGCGGCCGTATATATCGCGTCGGCCAGATCATTGGCAGGCGTCGGCCCGCCCACCTGATCGGCCACCACATTCAGGCTGTCGCGTTCGCGTCCAAGCCGAAGGATGGTTTTGACGAAATTCGAACCCTCGGTGGAAAACACCCAAGACGTGCGAAGGACAAGTGTGTTTCCGCCGGCGGCCATGACCTGTCGTTCGCCAGCAAGTTTGCTGCGGCCATAGGCATTGATCGGCGTGGTTTTGTCAGCCGGAAGAAAGGGTTGGTCGCCCGTGCCATCAAAGACATAGTCAGTTGACAGTTGGATGAAGGGCATCCCCCGCCGGGCACAGGCCAGGGCCATCGCTCCCGGTGCATCGGCGTTGATGCGGTCCAGAACCGGCCCGGCAGATTCTGCCTGATCAACCGCAGTAAACGCTGCGGCGTTGATGACCACATCTGCGTCGCTTGCCAGAACAGCGGCGGAACAGGCGGCTGCGTCTGACAGATCCACCTTGTCACGGCCCAGCGCCGTGATGGCCATTCCGGCATCCGCCCTGCGGATCAGTGCCCGTGCAACCTGGCCCGTTTGGCCCAGTATCAATACCTTCATCCAGGCAATCCAAGGCGCTGGCCAACGCCATCACGCTGCAACAATGGTTGCCACCAAGCCTTGTTCGCCAAGTACCACGCCACCGTCTGACGCAGGCCTTGCTGCAGAGGGGTTGCGGGACGCCAACCCAATTCCTGCCGAATGCGTGACGGATCGATGGCATAGCGGGCGTCATGTCCCGGCCTGTCGCCGACAAAGGTGATCAGCCGGGCGTGTGGCTTTGATGCCGGGGCCAGTTCATCCATGATGTCACAGATCATGTGAACCAGATTGATGTTGGCCAGTTCGTTTTCGCCGCCGATGTTGTAACTGCGCCCCACGGCCCCCCGCGCGATCACGGTCAGCAAGGCGTCGGCGTGGTCGTCCACATAAAGCCAGTCCCGCACGTTCAGGCCCTGCCCATAGACCGGGATCGGCTTGCCCATCATGGCATTCAGAATGACCACTGGGATCAGCTTTTCGGGAAAGTGATAGGGGCCGTAGTTGTTCGAACAGTTGGTCAGGACGATGGGCAGGCCATAGGTTTCGTGCCATGCACGGACCAGATGGTCGCTTGCCGCCTTGCTTGCCGCATAGGGGCTGTTGGGGGCGTAAGCGGTTGTTTCTGTGAACTTTCCTGTCGGACCCAGACTGCCAAAAACCTCGTCCGTCGAGATGTGGTGAAACCTGAAGCCATCGGGTTTGCCCTGCGCCAGCCAGAACCGGCGCGCCGCTTCCAGCAGATGATAGGTGCCCGTTACATTGGTGGAGATGAAGTCTGCAGGCCCGTCGATGGAACGGTCGACATGGGTTTCCGCGGCCAGATGCATCACGGCGTCGGGTTTGTGATCGGCAAAGACGCGGGTCAGCGCATCGGGGTTTCGGATATCGGCGGGTTCAAAGGTGTAAAGATTGCTCTGCGCCACACCGGCAAGGTTTTCAAGATTTGCGGCATAGGTCAGGGCGTCAAGGTTGACGACTTTGTGCCCCCGCGCCACGGCCATCCGCACCACGGCCGAACCGATGAACCCCGCCCCCCCGGTGACCAGAAGCTTCATTCCGCGATCCATTCGAAGGGCGACACGAAACCCGCAAAGGCGGGTTGTGCGGCATCTTTTGCGGATAGTACGGCGGGGCCTGTCAGGCCCCAATCGATGCCGATATCGGGGTCATCCCATGTAATGCCTGCGTCGTTTTCGCGTACATATTCCGTACTGCATTTGTATTGCACTTCGCAGGCATCTTCCCGCGTTGCAAATCCGTGCAGAAAGCCCGTCGGGATGAACAGTTGCCTGCCAGATTCCGCCGTCAACTCCACCGCCGCCCACTGGCCATAGGTCGGCGACCCGCGCCGGATATCGACGGCAACGTCAAGCATCGTGCCTTTGGTGCAACGCACCAGTTTGGCCTGCGCATGGGGCGGTGTCTGGTAGTGCAATCCGCGCACCGTGTTTGCCCAGGCCGAGAAGGAATGGTTGTCCTGCACGAACGCGGTATCAATGCCGTTTGCGGCAAAGGCCGTGCTGTTCCAGGTTTCCGAAAACCAGCCCCGCTGGTCAGCAAAGCGCGCAGGCGTCACGATCAGGACGCCGGGCAGATTGGTCTGTTCTGTCAGCATCTGCCGCCTGCCCTTTTACAACCCTTTCAAGGTTATAGCAGGATCGCGCTTTCGCACAGATAGAAATGACGCCCTAGGTGGGACGATTGAACACGGCGCGCATCTGGGCCACGTCTTGCGGCAGAACGGAATGGCCCGCACCCGGTTCGACATGCAGCGTGACATCGGCACCCATCGCGCGCAGCACATCGGCGCTGGCCTTGGCACGGGCCAAGGGGATGTGCGGGTCCTGTTCATGGACAGACATCCACACCTTTGCGCCTTCACGCCTGCCCGCATAGTCGAAACGTTTGTCGGCATGGCCGTAAAGATCGGCGCGCGGTTCGCCGGGCAGGTCAGAGGTGCCGATCAGTGCCCCCGACAAACCAAATACGCCGGCGAGCCCAAGATCGATGCGCGCAAAGGATTCGAGCGCAAGACCGGCCCCCTGACTGAACCCCGCGAGCCAGATCCGATCGGGGGGCAAGCCGTCAGACATCAGCACATCAATTCCGGCGCGCACCTGGGTCAGCGCCCGGGTCAGCGGTTGCTCCAGGATGGCTGAAGGCGCCAGAAAGGACGTGGGCCACCAGCTGCGGCCCGCCGCCTCGGGGGCGATCATGGCAAGGTCGGGCAGGGCCAAGGACTGGCCCAACCCCAGAATATCGGCAGCCGTGCCGCCACGACCGTGGAGGAACACAACCCCCGCAGTTGCCCGGCCGGGCACGGCCCCCGCCCGCATCATGCTGCTGCATCCATCCCGGGCACCCGCAGCGGCGGAAGGATACGTTCCAATTGGGCGCGCAGCCGTTCGTGTTGCGGTGGCAGCATCAGGGCCTGACCCAAGGTCGCAGCAGGTTCGTCCACCGCAAAGCCGGGCGCGTCGGTGGCGATTTCAAACAGCACGCCGCCCGGTTCGCGGACATAGACTGCGTTGAAATACTGGCGGTCGATCACGGGCGTGGTCGGGTGACCCACACTTGCCAATGCCTCTTGCCAGCCGCGTTGTTCATCGTCGTTGCGCGCGCGGAAGGCGACGTGATGGATCGTGCCCGCGCCCTGCCGCCCAATGGCGGGGGCGTCGGTGCGGATGATATCGACAATCGTGCCGATGGCGTCGCCCGGTGCCTGAAACCGCAGACGTTCGGTGCCGCCGCCCTGTTCAACGCCGCGCGCTTCGTAGCCGAATACATCCGTCAGGATACGGGCAGTCCGGTCTGGATCACGTTCCCACAGCGTCACGGAATGGAACCCGTGCATATCGCCGCCGACATCACTTTCGATCAGTTCGACATGCATACCATCGGGGTCTTGCAGGGTCAGCATCCGCTGCCCGAACCGGGATTTCGGCCCGTCAAAATCAACTGCCGCCAAAGCGAGTTTGTCCATCCAGCCATCGAACGCGGCTTTCGGGACGGCATAGGCAACCGCACTTGCCATGCCCGGCCCGGCGCGACCCGGCCCGGCATCAACAAAGGGGAAGAAGGTCAGGATCGTGCCGGGGCTTCCGGCAGCGTCACCATAATACAGGTGGTAGGTGTCGGGCGCGTCAAAGTTGACGGTCTTCTTGATCAAGCGCTGGCCCAGCAGTCCGGCATAGAAATCGACGTTGGCCTGTGGCGGACCTGAGATTGCCGTCACGTGGTGCAGTCCGGGTATCTTTGTCATGGCAGTCTCCACATCCTGTGCCGCGACATTTCCTGCCGCAATCCTGCAATGGATATGGAGCAATTTCGTTCGCGCGCAAATCCGCACAGCCGCGCCAAATCTGTGCCCAGTTGCACAGATCGTCGCTATTTCGGGGCAAAGATCCGGTAATAGGCCCAATCGGGCAGGAACTGTCCGCCGCGAAAGAACCACGAAAAGACGCGGGGAAAGCTGCGTTTGAACGCCCGGCTGTCCATCAGGGCCATCATTTCGGCGGCGGCCTGTTCTGGCGTCATCAGGAAGGGCATCTTGAAGTCGTTCTTTTCCGTCAGACGCGTCTTGATGAAACCGGGATTGCCCAACTGAACCGTGATGCCGGTGCCACGCAGGTCACAATACAGGCTTTCGGCCAGAGCCATGGTTCCCGCCTTTGACGCGGCATAGCCGATGGCACCCGGCAGGCCGCGGAAGCCGGACAGCGACCCGGTGATCACCACATGCCCGGTTCCGCGCGCAACCATGGCCGGCAGCACGGCCCCGACGATGCGGGCGCAGCCGGTGAAATTGATGTCGCACATCGCCTCTACCTGTGCGGCATCCCAGTTTTGTGCGGTGGTCGGCCAGTAGACACCTGCCAGAAAGACCACTCCGTCAACCGGGCCCAGCTGTGCCGCAGCCGCCTGAACCGAAGCGGAAGACCCCACGTCCACAGGCAGGGCCCGCGCGGGGTTTGGCAGAGCGGCCACCGCCGCATCAAGCCGGGCCGGATCACGGGCCGACAGGATCAGTTCGGCCCCGCGTGCCGACATCGCCTGCGCAAGCGCCAGACCCAAACCTTCGCTGGCACCGACGAGCCAGTACCGTTTGCCACGAAAATCCCTCATGCTGCGACCGGGCGCATGGTTGCCACCAGTTCAGCAACCTTGATGCCGTATTTGCGAAATTGGCTTCGGTTCATGATCGTCCCGTTGTCCATCAGATACATCCAGTCCACCACATCAAGCGCATGCCCCCCCGCCTCTGGCGGGAGTTGGATGCGGTATTTCAATTCAACGGCGGACCCTTCGACACGGCCGCTTCCCGTGCCAACCAGATCGGCCGCTTCGGCGCTGATCGCGCCTTCGTTGCCGACGGTCAGGTGCCAGCAGCGATCCTGAACCGTGCCGCTGTCATAGCGGAAGGTTTCGGCGAGGGTGCCTTTTTGCCCGTCCCATGTGCCCACCATGTCGGCCACGAAACGTGATGTGACCCGGCCTGTGGGGCCATAGATGATCCCTTCGCACAGGATGGGGCCGTTCAGATGGCGGCGCATGTCAAAGCGTGGGCCTTTGGCATAATCGGACGGCTGTTGCGCGCCAAAGCCGGTCAGGCGGGCGATCAGCATGCCGGCAACAATCGTCAGGGCAACGCCCAGTGCGACAAAGGCAATGGCGGATGTCATCGGTCAGGCCTCCGGTACGGGCGTCAGCGCCAAAAGCAGCATGGCCAGAAGTTTCAGGGCGCAGGGGAGTGCTGCATAAAGCAGGCCAAGGGTGGCCAGCGCCTCGGCTGAGTTGACAGGGCCGGGTTGGAAGCCCTGCAGTTGCAGCAAAGGCAGCAAGGTTGCTGCCGCCAGTGCCAACGACAATTTCGACACGAAGGACCACAGGCCAAAGGCCGTCGCGGGGCCAGCCTCGGGCGTGGTTTCAGACAGGTGCCGAGCAAAGATGGCAGGCAGCAGCGTCATGTCACCGCCGAGTGCCGCGCCGGAGGCAAGACAGATCACGGCAAAGGCCGCCGTGTCACCTGCCCCCAAAGTGGTGGCAAAGGCAAAGCTGGCCACAGCAAGCGCCATGCCTGCCAACAATGTGGCCCGCGCGCCGAACCGGGCGGCAAGGCGCGCCCAAAAGGGGGCAGAAAACGCCGCAGCCAGAAAGAACAACAGCAACAGTGGCCCTTCCCAACCCGGTGCCTGCAACCTGCTTTCG
Source organism: Gemmobacter sp. (assembly GCA_031425195.1). Lineage (GTDB taxonomy): Bacteria > Pseudomonadota > Alphaproteobacteria > Rhodobacterales > Rhodobacteraceae > JANPIX01. The sequence continues at coordinate 115,391 of JANPIX010000018.1, read as the reverse complement.
ACAAAGAACAGGAACAGAGTGGAGGTCACGGCAACAGGGGCCGAGTTGACAAGCGCGAGGAGCAGCAGTCGACGTGTCATCGGGTGGCGCAGGGCCAGACGAAAATCACTGCGCGGGGCGACAACCCCCCTCCACTCATGCCGCATCAGGATGGTCGCGATCACGGCGAGCGCGGCAAAGCCGATGGCGAACACGGCAAAGGGTTGGTCGGTCAGTGCGGCAAGCGCAACCGGGGCAACCGAGGCCAGCGAAATGCCCACCAGACTGCCGGTTTCGCGCCATCCTGCCAGCCGCACATGCCCGCCCGGCCCAAGCGTTTCGGCCTTGGTCACGCCTTCGGCATAAAAGGCGATGGTCAGGAACGAAAACGCGGTGAACAGGGTGCCCAGCGTCAGCGCGAACCACGCGAGGGGTGCCATCGGCGGCGGAACGGCGAACAGTGCGACCATCGCCACGGCCATTACTGCTGACGCCGCCGCAACCATGATGCGACGCTGTGCGCGGTAAAGATCGGCAAGCCAGCCCAGAAGCGGGTCTTGCACGACGTCGATCAGGCGCAAGGCGAACAACACCCCGCCCAGCGCTGCCAGACTGACGCCGTAGGTATCGACATAGAATTTCGGCGCATGAATATAGATCGGCAGCCCTGCCGCCGCGATCAGCGCCGCAAAGGTGGACCATGGCAGAAGCACGGCGCTGCGCCGGACCGGAACGGAAGTGGTGGTCACTTCGTCACCTCGTCCACTGGCGGCAGGGGGCGGGAGCGGAACTTTGCGCCCTTCAGTGCGAGTTTGAGCGCCTGCCAGTGGATCAACGCCAGAACCCGCCGCGATCCGAACGGACGCCGCAGACAAGCCCGCAGGATGGCCCCGTTGGTCAGCGGAAGGCGGGGGCCGGTGAGCGTGGCGTAAAGCCCGCCCTCGCCCGCCGAATAGTCGATCCAGATACCAATGCGATCATCGCGGATGTCAAAGCGGAAGGTATAGCCACCCTCGACCGGCTGAAACGGTGAGACGTGCAGGATCTTGGTCGCGGTCAACACATCCTGCCGCGTGATCGGTGCCTGATCGGGGCGATGGCACAGATAGGAATGACGATCACCAAAGGTGTTCGACACCTCGGCAATGACGGCCCGCAGATCGCCCGCTGCGTCATGGCACAGCCAGAAACTGACAGGGTTGAACACATGGCCCAACACCCGTGGCTGCGCCAGAAGAAGCACACGTTCGCCCCCCGCAACGCCGTGCGCCGTCAGCACATCGCGCACCCAGGCGACACCGCGCCCGTGTTTTGGCGGACCGCCGTGATCGGTGTCATGGATCGACGTCAGGTTGCCCCGGTTGCGGGCGAACAGCCATGGACCGCTGGCCGTTTCAGGGTCCAGCAACAGGTAATCCACACCGTAACGAAACGAATTGGTCACGGCCCCTTTGCGGCCGTGAAAGGTTTCGCCGCGAATGTGGTCAACGTTTGTCATGCGGCAATCGTCCGCTGCGACCGAATGGTGATCCGGTCGACAACGTCCACAGCGCTCGCGAAACCGTCTTCGTGGAACCCGTTCCGCATCCATGCGCCACAGAACCATGTGCGCTGTGTGCCGTTCATGGCGCGGATATCTTCCTGGGCGCGCAATGCGGCCACATCGAAAACCGGGTGATGGAAGGTGTTCACGTCGTGGACCAGATGGTCAGGGATCGCGCGATTTGTATTCAGCGTGACGAACAGCGGATCATCCATCGGAATGGGCTGAAGCGAGTTCATCCAGTAGGTCAGGTCGATCTTGTTGCGCGTCGTGCCCTTGGGTTCCACATAGACCCAGCTTGACCAGACCTTGCGCCGTTTTGGCATGACAGACGGGTCGGCGTGCAGGACCGCTTCGTTCGGTTGATAGCGGATGGCCGAAAGCGCGCGCCGTTCACCGACCGAGGCGTCGGATAGAAGGGCAAGCGCCTGATCGGAATGGCAGGCAAAGATGACGTCGTCAAAAGGCTCCCACTCGCCACCATGGCAGCGCACCATGACGCCTGCAGGGACACGTTTGACTGCCGCGATGGCGGCACCAAGCCGCACGTCAACGCCTTCATCGACCATGGCGCTGTGCAGGCGGCGCACGTATTCCACCGACCCGCCCTTCACGGTGTGCCACTGATGCTGATCATGGTAGCCCATCAGCCCGTGATTTTTGAAGAATTGCACCAATGATTGTGCCGGGAAATCAAGGATGCCTGACAGGGGCGTGGACCAGATCGCCCCCGAAAATGGCGTGATGTAATGATCGCGGAACCATGGGCCGGTGCCCAGATCGCGCAGCAGTTCACCAATCGTCAGGTTCGGGTTTTCAACGGCGCCGGACGCATGTTTGTTGAAATGCAGAATGTCGCGCACCATGCGCAGGAATGCTGGCCGCACCATGTTGCGACGCTGTGCAAACACGGTGCCGACATCGGCCAAACCATACTCCATCGCGCCGCCGTCAATCGACGCCCCAAAGCTCATGCTGCTGGGGGCGGTTGGCACGCCCAGCTTTTGGAACAGGGCCGTCAGGTTGGGATAGTTGACGTGATTGAATACGATGAAGCCGGTATCAACAGGCTGATCGCCGCGCTTGCCTGCGATGATCGTTCGGGCATGACCGCCAAGACGTTTTTCCGCCTCATAAAGCACGACAGCATGGGCCGAAGACAACAAGTGCGCCGCCGCCATGCCCGAAATGCCTGCACCAATCACCGCGATCCGCCGCGGGGCGGAGCTCATCTCAAACGGCATAAACGGGCGATCCTTTCGTATGGTCCAAAGATTTCTTAAGTCATCGAGGGTTACGCCACGAAGGACATTTCGGATCAAACTGCGATTTTTTGTTTGTTATGATGATCCGCCGCATCGCCGGGTGCGTATTTGGTCTATGATGTTGGAAACACGCCCCTCGCGTTCCGTGGCAGATTGGCTGCATAAGCAGTCGAAACTGTCGGTCGCCCGGCGGGACCAACCTCGAAGGGAAAATGAACCTGTGCAGGATAGCACGTCCGAACCGAACTGGGCGGCCTTATTGTTGCGCGTGCGTGACAATCAGGATCGTGAGGCGTTTGCCTTGCTTTTTCGCCATTTCGCGCCGCGCGTTAAGGGTTTTTTGATGAAATCGGGGGCCAGCGCGTCGCTGGCCGAAGAATGCGCGCAGGATGTGATGGCAACGTTGTGGCAAAAAGCGAACCTGTTCGATCCGTCGCGCGCGTCGGTTGCGACCTGGGTGTTCACGATTGCCCGTAACCGGAGAATCGATGCCCTGCGCAAGGCCCGCCGTCCGGAGCCAGAAGATTTGCCTTGGGGCCCCGAGGCGGAACCCGATCAGGCCGATGCGTTGGAAATGCAGCAGGAAACGGCGCGGCTGGGCCTTGCCCTTGCCCAGTTGCCTGCAAAGCAGCGCGCCCTGATCGAACATGCCTATTTTGGCGATTTGTCGCATTCGGAAATCGCCGCCGAAACCGGGTTGCCCCTTGGCACGATCAAATCGCGGATCAGATTGGCGCTTGAACGCTTGCGCCACCAGATGAGTTGAAGGCTGAATTGAACATGACGATCAAACACCACCTGACGGACGCATTGCTGATGGCCTATTCGGCCGGGCAACTGCCCGAGGCGTTCAACCTTGTTGTCGCCACCCATCTGTCGATGTGTGACGAATGTCGCGCAAATGCGGAAAGTTTCGACATGATCGGCGGGGCCATGATTGACGGCGGCCATGTCGTCGCGATGGCGGAGGACGGGCTGCAACAAACGATGGCGCGGCTTGACCGCACCCCGCCGACACAGCGCCCTGTTGCGCGCGGCAGGTCTGACGTCGTGGCCCCGCTGCGTGATTACATTGGCGGGGATCTTGCGGCGGTGAAGTGGCATTCGATCGGAATGGGCGTGCGCCAGTCGATCTTGCCAGCGGGCAAAGGTGCGACTGTCCGGCTGCTGCACATTCCGGCGGGTCAGGCCGTGCCTGATCACGGGCATCGCGGTCTGGAACTGACGCTGGTGCTGCAAGGCGCGTTTCGCGACGCGACCGACCGCTTTGCTAAGGGCGATGTTGAAGTGGCAACCCAGGATCTGAACCACACGCCGATTGCCGAGGCCGGGATGGACTGCATCTGCCTTGCAGCCACGGACGCGCCGCTGCGGTTCAATTCCCTTTTGCCGCGCATGCTGCAACCATTGTTCCGGATCTGACCCGCGTCAGCGAAGCGCCAATTTTTCTGCGAAAAATTGCAGTCCGGTGATGCCAACTGCGAGGCAGTTGCCGTCAACTTTGGCAACCTGATCGGTGATCACCAGGTCATGCGGTTGAAGTGCCGTGCCATTCACCTGCGCCTTGGCCAAGGCGAACAGGCACAGCGTATCATACCTTGGCGTGGTGCCGCCGGCGGCCAGCCAGACCACAGGCAGGGGCAAGGCGCGGGACGTCATGACATTGAAATCATCGCTTGGTGCCGTGACCGCTGCCGCCGCGATGGGCAGGTCACCGGCGAATGCCACGGGTTTGAGCGGGTCTGCCCGCAAGGTGACGGCACCTGTCAGGTCAAAGCCGGGGCCGGCAATCACGGTCAGGTTGCGTTCGATGCCGGGAAACAAGGAAAACAGGCCGTTTTCTGCGACCCGCGCCATGGAAAGGCGCAAGAGGATGCCGCCATCGTCCGCGTCGATCCGCAGCATTTGAACCGTCTGGCCGCGCCCGTTTGCCCATGGCATCGCCACATGGTCACGCGACACAAAGTGGCGCATCATGGCGCGGGCTGTCCGCCGATCACGGGGACGGGGGGCGTCGATTCCAACTCCTCAAAATCGAAGTTGTCGAGCCTTGCTGCGCGTTTGCCTGCACGCTCGGCCGCAGTGCCCAGACTTTCCAGATCACCCCGCGCCTGATTGAAATGGGTGTTCAGCTTGTCCACCCGTTCGACCACCAGTTCGACGTCGCGGTGCAGCAGCCGGAGTGTTGAGCGGATAGCACCCGCCTGTTCGCGCATCCGCGCATCTTTCAGCACGGCGCGCATGGTGTGCAGGGTGGCCATGCAGGTGGTGGGCGACACGATCCAGACTTTCACGGCAAACCCATCGCGCACCAGTTCGGGAAAATTGGCGTGCAGCTCGGCATAGACCGCTTCGGATGGCAGGAACATGAGGGCGCCGTCGGCTGTTTCACCCTCCACGATATACTTTTCGGCTATCGCCTTGATATGCGCCCTGACGGCTGTGCGCATCTGACGCCCGGCATCGGCCACGGCGGCGGGGTTGTCGGCACGACGGAGTGCTTCGTACGCTTCCAGCGGGAACTTGCTGTCGATCACAATCGGGCCGGGCGGGTTGGGCAGATGGATCAGGCAATCTGCTCGTTTGCCGTTCGAAAGCGTGGCCTGCATGGTGTAGGCATCTTTTGGCAGCGCCTTTTGCACGATGTCATGCAACTGAATCTCGCCGAACGCGCCCGGGTCTGCTTGTTCGACAGGATGTCCTGAAGGTTCAGGACATTGCCAGACAGCTTTTCGATGTTCGCTTGTGCCCTGTCGATGGTCTCCAACCGTTGCTGCAGATCGCCGAGACTGCGCGCGGTGCGCATTGACGTGCCTTGCAGGTTTTCGGTCATGGACCGCTGAACCTCGGCCAGGCGCGCCTCCATCAGTTTGAGCATGGCAGTCTGACTGACGGCCTGATTTTCCGACACGTGGTGCAGCCCGCCCGCCAGCCGTTCCTGCCCGTCGGACAGGGATTGCACCCGGTTGGCGAGGTAGCTGACTTCGCGCATCAGGGGTGCGGCCATTTCCGCCGACTGGCCAGAGGCGCGCAGGATCAAAACAAGGAACAGAAGAACGATCACCACGCCCGCCGCAATGGCAAGGGTCAGGGGATCATCCCAGCGGAAACTGTAGGGGCCTATCGTGATCATCGGCGTCCGAACAGCCGTTCGATATCAGCCAGTCGCAGTTCCACATAGGTGGGCCTGCCGTGATTGCACTGACCAGACAGGGGGGTAGCCTCCATTTCGCGCAAAAGCGCATTCATCTCGTCTGCGCGCATCTGTCGGCCAGAGCGGATTGAACCATGGCAGGCCATGCGGCTAAGGATGGCATCCATCTGCACCTGAACGCGGGCGCTGTTTCCGCCTTCCGCCAGATCATCCAGAATATCGCGCACCAAAGCGGCGGCGTTGACCTGCCCCAGTATTGCGGGTGTTTCGCGGACGGCGACGGCATTGCCGCCAAAGGGTTCGATCACCAGACCGACTGCCGCCAGGTCTGCTGCCGCGTCCAGCAGGCGCGCGGCGTCGTCTGGCGACAGATCAACGATTTCCGGGATCAGCAGCGCCTGTGTGGCGATGCCGTGATCGTCACGCTGTGCTTTGAGCCGTTCGTAGACCAGCCGTTCATGGGCCGCGTGCTGATCGACGATCACGATGCCCGTTGCTGTTTGCGCAATGATGTAGTTTTCGTGCACCTGCGCGCGGGCTGCACCCAATACACCAACATCGGCAGGGATGGGGCTGTCCGCCTCGTACCGGGCGGCGGGGGCTTCGGCGAAACCTGCGGGTGCCTGCATTTGCAGGGCATGGGCCAGCGTCGGCTGGCTCGCGCGGTCCATCTGATAGATCCGCGCCTCGGGCCGGAAGGCGGCGAGAGTCTGTGTGCCGACCGTGGACGAGGCGCGGTGGCCGGCCCCTGCCAAAGCCTGCCGCAGGGCGCTGACGATCAGCCCGCGCGCGGCGGCGGGTTCGCGGAATCGCACTTCGGATTTGGCAGGGTGCACGTTGACGTCGACGCGGGTGGGATCACAGATCAGGTTCAGAACGGCGGCAGGGTGCCGGTCACGCGACAGGACATCCATGTAAGCGGCCCGCAGGGCGCCGAACAGCATCCTGTCCAACACCGGACGACTGTTGACGAAAAGGAACTGCGCAACGCTGCTGCCACGGGAATAGGTGGGCAAGGCGGCATAGCCGGTCAGTCGCAACCCATCCTGATCCATGTCGATGGGCAAGGCGTTGGCGGCGAAATCCGCCCCGATGACAACGGCCAAGCGGCGGTGCAGCGCATCGAAAAAGTCGCCTTGTTCGGCATCGGCGCGGAACATGATGCGGCCATCGCCGCCGCCTGACACATCGCGAAGAGTAAAGCAGACGCCCGGTTCGGCCATCGCCAGTCTGCGCACAACCTCGCCAATCGCCTGGGCCTCGGCCCGGTCGCTGCGCATGAATTTCAGGCGCGCGGGCGTTGCCACGAACAGATCGCGCAGTTCGACCACCGTGCCCCGCGTCAGGGCGGCGGGCTGAACCCGCCCCATCCGACCGCCATCGACGGAAAGGGTCACGCCGTCATGCCCCATCGCCCGGCTTGTCAGCGTCAGCCGGCCGACCGCGCCAAGCGAGGGCAGCGCCTCGCCCCGGAACCCGAAACTGCGGATGTTCAGCAGATCAGACCCGTCGATCTTTGATGTGGCATGACGCGCAAGGGCAAGGGGCAGATCGTCGCCTGTCATTCCGCAGCCATCATCGGTGACACGGATCAACGTCTTGCCGCCATCGGCATAGTCGATGGCGATGCGCGAGGCGCCCGCATCAAGTGCGTTTTCCACCAGTTCCTTGACGGCTGACGCAGGGCGTTCGACCACTTCGCCCGCGGCGATGCGGTTGACCGCGCCTTCATCCAGCTGCCGGATCACCGGGCGGGAGGGGCCTATCTTGGGGTTGGCGGCATTCATGCCCCAATGACTAGCATGGGCCAAGCGATTCCGCCACAACAAGAACGGGCGGTCAGGGGCCGGTGACAACGCCCTTTGGTTGACCCACGACAACGAAGTGGAGCTGATCGGGGCGGAGCAAACTGGCTGCCACACGCTGAATATCGGCGGGGGTGACGGCGTTGATCTTGTCATTCCGCGTCAGGGCATAGTCGATGGGCAGGCCTTCCATCTGCATGCCGACAAGGATGTTGGCGATGGGACCGTTGCCATCGAACCGCAACGGATAGCTGCCCGTCAGATAGGTTTTCGCGGCATCAAGTTCCGCCTCGGTCACGCCGTCGCGGGCCATGCGTGACCATTCCTCGCGCACAAGAGTGATGACTTCGGCCACCTTGGTGTTGTCGGTGGACAGGCCGCCCATCAGCAGTTCCGCCTGATCCATCGCCGCCATATAGGTGCCGACGCCGTAAGTCAGCCCGCGCTTTTCGCGCAGTTCGGTCATGAGGCGGGCCGAAAAACGGCCGCCGCCCAGAATTTCGTTCATCAGATAGGCGGCGAAGAAATCAGGGTCGTCCCGCTTCATCCCGGGCTGCCCGAAGGTGACCACCGATTGGGGGGTGGCATAGTCGATCACGGTGACGCCCCCGCCCAGCGCATAGTCGGCACGACCGGGCAGTGGCGCGCCTGTGGCCGGAAGATCGCCCAACAGATCATCCAGCAGCAGGCCCAGTTCGTCGGCGGTGATGTCCCCCACGGCGGCGACATAGATCCTGTCGCGCGCCATGGCACCGCGCCAGGCGGCCAGCACGTCGTCACGCGTCAAGGCCGACACGCTTTCGATGGTTCCGTCGCCTGCCGTGCCGTAAGGGTGATCGCCGAACGCCGCCTTGTCGAAGGCGAGGCTGGCGAGCGTTTGCGGGTCTTGGGCATCAGACCGCAGCCCGGCCAGAATTTGCCCGCGAACCCGGTCAACCGCGTTGGTGTCGAACCGGGGATTGATCAGCGCCTGTTCCAGCAAATCCATCGCCTGATCGCGGTTTTCCGTCAGGAACCGCGCGGATACGGCGATGGCATCCTGCGACGGTCGAAAGCTGAGTTCGGCGGCAAGGGCATCGCGCGCCTCGGCAAAACCCTTGGCATCAAGGGCACCTGCGCCTTCCTCCAGCGTGGCGGTCATCAGGTTGACGGCCCCCCTTTTGCCCGGCGCGTCAAGGGACGTGCCGCCCTGAAACCGGATTTCCAGCGCGGTGAAGGGAATTCCGTGTTCTTCGACCAGCCAGGCGGTGATCCCGCCCGGCGATGTTACCTGCCGGATGTTCGTTTCCGCCCAGGCCGGGGCTGTGAGCAAGACAAGGCCAGCGATGGCGTGAAGCAGTTTCATTCCGTTTCCCCCTGCGGCGCGGGCATCAGCATGGCCGTGACCGATTGCCTGCGATCCAGAAGCGTGGCCGCAGCCAACACGTCGTCGGGCGTCACGGCCTGCAGCACGTCGGGCCAGGTTCTGATATCTTCGAGGGTCAGGCCCGATGTCAGCGCCTCGCCATACCGCCGGGCCACGCCGTCGGTATTGTCGAGCGCATAGATCTGCGCCGCACGAAGTTGGGTTTTCAACCGGGCAAAGGCGGCGTCATTGACGCCATCCTTCAGAAACTGCGCCAGCACGGCATCCATCCGCGCCTCGGCCTGTTCCAGCGTGACGCCGGGAACGGGCACCACGGCCAGACCGAAGGTGCCGTAGTCAAGTGCCGTGGAATCGTAATAGGCCGAAGTGTAGATCGCGGTTGCATCCTGAAACTGCATGCCTTGGGCAAACAGCGAGGTTGTCGGACTACCGCCCAGAAGTTCCGCAAGATAGGTCAGGGCGGCGGCCTGTTTCTGATCGCCCGACTTGCGCGCCGGCACGAGATATTGCCGCGACAAGGTGGCTTCGGACACGCGGGGGTCTTCAAAGGTCAACCGGCGTTCCGCGCGTTGCGGCGGTTCGGTCGGGCGCAGGCGGGGCTTGATCGCATCAGACCGTTCAAGCGGGCCGTAATGGCGCATCGCAAGATCGCGGACTGCATCGGGCGTCACGTCACCTGCCACGACAAGGATGGCGTTATTGGGGGCATAGTAGTCGCGGTACCATGTGACGGCGTCTTCGCGGGTCAGCTTTTCCATTTCGTGCCGCCAGCCGATGATGGGCACGCCGTACCGGTGATTCTGGAACAAGGCCGCCCGCGCCTGTTCCTGCATCTGCGCGCCGGGTTCACTGTCGATTCGTTGACTGCGTTCCTCTAGAATGACCTGCCGTTCGGTGGCCACGTTTTCGTCGGTCAGGACAAGGTCGCGCATCCTGTCCGCCTCCAGACGCATGACAAGATCAAGCCTGTCTGCGGCGATGCGCTGGAAATAACCGGTGTAATCCCAACTGGTAAAGGCGTTGTCGCTGCCCCCTTGCGCCGCAACGAGTTCGGAGAAAGCGCCAGGTGCCACTTCGTCAGTGCCCTTGAACATCAGATGTTCCAGAAAATGCGCGATCCCCGATTTGCCCGGTTGTTCATCAGCGGCACCGATGCGGTACCAGACCATGTGGGTTACCACCGGGGCGCGGTGGTCTTCGATCACAACCACCTCCATCCCGTTGGGCAGGATGAAGTCGGTAACAGGTTCGGCCACGGCGGCCCCTGCTGCGGCAAGGCCGGACAAGAAAAACGTCAACATGCCGCACATCGAATGCTCCTGCTGTGGTGTGACGGACAAGTGCATCCTGGTGCCGCCGGATCAATCCCGGCTGACGCAGCATTTACCCGATATGGCGTTATTCGCCGTCTTGTGCGGGCGGTGCCGAGGGGTTGCCTGCGCCTGCCGCGCGGAACCGTTCCAGTTCAGCATGCTGATCCAAGGCAAAGTCGCGGTAGGCGCGGAAATAGACGTTCACGTTGAACAGACGTTCCAGCACCCGGCCCTGATTGTCGGTGCGGAAGGCGAGGTCTTCCTGCGCCAGGGCGGTGCGGATGTTGGCGGCGGTGCCATAGCGCGAGGTATAGCCAAGCAGCGCCGCGTCACCCGCAGGGATGCCCGGCCCGCCCGGCGTGCCGCCAAGCGCGATGATCGCATCTTCGTTCGGGGTGGGATCGGTGCGGCTGAACCCGCCCGGCGTGGGGGTGGGCAGGGAGGCGAATGTTTCAGGAAGTTCAAGCGGCTTGGGTGGCAGGATGCCGAATTCGTCAGGCCCGTTGGTGGTGGAACGGATGTTCATCAACTCTGGCTTGCCCGAGGAACAGGCCGACAGGATCATCAATGCCCCCGCTGCGACCAGCATCGCCCCCCGTATTACCGTTGCTGTCATTCTGCGCCCCTGATCCTTGCCGCTGCTTTGTCTTTAGCGGAAAGGTCAACCGCCGTCACGGGGTCTTGTGGCCGACCGCCGCATGGCGGGCTTGCCCCCGCCGTCAGACCCCTGCCCCTTGCCCCCGGTAAAGACGACAAGGCCGATTGCACCCAGAAAAATCGTGATGTCGGCGACGTTGAAGGCATAGGGGTTTTCGATCCCGCAGCAGGACATGTTCAGAAAATCTGCAACTGCCCCGTACAAGATACGGTCGATCACGTTTCCGATTGCGCCGCCAATCAACAATCCAGCCGAAACCTGCGCCCAGTAGCCAGCGTTTTCGCGGCGCAACCACACAAAGACCCAAACCGAAATCGCCAGCGCAATGGCGATCAGAACCCAGCGCATCGCGTCGGCATGATTGGAAAACAGGCCAAAGTTGACGCCCCGGTTCCACGCCATCCTGAACCGCAGGAAGGGATCGAACACGTCAATCTCGCCACGTTCGGCCAGGTTCAGGCCCCAGACCACGGCCCATTTCGTTGCCTGATCGAGCGCAAGGACAAATCCGCCGATGATTGCGACGCGCCGCATGTCAGTGCCGGAAATGGCGTTGGCCGGTGAACACCATCGCCAAACCGGCCGCGTCGGCGGCGGCAATGACGTCGTCATCGCGCAACGCGCCGCCGGGTTGGATGATGGCGGTGGCCCCCGCCTCTGCCGCCGCTATCAGGCCGTCGGCAAAGGGGAAAAACGCGTCGGATGCCACAACGGAGCCTTTGGTGGGCAGATCGGCCAACCCCAGCAATGCGCCCATATCACCCGCCTTGCGCGCGGCAATGCGGGTGCTATCGATGCGGCTCATCTGGCCCGCCCCGATGCCCACGGTAGCGCCACCGCAGACATAAACGATGGCATTGGATTTGACATGCTTGGCCACTGTCCAGGCGAACAGCATGTCCTCCAACTCGGCCGGGGTGGGCGCGCGCCGCGTCACCACCTTCAGATCACCGGCGGCGATACGTCCGATATCACGATCCTGAACCAGAAACCCGCCCGCGACCTGACGAAAGCTCAGCCCGGCATCGTGCGGGTCGGGCAGGCCCTTGGTGGTCAGAAGGCGGAGGTTCTTTTTGCGCGCGAACACCGCCTGCGCGGCTTCGTCCGCGCCGGGGGCAATGACGACTTCGGTAAAGATCTCGCAGATCGCTTCGGCCGTGGGCCCGTCAATGGGGCTGTTGAGGGCGATGATCCCGCCAAAGGCCGAGGTGCGGTCGCAGTCATAGGCGCGGATGTACGCCTCGACCAGGCTGCCGGCGCGGGCCACGCCGCAGGGATTGGCATGTTTTATGATGGCGCAGGCGGGGCCATCCTCGGCCGGAAACTCGGCCACAAGTTCAAAGGCGGCATCCGTGTCGTTGATGTTGTTCCACGACAGTTCCTTGCCCTGCCACTGCCGCGCGTTGGCCACGCCGGGGCGGCAGGTGCCGTCGGTGTAAAAGGCGGCGGTCTGGTGCGGGTTTTCACCGTACCGCAACGTTTGCGCCAAAGTGCCCGCGAAAACCCGGCGGCGCGGGGCGCGTTCCTGCATCTCTTTCGCCATCCAGGTGGACACGCTCGCATCATAGGCGGCGGTGCGGGCAAAGGCGTTCATCGCGAGCCGTTCCCGAAAGGCGAGCGTGGTGCCGCCGTCATGCGCCTCAACCTCGGCGAGAAGTGCCGCATAATCGGCAGGGTCTGTCAGGGCCGCCACAAAGCCATGGTTCTTGGCTGCGGCGCGGATCATCGCAGGCCCGCCCACGTCGATGTTTTCGATACAGTCGGCAGCGGCACCACCGCGCGCCACAGTCGCCTCGAACGGGTAAAGATTGACCACCAGCAGATCAATCGGTTCGATCCCGTGGGCGGCCATCGCCAGCAGATGTTCGTCGTCGTCCCGCAGGGCCAGCAACCCGCCATGCACCATGGGGTGCAACGTCTTGACCCGGCCATCCATCATTTCGGGAAAGCCCGTCACTTCGGCCACATCGCGGACCGCAAGCCCCGCCTGCCGCAGAACCTGTGCCGTGCCGCCTGTGGAAATCAGCTCGACGCCGCGCTGCGCCAGGGCGCGGGCCAGATCAAGAAGCCCCGTCTTGTCGGAAACCGACAACAGCGCGCGTCCGATGGGGATGGTAGAACTGGCCATGAAATTTCCCTTCTGTCAGGTCATCCCGGCGGGCAAATGTCAGTCCGTTCCCATATCCCGGATGGCAAGCGGAGTATCCTGTGCCTTCGCCAAGGTCCAGCCGATCTGAACATCGCTTTCTTCAATGCGGCCCGACAGCACGATCTGGCGGCTGGCGCGGGGTTTCAGGCGCCCCTGTTCCAGATAGACCGATGGTTCCAGTGTCAGGTTCGGCCCCGGATTATGCCGGAACACCCAGACCTCGCCACTTTTGAGGAGCAGGGACACCGCCGTGCCGCCCAGATCAAGATCAGCCTCCACATCCGGGTGCAGATGAAAGCGCAGCGCGTAGGTCAGCGCGCCTTCGGGCGTTCGGGCCTGCATTTCGGCCAGGCGCGCCCGATCCGGCGCGGAAATGGATGTCAGATCATCCTGCCCGTTCAATTCGCGCCCATCCTGTGACAAAACCAGTTCCCGGCTGTAGGTCAACCCGTGGGTGCGGACCCATCCGGCGTGGGCAAGCTGCAAGCCGTGGCTTTGCGGATAGTGGACGGGTTTTGCCAGCGTGACTTCGGCCCTGTTCTCCAACACCTCACCCGCATCGGCACCCGGGCCGAACCGGGACGATGAAAACCCTGCGACCGACAGAGTGGAATGCGATGCCGTGGCCCGCCCGACGCGGTGCCAGTCAGCCCCGAACGGCGCGCCCGACCCGCAGGACACGACAAGCGGCCTGCGCCCGGATGTCAGCTCAAACGCAAGGGTGGAGGCATGGGCCGATGCGCCCGCCCGTCCGCCGGGCGGCTGTGCCACGTCGACGATGACCGAGGTGCGGCCACCCGACAGGCGCGCGAACCCCATGGGGAACCCGGTCTGCGGCAGCGCCTTGACCCCCGACGCCGCCAGCGCCATGTCGAGCCGCCCGTCAAGGCCCCGGTCGCCGCCGTGAAACCGGGCCAGGCCGCCGTCGGCATGGCGCAGCGCCCGCAAGGCAGGTGCGATGCGTTCCAGCGCCGCCAGATGGTTGGGGGGCACCTGATGCCCCGCCTCGCCCAGAGCCTGCGCGGCCCATGTCAGCAGGGTGAACACTTCCAGCAGGTCTTCGGGGTTGCGACTGGCGATGCCGCCGCCACTGTTCACCTCGGACCGGCATTCCCGCGCCAGCGCCTGAACGGCGGGCAGCATCCGCCGCTCCATCCCCGTCAGCGCAAGGCCGGAATAGATCAGCCCGCACAGCGCCTCGAACCGGGGAAGGCCGGGCGACGCCGTCTGCCAGCGCCGCGACAGGAACACGGTTTGCGCCGAAAGGGCTGCATAAAACGCCTCGGACTGCGCGCGATTGCGGCCTTGCAACAGCAGGAGCGCATGGTGGATGCAGCGGATCAGCCGCCGCCCGGTCAGGTCGGGCGTCCACCCCGGGCCGCGCCCGCGCCCGAACCGGGCGATCCAGCCCCATGTCCAATCCTGCGCATGCCGTCGCGCATCGGCATCCCCCACGGCGGCAAGATCATCGAGCCAGGCAAACCCCTGCAGCGCCGAGGCAAAGGCGGCATCCGGAGGAACCAGATCCCACAGGCCGCTATCGGGCGCTTCGATCAGATGCCCGGCGAACTGAAAGTTGCCGGCGATCAACTGCTTGCCACGCCCGAAATGGCCGATCATCCGGGGTTCCGGCTGCGACACGAACCCCATCGCAGGCCGCGTGAACGCCGCCCGCCGCGCCGCCAAGCGGTTTGCCGCCGCGGTCCATATCGAAAGGTTGCCGCCCGTCTGCGCCACGCCCACCGCCCCCAAAATCACCAGAAAAAACCGCCTGTTGCCCGTGTTCGGGTCGTTCCCCCAACCATAGCCGCGCCGACGGGGCGTTGTCATATGGAATCGACGGGGTGGATGAGGGCGGATGGTTCGGGGGAGTCTGCGTGCGAAAGGGCGGGCAGGTCTATTTCGTCCGGGTGGATCACATCGGCAGGCCGATGTATGCGACGGACACGCTGGGAACGAAGGTTTGGCAGGTCAGCTATGATCCGTTCGGCGGCGTGGTTGCATCGATGGGCACACCTGCGAACATCCGCTTCCCCGGCCAGTGGTTCCAATCCAAGAGCGGCTTGCACCAGAACTGGATGCGCGACTATGATCCCACGACGGGGCGGTATCTGCAGGTCGACCCGCTGGGGCTGGTGGACGGGGCGAGTGTGTATGGGTATGCTTTGCAGAACCCGGGGAGGTGGGTGGACCCGAGAGGGGAACAAATAGCTGTTCCGCTGGGAGGAGGAGGGTGGGGAAAGGTTGGCCCACTGATTGGGCCAAAGATCGGCCCATTAGGTGGGCTGTTGGATCTTCCGCCGCTTATCATGCCCAAACTTGCTGAACCAGATGAATATGCTGATCATCCAATTGCAAAAGAAGAATACAGGGAGTATAAAAATTTCTGCGGAACCCCCCGCCGCCAACAGGAAATTATTGTACTGACTGGCTGAACAGGGCAAATTTCTTGGCCAAATGTGCTTCAATGCGTGAACGCTGGGACAGCAAATGGCTTCCGGGAAGGCATAAGCAAGCAATATCTGAGTTATGGCAAGGGGCCGCGAATGCAATGAAAGAATTTCATAGGTTTTGTGTATCTTGTACTGTAGATGAGCCAAACATTCTTTTTTGCGGGATTTGTGATGCCGATTAGAGATACCGATAAAGAGGCGTTGGATATAATAAGAAAATACATGTCGCTGGCATATTTTTCTGAAACGCTTGAACTAAGTCTAGAAGCTAGATCCATGGATGGAGAGACAATTCTTCATAAAGCTATATTCAATAGAAATCTCAGCGATGTGAGAATCCTGATAGATGCAGGAGCCAGCATTGAGGCAGTAGGAGATATGGGCTACACTCCCTTGCACGAGGCAGTAGAGTTTGGAAACGAAGAAATTGTAAGGGTGGTAATAAAAGCAGGTGCATCTCTAACTTAAAAGACCGAATTTGGTGAAACACCTCTTGACATTGCGAGAAGGCTCAACCTCGATCATATTGCGAAGCTCCTGACGGTGCCTCGCGGACAGAAAATTAAGTAGTTTGTAATTATTTTGCCCCCAAAGAACAATACATGGTCCACCTAGGCGATGTAATTCTTCTGACATTTGGACATCGGCCTCTTTCGATTCTGTAAGCAACCGGATCGCGGAATACGACCAGGGCACCGGCGCGCTTTTGCGCGAGTATGTCTGGAACGGTCTGACCCCGGTGGCGGTGATCGAGGGCGGGGCCATTTACTTCATCCGGGTCGACCACATCGGCAGGCCGATGTCTGCCACGGACACGCTGGGGACGAAAGTCTGGCAGGTCAGCTATGACCCATTCGGCGGCGTGGTTGCATCGACGGGCACCCCGGCAAACATCCGCTTTCCCGGCCAGTGGTTCCAATCCGAGAGCGGCTTGCACCAGAACTGGATGCGCGATTTTGATCCGACGACGGTACTATCTGCAGGCCAACCCGCTCGGGTTGGTGGACGGGGCGAGTGTTACCCAGGAGAGACCCCGCACTGATCAATCGCACGTCAGCCGCGCGATGAAGAATCCGTCCATTCCGCCCTGATCGGCCCAATAGTCCGGGCGCAGGCGCAGGGCGCCGTCGGGGCTTTGCCATGCGGCCTCTGCGCCTTGGGGCATGGTGCGGTCCACCCGGACAGTCGGATGGCGGAGCAGGGCGGCGGCCAGTTGCGCTTCGCCTTCATCGGGGAGGAGGGAGCAGGTTGCATAGACCAGACGCCCGCCCGGGCGGAGCCATGCCAGCGCGCGGTCGATCAGGGCGGATTGGAGCGCCGTCAGATCGGGCAGATCTTTGCCGTTGCGCACAAACGGCAGATCCGGGTGGCGGCGGATCGTGCCGGTTGCGGAACAGGGCGCATCCAGCAGGATGGCGTCAAAGGCTGCGTCGGGAGTCCAGTGCAGAGCATCGGCCACCACCAGTGCGGCGTCCAGACGCGTGCGCGTCAGATTTTCGCGGACCCGCGCCATGCGGGGTTCCGACATGTCGAGTGCTGTGACCCTGGCCCCCGCCGCCGCCATCTGCATCGTCTTGCCCCCAGGTGCGGCGCACAGGTCCAGCACACGCTCACCCGGTTGGGGGTTCAGCACACGCACAGCCATGGCGGCTGCCGCATCCTGCACCCACCAATCGCCGGCATCGAACCCGCGCAAAGCCGAGATCTGCGCGCCTGCGGGCAGGCGGATGCTGCCCGTGGGCAGGACGATGGCACCCGGAATATCGACGGTGACGCCCGGCTTGACTGTCAGGTCGGTGGGCGGAACCTTGGCCTGAACCGCCTCGAACGTGCGGACGGTATCTTTGCCATAGGTCGCGATCAGCGGTTTGCGTAGCCATTGGGGCAACTTTTGAGGCGGCTGATTGACGAACGGGTCAGGCATGGCCGCAACCTTGCGCAGCACCGCATTGACCAGACCGGCAGTCGAGGGGTGGCTTTGCCGGGCCAGCGTCACGGCGGCGTTCACGATGCCATGGGCCCCCGCACCCGGTTGGGCAAGTTCGGTGACGGCAAGGCGCAGGATGTGCCCGATGGAGGCGGGCGGCGACTTGCGCAGAAACGGGGACAGAACCTCGTCACAGGCATCCAGATGGCGCAGCGTATCAAGGGCAAGGCGCTGTGCGCGGGCGCGGTCCGACGCGGCGAGCCCTGCCAATGGGGCTGGTGCCTGCATCAGCATCACGCGGTCATCCAGCACGGCGCCGATCAGGGCGACGGCGGCGGCGCGCACGCCAAGCCCGCCGCCATCATCTCCGCGATCCGTCATTGTGTTAATCTTGTTGTTCATCGGACGCCCGCTATATCATTGGATGATCCGGCACAAGAAAGCCCCGCCATGACAGACCAGCCCCCCCTTCCCGCCGCCGCCCAACGCGCCCTGGCCGAGGCCGAGGCGCGGCGCAATGCAGCCACGCCCGCGCCAATTGCCGCCGAATTCGGCGGTCGTGATGGCCCTGAACCCGTCCGCTATGGCGATTGGGAAAAAAAGGGGATCGCGATCGACTTCTGACGGGTCGCGCGGTGTTATTGCAGACGGAATGACGCCGAATCGCCGATGCCCTTGTCGACGGTGAAGCGCAGGGCGCTGTCGCCCTTGGCTTCGACAAGCTGACAGTTATAGGGAATTTCCGTCCCGCTCCAATCCATGTCGCGGCAGAAAAACCCGTCTTCCCAACGCCACGACCCGCTTATTCCCCAGCCCAGCGCCTTGCCCACGATCTGCCCATCCGGAGTCAGGGTCAGCGTCAGACCGTACAGGGGCAGCCGAAGGGACCGCCCTTCGATTAACGACAGAAACGCGTCGCGTTCCTTGACGGGCACATAGTCTTGCGCCTGCACGGGCAGGGCACATGCCAGTCCAATAAAAAAGGGGGCCAACCACCGAAACATGGGCGTAATCCGTTTTGCAACTGTCCAGGCCGTATACGCGCAAGGGGGTCTTTCGGTTCACTTCAGTCCAAGAACATCCACCATATCGTATTCGCCGGGTTTTTGCCCCAAGCCCCAAAGCGCCGCCTTCAACGCCCCGCGGGCAAAGACCAACCTGTCTGTCGCGACGTGGCGCAGACTGATGCGTTCGCCGTCGGCGGCGAAGATCACGTCGTGTTCGCCCACGATATCGCCGCCCCTGATCGACGCAAAACCGATGTCGCCCGGCCGCCGCGCCCCGGTTATGCCGTCGCGGCCTGCGTCCCGCACATCATCCAGCACCACGCCCCTGCCGTCGGCGGCGGCCTGCCCGAGCATGAGCGCCGTGCCGGACGGAGCGTCGACCTTGCGCCGATGATGCGCCTCGATGATTTCAATGTCCCAGTCGGCGTCGAGCGCCTGTGCCACCTTGCGTGTCAGCCCGATGAGCAGATTGACCCCAAGGCTCATGTTGCCCGCCCGCACGATCACGGCGTGATGGGCCGCCCGGCCGATGGCCGCAAGATGCGCGGGTTCCAGCCCCGTGGTGCCAATCACATGCACGATGCGCGCCTGCGCCGCGAGGCCCGCGAATTCAACCGACGCTGCGGGGGCTGTGAAGTCAAGAACGGCGGATGCCTGCGCAAAGGCGGCAAGCGGATCATCCGTGACCATGACCCCAAGCGCCGCACCGCCCATCGCCTGCCCGATATCCTGGCCGATCCAGGCATGTCCCGGACGCTCCAGACAGGCGACAACGCGTGCCTTTTCGGACTGCGCGATCAGCCGTGTCAGCATCTGCCCCATCCGGCCAGACGCGCCCGTTACCACTATTCCCGGCAATTCCATCGCAACACCCCTGCTTTGCCATCGTTTAGCTGCTTCCTGCCAAGGCCGAAAGCCTGCCGTTGCAGGCGGGGGGCAAAGCCGTTACATGCGCGCCATGGCAAAACATCTTCCTTCCCATGGGCCGACTCAACGGCAACTTCGTGTCGGCGAACTTATCCGTCGCACCTTGTCGGACGTTCTGAACCGCAGTGACGTACATGACCCCGATCTTAGCCGGCTGTCGATCACCGTGGGCGAAGTGCGCATGTCGCCCGATCTGAAGGTGGCGACGATCTATGTGATGCCTCTTGGCGGCGGTGATGTGCAGGCGGCCATTGTGGCGTTGTCGCGCAACAAACCGGAATTGCGGCATCGCATTACCAAGGACATGACGCTGAAATACGCGCCCGACCTGCGGTTCCTGCCGGACGACACATTTGACAGGCTGGACGAAACGCGCCGCATGTTTTCGGACGCCACAGTTCAACGCGACATCGCAGCCCCCGAAGGCGACGCCAGCGATGAACAGGATTAGCCTTGTTCTGCTGGTAACGTTGATGGCCCCGGCGGCCACGGCCGCCACATGCCGCGACGGGAAGTTTGAAGGCACATCCTATACCGTCTGCGATGTTGTCATTGGCGAAGATCTGCGATTGTTTCAGAACAATCCGGATGGCAACACGTTCCGCACGTTTTCCGCCGTCAACCAGCAGCTTGCGGCGAATGGCACAAGGTTGGGTTTTGCGATGAACGCCGGGATGTACCATGGCGACCGGGCGCCTGTTGGGCTGCTTGTGATCGGCGGGCAGGAGTTATCACCTTTGGTGACCCAAGACGGGCCGGGAAACTTCGGCCTGCTGCCCAATGGCGTGTTCTGTGTCGCCGATCAGGGCTTTGCCGTCATCGAAAGTCTGGCCTACAAGGCGGCAGCCCCGGATTGTCGTTATGCCACGCAATCGGGGCCGATGCTGGTGATCGACGGGGCGCTGCATCCACGGTTTTTGCCAAATTCTGATTCGCTCAACATTCGCAACGGGGTGGGTGTGACGGCGGATGGGCGCGGCGCCAGCTTTGTGATTTCGAACGCGCCGGTCAACTTTGATGGCTTTGCCCGGCTGTTCCGCGATGGGCTTGGCCTGCCGAACGCGCTTTATCTCGACGGTTCGATTTCCCGCCTGTATGCGCCGGACATCGGCCGCAACGACGCGGGCTTTCCGATGGGGCCGATTGTCGGCACCGTTGTGACAGGGGGTTAAGGCATGGCACGGATCAAGAAGGGCCGCGCCGTATCGGGCTGGATCGTGATCGACAAACCGGCGGGCATCACGTCGACCGCCGTGGTGAACAAGGTCAAATGGGCGTTCGAGGCGCAGAAGGCCGGTCATGCGGGCACCCTTGACCCAGCCGCAACCGGCCTTCTTGCCGTGGCGCTGGGCGAGGCGACAAAGACCGTGCCCTACATCACCGATGGGCTGAAATGTTACCGTTTCACGGTGCGGTTTGGCGCGGCGACGACGACCGACGATGCCGAAGGGGACGTGATCGCGACGAGCACTGCGCGGCCCACCGATGCCGAGATCGACGAGGCGCTGACCGCGTTCCGGGGCAGCATTCAGCAGGTGCCGCCGCAGTTTTCGGCCGTCAAGGTGGACGGCGAACGCGCCTATGATCTGGCGCGCGAGGGCGAGGCGATGGAACTTGCGGCGCGCGATCTTTGGGTCGAAAGCCTGATTTTGGTTGGCCGACCCGACGCTGATCACGCCGAACTGGAAATGGTGTGCGGCAAGGGTGGCTATGTCCGATCCATCGCCCGCGATCTGGGTCAGCGTCTGGGCTGTCTTGGGCATGTGCTTGTGTTGCGGCGGGTGTGGTCGGGGCCGTTCGATGTGGAACAGGCGGTCAGTCTGGCGCAGATTGACGCCATGGCGCGGACCCCGGCGCTTGACGCGCTGCTTCTGCCGCTTGAGATCGGGCTGGCCGATCTGCCCGAGTTGCCCGCGACGCCCGAAGGGGCGGCCCGCATGCGAAATGGCAATGCAGGCATGGTGATCGCCTCATCTGCCGAATATGGTGACGAAGCCTGGGCCAGTTATCAGGGCAAGCCGGTGGCCGTTGGCATCTACAAGGCGGGTGAATTGCATCCCAACCGCGTGTTCAACCTGTAGCCGATGATTACCCGTTCGCATCAGAAGGCGGATGCGGCAAGCGTGGCCGTCTATTCGCCCTGCGAACGCTATCGCTATCTGCTGACGCGCACTTGGGATGAATCGGGGCCGCGGGCCCTGTTCGTGATGCTGAACCCATCCACGGCAACGGAATTTCAGAATGATCCGACAGTGGAGCGGTGCGAAAGGCGCGCACGCGCCTTGGGATACGGGGCCTTTCGTGTCACCAACATCTTTGCGTTTCGCGCCACTGACCCCCGCGTGATGCGTGCAGAGGAAGATCCGATAGGCCCCGCGAATGATGCGGCGATCATCGAAAGTGCCGCTAACTGGGCGGATACGATCATCTGCGCCTGGGGCAGCCATGGGGCCCATTTGGGGCGAGGTCCGGCCGTCACCCGCCTGTTGCGCGCGACCGGCAAACCTTTGTGGCATCTGGGGCTTACGATTTCGGGCGCGCCAAGGCACCCGCTGTACATTTCTTATGCCGCCGCACCCATGCTGTGGAATGCCGAAGGATAGGCTGTGGCGGTTGGTGTCAGCCGAATATCGGCATGGGACAGGCCCGCGCCATTATGGACCATCGCAAGAGGCATCCCGTCAAAGAACACCGATACCGCGTCGGATTCGGAATCCCGCACCAGCAGCACGTCGGGGTCGGGGTGGGCGGCCGGGTCGTACATCAGCAAGATCTGATCTTCGGCCGGGTTGTAATCCTGAATATGGGCAAAGCCGCCGCCCGTCATCCAGTCGCCAAGAACAAAACTGTCATCACCTTCATCGCCCGTTGCCACGTCGCCCGAACCAAGGACAATCGTGTCATCGCCTGCGCCTGCGTTCAGATAGTCGGCGGTGGCATCATCGCCTTTGTCGGCATCATGGCCGATCAAGGTGTCGTCGCCCGTGCCGCCGTCCACCACGTCAGTACCCGTGCCGCCGGCCAGCACATCATGGCCACCGCCACCCGAAAGCCAGTTGTCACCCGCAGCGTCGGTCAACAAGTCGTCGCCTTCGCCGCCCGTCAGTTCGTCATTGCCCGTGCCGCCCGACAGGCTGTCGTTACCGTCATGCCCCGAAACCGTGTCATCGCCATCGCCCCCGTCAAGCGTGTCGTTGCCAGCGTCCCCATGCAGCGCGTCATTGCCTGCGCCGCCGAACACGGTGTCGTCGTCCGCGCCTGCGGTGACGTCATCATTGCCATCGCCGGCATCTATCCAATCGGCCCCCGCGCGCCCGAGGATCTGGTCAAGCCCGTCGTCGCCCAGAATGGTATCTTCGCCGCCCTGTCCTTGCAGGATGTCGTCACCCCGGGTGCCTTCGATCACTGTGCCCAGTTCGGCGTTGGGCGGTTCGTCAGTTGAATCGGGGGTGTCGGTGTCGGGCCCTTCGGGTTCCTGTCCGGTGTCGTCATCAAGGTAGTCCAGAATCGACCCGGCGTCGGGGTTGCCGTCGTGGGCCGCGTCAATCAGCACGGTGTCGGAGTCGTCTGCCGTATCATCATCCTTCGCTTCCGATGTGTGCAGAAGTGAATCGACCAGCAACCCGCCCAAGACCAAGCCAAGCAAACCCAGAAGTCCCAACATTTTGCACGCCTTTGCAGATCATCGGGATTACGATCTGTTAACCAGATATATAGTTAACACACAGCAATCGTTACATTTTTTACCCCCCCAAGGTGCCATCACGACGATGATTCCGCCAGCCCCGCAAGGGCGGTGCAGCAAAGTTGAACTATTTTCACGCGCACCCGCTTGAGGCATGGCGCGGCATTCCGGCGAATACGTCTTTCCTTTGCGGGTTTTTTCCCCTATCTGCGCGCATCCGCTGGGTTCCCGGCGGTCAAGGGCCTTGCTGGACGACATCCCGGCCTGTGCCGTCACTTTCAACCCAAGGAGAAATCCGATGTCGATCACCGTTGAAGAAAAGACCCGCCTGATCAAGGAATATGCGACCAAGGAAGGCGACACCGGTTCGCCGGAAGTGCAGGTTGCGATCCTGTCGTCGCGGATTGCCACGCTGACCGAGCATTTCAAGGGTCACAAGAAAGACAACCACTCGCGCCGCGGGCTGTTGATGATGGTCGCCCTGCGTCGCAAGCTGCTCGACTACCTGAAGAAGAAAGACGAGGCGCGGTATACCACGCTGATCACCCGTCTGGGCCTGCGCCGCTAAGCGTTGCGCAAGACAAGATTTCGGAACGCCCGCACCTTACTGTGCGGGCGTTTTGCTTTTGCAGCCTATTCGCCCCAGCCTGAAACTGACTGACCGCCGAACACCATCCGCCGGATTGCGGGCTGTGTCAGATTGGCGGAAAAGGTCATGTGGGGGGCGCTTGCGGTATTCAGGTCGGCCATCTGACCCTCTGTCAGGGTGATGTCGCTGGCGGCAAGGTTGCTGGCCAGTTGCGCCACACTTCTGGCGCCGATCAAGGTTGACGTGACGCAGGGTTGCGCCATCACCCAAGCCAGCGCGACCTGTGCCACCGGCCGCCCGATGTCCGCGGCCACGCGTTCAAGCACAGCCAGAACATCCCAGTTGCGGTTTGAAAACTTGCTGGCGCCAAACGGGTTTGCACCGCTGAGCCGACCCTTGTCTGCAAGATTTCCGCGCTGGTACTTGCCGGACAGAAAGCCACCGGCAAGCGGGCTCCACGGTACGATGCCCAGTCCGCCTTCGCGGGCGACGGGGACATATTCCGCCTCGATATCACGGGCGACGAGCGAATATTCAAGTTGCATGGCGATGGGGCCGGGAATCCGCCGCTCGGCCGCGATGGTTGCGGCCTTCATGGCAAGCCACGCGGGCATGTCCGACAGGGCGAAGTACCTGATTTTGCCCAAGCGGACCAGATCGCCCAGGGTTTGCAGAATCTCTTCGATGGGGGTCACACCATCCCAGATGTGCATCCAGTACAGGTCGATGTGATCGGTGCCCAACCGTTGCAACGATGCGTCGATGGCACGGTGAATGTTCTTTGCCCCGGCCCCCCCGGCGTTCGGGTTGCCCGCCCCCTGCTGGCCCGCGTCCAGCGGGTTTGCAGCGGTGTTGAAGGCGAATTTGGTCGACAGAACGATCTCGTCCCGGGATTTCGTTTCGCGGATGAACGCGCCCACCAGACGTTCGCTTTCACCGCCGGAATAGATGTCGGCGGTATCCACAAAGTTCCCGCCGGACTGGCGGTAGGCGTTGAAGATATCGCGTGACGTTGCCTCGTCTGCGTTCCAGCCACCGGGGCCGAATGTCATCGTGCCAAGGGCAAGCGGGCTGACCACCAGACCGGATCGGCCAAGCGTGCGGTAATGGGGCAAGGTCATTTTTTTTCCTATTTCATAGCAGACGATATGAAATTCGTTACAAGCCTTGCGAAGCGCCGTCAATCCATTTAATAGTGATCACTATGGAAATTCAGACCGCCCCCGTTCGCCGCGCTGGCCGGCCCCTGTCGTTCGACCGTGACACGGTGTTGCGGCAGGCGATGCTCGCGTTCTGGGACCACGGGTATGAAACCACGTCGGTCAGTGATCTGACCGCCGCGATGGGCATCACGGCACCCAGCCTTTACGCGGCATTCGGGGACAAAAAGCAGCTTTTTCTTGAAGCGATGCGCCTTTATGCCGGGCCCCCCGAAGCCATTCAGGCCGCATTGGACAGTGCGCCTTCGGCCCGAGCGGCGGCGCATGACATGCTGCGGACTTCCGCCTTGGCATTTACGGCGGGGGACACCCCGAAAGGATGTTTGCTGGCAAGTTCGACGGCAAGCGGGTCGGCAGGAATTTCCGATGTGCAGCAGGCGGTTGCGGCCATACGCCTGACCATTCAGACGGCGCTGGAGCAACGCATCGCAAAGGACATGGCGGCGGGCCTGCTGCCAGACGATGCGTCGCCCGGTGCCCTGGCTGCGATGGTGATTGCATTGATACAGGGCATGTCCGTGCTGGCCCGCGACGGACGCGACAGGGATACCCTGTTGGCCATAGGAGATATTGCAATGGGTGCCTGGCCCCCCTGTCCCTGAGGCAGCGGGGACTGACAGCCAACCCCTTCCCAAACGCGCCGCTTTCCTGTAATGCCCCGCAATCTGCGACGTGCGGCCCACACCCCCGGGCACATGCAAAGGATTGGGGGCGGCGGCAATGGGGCCGCCAGACATGCGGGATGACAGGCCAGGGGGCCGATCCCAGAGGAAACGATCAATGTTCAACGTGACGAAGAAATCAATCCAGTGGGGCGATGAAACGCTGACCCTGGAAAGCGGAAAGATTGCGCGCCAGGCCGATGGGTCGGTGATTGCAACGCTGGGCGAAACCAGCGTGATGGCCAACGTGACCTATGCCCGCACGCAAAAGGCCGGTCAGGACTTTTTCCCGCTGACTGTGCATTATCAAGAAAAATACTATGCAGCGGGCAAGATCCCCGGTGGATTCTTCAAGCGCGAGGCGCGCCCTTCCGAAAAGGAAACGTTGACGAGCCGTCTGATCGACCGTCCGTGCCGCCCGCTGTTCGTCGAAGGCTTCAAGAACGAAGTTCTGGTGATGGCCACCGTGCTGTCGCATGATCTGGTGAACGAGCCTGATATCGTCGCGATGATCGCCGTGTCTGCCGCCCTTACGATTTCCGGCGTGCCGTTCATGGGCCCGATCGGTGCGGCGCGCGTGGGTTTCTCCAACGGTCAATACGTTCTGAACCCTGACGTCGACACGATGCAGAAACTTCGCGACAACCCGGAACAGCGGCTTGATCTTGTCATTGCGGGCACGAAAGACGCCGTGATGATGGTGGAATCCGAAGCCTATGAGCTGACCGAAGAAGAAATGCTGGGTGCCGTGAAATTCGGCCACGAGGCGATGCAGCCGGTGATCGACCTGATCATGGATTTCGCCGAAGACTGCGCGAACGAGCCCTTTGATTTCACGCCGCCCGATTACAGCGCGTTGTATGGCAAGGTGAAAGCGGCGGGCGAAACCCAGATGCGGGCGGCTTTTGCGCTGCGCGACAAACAGGAACGCACTGGCGCAATCGAGGCCGCCGTGACCGCGATCAAGGCGAAAATGACGGACGAAGATCAGGCGGACGCCAATCTTTATCCGGCCATCAAGAAACTGGAATCGGCCATTCTGCGCGGCGACGTGGTGAACACCGGCATCCGCATTGATGGGCGCGACACCAAAACAGTTCGCCCGATCATCGGCGAAACCGGCGTGCTGCCGCGGACCCATGGGTCGGCGCTGTTCACGCGGGGCGAAACGCAGGCTTTGGTCGTGACGACGCTGGGCACGGGCGAAGATGAACAGATCATCGACGCGTTGCACGGCAATTCGCGTTCGAACTTCCTGCTGCATTACAACTTCCCCCCCTATTCGGTGGGCGAAGTGGGCCGCGTTGGTTCGCCGGGTCGCCGCGAGATTGGCCATGGCAAGCTGGCTTGGCGTGCGCTGCAGGCGGTTCTGCCTGCTGCGACCGACTTTCCCTATACCATCCGTCTGGTGTCGGAGATTACTGAATCCAACGGGTCATCCTCGATGGCTTCGGTTTGCGGCGGTTCGCTGTCGATGATGGATGCGGGCGTTCCGCTGAAAGCACCTGTGGCCGGTGTGGCCATGGGCCTGATCCTGGAAGACGACGGCCGCTATGCCGTGCTGACCGACATTCTGGGCGACGAAGATCACCTTGGCGACATGGATTTCAAGGTTGCCGGAACGCAGAATGGCATCACCAGCCTGCAGATGGATATCAAGATTGCCGGCATTACCCCGGACATCATGGAACAGGCATTGGCTCAGGCCAAGGAAGGCCGCCTGCATATCCTTGGCGAGATGAACAAGGCGCTGTCGGCCCCACAAGGGTTCAGCGAATATGCCCCCAAGATTGAAACGCTGACCATCCCAACCGACAAGATCCGTGAAGTGATCGGGTCGGGCGGTAAGGTCATTCGTGAAATCGTCGAACAGTCGGGTGCCAAGGTCGACATCAACGACGACGGCATGATCAAGATCGCATCGAACGACGCCGCAGCCATCAAGCGCGCCTATGACATGATCTGGTCGATTGTCGCCGAGCCGGAAGAGGGCAAGGTCTATATCGGCAAGGTTGTGAAACTGGTCGATTTCGGCGCTTTCGTGAACTTCTTCGGCAAGCGCGATGGCCTTGTGCATGTCAGCCAGATTGCCAACAAGCGTCTGAACCACCCGAACGAACTGCTGAAGGAAGGTCAGGAAGTAAAAGTGAAACTTCTGGGCTTTGACGACCGTGGCAAGGTTCGGCTGGGCATGAAGATGGTCGATCAGGAAACCGGGCTGGAAGTGGCGGAAGTCACGACCGAAGCGTAACTGCCCCGCAAATCTGAAAGAAGGCCCCGGTGGAAACGCCGGGGCCTTTTTGATTGGCAGGGACAGCTTGCTGTCACATGTTGGCAGGAACCTTGCCATGCGGCTTGCGTTGTCAGGCATGAATATTCGCCGCCCCCTGATCGACATGCAGTTTTCGCGCCGCGCCTTTCTGGCTGGTGTGGGGATGTCTGTGGCCCTGCCCGCGATGGCACAGGATTTCCGCATTCCGCGCCGCATCGAACCCCGGAACGTGCGGCTGCGGGATGACTGGCCACCGTATCAAATTCTGGTGGATCCGAACATCTATTCCCTGTTCTGGACGCTGCCCGACCGCATGGCGCGGCTTTACTACATTGGGATCGCACGTGACGGCGATTATTACCCCGGCACTTTTATCGTTGGCGACAAGCGCGAAAATCCATCGTGGACACCCACGGCCGACATGATTGCCCGCGCGCCGGAAACCTATGGCCCTTACCGCGACGGGATCGAGGGCGGCGCGCCGGAAAACCCCTTGGGCAGCCGTGCCTTGTATCTTTATGAGGGCGGTCGCGACACCTATCTGCGTATCCACGGGACCAACGCACCCGACACCATCGGCAGCCGCGTTTCGGCGGGATGTGTGCGCCTTGTGAACGCGCATGTGGAAGAGCTTTATGCTATCGTGCCGATTGGCACCCCGGTGACGCTGTTCGATTTCACACCGGACTAAGGCGCGCCCCGTTCGATCTTCGGTGAATTGGCAGGCATGCGCACAAATCTTCGCCATTAAACCGGTATGACGCAAGATGCTTGCGTGTCCTGTCGGTTTCTCATCCTACATTGCCAACTTCTTTCCATCAGTTTTGATATTACCGCACAGGTATCAACGGGTGGGATTGTCATGAAAATCATCATACTGGGCGCGGGCGTGATCGGGGTAACCTCGGCCTGGTATCTGGCGCAGGCAGGGTATGAGGTTGTGGTTCTTGACCGTCAACCAGGCCCATCGCTTGAAACATCCTTTGCCAATGCGGGCGAAATCAGCCCCGGCTATGCGTCGCCCTGGGCGGCACCCGGCATTCCGATGAAAGCCCTGAAGTGGCTGTTCATGCACCACGCGCCGCTGATCGTGAACGCGCGGCCTGATCCGGCCAAGGTGGAATGGGTTGCCCGGATGCTGATGAACTGCACGGCATCGGCCTATGCGATCAACAAAAGCAGGATGGTGCGGCTGGCGGAATATTCGCGCGATTGCCTTGTGCGTCTGCGGGCTGACACCGGGATTGCCTATGACGAACGCAGCCAAGGCACCTTGCAACTGTTCCGGACCCAAAAGCAGATCGATGGGGCGGCAAAGGACATTCAGGTTCTGCAAGCCGATGGCGTTCCCTTCGAAGTGCTGGACGGCGATGCCTGCGTGGCAGCGGAACCCGGTCTTGCGGCATCGCGGGGAAAATTTCTGGGCGGGTTGCGCCTGCCCGGCGATGAAACGGGCGATTGTTTCAAGTTCACCAACCGGCTTGCCGAAATGGCGGCAGCGGCGGGGGTGACGTTCCGGTATGGCATCTCCATCGACAGGCTGGAACGCGCGGGTGATCACATTGCTGCTGTTCACACGTCGGCGGGCCGGTTGACAGCGGATGCGTTTGTGCTTGCGTTGGGCAGTTATTCCCCGGCGCTGGTGCGCGAATTTGGCATGCGTCTGCCCGTCTATCCGGTGAAGGGCTATTCCATCACCGTTCCGATCGTCGATGCCAGCCGCGCGCCGGTTTCAACGGTTATGGACGAAACTTACAAGATCGCGATCACGCGGCTGGGTGACCGGATCCGCGTTGGCGGCATGGCCGAGATATCGGGGTTCAGCACGACGCTGCACGCACGCCGCAAGGCGACGCTGCAACATTCGGTGGAAGATCTGTTCGGGGGCGCTGGCGATCAGGCGCAGGCGAGTTTCTGGTGCGGGCTTCGGCCCATGACACCGGATGGCACGCCAATCCTGGGCCGGTCACCACTGGGAAACCTGTGGCTTAACACCGGGCACGGGACGCTGGGCTGGACGATGGCGGCAGGGTCGGGCCGCGTATTGGCCGATCTTGTTTCCGGCAGGCAGGCAGAGATTGAAACAGGCGATCTTGGCTATGGCCGGTATCAATCCCGCAAGGCGCGCGCGCGGACGGCACCATTGCAATCCGCCGCCGCATAACGGGGGCGGTGGCCCGCCCCCCGCTGATCGCAACTCAGATCGGTCGCTTGGCGAACCGCAGATAGGGCAGCTTGATATCCAGGGCACCAAAGCGTTCAGTCGCCTGTTCGTTGTTCAGGGCAAGCGCCACGATCACGTCCTGTCCCGGCACCCAGTTTGCGGGCGTGGCCAGCGGCACGCCGTCGGTTGCCTGAACCGCGTCCAGTGCCCGCAATATTTCCGCAAAGTTCCGGCCAACCGACATCGGGTAGGTCATCGTCAGGCGCACCTTCTTGTCGGGCCCGATGATATAGACGGTTCGCACAGTTGCCGTGTTGGCCGGGGTGCGCCCTTCGCTGGGCAGGTAATAATCGGCGGGAAGCATGTCATAGGCCTTGGCGACGGTCAGGCTGGTGTCGTCGATGATCGGAAAGTCGGCGGGAACACCGGCAAACGCCTCGATGTCGCGCTTCCATTTTTCATGGTCGGCTGCACCGTCGACGGACACGCCGATCACCTTGGTGTTCCGCTTGGTCCACTCTGCTGCCAACTGGGCCACTGCGCCGAATTCGGTGGTGCAGACCGGGGTAAAGTCACGCGGGTGACTGAAAATGATTCCATAACTGTCGCCCAGCCATTCATGAAAATGCAGGGTGCCAGCGGTGGAGGGTGCGGTAAAATCTGGAGCGATATCATTGATGCGAATGGACATGCGAAGCCTCGTTCTGATGGAGCATTGTTCTGCCGATATAAGCCTGCGGGAATATTATTTCACCCCCAAAGCATTCTTGCCCGTTGAATCGGAAAAACCTTCCCCTTGCTGATGTGATTGCAGAATGAAACTCTGCCCTATGGCGGGGGCGCAAGACAACGCCTTTGGGTGGACCCTGACCGCCGCGATCTGCTAGGGCATCCGCATGTTCAGACCAACCCGCCATTTCAGCCCCTTCAAGCTGTTTCTGGATCGGCCCAGCCGGACCGCGCTGATGTTGAACCCCAAGGTTCTGACATCGTTCAGCCGGGCCATGCTGGCCGATGGATTTCGCGATCACCGTGGGCTGGATGATCCGTCAGACAATCGGCTGCGGTTCCTCAAACTGCCACGGCGGTTCCCGGTGGCACCTGCCGGGGATTATCTGGCCTTTCTTTGGGCGCCAGAGCAGTGGGAAAGTTTTGCTTTTGTACGAAACCCCTATGGCAGGCTTGCGTCAGCCTGGAAGAACAAGTTTCTGGACGGCCATCTGGAAAGCCCCGACCACCGGGACGAGGCTTACCCCCGGTCGATCCGGCAGCACCATCTTGCGCCGCTGCGTGCCTTTGCAGCGGGACACGGGCTTGCCGGTGCGCAGAAGGCCACGCTGATTCCGTTCGAGACGTTTCTGCATTACGCCCTGTCCCGCGCTGACGGGCGGCGCGATCACCATTGGGACACGCAGGCCAGTGTGCTGATGATCGACAGGCTGCGTTATGCGTCGATCTGGCGGATAGAAGATCAACTGGAAACCGGCTTCCTGACGCTGGGCCGCAGGCTGGGCTTTCCTGATGACTGGGTCCGCGCAAGGCTGCAAAAGCCGGTCAACCCATCGGTGGCGAAGTCACAGGTTTACACGCCTGCGCTTGCCGCCCTTGCGGAACCTCTGGTCCGCCGTGACCTGGCGACATTCGGCTATGACGCCGATTCCTGGCGGAACCTGTAGCCCCGGGGGTTGCCGTGCGCGTCACAGGGTGGCACCATCGGGCTGAAACAAGCGCCGGGGGCAGATGCCATGTTGGTCAAACGCGATTTCTACATCAACGGCGCTTGGGTCGCCCCGAAAGCGGCCAATGACTGCGCTGTTATCGACCCGTCCACCGAAGATACCTGCGCCATCATCAGCCTTGGGTCGCAGGCCGATACCGACGCCGCCGTCGCGGCGGCCAAGCGGGCGTTTGAAACATGGTCCGTGACGGCGCCTGATGTGCGGGCGGGTTACGTCCGGGGCATCCTTGCACAGTTCGAACGCCGCGCCGACGAAATGGCACAGGCGATCAGCCTTGAAATGGGTGCGCCCATCGACATGGCGCTGGATGATCAGGCGGCCTGCCTGCCGTGGCATCTCAAGAACTTTCTGACCGCGTTCGAGCAGATGGAGTGGGTACGCCCGCTTGGCCCGCATGCGCCGAATGACCGTATCGCGATGGAGCCGATTGGCGTTGTCGGGCTGATCACGCCATGGAACTGGCCGATGAATCAGGTCACGCTCAAGGTCATCCCGGCGTTGCTGGCGGGATGTACCTGCGTGCTGAAACCATCAGAGGAATCACCCCTGTCATCGATGCTGTTCGCCGAATTCTGCCACGACGCCGGTGTGCCGGCAGGCGTGTTCAACCTTGTGAACGGGGATGGTCCCGGCGTTGGCACCCAGCTTTCATCGCATCCCGATGTTGAAATGATCAGCTTTACCGGCTCCACCCGCGCGGGCCGGGCGATTTCGGCGGCGGCGGCGCAGACCTTGAAACGGGTCACGCTGGAATTGGGCGGCAAGGGGGCCAATCTGATATTCGCCGATGCCGACGCGCGGGCCGTGGAACGCGGGGTGCGCCACATGATGAACAATTCAGGCCAGTCCTGCAACGCGCCCAGCCGGATGCTGGTGGAACGGTCGATCTATGATCAGGCTGTCGAAACGGCAGCGCGCGTTGCCAGCGATATCAAGGTAGGCCCCGCAAGCGCGCCCGGCCGGCACATCGGCCCCGTCGTGAACAAGCGGCAGTGGGACCAGATTCAAGGGTATATCCAGAAGGGCATCGCGGAGGGCGCGCGTCTGGTGGCGGGCGGGATGGGCCTGCCGGAAGGGTTGAACAAGGGGTTTTATGTGCGCCCAACCGTCTTTGCCGACGTAACCCCCGGCATGACGATCGAGCGGGAAGAGATTTTTGGCCCGGTCCTGTCGATCATCCCCTTCGACACCGAAGAACAGGCCGTGCAGATTGCCAATGACACGCCTTACGGTCTGACCAACTATGTCCAGTCGCAGGATGGTGCCCGCCGCAACCGTCTTGCCCGGAAGCTGCGGTCGGGGATGGTGGAAATGAACGGCAAGTCGCGGGCCGCCGGATCACCCTTTGGCGGCGTCAAGGCCAGCGGCCGCGCGCGCGAAGGCGGTCACTGGGGGATCGAGGAGTTTCTGGAGGCCAAGGCCATCTCCGGCTGGGATTCCGCACAGGACCTTGCCGCCGAATGAGAATTGCGGCGCTTGCCGATATTCACGGCAACGCCGATGCGCTGCGCGCGGTTCTGGCTGATCTTCGGGGGCAGGGTGCGGATCTGACGGTCAATCTTGGCGATTGCCTGTCCGGGCCCTTGCAGGCTGCCGAAACGGCCGATCTTCTGATGGACCATGATTTCGCGACCGTCATGGGCAACCATGACCGTTGGCTTGTGGCCCCGAATACACGCACCCTCGGCTGGAAGGCGGTTGCCTTTGGTCAACTGTCACCCTCGCATCTTGGCTGGGTGGCGGCCTTGCCGGCGATGCAGACCATCGAAGATGTGTTCCTGTGCCATGCGACACCGCAGGACGATCTGACCTATTCGTTGCACCATGTTGTGCCGTCAGGGCATCTGGTGCCCACGTCACCCGCCGACATTGCGGCGCGTCTGGAAGGGCGGGCAGAGCACCTGTTTCTGTGCGGTCACACCCATATCGCGGCGGCGGCGCGGTTGGCGGACGGGCGCATGGTCGTCAATCCGGGATCGGTTGGTTGCCCGGGTTTTCGGGATGCGCATCCCTACCCGCACAAGGCCGAGGCGGGGACGCCCTTCGCGCGATACGCCATTCTGGACAGGAAGGGCGATAATTGGGACGTGACATTCCGACAGGTGCCCTATGACACGTCACGCGTCGTCGCGCTTGCCCGCAGTCACGGAAATGGCGACTGGGCCTCGGTACTTGCTACCGGATGGATCGACGCCTGTTGAGCCGTTGACAGGGGCCGCCCGACACTGAATGGTCGCGCCAAAGCCGGAAAGGACCCTTGCAATGCCCGCATCCAAATCCCTGCCACCGGGCCTTTCGGCCCCGGCCATCGGCGGCGATGCGCGGCCCGGGCTGTGCACCGATTGCGGCGTCTCGCGGATGGGGGATGGCCGTGCCTGTGGCCGCGCCTGCCAGTTCATTCAACCTGATTACCCGCGTCTGGAACAATCGGTCCATGGCCGTACCGCCGATCCAGGCCTTGGGGATGAAGCTTTCTTTGGCGTCGTCCACCAGATGCACCGCGCCCGCCTGACGCCACCCGAACCGGGCGCGCAGTGGACGGGCATTGCAACCGCGCTGGCCGCCCGTCTGCTGGAAACCGGGGCAGTCGATGCCGTGCTGACGGTGGCCCCGGATCCTGAAGATCGCTGGAAACCGATGCCGGTCATCGTGACCGACCCTGCCGCCATGGCCCATGTTCGGGGGATGCGCATGGGTTATGCCCCGACGCTGGCACTGTTGGAGCCTGCACGGGCCGCCGGGTATCGGCGGATTGCCATGATTGGCATCCCTTGTCAGGTCTATGCCCTTCGCGCGCTTGAGGCAGAGCTGGGGCTGGAGCGGCTGTACGTGATCGGCACCCCCTGTTCAGACAACACCACCACCGCCAACTTTCACGCTTTTCTGGCGCTGCTGGACCCCAAGCCGGACACCATCAGCTATCTTGAATTTCGCGCCGACTTTCGCGTTGAACTGCGGTTCGATGATGGCAGGCCGGGGCGCACAATTCCGTTTCTGCAACTGCCCATTTCAAAGCTGGCGCCCGATTTCTTTCCGATGACATGCAAGACCTGCGTGGATTACACGAACCGTCTGGCCGATGTCACCGTGGGGTACATGGGCGGCGACGGCGACCAGTGGGTGATCGCGCGCAATGACCGCGGGGCCGAGCTTCTGGCCCTTCTCGGCGACAGGCTGGCGCTGTTGCCGCTGACCGACAAGGGCAGGCGCAAGGGCGCGGTCAAGGGGTTCATGGAAAACACCGCGCGCGCGGCAGGCGGGATGCCGCTGCGCCGGATGCCAAACTGGCTGCGGCCGGTGGTTTCGTTTCTGCAGCCGCGCATCGGGCCGCGTGGATTGGAATTTGCCCGCGCGCGGGTTGACATGAAGGCGGTTGAAACCATCCTGCACCTGCGCCGGGCTTTTCCCGCGCGGATCAAGAACATGGTTCCGGCCCATGTCTGGCGTATCGTGGCCCCGTACGGCCTGAAACCGGAAGCGGGCGAGATGCCCAAACCGCCAAACCGCGAAACGGCGCCCTAACCGCGCCGGGCTGCCTCGATTGCCGCAACGTCGATCTTGGTCATGTCCATCATGGCCAGAAAGGCGCGTTTCGCCTCGTCCCCTCCGGCAGCCATGGCATCGGTAAGGGCGCGCGGTGTGATCTGCCACGAAATACCCCACTTGTCCTTGCACCATCCGCACGCGCTTTCCTGCCCGCCATGCCCCACGATGGCCGACCAGTACTTGTCGGTTTCCGCCTGATCATCTGTGGCGATCTGAAAGGAAAAAGCCTCGTCATGCTTGATCTGCGGCCCGCCGTTCAGCCCAAGGCACGGAATGCCGCAGACCGTGAAATCGACAGTCAGCACATCGCCCGCCTTGCCTGATGGATAATCAGCAGGGGCGCGGTGAACCGCCGTCACCGTGCTGTCCGGAAACGTGCGCGCATAGAAATTCGCGGCCTCTTCGGCATCCTTGTCGTACCACAGGCAGATGGTGTTCTTTGCGACGGCCATGACGCGTCCTTTCGGTTTGAACTGTGCTGCTTTGCCACAGGTTATCTGCCTCGCGCGATTCGCCACCAAAGGAAATGTGGCGTGTGGCGGCGCGCCGCCTAGAACGGCACGTCGCTGGAAAAACGGACATGCGCCCCGCCGTCAGGATGGCGAAAACCAAGCCAGGCTGCGTGCAGCATCAATCGGGGAAAGGCTGCCGCAGGGCCGGTGGCATAAAGCGGGTCACCCAGAATGGGGTGCCCCAGCGAAGCCATGTGAACCCGCAACTGATGGCTCCGCCCCGTAAGGGGGCGCAGTTCCATGCGGGTGTCCTGCGCCCCCCGCGCCACCACGCGCCAGTCGGTTTGCGCCGGGCGGCCGGTTTCATGGTTGACGTGCTGACGCGGGCGGTTGGGCCAATCCACCGTCAACGGCAGGTCAACCTGCCCCTCGTCGCCCGGCACCTGCCCCCAGACCAAGGCCGCATAGGCCTTTGTCGTCTGCCGATGTTCAAACTGCTTTCCCAGATGTCCCTGCGCCAGACGGCTAAGCGCAAAGACGATCACGCCGGATGTGTCGGTATCCAGCCTGTGAACCAGCAACACCCCCGGAAAATCGAGCCTGAGGCGGGCAATCAGACAATCGGCCTTGTCATCGCCCTTGCCCGGCACCGTCAGCAAACCAGCGGGTTTGTCGACCACAAGCAGATGCGCGTCGGTGTGCAGGATGCGAAGCGGGCCTGTCGGCGGATCATAGGCATAGGGCAACGGGGCCGCGGGTTCAGTCATACCGGCTATCCCAACAATCACGCAGCATCCCGGAACACGTCGGCAAGGATTGCCGCCAGCGCATCGGCATCAGTCTGGTCGAATGCCGCAGGCGTATCACTGTCCAGATCGAACACCCCCAACAGTCGCCCTGCCCCGTTCCAGACTGGCAGGACAAGTTCCGACCGCGTGCTGCTGGCGCAAGCGATGTGACCCGGAAAGGCGTCAACATCAGGCACGATCTGCGCCTGCCCCGTCCGCGCCGCCGCACCGCAGACACCACGCGAAAACGGGATGACAAGGCAGCCGTGCCCGCCCTGATACGGACCGATCTTCAATAGCTCGGGCGCCACCACGCGGTAGAATCCTGTCCAGTCCGACAGCGGGTGCGCGGCATGCACTTCGCACGCCACTGTCGCCATAAGCGCCACGGCATCGGTCTCTCCGTCGCACAGCGCGGCCAGCGTCTGGCGCAGCCCGTCATAATTCATCGTCCGCACTCCCTGTTCGGATGCCAAACTACCCGCCATTGCCGCCGCCCGAAAGCCCCTCTGCCCGTTACCATTTGCTAAGGACCATCGGATAGTCTGCCGGCATCCATGTGAAGGAATGCGCAGATGAATCTGACTTACGAAACCGCGGCAGACCTGCTGATCGTTCGCATCGGCGACGACAGGATTGATGCCGCGTCGGCGATCCAGTTCAAAGAGGCGATGCGCAGCATTGTTCAGGTGCCCGGCAGTCGGGTACTTCTCGATCTGTCCAATGTCTCGTTTCTGGACAGTTCGGGCCTTGGTGCCATTGTGGCCGTGATGAAAATGATCGGCCCGGACCGCAAGCTGGAGCTTGCGGGCCTGACGCCCACGGTAACAAAGGTAATGCATCTGACCCGAATGGATACCGTCTTGCGCATCCATACCCAGATGCCTGCGGTACAGGGCCTGCGACATGCGGGATGACAGGGCGGGGGCCGCCACGTCGCAACTGACACTGTCGATATTGCCCAAAGCGTTGGCGGTCAGGCAGGCCCTGTGCGACGCGTTTGGCCAGCCGCCGCTGAGTATGCTCGACGACGATCTGCGTGGCACCGCCGAACTTGTTCTTGCGGAGCTTCTGAACAACATCGTCGAACACGGCCGTTGCAGGCCCGACGATCCCATTCGCCTGACCATCCGCCATTCGCTGCGGGGCGTTTTCTGTACGCTGCGCGATGGCGGTATGCCCTTGCCCGACGTGCGCCCCCCGCCGGGACGCTTTCCAGAAAAGGATGCAAGCGGCTATCCCGCCGAAGGGGGATACGGCTGGTATCTGATTCGTGCGCTTGCCGAGAACCTGACGTACACGCGCACCCCGGGGGAGAACCATTTGACGTTTGAACTGAAATCGAAACAATCCGTGCCATCGGGGGCCTGAAGATACGGCGCAAAAGAATTGGCCGCATTTCCGCCCGCATTTGCCAAACCGTGGCCTAACTGCCCGCCCATCATCAGAGAGTGGCCTTTACGGCTTCACTCGGCGCTGTGGTCGATACCCCCACCCATGATCGCAGCGCCGAGATTTCTTCCCAGCCTTGCAATTCCCCCAATGCCTGCGCAGGGTTGCGCAAAACGGGGAGGCTTGATGCGCGATTTCGAACGTCCGGGGCGGTCGGCAGTCTTTGCCACCAATGGCATGTGTGCCACCTCTCATCCGCTGGCAGCCAAGGTTGCGCTCGATATTCTGCAGGCGGGCGGGAACGCCGCTGATGCGGCCATCGCCGGGGCGGTGCTGCTGGGTCTGTGCGAACCGCAGATGGCGGGGTTGGGGGGCGACTGTTTCGTCTTGCTCAAACCAGCGGGCGAAGAAACCATCCACGCCCTGAACGGATCGGGGCGCGCGCCCACCGGACTTGATGCGCAAACGCTGCGTGATCGGGGACTGACCGCAGTGCCGCTCCACGGGGTTGAGGCGGTGACGGTGCCCGGTGCCGTCGATGCCTTTTGCCGCCTGTCTGCCGACTGGGGCAAACTTGACCTTGCCACGACCCTGGCACCCGCCATCCGCTATGCCGACGAAGGCGTGCCGGTTGCCCCGCGAGTGGCCCGCGACTGGGCGCTTGCCGCCGATGATCTGCGCGGCGATGCGCGCATGC
The DNA here is from genome assembly GCA_031425195.1 of Gemmobacter sp. GTDB lineage: Bacteria > Pseudomonadota > Alphaproteobacteria > Rhodobacterales > Rhodobacteraceae > JANPIX01. Next base: position 76,639 of record JANPIX010000018.1, on the reverse strand, counting down.
ATTTCCTGATGAACGGCAAGGCCCCGAATGTGGGCCAACTGTTCCGCGCCCCCGGTCAGGCACAGGTTTTGCGGGCCATCGCTGCACAGGGCCGCGACGGCTTTTATGATGGTGATGTCGCCGCTGACATGATCAGGTCGCTGGCGGCCTTGGGCGGAACCCACACGGCCCAGGATTTTGCCACCACCGCCTGCACCTGGGGCGCGCCGATCAGCGGCACCTACAAGGACGTCGAACTGGTGGAACATGCGCCCAACGGTCAGGGGGCGACGGCGATTTTGATGCTCAACATCCTGTCACATTTCAACCTTGCCGCCATGGACCCCTTTGGCGCCGAACGCGCCCATATCGAAGGCGAGGCGGCGAAACTTGCCTATGATGCGCGAAATCGGTTCATTGCCGATCTGAACCACACCACGCGCCTTGACCACATGCTGTCCCCCGAAACGGCAAGCCGTCTGGCCGCGTTGATCGACCCCCGGAAGGCAATGGCAGACGCGGCCCCCCTGACCGAAGCGACCCACCGTGACACGGTCTACATCACCGTGGTGGACCGTGACCGCATGGCCGTATCGTTGATCTATTCGGTTTATTGGGCCTTCGGCGCGAACCTCGCGTCAGCCCGCTATGGCATCAATTTCCAGAATCGCGGGGCCGGTTTCAGCCTGACCGAAGGCCACCCGAACGAACTCGCCCCCGGCAAGCGGCCGATGCACACCATCATCCCCGGTATGGTTCGCAAAAACGGTCGTGTGATCATGCCCTTTGGCGTCATGGGGGGGTCATATCAGCCAAGCGGCCACGCGCGGTTCGTCAGCAACATGGTCTATTTCGGCATGGACCTACAGGCCAACATCGACGCCCCCCGCTGTTTCGCAAGCGCCGAGGGTTTCAAGATCGAAAGCGGGTATGACCCCGGCGTCGCGGCGCGTCTGGCCGAACTTGGCCATCGCATCATCGCACCCGAGGAACCGATTGGCGGAGCACAGGCGATTCTGATCCACGACAGCGGCGTGCTGGAGGGCGCATCCGACCCGCGCAAGGATGGTTGCGCGCTGGGCTACTGACTGCGACGAGGGCTCAGTTCAACTGAAACTGAAGGGGATAGACGCCATCTTCGAAATCACCGAACAGATCGGCAAGGTCGGGATGATCAACCGGTTCACCGGTTTCATCGGGGACAAGGTTCTGTTCAGAGACGTAGGCCACATAATAGCTTTGATCGTTTTCGGCGAGCAGGTGATAAAACGGCTGATCCCGTTTCGGGCGCGCATCTTCGGGGATGGCGTGATACCATTCTTCGCTGTTGGAAAACATCGCATCCACATCGAAAACCACCCCCCGAAACGGATGTTTCCGGTGGCGCAGGATCTGACCCAGATGATATTTGGCCTGCGTCTTCAGCATCGCATTGCACCCCTTGGCTTCGATAAGTAATCCCTTTGGTCAGGAATTGTCCATTGCCGACAACGCGATTCGGGGAAACAGTCTGTGAACCTTGTCCTGACAGTGTTGGGCGTTGTGGCCCCGGTGGCGGTGTTGGCGGGCATCGGATACGTCTGGGTCAAACGCGGCTATGAATACCGGATGGAGTTCGTCACACGCCTTTCCATGACGTTGGGCGTGCCCTGCCTGATCTTTTCAGCACTGATGAAAACGGAAATCGACCCAGCGGCGCTGGCGGCTGTTTCGATGGCGTCGCTGGTGGGTTATGTCACGCTTACTGTGATCTTCTGGGGCATGACGGTGGCCCTTGGGCTTGACCGACGCACCTATCTTGCGCCGCTGATCTTTGGCAACACGGGCAACCTTGGCCTGCCTTTGGCACTGTTCGCGTTTGGCGAAACCGGGCTGGGATTTGCGGTGGTCATCTTTGCTGTGATGGCCCTTTTGTCCTTTACCTTTGGTCTGTGGCTGGTGGCGGGTGGGGGGTCGCCTCTCAAGGCGCTGCGTGAACCATTGGTGGGGGCGACGGTGCTTGGGTCGATCTTCCTGTGGCAGGGCTGGCAGACGCCCGAATGGGTGACCAACACGCTGGATCTGATCGGGCAGATGGCCATTCCGCTTATGCTCATCACGCTCGGCGTGGCAATTGCGCGCATCACGCCAAGCGGTGTGGGAAGGGCCATCTGGCTGTCCTTGCTCCGAACGGCGATCTGCGTGGCGATTGCCTATCTGGCCGGGCGGTGGTTCGGTTTGCCGCCGACGGCGCTTGCCGTTCTGATCCTGCAACTGTCAACGCCGGTTGCCGTCACCTCTTACATGCTCGCCGAAAAGTATGGGGCCGACGCGCCGCAGGTGGCGGGGCTTGTCATCATCTCGACTTTGATGTCGGTTATCACATTGCCGCTTACTCTCGTTTTTCTGATCTGAAACGGCTTTCAAGACCATTTCCCTGTGCGTGGTTTTCGCCTAGTATAGAAAAAAAAGAAAGCACGAGGGGCATATGAGCAGACTTCTCCGTGCGGCGATATTGTTGGTTTTCCTTGCCTCATGCGGTGGGGGCAGCAGCAAGTTTTCCGCGCCACGCGATCTGGATAACGCGTGCAACATCATTCGCGAACGGCCGCAGTATTTTCGCGCGATGCGCGCGACGGAGGGGAAATGGGGTGTTCCCGTTGCCGTTCAGATGGCCGTCATCCATCAGGAATCCAAGTTCATCGGAAACGCCCGCACGCCGCACCGGTTTGTTCTGGGCATCATCCCGATGGGGCGGCAAAGCACGGCCTATGGCTACAGTCAGGCGCTTGACGGGACTTGGGAGGAATACCAGCAAGAACAGCGCCGCCGCAATGCGCAGCGCGACCGGATCGAGGATGCGACCGATTTCATGGGCTGGTATGCGACGGAAACCGAACGGCGTCTGGGCATCCCGCGCAGCGATGCGGGCAACCAGTATCTGGCCTATCACGAGGGTCGGACGGGCTATGCCAACGGCAGTTACAACGACAAACCCTGGTTGATCGAGGTGGCGCGCAAGGTTGGGGCGCGGGCGGAACTTTACCAGCAGCAGTTGGTAAGCTGCAGATAAGTCAGGTTAATTCCGCCTGTCGGTTTCGGCCACGATGCTGAACGTGGACGCCGGGAACGTCATGCCCTTGGCCAGTTCGCCCAGAATGAGGGTGGTTTCGCTTCCCGTATCATCGGTGATGATCCACTGGCGAAGTTCCGTCGGATTGGCGGTGAACACCATCTCGATCGAGCCATATTCGGGGTGTTCCGGGTCTTGCGCCCGCACACGGGTGGTGTTGTCCACCTCGGTGTGGCCGACGACCATGTTGGCGCGGGCAAGATCGACATTTTCGGCCAGGATCAGATTCAGGGGCGTGCGTGATAGGGGGTACTGTTCGGGCGGCTGGTTTGATTTTGCATCGAAAATTGCCACTGTCCCGGCCCCGGCAAGGACCAGACTGTCATCCGGCGGGGCGTATTCGAACCGGACGCGGCCGGGGCGGCGGATCTTGATTTCGCCTGTCGAAATCGACCCGTCGGCGTTCACCTGGGTGAAATCGGCCTGCACCGTGGTCAGCCCGTTGAGGTAGGCGGAAAGGTCGGACAGGGGGATTTTCTCGGCCTGCGCCGGGAGGGCGAGGGCGAGGACAAGGGCGGGGGCGAGGAACATTTTCATCCCCCCAATATAGGCGGGCGCGGGCGGCGGCGCATCCCCCGACAGGGGGCGCTTGGCAGCAAATTGCCGTGTTCGGCGCGTATGGCGCGCGTATTGCATCCGTATTCACCCCGTATGTACGCCCACCGCGCGGCGCAGACAGGCGGCGTTCACCCTTTTGCACCAGTGTGGCCGCACCTGAGGAGACACCGATGCCCGCCCCCAAAGCCGCAAAAGCCGCCGCCTATCACCACCTTGGCCAGACGCTCCGCACACTGGAGGCCGACCTGCGCTGGGGGCTGGATGGATCTCCGCGTATTCCCGATGCCTGGCACGCTATCGCGCAGAACCCCGGCCCGCCCGCCAAGGTGCCGGTCACGATCCGCATCGATGCCGACGTCGCCCGGTTTTTCCGCAGCATGGGAAGCGGCCACCTGACCCGGATGAACGCGGTGCTGCGCGCCTTCATGCTCGCCCGGCTGTCGGGGGTGCTGCGGGGGGCCGAGGACGTGGCCTATGCGCCGAGTGTCGCGGACGAGGTGGAGGCGGTGCGCCGCGAAATCGCCGCCGTGGCGGGGGTGACGACAGAGGCGATGCAGGCGGAGGTGGAGGCTTGGGAAGCGGAGCGCCGGGCGCGGGAGGAGTTGGAGGGGTTACGAATGTTGAGGGAGGAGAGGGGGTGAGGGGGGCACTTCCCGCTGCCATTCAATTAGTGTGTGATTTGGTAAGCACTAACCTAATGCAAAGTAAGGCGTTTTCCCAGTGTTGGAAACATCTGGCCTATCGTCTCCACTACCAGTACAATGAATCTCAGAGGTATGTCCATGAAACGGCCCAATCATCTGCCAGATTTCACGAAGCCGCCGCTAGACGAGGTGGTGCTTGGCGTACAGTTTGCCCCTGTGCCGACCTACACATCAGTTAACTCTCGGGACGTGTGGGAACTGTTCCGGACGGAGTTCCCGGATGTTGAAGAACACCCATTACTTCAGCAGCAGTTCGAAACATTTGGAGGTTCCAACCTTCAACCGGTCTTTCAGTTTCAAGTTGGCTCTCCAGTTGGCAATAGGCTTTGGTTCATTTCGAAGCAGAAGAATCATTTACTTCAGTTTCAGTCAGATCGATTTTTGGCGAATTGGAGAAAGAGTCCAAACCCCAATCCATACCCGAGATTTGAAAGCATTTCAGAGGCATTTGAGAGAAATTTAAATACATTGGTTTTGCATTTTTCTTCGACGTTTGATCATAGTTTAGAGGTCAATCAGGCCGAGATTAGCTATGTTAATTTAATACCGGTCGAAGATTTTTCATCAGTTGGAGAATGGTTTACAATTTGGACTGGACAGATTTCCAGTATAGAAGGTCTTAATACAAGTTTTAATGAGGTTGTAATGGATGAGAGGGGAAAGCCGTATGCACGCCTCTTTCATTCCATTCAGTCTGTATACTCATTGGACGGTAAGAGGGCATTCAATCTGTCACTAACTTTTAGGGGGCGGCCGCTAGGCCATGACGTGGGATCTGCTATGAAGTTTTTTGCTGCGGGACGTGAAGCGATTGTAATGAAGTTCAAGCAAATGACGACCGCTTCAGCACATCAGCATTGGGGGATACAAGTATGAACGTTGGAAACCGTGTCAGTTCAGTCTTTCAGAGTGAAACGCCAAACTTTGTACCGTCCGAGTCTCGCACTTCTTCGGTGACTGTTCAGGATATTAAATTTTATGTACCAAGGCCTCGATCAGTTTGGTTTTCGGAGTTGAAACATCGCTTTGATGAACTGACTGCCTTGCCACGTGGGTGGGATGGCTATGCTGGTCGTCCAGTTTCATTCCAGTGCGCACAATTTACGGCTCACTTAATTGAAAGGCTGTTTGTTGAGGGGGTTCCAGCGCCGCAGCTTGTCCCAGGTGGAGATGGTACTGTTCAATTTGAGTGGCATAGGAATCAATATGACGTCGAGATTGACGTCCTTGCTCCTTATGAAGTCTTAGCTGTGAGGCGCGACCTTCGAAATAATCAAACTGTAGAACTTGAACTTCAAACGGATTTTGCACCACTCGGCAATTGGATTTCTGATCTCGCCACCAATCGGCTTTGAATATATAGAGTAGGAGATTAACCAGTTTGGCGATCGATCCTTATGATGAGGAAAGAATATTGGCAGAAGATGCGATCATCCGTCGTATTAATCCTGAGCAGCATGTGATATGGGACGAAAATCGTCAACGACGCCGTATAGCGTCTAAGGCGTTTAATAAATCTTCTGGATCAAAAGCTGGGATGTCTGTCGATATTGAAGGCCTAATAGTTGAAGCAGAACAATTGCCGAAAACCTACGTTACTACTCCTGTCTTCACAGGCTCGGTTGCTATGTCGGCAGGTGACATAAGAGCGCTTGAACTCTGGATAGGATATGAACCGATAGCAAACGTACCGAACGTTCAGGATAACCCGTTTCACGGAGAAGTTTGGGCGACAACGGAAAGGAGAAGCTTTTCAGACGGACAGAAACTGGGGCTTGCCAGATCTGCTCGTTGGTATGTTGAGTTGCCGGATGTAGATATCATATAACTATTGAATCGCTCGCCCCTACCGCTCCGGCAGCAGAATCTCCCGCTTCCCCACGTGGTTGGCCTGTGTGACCACCCCCTGCTCTTCCATCTGCTCCACAAGTCTTGCGGCCTTGTTGTAGCCGATGCCGAGTTTGCGCTGGATGTAGCTGGTGGAGCATTTGCGGTCTTTGGCGACCACGGCGACGGCTTGGTCGTAGAGCGCGTCGTCGGTGCCGTCGCCGCCGAGGCCGAGGACGGCGTCGATGTCGTTTGCGGTGTCGTCGTCGGCGCCTTCGATCACGCCGGACATATAGACGGGCGGGCCGTAGGATTTGAGGTGGTTCACGATCTCCTCCACCTCTTCATCGCTCACGAAGGGGCCGTGGATGCGGCTGACGCGGCCACCGCCTGCCATGTAGAGCATGTCGCCCATGCCCAGAAGCTGCTCCGCGCCCTGTTCGCCGAGGATGGTGCGGCTGTCGATCTTGGAGGTGACCTGAAAGGAGATGCGGGTGGGGAAGTTGGCCTTGATCGTGCCGGTGATGACATCGACCGAGGGGCGCTGCGTGGCCATGATGAGGTGGATGCCGCTGGCGCGGGCCATCTGGGCAAGGCGCTGGATGCAGGCCTCGATTTCCTTGCCGGCGACCATCATCAGGTCGGCCATCTCGTCCACCACGACGACGATGTAGGGGATGGCGACGGGGGCGAATTCTTCGGTTTCAAAGACGGGTTCGCCGGTGTCTTCGTCAAAGCCGGTCTGGATCGTGCGCTTGAACATCTCGGATTTGGCGAGCGCCTCGCGGACGCGGCCGTTGTAGCCTTCGATGTTGCGCACGCCCATCTTGGACATTTTGCGGTAACGTTCCTCCATCTCGCCCACCACCCATTTCAGGGCGACGACGGCCTTTTTCGGGTCGGTGACGACGGGGGACAGAAGGTGCGGGATTCCGTCGTAGACGGAGAGTTCCAGCATCTTGGGGTCGATCATGATCAGGCGGCATTCCTCGGGCGAGAGTTTGTAGAGGAGGGAGAGGATCATGGTGTTGATGGCCACGGATTTGCCGGAGCCGGTGGTGCCTGCGATCAGAAGGTGGGGCATCTTGGCGAGGTTGGCGATGATGGGTTCGCCGCCGATGTCCTTGCCAAGGGCGAGCGGCAGGCGCATGGCGCTGTCGCCGAAATCACGGGCAGAGAGGATTTCGCGCAGGACGACCTTTTCGCGGATGGCGTTGGGGAGTTCGATGCCGATGACGGTGCGGCCCGGAACAGTGGAGACGCGGGCCGACAGGGCCGACATGGAGCGCGCGATGTCATCGGCGAGGCCGATGACGCGGCTGGCTTTCAGGCCCGGGGCGGGTTCGAGTTCGTACATGGTGACAACCGGGCCGGGGCGGACAGAGGTTATTTCGCCCTTCACGCCGTAATCGTCGAGTACGGATTCCAGCATGCGCGCGTTTTCTTCGAGCGCGTCGTCAGACAGGGCGCTGCGCTGGATGGTGACGGGGTTGGACAGAAGCGACAGGGGCGGGAGGTCATAGTCGGGTCTGGGTTCATCGAAGAGGCGGGGCTGCGCCTCGGCACGGGCCTGACGGGACAGGGCGGCGGGTTTGGGGGCGGTGTGCTGGACCACCTGTTTGCGGTCGAAGACGCCGGTTTGATAGTTGACGGGTTCGATGTCGAGATCGTCGTCGAGCACGTCGGCGTCGTCGTCATCGTCCCAGCCGGTGCCGGTATCGGCCTGCAGGGGCGTGGTGACGGGTTCGGCATCGTCTTCATCTGCCCAGTCCTGTGCCAGAAGCGAAAAGGCGGAGGGGGCAGGTGCTGCTGTGACGGGGGCTGCAAACAGTGGCGGCGGGGCGGGCGGCAGGCCAAGGCCGCGCCCGGTTTGCGCGACAAGCGGTTGCGGCGCGCGGGGGCGCGTCACGCTGGGTTCGCGGCGGGCGGCGATGGCGGCCTGCAGCGGGGTCAGCCCTTCGGTGGCGGCGGCACCTGTCAGCCCGGTGCGGGCGCGCACGACAGTGCTGATCCGCGCGCGGATGCGATCTTCGGTGGGCATGGCCGCGTAGTCGGCCTGAGCGGACACGCTGTTTTCGATCAGTTCAGGTTCGGGGACGCGGCGCGTCAGGCCCTGCATTCGTGCCAGAAGGCCCAGACGTTCGCGCGGCGGGGTGGCGATGGGCGCATCCTCGGCCGGGATTGGCGCGGGACGGACAGCACCGGAAAGTCGAGCGCCACCGGCATGAAGGGGCGCGGGCCGCATCGAGGTTTGCGGGGTGGCCTGATCGACCATGACAGGCGGTTCGCGGCGCACGGCAGCGCCGCCTTGGGCGCGCAGCGGGGCCGGAGCCATCGAGGGGAACGGATTGGTTTCGGCAAGTTCTGCCTGACGCATCCGTTTGCGGTCTTGCATGCGCTGTGCGGCCAGTGCGGTTCCCTGCGCGCCACGCCCGGCGACGTGAACCGCTTGCGCATAGGCGACGATGGACCCGACCAGAAGAAACCGGCCGATGCTGCGCAATTCGGGCCGGTCAAAGCCGGTGACAAACAGCATCATGGCCAGAAGTGCGCCGCCAAAGATGACGGTCAGGAGTTTGAGCACAAAGCCAGCCTGCACGGGCATGATGCCAAGAACAGCGCCCAGCACGGTATCACCGAACAGGCCGCCCAGACCGAAGGAATGGGTCCAGTCCGCCGACGGCGTGTGGGCGGCGGCAAAGATAGAGGCGAGGGCGACGCCTACGACGGCAAAGACGATCCGCCCCAAAGCGCGGTCTTCGCCCCGGTGCAGAACGAACCGCGCACCCCAGACCAGCATGATGAGAGGGATGGACCACGCCCCCCGCCCCAGAATGATGATGAGCGTGGAGGACAGGCCCGCGCCAAACCGGCCCAGCGCATTCTGCGCCGGTTCCTGCGTGGCAACCATCCAGCCGGGATCTTCGGGGGAATAGCTGTAAAGCGTCAGCCCGATCAATACCGCGACCAGCGCCAGAACAACCCCGAGGAGTTCACGACCCCGCCGTTCCAGAACCGCCTGCGTTTCCGGGTCGACCATGGGTTCGCGCCGCCGTGCCTGATAGGAAGCCATCCTTGTCCCGTCCCTTTTCTTCTTATCCGTAAAGGCAATCGCGAAGCCGTGTCAGCCCGCGTTGCGTTTCGTCTTTTGGGGCCACGAGCGCGACCCTGATGTAACCCTTGCCCGGATTGTCGCCGCCTGCGTCGCGCGAGAGGTAAGCCCCCGGCAGAACCTTGACGCCGGTTTCCTGCCACAGACGGACAGTGGCCTGTTCGCCGTCGTCCACCGGCAGCCACAGAAAGAAGCCCCCTGCCGGGCTCTGATACCCTTGCATGCCCCCGAAAATCTGATCGGCCAGTGCAAATTTTTCCTGATACATGGCGCGGCTGGCCACGACATGGGTTTCATCGGCCCAAGCCGCCTGTGCCACGCGTTGCAGCGGCAGCGGCAAAGGTGCCCCGGCAAAGGCGCGGAGTTTGCGCACCTCGGCAATACTGCGCGGCCCGCCTGCGACAAAGCCCGAGCGCAGACCCGGCAGGTTGGACCGTTTGGAGAGCGAATGAAACGCCAGAACGCGTTCCGGGTCGGCGCCGATGTCGGCTGCAACTTCGAGTATGCCGGGCGGCGGCGTGTCGCGGTAGATTTCGGAATAACATTCGTCAGCGAAAATCTGGAAATCGTGCTTTTCAGCCAGCGCCAGAAGATCGGCCCAATAGGTGCGCGACGCGACGGCCCCCTGCGGGTTGGCGGGCGAACAGATATAGGCGACGGTGACCCTGTCCAGGACATCGGGCGGCAGGCCTGCGTAATCGGGCAAGTGGCCGGTGGCGGCAGTGGCGGGAACATAGACGGGTTCCGCCCCGACCGTGAGTGCGGCGACGGCATAGACCTGATAGAACGGGTTCGGCATCAGCACGACAGGCTGTTTGCCGCGTTTGGTTTCAGGCGACAGGGCGATGCAGGCGTTGAACAGACCTTCGCGTGTGCCGTTCAGGACCATCAGGCGATCTTCGCCCAGCGCCACGCCATAGCGGCGGCTGATCCAGCCTGCGATTTCCTGCAACAATTCCGGCGTGCCGTCGTTCGGGGGATAGACGCCAAAGCCTGCCAGATTGGCCGCAATGACGGGACCGACAAAATCGGGCTGCGGGTGGCGCGGTTCGCCTATTGTCATCTGAATGGCTTCGCCACGCGGCGCATAGGGTTCCAACAGCTTCCGCAGACGCGGAAACGCATAGTCAGGCAGGTTCGAAAACCGCTCTGGAAACGCCATACATGCCTCATCTCCGGGGTCATGTCGCCCCGGTTGGGTGCAGGATAGCCACGGCGCGCGGCGGCGTCCAGAAAAACACTTGGCGGCAAACGGGTTGGCCCGCGTGTCTGTGACTTTTTTAGCCTACCTGAGCGCGTGTTCGGCAGCGGCCCCAAGGCGCAACAGGCGTTCTTCCAGACCCGGCCCCATCATCAGGCTGATCCCGCAGGACGGCTGCCCGGTGGGAAGTGTGAGCACACACAGGCCGAACAGGTTGCCGATGCGGGTGTTTCGCAGGGCGAGCAGGTTTTCGGCGGTGAAGTAGGCGCTGTCGGTCAGCAGGCGGTGGGCATCGGGGGGAAGGATGGCAGAGGTGGGCAGGATCACGGCGTCAAACGCGGCGGTTTCTGCAAGGTATTGCTGGCGCAGCGTGTCAAGCTGTTGCCAGCCCCTGATGTATTCCACTGCCGAGACGGTGGAGCCGGACCGAAAACGCTCCAACACCGGGGGGAACATCTTTTCGGGGGCAGTTTCAATGAGCGTGCCCCAGGTGGCGTAAGCCTCGGGCGTGAAGAGGGTGCCTGCAAGGGCCATTGCCTTGGCCACGACGGGAAGTTTGAGCCGGGTGATGGTGGCCCCGGCGCGCGACAGACGCAGCGCGGCATCGTCAAACCCGGCGGCGGGTTCGGCGCGCAGATCGTCAAGGGCGACGGTATCAAGCATCGCCAGACGAAGGCCGGAGAGGGAAACGCTGGACAGATCGGCGGCGGGTGAGCCTTCCAGAATGCCAAGCAGTTGGGCGCAATCCTCAACCGTGCGGGCAAGCGGGCCTACCGTGTCAAAGCGGGCGCAAAGCGGGACGACGCCCTTCAGCGACAGACGGCCCGCAGTGGTTTTCAGGCCGACAAGGTCGTTCCATGCGGCGGGGATGCGGACGGAACCGCCGGTGTCGGAGCCTATGGCCGCCGGGGCCAGCCCGAAGGCGACCGATGCGGCAGCACCGGATGATGAACCACCGGGCACGGCACCGGGGAAGTTTCGGTTGGGCGGGGTGGCGGTGACGGGGTTCAGGCCGAGGCCGGAAAAGGCGAGTTCGGTCATGTGCGTCTTGCCAAGGCAGACCAGACCCTGCGCTGTCGCGGTTTGCAGAACCTGCGCGTCGGTGTCGGGGATGCGCCCGGCGAGGAGGGCAGAGCCCGCCTCGCACGTAGCCCCCGCCGCATCGAACAGGTCTTTCCATGACAGCGGCACACCGTCGAGCAGGCCCATCCGGGTGCCCAGTTTGGCGCGGCCCGCTGCCGCCATCGCCATCGTGCGGGCGCGGCGGGGCGTGGTTCGGGCATAGATGCGCCCCCCGTCGGGGTGGTTCGTGATCGCGTCCAGAAAAGCCTCGGTCAGTTCCACCGGGTTGATCTTGCCTGCGGCGATGCCGCGCCCCAGATCCGTTGCCGATTGCCACAGCCATTGTCCGCTCATCCCCGCCCCCGTTCGTTCTTTTGCCGCAGGCTAACGACAGGGGGCCGCATGGACAATCCTGCACCCGTGTTCATAATCGGGATATGGACAAGGATGCGGATATCTTGATCGTTGGCGGCGGGCTGAATGGCCCCGCCCTGGCGCTGGCCCTGGCGCAGAACCATTTGCGAGTGACGGTGGTGGACAGCCGCCCTGCCCCGCAGCGCGCCGAGGTGGGGTTTGACGGGCGGGCGTATTCGTTGGCCATTGCGTCAAAGCGGTTACTGATGGCGGTGGGCATCTGGCCGCAGATCGCGGACAAGGCGCAGCCGATCTTGCAGATCAAGGCGAGCGATGGGCACGCCGGGCGCGGACCCGCGCCGTTTTTCCTGTCGTTCGACAGTGCCGAGATCGAAGAAGGGCCAATGGGGTTCATGGTCGAGGACCGACATCTGTATGCGGCGTTTCTGGCGGCGATGCAGGATGAGGGGCGGATCACCCTTGTGTCGGGCGAGACTGTAGCGGATCAGGCGACCGGCCCCGGCGGCGCGCAGATCACGCTGGCGTCGGGGGCTGTGCTGACCGGGCGGCTGATCGTGGGGTGCGACGGGCGCGGTTCGGGCACGGGCAGGCGCGCGGGGATTGCGCGGACGGGGTGGGCTTACGGTCAGACGGCGCTGGTTTGCGCCGTGCATCACGAACGGCCGCATCAGGGCATCGCTCACCAGTATTTCATGCCGGAAGGGCCGCTTGCCATTCTGCCGTTGCAGGGCGGCCATCATTCCTGCGTGGTGTGGAGCGAAACGGACGCCAACGCCCGCGCCATCGACGCGCTTTCGGACGCCGATTACCTTGCCGCCTTGCGGCCACGGTTTGGCGATTTTCTGGGCGAGATCGGCCTTGCAGGGACGCGGCACACCTATCCCTTGTCGTTGAACCTTGCCAACAGCTATGTCGCGGCGCGCGTGGCGCTGGTGGGGGATGCGGCGCATGGGGTGCATCCGATTGCCGGTCAGGGGTTGAACCTTGGGCTGCGCGATGTGGCGGCGCTGGCCGAAGTGATCGTGAAGGCCGAGCGGCGCGGAGAAGACTTTGCAGCGGCGGACGTTCTGGCCCGTTATCAGGCGTGGCGCCGGCCTGATGCGATGGCACTTGCGTTGGGGATGGACGGGGTCAACCGGCTGTTTTCCAATGACAACCCGCTGCTTCGGCTGGGCCGCGACCTTGGCATGGGTCTGATCAGCGCCAGCCCTGCGATGCGGCGCGGTTTCATCCGCCGCGCGGCGGGATTGTCGGGGGATTTGCCAAGGTTGCTTGAGGGGCAACGGATTTGACGGTTACTCCAGTGTCCGCGCCTCGGATACCAGCATGATGGGGATGCCGTCGCGGATGGGGAAGGCGAGGTTGGCCTGTTTCGAGATGAGTTCGCCCCGGCTGGCATCGAGCACCAGAACGCCCTGACAGACGGGGCAGATCAGCGCCTCCAGCATGCGGCGGTCGGTGATGGGGCCGGCGTCTTCGGTCATTGCATGACCTCGTCATCCGTGCCGCCGCGCAGGGAAAACTCCATCAGGGTCACCAGCGTTTCGCGCCGGGTTGGCAGGGACGGCGCTTCGAGCAGGGCCTGTTTGTCTTCGGGTTGGAAAGGGCACAGCATCGAGAGGGAATTGATCAGAAGTTCGGGGTCAGCCTCTTTCAGGCTGCCCCAGTCGGTTGACAGTTCCATGGCCTGAAAATACCGCCCAAGAAGTGCCAAGAATCCTTCGCGTTGAAAGGCATAGTCGTGTTCGGTTTCGCCCAGATCACGGGCAAAGGGGGCCCAGTCCACGGTACAACGGCGATAGGGGGTGAAGCCTTCTACTTCGGACAACACCCGAAACCGGCTGATGCCTGTCAGGGTGACCATATAGCGGCCATCTTCGGTTTCGGAAAACCCGGTCAGACGGCCTGCACAGCCGATAGCCTGCAGGCGGGCGGGGCCGTGGGGCACTTCGCGCGGCTGGATCATTCCGATCAGCCGCGACGGGGTTTTCATGCAGTCTTCCAGCATCTGAAGATAACGTGGTTCGAACAGATGCAGCGGCAACCGGGCGCGGGGCAACAGCAACGCGCCGGGGAGCGGGAACACGGGAATGGTGTCGGGAAGATCGGTTATGTTCATCATGCAACGCTACCTAGCCCGCGTCTGACGGCTGGCAACCGGATTGGACGCGCGCAGCGGCCATCACAAAAAGATCATGGACGACAGTTTGCGCCGCCCCCGAAGAACGATGGGATCCTGCGGTTTGAGTGCATCGAAGATGATGAAAAGCTGCGCTTTGGCAGCACCATTGTTCCATTCGCGGTCGCGGCGGAACAGTTCCAGAAGTTCATCAACGGCTTCGTCCACCTTGCCGCCCGCATGCAGCGCCAGGGCAAGATCGAACCGTGCCTGGGCATCATCGGGGTTGGCTGTGACAGCGGCGCGGAGTTCGGTTTCCGGCCCGGCGTTCTGCGCCTGACGGGCGAGTTCGATCTGCGCGCGGGCCGCCTCGATTTCCTTGGCGGTGCTGATCTTGGCGGGGGCGGCATCGGCGAGCGCCTGCGCCTGATCCAGCGCGCCAAGTGCCAGATGAGAGCGGATCAGCCCACCATAGGCGGCGGCGTTTTCGGGTTCTTCACCCAGAATGGCGGCAAAGGTTTCGGCGGCATCAACAGCGGCCCCTTCGGCCAGCATCGCCTCGGCAGCCTCGATCGCCTCGCCCAGACCACCGTCACCGCCAAGTGCGGCGGTGCGTTCGATGAATGCCTTGAGTTCGGACCCGGCGATGGCACCCTGAAACCCATCGACCGGCTGACCCTGCCAAAAGGCATAGACTGTCGGGATAGACTGGATGCGAAGTTGTGCGGAAATGCGCGGGTTCTGATCAACATCGACCTTGACCAGCCGGACCTTGCCCTTGGCGGCGGTTACCGCAGCCTCCAGCGCGGGGGTGAGCGTCTTGCACGGGCCGCACCAGGGCGCCCAGAAATCGACGATGACGGGAACTTCGCGGCTCGCCTCGATCACGTCGGCCATGAAGGTGGCTTCGGTGGCGTCCTTGATCAGAGCGGCGGGCGGGGCAGCGTCGGCTGGTTTGGTATCAAACCCGAACATGGCATCCTCATCAGCAGGCAAAAAGGGTTGTTCTTATATGCGCATCCGGCGCGGAAAGGCCAAGGGGGATTGCGGCAATCAGGCCACGGTTCGGCCCTACAGATCGAAGGTGGCGAAAACCGGCACATGGTCGCTTGGCCCATCCCAGCCGCGCGCGGCGCGCAGGATGCGGCTGCCTTGGGCGGCGTTGGTGATGTCGGCGGTGGCCCAGATATGATCGAGCCTGCGGCCTTTGTCGGCATTATCCCAATCCGCCGCGCGGTAGGACCACCAGCTGAACAGTCGGCCTTCGGGTATGTTGAGGCGGGTGACATCGCCCCAGTTGCCGGAATCCATCACCTGAACCAGGTGTTCCACCTCGGTCGGGGTGTGGCTGACGATCTTTATCAGGGCCTTGTGATCCCAGACATCGTCGATGCGGGGGGCGATGTTCAGATCGCCGACCAGAATGGCACGGCTGGGGCGTTCGGAATGGAACCAGTCGCGCATTTCGGTCAGGAAATCGAGCTTCTGGCCGAACTTGATGTTCTGGTCACGGTCGGGGATGTCGCCCCCGGCGGGGACGTAGAAATTGTGGATCGTGACGCCGTTTTCCAGCCGCGCCGCGACGTGGCGGGCGTGGCCAAGGCTTGCGAAATCACGGTCACCCGCATCGGTGATGGGCAGTTTCGACAGGATGGCGACGCCGTTGTATCCCTTTTGCCCGCGCGCAACCATGTAACGGTATCCCAGCGCCTGAAACTGCGCGAGGGGGATGTTTTCAACCGGGCTTTTGCATTCCTGCAGGCAAAGGATATCAGGGGTTTCCTGGGTCAGCAGGCGGGCGACAAGCGCCTCGCGCAGGCGGATGGAATTGATGTTCCAGGTGGCGACGGTAAAGGTCATGGGCGTATCCTTTGCAGGCCACCTTGCACCACGAAACGGGTGCGGCGTCCAGCCCGCCACAGGAAAACGCGCCCGGCCTTGCGGCGGGCGCGGTGTGGTGGCCTTGGTTGGATCAGTTGATCGTATAGCCGGCGGTGGAGCACAGATCGGTGCTGTCTTCGATCACGTCGCCGTCGGAAAACACCATGCGCAGGTCAAAGGCGCAGTTGTCGCCAGCGCCGGTGATCGTCACCTCGCCATTCGCGCCAGAGGGCAGAACCTGCCCGGCGAGGATGTTATCCTCCCAGCTCGCCGCGTCGGCGGCAGAGGTATACAGTTCCACCAGATCAACACCCGATTCGTTTGTAACGGTGAAGACGAGATCCTGTGCCATGACGGGTGCCGCCATGACGCCAAAAACAAGGGCAGCCCCAGCAAGGCGGGCGAAACGGGACATCACGACCTCTTTCATGGGCAGACGTCTGCCCGAACGCGCGCAACATGCGCCTGACGACATTTAGGAAAACATCGCCGGATTACAAGGGGAAAGCATGAAAATGCACGCGGCGGGCAGAGGTGGAACACCGACAAAAAAAGACCGGGCACAAAGGCCCGGCCAGGTCCAACAGGGAGGATGTCGTGCCATAACCCCGACACGACAAGGGGGTCTGCTGGCGGGTGAACACGTCAAATCCATGATTGTTCCCTCGCATTGTTCCAGATTAGGCATCAATTCGGGCCAGAATAAGCCAGCAATGAAAAGATTTTAGGGCAGTTGTTTTTCAATCACGGCGGGAAGTCGCGGTTTGTTGCTCAATCAAAAAAAGGCCCGGGGGTAAGCCCGGGCCAGTCCAACAGGGAGGATGCCACGTCATTACCCTGACGTGACCAAGGGATGGGTCATGCCACCAGACGGTAGCCACCGCTTTCAGTGACAAGCAGGCGGGCGTTGGCGGGATCGGGTTCGATTTTCTGGCGCAGGCGGTAAATGTGTGTTTCCAGCGTGTGCGTGGTCACGCCGGCGTTGTAGCCCCACACTTCGTGCAAAAGGACATCGCGGGCGACGACGCCGGCACTGGCGCGGTACAGGAATTTGAGGATGTTGGTTTCCTTTTCCGTCAGGCGGATCTTCTTTTCCTTGGCATCCAGCAGCATCTTTTGCGCCGGTTTGAAGGTATAGGGGCCCAACTGGAAAATGGCATCTTCGGATTGTTCATGCTGGCGCAACTGTGCACGGATGCGGGCGAGAAGAACCGGAAACTTGAACGGTTTTGTCACATAATCGTTGGCACCCGAATCAAGGCCAAGGATCGTGTCGGCGTCGCTGTCATGGCCCGTGAGCATCAGGATCGGGCTTTTCACGCCTTGCTTGCGCATCCGGCGGCACAGTTCGCGACCGTCGGTATCGGGCAGGCCCACGTCGAGGATGATGAGGTCGTAATGACCCGCCTTGGCCTTTTCCATGCCGTCGTGGCCATTCGCCGCCTCGAACACATCGAAATCTTCGGTCATCACAAGCTGTTCGCTCAGCGCTTCGCGCAGATCGTCGTCGTCATCGACAAGCAGGATTTTCCGCAGGTTTGCCATCATATTACTCCGTCGTTGGGGTTCAGATGCGCCGTTGGGGGGCGGTCGGCAAGGCGGGCGAAAGAAAACTCACGCGGTCGTGTCGATAGTGGGGGGTATGTTTCAATTTCCCGCAAGGATCATTACACAGGGCGGGTAACATTGGCCCGGGGGAAGGGACAGATGACGTTGTTGCCCAACCTTTCGGAGCGGATGAACCGGGCGCGGGGCGACCTTCGCATGGGGTTGCCGGTTCTGGTGGAGGGTGAAGGCGGCTCTGTTCTGCTGGCAGCGGTGGAGACTCTGACGCCCGAACGGCTTGCCGATCTGCGCAAGATAGGGCGGGTGGAACTGGCCATCACTGGATGGCGGGCAGAGACGCTGAACGCGCCCGCCTATGACGGCGATGTGGCGCGTATCCAACTTCCGGAGGGTGAAGGTCTGGCATGGCTGGCGGCGATGGCAGACCCGGCGGATGACCTGCGGGTGCCGATGAAGGGGCCGTTCCGGCATATCCGTGACGGTTCTGCAGAGCCGCACCGGATGGGGATTGCGCTGACCAAGGCCGCGTTCCTGCTGCCCGCCGTGGTGGCCGTGCGGGTGGACGCTGCCACCCCCCTGCCCGGCCTGACCACCGTTCCCGCCGATGGGCGCGCGTTGATGACGGCGGAACCGCCGCTTCTGGCGCCCGTGGTCAGTGCGCGCCTGCCGATGCAGGCGGCGGGTGCGGGGCAGGTGCATGTGTTTCGCCCGCATAATGGCGGCGAGGAACATTACGCCATTGAAATTGGCCGCCCGGACCGCGCCAAACCAGTTCTGACGCGGCTTCATTCCGCGTGTTTCACCGGCGATGTGCTTGGATCGTTGAAATGCGATTGCGGGCCGCAGCTTCATGCGGCCCTGACGCAGATGGGGGCCGAAGGGGCGGGGGTTCTTTTGTACCTGAACCAAGAGGGGCGCGGGATCGGACTTGCCAACAAGATGAGGGCCTATGCCTTGCAGGATCAGGGGTTTGACACCGTGGAGGCGAACCACAGGCTGGGGTTCGAGGATGATGAACGCGATTTCCGCATCGGGGCGGGATTGTTGCGCAAGCTCGGCTTCGGGGCGGTGCGGCTGTTGACGAACAACCCGCGCAAGATTTCGATGATGGAGGCGCAGGGGATCACGGTGGCGGAACGGGTGCCACTGCATGTGGGCCAGAACGCCCAGAACGCGGGGTATCTGGCGACCAAGGTGGCGAAGTCGGGGCATCTGTCGTGACGCCGGAAGATCTGGTCGTGACAAGGTGGGGTTTGCGGTTCGGCGGGCGGCGGTTTGCGGCGTCGGTGGGGCGCGGGGGTATTGTGCCTGCCGGACGCAAGCGTGAAGGCGATGGCGCAACGCCGGACGGCACGCATTGCATCGTGGGCATGCTGTACCGCGCCGACCGCATGATACGCCCGGCGGATTGGGCGGTTCCGGTCCGGCCCGGTGATGGATGGTCGGACGATCCGCGTGACCCGGATTACAACCTGATGATCCGCAGGCCCCATGCGTTTGGACATGAACGGCTGGATCGGGCAGACCCTATGTATGACCTGATCCTGATCACCGACTGGAACTGGCCGCAGGCGGTGGGCGGGCGGGGGTCTGCCATCTTTGTGCATGCGTGGCGCAGGCCGCGCCATGCGACGGCGGGCTGCGTGGCGCTTGACCCCGCCGATCTGCGCTGGATTGCACCCCGCATCACGCATCAGTCGCGCCTTATCATTCGCGGCTGAGCCCTTTCCAAACCGCTTTGGAGCCCGTATCGTCGCGTGAATTCCGGGGGGACACATGGCGCGAAATGCCGAAGGCCGCGCGGCGGCAGAGGATGAGATATTCACGCTTCGCCTGCAGCGAAGTGCTGCTGATCTTTGGCCGGTGCTGGACCATCTTTATGGCGACCACCCTGATTACGGGCGGTTTCAACAGGATCTGGTGACCCATCTGCGCGACGGCTGGGCCGCGCGACCGGCCGATCTGCGGAGTCTGGATTTGCAGCGCGATCTGGAACCGGACTGGTTTTTGCGCCCCGACCGGGCTGGTTACGTGTTCTATATCGACCGCTTTGCCGGGAACCTGCGGGCCATTCTTGACCGGCTGGATTACCTTGAAGATCTGGGCATTACCTATGTGCATCTGATGCCCTGCCTGCATCCGCGCCCCGGTGACAGCGATGGCGGGTATTCGGTGATGGATTACCGCGCGATCAACCCGGCCTATGGCACGATGGCCGATTTCGAGGCGGTGGCGGCGGCGCTGCGGGGGCGCGGGATCAACCTGTGCATCGACCTTGTGCTGAACCACACCGCCAAGGAACACGACTGGGCACGGCGCGCGGCACGGGGCGAAGCGCCGTTCACCGATTACTATCTGATGTTCGACAGCCCCGATCTGCCCGACGAATATGAACGGTCGCTGGTGGAGGTGTTTCCCGACAACGCGCCGGGCAATTTCACGCATTACCCGGAAATCGGGAAATGGGTCTGGACCACGTTCAATGAACATCAGTGGGATCTGAACTGGGCCAATCCGCGGGTGTTTCTGGAAATCGTGGATGTGATGCTGTTTCTGGCGAACCGGGGGGTCGATGTCCTGCGGCTCGACGCGGTGGCGTTCATGTGGAAGCGGATGGGCACGCGGTGCCAGTCGGAGCCGGAGGTGCACATGCTGTTGCAGGCCTTGCGGGCGTGCTGCCGCATTACCTGCCCCGCCGTGCTGCATCTGGAAGAGGCGATCGTGGCCCCGGCTGAAATGCTGCCCTATCTGGGGCGCGGGCGGCATGACGGGCGCGAGGGCAACCTTGCCTATCACAACAGCCTGATGGTGCAGTTCTGGGGTGCCTTGGCGACGGGTGACACGGGGTTGATGACCCATGTGCTGGGCCGACATTTTCCGACCACGCTGAACAACGCGACTTATGCGACTTATATCCGGTGCCACGACGATATCGGCTGGGCGGTGACGGATGAAGATGCGGCGGCGGTGGGGCTGACGGGGTGGAAGCACCGGGCGTATCTGTCGGATTTTTATGAAGGGGTGTTTCCCGGGTCTTTCGCCAAGGGGGAGTTGTTTCAGGAAAACCCGGCGACAGGCGACAAGCGGATTTCAGGCAGTTTCGCGTCACTCGCGGGGCTGGAGACGGCGCTGGCATCGGGTGACATGGGGCTGGTGGACCGGGCTGTTCAGCGCATCCTGCAGGGGCATGCGCTGATCGCGTGTTACGGCGGTATACCGTTGATCTATATGGGGGATGAGTTGGCCACCCTGAACGACTACAGTTATCTTGCCGAACCGGATCACGCGCATGATAGCCGGTGGGTGCACCGCCCCGTGATGGACTGGCACCGTGCGGCGATGCGGCACGAGGATGAAGGCCCCGGCGGGCGGGTGTTTCGCGGGGTGCGGCATATTCTGGCGCGGCGGCGGTATACGCCGGGGCTTCATGCGGCCAGCCCGACCGAGGCTTTGACGGCCCCTGCGCCAGGTGTATTTGCTGTTGTGCGGCGGGCGCCAACGGGGCCTATTCTGTGCCTGTTCAACTTTACTGACGGGTGGCGGCATATTCCCGAGGGCTGGGCCCGGGCGCAGGGCATCACGGCGATGCACGACGCCTTGTCAGATGCGCCGGTGGCTGTGCCGCACGGGACGCTGGACCTGCCGCCGCAGGCGCGGGTGTGGCTGACCTGACAGGCGCGGTGCCGGATCAGGCGTGGCCATAGTTGCGCGCGCCAAAGATGGCGCTGCCGACGCGGACATGGGAGGCACCTTCGGCGATGGCGGCTTCGAAATCGCCGCTCATCCCCATGGACAGGCCGGTCAGGCCGTTGCGGGCGGCCATGGCGCGCAGGTCGCGGAAATGGGGGGTGCTGTCCTGGCCTTCCGGGGGGATGCACATCAGGCCGGCAGGCGGCAGGTCTTGCGCGCGGAGGGTTTGGACGAAGGAATCGAGATCGGCGGGAAGGACACCGGCCTTTTGCGGTTCGGCCCCGGTGTTGACCTGCACGAAAAGCTGCGGGCTGTGGCCGCGTTCCTGAACAAGGCGCGCCAGTTTGTCGACAAGAGAGGGACGGTCGACGGTGTGGATGGCGTCGAACAGATCAAGCGCCAGTTTGGCTTTGTTCGTTTGGAGCGGGCCGATCATGTGAATGGCCACCGGGCCAAAGCGGGTACGCAGATCGGGCCATTTTGCGGCGGCCTCTTGCACATAGTTTTCGCCGAAGACGCGGTGGCCTGCGGCAAGCGCCGCCTCGACCCGGTCAAGCGGTTGCACCTTTGACACGGCGATCAGCGTGACCGAACCTGCAGGGCGGCCTGACGCCTGTTCCGCTGCGGAGATGCGCGCCTGTATGTCGGTCAATGCCATGATGCCCCCCGTCAAAAAAGAAAAGGCGGGCAAGATGCCCGCCTTTCCGAAAGTCTGATCGGTTAGGATCAGAATTCCATCGCGATACCAAGGTCGAAGCCGTCGTCGTCGGTCGTCTGGTTGCTGACATAGCCACCCTTGACCGATGCGCCGCCGCCGAGGTCGTAGGAAGCGCCGATGCCATAGGCTTCTGCGCCGCCCAGTTCTTCGTCGTCCATGTAGAACACGGTCGCCGACAGAGCGTCAGCCGAGTAGGTTGCCGAAACCGACATCTGGTCGCCATCGGTCGCGCCGAGGTCGGCAGTCCCGTAGATGGCTTTGAATTCGACGCTGCCCAGCGACGCGGTTGCGCCGACGATCAGGTGGTCGGCTTCCAGAGCGCCGCTTGCATCTTCGTAGCCCAGTGCGATCGAGAACGCGTCGGTCGAGTACTTGGCGCCCAATGCGACGACGTCCGTAGCTGTTTCCAGCTGGCCCGACGAAGCGTAGAAGCCGAGGTTACCGGTCGAGTATTCATACAGAACCGACGGATCGGTGTCGCCAATACGCGACAGGTACGAAGCTTCGTTCAGGTCGCCGAGGCCGGTGAGGCCAACGCCTGCAACGTCACCAACGGCTGCCAGAGCAGCGCCATCAACGTCGCCCATCGACAGTGTGCCGAATGCGCCTTTGATGAACACTTTGCCAGCCTGGCCGTTTTCTGCGCCGCCAATACCGTCGTCGCCAGCGTCTGCGTTGTCAGCACGGAATTCTGCGCCGAACTGCAGGCCGCCGTCGGTTTCGCCCGACATCGTGAACTTTACGCGAGCACGCGAGGTAAACGTAATGTCGTCGCCGTCGGAGATGATACCCATACGAGCGTCGCCCGACAGAGCCACTTCAGCGGAAGCTGCACCGGCAAAGCCAGCCAGCAGCGTCGTGGCGAGAAGAATCTTTTTCATTTTTTCCCTCTTTCTCAAGGTTCGGCCCAATTCAGGGGACTCCGAATTGGGTATGCCCCTATTTCCATCCTTGGGCTGGCAAATGCAACGATCCGGCCCGGCCCCAAGGCAAAGACGTCTTTTATGGTGCAGCAAAGCCACAGTCATTTTTCCCTCACGCGGGCGCGCGCGTTCCCTACAAGGCATCCGATGTGGGGGCTGTTTGCCGGGTTCGAGGCCCCTGCCGGGGAAAATCCTTGTCCGACCCTTGAGCGTCGGCTAGACAGCCATGACGCTGTTCGAGGAATGTGAATGCCTTTGCCCCAGTCGGTCCGCACTTTGGTGCCCCTTAGTCTGATCCTGGCCCTTGCTGCCTGTGGCGGAGGGGGGGGCGGTTTCAATCTGTTCGGAGGCCAGCGCGGCGGCATTCCATCAGACGCGCAGTTCCAGCAGCGGCAGGCGGTTCAGGCGCAGCAGGAAAATCTGGCGCGGATCAATGGCGAGGACAAGCGGCGTTCCACGATCTGGGATCTGTTTTCCAACGCTGATGACCCGAACACGACGGTCGAGGTTAACAAATACCTTTGGAACGCTTCGCTGGACGTGCTCAATTTCCTGCCTATTCAATCAGTTGATCCGTTCACCGGGGTGATCGTGACGGGCCTTGGCACGCCGCCCGGCGGCGGGCGTTCCTACCGCGCAACGATTTATGTTCAGGACCCGGCGCTGGATGCGCGGTCATTGAAGGTGTCGCTGGTGGGTTCGAACGGGCAGCAGGTGGCCCCGGAAACCGCGCGTGCGGTGGAAGACGCCATTCTGACCCGTGCCCGCGAATTGCGGATTCAGGACGCCAATCTGTAAACCGGGCTGCCCGCTCTGGACCACGGGGTCGGGGGCGGTGTAAGTGCCTGCGGACAGGTTTCGCAAGGATTGCCCGCAGATGTCACGATACGACCCCGCCGCGATGGAACGCCACTGGCAGGACGCCTGGGATCAGGCGCAGGTGTTTACCGCGCGCCGTGACCCGGCAAAACCCAAATACTATGTGCTGGAGATGTTCCCCTATCCGTCGGGGCGCATTCATATGGGCCATGTGCGCAACTATACGATGGGCGACGTCGTGGCGCGCACCAAGGCAGCGCAAGGGTTCAGCGTGCTGCATCCGATGGGGTGGGATGCGTTCGGCATGCCGGCCGAGAACGCCGCGATGGAGCGGGGCGGCCATCCGAAGGACTGGACCTATGGCAACATCGCGGACATGCGGGCGCAAATGAAGCCGCTTGGCCTGTCCATCGACTGGAGCCGCGAGTTTGCGACCTGTGATCCGGAGTATTACGGCCAGCAGCAGGCGATGTTCATCGACATGCTGGCGGCCGGGCTTGTCTATCGCAAGAACGCCGTGGTGAACTGGGACCCGGTGGACATGACGGTTCTGGCGAACGAACAGGTGATCGACGGGCGGGGCTGGCGGTCGAACGCGCCTGTCGAACGGCGCGAGTTGACGCAGTGGTTCTTCAAGATCAGCGATTATTCGGCGGAATTGCTGGCGGCGCTGGACGGGTTGAAGGACTGGCCGGAAAAGGTGCGCCTGATGCAGGCGAACTGGATCGGGCAGTCGCGGGGGCTTGAGTTCGCGTTTGCGACGCGGGGTGCCCCTGCGGGCTTCGAGACGCTGCCGGTTTACACGACACGGCCCGACACGTTGATGGGGGCAAGTTTCGCGGCGATCAGCCCGGATCATCCGCTGGCCCGCGCGTTAGAGGCGGGTGACCCGGTGATTGCCGCCTTTGTGGCTGATTGCCGCCGCGTGGGGACGAGTGCCGAGGCGCTTGAAACCGCCGAGAAGAAGGGGATGGATACCGGCATCCGCGTGGTGCATCCGTTGGACCCGACGTGGGAACTGCCGGTTTATATCGCGAACTTCATCCTGATGGATTACGGCACGGGCGCGATCTTCGGCTGCCCGGCGCATGACGCGCGCGATCTGGAGTTTGCGCGGAAGTATGGGTTGCCCGTGGTATCGGTGTTCGAACCCGAAACGGCCGAAAGCGGCTATCTGCCGGTGGAGGGCGCGGGGCCCGCCTATGTGCCGATGAAATCGGAGCGGGTGCGGTATGTGAAGGGGTTTGCGGGCGGTGATCTGCAGACCGGCGAGGCGGCGATTGCTGCGGCCATCGCCCATGCCGAGGCGCAGGGCTATGGCAAAGGTGTCACCAATTACCGGCTGCGCGACTGGGGTGTGAGCCGTCAACGTTATTGGGGTTGCCCGATTCCCGTGGTGCATTGCCCGGCTTGCGGTGTGGTGCCAGAGGCGAAGGCGAACCTGCCGATCCGCCTGCCGGATGACGTGACTTTCGATCAGCCGGGCAATCCGTTGGACCGGCATCCGACCTGGCGCCACACGACCTGCCCGCAGTGCGGGGCCGAGGCGCGGCGCGAGACGGACACGATGGACACTTTCGTGGATTCGAGCTGGTATTTCGCGCGGTTCACCGCTCCGCATGCGACCACGCCCACGGTTATGGAAGACGCCGATTACTGGATGAACGTCGATCAGTATATCGGAGGCATCGAGCACGCGATTCTGCATCTGCTGTATTCGCGGTTCTTTGCGCGGGCGATGCACAAGACGGGCCACCTGCCTGCCAAGGCGATCGAGCCGTTCAATGCGCTGTTCACGCAGGGCATGGTGACGCACGAGATTTACCGCGGTGCAATCGTCACGTCAGACAGCGGTACGTTCCCTGACAACAGTCCAATTGGCCCCCAATTAAGAACTAAGTACTATCTGCCTGAGGAAGTTTTGCGCTTCGAAATTGCAGGCACGCCGCATGCAATCTTAAAGTCTGCTCTTGCAGCGCGCGGCGTTTCTGAAGCTGACACTTCTGCTGTGGTCGCAGTTTATCAGAACGCAAAGAACTTCTCTTCGTTGCAAAATGCTGGTGAAGAGTCCGAGGTCATCTTTGTGGATTCGTCGGCCAAGATGTCGAAATCCAAAAAGAACGTCGTCGATCCGATGAGCATCATTGCTTCTTATGGCGCGGATACGGCGCGGTGGTTCGTGTTGTCGGACAGCCCGCCGGAACGCGATGTGGAATGGACGGCATCGGGGGCCGAGGCGACGTTCAAGCATCTGAACCGGGTCTGGGGTCTGTCGGTGCGGGTGGCGGATATGGCGGACGGTGCCGGCGTGGGGCCGGGCGACGATGATCTGCGCCGGGCTGCGGCGCGGGCGGTGGCGGAAGTGACGGCGGGGATCAACGGGTTTGCCTTCAACAAGGCGATTGCCAAGCTGTACGAATTCACCAACACGCTGGCCCGGTCTGACGCGGGCAAGCCTGCGATGCAGGCGGCGATGCGGGTGCTGGCGCAGTTGATGGCACCGATGACGCCGCATATCGCCGAGGCGGTCTGGGCAGCGATGGGCGGCACGGGGCTGGTGGCGCAGGCCGACTGGCCGGTGGCGGATGCCGCGCTTCTGGTGGACGACACGGTGATCTTGCCGATCCAGATCAACGGCAAACGCCGCGCGGAAATCAGCGTGCCGAAAGACATGCCCATTGCCGAGGTTGAAAAGATCGCGCTGGCGAACGAAGATGTGGCAAGGTTTTTGACCGGGCAGCCGGTGAAAAAACTGATCGTCGTTCCGGGGCGCATCATCAATGTGGTTATCTGACGGACAAAAGCCCCCTGCCCTTCCGCGCCGTGCGGCAATCGGGCTGTTGCTGGCGCTGGCCGGTTGCGGGTTCACGCCCGCCTATGCGCCGGGGGGGCCTGCTGCGGGGTTGCAGGGTGCTGTCCGCATCGACGATCCGACGGACAAGAATGCGTTCGACCTTGTGGAGCGGCTGGAAGAACGGCTGGGCCGGCCCGAGGCGGCGCCGTACCGGCTGGGCTATGCCATCACCACCGAACCGATTGGCGTGGGCATCAGCCCGGAAAACGCCATCACCCGCTATAACCTGACGGGGTCGGTGGAATGGTCGCTGACCGACGCCGCCGGAGTTCGGATCACGGGCGGGCGGGTTGACAACTTTACCAGCTATTCCGCGACGGGAAGTACGGTTGCGGGACTGGCGGCCGAGGAAGACGCGGCGTTCCGGTTGATGCGGATTCTGGCGGATCAGATCGTGATCCGGCTGATCGCAACAGCGCCGGTCTGGGCCAGATGAAGCTGTCGGGGGCCGACGCGGTTCGGTATTTCGCAAAGCCTGACCCCGCGCATGCGGCGCTTTTGATTTTTGGGGCAGACCCGATGCGCGTGGCCTTGCGGCGGCAGGAGGTTATTCTGGCGTTGATCGGGCCGGACGGCGAAGGCGAGATGCGCCTGACACGGATGACGGCGGGCGATGTGCGGCGCGATCCGGCGATGCTGGGCGATGCAACGCGGGCCGCCGGGTTCTTTCCCGGGCCGCGCGTGGTTTTCATGGAAGAGGCGACGGACACGCATGCGGCCATTGTGGCCGATACGTTGGCCACGTGGCGGCCGGGTGACGCGCAGATCGTGATCACGGCGGGCGGGTTGAAGGCGACGGGCGCGCTGGCGCGCGCGGTGGATACGGCACGCGGCGGCGTGGTGATCGCGCTGTATGACGACCCGCCGAGCCGGGCCGAGATTGCGGCAGTGCTGGCCAAGGCCGGGCTGACCCGCATCGACGACGCTGCAATGACCGATATTCTGGCGCTGGGCCGTGACCTTGACCCCGGCGATTTCCGGCAGACGATGGACAAGATCGCGCTTTACAAGCTGGGCGACGCGACGCCAGTCAGCACAGCCGACGTGGCCGAATGTGCGCCTGCGACCATCGAGACGGGGGTGGACGACATGCTGCTGGCCGTGGGGGACGGGCGGCAGGTGGATGTGGCGCGTCTGGTGCGGCGGCTGGACGGGCAAGGCGTGCAGCCTGTGACCCTGTGCATCGGTGCGATGCGGCAGTTCCGGACGCTGCATTCAATGGCGGTGAACCCCGAAAACGTGAACCGTGTGCGCGGCAAGGGCCGGGATGCCATGGCCCGGCAGGCGCGCGACTGGGGCGTGACCAAACTTGAAACCGCGCTGAAAATCCTGATCGACACGGACCTGACCCTGCGATCCACCAGCCGCGCGCCCGCCATGGCGGTGATGGAACGGTGCCTTTTGCGCTTGGCGATGTTGAAAGCCGCCCGTTAAAGCCTGTTGCGCGCTGTGCCGATTCGCGGGTTCATGCGGTTTACGCCAGTGTGAATTGGGGGCACATGAAGATACTTTTGCACATGGGGCAGGGGAAAACCGGAACGACCGCATTGCAAAATGGATTGCATGACGCGGCCGCGGATTTGGCAAAAGCCGGGATTCTGTACCCTGTGCTGGGGCGGCGCATGACAGCCCATCATGTGCTGATGGCGCTTTGCGTCGAGGATGGCGCAATCTGGCATAACGTTCTCAGACGGTACGGTGGCGCGCAGAAGGCCCGAGCGGCGGCAGAGGCCGCGCTGGATGAAATCAGGGCACAGATAACGACGTTTAAGCCGCATACGGTTGTGCTTAGCAGCGAGGCCTTTTTTTATGCTTTGGACGCCGCCGCACGAACCAAGCTGGCAGGGCGTTTGGCGCAACTGGGCGGGACGGTGCAGCCGATTGCCTATATCCGGGCACCCGCCGGTCTTTATCTGGCGCGGGTGCAGGAAAAGGCGCTGGTGTCGGTCAATCCGATTCAGCCCGCCGCGCAAATGCTGCGGAGCCCGATTGAACAGACCGAAACCGCATTCGGGCCGAAGATGGCGTTGATACCCTATCAAGCGTCGACGTTTGGCCGGGGCGGAATTGTGAGCGATTTCGTGACACGCTTTTTGCCTGAATTTTCAAGGCTGGACATGCTGGCTGACAAACGGGTGAATACATCCGTCAGCGGCGAAGCCAGCATGACGATTGCCGCGTTGCGCAGCATGGTTGCACCAAACCTTGACTGGACGCCGCACCCGGTGACGACGCAATTGGCGCAGGTTTTGCGGCGGATCGACAGCGCCTTGCCCGAAGGTCGGAAAGCCGTGCTTGACCCGGCGCTTTGCCGGGCGGTGACACAGTCGTCAACCGACTATTTGTGGTTGCGGGACGCTCGAGGTGTGCAGTTCGACGAGATAGACTATGAAGATTTCGATCAGAAGGCGCTGGATGGTTTTGCGGCGACCACGTTGCGTCTGCGTGACATTCTGACGATTGACCCTGCGCGCCATGAACGCCTGCTGATGATGGCGCTTGCCGAAACACTTGGTCAGGGGCAACGGGCCAAGCAACCTGAAGCCGTGCCCGGCCCGCGGAAAATACCCAGAAGATCTGCTTTTTCATTTGCGAAATCGGTGCTGCGCGGTAGCCTGTCGAAATGACCGGAAATCCGGCGGCCTGCCCGGTGGGCAGTTATTTTCAGGGAGCGTTCCATGACAGCTATCAAGATACTCGGCTCGACCGCCCTGTCGGTTCTGGTCGGACTTACGCCTGCAATGGCGCAGGTGACGGCCATTGGCCCCAGCGAGGGGCAGGTCAACATCGTGGCCTGGCCCGGCTATATCGAGCGGGGGGAAACCGACAAGGCGTTCGACTGGGTAACGAAGTTCGAGGCCGCCACGCAGTGCAAGGTGAACGTCAAGACGGCGAACACCAGCGACGAAATGGTGGCCTTGATGAACGAGGGTGGGTTCGACCTTGTCACCGCTTCGGGTGACGCGAGCCTGCGGCTTGTGGCCGGTGGGCGGGTTCAGCCGATCAACACCGATCTGATTCCATCCTGGGGCACTGTGGACACCCGCCTGCAAAGCGCGCCGTGGCACACTGTGGACGGCGTGCATTACGGTGTTCCCTATCAGTGGGGCCCGAACGTCCTGATGTACAACACCGAGGTGTTCAAGGAAGCGCCGACAAGCTGGAACGTCGTGTTCGAGGAGATGACCCTGCCGGATGGCAAGTCGAACAAGGGCCGCGTTCAGGCCTATGACGGGCCGATCCATGTGGCCGATGCGGCGCAATACCTGATGACGCACAAGCCTGAACTTGGGATCACGTCGCCCTATGAGTTGAACGAGGATCAGTACAAGGCCGCGCTCGACCTGCTGCGCGTGCAGCGCACACTGGTCAGCAGGTACTGGCATGATGCCTTTATCCAGATGGATGACTTCAAGAACGAAGGTGTCGTGGCATCGGGGTCGTGGCCGTTCCAGGTGAACCTTCTGAAAGCCGAAGGTCTGCCCATCGCGTCGACGATTCCTGCCGAGGGGGCCACGGGCTGGGCCGACACGACGATGATGCATGTGGATGCGGCGAACCCGAACTGTTCGTACATGTGGATGGAACATTCGCTGGCGTCCAACCTGCAATCCGACCTGTCGGTCTGGTTCGGATCGAACCCTTCGGTTCCTGCCGCCTGTACGGATGGGCGCGGGCAGCAGACTGCCGCGGGCTGCACCGCGAACGGGATGGATGACTTCGACAAGATCCGGTTCTGGACCACGCCGGTGTCAAGCTGCCCTGCCGGCGACTGCGTGCCGTATTATCGTTGGGTCAGCGATTATATCGGCGTGATCGGCGGCCGCTGAGGCGACACGCTTTTACCCCCACCCCCGCCCCTCCCCGCAAGGGGGAGGGGTGTATCCCCGTACGCCTCTGCACACCTCGTAGGATGGGGCTTGGGGCGGGGCCACCCCGCATATCCGGACTTTTGCATGACCTCTGCCGTCGAATTCCAGTCCGTCACGCGCGACTTTGGCACGGTCAAGGCCGTGGACGGTGTTGATCTGACCATTGCCGAAGGGTCGTTCTTTGCGATGCTCGGGCCGTCCGGATCGGGCAAGACCACCTGTTTGCGGCTGATTTCGGGGTTCGAGAAGCCCACCCGCGGGGCCATCCGCATCTTTGGGCAGGATGTCAGCAACGTGCCGCCGCATCTGCGCAACGTGAACACGGTGTTTCAGGATTACGCGCTGTTTCCCCACATGAACGTGCGGGACAACGTGGCTTATGGCCTGATGGTCAAGGGCATGGCCCGGGCCGCGCGTTATGGGCGGGCGGAAGAGATGTTGGCGCTGGTGAAGCTTGACAGTTACGGCGACCGCAAGCCGGGGCAGTTGTCGGGGGGGCAGCGTCAAAGGGTGGCGCTCGCACGGGCCTTGGTCAACGAACCGCGCGTGTTGTTGCTGGACGAACCTTTGGGGGCGCTTGACCTCAAGCTGCGGGAGGCGATGCAGGACGAGTTGAAAACGCTGCAACAGCGGCTTGGGATTACATTTGTGTTCGTGACGCATGACCAGCACGAGGCGCTTTCGATGGCCGACAGTCTGGCCGTGTTCAACGAGGGGAAGATCGCGCAGATCGGGACGCCTGCGCAGATCTATGCGCAGCCGCGCACCCGGTTCGTGGCGGATTTTGTCGGGTCATCGAATGTGCTGCCGCCGGAACTGACGCAGGCGATGGGTGGCCCGTTGCAATGGGCGTCGCTGCGGCCCGAGGCGATGCGCCTGATGCCGGTGGCGGGTGCCACGCTGTCGGGCGTGGTGCGGAGCCTGCGGTATCTGGGTGCGGCGACACGGGTGATGGTGACGGCACAGGGGGCCGAAATTGGTGTGATCGTGCCCGCCGGGCAGGTGCTGCCCCAACCGTGCGATACCGTGGGGATCGGGTTTGACGCCGGGGCGCTGCATGTGATGGAAAGCGCGGGATGACGACGGGCGACGCGCAACCCGCCATTCTGCCGCAACAGGGCTGGGCCGACCGCCTGACGGCGACATTCTGGCGCAGGCCCAATCTGTTGCTCGTCCTGTTGATCGCGCCGCCGTTGATCTGGCTGGGGGTGATCTATCTGGGGTCGCTGCTGGCGCTGTTGTTGCAGTCGTTCTATTCGATTGACGAGTTTTCGGGCGTGGTGAACAAGGAATTCACCCTGAAAACCTATGCCGAACTGCTGCGACCTTCGAATTTTGACATCATCCTGCGGACCTTGACCATGTCGCTTGCCGTGACGGTGGCCTGTGCGGTGATCGCGTTTCCGATTGCCTACTACGCCGCGCGATATGCGCGGGGGCGGTGGAAGGCGGTGTTCTATCTGGGCGTTCTACTGCCGCTTTGGTCATCCTATCTGGTGAAGGTTTACGCGTGGAAGATGATCCTGTCGAAAGAGGGGATCATCAGTTGGGCGGCGGATGCAACGCAGACGGGGTTCGTGCTGAACGGCATCCTGTCGTTGCCGGTGATCGGGGGGAATTCGCTGTCGACGTCGTATATCGGGACGTGGATGGTGTTCGTCTATGTCTGGCTGCCTTACATGATCCTGCCGATGCAGGCGGCGTTGGAGCGTGTGCCGGTGACGATGCTGGAGGCGTCGGCCGATCTGGGGGCGACGCGGGGGCAGACATTCCGCACGGTGGTTCTGCCGCTCGCCCTGCCGGGGGTGATCGCGGGGTCGATCTTCACCTTTTCGCTGACGATGGGGGATTACATCATTCCCAAGATCATCGGCACATCCGCCCGGTCCATCGGGATGGCGGTGAGCGAGTTTCAGGGGACGGCGGGGAACCTGCCGCTGGCCGCGGCCTTTGCGGTGGTGCCGATTGCCATCATGCTGATCTATCTGGCGCTGGCGAAACGGGCGGGGGCATTTGATGCGCTTTGACCCGCCATCGGTTTTGTTGCGGATCGCGGCGATAGGCGGGCTGATGTTCCTGCATCTGCCGATCCTTCTGATCTTTGTCTATGCTTTCACGACCGAAGAACGCGGATACACCTTTCCGCCCCCCGGTTTCACGACCCAGTGGTTTGGCGTGGCCTGGAACAGGCCCGACATCTGGCCACCCTTGTACCTGTCGTTGCAGGTGGCGGCGATATCGACGGCGCTTGCCCTGATTCTGGGCACGCTGGTTGCGGCTGCGATGGCGCGGACGCGGTTTTTCGGGCGGGAGCAAATATCGCTGCTGATCATCCTGCCGATTGCCTTGCCCGGCATCATCACCGGCATGTCGCTGCGGTCGGCGTTCGCGATCATGGAGGTGCCGTTCAGTTTCTGGACCATCGTTCTGGGCCACGCGACGTTCTGCATCGTGATCGTCTACAACAATGCGGTGGCGCGGTTTCGCAGGCTTTCGGGGGGCATACTGGAGGCGTCGGCGGATCTTGGGGCGAACAGTTTCCAGACATTCCGGCATATTCTGCTGCCCAACCTTGGGTCGGCGCTTTTGGCAGGCGGGATGCTTGCCTTTGCGTTGTCATTCGACGAGGTGATCGTGACGACCTTCACTGCCGGGTCGGGCAGTGACGCCAAGACGCTGCCGATCTGGATGCTGGACGAGTTGATCCGGCCGCGCCAGTTGCCGGTGACGAATGTGGTGGCGATTGTGGTGTTTGCGGCAACCTTTGTGCCGATCCTGATTGCCTATGCCGTGACCAAGGGCGGGTCGGAAACGGCAGGCGGCGGGAAGTAGGCCGGAACCGGCGGCGTGTCTGTCTGTTTCCTGTCAGGTCGTCCTGCCAGGGTGGGTCCACCAGAATCAGGGGAAAACGATCATGTGGCGCATTCTGCAGAACCGGGTTTACGGGCCGTTGTTTGCCGCGCAGGTGATCGCGCTTTTGGGCACCGGGCTTTTGACAGTCGCGCTGGGTCTGTTGGCCTTTGATCTTGCGGGAGAACGGGCTGGTGTGGTGCTGGGCACGGCCTTTGCCATCAAGATGGTGGCCTATGTGGGCCTTTCGCCGATTGCGGCCGCACTGACCCAAGCGCTGCCGCGCAAGGCGGTTCTGATCGCGGCCGATCTGGTGCGGGCGGGGGTGGCCATGATGCTGCCGTTTGTGGACGAGGTAGGGCAGATCTACATTCTGATCTTTGTCCTGCAGGCGGCGTCGGCGACGTTCACGCCAACGTTTCAGGCGATCATTCCGGATGTCTTGCCAGATGAGGCGGAATACACGCGCGCCCTTTCACTTTCGCGGTTGGCGTATGATCTTGAAAACCTTGTCAGCCCGGCACTGGCGGGGGTTCTGCTGTTGGTGGTCAGTTTCAATCTGTTGTTTCTGGGAACGGTGCTGGGGTTCGTGGTGTCGGCCCTGATTGTCTGGCGGGTTGCCTTGCCGCGTGCGGCGGCGGTGACGGTTCGCCCGTTCATGGAGCGGCTGACGCGGGGCATGCGCCTTTATCTTGCGACGCCGCGCCTGCGGGGCTTGCTTGCGTTGAACATGGGAGTGGCGGCTGCCGGGGCCTTTGTTCTGGTGAACACCATCGTTCTTGTGCGCGTCGGGTATGACGGAAGTGCCACGGACTTGACGGTGGCATTGGCGGCGTTCGGGGCGGGATCGATGGTGGCGGCATTGACGCTTCCCCGGATGCTGGAGCGGTTGGCGGACAGGACGGTGATGCTGACAGCCGGGGCCTGTCTTGCGGCGCTGGTGTTTGGGACGGGTGCCGCGATGCTGGCGGGTGTGGTCGTGCCGTGGGCGGGGTTTCTGGTGATCTGGTTCGGGATCGGGGCGCTATATTCGGCGGTGCAGACACCAACCGGGCGGTTGCTGCGCGCGTCGACGGTGGCCGAGGATCGACCGGCGATCTTTGCCGCGCAGTTTGCACTGTCACATGCCTGCTGGCTTGTCACCTATCCGCTGGCGGGATGGGCCGGGGTTGCGATCGGGTTGCCTGCGACCATGGTTGTGCTGGGCGGTGTCGCGGCAATTGCCGCTGGGGTGGCGCGGGGCTTGTGGATCACGCCTGATAGCGGGCCGGTGGCGCATGATCATCCGGACCTTTCGGCCACGCACCCGCATCTGGCCCAGCACGGGGCACGCCATGCGCATGTCGTGGTGATCGACGACCTGCATCCGCGCTGGCCCCACCCGGCCTGATCCGTGTCGGTATAAAAAGGCCCCGCCATGACATCACGGCGGGGCAGGCGGCTGCGGGTGAACCGCAGCACAGGCGTTCGAATTTCAGGATTGCGTCAGTTCAGACGGCCAGCGTCGGTTTCCATCTCGGACCTGATCTGCTGACGCAGGATGTCGATGGGAATGAGTTGGCCGTCGCGACGAAAGTGCCAATAGGTCCAGCCATTGCAGCTTGGCGCGCCTTCCATGGCAGCACCGACCTGATGGATCGAGCCTTTGACATCGCCACCGATGAGCGTGCCATCGGCGCGCACGGTGGCGGAAAAGCGGCTGTTCATCGACACCAGAACCTCGCCCGGGCGCAGCATGCCGCGTTCGACAACCTGACCGAAGGGCACGCGGGGTTCGGAGCGTTTCGAGCCCGTCACCTCCAGACTGGAGGCGTCAAAGCGGCGCACACGGTCAATCCGGGCCTGTGCGGCCTTGCGGTAGGCGGCTTCGCGTTCGATGCCGATGAAATCACGGCCCAGCATTTTTGCCACGGCCCC
Source organism: Gemmobacter sp. (assembly GCA_031425195.1). Classification (GTDB taxonomy): domain Bacteria; phylum Pseudomonadota; class Alphaproteobacteria; order Rhodobacterales; family Rhodobacteraceae; genus JANPIX01. Next base: position 41,500 of record JANPIX010000018.1, on the reverse strand, counting down.
AGTTGTGCCGGTACCGAAAAACGGGTCGAGCACGACATCACCGGGGTTTGTGGTCGCCAGAATGACGCGGTGCAGCAGGCTTTCGGGTTTCTGCGTCGGATGGGCCTTGTCGCCGTTTTCATCCTTGAGCCGTTCATGCCCGGTGCACAGCGGCAGCACCCAGTCGGACCGCATCTGCACGCCTTCGTTCAGCGCCTTCAGCGCTTCGTAGTTGAAGGTGTATTTCGAGCCTTGATCGCGGCTTGCCCAGATCAGGGTTTCGTGGGCGTTGGTAAAGCGTTTGCCACGGAAGTTGGGCATCGGGTTCGACTTGCGCCAGATCACGTCGTTCAGAAGCCAGAACCCCTGATCCTGCAGGACGGTGCCCAGACGGAACACGTTGTGATAGCTTCCGATCACCCAGATGGCACCATTCGGTTTCAGGATGCGTTTGGCGGCGGCCAGCCAGTCGCGGGTAAAGGCGTCATAGGCGGCGAAACTGGAAAAGTGATCCCATTCGTCATCCACCGCATCGACAAGGCTGTTGTCGGGCCGGTGCAGTGCCCCCTTGAGTTGCAGGTTATAGGGCGGGTCCGCAAAGATGAGATCCACGCTTGCAGGCGGTAAGCTCCACATCACCTCAATGCAGTCACCTGCAATGATCTGGTTCAACGGAAGTTGAGTTTCCGAAACCCTTGTCTTCAAATCCATCGCTGCCTCTGCCCCCGGCATTTGTGCCGTTCTTGTTGGGCCAAGGATGAGTCATTGCTGATTCGGCGTCAAATTCTTTATTGAATCAAGGGTTTAAGATTTTGACTTGATACAATATGTTGTGCACCGGCGCGAAGGACCGCCTATGGTGAGCGGTGGCCCCAAGATTTAGAAGGGCTGTCCGGTGTTCCGGCGTGGGGTAGCCGACGTTGCGATCCCAGCCATAGCCGGGGCATTGTTGCGCCAAATCCACCATGCGCTGATCGCGGGCCACTTTGGCCACGATGGACGCCGCCGCGATGGACAGGCAAAGCGCGTCGCCCTGAATGATCGCGCGGGAGCCGCAGGGCATGTTTCGGGGAATCATGTGGCCGTCGATCAGCGCGTGATCAGGCATCGCGGCAAGCCCGGCCAGGGCGCGGACCATGGCAAGGTGGCTGGCGCGCAGGATGTTAAGTTCGTCGATTTCCTCGACACTCGCCTCGGCGATGCTGACTTCGGCATGGGCGTGGATCAGGGCGGCCAGTTCGGCGCGGCGGGCGGCGGTCAGAACCTTGCTGTCGGCCAATCCTTCCGGCACATGGCCGCGCCGCAGCACGACGGCGGCGGCAAAGACAGGGCCTGCAAGGGGACCGCGGCCAACCTCATCCACCCCGGCCACGCGGAGCGCACCGCCGGCGAGGGCTTCGTCTTCGTAAAAATGATCGGGAAGGAAATCGCGCGCCATGGGGGGACACCTTAATCAGGACCATGGCGCGCGGGTAGTTGAAATCGGTATCGTAGAAAGTGCTTTAAGCAAAATTCAATCTGGTTGGGGACAGGAGCTGCTCACCCTCCTGCCCCCTGGGCCGGTGTGCTGCTTTTGCCGGACAAGGGGACGCTTGACCGAAGCAACACACCGGATTCTGTCAGCGGGGCATGCGAAACCCCGCGTCGCGCAGGCAACTGGCCGGAAACAGTCGGTCGGGATGACCATAGATCCTTGCAGATACGGCGCAGTGATAGGGAAGGTTGCGGACGTTGTACGATTGCAGGCAACTTTCGCTGTAACCCGTGCGGTCATGGCGCAGGCCCGTCACCTTGATCGCGCAGGCGGCGGGCACGCGGCCAGGTTTGCCATGCTGTGGGCGCGGATTGACGACCACGGGCTTTTCATCATCACGGTCGTTGTTGTCGGACAGGGCGTTGGCCACGATCGCCGCGATGGCAACGCCAAGAAGAAGTTTCGTCAGATCCTTGCCGTCCACTTCGGCGCGGCTTGGCACGGCGCTGGCGGCGAGGAGGCCCAGCGCGGTGGCCCCTGCAGTGATCAGCGCGACAAACCGGCGGCGCAGGTTGCGCAGCCGGGGATGGACAACGGTGTTCGCGGCGATGTGGGTCATGGCAGTGATCCTGTGTTCGGGGCGGGTTTGCACGTCGAGGTGCAAATCCGATGACCGACCATCCAGCGATTGCCGTCTGCCGCGCAATATCAGCGCCTTGCTAAGTGATAACTGTGGGGGGTTTACGGGTTGATATTGAATATCACGCCCAACGCGCGCAAGTTACCGCTTACCGGACTGGCCAATTCATCTTGCCCGTCCCGATCATGGAGCCATCATGTCGCGCACCATCCTTGCCGTGTTATTTGCCGTTTCGATGGCGAACGCGGCCCATGCGGAATGCTATGCCGACTACAAGGCAAAGCAGGACGACCCCCTGCGCCTGCATTATGGGGTGGCGCAATTAGCCGATTCGAATTGCGACAAGCAGGCCGCCAAGCGGGTATTGACCAAACGACTGGCACAGGAAGGGTGGACAGTTCTGAATGTCCTGTCCATCTTCGGGCCCGAGGGCCTTGAAGAAAGGAAAGCCAGTGCCGGGGAATATTTCCTCCGCTTCTGACAGTTTGAAGGCGGGCAACCGGGTGGTTGCCGGCGGCATCGCGGCCGTCGTGCTGATCCTTCTGGGGGCGGCCGTCTTTCTGTTTGTCAATTTGCCCGACGCCAATGCATTCAACGCGAAAGTCGAACAGATTTTCGTGGAGAACGACGATCTGGTGACGGGCGGCGAGATCAAGCTTTTGGAGATTCTGGCGCAGTCAGGGACGGCGTTTTCCGAGGTGCTGACAAGTTACCGGATGGTCATTTTCGTGCTGCTGGTGTTTTCGACGGCGCTTTTGCTTTCGGCACTTGTGTTTCTGGTGACGATCATCGCGCTGAACCGGCGCATTTCGGCAATTCAGCGATCGGGGATTCAGGTGTCGTCCCTGTTGATCAGCCGTGAGGCGCGGGCGGTGTATATCAATGACATGGAATTCGCCTTGACCGAGGCGGCGCTGGAAACGCTTTCAGTGCTGGCCGAGGCGCGGATGGATGATGATGTGCTGACCGGCGCGCAGATCGAGGGCGTGATTTCGGGGCGCAATGCTGCGGATTGTGACGAGGCCGCGGGGGCCACGCGGGTGAAACGGTTGCGCGATACGCTGGGCAACCAGTTGGTCAGCGAACTTTTGGTCAAGACGGTGGCGCGGCGCGGCTATATGCTGAGCGTGGGCAAGGACGCGATCCGCATGATTTAAGGCGGGCGGTCCACGGCCCGGGGAACAAGCAATGACAGATGCGTTGGTGATCGGGGCCGGCCCTGCCGGGCTGATGGCGGCAGAGGTTTTGGCGCAGGCCGGGCTGACAGTTGTGGTGGCCGAGGCGATGCCCACAGTGGGGCGCAAGTTCCTGATGGCGGGTAAATCGGGTTTGAACGTCACCAAGGCGGAACCGCGCCCGGCGTTTCAGGCGGCGTTCTCGCCCGGCGTGGCCGACCGCGCCTTGCAGGATTTCGGCCCGGATGAAGTGCAGGAGTGGTGCCGGGGTCTGGGGCAGGATGTGTTCACCGGATCATCGGGGCGGGTGTTCCCGGTGGCGATGAAGGCATCGCCCTTGTTGCGCGCGATACTGGCGCGGCTTGCGGCAGGTGGCGTCGAGATCCGCACGCGGTGGCGGTGGGTCGGATGGGACGGGGCCGACCTGGCCTTTGACACGCCGGACGGGCGGCAGCAGATGTTGCCCAGCGTCACTGTTCTGGCGCTGGGCGGGGCAAGCTGGGCGCGGCTGGGGTCGGACGCCGCCTGGGTGCCTTGGCTGATTGACAGGGGTGTGACGATTGCGCCGTTCAAGCCTGCCAACATGGGGTTCACCGTGGCGTGGTCGGATCACATGACGCGGCATTTCGGTAGCCCCGTCAAGGCCGTGGCGCTGACCGCAGGCAACATGCGGGTGCGGGGCGAATTCGTGGTGTCGGCAAAGGGAGTCGAGGGCGGCGGCATCTATGCCATCAGCCGTGCCCTGCGCGACGGTGCGGCACTGTCCGTCGATTTCCTGCCTGACCTTTCGGTGGAGGCATTGACCGCAAAGCTGGCGAAAATGCGGACCGGAGAGACGTTCGCGAACTGCCTGCGCAAGGTGGGGCTGAGTGCGGTGGCGCAGGCGTTGGTGATGGAGTTCGGGCGCGGGATGGACCCGGTTGCCGCGATGAAATCGCTGGTGGTGCCGTTGACGGGGCCACGTCCGATGGACGAGGCGATTTCGGTGGCCGGGGGCATCACGGCGGACAGTCTGACCGAAGAGTTGGAGTTGCGGGCTGTGCCGGGCGTATTCGCCTGTGGCGAAATGCTGGACTGGGAGGCGCCGACGGGCGGTTATCTGTTGACCGGCTGCTGGGCTACGGGGCGCTGGGCGGGGCTGCATGCGGCACAGCGGATATTGGCGGATGGGCGGCCCGGACAGCACGCCAGAGCGGGTGCGACTACGCCCTGATCACCAGTGTTATCGCCTATCAGCACGGCGATTTTGCCTAGCGCGGCAGGGCGGCCCATGTTCGGGGCATCGAAACACATATCCCGAAAGGATCCGTGACATGCTGCCCACTGTCATCAAGACTGCCACTGCCGCTGTGACGGCACTGAGCCTGAGTTTTGCCTCTGCCGCCCCTGCCCAAGCCTGGGGCAAGAACGAACAGAACTTTCTGAAAGGGGTTGCGGCGACCCTGCTTGTGACTGCGCTGATCAAGGATACGCAGCGCGCCCGCCAGCAACAGGTGCAACAACCCGTCTATCCGCGACGCGGGTATCAACAGCCGGTTTACCAACAGCCGGTGTATCAGGAACCCGTGCGCAGCTATGCGGTGTCGATCTATCAGACGCCTGCCGCACTTGCCTTCAACAGCTATGCCGCCGCCGAGCGCCGGGTCATTCAGCAGCGGCTTGCGCAGCAAGGCTATTACCGCAGCGGGATTGATGCAACCTTCGGGCCGGGCACCTATAATGCCGTGGTGGCCTATGCCCGTGACAGCGGCAACGGCGCGCAATTGTCGAGCCGGGCAGGCGCGTTTGGGGTGTATGACAGCCTGATCTACTAAGCCCGATACCGAACGCACCAGAGTTGCCTGCCGGAAACGGCAGGCATTTTCATGCGGTAATTTTATTTCATTTGGCTGGGAACCGGCAATATAAAGGCACGTTAATCGAAACTTCGAGGTAAGGTTTGGTTATGGATCAGAAAAGCGGCTTGGCGCCTTGGCTGTCGGGAGACGGGGGAATGGCCGCTGATATCCGATCTTTCCCCTGGGAAACGACGCCGCTTGGCCCGATCAGCACGTGGCCGCCGGAATTGCAGGCCATCGTTTCCTTTACCCTTGCCAATGCGATGGTGGCGTCGGTTGCCATAGGGCCGGAGCGGATTTTTATCTACAACGACCGGCTGGCCCAGATTTACGGGGCACGGCATCCCGGGGCGTTGGGCAAGAGCCTGCCCGAGATCTGGCCCGAGGGGTTTCGCGTCATCGCACCGCATTTCGACCGCGCCTTTGCGGGTGAAACTGTCCATCTGACACATGTTCCCCATGATACCAGCGTTGCAGGCGGCGAGGTGTTTGACCTTTACCTGACCCCGGTGTGGAACAGTTCGGGCAAGGTGTTCGCCGTGCAGATCGCGGGCTATGAAGTTGGCGCACGGTTGCAATCGGACAGGCTGTTGCGCGAAAGCGAGGATGAAAAAGCCTATCTTTTGCGACTGAGCGATGCGCTGCGACCGCTTGGCAATCCGGTGGCGATTCAGGAAACGGCGGCGATGGTGCTGGGTTCGTATCTGAAAGTCAGCCGTGTGGCTTATGGCGAGATGGATGTGGATGATGAACATCTGTCTGTCTGGCGGAACTATGTGGAACCGGGGGTTCCGCTTCTTGTCGGATCGTTTCGGATACAGGATTTTGGCACCAATCTGGTGAGCGGGATGATGGCGGACCGGACGATGGTGATTGCGAACATCACCGAGGCCGAGCAGCTGTCACAGGAAGAGCGCAAGGCCCATTTGCGCATGGGGATTCACGCCTTTGTTGCGGTGCCCCTGACCAAGAATGGCAGGCTGGTCGCCGCTTTTGTCGTGAGCCACGCGTCGGTGCGCGATTGGACCATGCTTGAAATCCGGCTGATCGAGGCAACGGCAGAGCGGACTTGGGCGGCAGTGGAACGCGCCCATGTGGAAGCGGCACTGGTGGAGCGCGAGGAAAGTTACCGCACTTTGTTCCAATCCATCGATGAAGGGTTCTGCGTGATCGAAATGTTGTTCGATGGCGACGGCAACCCGTTCGACTATCGGTTTCTCGAGGGGAATGAGGCGTTCGAGACGCAGACCGGGCTGGTTGATGTGATCGGCAGGACGGCGCGGCAACTACTGCCCGATCTGGAACAATCGTGGTTCGACCGTTACGGCGCCGTGGCAACGACCGGATCGGGCGATCGGTTCGAAATGCGGGCGGCGACGATGGGGCGCTGGTTCGAAGTTTACGCTTCGCGCATTGGTGGAACGGACAGCAGGCGGGTGGCCCTGGTGTTCCGCGACATCTCGGAGCGCAAGCGGACAGAGCGGGCGCTGAGTGCCAATGTGGAACGGCAGGATTTTCTGCTGCGTTTAAGTGATGCGCTTGCACAATCGGGGGACGCGCAGACATTGAACCGCGCGGCGATGGGATTGCTGCGGACCTATCTGGCAGCAAGCCGCGTGTGTTTTCTGAACGTCCGCGACGACATGCTGCGTTTGGAGGCGGATGTTGCGGCCTCGGATGCGGCACCCCTGCCTGCTGGTGATGAGGGCATTTTCCCGCTGGCCTTTGTGGAAAGACATCGTTGGAACAGACTGCTGTTTTCGACGGACACGGACATCGACCCCGACATTTCCGATGAGGAGCGGATGGCGCTGGCGCGTTTCGGGGGCAAGGCGTTCGTCTGCATCCCGCTGACCCGGGCGGGCCTGCTGGTGGGCGCGTTGATGGTGGTTTCGGAAGCGCCACGCGAATGGCAGGTTGAAGAGCTTGATCTGGTTCGGGAAGTGGCCGACAGGGCATGGGCGGCCGGCGAGCGGGCCGGGGCCGAGGTGGACCTGCGCGAAAGCGAGGGCCGGTTGCGCGCCATTCTGGAAACGGCGCAGGACTATGCGATCATGACAACCGACCCGCATGGGATCGTGGAAACCTGGTCACGGGGTGCATTGACAGTGCTGGGCTGGACCACAGAGGAAATCGTGGGGCAAAGCATCAGCGTGACCTTCACGCCCGAAGATATTGCGCAGGATGTTCCCGAGTGGGAACGCCGCACGTCGTTTGATCGCGGACAGGCCCCCGACGTGCGGTGGCACCTGCGCAAGGATGGGACGCGGGTTTTTATCGAAGGCACAATTCGGCCTTTGTTCAACTCGGGCGGTGAACTTACGGGATATGTGAAGGTCGGGCAGGACGTGACCGAGCGGCGGGCAACCGAAGCGCGGCTTCGCGCCAGCGAAGGGCTGTTCCGGCAGTTCGCGGAAACGTCGACAGACGTGATCTGGATCAGAAATGCGGACAGCATGCAGTTCGAATATGTCAGCCCGGCGTTCGAAACGATCTATGGCGACGAGCGTGAACATCTTGCCCGCGAAAATGATTTTCGTCATTGGCTGGGCCTGATCCTGCCGGAAGATCGGGCGAGCGTGCTGGCGGCGTTCCGCCGGGTCCGCGGCGGCGAACGCGTGACGCATGAATTCCGGATCAGACGGCCGTCGGACGGTGGTATCCGCTGGATCAGGGATACTGATTTCCCCTTGTCGGATGGTCAGGGCAATGTTGCGCGTCTGGCAGGCATCGGTCAGGACGTGACCAAACTGAAACACGCGCAGGCGGCGATTGTGGAAAGCGAGTTGCGGCTGCGGACATTGACCGAGGGAATACCGCAACTGGTGTGGCGGGCCGTTGGCTATGGGCACTGGAACTGGGCCAGTCCGCAATGGACCACCTTTACCGGCCAAAGCGAAGAAGACAGCCACGGGTTGGGCTGGCTGGATACGATCCACCCCAGTGACCGCGCGGCGGCAATGGATGCGTGGGACAAAGCGCGCGCCACCGGCACGTTCGAGGCAGAGTTCCGGGTGCGCGAGGGGGAAACGGGCAGTTATCGCTGGTTCCAGAGCCGGGCCACGCAGGTTGTGGACGAGAAGGGCAATCTGATCGAATGGCTGGGCACCACGACGGATGTGCAGGATTTGCGCGAAATGCAGGACCGGCTGCATGTTCTGGTCGCCGAACTTCAGCATCGCACGCGCAACCTTATGGCCGTGGTTCTGGGTGTGTTCCGACGCACGCGCCGGGGCAAGACCGACCTCGCCGCCTTTGCCGCCGATTTCGAAAGCCGGGTGGATGCACTGGCGCGCGTGCAGGGCCATCTGTCACGGCTGGATGAAGGGGACCGCGTGGTGTTTGACGAATTGATCCGCGCCGAACTGGGCGCGATGGGCGCACTGGATCAGGATGGATGGGGCGAACAGGTGACGCTTGACGGGCCGCCGAACCTGCGGCTTCGGTCATCGACGGTGCAGACCTTGTCGCTTGCCCTGCACGAACTGGCCACGAACGCGGTGAAGTATGGCGCATTGTCCACAAAGGACGGTCGGCTTGAGGTGCGCTGGGCACGGGTCGAAGCGGCGGACAAGCCATACCTGCAGGTGGACTGGATCGAAAGTGGTGTGAAAATGAACGCAAATGCGGGTTTGCCCGGCGGGGGATATGGCCGTGAACTGATTGAACGGGCGCTGCCGATGCAGTTGGGTGCCGAGACGACCTTTGAATTGGGCAGCGACGGTGTGCGATGCCGGATCACCCTGCCCCTGTCTGTCAACCCCGGTGTTCAGCATGCGTGACGCGGCGCTGGCGTGGGTAGAGGGCAGCCGTATTCTGCTGGTAGAGGACGAATATATCGTCGCGATGGAAATTGCCGACAGTCTGTCGGACATGGGGGCCGAAGTTCTGGGGCCGATCGCGCGGGTGCCTGAAGTGCTGGCGTTTCTGGCAACGGCGGAACCTGCACCCGACGCGGCGATTCTGGATGTGAACCTTGGCGGCGAAATGGTGTATCCGGTGGCCGATGTCCTGATCGCGCGGGGCATCCCGTTCGTGTTCACGACAGGCTATGACCGTTCGGCGCTTGACGCGGCCTATGCGGATTTTGCCCGCTGTGAAAAGCCGATAGACCTGCGCCGTTGTCTGTACATGCTGCCGCAGGCGCAGGGTTAGCTGCCCACGCGTGCAGCGCCGCGTGGCAGGGGGTTGAGCCCTTTGTTATACGGTTTCCAGTCGGTGATGTCAGGGTAATGCTGACGCCGCCACGCCTTGACCCGGTGGTTCATCACCCGTTTCCAGAGCGGGGGGATCATCGCCATTGACGTCATCACCGGATAGCCAAAGGGCAGATGCGGGGCCTGTTCGGGCGCATAGGTCTGCAGCAGCGGAAAGCGGCGATCCGGTTTGGCGTGATGGTCGGAATGGCGCTGCAGATTGATGAGAAGCCAGTTCGTGACGCGGTGGGTGGCGTTCCAGCTGTGCCGGGGCTGGACATGTTCATAGCGGCCCTCGCCCAGATAGCGGCGGGTCAGGCCATAGTGTTCGACGTAGTTCACAAGCTCCAGCTGCCAGACCGCCACGAGAGCCTGCCCAACGAACAACGCAAGCCCCAGCCATCCGCCCAGCGCGAGCGACAGGGCGATGAACCCGAGTTGCAGCGCGCCATAGCGCCAGAACGGATTGCTGCGGTGCAAGGGCGGCAGGCCACGGCGGGCCAGCATGGCGGCCTCTGCCGCCCAGGCGGACTGCGGCGTGCGCAACAGAACGCGCGGGAAAAACCGGTGAAAGCCTTCGTTATAGCGGGCGGTCACGGCATCGCGCGGGGTGGCAACATACAGGTGGTGAACGCGCAGATGTTCTGACCGGAAATGCGAATACAGCACCATGGCAAGCAGGATGTCGGCCATCCAGCGTTCTGCGGGCGACTTCTGGTGCATCAACTCATGCGCGTAGTTCACGCCGATGGTGCCGGAGACGACACCCATCCCGAAGAACAACCCGGTTTGTTCCCAAGGCGACAGGGGGCTGATGCGGGCGACATAGAAGATCAGTCCGAACAGAACCAGCATCTGTAGGGGTGCCCAGACAATCGTCACCGCCCTGTGCCAGAACAAGGCGCTGTCGGGCGTGGCGGGGTCGGGATTGCCACCATCGAGCGCGGTCACGGCGTCAAGGATGGAAAACATCACCCAGGCATAAAGCGGCAGCAAAAGCACCGTCCAGCCGCCGAAGACTGCGCCTGTCACAGCAAGGGGCAGAACCGTCAGCGACAGCCAGAACGGAAGGGCAGAAGGGGTTGGCATGGGCGGCCTTTGCATGTGATGGCGCGACCGTAACCTTGGCCGCGCGCAGGCTCAACTGTGACGGATGGCAGCATGGGCAAGGTCGAACACCTTGCGCATCAGAGTGGGAAGGGCGTCGGGGTTGAAGGCGGCGTCGAGGACAAAGACGCCCCGCGCGGGCGGCGCATCCGGGACATTGGCTACCAGAACGCGCAGGACAAGATGGAAATGGGTAAAGGTGTGGCGCACCTCGCCCACATCGCGCCATGGGGCGGTCAGAGGCGGTGCAATATCGGATGTGCCGTCCCAATCGCTTCCGGGCCAGCCGGGCATGCCGCCCAGCAGGCCACGATCCGGGCGCTGTTCCATAAGCCATGCCCCGTCATCGCGGCGGGCGATCCACATGGTGCCCTGACGCACGGGTTTGGCCGGTTTCGCCAGTTTGCGCGGCAGCGTGGACTGAAGATTGCGCGCCCTGCCCTCGCAGACCATGACCAGCGGACACACACCGCAGGCCGGACTGCGCGGCGTGCAGACCGTGGCCCCCAGATCCATCACCGCCTGCGCATAATCGCCTGGACGAAGCGTGGGCGTCAGGCGGTTGGCCAGACGCACGAGTTCGGGCTTTGCCGTGGGCATGGGGGTTTCCACGGCGAACAGGCGCGCCATGACCCGTTCGACATTGCCATCCACCACAGTGACGGGTTCGTCATAGGCAATCGCCGCAATCGCCGCGGCGGTGTAGGGGCCGACACCGGGAAGCGTCAAAAGCGCGTCGCGCGTCGGTGGGAAGACGCCGGCATGATCCGCTATGACGGCCCGCGCCCCTTTCAGCAGATTCCGCGCGCGGGCGTAGTAGCCGAGCCCTGCCCATTCGGCCATCACCTCGGCATCGGGGGCCGCCGCAAGATCGGCCACGCCGGGCCAGCGCGCCGTGAACCGAAGAAAATAGGCGCGCACGGCGGCCACGGTGGTTTGTTGCAGCATCACCTCGGACAGCCAGATGCGGTACGGGTCTGCGCGCACGCCTGACGCGCGATCCTGCGGTGCGATACGCCACGGCATGACGCGGGCGTGACGGTCATACCAGGCCAGAAGAAGATCGGGGATTTCGGTTTCGGTCATCGGCCACAACCATAAGGACGCAGCCGGGGGTGTATAGGGGAAGGCGATTTTTTTTTTGGCCGGTTTCGGGCGATGGCTGCAAAAAAAGAGCTTTGCCGAATCGCGAACCGACCACAGAATTTTGCCGGTCGGATTGTCCGACGATTGCACACAACCTATGGGAGGACTTGATTATGGCACGTGTTATTATGACGGCCCGCTATAGCGGGCTGGAAAGCTGGCCGGGGCGGCTGTTTGAGGCGGAAGATCCATTTTTCAACGTTGTCAGTTCGACAAACCTGAATTGGGAACATAGCGGGTCAAGCCCGTTCGCCGGATACGAGGTGCGGATCAGCGGGACAGGATTTGCCTTTGATGGCATGAATGTTCCCACAGCCGGGACTATTTCAGCCGTCAAGGTCTATGACCCGGACGGCAATCTGGTTCTGACCATCGACCAGTTTTCGGGCACCGGCATCTCACGCGATCTGCCGCAGATTTTCAGTGACATGTTCGGTTGGCAGCAGGAGGACGGGATCGGGCCGGACGGCAAGATGGCGTGGTCGCATCTTTTGCTCGGGAATGACACGATCATCGGAACCGCAGGTGATGACAACCAGGCACTTGCCGGATTTATGGACGGCAACGACCGATTGGAGATGAAGGGCGGCGATGATTACATCTGGTGCGGCGGAGGCCGTGACACGGTGAACGGCGGGGCAGGCTTTGACACCCTGTCTTACAGCGAAACTGCATTCAACGAAGGTTTCAGCGCCTTTCGGGGCATCAATGTGAACATGGTGCAGAAGACCGTTACTGACTGCTGGGGATTTACCGACAAAATCATCGGGGTCGAGGCCGTGTACGGGTCGCGGTTCAATGACACGTTTCTGGGGTCTGACGCGAATGACGAATTCGCAGGGTCGCGCGGCCGCGATGTGTTGAACGGCGGCAAGGGGCGGGATCTGGCGGTTTATTATGACGAAGAACACCTTGGCGGCACACGCGGGATCACCGTCGATCTGCAAACCAGCATCACCAAAGGCGTGATCAAGGGGTTCGCCATCGACAGCTTTGGTCAGCGCGACACCCTGATCAGCATGGAGGACATTTTTGCGACCAGTTACGACGACAGGTTGATCGGCTCCAAAGCCGACAACCGCATTCAGGGCCGCGTCGGTGATGACACGATGACGGGAAGCGGTGGTCAGGACGAGTTCTATTGGCGCAGCGCGGATGAAATCGGCAACGATGATGTGATCACCGATTTTGCAGCCTCGGGCAGCGGTCGCGATGTGCTGCAGTTCAACACAGGGCGTTTTGACAACATGGCGACGACGCTGACCCTGGTGAATGGCAGTGCCGCCACAGCCGCCGTGGGCACCTTCATTTTCGATGCGGGCACCTTGTATTGGGACGAGGATGGCACGGGAGGCATAGGCCGGATCAAAATTGTGGAATTGCAGGGTGTTGCCGCCCTGACTGCCGCAAACTTTGATCTGTTCTAGGCCGCCCCTCACACAGACTTTATGGCCCGGCGCGCGTGATCCTGTTGGCAGGGGCCGCGTTCCGGGCCATATACGTGACGAGAGACGCAACCTGCAAAGGACCGGCCCGGCGATGACACGAAGCCCCACAGCCCAGACTCCAGGCCGCCGGATGCGCGGCTTTGAGGCCGCGTCGGGGTTGCTGACGGCCCGCATCAGAGTGGCAGGCGAACAGCGCGGCTTTGCCATGACGCGGTTGTTGACCCATTGGGCCGAAATTGCGGGCGAGGATCTGGCAAAAAGCACACGTCCGGTGAAAGTCAGCTATGCCAAGGGCGGGATGGGTGCGACCCTGACCCTTTTGGTGCGCAGTGCCGAGGCACCGATGGTGCAAATGCAGTTGCCTGTGCTGCGTGACCGGGTGAATGCCTGCTATGGTTACAACGCGATTTCGCGGATCAGCCTGACACAGACAGCGCCATCTGGCTTTGCCGAGGGGCAGGCGGAATTCATGCCCGCGCCCGTTGCGGAAAAACGCAAGGCCGACCCGGTTCATGTGGCCGCAGCACGGGAAACCGCCGCCGATGTGCGGGACGAAGGGCTGCGCGCGGCGCTTGAATCGTTGGCTGAAAACATTTTAAACCGTCAGAAACAATGAAAAGGCTTATCCCATGAACCGTCGAGACCTGATTGCCGCCTTGGCCCTGACAGCGGCAGCCCCGTTCGGCATGGCCCACGCCCAGGACACTGCACCTGCAACAGACACGGCAGCCGCGACGCCTGTGGCCGTTCCCGACATGGTCATGGGAAGTGCGGATGCGCCGGTCAAGATGACCGAATACGCAAGCTATACCTGCCCGCATTGCCAGCATTTCCATGAAACCGTGTTCAAGGCGCTGAAGGCCGATTACATCGACACCGGCAAAGTGCAGTTCACCTTCCGCGAGGTGTATTTTGACCGTTATGGCCTGTGGGCCGCAATGCTGGCACGGTGTGGCGGCGACATGAAGTATTTCGGGATTTCTGGGATTCTTTATGACACGCAGTCGGAATGGCTGGCGGCGGATGATCCGGCCATCGTGATCGAAAACCTGAAAAAAATCGGGCGGACGGCCGGGATGGACGATGCCACGATGGAGGCCTGTTTCAACGATCAGGCCAAGGCCGAGGCGATGGTTGCCGCCTATCAGGCGAATGCCACCGCAGATGCGGTTGAGGGCACGCCCACGCTCATCATCAATGGCACCAAACATTCCAACATGACCTATGACGAATTGAAGGCGATCATTGATCCGCTGATTGCGGGATGACACCGCTTGGCGGGTTGAAGGTTGTCGAACTTGCCCGGATTCTGGCGGGCCCCTGGGCCGGGCAGGTGCTGGCCGACCTTGGGGCCGACGTCATCAAGGTAGAAGCGCCCGAAGGCGACGATACGCGCCGCTGGGGGCCGCCGTTCATTGACCACGATGGTGAACAGGCGGCAGCCTATTTCCACGGCACGAATCGGGGCAAGCGGTCTGTCGTTGTGGATTTCCACACGCGCGAGGGGCAGGCGCAGGTGCGCACGCTCGTGTCGGGCGCCGATATTCTGATCGAGAATTTCAAGGTGGGCGGGCTGGCGAAATACGGGCTGGATTTTGCCAGTCTGGCGCGGATCAACCCGCGCCTGATCTATTGTTCGATCACCGGATTCGGGCAGACCGGCCCCTATGCGGCACGGGCAGGTTATGATTTCATCATTCAGGGCATGGCGGGCCTGATGAGCGTCACGGGTGCTGCGGACGGGCAGCCGCAGAAGGTGGGCGTGGCCGTCACCGATGTGTTTACCGGAGTTTATGCGGCGACGGCGATCCTTGCTGCCGTGCATCAGCGCAGCATTACGGGCCGGGGGCAGCACATCGACATGGCGCTGATGGATGTGGCGGCGGGCATCATGGCCAATCAGGCGATGAACTATCTGGCGACGGGTGTGGCCCCCCGGATGATGGGCAACGCGCACCCCAATCTGGCCCCCTATGCGGTGTTCGACTGCGCCGACGGATGGATCATCATTGCCGTCGGGAACGATGGCCAGTTTCAAAAGCTGTGCCTTTTGCTTGGCTTGACGGATGCCATGGACGATCCGGCGTTTGTGACCAACGCCGACCGCGTGGCGAACCGGGACCGCCTGACAGGGATCATCACCGGGGTCACGCGGATGCGGACGCGCGCCGACCTTCTGGCCGCCTGCGAGGCCAGGGGCGTGCCCGCGGGGCCGATCAACGATATGGCGGATGTGTTTGCCGATCCGCAGATACAGGCGCGCGGGATGCGGATTGATCCGGGCGGCGTGCCGGGCGTGCGGTCGCCCTTTGTCTTTTCGGATGCTGACCTGTCGCTGGACAAACCCGCCCCGAAATTGGGGGCAGATCAGGATATTCTGAAAACCTGAAGTGTCTTTTCCGGGACCTGCCTTCCCCTTCGCGCGCCAATCCGTTAGTTTCGCCGCAATTCAATGACGGAGTGGCCCGATGACGCAACGATTGCATCTCGTTTTTGGCGGGGAACTTGTTTCCCCGGAAAAGGCCGTGTTCAAGGACGTGAACGCCCTGCATCTTGTGGGTATCTTCCCCGACCACGAAAGTGCTGTGGCCGCGTGGAAAGCCGAAGCGCAGCGCACCGTCGACAATGCGCACATGCGGTATTTCATTGCCCACCTGCACCGCCTGCGCGAAGACGGAACGCCCGATCCGCGGGCCGAGTGACCGTCGAGCCATATGCCCTATTCCCTGGGTCTGACGCTTTACAATCTGTCTGCCCGGCGCAGCGCCCCGTCGGCGCGTGACTGGCCTGCCAGACCGGCGGGCCGGGTTGTCTGGCTTCACGCCGCATCGGTAGAAGGGGCGGTTGCGATGGCCGAACTGGCGCGGCGGGTGATTGCCGAGGACGGGCATCCGGTGCTGCTGACCGCGCCCGGTTGCCCTGTGGGCCCGGTTGGAACGACAGGAATGGAGCCGCCGGCAGACAATCCTGCCGAGGTGCGGGCGTTTCTGGATCACTGGCGGCCCGAAGCGGTGGTGATGGCCGAAGGCGAACTGCGCCCGGCGCTTGTCGCGGCCGTGCTTGAACGCCGTATCCCGCTGGCCTTGGTCAATGCCCGCGTGCCCGGTGTGTTGCGCGACCGCAAGGGATGGTGGCCGGGCCTGCTGCGGGGGCTTTTGTCACAGGTGCCGCATGTCTGGACTGTCGATGAAACGGCGGCGCGCGCCTTTCGTAAGGCGGGTGCCCAGCCCGGCGCCGTCGCCGTGGCGGGACGGATGGAAGAAGGCAGCGCGGTGCTGCCCGCCGCCGAAACCGACCGTCTGGCGCTGGCCGGACTGATCGGGACGCGGCCTGTCTGGCTGGCCGTGGATGTGCCCGAGGCGGAAGAAATGGCCGTGATCGAGGCGCACCGCGCCGGGCTGCGGCTGGCGCATCGCCTGTTGCTGATCCTTGTGCCGCAGGATGCCACGCGCACCGATGCGCTGGTGGCCCGGCTGACCGAGGGCGAAGGTTGGTCGGTCGCGCGGCGCGCGCTGGACGAAGACCCAGAGCCGGAGACCGAGGTTTATGTCGTCAACGGGCCTGACGAATACGGGTTGTGGTACCGTCTTTCCCCCATCACCTTTCTGGGCGGAAGCCTTTCAGGGGCGGGCTGTCAGCGCAACCCGCTGGAGCCTGCGGCACTGGGGTCAGCCATCATTCACGGGCCAAGGCCGGGTGTGCATGGCACAATCTTTGGGCGGCTGGGTGCCGCCCTTGCCGCGCGGTCGGTGGCGAGCGGGCCTGACCTGACCGAGGCGCTGGGCGATCTGTTGTCGCCCGACCGGGCCGCGCGTCTGGCGCAGGCGGCCTGGGGTGTGGCCAGTGACGGGGCCGAGGTGACCGACCGGGTCGTGGGTCTGTTGCGCCGCATGCTGGGCGAAGACGGATGAAAGCGCCAGATTTCTGGTTTGAGTCAAAGGACAGGCCGGGTTGGCAGGCGCGGCTTTTGTCGCCATTGGGTGCGATTTATGCTGCTGCCACGGCGCGGCGGATGACGGGGCCTGCGGGATACAGGGCTGCCGTTCCGGTGATCTGCGTGGGCAACCTGACGGCGGGCGGTGTGGGCAAGACGCCAACGGTGATCTGGCTTTTGTCGCGTCTGGGTTCGGGGGTGCATGTCGTCAGCCGGGGGCATGGCGGGCGTTTGACGGGGCCGGTTCGCGTTGATCCCGCCACTCACACGGCGGGCGACGTGGGGGATGAGCCGATCCTTCTTGCCGCTTTCGCGCCGGTCTGGGTGGCGCGCGACCGTGCGGCAGGCGTGCGCGCCGCCGAGCAGGCCGGGGCGCGCGTGATCGTGATGGACGACGGATTTCAGAATCCATCGGTGCACAAGACACTGTCGATCATCGTGGTCGATGCGGCGCAGGGTTTTGGCAATGAACGCTGCATCCCGGCGGGACCGTTGCGGGAACCCGTGGCCGTGGGGCTGGCCCGCGCGGACGTGGTGCTATCCATCGGCGACACGGCGGCGCAGGCGCGATTTGCCGCCCGGTTCCAAAGCCCCTTGCCGCATGTCACGGGCGTGCTTTCACCGCTCGCCACGGGGATGGATTGGGCGGGCACCCGCGTTATGGCGTTTGCAGGCATCGGTCAGCCGGAAAAGTTCTTTGCCACGCTGCGCGGATTGGGTGCCGATGTCGCGCGCACCGTGGCGCTTGACGATCATGCGCCCTTGACCGACCGCCTGTTGATGCGGCTCGCGGCCGAGGCCCGCCTGACGGGGGCGCAGCTTGTCACGACTGAAAAGGACGCGGTGCGCCTGTCGGACCGGTTTCGCGGCACTGTGCTTGCCCTGCCTGTTCGGTTGCAGATCGACGATCCTGCCGCCCTGCTTGCGGCGCTGGTCCGCGTGAACGCGATGCCGACACTGTAACGCGCAGAGCAACGGCATTGGCGATTTGCCATGAAAATGCCAATCTCGCCCGGCAAGTAGCGCGTGCACCATCGACCGAGGCTGACATGGATTATCTTTCGACGCGGTTTGCTGACTATCTCGATTACGCGAAAAGCGTGGTCCTGCTGCCCACAAGCCCATCAAGCCGGATCTTCGCTTTGTACCTGCTGACCTCGGCGCTGTTTGCGCTGTTCGTGTATCTGCGGATGCGGGCGACAGACCGGGCGCGGTATGGATCGTTCGTGAAGTTCCTGTTCCCGGCCAGCGTCTGGCGGCATCCTTCGGCCTGGCTGGACGTGCGGTATTTCTTTTTCCACCAGTTGATCGGGCATTTTCTGTTGCTGAGTGTCGGCATCGCATCGTCCGTTGCGACGTTTCAGCTGCTGACGGGCCTTGGCAGTTATGATCAGGCCACCGCCAGCGCCACGCTGACGGGGTGGAAGGGTGCGGCACTGGCGAGCGGGTTCATGATCGTGTCGTTCGTCCTGTCGGATTTCATCGGGTTCCTGATGCACTATCTGCAGCACAAGGTTCCGTTCCTGTGGCAGTTCCACAAGGTGCATCACAGCGCCGAAGTGATGCATCCCCTGTCGAACTTCCGCGAGCATCCGATGGACAATCTGGTCTACATGGTCACCATCGGGCTGGGCTACGGCGCGGTGACGGCGGCGTCGGTGCATGTTGTGGGCTATATTCCGGCGATACCGTTGCTGATGGGCGCGCCGGTGCTGATGTTCCTGTTCAACGTGACCGGGTACAACCTGCGCCATTCGCATGTCTGGCTGCGCTGGCCGGGCGTGTGGTCCAAGGTGTTTCCGTCACCGGCGCATCATCATGTGCACCACAGTTGCCACCCAGACCATCTGGACAAGAATTTCGCTTTCATGCTGCCAGTCTGGGATGTGATTTTCGGCTGCTATGTGATGCCGGAAGACAACCGGGACGTAAAATTCGGCGTGACCGAAAAGGACAAGGGACACGAATTGAATTCCTGCATGAAGCTGTATTTCGTGCCGGTCCGTGACGCGTGGCGCGTGCTGACGCGCCCCACCGCAAAGGGCGGGCCGGCGGCGGCAGCAAACGATCCGGTGGCAAAGCCGCAGGCGGGGGCAGGCGCGCAGGTGTAGCGCCGCACCGCTGAGCCACCCTTGTAAATCACCTGACCCGGGATAAGCGCCGTTGCAGCCCTATACATCGGCGGTGATTTCCATTAGGGGCAGCGCACGGCCCAAGAATTCCGGGCAATGGGGCGAGGAGGCCCGGTTGCAAAGGGAACGAGCGGTGCCGTCCAATGTTGGCACCATGGGGCGCGGGAAATGCGCCCCTCAAGTTCGGGTTATGACAAAATGATGGAATATGGAATCGCCGCGCCGCTGGCAGCGGCTTTGGCAGCCAAGGGCTATGCCTCGCTGACGCCTGTGCAAGAGGCCGTCCTGGCCGATGGCGTGGCGGGGCGCGACCTTCTGGTTTCGGCGCAGACGGGTTCGGGCAAGACAGTCGCCTTTGGTATCGCAATTGCAGATGAGCTTTTGGCGGGGGCTGACCGGCTGTTGTTCGCGGATGTGCCGATGGCACTGATCATCGCGCCGACGCGCGAGCTGGCGCTGCAGGTGGCACGGGAGCTTGACTGGCTGTACGGCGAGGCCGGGGCGATCATCGCGACCTGCGTGGGCGGCATGGATTACCGCACCGAAAAGCGGACGCTGGACCGTGGCGCGCATATCGTGGTGGGCACACCCGGGCGTCTGCGCGACCATATCGAACGCAAGTCGCTTGATCTGACGGGCCTTCGCGCGGCGGTTCTGGATGAGGCGGACGAGATGCTGGATCTGGGGTTCCGTGAGGATCTGGAATTCATCCTGCAAGCGGCCCCCGATACGCGCCGCACCCTGATGTTTTCGGCGACCGTGCCGAAAGCGATTGCCGAACTGGCCAAGGATTTCCAGCGCGATGCGCTGCGCATTCAGACCGCTGGCGAGGCGCGCCAGCATATCGACATCGAATACCGTGCGCTGAACGTCGCCGTGCGCGACCGCGAGAACGCGATCTTCAACCTGCTGCGGTTCTATGAGGCGCGGTCCGCGATCGTGTTCTGCAAGACGCGGATGAACGTGAACAACCTGCTGGCCCGGATGGGCAACCGGGGATTCAAGGTTGTGGCGCTGTCGGGCGAGTTGAGCCAGCAGGAACGCACCCACGCGCTTCAGGCGTTGCGGGATGGGCGGGCCAAGGTCTGTATCGCCACAGACGTGGCGGCGCGGGGGATCGACCTTCCGGGTCTTGATCTCGTGATCCACGCCGATCTGCCGAGCAATTCGGAAACGCTGCTGCACCGGTCGGGACGGACCGGGCGGGCCGGATCAAAGGGCGTGTCAGCCCTGATCGTGCCGCCGGCAGAGTTCCGCAAGGCACAGCGCCTGTTGCAGGGGGCCAAGGTTGTGGCCGAATGGGCGGCACCGCCGTCGGCGGATGAAGTGTCGGCCAAGGACGACATGCGGCTGTTGGACCATCCGGCGCTGATGGCCCCGGCGGGCGACGATTCCAAGATGGCGGCTCTTATTCTGGAACAGTTCGGGGCCGAACAGGCCGCTGCGGCCTTTGTCCGGTTGTGGCGCGAAGGGCGTTCCGCGCCGGAAGTGCTGTCCGAAGCTTCGACCCAATCGGGCGAGCGCAGCCCGCCGCGCGAACGCGGTGAATTCGGCGCGTCGGTCTGGTTCCGCCTGTCGGTGGGCCGGTCGGGGCGTGCCGAGGCGCGGTGGCTTTTGCCGAAAATCTGCGATGCCGGTGGCATCACCAAGACGGAAATCGGTGCGATCCGGGTGCAGGAAGACCAGACTTTTGTGCAGATTGCTGCGGCAAATGCGGGCAAGTTCGGGCAGGGCATCACGCTGGAAAGCGGTGTCGAAATGACCCGGATGGAAGGCGAACCGGCGATGGACCGGCCCGAGCGCAAGCCGTTTGAACGCAAGCCTGTTGAACGGCGTGCCCCGGAACGGGCAGCTTCAGACGTGCGGCCTGAACCGCGGCGCGAACCGCGGGCCGACAAACCGGCCTATGTGCCCAAATCGGCGCGGATCGTGGACGAGGATATCGCTGTTCCGCCACAGGCGCGGTCATTCGATCCGGCCGCCGATGGCGGGATGCAGGATGACCGTCCGCGCCCGGCGCGCAGCGATGCCCCGTCCAAGCCTTATGGCGAGCGCAAGACCTATGCGCCGCGCGGTGACGGCCCGGCAAAGCCCTATGCCAAACGGGACGATGGGCCGAAAAAGCCCTATGCGCCCCGCGCTGAAGGTGCGCCAAAACCCTATGCCAAGCGCGAAGAGGGCGACCGCAAACCCTATGCCCCACGTGCCGAAGGCGGAGCGAAGCCCTATGCCCCAAGGGGTGATGGTCCGTCCAAACCCTACACCCCACGCGGTGATGGCCCGGCCAAGCCCTATGCCCCCCGGAGCGAAGGCCCGCGCAAACCTTATGCCGGAAAGTCCGACGCCGAGGGCGAAAAGAAGGCCCGCTGGAGCACGGACCAAAAGGCAAAGCCACGTTCGGCCGGGTTCAAGTCGCAGGGCGGCGGGACTGGCCCCGATGCGAAACCGGGGCGTTCGACCGGGTTCAAATCACACAGCAACAGTGCCGCGCCGCGATCCGAAGGGTTCAAGCCCCGCGCGCCTGCCGGAGCAGGCGGCGGCAAGACATTTGCGCCGCGCGCCAAGCCGGCGGCGCCAAGGGCCACAGACACATCCAAACGGTTCGTACCGCCGCGCAAACCCAAAGCGTGACGATCAGGGCGGCGACTTCAAGGGTCGCCGCCCTTTGTTTTCTGCCCGTGGGTGCGCGTTGTTGACCACCGCAGGCGTTTTGGGCCAGATTTTCTGCATCTTTGGCAGGCCCACACCTGATTTCATCTTTTCTGCGGCTGTCGTCCTTGTTACCAGCCGCTGCAAGCGTTGGCCTTGGAAAGACTTGACCGGAATGGTTCAGCGTCCGATGTTGTCGCATCAAATTTCAAGCAGGAAGGTTTCGTTATGACTCTGTTCAAATTGGCCGGGACAACCGCAATTGCCGCATTGGTGACAGGCCAGGCCGCATGGGCCGACATTACGCCTGAAGAAGTCTGGCAAAAGTGGCAGGACATGTCGGCCGCGACGGGCCAGACTGTGACCGCCACCTCGGAAGAACGCGATGGCGATACCTTGTTGATCACTGGTGCCACGTTCGCCAGCACGCAGGAAGGTGCCGAAAGCAGCATGACGGTCGAAGAGATCGCGCTGACGGATCTGGGCGACGGAACCGTGGAAATCACGATGTCGGATTCCTATCAGCTTGCAGTCACGGGGCAGGACGCGGAAACCGACGAGCCGACCAACATTGTTCTGGACGTGGCCAGCCCCGGCCTTTCGGTGGTGGCAAGCGGCACAGTCGAGGAAACCGCCTACAACATCAATGCGGATGAGGTGAAGGTTTCGCTTGCATCGGTGGACGGCGTTTCGGCGGCCGACCTGGGGTCTGACGTTTCGGTATCGGTCAAGGGGATCACTGGCGATTACGCGACCAGCGGGACAGACGTGCAGACGATCACGTCGAACGTGGTTGCCGCATCGGTTGATGTTGCAGTCAACGTCAAAGATCCGGAAACATCAAACACGGCGGTGTTTACCGCAGCGATGAAGGCCATCACGAGCCAAGGGTCCGTCGCCATTCCGGCCAACACCGACATGAACGACGTGGCCAAGGCGCTTGCCGACGGTTTCCTTGTGAACGCCGGGATGGCCTATGGCCAGACGGATTTCACGTTCAACGTGGTTGAAGGAACGGAAACCACGACAGGCACGGGTGCCATGACCGGCGGCGATTTCAATGTGATCATGGACGCCGACCATCTGGAATATTCGACTGTGACCAAAGGCTTGGGGCTGACGGTATCGGGGTCGTCGATCCCCTTCCCGGAAGTGAAGGTCGGCTTTGCCGAAAGCGCGTTCGGCCTTTCGATGCCGGTGACGCCTTCTGACGATCCGGCAGATTTCAAAGTTCTGGTCAAGCTGGCCGATCTGACGATTTCGGACGACATCTGGGGGATGCTGGACCCGACCGCCAATCTGCCGCGTGATCCGCTGACCGTTGTTCTGGATACGGCAGGCACTGTCACGATGACAGCAAACATCTTTGACGAGGCTGCGATGGAAGCGGCGGGCGAAACACCGCCCGGCGAATTGAACTCGGTCAACCTGAACGATCTGACGGTTCGCGCCCTTGGCGCCGAAGTAAAGGGCACCGGCGCCCTGACGTTTGACAACACCGACACGACGACGTTCCAAGGCATGCCCGCGCCGACCGGCACCCTGTCGTTCAACGCGACAGGCGTGAACGCCCTGATCGAAAAGCTGAGCGCGATGGGCCTGTTGCCGGAAGATCAGGTGATGGGGGCGCGCATGATGATGGGCATGTTTGCGAAACCGGGCGCAGGCGAAGACACGCTGGTGTCGGATGTGGAGTTCAAGGATGGCGGGCTGTTCGTGAACGGCATGCAGCTGCAGTAAGTTCTGCGCAACATTTCAGGGACCGTCCGGCGATGTGCCGGGCGGTCTTTTTCGTTGAAGGATGCTGTCCATGACGCCTGACGAGGTTTTTGCCGATCTTCATTCCGCTGTCGGGGGCCGGTTATTCACCATAACCGTCCAAGACCGCGCTGCGGGGGTGGCCCGGCGTGCCTATAGTTCCAACCCGGACGCCTATCCCGTGTCGGGGACCAAGCCGATTTCGCAAGACCGTTGGAGCCTGCAGGTTCTGGTGGAGGGGGAACCCTTTATCGCCAATACCGTGGCAGAATTCGCAGACGTGTTCCCCGACCATCCGCTGATCACGTCGCTTGGCTGTGGGGCGGCTTTGAATTTGCCGGTGATCGACGGGGATCAGGTTCTGGGGACGGTCAATGTTCTGGATGTCGAAGGTTTTTTCGACGAGATTCGCGTGTTCGCCATTCAATCGCTGATCGTGGCACGCCATGACGGGTTGGTTGCGGCGATGCGGGCCGTGCCGATGGGCGGGGTTGCGGCAGGGTGATCGCGTGGTGATCCTTGTCAGCCGGGGTTGCGCGGCTTAGGTGCAGGGAAACGAAAGGGCGAACCATGACCAACCGACTCCAAGATCTGACCCACGCGCTGATCGAGGCCGCGCTGCGGTCCGGGGCTGACGCGGCGGACGCGCTTGCGGTGGATGGGACATCGCTGTCGATCGACATCCGGCAGGGCGCGCTCGAACAGGCAGAGCGGGCCGAGGGGATCGATCTTGGCCTGCGGGTTCTGATCGGGGGGCGGCAGGCCTGCGTTTCAGCTTCGGACACATCGACGCGGACGATTGCCGAAATGGCGGAGCGGGCCGTCGCCATGGCGCGCGAAGCGCCGAACGATCCGTTTGCCGGGTTGGCCGAGGCTGATCAAATTGCGACGTCATGGGACATGGCCGCCCTTGATCTGGAAGACACAAGCGCCGAACCCGACCCTGCCGCACTGGAGGCTGACGCCCGCGCGGCCGAGGCGGCGGCTTTGGGCCATGCAGGTGTCGTGCAGGTCGAAGCGTCGGGGCATTACGGGCGGCAGCGTATTCACCTTGCCGCCACCAACGGATTTTCGGGCGGCTATGGCCGGTCTTCGCGTTCGGTTTCGGCTGTTGCCTTTGTGGGCACCGGCACGGGAATGGAGCGCGACTGGGCCGCGGAATCGCGGATTTATCAGGCGGACCTGCCAGGGGCAGACACTGTGGGGGCGCTTGCCGGGGCGCGGGCGTTGCAGCGCATGGGCGCGCGCAAACCGGCGACCGGGGCCTATCCCGTGGTCTTCGACGAACGCATTTCGAGTTCGTTGATCGGGCATCTGTTGTCGGCGGCCAACGGGGCCGCCATCGGGCGCGGGTCAAGTTGGCTGCGCGATGCGCTGGGCCAGCAGGTTTTGCCTGCGTCGCTGTCGGTGATCGAAAACCCGCATCGGCCCCGCATTTCAGGCAGCCGCGCCTTTGACGGCGAGGGGTTGGCCACGCGGCAACGGGCCATCGTTCAGGATGGCGTGTTGACGGGCTGGACGCTTGACCTTGCGACGGCGCGCAAACTTGGCATGACCAGCACGGCGAATGCGTCGCGCGGGACGGGTGCGCCGCCATCGCCCGCCACGACGAACATCGATCTGACACCGGGGACGGCCACGCTTGACGATCTGCTCCGCGACATGGGCACCGGGCTTTTGGTGACGTCGCTGATCGGGTCGTCGATCAACGCGACGACCGGCGACTATTCGCGCGGCGCGTCGGGGTTCTGGGTAGAGGGTGGGCAGATCGCCTATCCGGTGAACGAATGCACCATTGCGGGCAATCTGCGCGACATGCTGATGCGGATCACCCCCGCCAATGACGCGCGGCCCCATCTGGGGACGCGTGTGCCAAGTCTGCTTGTCGAAGGGTTGACGCTTGCCGGGGCATGATCTTGCCCTGCTGACCGAGGCCGCGCGCGCGGCGGGCAGAATCGCGATGCGGTTCTGGCGCGCGAACCCGGTGGTCTGGGAAAAGCCCGGACTAGGCCCGGTGACCGAGGCCGATCTTGCCGTGAATGACATGCTGTCCCACACGCTGCGCGCCGCGCGGCCGGGTTATGGCTGGCTGTCGGAAGAAACGCCCGACACGGCCGACCGTCTGGGGACGGACCTGCAATTCATCATCGATCCCATCGACGGCACGCGCGCCTTTATCGCGGGCGAGGAAAACTTTGCCCATTCGCTTGCCGTGGCCCAAGCCGGGCGCATCGTGGCGGCAGTTGTGTTCATGCCGGCCAAGGACCGGCTTTATACCGCAACTGTGGACGGCCCTGCCCTGCGTGACGGGCTGCCCATTCAGGCCAGCGTCCGGCCCGGACCCGACGGTGCAAGCGTGCTGGCCACGTCGGCGACGTTCAGCGCGGACAAATGGCCGGGCGGTGTGCCGCAGGTGCGGCGGGTGTTCCGTTCGTCGTTGGCGTACCGGCTGTGTCTGGTGGCCGAGGGGCGGTATGACGCGATGGTGACACTGCGCGATGCGTGGGAATGGGATATTGCGGCAGGTGATCTGATCGCACGGCGGGCCGGAGCCATTGTCACCGACAAGCACGGGGCAGACCTGCGGTTCAACGCGCCCACGGCGATGGCGAATGGGGTGATCGCCGGTGCGGTGGGCCTGCACAAGGCCCTTCTTCACGGGTCGGGCGGCAGCGAGAAAGATCATGCCGGCTGAGATGCCGCACCTTTATGACCGTTGTCCGTCGTTCGATCAGGCAGCCCATGCAAAAGGCGGGCCAATGGCCCGCCTGCATACCCGACTTCTGACATTCAGATCGCGGATTTGATCCAGTTTTCCAGCGCCGCCTTTGGCGCAGCGCCGACCTTGTTGGAAATGACCTGACCGTCCTTGAACATGAACAACGCCGGAATGCCGCGCACGCCGAGCGTGGCCGGGCTGTCCGGGTTTTCGTCGACATTGACCTTTACGATCTTGATCTTGCCGGCATATTGCACGGCAAGTTCTTCCAATGCCGGGCCGATCATGCGGCAGGGGCCGCACCATTCCGCCCAGAAATCCACGACAACCGGAACCGCGGACTGGCGGACTTCGGCGTCGAAGGTGGCATCGGTTACAGCGACAGTGGCAGCGCCCATGACAAATTCTCCTGATGAGGGCCGTAAGGTATGGATGACTGACTGTGGCGTCAAGGGTCAGGCGGGCACATATCGTGGCAGGCGGGCGCGCCGCCCACCGGATGTATGCGAGCAAAAAAAATCCGCTACCGACGAAATACTGCGTTTGGCGCAAACGAACATTCAGGTTACGGTACGTGAAAGCCTTTTTGCGAAATTGTTTCTGTCACCTTTAGATTTGAGGATTTTCATGGCCAAGATTACATACAGACCGATTGACCCGTTTTCCGGACCGCCCGTTGGCGGCACAACTTATGTCCTTTTTGTCTATCCTCCGGCGCTCGATACGTTTTCGGTCAGTGACGGCCTTATCCGTCTGACCGGTATTCCCGGGGGTTCGATGTCATTCTTTGGTAAAGGGTTTTCGACGCGTTTTGACGGGACGGACTTTTCAGTGACCGGGGGCAGGATCACGTCGTTCACTCTCCGCATCGAGGGGCGGGCGGTGGTGCAGGCCGAAGGTGTGAATCTGAGTGCGAAGGTGCTGTTCGATTTGTTGGAGGCCGGACCATCGCTTCCGTTCCTCAACTATCTGCTTCGAAGCAATGATCGTGTTTTGGGAACCGGCTTTAGCGATGCGCTGGTTGGCATGGCCGGAAACGACACGATATTTGGCGGAAACGGAGCCGACAGTCTGGCAGGCTTCAACGGCAAGGACATTCTGTTCGGAGGAAGCGGCGCAGACAGCTTACAGGGGAATGCCGGCAATGACACGCTTGTCGGTGGCGGTGGCACAGATTTCTTCACCTTCGACAACGATCCAGGCGGGACAGATGGCGATCTTATCCGCGATTTCAAAAGCGGGGCAGATACGATCAATCTTAGCGAAGATTACTTCGTTGCCGCAGGTTCGATCGGCGAACTTGGCGCGGCCGAGTTTCGGTTAGGGCCGGTCGCCACTGACGCCAGCGACAGGATCATTTATCAGAAATCGACAGGCGTGATGCGGTATGATCCCGATGGGTCGGGCAGTGCCGATGCAGTGGTCTTTGCCAGATTGCAGCCCGGCACGACACTTGTGGCTTCGGATTTCGAGATCATTTCCTGAACTAGATATCCTTCACCAACCGCAGCGCATCATAGATCGCGGCGTGGGTGTTGCGCGATTCGACGGCGTCACCGATGCGGAATAGGGTGAAAGCCCCCTTTCCCTGTGCGGCATCCTGCGGGCGGCCTGCGATAAGCGCGTCGTAATCGACTGCGCCCTTGTTGTGCGACAGGGGTTTGAGCGCGAAATACAATTCGTCAAGCGGTTGGGTCGCGTGATTGACCACGATCTGATCATAGTCCTTTTCGCGGCTGTGTTCGGAATAATCCGTGCCGATGGTGGCGCTCAGGTGATTGCCCTGACGGCGCACGGCCTGCAGCCGCCATGTCACGGTAAAGGTAACCGCCTTTGATTGCAGACCGCGCATATAGGGAACGAGGTTCATGCCCATCACTTCCGGGGCAAAGGTGCGGTCTGGTGTCATCACCTCGACTGTGGCACCACTGTCAGCAAGTACCTGCGCCGCCTGCAGGGCCGTGTGATCACCCGCGTCATCATAGAGAAGAACCTGCGTGCCCGGCTTGACGTCGCCGGTCAGGATATCCCAGGCGGACACGACAAGATCGTTGCCCGCCGTTAGAACCGACGTGTCGGGCAAGCCACCCGTCGCGATGATCACCACATCGGGGTTGCAGGCCAGAACGTCCGGCGCTTCGGCCCATGTGTTAAAGCGGAACTCGACCCCACGCGCCGCGCATTGCGCCATGCGCCAGTCGATGATGCCGATCATTTCGGCGCGCCGTTTGCTTTGCGCGGTCAGGCGGACCTGACCGCCCGCGTCGGGCGCTGCCTCGAACACGGTGACGGTGTGGCCGCGTTCGGCGGCGACGCGTGCGGCCTCCAACCCGGCGGGGCCTGCGCCAACGATCACCACGCGCCGTGGGGCGGGGGCCTTGGCAATCACATGTGGCATGGTTTCTTCGCGCCCGGTGGCGGCGTTGTGGATGCAGAGCGCCATGCCGCCCTGATAGATGCGATCAAGGCAGTAGGTCGCACCGACGCAGGGGCGGATGTCTGCTTCGCGCCCTTCGACGATCTTACGGACGATATGCGGGTCGGCCATATGGGCGCGGGTCATGCCGACCATGTCGAGCTTGCCCGAGGCAACGGCATGCCGGGCCGTGGCCACGTCAGGGATGCGGGCGGCGTGAAAGGTGGGCAGGCCAACCTCGGCGCGGATGCGGCCCGCGAAATCAAGGTGCGGGGCTGATGCCATCCCCTGCAGCGGGATCACGTCGGTAAGTGCCGCATCGGTGTGAATGCGGCCCCGGATGATGTTGACGAAATCGACCAGACCGGAATCGCGAAACCGGCGCGCCATTTCCACGCCTTCGTCCGGGGTCAGACCGCCCGGTTCGGCTTCGTCGGCGGTATAGCGCATGCCAAGCAGGAACCCTTGCCCCACCCTTTTGCGGCAGGCGGCCAGCACGTCCATCGCGAAACGGATGCGGTTGTCGAAACTGCCGCCGTAAGGACCGTCAAGCGCATTGGTCAGGGGCGAGACGAACTGATCCATCAGGTGGCCGTAACATTCGAATTCCACCCCATCGAGGCCCGCCGCCGCCATCCGTTCAGTGGCATCTGCAAAGTCGGAAATGATGCGGTCGATGTCCCAGTCTTCGATCACCTTGGGAAAGGCGCGGTGCGACGGTTCGCGCGATGGCCCCGCCCCCACGACGGGCAGCCAATCGCCCTTGTCCCAGCGCGTGCGGCGGCCAAGGTGGGTCAACTGGATCATCACAGCGCAGCCCTGTTCGTGGCAATCGTCGGCCAGACGGCGCATCCAGCCCACCACTTCGTCCTTGTAGGCCAGCACGTTGTTGAACACGGGCGGGCTGTCGCGCGACACGGTGGCCGACCCCGCCGTCATCACCATCGCCACGCCCGCCTTGGCCCGTTCCAGATGGTACAATCGGTACCTGTCCTTTGGCATTCCGTCTTCGGGATAGGCCGGTTCGTGGGCTGTGGTCATGATCCGGTTTTTCAACGTCAGGTGACGGATCGTGTAGGGCTGCAACAGCGGGTCGGTCGACATTGGATTCCCCGGAAATGGCAATGCACCCGTTCAGACTAGCGCAGGGACGCGCGGGGATGCGCCCGGAAGCGACATGGCGGTGACGCCAAAGGCAGATCAATGGGTGTCCGATCAATCGGCGCGGGGGCCTGCGACATGGACGGCGGTTTCCCAGCCGTCGCATTTGAGCGCCAGCCCCTCTGGCAGGGGCCGGTCGGTAAAGATGGCGTCCAGATCACCAAGAGAGGCAAGGCGTGCCGGGGCAGACCGGGTAAGTTTGGACGCATCCGCGACAAGGAACGTCCGCCGGGATTGACGGATGATCGCCTTGGACACCCGAACCTCGGCCAGATCATAGTCCAGAAGATCGCCGTCGGGGTCGAGTGCGGAGGTGCCGATGATGGCGAAATCCACCTTGAACTGACCGATGAAATCGGTCGTCAGATCGCCCACCAGGCCGCCATCCGACCGGCGCAATCCACCGCCTGCCACCATGATTTCGCAGCTTTCGTTGGCGACAAGGATGTTGGCCACGTTCATGTTGTTGGTCACGACAGTGATGTTGCGATGGTTGAGAAGTTCGCGGGCCACAGCCTCGGTCGTGGTGCCAAGGTTCATGATCATCGACGAATTGTCGGGAATGGCCTGCGCGCACAGCCGCCCGATGGCCGCCTTGGCCACATCGTTCATGCGGCGGCGTTCTTCGTAACCGATATTGCTGACACCGGTGCGCATCACGGCCCCGCCGTGCACCCTATCCAGCAGACCGGCATCGGAAAGATCGGTCAGATCGCGCCGGATGGTCTGCAACGTCACACTGAACCGTTCGGCGAGCGATTCGACACCGACCCGGCCTTCGGTGCGGGCGATATCCAGAATCTCTGTCTGTCGAAAACTAAGGGCCAATCGCTGCTCCATCCCCAGGCACCGTGCTGGATGGTTTTACACCGTTTGACCGTAACGTCATGCAGAGAATTTCTATGCAGGTGCAGCATGGATTTTCGGGATGATGATCGTAAACAGTGAATTACCTATCGTTTTCATTGCCGCATCGCAGCGTGAAAGTTCGTTTTAATAAAAAACGCGCAGAAACGAATATTCTTTTTGACAGACCCGCCGGAAATCGGTCATTTGGCATCTGCAATGGCGGGAGGAACGACGTGCAACCAACACCCGGCGGATCGGCGATGGCCGATCTGTTCATCATCGGTGGCGGGATCAACGGATGCGGCATCGCGCGTGATGCAGCGGGCCGTGGATTGTCGGTTGTTCTGGCAGAGCAGGGCGATCTGGCACAGGCCACGTCAAGCGCGTCGACGAAACTGTTTCACGGCGGGTTGCGGTATCTGGAGTATTTCGAGTTCCGGCTGGTGCGCGAGGCACTGGAAGAGCGCGAGACGCTTATGGTGGCCATGCCCCATATCAGTTGGCCGATGCGGTTCGTTCTGCCCTATCATGCCGACATGAGGTTCGAAGGCGACACCCCCACCGCGCGGCTGTTGGCGCGGGTCATGCCGTGGATGCGGGGGCGCAGGCCCGCGTGGCTGATCCGGTTCGGTCTGGCGCTTTACGACAACATGGGCGGCCGCAAGATCCTGCCCAAGGCGCGCACGATTGATCTGCAGAACGACCCGGCAGGGGCCGCGCTCAAACCCAAGTTTCAGCATGCGTTCGAATATTCCGATTGCTGGGTCGAAGATTCCCGGCTTGTCGTGCTGAACGCCCGCGACGCCGAGGCGCGTGGCGCCACGATCATGGTTGGCACGCGCGTGGTTTCGGCAGAGCGCCACGCCGACCATTGGGATGTGACCGTCGAAGGCCCGAACGGCCGCGCGGTGCATCAGGCCCGCGCGATGGTCAACGCGGGCGGGCCATGGGTGCAGGACGTGATCCAGAACACCTTGCGCATCAATTCATCAGAAGGGGTGCGGCTGGTTCGCGGCAGTCATATCGTGACAAAGCGATTGTTCGACCATGACCGCTGCTATTTCTTTCAGGGGGCCGACGGGCGCATCATCTTTGCCATTCCTTATGAGCAGGATTTCACCCTGATCGGCACAACGGATCAGGACCACACAGGCACGCCCGGCGATGCCGTCTGCACGCCCGAGGAAAAGTCCTATCTGTGCCGGTTCGCCAGCGAGTATTTCAAGAAGCCGGTGACCGAGGCTGACGTGGTGTGGACCTATTCCGGTGTGCGGCCCCTGTATAACGACGGTGCGAAATCGGCCACTGCGGCAACGCGGGATTATGTTCTGTCGCTTGACCAGAACGGCGCACCACTGCTCAATGTGTTCGGGGGCAAGATCACGACGTACCGCCGTCTTGCGGAATCAGCGCTGGCAAAGCTTGCACCGCTGTTTCCCAAGGCCAAGGGTGCCTGGACAGCGCGGGTCGCGATGCCGGGCGGCGACTTTCCTTATGATGGCGCGGCTGATCTGACGGCGACGTTGAAGCGGGATTACCCGTTCCTGACCGATTACTGGGCGGGGCGTCTGATCCGGGCCTATGGCACGGAAGCCGCGCTTGTTCTGGGACGGGCCAAGTCTGCCGCCGATCTGGGCCGCGATTTCGGGGCGACACTGACCGAAGCCGAGGTTGGCTGGCTGATGACGCGGGAATACGCGCGCAAGGCGGCGGATGTGGTCTGGCGGCGCACGAAACTGGGATTGCGGCTGACGGCAGCACAGATTGCCGCGCTGGATGACTTCATGGCGCAATCCGCGCAACGGGCGCACAGCCCGGCGGCGGAATAGGGGGAACGGCATGGCGCTGGAATTCAAGGCGATCAGTCGCACGGTTGCGGGGCGTGTGCATATCCAACCCACCGACCTGACTCTGGAAAAAGGCACGATGAACGTGCTTTTGGGGCCAACCTCGTCTGGCAAGACCAGCTTGATGCGTCTGATGGCGGGGCTGGATGTTCCCACCACCGGGCGGCTGTTCTGGAACGGGACCGATGTGACCGGAATGCGGGTGCAGGACCGGCGCGTCGCAATGGTATATCAGCAGTTCATCAACTACCCGGCCATGTCGGTCTATGAAAACATTGCCTCGCCCTTGCGGCTGATGGGGATGGACAAGGCCGCGATTGATCGTGCCGTCAGGTCGACGGCAGACATGCTCAAACTGACGCCGATGCTGGGGCGCAAGCCATTGGAACTGTCGGGCGGGCAGCAGCAACGCTGTGCCCTGGCGCGGGCGCTGGTCAAGGGGGCGGAGTTGGTCTTGCTCGATGAACCGCTGGCGAACCTTGACTACAAGTTGCGCGAGGAATTGCGGGTGGAAATCCCCAAGATATTCGAAGCGTCGGGCGCGATCTTTGTTTATGCGACAACCGAACCCGAAGAGGCGCTGCTGCTGGGTGGCAACACGGCGACGTTGTGGGAAGGCCGGGTCACGCAATTTGGGCCGACGCCGACCGTCTACCGTCAACCCAATGACGCGACAACTGCACGTGTGTTCAGCGACCCGCCGATGAACTTCATGCCCTGCGTGAAACAGGCGGGGCAATTGACGCTGGGCCGGACACAAGTGGCCGCGTCAGGGCCGTTGGCGGAACTGGCGGACGGGCGGTATATGGCGGGGTTCCGTGCCAATCACCTGTCGATGCATCAGGACGATCCGGGGGCGGTGGCGTTTCCCACCAAGGTGGTGATTACGGAAATCACTGGTTCCGAAACCTTTCTGCACCTTGATCCGGGCGATGGCCGCTGGGTCGGGCTGGTGCACGGGGTTCAGACGCTTGACCCCGGCGATGCTTTGACGGTGTGGATCAATCCAGCGCATCTTTACCTGTTCACCGAAGACGGGCAGCTTGCTGTGCCCGCCGCATATGCAAAGGTGGCGTGAATGTCGCAGATCACCCTCTCGAAACTGGCGCACAGCTATTTCCCCAATCCCAAGGGCGAAGCGGATTTCGCGCTGAAGGAAATGGATCATGTCTGGCAGGATGGCGGGGCCTATGCCCTTCTGGGATCGTCGGGCTGTGGCAAGACCACGCTTTTGAACATCATCTCGGGCCTTGTGCGGCCCAGTCACGGGCGGGTGCTGTTCGGCGAAACCGATGTGACCGATGCCCCCACGGCGGCGCGCAACATTGCGCAGGTGTTCCAGTTTCCAGTTGTCTACGACACCATGACGGTGCGCGACAATCTGGCTTTTCCGCTGCGCAACCGGGGGATGGACGCCGCCTATATCAAGGCGCGCGTCGGGCAGATTGCCGCGATGATCGGGATGGAGGCCAAGCTTGACCGCAAGGCGCGCGGGCTGACCGCCGATGCCAAACAGAAGATCAGTCTGGGGCGGGGCATGGTGCGCGAGGATGTGAACGCCATCCTGTTCGATGAACCGCTGACGGTGATCGACCCGCACATGAAATGGGAACTCCGCACGCAGTTGAAATCGCTGCACCGCGAATTCGGCCACACGATGATCTATGTGACCCATGACCAGACCGAGGCGCTGACCTTCGCCGACAAGGTGGTGGTGATGTATGACGGCCGCGTTGTGCAGATGGGCACGCCGCAGGAATTGTTCGAAACCCCGGCGCACACCTTTGTCGGCTATTTCATCGGATCGCCGGGGATGAACCTGCTGGAGGCGCGCGTTGACGGAAGTCGCGCCACGCTGGCGGGGGTCGAGGTGCCGCTGGGTGCCGCTTACGGCGCGGTGCAGGGGCGCACGCAGATCGGTATCCGCCCGGAATTCGCGCATCTGACCACCGGGCCAGGCCTGCCCTTCACGCTAAGCCGCGTTGAAGATGTGGGCCGCCACCGCATCATCCGGGGTACTGTTGCGGGGTCAGCCCTGAACATCATCGCAGCCGAGGGCACGGCCATCGCCGCAGACGCCACGCGCGTGGCGTTCGAGCCTGAAAAGATCAACGTCTACGCCGACGACTGGCGTGTGGCCCCTGTCGGAAAGGCCGCCTGATGGACAAGACGCAAAACAACAAGGCGTGGTTTCTGGTCATTCCGGTTCTGGTGCTCGTCGCGTTTTCGGCGGTGTTGCCGCTGATGACGGTGGTGAACTATTCGGTGCAGGACACATTCGGGAACAACGAATTCTTCTGGGCCGGGCTGGAGTGGTTTTCAGACGCCATCGCATCCGACAGGATGCACGAGGCGCTGTGGCGCAATATCCTGTTTTCCGCGATCATCCTTGCGATCGAGGTGCCGCTGGGCATCTTCATCGCGCTGAACATGCCGAAATAGGGGTTCTGGGCCAGTTTCTGCCTTGTCGTCATGTC
Organism: Gemmobacter sp.; assembly: GCA_031425195.1. Classification (GTDB taxonomy): domain Bacteria; phylum Pseudomonadota; class Alphaproteobacteria; order Rhodobacterales; family Rhodobacteraceae; genus JANPIX01. The sequence continues at coordinate 6,555 of JANPIX010000018.1, read as the reverse complement.
GTTGCCATTGCTCATTCCGTTCAACGTGGTGGGGACGATCTGGCAGATTTTCGGGCGGGTCGACATTGGTCTGCTGGGCCATACGCTGGCTGCGATGGGCATCGACTACAACTATACCAATGATGCGCTGGATGCCTGGATCACCGTGGTGGTGATGGATGTCTGGCACTGGACGTCGCTGGTGGCGCTTTTGGCTTACGCCGGGCTGCAATCCATTCCCGAAGCCTATTATCAGGCGGCCAAGATTGATCAGGCAAGCCGCATGTCGGTGTTCCGCTTCATCGAGTTGCCAAAGATGCAGGGGGTTCTGCTGATCGCCATTCTGCTGCGGTTCATGGACAGCTTCATGATCTACACAGAGCCGTTTGTCGTCACCGGGGGCGGGCCGGGCAACTCCACCACCTTCCTGTCGATTGACCTTGTGAAGATGGCCACCGGACAGTTCGACCTTGGCCCCGCTGCCGCGTTCAGCCTGATGTATTTCCTTGTCATCCTGCTGGTCAGTTGGGTTTTCTATACGGTGATGACGAACCTCGACAAGAAGGAGGCGTTCTGATGCGCCTGAATTCCCGCGCCATCGTCATGGCAGTCTATCTCATCTTTCTGATGCTGCCGATCTACTGGCTGTTGATGATGAGCCTGAAGACAAATACCGAGATCACGTCCATGTTCACCCTGTGGCCGCGTGATCTGACCTTTGGCAACTACGCGACCATCCTGACCGACCCAAGCTGGTACAACGGTTACATCAATTCGATCATCTATGTCGTGCTCAACACCATCATTTCGATCACCGTGGCCTTGCCTGCGGCATATGCCTTCAGCCGGTATTCGTTCATGGGCGACAAGCACCTGTTCTTCTGGCTGCTGACCAACCGGATGGCGCCGCCTGCCGTGTTCGCCCTGCCCTTCTTTCAACTGTATTCGTCGATCGGACTGTTTGACACGCATATCGCGGTGGCGCTGGCGCACTGTCTGTTCAACGTGCCGCTGGCGGTGTGGATCCTGGAGGGGTTCATGCGCGGCGTGCCAAAGGAAATCGACGAAACCGCCTATATCGACGGGTATTCGTTTGGCCGGTTCTTCGTGAAGATCTTCATGCCGCTGGTGGCAAGCGGGATCGGCGTCGCGGCGTTCTTCTGCTTCATGTTCAGTTGGGTGGAGCTTTTGCTGGCGCGGACACTGACATCGGTCAACGCCAAGCCGATTGCCGCGACGATGACACGGACCGTCAGCGCATCGGGAATGGACTGGGGCGTTCTGGCGGCGGCGGGGGTTTTGACGATCATCCCCGGCGCGCTCGTCATCTATTTCGTACGGAACTACATTGCCAAGGGCTTTGCCCTGGGGAGGGTGTGATGACGCGAACCATCGGCAAGACAACCATTGGCATCATCGTTCTGGTGATGGCGGCGATACTTGCGGCGTTGATCGCGGTTACCCCGCGCACCGAGGATGGCATCGCCTGGACCGACCCGATGATTGCGGGCGGCTGGATGGCATGGACGCTTCCCACGGCGCTGTTCTTTTTCATCATCGCCTGTCTGCTGATCACCTTTACGGTGCTGGCGGTCAATTACCCCGAAACGCCGCGTGTCGGACTTCTGCGGATCGAAACGACGCGGGGCGACAGGCTTTTCATTTCGCTTTTGGGATCGGCATTCATTGCGATTGCCTATCTCGCCACCTTCGGCGCGCCCGTCTGGATCGCGCTGATCCTCTGCCTGATCTACGCAGTGGGCGTGTTCCGCTGGGTCTGAGAAGGGCAAATCGCACGCGGGGCGCGCCTTCCCGCAAGTCTGAACAAGTCTCAACATTCTGGGAGGAATAAAATGAGATTGCGACACTCCACAACCGCCATGGCGCTTGCGCTCATGGCCCTGGGCGCGCCAGCCTGGGCGGATATCGAGGCGGCGAAAGCCTTTCTCGATGCCGAAATCGGCGACCTTTCTACGCTCGACCGCGCCGCGCAAGAAGCCGAGATGCAGTGGTTCGTCGACGCGGCGGCCCCGCTGGCCGGCATGGAGATCAAGGTCGTTTCGGAAACCATCACGACGCACGAATACGAATCCAAGGTGCTTGCCCCGGCATTCACAGCGATCACCGGTATCAAGGTTACGCATGATCTGATCGGTGAAGGCGACGTGGTGGAAAAGCTGCAGACACAGATGCAGTCGGGCGAAAACATCTATGACGCCTATATCAACGACAGCGACCTGATCGGCACCCACTGGCGGTATCAGCAGGCCCGCAACCTGACGGACTGGATGGCCGGCGAAGGTGCCGCTGTCACCAGCCCGACACTTGATCTGGCAGATTTCATCGGGACGAAATTCACCACCGCCCCCGATGGCAAACTGTACCAACTGCCCGATCAGCAGTTCGCGAACCTTTACTGGTTCCGCTATGACTGGTTCAACGACGCGAAGACCAAGGAAGATTTCAAGGCGAAATACGGCTATGATCTGGGCGTGCCGCTGAACTGGTCTGCCTATGAAGACATCGCCGAATTCTTCACCGGCCGCGACATGACCTATGCGGGCGGACCGGCGAAAGTCTTTGGCAACATGGACTATGGCAAGAAGGACCCGTCGCTTGGCTGGCGTTACACCGACGCGTGGATGTCGATGGCCGGCATGGGGGATGTGGGCGAGCCGAACGGCCTGCCGGTTGACGAATGGGGTGTGCGGGTTGACGAAAACTCGCGTCCGGTCGGGTCTTGCGTCGCACGTGGCGGTGCGACAAACGACGCGGCGGCCGTCTATGCCGTGACCAAGTCGATCGAGTGGCTGCAAAAGTATTCGCCTCCGGAAGCAGCGGGCATGGTGTTCGGCGAAGCCGGACCGGTGCCAGCACAGGGCGAAATCGCGCAGCAGATGTTCTGGTACACCGCCTTTACCGCCGATATGGTCAAGGCAGGCTTGCCTGTGATGAACGAGGACGGCACGCCGAAATGGCGTATGGCTCCGTCGCCCCATGGCGCGTACTGGCAGGAAGGCACCAAGGTCGGTTATCAGGACGTTGGGTCGTGGACGCTGATGAAATCCACTCCGGTGGACCGTGCACAGGCCGCCTGGCTTTACGCACAGTTCGTCACTTCCAAGACGGTTGACCTGAAGAAGTCCGATGTCGGCCTGACCTTCATCCGTCAGTCGACGATCGACAGCCAGCACTTCACAGACCGCGCGCCGAAACTGGGCGGTCTGGTGGAGTTCTACCGTTCGCCCGCGCGCGTTGCGTGGTCGCCCACCGGCACCAACATCCCGGATTACCCGAAGATGGCCCAGCTTTGGTGGCAGAACATCGGCGATGCCATGTCGGGGGCGAAAACCCCGCAGGAAGCGCTGGATAGCCTGTGCTCCGAGCAGGAAAAGGTGCTGGAACGTCTGGAACGCGCAGGCGTTCAAGGCGACATCGGCCCGAAGATGAACGAAGAACAGGATGCGCAGGTCTGGCTTGATGCCCCCGGCGCGCCGGTCGCCAAGCTTGAAAACGAAAAGCCCCAAGGCGAAACCATCGCCTATGACGAGCTGATCAAATCCTGGCAGTGACTTGAAAGGAAGGGGCGGGGGAATTCCCCGCCCCTTTTTTCTGTCGCTGTATGGTCCCGCACCTTTGCGTCAGGGCTTGGTGCCTTCCTCGCGGGATCATTCAAGGACAGAAGAAAGACCAGTTCCACATGACCCATATTCTTGCCATTGATCAGGGGACCACCTCATCGCGTGCCATCGTGTTCGACGCCCGGTTGCGGGTGGTGGCCACAGCGCAAGAGGAGTTTCCACAGCATTACCCCCGCCCCGGCTGGGTGGAACATGACCCGTCCGATCTGTGGTCCACCGTGGCCGGAACGGCACGGGGGGCGATTGAACGGGCAGGCATCACCGCCACGGACATCGCCTGTATCGGTATCACAAATCAGCGCGAGACAACGATCCTGTGGGACCGGCAGACGGGCGAGCCGCTGCACAACGCGATTGTCTGGCAGGACCGCCGCACCGCAGACACCTGTGATGCGTTGAAGGCCGCCGGACACGAGCCAATGATCACGGCACGGACGGGCCTGCTGCTGGACCCCTATTTCAGCGCGACAAAGGTAAAATGGCTGCTGGACAATGTGCCCGGCGCACGGGCGCGGGCCGAACGCGGCGAACTTGCCTTTGGCACGGTCGACACCTTTCTGATCTGGAAGCTGACAGGCGGGCAAGTGCACGCCACTGATGCCACAAACGCCGCACGCACGATGCTTTACAACATCAGGACCGGGCAGTGGGATGCCGAGATTTGCGGGTTGCTGGACGTGCCGATGGCGATCCTGCCCGACGTGCGCGACTGTGCCGCCGACTTTGGCGTGACCCGTGCCGATCTGTTCGGTCGGGAAATTCCGATTACGGGTGTGGCGGGCGATCAGCAGGCGGCGACAGTCGGTCAGGCCTGTTTCAGCCCTGGCATGATGAAATCGACCTATGGCACAGGGTGTTTCGCATTGTTGAACACGGGTGCAGACATGGTGCCATCGAAAAACCGGCTTCTGACGACCATTGCCTATCAACTGGAGGGTAGGCCGACCTATGCGCTTGAAGGGTCGATCTTCATTGCGGGGGCCGTTGTTCAATGGCTCCGCGACGGGTTGAAGATCATCCGTGAGGCGAAAGAGACTCAGCCGCTCGCCATGATGGCGGATGAGGCGCAGGGCGTTGTTCTGGTGCCGGCGTTCACCGGGCTTGGCGCGCCCTATTGGCGACCGGACTGCCGGGGGGCGATCTATGGGCTGACGCGCAATTCCGGCCCGGCCGAACTTGCCCGCGCGGCGTTGGAAAGCGTGGGCTTCCAGACCCGCGACCTGCTGGAGGCGATGGCCGCCGATATGGGGGTGCCGCCCAGCACGATCCGGTGCGATGGCGGGATGGCGGTCAGTGACTGGACGATGCAGCGGCTGGCCGACATCACCGGCTGCACCGTGGATCGCCCGGCGGTCACCGAAACCACGGCCCTCGGCGCCGCCTGGCTCGCCGCCTCGCAATCCTCCCTCGTTCCCGGCCTGGACGACGCCGCGCATTGGCAGCTCGAACGCCGCTTCACACCCGCCTGGCCGCGCGAGCGGGCCGATGGGCGGCACGCCGATTGGCGCGCGGCGGTGCGCCGCGTTCTGTGATCGGCTTGACAACGCCTCCCCAGTCTTGCTGCAACACGGGCGCGCGCCCTATCAGCGGTCGCGCATCATCGGCACCACCGGGCTGAGGGAACCTTTTTTGTCCGAGCCTGATAGCTTTGCCTTCCTCACCAGCGGCGGCGAAATGGGCGAGAGGGTAGCCGCCCTCGACTGGTCGACCACGGCAATCGGCCCGCTGGCGGACTGGCCGCAAAGCCTGCGCTCGGCAGTAGGACTGATCCTGCGCTCCCCCGTGGCCATGGTGCTCCTGTGGGGCGAGCCGGGCACCATGATCTACAATGATTCCTTTGCCGTCTTTGCCGGCGGGCGGCACCCGACGCAACTCGGCCTGCCAGTGCGCGAAGCCTGGCCCGAAGTGGCCGACTTCAACGACAACGTCATGCATGTCGGCCTCGCCGGTGGCCAGCTGCAGTACAAGGACGTGGCGCTCACCCTCTACCGGGAAGGCGGTGTGGGCGAAGAGGTCTTCCTGGACCTCGACTATTCGCCCGTACCCGGTGACGACGGCCGGCCCGGCGGCGTCATCGCCATCGTGGTCGATACCACCAAGCGGGTTCGCGCCGAACGCTGGCTGGCGGGCGAGGCCGAGCGGCTGCGGTCCATGTTCGACCAGACGATGATCTTCACCGCGATGCTGACCGGGCCGGAGCACCGCTACGAATACGTCAATCCCGCCTACTACGAGGTGGTCGGCCAGCGAGCGCTGATCGGCCTGACGGTCCGCGAGGCACTGCCGGAGCTTGCCGGCCAAGGTTTCTATGAGGAAATGGACCGGGCATACTCCACGGGCAAGCCTGAGTTCCGTTTCTCAGCTCCCGCCCGCCTCGCCCGCGGGCCAGGCGGCGCCATGGAAGACCGCTTCGTCGACTTCATCATGCAGCCGATGCGGGACGCCGAAGGCGCCACCTACGGTACCCTGATTCAAGGTTCCGACGTCACCAGCCGGGTGCTGGCCGAGACCGCGCTCAGCGAGAGCGAGGCGCGCTATTCCAGTTTCGCCCAGGCCATGCCCAATCAGGTCTGGACCGCAACACCGGACGGCCTGCTCGACTGGTTCAACGACCGCACGCTGGACGAGCTGGGCGCCACCGCCGAGGAATTGTCGGGCGCCAACTGGGTCAACCGGGTGCATCCCGACGATTTGCCCTTGGCGGCGGCGCGATGGCAGGCAGCCCTCGCCGCCGGAGATCGCTACGAAACCCAGTTCAGGGTGCGGGTCCGCGACGGCTCATGGCGCTGGTTCATCACCCGGGCCGTGGCGCGGGCCCGGGCGGGGGGGGGGCACCCGCGCGGGGGGGGGCCCACCACCGGCCACGAGGGGGGGAAGGGGGGCGGCGCCCCCGGGGGGCGGCGGGGGGGCGCGGCCACCCGGCAGGGGGGGGCGC
>JANPIX010000017.1:0-228867 GCA_031425195.1 Gemmobacter sp. | reverse complement strand
ATCAGTTGATCGGCACTAAGGCGGGCGATGAAGTGACGGTCAACGTCAATTTCCCCGAGTCGTACGGTGCCAAGAATCTGGCTGGCAAGGCTGCGGTTTTCGCCTGCACGGTGAAGTCGGTCAAAGGGCCGAAAGACGCCGAGATCAATGATGAGTTGGCCAAGAAGTACGGGGCCGAAGATCTGGCAGCGCTGCGCGGTCAGGTGACCGAGCGTCTGGAAGCGGAATATGTTGGCGCTGCCCGCGCCGTGCTGAAACGGTCGCTGCTGGATCAGCTTGACGGGATGGTCACCTTCGATCTGCCGCAGGCTTTGGTCGACGCCGAGGCGGGCCAGATTGCGCACCAGTTGTGGCATGAGGAAAACCCCGACGTGCACGACCACAACCACGGTGCAACCGAACCGACCGACGAGCACAAGTCGCTGGCCGTGCGCCGTGTGCGGTTGGGCCTGCTGTTGGCCGAGATTGGCCGCAAGGCAGACATCAGCGTGACGGACGCGGAGATGACGCAGGCCGTGCTGGCGCAGGCGCGTCAGTATCCGGGGCAGGAACGCCAGTTCTTTGAATTCGTGCAGAAAAACCCACAGATGCAGCAACAGCTTCGCGCGCCGATCTTTGAAGACAAGGTTGTCGATTTCATCGTGGCAGGTGCCAAGGTGACGGACAAGACCGTGACCAAGGAAGAACTGCAGCAGGCGATTGAAAAGCTCGACGAGCTGTAAGGTTGGGATCAGGTTTTGGCCTGATAGGAACCGCGCCCCATTCGGGCGCGGTTTTTTTGTTGCATTCTGCGGCGCGGCATTTATTCTGAGGGTGGCGAAAGCCAATTCCCAAACAGAAGAAGCCCACTCCCCGACCTGGCCATGATGGCCACGGTGGCGTTTGGGGCTGCATGAAGGATCAACACATGACAATAGAAATGGCCCGCAGTTTTGCGGAAGGCGTCCATATGGGGCAGGTGCGCAAGGATGCGGCGCGCACGCCTTATGCGGCGCATCTGGCCGAGGTGGCGGGGCTGGTGACCGGCTTTGGCGGCACGCCCGCGGCGATCATGGCGGCCTGGCTGCATGACACAGTAGAGGATTGCGCAGTGGAACCCGCCGATCTAACGGCACGGTTCGGCGCGCATGTGACGCGGCTGGTGATGGAACTGACCGATGACAAGGCGCTGCCCCCCGCCACGCGCAAACAGGTGCAGATCGCGCAGGCACCGCACAAATCGCCCGAGGCGGCGCTGATCAAGGTTTGTGACAAGTTCGCCAATGTGCGGTCGGTTATGGACGCCGAACCGGTGGACTGGACGCTGGAGCGGCAGGCCGCCTATCTGGATTGGGCGGAATCCGTCGTGGCGGCTTTGCCGGCTGGCGCGGATGTGGCCAAGGCGGCGTTCGCAGCACAACTGGCCGTGACGCGGCGGGTGGTGGCTGCGCGGGGGTGCCGCGCAGCCTGACTGTCGCGTCGGTCAGTAGATCGTAGTGACGGGCAGGCCAAGGGCGAGGTTGCCCGCATATTCATACTGCGCCTCGGCCGTCATGGGGTGAAAGCGTGCCCCCTGAATGTCGCGGAAGCGGCGTTCGAGCCCCGCCTCGCGGAAAAAGCCTGCGCCCCCGGCGAGGTCCATGGCGCGTTCGACTGTGCGGATGGCGTTCTGTTCGACCAGCCTTCGCCCCATCATCACATCGTTGACCGAAGCCGCGTCTGGCGTGTTGCGCTGGGCTGCGGCCACCATAGAGGCATGGGCCAGTGTGGTGGCGCGAAGCGCGGTTTCCATTTCGCCCGCGATGCGCGACGTGCGGGGCAGGGGTGGCTTTCGGGTGGCAATCGACAGGGCGATGTCGCGCGCGCTTTGCGCCACGCCAAGGTAGACGGCATAGATCAGCGGAAAGGCAAGGGTGCCGATGATCTGGAACAGCGGATGCCATTCGGCGGCCTTGCGTTTCAGGGCGATCTTGTCGTCGGGGATGAACAGGCCGGTGATCTGCACATCGTGCGAGCCGGTGCCGCGCATGCCAAGGGTGTGCCAGGTGTCTGCAATTGCAACTTCGGGGGCGGTCATCGGGGCGGCAAAGTGCACGACAAAGGGGCCGCCCTCTTCGTCCGAGACGGCGCCGGTGACCAGAAGGTTGCCCATCGGTGCGCCGGAGATGATGGATTTGCGCGCGGTGATGCGGTAGCCGCCTTCCACCTTTTGCGCGGTGCCGGACCCGCCGACCCAATCTGCGCCGCCGCTTGACAAGAGTATAAGGCGTTCGGCGGCCACGCGTTTCAGCAGGGGCTCCACAGCGGCCTTGGCGGCCGGGGCGTGATGCCAGCGCCAGGCGGGAATGGCCACCTGATGAGTGTGCATGGCAAAGGCGAGGGCGGTGGAGCCACAGCCCTGGGCTATGATGCGGAGCATGTCGCAAAGTTCGGGCAGGTTTGCGCCGCCGCCGCCAAGTTCGCTGGGCACGCCGGCCTCCATCAGGCCCGCCGCGCGCAGGTCGTTCATGTTGTCGGCCACGAAACTGTCGTCGGCGTCGTGCGATGCGGCACGGGCTGTGAAGGCAGGGAGGAGCGAGGCGGCGATGTCGGCGGGAACGGCGGGGCCGCGGGCGTGAAGAACAGACGTATCCATGATGACCAATCCTTTGTGCGGTGATCGCGGCAGTCTGCGTTTGTCGCGGAATTATCGCTACTGCAGAAAATGGAGTATGATCGCGGGCACCCTGCGCGCATGATTGACGCGGGGCTGCGATTCAGAAGGGCAAGTTGATGATGGACAGTGGGGGATACGGGCAGTTCTGCCCGGTATCAATGGCATCGGAAATCCTGTGCAAACGGTGGAACATGCTGATTTTGCGGGAATTCCTGTGCGGCAGCACGCGGTTCACCGACCTTCAGCGCGGGGTGCCGAAAATGTCGCCCACACTGCTGTCAAAGCGGCTGAAGGAATTGCAGGCTGAAGGGGTAATTGAGGCCTTTGCCACGCAGCGGGGCGTGGAATACCGGCTGACCGAGGCGGGCCGGGAACTTCGGCCACTTGTGATGGAGGTTGGCACCTGGGGGCACAAATGGGTGGAATCGCAGCTTTCGTTGCGGAATCTGGACCCGTCGCTGCTGATGTGGGACATGCGGCGGCACCTTGATCCCCAACCCCTGCCGGAGCGGCGCTGCACGATACAGTTTCTGTACCCTGAATTGCTGGCCGCATCGCGGAACTGGTGGCTTGTCGTGGAACATGGCGGCACGGATCTGTGTCTGGACGATCCGGGGCACGAAGTTGACCTGTTGATCGAGTGCCCGCTGAAAGTCATGACGGCCGTCTGGATGGGGATCAGTGATCTGCGTCAGGAAATTTCCGAGGGCCGCATGTCGGTGGAGGGCGACCCCAAGATCGCGCAGGCGATGAAGGAATGGCTGGGCTTCAGCCCGTTTGCAAAGGGCGAGCGGCGGGTGGCGTGAGGGGTTAGAGGGCGCTGAGAGTTTTGGAAGCCCCTTCCAATAACGTCAGACTTGCCCTGATATGCTCTTGCCACTTTGGTCCCCGGGACAGAGCATCCTGATAGGCTGCCTTCAGATCTTCGGGCCGATCATTCGCCAAGACCCGGATCAGGAAATCTGCTTGCAGGCGATCTTTTCGCGATTTGATAACGTTCGGCCCGCCTTGTCGGCGATTGGCGACGATGAGCTTGTGGATGGCAAAACGTTCGGGGCGGGGAATTTGAACAAGCACTCCGGAGCGGTAGAGGGCGGCCGCTTTGATCGGTTCAGCAATCAGGTAGTTCAGGAAATGAAGTGATTGAGCCGAAACCCCAAAGGCTTTCAGATCGCGAATGTCTTCTTCTTCACGAAATGACGGGGTTAGAAATTCGACCAGTGTATTGGATTTGCTTTGCTGCCAACTCCAGACAGAGTTTTTCTTGAGCGATGGAACGGGTGCGAATTCCAGATCCGTAAAGGTTGAAGCAAGTGGACTTTCTACTTCGTCGCCCAACGCAAGAGACAAACGTTCAAACTGGGCAATGTCTATGTCGCCCGTTTGTGTGAGTTGGTCGAAGGTAAATTGAAGGCCCAGTTCGCCTTCGTACAGACGGAAAGCCTGCGTGCCGACAATCGTGCCGCCCATCCGGAAGACGCCTATTTTGGCCATGGAATAAAGAATGGGACCGCTGACAGTATCCGTCGGGGTCATTCCTTCAGCACGAAGGAGCCTGACAAGGCGGGCATGATGGGCGCGCGCCTCGTCAATCGATGCGCGCAGGCTTTCGCGTTCAGCCATGTAAGCGGCAGTTTCCGGGTTGTCTTCGCCGAGATAGCGCTTTTTTACAGTGTTGCCGATGCGCAACCGTTCATACCAGTAGGTGCGCGCGCCGCGCTGTTCGCGAAAGGGTGCGCCCCCGGTGCCGCCAAGTTCGGAACGGTGCAAACTGCGGACGAGATCGTGATAGGCATTCTGCGCGGTGGTGCTGAGACGGATGGGGATCATGATTGGTTCATTGTGGACAACGGAACCACCCTTGTACCACAAAAATTGTTTTTGTGATACACGCCTTATGGACCACAAAAACAAACTTTGTAGTCCATGAAAAAACCGCGCCGGTTTCCCGGCGCGGTTCTGGTGTTCAAACCGGAAGGATCAGTCGCGACCGAGGTCTTGGCCGTCCTGGGCTGCGCCCATTTCGTCGAACAGTTCCGCGATTTCGAATTCGGCTGCTGCTTCGGCTTCGGCGGCGAGTTCCTGGATCGACTTGCCAGCCGCCTGAAGTTCGGCCTCTTCGGCGGAACGGGCGACGTTCAGGGTGATCTTGGCCACAACCTCGGGGTGGAGGACGACCGAAACCGTGTGCAGACCCAGATCCTTGATCGGGCGATCTAGGACGACCTGACCACGGCCCACGGTGAAGCCGCCAGCGGTGGCCGCATCTGCGGCGTCGCGCGTGGTGACCGAACCGTAAAGCGCACCCGCGTCGGAGGCCGAGCGGATGATGACGAAGATCTGACCGTCGAGAGTGGCTGCGACAACGTCAGCCTCTTTCTTGGTTTCGAGGTTTTGCGCCTGAAGTTGCAGTTTACGCTCTTCGAACGACTTGATGTTGTTCGTGTTGGCGCGCAGGGCCTTGCCTTGCGGCAAGAGGAAGTTGCGGGCGTAACCGTCCTTGACGTTCACGACTTCGCCCATCTGGCCCAGTTTGGCCACGCGTTGAAGCAGGATGACTTGCATGATTATCTCCTCACTTCACGGCGTAGGGAAGCAGGGCGAGAAAACGCGCGCGCTTGATGGCGGCGGCGAGTTCACGCTGCTTTTTGGCCGAAACGGCGGTGATGCGCGACGGGACAATCTTGCCGCGTTCGCTGATATAGCGTTGCAGCAGGCGCGTGTCCTTGTAGTCGATCGCAGGTGCATTGTCGCCCGAGAACGGGCAAACCTTGCGGCGGCGGAAAAATGGTTTGGTAGCCATGAGTTATGTCCTTTCTACCGACTGATCAACGACGACGGTCGGGGCCGCCGAACGACGGGCGTTCGCCACGGTCACCACCCCGGTCGGGACGGTCGCCGCCAAAGCTGCTGCGTTCGCGGCGTTCGCCACCAAAGCCGCTATCGGGCCGGTCGCCACGTTCACGGTCATCACGCTTTTGCATCTGCACGGATGGGCCTTCGCCATGCGCATCGACCTTGATGGTCAGAACGCGCATCACATCGTCATGCAGGCGCATCAGGCGTTCCATTTCCTGAACGGCGGCCGAAGGCGCATCCGTTTTCAGAAAGGCATAGTGGCCCTTGCGGTTCTTGTTGATCTTGTAGGCCATCGTCTTGACGCCCCAGTATTCGTTTTCGACGACCTTGCCGCCGTTGTCCGAAAGAACTGTGGAGAAGTGTTCGATAAGCCCCTCGGCTTGCGTGTTGGACAAGTCCTGACGCGCAATGAAGACATGCTCGTAAAGCGGCATGCGAGTTTCCCTTTTCAGGCGCATTTCATAGGACAAGCGGAATTCCCGCCGCAGCCTGTCCACGAGAGAGTGCGCCGATGAATGAGTGAGCGGCGGGATGGGGCCTTATACAGAGGCGCGCCGGGGATGCAAGGGCGGGCGAAGCGTTCGCTGCCACACAGAAGATGTTCGCGGGCGTGCGTTGAGTTTCAGGTGGGCCGGGGCGACATCACCCGCAACAATCAATCATGATTGCCCCCGTGACAGGAGAACACATATGCGTCTGATCCCGATCCTTTTTGCCAGCACCCTTCTGGCCGCGCCTGCCTTTGCCGAGCCGGTCAAATACACCATGGATTCGAGCCATGCACAGATCATCTTTACCTACGACCACCTTGGCTTTTCCACCGGCACGGGGATGTTTTCCGGGTTTGCGGGCGACGTGATGTTCGACGCGGCAGAACCCGCCGCATCGTCGGTTTCGGTGTCGTTCCCGGTGCGCAGCATGCTGACCGGCTGGGAAGCGCGGTTCGAGCATTTCATGTCGCCCGATTTCTTTGACGCCGCCGAGGATGAGATGGTGACCTTCGTGTCCACCGCCATCGAAGTGACGGGTGAGAAGACCGCGAAGATTACCGGCGATCTGACGCTGAACGGCGTGACGCAGCCTGTTGTGCTGGACACCGTGATGAACGCGCAGGCCGACGCCTATCCGCTGCCGCCGTTCGAGGGCAAACCCGCACTCGGCTTCACCGCGACGACGACGCTGCTGCGGAGCGCGTTTAATCTGGGCAACTATGTGCCGTTCATCAGTGACGAAGTGCCGGTTACGATCAACTTCGAGGCGATGAAGCTCGACTGATCCACGGCGGGGATGTGGAGAAGCGGTCCCCTTGGGTACAGGGGGGCGCATTCCGCCAACAGGCACATGAAAAGAGAAACTCTGCCGGGTCGTCCTTGGCAGGGTTTTGTTTTTTCTTAGTTTGCCTGCTCGGGCTTGGTTTGCACACGCGTGCCTAGATCGCCAGCCCCATCACATCGGTTATGCCCCATCCCATGCATGCTTTTGGGGCTTCGACATCAAGGTCACAGAACGCTAGGTCATCAAGCTGTTCGCGATCAAGGTCTTGAAGTTCAACTCTGAACTCTGCTTCGCCCATAGGGTCTATCCATACAGGTGTTTCGGCGAAGACCTCTTGTTTGTTACCTTCCAAGTCGAAGACGGCGACTGCAATCCTTATCCAAGTTGTCACATGGTCGGGAGTCTTGTTCTTTATCGTGCCGCCCCAGGCCACATTTCCTTGGTCCATAAGTGGTCCCGCCTCACCTGTCGCAAGGTCCGGAAGATATAGTGGCTTCTGAAAGGATTGGATGCATGTTGCTTTTACTGCATCCTGCGAGAGAAGCTCACTCTTCGTGTAGTTCATGCATTTCTCGACACCTCTCAAAGTGCCTTGGTTTGCTGCCTCGTTAATCACGCGTTGCACTGGCTCGATGCCGAAGGCTAGGGCCGCTAGAAGACAAACAAGGCCGCCGATCAAGTAGTTCTTCACCTAGGTCTTCTCCATCATGCCTTGGAGACAAGCTACACCGGCTGGTCGAGGGCCAGCATGCGGCGTTTGTCGGATCGACGAAAGGAAAAAACGAACTTTCTCCGGTGGCTGATACTCTTCGGTGCCGCATGAGGGGATGGGCGAAGCGTGAACCGGAAAGTGACCGCTCCGTCCCAAAGGTGGACCTTGGAATTCAGATCAAAAACTCATTGATAAACCGGTTGGTCAAGAGCGCTCGTTCTGCCGTGAATTTGCATTGAGTTTATCGGTTCCAAGCGATCGCCAAGCAGGAGAACGCAGCAAAACCGAACGAAACTGTCCATTGTCGGCAATGAGCCCGGCCTCGCGGTCGCGCTCATCTTAGATATTCCAACATGCCCCGCTTCTCAGACAGCGTCGTGGACAGGGGCGGCCTTTTCCTGTCGGGCCTCCCGGGGTCAGCGGCGGGTGGCTGTCAGGGCGATGGTGACGGGGACGGCAAAGCCGACGGTCGCCTCGTCTTTGTAGGATGCGCCGAGGCCGAAATCGCGGCGGTCGAGGGTGATGGTGCCGGTCATGCGGGCGGTGTCGCCGGTGAGGGCAAGCTGGAAGGGCAGCGACAGGGCGAGGATGGTGCCGCGCAGGTCGAGCGTGCCGTTCGCCACATAGTTTGCGCCGTCGGGCAGGATGTCTGCGGTGAAGCGTGCCGTGGGGTGGGTGGCCGTGTCAAAGAAATCCGGCCCCCTGACCTGATCCGAAACAGAGCCGAGCGTGACGCTTGTCATGTCGATGGTGACGGACACGGTGCCGTTCTTGCCTGCAACAGGCTGTTCGTCAAAGGTGATGTCAGCGGTGAAGCCGGGGAACGACCCCTGCACGGCGCTGCCCATCTGTTGCACGCCAAAGGTGATGGTGCCTTCGGTGACCTGCCAGTTGCCGGTGGTTTGAGTCGTTGTCGGCGGAACTGCAGCGATGGCTGTGGGCATTGTTTGCGGGGCGGTGAGTGCCACGGCCGTCGCGGCACCGACTGCATAGATGCCCAGTGCGGCGAGGGCGGGCCAGCGCCGGTGGGCAGGGGGTGTGAGGGGGCCGCCCGCGATGCCGCTTGTCATGCGGCCAAGGGTGGCGTCCATATCGACGATGGCGTGTTTCATTGCCCCTGCGACATGCAGCAGGATGGTGGCGATCAGCACTTTGGTGAACACCCAGTGCAGGGCTGCGGCCGCGCCTGCCACGGTTTCGGACGTGGGGACGAAGAACAGGTTCTGCCCCAGCGGCCACAGGATCGGCGCAAAGCCGTCGGTGGCCGCGTGATGCACCCAGCCTGACAGGGGCACCAGCACGAGTGAGAGGTAAAGGGTCCAGTGTGCCACCTCGGCCAGGCTTGTTTCCAGCCGGCGTTCGGGGTGCAGGGGGGCGGGGCGCGGTTGCGTGACGGCCCAGACGATGCGGACCAGTGCGACCATGAAAACCGCGATGCCCAGGGTCTTGTGGAGCGAAAACAGTTGCGCCTTGCGGGCCAGCGCCTCGCCCGTGTCATAAGGCAGGTCGTTGGCATACAGTCCGAGCGGAATGGCCGTCAGGATCAACAGCGCGGTCAGCCAGTGCAGGAGGCGGGCGACGGAGCCATAGGTTCGGGTGGTGTTTTGTGCGGTCATCGGACGCTCCGGTTGTTTGGGGCAGGATAGCACGGGGCGGCGGCGCGCAAAGGGGTGCTGCGCACAGCCGATGTGCGCTGACAGATTGCCATGTGGGGGGCGGCCGCGTTATGCCGGGGCAAACGAGGGAGAGATTGCTGATGAGCCGTGCATTTGTTTTTCCGGGCCAGGGCGCGCAGACGATTGGCATGGGCCGGGCGCTGGCCGAAGCCTATCCGGCGGCGCAGGCGGTGTTTGACGAGGTGGATGACGCCTTGGGCGAAAAGCTGTCGGCCCTGATCTGGGAGGGGTCGGCAGACGACCTGATGCTGACGCGCAACGCGCAGCCGGCACTGATGGCGACATCCATCGCCGCCTTGCGGGCATTGGAGGCCGAGGGCGTGGGGATGGCATCGGTGGCGTTTGTCGCGGGGCATTCGCTGGGCGAGTATTCGGCGCTGTGTGCGGCGGGGGCGATTGGGTTGGCCGATACGGCGCGGCTGTTGCGCACGCGCGGGCAGGCGATGCAAGAGGCGGTGCCGGTGGGCGTGGGGGCGATGGCGGCGCTTTTGGGGCTCGATTTCGCGGCGGCGTCGGAAGTGGCGGCCGCGGCCGCGCAGGGCGAGGTGTGTCAGGCGGCCAATGACAATGATCCGGGGCAGGTTGTGGTTTCGGGGCACCGCGCGGCGGTGGAGCGGGCCTTGGACATCGCCAAGGCGCGCGGTGCCAAGCGGGCGATCCTGCTGCCGGTCAGCGCGCCGTTCCACTGTGCGTTGATGCAGCCTGCGGCATCGGTCATGGCCGATGCCTTGGCCGGTGTCGTGATTGCAGCGCCGTCGGTTCCGGTGGTGGCCAATGTGCGGGCCGAGGCGGTGACGGAGCCTGACCGCATCCGCGCGCTGTTGGTGGCGCAGGTGACGGGATCGGTGCGGTGGCGCGAATCCGTGCTGTGGATGGCGGGGGCCGGGGTGACGGAGTTCTGGGAAATCGGGGCCGGGCGCGCGTTGTCAGGGATGATCAAGCGGACAGTGGACGGGGTTGTGACGCGGGCCGTGGGGATGCCCGAGGATGTGGCGGGCGCTGTCGGAGCCTAGCGGCCGGACACTTTTAAGGGCCGGGGAGGGGGCTGTCTGCCCCCGCTTTCGGCGATGCCGAAAGCCCCCCCGAGGATATTTGGGCAAAGAGGATGGGCGGCGGATGTGGTTCGCCGCTTTTGGTCAGGACAGTTATGATTTGCAGGGCGAACCTTCGGCTTGGCCTTGTCGGGCGTTGTCGGATCATGGCGAGACTGCGCTCATTTTTGAGCTGGGGAGGGGGCTGTCTGCCCCCGCTTTCGGGCGGGCCGAAAGCCCCCCGAGTATATTTCGGCAAAGAGGATAGCGGGCGGGTCAGATTTGGCTGCGGGGGGAGGTCAGGGCTGTTCTGATCTGCAGGGTGACGCCTTCGGTGGTGAATTCGGCGGGCACTTCGACATAGGGGACGCCCGCCTTGCGCAGGGCTTCGCGTTTGACGGCATCTCGCAGGAAAGTGCGATCGTGACTGTGGTGGCCGTGCCCCTGATATTCGATGGCCGCCACCAGATGGCCAAAGCGGTTGAAGATCGCGAAATCAAGCCGCTTTGAATTGATCGAGCGATAGGCCGCATCCAGCATGTGATGGGGCGCGCTGTTCGGCTTTGGGCGCAGAATCTCACCCAGTGAAACCTGTGCCATCAGCCGGTGGCCATCGCCATGGGCGCGCGTCAGTGATTCGAGAAGAGGCAGCAGGCGCGCTTCGGATTTGTTCAGAAGTGGTTGGGTTTCGAAGGAGACTGATGAGACGGCTTCCAGCTGGTCGTGGGTGAGGACGGGGTTGAGCGTTGTCGGAGGCAAGGGCGTGAATGACGCGACAGACGAGGGTTTTGCATAGCGCTGATAGGGGGGGCTGCTGCGATGCCGCCGGGATCCGAGCCGGGAGATGGCAAACACAACCAGCACCACGAGCAGTATGAAGACCAGATACTCGGGCTGATCAGAGGCGGGTGCCGTGACTGTCTTACCCATGCTGAATTCCCTGTGACGCGGGCGCGCCAGGTGATTCTGGGCCGCCACAGCATTGCAGTTGGGTGGTGCTGTGCAAGGGGTGCTGCTAGAACGCGGTGAACAGCAGGACGCGAAGGGGCCATCATGTTTGATCTGACGGGAAAATCGGCGCTTGTGACGGGTGCTTCGGGGGGGATCGGGGCCGCCATTGCGCGCACGCTTCACGCCGCGGGGGCCACGGTGGCGATTTCGGGAACGCGGATGGAGCCGCTGGCGGCGCTGGCGGCAGAACTCGGGTCGCGCGTCCATGTGGTGCCCTGTGATCTGAGCGACATGGCGGCGGTCGAGGCCCTGCCGAAGCAGGCCGTTGACGCGATGGGGGCGGTTGACATTCTGGTGAACAATGCGGGCATCACGAAGGATAATCTGTTCATGCGGATGTCGGATGCGGAATGGCAGGCGGTGATCGACGTGAACCTGACCTCTACCTTCCGGCTGTGCCGGGGCGTGTTGCGCGGAATGATGAAGGCGCGCTGGGGCCGGATCGTGAACATCAGTTCGGTTGTTGGCACGACCGGCAACGCCGGGCAGGGCAACTATGCGGCGAGCAAGGCGGGCATGGTTGGCATGTCGAAATCCCTTGCTGCCGAAGTGGCGAGCCGGAATGTCACCGTCAACTGTGTGGCCCCGGGGTTTATCACCACAGCCATGACCGACAAACTGAATGACGAACAGAAAGCGCGCATCCTGACACAGGTGCCGGCGGGCCGGATGGGTGAGGCGGACGAGATTGCGGCGGCGGTTCTGTACCTTGCCAGTGCCGAGGCGGGCTATGTGACCGGCGCCACCCTGCACGTCAACGGCGGGATGGCGATGATCTGACGGGAAAGCGTTTGCCATGGGTATCAGCCCTTGCTATAGGCGCGCCTGAGAGCACGGACAGCCTTGATCTGCCTGTGGGATGCCCTAATGATGGGCGAAGCGAACAACGAGATCGGGGCCACGTCCCCGCAACCTGAACGAGGAATGACATGAGCGACATCGCAGACCGTGTGAAAAAGATCGTCGTCGAACATCTGGGCGTCGAAGAGGACAAGGTGACCGAGAATGCGTCGTTCATCGACGATCTGGGCGCCGACAGCCTTGACACCGTGGAACTGGTGATGGCGTTCGAAGAAGAGTTTGGCATTGAAATCCCGGACGACGCTGCCGAAACGATCCAGACCTTTGGCGACGCTGTCGGGTTCATTTCCAAGGCAGCCTGAGCGGTTCGAGTTCTGTTATTGTGGCAAGGGGCGGCTTTTGGGCCGCCTTTTTGCTTTCCGGAACCGGCAGCGTCGCGCAGGACGGGGCTGTGAAGGCGGGCCTTGGTTGCGCGAGCCTTGGCCGGCGTGTATCACTTTGCGACGGTTGAACGGGATGAGGTCGGGCATGCGGCGTGTGGTTGTGACGGGTCTGGGCATGGTGACGCCCCTGGCGTGCGGGGTTGAGGAAACCTGGGCGCGGCTGATTGCGGGGCAATCAGGGGCGGAGTTGATCAAGCGGTTCGACACCACGAATGTGGTGACGCAGTATGCCTGCGAGATTCCGCTGGGCGATGGATCGGACGGCACATTCAACGCCGATGACTGGATGGAACCGAAGGACCAGCGCAAGGTCGATGACTTCATTCTGTATGGCATGGCGGCGGCCGTTCAGGCGGTGCGGGATTCGGGATGGGAACCTGCGACGGATGAGGACCGGTATCGGACGGGTGTGATGATCGGATCGGGGATAGGCGGGCTTTCCACGATTGCGGACACGGCGGTTCTGATCCGCGAAAAAGGGCCGAAACGGGTTTCGCCGTTCTTTATCCCATCGTGCCTGATCAACCTTGTGTCAGGGCAGGTGTCGATCCGGTTCGGGTTCAAGGGGCCTAACCATTCGGTTGTGACGGCCTGTTCGACGGGCGCGCATGCGATTGGTGACGCGGCGCGGCTGATCCAGTGGGGGGATGCGGACGTCATGGTGGCGGGCGGGGCGGAAGCGCCTATTTCCGAGATTGGCATTGCCGGGTTCAATGCCTGCAAGGCGCTGAGCACCAAGCGGGCGGATGATCCGACCAAGGCATCGCGGCCCTATGACATGGACCGCGACGGTTTCGTGATGGGCGAGGGTGCGGGCATTGTCGTGCTGGAGGAATATGAGCACGCCGTGGCGCGCGGCGCCAAGATTTATGCCGAGGTTCTGGGCTATGGGCTGTCGGGAGACGCCTATCACATCACGGCCCCTGCCGAAGACGGCGACGGCGCGTACCGCAGCATGGAAATGGCGCTGAAGCGGGCGGGGATTGCGCCCGGGCAGGTGGATTACATTAACGCGCATGGCACATCGACCATGGCTGACACAATCGAACTTGCCGCGGTGGAGCGGATATTGGGCGATGCGGCGGAAAAGGCGACGATGAGTTCGACCAAATCGTCAATCGGGCATCTGCTGGGTGCGGCGGGGGCGGTGGAGGCGATCTTCTGCATCCTTGCGATGCGGGATCAGATTGCCCCGCCGACGATCAATCTGGACAATCCCGCCGTGCAGCCCCGGCTTGACCTTGCGGCCAACACCGCGGTGAAGCGGCGGATCGACGTGGCACTGTCGAATTCCTTCGGGTTCGGCGGCACCAATGCGAGCCTTGTTCTGGGCCGGGGTACGATCTGATGTGGCGGGCCGTCGCCTCAAACGCGCTGACGCTTTTCGTGGTGGTGCTGGTTCTGGCGGCGGGGGTGCTTGCCTGGGGGCGGCAGCAGTATACGGGGCCGGGGCCTTTGACGGCGCCAATCTGCGTGCGCGTGGCGCAGGGCGACAATCTGGCCGAAGTGAGCCGCGCGCTTGAAGCGCAGGGTGCGGTGAGCGATGCGCGGATCTTCCGGATCGGGGCGCAGTATTCGGGCAAGGCCAGCCAGTTGAAATTCGGCAGCTATCTGGTGGAGTCGGGTGCATCGATGGGGGCTGTTCTGGATGATCTGACCGAGGGCGGGCCGTCGACTTGCGGGCGCGAGGTCAATCTGCGGATCGGGGTGACGACCGCAGAGGTACAGTTGAACGAACTGGACCCCGCGACGAACGAATTCCGCGAGGTGGTGGCGTTTGATCCGGCGGGCGAGGTTCCTGCGGAATATGCCGCCGTGGCGGACGAGGCTGATCTGCGTTTCCGGGTAACGCTGGCCGAGGGTGCGACAAGCTGGCAGGTGGTGGACAGCCTGCGCAAAGCGCCGTTTCTGACGGGTGAAATAGCGGCGGTGCCGGCCGAAGGGTCGCTTGCGCCCAACAGTTATGACGTGGCACGCGGCGCGGACCGGGGGGAGTTGCTGGCCCTGATGGCGGACCGGCAGACGGCCATTCTGGCCGAACTGTGGGCGGCCCGGGCGGCGGACCTGCCTTACGACACGCCCGAAGAGGCGCTGGTGATGGCGTCCATCGTGGAAAAGGAAACCGGCGTCGCGGCCGAACGTCCGCGTGTGGCAGGGGTGTTCGTGAACCGATTGCGGTCGGGGATGAGGCTGCAGACGGACCCGACGGTGATTTACGGCGTGACGCGCGGCGAGGGTGCGCTTGGACGTGGCTTGCGGCAAAGCGAACTGCGCCGCGAGACGCCCTACAACACTTATGTGATCACGGGGCTGCCGCCGACGCCGATTGCCAACCCCGGGCGCGACGCGATCGAGGCCGCGGTGAACCCGGCGGCGACGGAAGATCTGTTCTTTGTGGCGGATGGCACGGGTGGGCATGCCTTTGCCAAGACGCTGGAAGAGCACAACGAAAACGTCGCCCGGTGGCGCGCGCTGGAGGCGCAGGCCGAGCAGGATGGCGTGACGGGCGTGCAGGGGGAATAGTGCCCGCTGCAGGGGCGGTCATTAACAAATCGTTACAGGAACGCCCGCCAAGCCTTTGAAACAGAATAGTTTTTATTGACTTTGCGTGCGTTCTGATGTAGTGATTTCGACATGCTAGGAGAGATGGGCAAGCGGCTGGGGATCGGACCCCGGGCCGCTTTTTTGTTTCGCTCGTGCGGAGTGGCATGAGAGGCGGGCACCGCAAGTATGGAAACGGGACGGACAGCCGGTAACGGCATGCCAGAGGACATTCTTCTGGCGACAGAGCAACTTTATCAGGACTCGGCGCTGGATCTGATCGCGGCAATGAAGGCGCTGCGCGAAGGTCGGGTGGATGAGGTGAAGGCGGCCATGCAGGCCGTGCGCGACCTCAAGGCCGCGTTCCAGATGGT
This sequence comes from Gemmobacter sp., assembly GCA_031425195.1. Classification (GTDB taxonomy): domain Bacteria; phylum Pseudomonadota; class Alphaproteobacteria; order Rhodobacterales; family Rhodobacteraceae; genus JANPIX01. The sequence continues at coordinate 213,509 of JANPIX010000017.1, read as the reverse complement.
GATGGATGAAAGGACACGTGTTGACAAGCTCCGCAAGCAGGTTGCCGGGGTCGCAGGAGACTGCACCCATGACTTTGACGCGGCACGCGATGAAATCGGGCGCAGGCTGGCTCGGCTCCGCGACGCCGGACGTTGTGGATGAGTTTCTGGGCGGGCTGAGCGAGGCGGCGCTGATGGCGTTGCCGTGGATGTTCGAGTTCTGGGCCTTGCCGCATCAGCTTGCACCGGAGGGCGCGTGGAAGACATGGGTCATCATGGGAGGGCGCGGGGCGGGCAAGACGCGGGCCGGTGCAGAATGGGTGCGAGCCGAAGTGGAAGGGTCCCGCCCCGGTGACAAGGGCCGTTCCGCGCGCGTGGCGCTTGTGGGAGAGACAGTCGATCAGGTGCGCGAGGTGATGGTGTTCGGCGAAAGCGGGATACTGGCATGCAGCCCGCCGGACCGGCGCCCGGAATGGGAAGCGGGGCGCAAGCGTCTGGTCTGGCCCAATGGTGCCGTGGCGCAGGTGTTTTCGGCGCATGAGCCGGAAAGTCTGCGCGGGCCGCAGTTCGATGCCGCATGGGTGGACGAGTTGGCCAAGTGGAAGCGGGCCGAGGAAGCGTGGGATCAGTTGCAGTTCGCGCTGCGGCTGGGCCCCAACCCGCGTCAGGTGGTAACGACGACGCCGCGCAATGTGGGGGTGTTGAAAGCGATCCTGAAAAACCCGTCGACGGTGGTAACCCATGCGCCGACCGAGGCGAACCGTGCCTATCTGGCCGCGTCGTTTCTGGAGGAGGTCCGCACCCGCTATGCCGGGACGCGGCTCGGGCGGCAGGAGTTGGAGGGTTTGCTTTTGGAGGATGCCGAGGGGGCGCTGTGGACCACGTCGGTGCTGGAACGCGCGCGGGTGGACAAGGTGCCCGCGATGAGCCGCATCGTGGTGGCGGTGGACCCGCCGGTGACGGGGCATGCGGGATCGGACGAATGCGGAATACTGGTGGTGGGGGCGGTGACTGAGGGGCCGCCGCAGACCTGGCAGGCTTATGTGCTGGAGGATGCGTCGGTGGGGGGTGCCAGCCCCGACACCTGGGCGCGGGCCGCGATTGATGCGATGCGGCGGCACGGTGCGGACCGTCTGGTGGCCGAGGTCAATCAGGGCGGGGACATGGTGCAATCGGTGATCCGGCAGATTGACGCGCTGGTGCCGTTTCGGGCGGTGCGCGCGTCGCGGGGCAAGACCGCCCGCGCCGAACCTGTGGCAGCGTTGTACGAACAGGGGCGGGTGCGTCATCTGCGCAGCCCGGCGTCGGGTGATCTGGGGCGGCTGGAAGATCAGATGTGCCGCATGACGTTGACGGGGTTCGAGGGGCGGGGGAGCCCCGACCGGGTGGATGCGCTGGTCTGGGCGTTGACCGATCTGATGATCGAACCGGCACAGGCGTGGGTCAGACCGCAGGTGCGGACGCTTTAAAGAGGGTGTTGCAGGGGCGGCGCGCGGTGGGGTGACAGAATGTAAGCGGTCGTGCCCCTATGGTTCGGGGGTGATCTGACGGCGGTGTCGATGCCTTTGACAGCGGGGTCGGGGCAGGGTGAGGGAGACGGGAATGGCGTTCGAATTCTTTCGGGGGAAACAGGCCGCAGTGCCCGAGGCCAAGGCGTCGGCCACGGGGCCGGTGGTTGCCTTTGCCGGTGGGGGCCGTGTGGCGTGGAGTGCGCGCGATACGGTTTCGCTGACGCGGACCGGGTTTCTGGGCAACCCCATCGGGTTTCGTGCGGTGAAGATGATTTCCGAGGCGGCGGCGGCCCTGCCGTTGATCCTGCAGGATGCCAGCCGCCGCTATGACCTGCATCCGCTGTTGGACCTGATGGCGCGGCCGAACGGGATGCAGGGGCGGGCAGAGCTGCTTGAGGCGATCTATGCGCAGCTTTTGCTGTCGGGGAATGCCTATGTGGAGGCGGTGCAGGGGACGGGGCTGATGCCCTCCGAACTGCATGTGCTGCGCAGTGACCGGATGGCGCTGGTGCCGGGTGCGGATGGCTGGCCCGTAGCCTATGATTATACCGTGGGATCAAAGAAGCACCGGTTCGACATGACGCAGGCGGTGCAGCCGATTTGCCATGTGCGCAGTTTTCATCCGCAGGACGATCATTACGGGTTCAGCCCGCTTCAGGCAGCGGCGGTGGCAATTGACGTTCATGTGGCGGCAAGCCGTTGGTCAAAGGCGCTTTTGGACAATGCAGCGCGGCCGAGCGGGGCCATTGTCTACAAGGGGGCTGACGGGCAATCGAGCCTGAGTGCGGATCAGTATGACCGTCTGCTGGGCGAGATGGAGGCGCACCATCAGGGGGCGCAGAACGCCGGGCGGCCGATGCTTCTGGAGGGGGGGCTGGACTGGAAACCGATGGGATTCAGCCCGTCGGACATGGAGTTCCAGAAAACCAAAGAGGCTGCTGCGCGCGAAATTGCCATCGCCTTTGGAGTGCCGCCGATGCTGATGGGGATACCGGGCGACGCCACCTATGCGAATTATCAGGAGGCCAACCGCGCGTTTTTCCGGCTGACAGTGGTGCCGTTGGCCGCGCGGGTGACGGCGGCGCTGTCGCACTGGCTTGCCGCGTTCACGGGCGAGGCGCTGGAGTTCCGGCCCGATCTGGACATGGTGCCCGCCCTTGCGGTGGAGCGGGATCAGCAATGGGCGCGGGTCGGGGCTGCGGATTTTCTGACGGCTGCGGAAAAGCGGGCGGCGCTTGGCCTGCCGCCAGTGCCGGAGGCCGAATGACAGCGCGGCGGGCGGACGGGGGGTCGCGGTATCTGTACGAAAGTTTTGATGCGACATCGGCGCGCGTTGAGGCGAACGAGCGGGTGGCGGCGGAACGGTGGAGCGGGCTGGAATACCGGCTTGGCCAGATCGAGGACACGCTGGAGCGGCTGGAAAAGCGGATCTGGGTGGGGGTTTACGGCATCGCCGCCTTCATGCTGGCGCAGGCGGGTCAGGCGATCATGGCGGGATGGGTGAGGTGAAAGTGGGACAGATGGACAATCACGGTGCGCCAGAGCGCAAGTTTGTGGCCGCAGACGTCGCGTTGAAGATCACTGACGGGTTGGGGATCGAAGGCTATGCGTCAGTCTTTGGGCGGCGCGATCAGGGCGGCGATGTGGTGCAGCGGGGCGCCTATGCGGCCAGCCTGAAGGCGATGGCGGGGGCGGGGCGGCGCGTCAGGATGCTGTGGCAGCACGACCCGGCAGAGCCTATCGGCGTGTGGGACGAGGTTCGCGAAGATGCGACGGGCCTTTGGGTCAAGGGGCGCATTCTGCCGGATGTGGCGCGGGGGCGCGAGGCGGCGGCGCTGTTGTCCGCCGGGGCCATCGACGGGCTTTCGATCGGGTACCGCACGGTGCGGGCGGAGCGCGATGGCAAAGGGCAGCGGGTCTTGGCGGAACTGGAACTTTGGGAAGTGTCACTGGTGACGTTCCCGATGCTGCCCGAGGCGCGGGTGGCGGCCAAGAGCGATCTTGGGGCGGACGCCTGGGCCAGACTGGCGCGGGCCGTGCGGGAGGCGCGCCGCACGCTTGTCAGCCGCTAGGCTGAGGGCATTCACGAAGCAACCTTGAGGAAGATGACAATGACCGAGCGTAAGGCACGGGGCGGGACAGGCATGTCTGAAGCCCTTCAACCGGGTGCGGAGATGAACGCCGCCATGACCGGGTTTCTGACCGAGTTCGACGGCTTTCAGGCCGAGATCAAGACTGCATTGAAACATCAAGATGAAAGGCTGGCCATGCTGGACCGCAAAACGATGATCTACGGGCGACCGGCACTTTCGGCTGCGGCCGAAACCGATGCCCCCCACAAGAAGGCGTTCAACGCCTATTTGCGGACCGGTGATGATGACGGGCTGCGCGGCCTTGTTCTGGAAGGCAAGGCGATGTCGACGGCGGTGTCGGCGGACGGCGGCTATCTGGTTGACCCCAAGACCGCCGACACGATCAAGACGATGCTGAGTTCCACCTCGTCGATCCGCAGTATTGCCAATGTGGTCAACGTCGAGGCGACATCGTTCGACGTGCTGATCGACCGATCCGACGTGGGAAGCGGCTGGGCCACGGAAACCACTGCCACGACGGAAACCGCGACGCCGGTGATCGAGCGTATTTCGATCCGGCTGCACCAGTTGTCGGCGATGCCGAAGGCAAGCCAGCGGCTGCTGGACGACAGCGCGTTCGACGTGGAGGGCTGGCTTTCGGGCAAGATCGCCGAGCGGTTCATTCGTGCCGAAGCATCGGCCTTTGTGAACGGCGACGGTGTGGACAAGCCGAAGGGCATCCTGTTGCCCGCCAAGGTGGCCAATGCAAGCTGGGCTTGGGGCAGCCTTGGCTATATCCCGACGGGGGCTGCGGCAGACTTTGCCACGACAAACTCGGTCGATTGCATCGTGAACCTGGTCTATGCGCTGGCCGCCGATTACCGCGCCAACGCGACGTTCGTGATGAACTCGAAAACCGCGGGTGCGGTGCGCAAGATGAAGGATGCGGATGGCCGGTTCATGTGGTCGGACGGATTGGCTGCCGCGGAACCTGCGCGTCTTCTGGGCTATCCCGTGCTGATCGCGGAAGACATGCCCGATGTGGCGGCCAACGCCTATCCGATTGCGTTCGGTGATTTCGCGGCAGGCTATACTGTCGCCGAACGCCCTGACGTGCGCATTCTGCGCGACCCGTTTTCGGCCAAGCCACACGTTCTGTTCTATGCGCTCAAGCGCGTTGGCGGGGACATTTCCGACTATGCGGCGATCAAGCTGTTGAAGATCGCGGTGTCCTGACGGGCAGCGTGATGATCCGGCCCGGGTGATCCCGGGCCGGGGCCGGGGGCGCGCGCCGTGGTGGCAACACCGCCGTGCCGTCTAGCAGCTTCCCCCTCCGTCCGAGCGGCGCGGGGCGCGCGCCCCATCAAGACCGTCAGGGGACTTCGGGAGAGTGATGATGATGTTGACGGAAACGGGTGTGGTGGCGGCCGGGGTACTGCCGGTGGCGGCATTCAAAGACCATCTGCGGCTGGGGACAGGGTTTGCGGATGACGGATTTCAGGATGCGCTGGTGGAAACCTATCTGCGCGCGGCGATTGCGGCGATCGAGGGGCGGATCGGCAAGGCGCTTTTGATCCGGCAGTTCAGGTTGGCGCTGGAAGACTGGCGGCGGGCGGATGACCAGCCCTTTCCGATTGCGCCGGTGGCGACGGTTGTTTCGGTGACGGTGTTCGACGGGCTGGGGGGAAGCATGTTGATCGCGCCTGACCGTTACAGGCTGGTGCCGGACATGCACCGGCCCCATCTGGTGGCATCGGGCACGGCGTTGCCAGTGGTACCGACCGGCGGCCGCGTCGAGGTGATTTTCGAGGCCGGGTTCGGGGCAGCGTGGTCGTTGGTCCCGCGTGATCTGGGGCAGGCGGTGATGCTGCTTGCGGCGGAATATCACGAGCGCCGGCATGATGTGGGTGCAGGCGGCACAGCGGGATTGCCGTTTGGCGTGGTCAGCCTGATCGACCGGTGGCGTACGGTGCGGGTTCTGGGCGGAGGTGCCGCATGAAAGCCGTTCATCTGACGCGCGCCCTGATTCTGGAGCGTGAAGTGCGCACGCCGGACGGGGCGGGCGGGTTTGCCGAGGTCTGGGCCGAGGTGGGCCGGCTGTGGGCCGAGGTGGTGGCGGGCAGTGGCGGAGAGGCCGCGAACGAGGCTGTAACGACTGCGGGTGTGTCCTTTCGCATCACGGTGCGTGCAGCCGCCGATGGCGCGCCATCGCGGCCAAAACCGGGGCAGAGGTTCCGGGATGGCCCCCGGCGGTTCCGCATCCTTGCAGTGACCGAACGTGATGCCGCCGGGCATTACCTGACCTGCTTTGCGAAAGAGGAGGAGCCGGTATGAGTTACGGCGCTGCGGCCGCCTTGCAGGCGGCGATCTATCAGCGGCTGGTGGCGCAAATTGCGGGGGTGCCGGTGTTTGACGCGCCGCCAGACGGGGCCGGTGCGGGAACGTTTGTGTTGATCGGCCCCGAGGACGTGGCGGATGCGTCGGACAAAAGCGGCAACGGCGCCGATCACCGGCTGAGCATCAGTGTGATCACGGATGCGGCAGGGTTCCTTGCAGCCAAGGCGGTGGCGGGGGCGGTGAGCGACGCGCTGGTGGGCGCCGCGCTGACGCCCACGCGGGGCCGTGTCGTCAGCCTGCGGTTCGTGCGGGCGGTGGCGCGGCGATTGAACGAGGGCGAAGCGCGCCGGATCGACATGACGTTTCGGGCGCGTGTGCAGGACTGACCCGGCGGGTCGGCAATTCTTTGGCAGATGGAGACGATGATGGCAGTGCAAAGCGGCAAGGATTTGCTGATCAAGCTCGACATGACAGGCGGTGGTCAGTTCGAAACTGTGGCAGGTCTGCGGGCGACGCGGATCAGTTTCAACGCGGAAACCGTGGATGTGACCAGTCTGGAAAGTCAGGGCGGCTGGCGCGAACTGCTGGGTGGCGCGGGCGTCAAGACGGCGGCCATCAGCGGGTCGGGTGTGTTTCGCGATGCGAACACGGACGGGCGCGCGCGGCAGGTTTTCTTTGACGGCGAGGTGCCGGACTTTCAGGTCATCATCCCGGATTTTGGCGTGATCGAAGGCGCGTTCCAGATTTCCGCCCTTGAATACGCCGGCAGTCACAACGGCGAGGCCACCTATGAAATGACACTGGCCAGTGCCGGTGCCCTGACCTTCACGGCGCTGTAGGCGATGGCGAACCCTTGGGCGGGCGAGGTCGCGGTGGTGCTGGACGGGCAGCCGCACAAGGCAAAGCTGACGCTGGGTGCGCTGGCCGAACTGGAGACGGCGCTGGGCATCGGCAGTATGATCGAACTGGTCGAGCGGTTCGAGGGGCAGCGGTTTTCCACGCGCGATGTGCTTGCCCTGATCGTGGCGGGGCTGCGCGGGGGCGGGTGGAAGGGCCGGGCCGAGGATTTGCGGACCATTGACATAGGTGGTGGCCCGATCGAGGCGGCGCGGGTGGCGGCGGAACTTCTGGCGCGGGCCTTCGCGCTTCCTCACGAATGAGCAGGCGCGCGCTTGACTGGGGCGGGATGCTGCGGGCGGGGCTTTACGGGTTGGGTCTGGAGCCGGCGGTGTTCTGGGCGCTGACGCCGGTGGAATTGCGGCTGATGCTGGGCGGGGCCGAACAATCGGCGGCCCTGACGCGCGCGGGGCTTGAGGAACTGGCGGCACGGTTCCCGGACAGAAAAGGGACAAGTGATGAGTGAGATCGAAGATCTGCAGGATCAGGTGGCGGCACTGGAGGCGACGCTGGGCGGGACCACGGGCGTGGTGGTGGCGTTCGAGGGGGAACTTGCGCGGATGCAGCAAAGCCTTGTCTTCACGAGCCGCGAAGTGGGCAGTTTGTCGACGGGAATCGGCACCGGGTTGCGCAATGCGTTTGACGGGCTGGTGTTCGACGGCATGCGGTTGTCAGACGCCTTGAAGGATGTGGCGCAGACGATGATCGACACGGTTTACGACATCGCGATGAAGCCGGTTCAGGGCGCTGTCGGCGGGTTGCTGGCGGGCGGGCTGAATTCGGTGCTGAGCGGGTTGATGCCCTTTGCAGCTGGGGGCGCGTTTTCGCAGGGGCGGCTGACGGCCTTTGCGCGCGGCGGCGTGGTCGATCAGCCCACCGGGTTCGCCATGCGGGGCGGGCGCGGCCTGATGGGCGAAGCGGGGCCAGAGGCGATCATGCCGTTGGCGCGCGGTGCCGACGGGCGGCTTGGCGTGCAGGCGGCAGGCGGCGGGCGCGCGGTGACGGTGGTGATGAACATCTCTACCCCCGATGTGCAGGGGTTTCAGCGCAGTCAGAGCCAGATCGCGGCACAGGCATCGCGTGCCCTGTCGCGCGGCGAACGGAACAGGTGAGGGCGGCCATGGCATTTCATGACATACGTTTTCCCGCCTCGCTCAGCTTTGGGTCGTTGGGTGGGCCGGAGCGACGGACCGAGATTGTCACGCTGACGAACGGGTTCGAGGAGCGCAACACGCCCTGGGAACATTCTCGTCGCCGCTATGACGCGGGGCTTGGGATGCGGAGCCTGGACGATCTGGGCGCGCTGATCGCGTTTTTCGAGGCGCGGCGCGGGCAGTTGCACGGCTTTCGCTGGAAGGATTGGGCGGATTACAAATCCTGTTCCGCATCGCGGACTGTGGCGTTCGACGATCAGGTGATCGGCGTCGGCAACGGGGAGCGCGCGGTGTTCGGGTTGCAAAAGACCTATGCGTCGGGGGCGGAAACCTATTTCCGGCCCATCCGCAAGCCGGTGGCGGGCACAGTGCTGGTGGGTTTGGCGGGTGATCCGAAGATCGAGACCATCGAATACGATCTGGATGTAACCACAGGCGACATCACCTTTGCCGTGCCGCCCGCAGACGGTGTGCTGGTGACGGCAGGGTTCGAGTTTGACGTGCCGGTGCGGTTCGAGACGGACCGCATTCAGACCTCGGTCGAAAGTTTCGCCGCGGGCGAGGTGCCCAGTGTTCCGGTAATCGAGGTGCGGATCTGATGGCGGGGTCGGGCGATCTTTATGCGCATCTGGCGCAGGGGGTGACAACGGTGTGCCGGGCCTGGTCTGTCAGGCGGCGCGATGGCGTGACGCTTGGCTTTACCGATCACGACGAGGCGCTGACGTTCGGGGGCATCCTGTTCAAGGCAAGTTCCGGCATGACGGCGCGGGCCTTGCAGCAATCGACCGGCCTGTCGGTGGACAATACCGAGGCGGTGGGCGCGCTGAGCGACAGTTCAGTCAGTGAGGCGGATGTGCTGGCCGGGCGATTTGATGCAGCCGAAGTGGAATCGTGGCTGGTGAACTGGCAAAACCCGAAAGAGCGCGCCTTGCAGTTCAAGGGCACATTCGGAGAGGTCACACGTTCCGCCGGGGCATTCCGGGTGGATTTGCGGGGCCTTTCAGAACTGCTGAACCAGCCGCGCGGGCGCGTCTATCAGCGCGACTGTTCGGCGGTGCTGGGCGATGGCGACTGCAAGGTGGATCTGGATGCGCCGGGCATTTCGACGGAGCGCGCAGTCAAGCGGGTGACGGCGGCAAGGGTGATCGAGTTCGACAGCTTCGCCGGGTTTGCGGACCGCTGGTTCGAACGCGGCAGGTTGATCGTTCTGGACGGGGCCGCAAAGGGGCTGATCGGGATCATCAAGTCTGATGTTGCGAGCGGTGGCCGGCGGCAGGTGGAACTGTGGCAATCCCTAGCGGACGAGATCGCGCCCGGTGACAGGCTGAGGCTTGAAGCGGGCTGCGACAAGACTGCGGGCACCTGTCGGGCCCGGTTTGCAAATTTCCTCAACTTTCGCGGATTTCCGCATATCCCTGGGGAAGACTGGCTGTCGGCCTTTCCGGCGCTGCGACGGACGAATGACGGCGGGGCGCTGGAGAATGAGTGACTGGGGCACTGCAGTGGTGCGGGAGGCGCGGCTGTGGATCGGCACGCCCTATGTGCATCAGGCATCGGCGCGGGGGGCGGGAACGGACTGTTTGGGCCTGCTGCGCGGCGTCTGGCGCGCGGTGATCGGGAGCGAGCCGCAGGCGGTGCCCGCGTATACGCCGGGTTGGTCCGAGGCAGAGGGGATCGAGCTTCTGCTGGCTGCGGGCGAGCGGTTCCTGCGGCGCAAGGCCCTGAGCGAGGCGGCCCCCGGCGATGTGCTGCTGTTCCGGATGCGCGACCATGCGGTTGCGAAGCACGTTGGAATTCAATCGGTTACGGGCGGTCAGCCGATGTTCGTGCATGCCTATACCGGCCACGGGGTGCTGGAAAGCCCCCTGTCGGAACCCTGGGCGCGGCGCGTTGTGGCGCGGTTTGCCTTTCCCCAAGGAGCGAAATGAATGGCGACAATTCTGCTGGCAGCGGCCGGTGCCGCACTGGGGTCGGGGTTCGGGGGCACGGTTCTGGGATTGTCCGGGGCGGTGATCGGGCGCGCCATAGGGGCCACGTTGGGCAAGGTGATCGACCAGCGGCTGCTTGGTTCGGGGTCGGACGCCGTGGACGTGGGCCGGATCGACCGGTTTCGCGTCATGGGGGCCAGCGAAGGCACGGGCGTGGCGCAGGTTTACGGGCGGGTCCGGCTGGCAGGTCAGGTGATCTGGGCCACACGGTTTCAGGAAACAGCCGCCACGTCGGGCGGGGGCAAGGGTGCGCCTCAGCCAGAGGTGACAGAGTATTCCTATTCCGTCAGTCTGGCGATTGCGCTGTGCGAGGGGCAGATTCTGTCGGTCGGTCGCATCTGGGCGGATGGCGAAGAAATTGCGCCGAAGTCCATCCAGATGCGGGTGTATCGCGGCGGCGACGCGCAACAGCCTGACGCCAAGATCGAGGCGGTTGAGGGGGCGGGGCGTGCGCCAGCGTATCGCGGCATTGCTTATGTGGTGATCGAGGATCTGGCACTTGGTGCCTTTGGCAACCGTGTGCCGCAGTTCAGCTTTGAGGTGTTCCGCGCGGCACCGGTTGCAGAAGACGTGGCGGTTGCAGGCCTACAAGAGGCGGTGCGGGGTGTGGCGGTTATTCCGGGCACGGGGGAATACACGCTGGCCACCACACCGGTACATTTCAGCGACGATCCCGGTGTCAATCGGGCGGCCAATGTGAACACACGTTCGGGTGGCACAGATTTTGAAGTAGCATTGGCACAACTGGATGCGGAATTGCCGAACTGTCAGTCGGTATCGCTTGTCGTGTCATGGTTCGGCGATGATCTGCGATGTGGCGCGTGCGAAATCCGGCCAAAGGTAGAACAAAACGCGCAGGACGGTGAAGGCATGGCTTGGCAGGCCGGGGGCATCACCCGTTCGTCGGCCCAGGAAGTGCCGAAGAGCGGCGGAAATCCGGTCTATGGGGGCACCCCAGCGGACGCGGCCGTGATCGAGGCCATTCAGGCGCTGCGACAGGCGGGCAAGTCGGTTATGTTCTATCCGTTCATCCTGATGGAGCAGCTTGCCGCGAACGGGAAGCCCGATCCGTGGAGTGGGGCCGCGGACCAGCCGGTTCTGCCGTGGCGCGGGCGCATTACGACGGCGCGTGCGGCGGGGCAGGCGGGCAGTTCCGACAGGTCCGCTGCCGCAGCCGATGAAGTGGCGGATTTCTTTGGGACAGCACAGCCCGGCGATTTTTCGGTGGTGGCGGGGCAAATCACCTATTCCGGCCCGGCCGAATGGCGCTATCGGCGGTTCATCCTGCATTACGCCAACCTTTGCGCCCAGGCGGGGGGTGTTGACGCGTTCTGCATCGGCAGCGAGATGGTCGGTCTGACGCAGATCAGGGGGGCGGGCGACAGTTTTCCCGCCGTCACGCGGTTGCGTCAACTGGCGCAGGACGTCCGCGCGATACTGGGGCCGGACACCAAACTTGGCTACGCGGCGGATTGGTCGGAATACTTTGGCTGTCACCGGGATGGGAACGTGTATTTCCATCTGGACCCGCTCTGGTCTGACCCGGCGATCGATTTCATCGGCATCGACAACTACATGCCCCTGTCAGATTGGCGGGACGGCGACGACCATGCGGATGCGGGGCGTGGGCCGATTCACGATCTGGCGTATCTGAAGTCCAACATCGCCGGGGGCGAGGGGTACGACTGGTACTACGATTCAGACGAAAGCCGCGCGGGGCAGCGCCGCCGTCCGATCGAGGATGGTGCCTTTGGCGAGCCTTGGGTATTCAGGTACAAGGATATCCGCAACTGGTGGGGCGAACTTCACCACAACCGCCAAGGGGCTGTGCGATCTGTGTCGCCAACAGCGTGGGTTCCGGGGTCAAAGCCCATCTGGTTTACGGAATATGGCTGCCCTGCCATGGACAAGGGCACCAATCAGCCCAACAAGTTCATCGACGCGAAATCATCGGAATCACAGCGGCCCTATGGCTCGGACGGTCGGCGCGATGATCTGATCCAGATGCAATACCTGCGCGCCTTTTCGGAATATTGGGGCGATCCAGCGGCCAACCCGACATCGCCGATCTATGGCGGGCCGATGGTCGATATGTCGCGCGCCCATGTCTGGACCTGGGATGCGCGGCCGTACCCGGTGTTTCCGAATGCCGATGACATCTGGAGCGACGGCGGCAATCATCCGCGCGGCCACTGGCTGACGGGGCGTGCGACCAACCAGTCACTTTCGGCGGTGGTGGCGGCGATCTGCACGCGGGCCGGGCTGACGGCGTTTGATGTGTCGGGTCTTTACGGCATCGTACGAGGCTTCTGGCGCGAAGATGCCGAGACGGCGCGTCAGGCGTTGCAGCCGTTGATGCTGGCCTATGGGTTTGATGCGGCGGAGCGCGACGGACGGATCGTCTTTTCGATGCGTGACAGGCGGTCGCAGCGTGTTTTGGCGCGCGACACGATGGCAGTGGCCGATGATCTGGATGGCCCGCAGGAAGCCGGGCGCGCCGCCGAAGCGGAGATGGCGGGCCGGGTGCGTGTCGGGTTTGTCGGGGCCGATGGCGATTACGAATGGCGTCAGGCGCAGGCGATCTTTCCTGATGATGTCAGTCTCGGGGTGTCACTGACGGAACTGCCACTTGTGTTCACGCGGGTGGAAGCGCGGGGAATTGCGGAACGCTGGTTGACGGAATCAAGGGTGGCACGGGATACCACGCGGTTTGCATTGCCGCCGTCGATGCGGGATATCGGGGCGGGTGACATGGTGAACGTCGGCGGTCTGGATTACCGGATCGACCGCGTAGATCTGCGGGAATATCAGACGCTTGATGCGGTGCGGGTCGAGCCTGCGGTCTATCAGGCGGGGGACGGCATCGATCTGCTGGTGAAACCGCGCCGGTATCTTGCGCCGCTTCCCACCCATGCGTTGTTTCTTGATTTGCCGTTGCTGACCGGAGAGGAGGTGCCCCACGCGCCCCATCTGGCGGTGTCGGCGCGACCATGGCCCGGGGTCGTGGCGTGCTGGAGTGCCATAGGTGAGGCGGATTTCAGTCTGAACAGCCGGATCGAAGCAGCCTCGGTAATGGGGCGCACGCAAACAATACTGGCATCAGCGCGGGCTGGGTTGTGGGATAGGGGGCCCTCGCTTCGCGTGCGGTTGTTTTCGGGCGCTTTGTCGTCGGCATCAGAACTGGCCGTGTTGAACGGGGCCAATGTGATGGCGATCGGCGATGGATCGACAGACCGTTGGGAAGTGTTCCAGTTTCAGGAGGCGGTGCTGGTGGCACCGCAAGTCTATGAACTGCGGCTGCGCCTGCGGGGGCAACAGGGCAGTGACGGGTTGATGCCGCCGGTCTGGCCCGTCGGCAGCGATGTGGTGCTTCTGAACGCCACACCCCGGCAGATCAGGCTTGGCCCGCAGGCGCGGGGTCTGGCGCGCAGCTACCGCGTCGGGATTGCCGCGCGTGGATTCAATGACCGGTCTGTGGTCAAGACGGAACTGGCCTTTCAAGGCAACGGTCTGCGCCCCTATGCGCCCGTGCATTTGAGGGTATCGGGCGTGGCGGGGGGGCAAATTTTCACCTGGGTGCGGCGCACGCGAGTGGAAGGGGATGGCTGGTCCGGCACCGAGGTTCCACTGGGCGAAGTTACACAGTCCTATTCGGTCAGGGTCACGCAGAACGGCACCGTCCTGCGCGAGGCTACAGTAGACAGCCCGGCATGGACCTACACGAACGCGCAAAGAACTGCTGACGGCATCACCGGGGGATATACGTTTGAAGTGGCGCAGATATCGGAAAGTTTCGGGCCGGGTCTGTCCCGGGCGATGCAGGTGCCTGTTTGACCCCCCGTGACTTCGGAGAACATCATGCTATGATAAGGCCCTGCAGGAGGTGAAGCATGGCTGAAATCAAGGTGAAACTTGCATCCGTGGACCCTGTCTGGAACCGCGTCTGCGACGAAGCTGTCGAGGCGATTCGCGTGGAACCCCTGCTGGGCGGACTTATACATTCCAGTCTGCTGCACCATCCGACGATGGAGCGGGCGCTGTCCTACCGGTTTTCGATGAAACTGGCGTCGGGCGAGATGAGCGAACAGATCCTGCGGGAAATCGCGGATGAAGCCTATTCCGGCGACCCTGATCTGGGGCAGGCGGCGCGCGCGGACCTGATGGCGGTGTTTGATCGCGATCCGGCCTGCCACCGGTTCTTGCAGCCGGTCCTGTTCTTCAAGGGCTATCAGGCGGTGCAAGCCTACCGTGTCGGGCATTGGCTGTGGCAGCAGGGACGGATCGATCTTGCCTATTTCGTGCAGATGCGGGTGAGCGAGGTGTTCGGTGTTGATATTCACCCGGCCGCCCGGGTCGGGCGCGGGATCATGATCGACCATGCCCATTCCATCGTGATCGGCGAAACTGCGGTGGTGGGCGACAACGTCTCGATGCTGCATTCGGTAACGCTGGGGGGGACGGGCAAGGAAGACGGTGATCGCCATCCCAAGATCGGGGACGGGGTGATGATCGGTGCGGGGGCCAAGGTTCTGGGCAACATTCACATCGGCCATTGCAGCCGCATTGCCGCAGGGTCGGTGGTGCTGCACGACGTGCCCCATAACACCACGGTTGCCGGCGTTCCGGCCAAGGTGATTGGCGAGGCGGGTTGTTCACAGCCTTCGGTGACGATGGATCAGTTGATCGCCGGCGAAATCTGACAACAAGGGCGCCCTGCGACGGGCGCCCTTTTTCATTGTCAGGCGAGCATGGCGACCGGGTTTTCAAGGTTTTCGACGATAGCCTTCAGGAAATCCGCGCCAAGCGCCCCGTCAATCACGCGGTGATCGACCGACAGGGTCATGGACATCAACGTCGCCACACCAACCGTGCCATCCTTCTTCACGACCGGCTTTTTCAAGCCAGCGCCGACCGCCAGAATGGACCCGTGCGGCGGGTTGATGACGGCATCGAAGTTTTCGATCCCCATCATGCCCAGATTGGAAATCGCGAAACTTCCCCCCTGATATTCATGTGGCGCAAGCTTGCGCGTCTTGGCGCGGGCGGCCAGATCCTTCATCTCGGCTGACAGGGCAGACAGGGTTTTCAGGTGCGCATCGCGCAAGACTGGGGTGAACAGGCCATTCTCGATGGCGACGGCAACCGCGACATCCGACGGTTTCAGGCGCAGGATACGGTCACCTGCCCAGACGGCATTGGCATTGGGCACGGTTTGCAGGGCCAATGCGCAGGCCTTGATGATGAAGTCATTGACCGACAATTTCACGCCGCGCGATTCCAGTCCCTTGTTCAGGGTTTCGCGGAAAGCGAGCAGGGCATCGAGTTCCACCGACCGGCGCAGATAGAAATGCGGGATGGTCTGTTTTGCCTCGGTCAGGCGGGCGGCGATGGTCTTGCGCATCCCGTCGAGTGTGATTTCTTCGAACTCGCGGTCGGCAAACATCTTCTTGACGGTATCCGCCGTTGCGCCTTGCGCCATTGCGGGTGCCGCAGTCGGGGCGGCGGATGGGTTGGCGGTGGCCGGTGCGGGTGCAGCCACCTGTGCCGGGTTTGCATCCTGAACATCGGCCTTGACGATGCGGCCATGCGGACCGGAGCCTGCGATCTGTGACAGATCAAGCCCCTTGTCCGCCGCAATTCGCCGCGCGAGGGGGGACGCGAAGACACGCGCGCCGCCGGTCTTGGCGAGTGCGGGTGGCGCTGCAACGGCAGCCACCGGGGCAGGGGCCGCTACTGGTGCGGGGGCCGCTGGTGCGGTGGGTTTGGGCGCGGCAGGTGCCGCATCTGCGCTTTCCCCATCGATAAGGATCGTGGCGATAGGGGTGTTCACCTTCACGCCCGCCGTGCCTTCGGCCACCAGAATCTTGCCGACGATCCCTTCATCGACGGCTTCGAATTCCATCGTGGCCTTGTCAGTTTCGATCTCGGCCATCACCTGACCGGATTTGACGGTGTCGCCTTCCTTGACCAGCCATTTGGCCAGTGTCCCCTCTTCCATCGTGGGGGAAAGGGCCGGCATGAGAATTTCGATCGCCATAGCTCACCTCACCGATAGCAGACGGATTTCACGGCCTCGACCACTTCGGCGGTCGTCACCAATGCAAGTTTTTCAAGGTTCGCCGCATAGGGCATGGGCACGTCCTTGCCCGTCAGGCTGATCACCGGGGCATCCAGATAGTCGAACGCGCGCTGCATGATAACGGACCCGAGGTGGTTGCCGATAGCCCCGACGGGGAAGCCTTCTTCGACTGTCACGCAGCGGTTCGTCTTCATCACCGAGGCCAGCACGGTGTCATAGTCGATGGGGCGCAGGGTGCGCAGATCGATCACCTCGGCGCTGATCCCGTCGGCGGCGAGTTTGTCTGCTGCCTCGAGTGCATAGGTCATGCCGATGCCAAAGCTGACAATCGTCACATCAGTACCTTCGCGCCAGATCCGCGCTTTGCCGAAGGGAATGGTAAAATTGTCGAGCACGGGCACTTCGAACGTTTTGCCGTACAGGATTTCGTTTTCCAGAAAGATCACCGGGTTCGGATCACGGATCGCCTGTTTCAGCAGCCCCTTGGCATCCGAGGCGGAGTAGGGCACCACGACGCGGATGCCCGGAATGGCGGCGTACCAAGCGGAATAATCCTGACTGTGCTGCGCGCCCACGCGCGCGGCGGCGCCGTTCGGACCACGGAACACGATGGGACTGCCCATCTGTCCACCCGACATGTACAGCGTCTTGGCCGCAGAGTTGATGATGTGGTCGATGGCCTGCATGGCAAAGTTGAAGGTCATGAATTCAAGGATGGGCCGCAACCCGCCCCAGGACGCGCCGACGGCGATGCCCGCAAAGCCGTGTTCGGTGATCGGCGTGTCGACCACGCGTTTCGGGCCGAATTCGTCAAGCAGGCCCTGACTGATCTTGTAAGCCCCTTGGTATTCGCCAACTTCTTCCCCCATCAGAAAGACGTTGGGATCGGCGCGCATTTCTTCCGCCATCGCCTCACGCAGGGCCTCGCGGACGGTCATGGATTTCATCGCTGTACCTGCGGGCCAGTCTGGCGATGCGGCGGGTTTGACCGCTTCGAGCATATCTGGTGTGCCGCCGACCTTGCTTTCCACGACCTTGGTTGCGGTCGCAGCGCGGGCCACCGGCGCTTCGGTCGAGGGGGCGGCGTCGGCAGATTCGCCGGCCTCGACAAGAACGGCAATCGCAGTGTTCACCTTGACGCCCGCCGTGCCCTCGGCGACCAGCAATTTGCCGATCACGCCTTCATCGACCGCCTCGAATTCCATCGTGGCCTTGTCGGTTTCAATCTCGGCCAGAATCTGGCCGGATTTGACGGTATCGCCTTCTTTGACCAGCCATTTGGCCAGCGTCCCCTCTTCCATCGTGGGTGACAAAGCGGGCATCAGGATCTGGATTGCCATGGTATGTCCCCCTCAGGCGTAAATGTCGGTCCAAAGCTCGGACACGTCCGGCTCGGGGCTGTCTTTGGCGAATTCGGCGCTTTCGTTCACGATGGCCTTGATGTCCCGGTCGATCACCTTGAGGTCGTCGTCCGTGGCAAGACCTGCGTTCAACAAGAGGTCGCGCACATGTTCGATGGCGTCTTTTTCGGTTTTCATCTTTTCGACTTCTTCGCGCGTGCGGTATTTTGCCGGGTCGCTCATCGAATGGCCACGGTAGCGGTAGGTCATCATTTCAAGGATGTAGGGGCCTTGTCCGGCGCGGCAGGCGGCAACCGCCTTTTCGCCCGCAGCCTTGACCGCCAGCACATCCATGCCGTCAACCGCCTCGCCCTTTATCCCGTAGGCGGCACCGCGTTCCCACAGCGACGGGCTTTTGGTTGACCGTTTGACCGAGGTGCCCATGGCATACTGGTTGTTTTCGATGACGAACACGACGGGCAGGTTCCAGAGTTCGGCCATGTTGTAAGTCTCGTACACCTGCCCCTGGTTGGCCGCGCCGTCGCCGAAATAGGTGAAGGTGACGTTGTCATTGCCCTTGTACTTGTCGGCAAAGGCAAGCCCGGCGCCCAGCGGCACCTGTGCGCCGACGATGCCATGACCGCCGTAGAAATGCTTTTCCTTGGAGAACATGTGCATGGAGCCACCCTTGCCCTTGGAATAGCCCCCGATGCGGCCCGTCAGTTCGGCCATCACACCCTTGGGGTCCATCCCGCAGGCGAGCATATGGCCATGGTCGCGGTAGCTTGTCAGGCGTTTGTCGCCATCCTTGGCCGCAGCCTCCAGCCCGACCACGACAGCCTCTTGTCCGATGTAAAGGTGGCAGAAGCCGCCGATCAGGCCCATGCCATACAACTGACCGGCCTTTTCCTCGAACCGTCGGATCAGGAGCATTTCGCGGTAGTATTTCAATAGCTCGTCGCGCGAAACATTCGGCTTCGCGTCGGCATTCTTGATCGCCATCTCTGAAGGCTCCCCCACGGTTGGAAGTTAGTTCAATACTAAACTATTCTTACAACATCGAAGAAACAAGGGCGAGTGGCTTTTTGGCGGGCTGGCAAAGGCCTGCCCTATCCGCGTTTGTCATAGGCGGCGCGGGCGGCATCGATGTGTGGCAGATGCTCTTCCGCCCAGGTCCAGACCCCGCAGAAGGCAGCGCCAAGACCACCGCCAAGGTCAGTCAGGCGGTAGTCGACCCGGGGTGGCACCACAGCGTGAACCGTGCGCACGACAAGGCCGTCGCGTTCCATCTGGCGCAGGGTTTGCGTCAGCATCTTCTGACTGATGCCCGGCACGCCGCGACCAATTTGCGTGAACCGCAATTCGCCCTGTTCGGCCAGAAGTTCCAGAATGACCATCGTCCACTTGTCGGCGATGCGACCGATCAATTCCATCACCAAGGCGTTCAGGCGGGGGTCAACATCCTTTATCATGGGATCGCTGGACAGTGCGACAGGTGCTGCCTTGGTCATCACACTCTCTTTCAGGTGCGTATAAATCTTTTGGGTGCCTTCTTTCCATTAGAGTGCCGGATCGCAGATAAGTCGAGACATCATGATCAGAAAAGGAAAGCCCATGAACTTTAAGGATCAGACTATTCTTGTGACGGGGGGGACGGCTGGGATTGGTCTGGAATTGGCCCGCGCTTTTCACGCGTTGGGCGGGCATGTGATCATTGCAGGCCGCCGGCAGGTTTTGCTGCAACAGATCACTTCGGCCCATCCGGGAATGACGGGTTATGTTCTGGATATGGCCGATGCAGCGGCCGTGGCCGATTTCGCAAAGATGGTCACCGCGCAGCATCCTGCACTCAACATGGTGGTTCACAACGCGGGAATCATGCAGGCCGAGCAACTGTCGGCCACGCCGTCAGACCTGCAGATTGCCGAAGATACCATTGCGACGAACCTGCTGGGGCCCATCCGCCTGACCCACGCCCTGCTGCCGCATATGCTTGGCAAACCGGGGTCGGCCATCATGACGGTTTCCTCAGGGCTTGCTTTTGTGCCGCTCGCCATCACGCCAACCTACAGTGCAACCAAGGCTGCCATCCATTCCTGGACCCAAAGCCTGCGCCATCAGTTGCGCGACACCGGAACCCGGGTAATCGAAATTGCGCCCCCCGCCGTCCAGACCGATCTGATGCCGGGAAGCAGAACAAACCCGAATGCCATGCCGCTGGATGAGTTCATCACTGAAACGATGGGTTTGCTTCAGACTGAGCCCACACCGGACGAAGTCTGCGTGCAAAGGGTGGGGCGGTTGCGGCAGGCCGAAGCTGCGGGAACCTATGACAAAGTGTTCGGGATGGTGAACAACACGCCGCGTTGATCCTCGGCGGCGCGCCTATTGGATGACAATCTCGTCGGCGCGCACATAACCCAGAATATCGCGGGCCTGTTCGTCCAGCAGATCAAGATCAAGATATTCGTCCGATAGGCGGCTGGTCTTGTTTTTCATTCCGGCAAGTTCCATCGCCAGCCTGTCCCGTTCGTCTTGCAGGATGTCCGCCTCGGCCATGATCTGGACGCGCCGGAACACGCCGTTGTCACCCTGAACAGCCGAAAAGACGAAATAGGCGTCAATCAGGAACACGGCGCAAAGCACCAGAATTCCCCCCAAGGCCGGTCGTGCGCGGTGACGTGTCATCTCTGCCTTTGCCATTCCGCCCCTCGTTTCATGGGGGCGGTGCCGAATCATGGCACAGGGCCACGGCTTTGTGAATCCCAAAAATGCCGCTGCGTCAGGGGTTTGGGGTCAGCCGCGGCCTTTGTAGATATCGACCATCTGCTGCAACATCGCCATCGCCTCCGCGCGGGGACGCTGGAAACAATTCCGCCCGATGATCGATCCGTTCCCGCCGCCGTCGCGGATGGCGCGCGCATCGTCAAGCACCCCGTCCGACCCTTTGGCCGCACCACCCGAAAACACGATCAGGCGACGCCCATTCAGGACAGACCGCACGCATTCGCGAACCCGGTCGGCCTGTGTCTTGATCTCGATCTTGCCGACTTCGAACGCCTTCTTTGCCTCGGGTTGGCTCAGATGGTCGGTGGACAGTTTGACCTTGATGATATGCGCCCCCAGCAGGGCCGCGATATGGGCGGCATAAGCGGTCACGTCCATGGCGGTTTCGGCATCCTTGTCCAGATCCTCACCCCGGGGATAAGACCAGATGACCGTGGCAATGCCTTTTGCCGCCGCCTCGCGCCGCATTTCGGCGATGTCGCCAAACATTTCCAGACTGGCCGACGACCCCGGATAAATGGTGAAGCCAATGGCCGCACAGCCAAGGCGCAGGGCATCGTCCACTGTCGCCGTGATCGCCTGCGTTTTCGGGGCAATCTTGGGCAAAAGCGAGTTGGAACTGTTGACCTTCAGAATGGTCGGAATCTGCCCTGCAAACGTATCGGCCCCGGCCTCCAGCGGGCCAAGCGGTGCCGCATAGGCGGAAAGCCCGGCGTCCAGTGCCATCTGATAATGGTAATGCGGGTCATAAGCGGCAGCGTTGACCGAAAAACTGCGGGCCGGGCCATGTTCGAAACCCTGATCCACCGGCAGAATGATCATTTTGCCTGTGCCACCCAGCTTTCCTTCCATCAGAAGGCGGGCCAGATTGCCCTTCACGCCGGGAGTTTCGCCTTCATAGTTCCGCAGAATGGTCTGCACTGTTCTGGTCGTGCGCATCTTCGCCTCCACAATCCTCTTGCCAATGGGTTAAAGGCCCACCTGCCTTTGGGCAAGTACCATCGTCGGGTCAGGCGAGGTGCCGCCCGGACGCCGGCAGTTCCGCGCGGAACGCCGAAGTGGCGCTAGGATTGCTGCAGGGCTGCGACGCCGGGCAGGTCCTTGCCCTCCATCCATTCCAGAAACGCGCCGCCGGCGGTGGAGATAAAGGTGAAATCCTGTGCTGCCCCCGCCTGATTAAGCGCGGCGACCGTGTCACCGCCGCCTGCGACCGAAATGAGCATGCCCGCGCGCGTCAGGGCGGCGGCGGCCTTTGCTGCCGCGTTCGTTGCGGTGTTGAACGGCTCGATCTCGAACGCACCAAGCGGGCCGTTCCAGATCAGCGTTTTGGCGGTTTCGAACACGGCGGTGATGGCCGCAACGGTTGCCGGCCCGGTATCGAGAATCATGGCATCTGGCGGGCAGTCCGTGACCGGGACGGTTTCGTTTGCCGCCCCCGCCTTGAATTCGCGCGCCACAACCACATCGACGGGCAGGTGAACCGAGCATCCGGCGGCATTGGCCTTGGCCAGGATATCCATCGCCATCGCGGCCATGTCACGTTCCGCCAGCGATTTGCCAACCTCGAACCCCTGCGCAACAAGAAAGGTGTTGGCCATGCCGCCGCCGATCACCAGGTGATCGACCTTGGTCACAAGGTTGCCAAGCAATTCCAGCTTGGTCGAAACTTTGGCCCCGCCGACGACCGCCACAACCGGCCGGGCCGGGTTGCCCAATGCCGCCTCCAGTGCCTTCAGTTCGGCCGCCATGAGCCGACCCGCGATTGATGGCAAAAGATGTGCCACACCTTCGGTGGACGCATGGGCGCGGTGGGCGGCGGAAAAGGCATCGTTACAGAACACATCGCCAAGGGCGGCAATGTCATGCGCCATGGCGGGGTCGTTCTTTTCTTCCAGCGGGCTGAACCGCGTGTTTTCCAACAGGACAACGGCCCCCTTGGGCAACCCGTCAATGGCAGCACGGGTCGGCGGGTCCAGAAAGGTGACAGCCTGCCCCAGGGCCTGTTCCAGCGCAGGCTGCACGTGGCGCAGGCTCATCTCGGGAACGACCTTGCCTTTAGGCCTGTCGAAATGCGCCAGAAGAACGGGGCGGCCACCCTTGGCCAGAATGTCGCGCAGCGTCGGCACGATCTTTTCGATTCGGGTGGCGTCGGTGACGACGCCATTATCCATGGGCACATTGATATCCACACGCACCAGCACGACTTTGCCGTCGAGCGTCACATCATCCAGCGTTTTCCAAGCCATGGTGTTCTCCTTCTGCGGTAGGCTTCATCTGACCCGACAGGCAGGCCGCGTCAACCTTTGCCCTTCCCCTTGGCCGCCCTAGACCTTAGGTTGCCCGCCATATCAAAAAGGAGATCGCCAAATGGCCGAGATCAAAGACCCGGAAAACACCATCATCATCACGCTGAAAGATGGCGATGTCGTCGTGGCCCTGCTGCCTGACGTCGCACCGAAACATTCGGAACGGATGAAAATCCTTGCGCGCGCGGGCGCTTATGACAACGTCTGCTTTCACCGTGTGATTGACGGCTTCATGGCGCAAACCGGCGATGTTGCCAACGGCAACATGGAAAAGGATTTCAACCTTCGCCGCGCCGGCACAGGCGGATCGGAACACCCGGATGTTCCGGCCGAGTTTGGGCGCATTCCGCATGCACGCGGCACAATCGGCGCGGCCCGGTCGCAAAGCCCGAATTCGGCCAACAGCCAGTTCTTCATCAACTTCAAGGACAATGATTTCCTGAACGGCCAGTATACTGTTTACGGCCAGGTCATTTCCGGGATGGAATTCGTCGACAAGATCGCCCGTGGCGAGCCGCCGATGAACCCTGACCGGATGATCAAGGTTCGGGTGGCCGCAGATGTGGCGTAACCTTCTTCTGGCAACCGCCCTTGTTGCATCACCTGCATTTGCGCAGGACGTGACCGATGGCCCGGGCCCAAACCTTGTGATCGATGTTGCGGGCAGCACCACCGGGCAGATCGTCATCGATCTTTTGCCGGATGTCGCACCTTCGCACGTGTCACAAATTACAGCGCTTGCGACGGAAGGGGCCTATGACAACGTGGTGTTCCACCGCGTGATCGACGGCTTCATGGCGCAAACGGGCGACGTGCAGTTTGGCAAGGTTGGCGGCGACGTAACGATGGCGGGGATGGGCGGTTCCGACAAGCCGGATCTGCCGTCCGAATTTTCGTCGATCAGCTTTGATCGCGGTGTGGTGGGGATGGCCCGTTCGTCCGACCCGAATTCGGCCAACAGCCAGTTCTTCATCATGTTCGCGCCGGGCACGTTTCTGGATGGGCAATACACCGTCGTGGGCCGCGTGATTTCCGGCATGGACGTCGTGGATGCGATCAAGAAGGGCGAGGGGGAAAGTGGTTCTGTTACCGACCCTGACCGGATGGAAAAGGTCACCGTCGCGCCTTGAAAAAACGCACGGGGGGTGAACGCCCCCCGTTGCCTTTCGCCAATTTCAGCCCAGCATGACAAGGGCGTGCCGCTTGCGCCCCGCCGTCAGCTTGACGGGATCGGCAAGTTCGCCCGCGCCGATCATCTGCCCGGCATCCATCACAACATCATCGTTCAGACGCGCGCCGCCTTCGGCAATCAGGCGTTTCGCATCCTTGCCGGATTTCGCCAGCCCCGCGCGCACGAAAAGCTGTGCAATCGTGACACCTTCCGACACATCGGCGGCCGACAACAGGAAGGTGGGCAGATCATCGCCCACGCCGCCCCGTTCAAACACTTCCCGCGCTGTCGCCTCGGCGGCTTGCGCCGCCTCTGGCCCATGCAGCAGACCCGTCACTTCGTTCGCCAGCACGATCTTGGCTGCGTTGATGTCTGATCCGCCAAGACCGGCCAGCCGGTCACATTCGTCGACCGGCAAGTCGGTATAAAGCTTAAGGAAACGCCCCACATCCGCGTCGGTCGAATTGCGCCAGAACTGCCAGAACTCATAGGGTGACAGCATATCGCCGCGCAGCCAGATGGCCCCGCCCTGTGATTTGCCCATCTTCCGCCCGTCACTGGTGGTCAGCAGCGGCGTCGTGAGGCCAAAGATTTCGTGGTCGATGACACGGCGCGTCAGGTCGATCCCGTTGATGATGTTGCCCCACTGATCCGACCCGCCCATCTGCAACAGGCAGCCGTGGCGACGGTGCAATTCCAGAAAATCATAGGCCTGCAGGATCATGTAGTTGAATTCAAGAAACGAAAGCGACTGTTCGCGATCCAGCCGCGATTTCACCGACTCGAACGACAGCATCCGGTTGATCGAAAAGTGCCGCCCGATGTCCCGCAGGAAATCGAGGTAGTTCAGCCCGTCGAGCCATTCGGCGTTGTTGAGCATCACGGCATCGGTGGCACGGCCGCCATAGGAAAGGTAGCGCCCGAACACCTGACCCATGCCTGCGATGTTGGCGTTGATCTGATCGGCAGACAACAATGGCCGCTCATCGGCGCGGAACGACGGGTCGCCCACCTTTGTCGTGCCGCCCCCCATCAGGGTGATGGGCTTGCCCCCGGTCTTTTGCAGCCAGCGCAGCAACATGATGTTCAGCAGATGGCCGACATGAAGACTGGCCGCCGTTGCATCATACCCGATGTAGGCAGGCACGACGCCAGCCACCAGCGCCGCGTCAAGCGATTGCAGATCGGTGCAATCCGCCAGGAACCCGCGTTCGATGATCACATGGAGGAAGTCGGATTTCGGGTGATAGGTCATTGCGGCCTCATGTCTTTATCGGCAGGGATATACCGAGCGCGCAGGCGCAGGGGAAGGGCATGATGAAAGACGACGCGATCTGGGCGCTTGGAACAATGTCGGGCACATCGCTTGACGGGGTCGACGCCGCCTTGTTGCGCACAGACGGGCACGACATTCTGGCCTTTGGTGACACGGCCTATCGTCCCTATTCCGCCGAAGAGCAGGCCATTCTGCGCGATGCCTTGGGTTCATGGCCCGGCGACGCGCCGGTGCGTCTTGCCGCCGAAGTGGTGGAAAACGCCCATGCCGAACTGTTGTCGCGGTTTCATGGGGTCGATGTCGTGGGATTTCACGGGCAGACCCTTGCGCATGATCCGGGCGGGCGTGGCACGCATCAGGCCGGGTCGGGCGCGGTTCTGGCGGCGGCGCTTGATCTGCCGGTCGTGTGGGATTTTCGCACGAACGATGTGGCCTTGGGCGGGCAGGGCGCGCCTTTGGCCCCGTTCTATCATCATGCCTGTGCCCGTTTCATCGGGGCCGAGGGGCCGATTGCCTTTCTCAATCTTGGGGGGGTGGGCAATCTGACATGGGTCGATCCTGCGGTGGAACTGCCCGAGGAACCGGGGGCCTGTCTTGCCTTTGACACCGGGCCGGCCAACGCGCCTGTGAATGATCTGATGATGGTGCGGCGCGGCGAAAGCCGGGATGACGGCGGCAGGCTTGCCGCCAGCGGACAGCCGGATGGCGGTGTGCTCGCGCGGTTCATGGATCAGGCCTATTTCTTTCGCGCCCCGCCCAAGTCCTTGGACCGCGACGATTTTTCGAACCTGATCGGTGCCGTGGCACATTTGTCCGACGCGGATGCAGCCGCCACCCTGACCGCCGCTGCCGCAGCCGCGGTGCGGCGTGGGATCGGGTATTTCCCGCAGCCCGTGTCACAGATGCTGATCACCGGTGGTGGACGGCTGAACGGCACGCTGATGCAGATGCTGGCCAATGCGATCCCGGCACCGGTTTATCCGGTGGAACATGTGGGGCTGAATGGCGACATGCTGGAAGCGCAGGCCTTTGCCTATCTTGCCGTGCGGGTGATGCGCGGCCTGCCCACATCGGCCCCCAGCACCACGGGGGTGTCGGCGGCCATTGCGGGTGGGCAGATCAGTCGGCCTGCGGCCTGAGCCGGGCCTGCCGGACAAGAGCGAATGTATAAAGCGCCAGTGCCGCCCAGATCATCGGAAAGGCGATCATCCGCGCGCTTCCGAACGGTTCGCCGAAAATGAACACCGCCGTCAGGAAGATCATCGTGGGTGCGATGTATTGCAGGATGCCGATGGTCGACAGGCGCAGCAGTTTCGCGCCGTTGGCATACATCATCAACGGGACAGCAGTGATCAGACCGCAGCCCAGCAGCAGGATCGTGTCCACAGGATTGCCAACCCAGAAATGCGATTCGCCCCGCCCGATCAGCCATGCGGTGTAACCAAGTGCCAGGGGAAGCAGGATCAGCACCTCCAGCATGAAGCCCTGATTGGGGCCGATCGGAAGCTGCTTTTTCAGAAACGCATAGGCGGCCCAGCTGAACGTCAGCGCAAGGGCGACGAAAGGCAGCCGCCCGGCGTCGATGGTGAGCACGATGACGGCCAAAGTGGCCAGCGCGATGGCGGCCTTCTGGATCCTGTCCAACCGCTCGCCAAGGAGGACGGCCCCCAGAAAGATGCTGAACAACGGGTTTATGTAATAGCCCAGTGCCGCGTCAAGCGCATGGCCTGACTGGATCGCCCAGACATAGATGCCCCAGTTGACCGAGATGATCAGCGCTGTAAGCGCCGCCATTCCAAGCATTCTGGGGGTGCGGATCGCGACCCGCAGTTCGGCAGTCCGTCCAAGGACCAGCAGAACCAGACCGGCAATCGGCACTGACCAGATGATGCGGTGGGCGATCACCTCTGCGGCGGGCATATGCGCCATCGCCTTCATATACACGGGCAGAAACCCCCATATGAAATAGGCGGTCAGCGCAAAGGCAAACCCGCGCGGGCTGTCTTCGTTTTTCGGGAGCGGGGAGGGAACGGGATCGGCCATGGACGTCTGCCTATTGATTGCAGGCGGCTTACGGCATCCGGGCATGCGGGGCCATTTCAAACTTGTGCCCGATACAATGGCAGGCCGCAGGCTAACCCGGAATGTCGAATCCCGGCGGCGCAAGGTCAAAGCCCGCAAAATCAAATCCGGGGCTGACAGTGCAACTGACCAGCGTCCAGTCGCCAGTGGTCACCGCCGCCTGCCACCATCCTTTCGGGACAATGGCCTGCGGCATGTCGCCCGCCATGACATCGGGGCCGAGGCTGATCCGCTGTGCTGGCCCGGCGCCAGTTTCGGCAATGCGCAGCACCAAGGGCGCGCCACTGTGAAAATGCCAGATTTCCGTGGCGTCGACCCGGTGCCAGTGGCTGGACCCGCCCGCCTGTAACAGGAAATAGATGCATGTCCCTGAAGGCCGACCGGGCGCATCTGCGACCCAGGTTTGCCGGAACCAGCCCCCCTCGGGATGGGGGGCCAGATCAAGTGCTGCAATCAGGTCTTTCGCGGTGGTCACGCTTTCAGGATGCCACGCCCGGCATATACTGCCGTTTCACCCAGCATTTCCTCGATCCGGATCAACTGGTTGTATTTGGCCAGACGGTCCGACCGCGACAGCGACCCGGTCTTGATCTGCCCGCAGTTGGTGGCCACGGCCAGATCGGCAATGGTCGAATCTTCGGTTTCACCGGAACGATGGCTCATCACGTTCTTGAAGCCAGCCCGGTGCGCCATATCGACGGCCGCCAGCGTTTCGGTCAGGGTACCAATCTGGTTGACCTTGACCAGCATGGCATTGGCGCAGTGGTCGGCAATCCCCATGGCAAGCCGTTTGGGGTTGGTCACGAACAGATCGTCGCCGACCAATTGTATCTTGTTGCCAAGGGTTTGCGTCAGCAACTTCCAGCCTTCCCAATCGTCTTCGGAACAGCCGTCTTCAATGCTGATGATCGGGTAATCAGCGGCAAGGGCTGCAAGATAGGCCACGTTTTCCTGAACGGAAAGCGATTTGCCTTCGCCCTTCATCTCATACTTGCCACCCTTGAAGTATTCGGTGGCCGCACAATCCAGCGCAAGATAGATATCCTGCCCCGGTTTGTAGCCCGCTTTTTCGATGGAACGCAGAATGAAATCAAGGGCTTCGCGGGCAGAGCTAAGGTTCGGTGCAAAGCCGCCTTCGTCGCCGATGCCGGTGTTGTGGCCTGCGGCAGACAGTTCTTTCTTGAGCGTGTGGAACACTTCCGACCCCATCCGCACAGCCTCGCGGATGTTGGTGGCCGCGACCGGCATGATCATGAATTCCTGAATGTCGATCGGGTTATCGGCGTGTTCGCCGCCGTTGATGATGTTCATCATCGGCACCGGAAGGATATGGGCCTGCGTCCCGCCGACATAGCGGAACAGCGGTTGTCCGGTCACGTCGGCTGCGGCCTTTGCCACCGCAAGGGAAACGCCAAGGATCGCATTTGCGCCAAGCCGGCCCTTGTTCGGTGTGCCGTCCATCTCGATCATGGTGCGGTCGATGCCAACCTGTTCGGTTGCATCATAGCCCATCAACGCCTCGGCGATTTCTCCGTTCACGGCGGCCACGGCCTCCAGCACGCCCTTGCCCATGTAGCGTTTCTTGTCGCCGTCGCGGCGTTCTACCGCCTCATGTGCGCCAGTCGACGCGCCTGATGGCACGGCAGCGCGGCCCATCGACCCGCTTTCCAGATGCACATCCACCTCGATGGTGGGATTGCCACGGCTGTCCAGGATTTCCCGCGCGTGGATGTCGATGATCGTGCTCATGATGAATGTCCTCCCAAAGGGTCCGGCCCGTGTCTACCGCTAACGTGATTGCAAGGAAAGGGCGCGCGCCTGCCGCAATCGGGCGCGTTCCCGCAGAAAACTGTAGATGCCCGCCCCGATGATCAAACCTGCGCCAACCATTGTCTGCCTGTCCGGCCATTCAGCAAAGACGAAAGCCCCGATCAGGATCGCGAATAGCAGCCTTGTGTAACGGTAGGGTGCAACGATGGACACTTCACCCAAACGGCTTGCGGCGGTGATCGCCCAATAGCCGATGGTGCCGAATATCAGCGCTCCAAGAAGAACGCCTGCCTGCCATATCGACGGCCAGATGGGTGCGGGCCCAAGGATCAGAAGCGCCGCGCCAAGCGCCGCCACTGACATCAAGCCCCAGGCCGACACCTGCGCCGTCGTGCTGTCGGCGGGCACACGCCGCGACGCGAGATCGCGCAGGGCGAGCGCAGGCACCGTGATCAGCACCCACAGAAGATTACTGTCAAAGCCCACCATGCCGGGACGAATCACCATCAAAACACCGGCAAAGCCCACGGCAATCGCCGTCCAGCGACGCCAGCCCACCTTTTCACCCATGAACAAGGCGGCGCCCAGCGTCACGGCAAGGGGCATCGCCTGCAAGACGGCCGAAACCGTGGCAAGGGGCACGGACGCCAGGGCCGTCAGGTAGGCGATACTGCCGATCACCTCGCCCGCGTTGCGGCACAGCACGGCAGGGTGCAGCGCCGCACGGGTAAAGGTGCGTGCCCCCTGACGCCGGGCCATGATGGCGAAAACCGCCCAGCCAAACAGGCCCGACGCCAGCAGGATCTGCCCGATGGGCAATCCAACCGCCGCCCATTTGAAAAACATGTCTTCCAGGGCGAACACCGCCATGGCCAGAACCATAAGCAGGCTGCCGCGCAGATTATCGCGTTCCAACGGTCAACCCTTTTTGACCGGAACGCCCAGCAGTTCCAGGCGGTGGCCGATCAGCCGATACCCCAGCCGCGCTGCGATCCGTTCCTGCAGCGCTTCAATCTCGGGGTCGACGAATTCGATGACCTGCCCGGTGTTGACATCGATCAGATGGTCGTGATGGTCACGTTCCGCGTCTTCGTACCGGGCGCGCCCGTCGCCGAATTCGTGACGCTCCAACAGGCCCGCCTCTTCGAAAAGTTTGACCGTGCGATAAACAGTCGCGAGAGAGATTTTCGGGTCGATGGCGGCGGCGCGGGCGTACAGTTCTTCCACATCGGGATGATCGTCCGCCGCCCCGATCACCAGCGCTACCACGCGCCGTTGATCGGTCATTCGAAGCCCCTTGGCTTCGCACCTTGTCAGGATGGTCTTGTCGGTCATGACTGCGCTTTAGGTTAAACGGGCCGGATTGAAAAGCTGACGATGCAATATCGCCAACTGAACGGGCTTATCCGTTGATGGCTAGGGCACCGTCGTCTGTGGTGATTGCTGTAACAGTTTTATCACGATTCGTGGGGTTCCGTGTCAGTGCCTTGGTGCGGCGACCAGATTCGCCCCCTTTCAGCAGCCTGTGAAACCAGTCTGGCAACCCTGCGACGATCAAAGGGAATTTCGGTAGCCCCGGATTTTGTCCCGCTCTTATCCACAGTATCTGCTGATCCGGCTTGAAGCCGCGCCATCCGGGGGCCGCGCAATCGCGGGTTCGGGTCAAGGATTAAATCTACGTTCACGTCAAAAATTTCCTTTGAAACTTGCCGCAACTTACCGCACCTTGGGTAGGTCGCCAAATTGTCTACCAGATATAGTGGCGACACGGGGAACGACCTGCCAGTCACACTTGGGCTTTCGGGCCAAAGGCGCGCCGCGATGGGGATCGTGACGCTGGGGATGCAGGCCCTGTCAAAGGGATTGAACGTCAACGGCAGGGCAAAGCCCGCCGCAAAAATGGGACCGAGGCACATGAAGATCGAGCGGAAATTCACGACTGCGGAAACCGGCGCGTATGGTGCCATTCCGTTTTCCATCACCACATCAGAGATTCGCAATCCCGACGGCACCATCGTGTTCCGCAACGAAGCCGTGGAGGTGCCCGATGGGTGGAGCCAGGTTGCAAGCGACGTTCTGGCACAAAAATACTTTCGCAAGGCGGGCATTCCGGCGCGGCTGAAAAAGGTCAAGGAAAAGGGTATTCCCGAATTCCTGTGGCGGTCTGTGCCCGATGCAGAAGCCATGGCGGACATTCCCGCCGATCAGCGCAATCTGGGCGAAACCTCGGCCAAGCAGGTGTTCGACCGTCTGGCCGGGGCCTGGGCCTACTGGGGCTGGAAGGGCGGCTATTTCACCACCGAACAGGACGCCCGCGCCTATTATGACGAAATGCGATACATGCTGGCAAAGCAGATGGCGGCACCCAACTCGCCGCAGTGGTTCAACACCGGCCTGCATTGGGCTTATGGCATCGACGGCCCGTCGCAGGGGCACTTCTATGTGGATCATGTCACGGGCAAGCTGACGAAATCGACCAGTGCTTATGAACACCCGCAACCGCACGCCTGCTTTATCCAATCGGTCAAGGATGATCTGGTGGGCGACGGCGGCATCATGGACCTGTGGGTGCGGGAAGCACGTCTGTTCAAATACGGCTCCGGCACCGGTACCAACTTTTCGTCGCTGCGGGGCGATGGCGAAAAGCTGTCGGGTGGCGGCAAGTCTTCTGGTCTGATGGGCTTTCTCAAGATCGGTGACCGGGCGGCAGGGGCGATCAAGTCGGGCGGCACCACACGCCGGGCGGCAAAGATGGTCATTATCGACATGGATCACCCGGACGTCGAAGACTTCATCAACTGGAAAGTGATCGAGGAACAGAAGGTGGCTTCGCTTGTCGCCGGGTCGAAGATGCACGAAGCACGGCTGAACGACATCTTTTCCGCGATCCGCGAATGGGACGGCACCATTGCCGACGCCACAGATGCGACCCGCAACCCGGCCCTGAAGGCCGCGATCAGGGCCGCCAAGAAGTGCATGATCCCCGACACCTATACCAACCGCGTGCTGCAGTATGCGCGGCAGGGGTTCACCTCCATCGAATTCCCAACCTACGACACCGACTGGGATTCCGAGGCTTACATCAGCGTTTCGGGGCAGAACTCCAACAACTCGGTTCGCGTGACCGACGCCTTTCTGACAGCGGTCAAGGAAGATGTCGACTGGGCCCTGATCCGTCGCACCGATGGCAAGGTTGCCCGTACCATCAAGGCGCGCGATCTGTGGGATCAGGTGGGGCACGCTGCCTGGGCCTGTGCCGACCCCGGCATCCAGTTCCACGATACCGTCAACGCCTGGCACACTTGCCCGGAAGACGGCGCGATCCGCGGGTCGAATCCGTGTTCGGAATACATGTTTCTGGATGATACGGCCTGCAACCTTGCATCGATGAACCTGCTGACGTTCTTTGCCGGCGGCCGGTTCGACGCGGATGCCTATATTCATGCCACGCGTCTTTGGACCATCACGCTGGAAATCTCGGTGATGATGGCGCAGTTCCCGTCGCAGGAAATTGCCCAATTGTCCTATGACTTCCGTACGCTCGGCCTTGGCTATGCCAACATCGGCGGGCTGTTGATGAACATGGGACTGGGTTACGATTCGGTGCAGGGACGCGCCCTTTGCGGGGCTTTGACAGCACTGATGACGGGCGTGTCTTATGCGACCAGCGCCGAAATGGCGGGCGAACTCGGGGCCTTTGCGGGCTATGCCCGGAACAGCGAACACATGCTGCGCGTGATCCGCAACCACCGCGCCGCCGCCTATAGCGCCAAAAGCTATGAGGCGCTGAACGTCAATCCGGTACCGCTTGATCACGCGAACTGCCCCGATCAAAACCTTGTAAACCTTGCGAAATCCGCGTGGGACGAGGCATTGAAGCTGGGCCAGACCCACGGTTTCCGTAACGCACAAACCACCGTCATCGCGCCAACGGGCACCATCGGGCTGGTTATGGATTGCGATACCACGGGGATCGAGCCTGACTTTGCCTTGGTCAAGTTCAAGAAACTGGCGGGCGGCGGGTATTTCAAGATCATCAACCAGTCCGTTCCGGCGGCCTTGGCAAAGCTGGGCTATAGTTCGGCACAATCTGCCGAAATCGTGGCCCATGCCGTTGGGCACGGGTCACTGGGTCAGGCCCCTGCGATCAACCACACGTCGCTGATCGGGCATGGCTTTGGTGCCGCCGAAATCGCCAAGGTGGAGGCGGCGCTGCCATCGGCGTTCGACATCAAGTTCGTGTTCAACCAGTGGACGCTAGGCGAGGATTTCTGCAAGGGCACGCTGGGCATCCCGGACGAAAAGCTGGCCGATCCAACCTTTGATCTGCTGCGCCACCTTGGCTTTACCAAGGCGCAGATCGACGCGGCCAATGATCACGTCTGCGGAACGATGACGCTGGAAAACGCGCCGCATCTGAAGCCCGAACACTACAGCGTTTTTGACTGCGCCAATCCCTGCGGTAAAACCGGCAAACGGTTCCTGTCGGTTGAAAGCCACATCTACATGATGGCCGCAGCGCAATCCTTCATCTCGGGCGCGATTTCCAAGACGATCAACATGCCGAACTCCGCCTCGATCGCGGAAACGCTGGCGGCCTATGAACTTTCATGGTCGCTGGGGATCAAGGCAAACGCGCTGTACCGTGACGGATCGAAACTGAGCCAGCCTCTCGCCTCGGCACTGGTCGAGGATGACGAGGACGCAGAAGAGATTCTGACCTCGGGCACGGCACACGAAAAGGCCATCGTGATGGCCGAAAAGATCGTCGAGAAGATCATCGTCAAGGAAATCGTGCGGTCGAACCGTGAAAAATTGCCCGAACGGCGCAAGGGTTATACCCAAAAAGCCATCGTCGGCGGGCACAAGGTGTATCTGCGGACGGGCGAATATCGCGACGGTACGCTTGGCGAGATCTTCATCGACATGCACAAGGAAGGTGCGGGTTTCCGCGCCATGATGAACAACTTTGCCATCGCGGTATCGGTTGGTCTGCAATACGGCGTGCCGCTGGAAGAATTCGTGGAGGCGTTCACCTTCACCAAGTTCGAACCCGCCGGCATGGTCCAAGGCAATGACAGCATCAAGAATGCCACGTCCATCCTGGACTACATCTTCCGCGAATTGGCTGTCAGCTATCTGGACCGCACCGATCTTGCGCATGTGAAACCGCAGGGCGCGTCGTTCGACGACATCGGTGGCGGCACCGATGAAGGCAAGCGCAACATCACCGAAGTCAGCGATGCGTCGAAATCGCTGGATGTGGTGCGCCTGATCAGTTCGCCCGGCTATCTGCGCAAGCGGTTGCCACAGGAACTGATGGTGCTGCAAGGCGGCGTCAGCGCAATGTCGCTTGGCGGGATCGATGCGTCGGGGGCCGTGCGTGCCAGCTATACCGAAAGCACGTCGACCTATGCGATGACGGCCGCAGCGCCGATGGACGCGCGGGTCAAGGCGAAGATGCAAGGTTACGAAGGCGAAGCCTGCGGCGAATGCGGCAACTACACGCTGGTCCGCAACGGCACCTGCATGAAGTGCAACACTTGTGGTGGGACGAGCGGGTGTAGCTGACGGGCCAACGCGTACCAATGAAGAAGGGCGCAGGGTGACCTGCGCCCTTTTCCTTTTTTGAAACACCGCCAATGCTTTGCGGTCACCCCGCCCCTTGCGGCCTGCCGGTGGCAGGCCCGGCGGGGTGTTGGCCGGAACGGAGTGAAGGCCAAGGGGCTGGCTACCCTTGCCACAGTCAGAAATCGATCCGCGCCTGACTGGGTGGGCGCATTCGCGCCTGCCCGGGGCAGGCAGGCGCGGCCCGATTTGACGTTTGTCAAATCAGGCTGACAACAACATAAAAAACGGCGGCCCGGTCAGGGCCGCCGTTTCGCTTGTTCAGCCGTGCGATCACACCAGATCAAAACGGTCCAGGTTCATCACCTTGGTCCATGCCGCCACGAAATCGCGGATAAAAGCGGTTTCGTTGCCCTTGGCGGCATAAACCTCGGCCAAGGCGCGCAGTTGCGAGTTTGAACCGAACACCAGATCGACGCGAGTGCCGGTCCACTTTACGTCGCCGCCCTTGTGGCCGCGCCCTTCGAAGACGCCAGTCGCATTGGATGCCGCGGTCCAGACAAGGTCCATGTCCAGGAGATTGACGAAGAAGTCGTTCGTCAATGCGCCGGGCCGATGGGTGAACACCCCATGTGTCGCGCCGCCTGTGTTCACGTTCAACACACGCAGTCCACCGACCAGCACCGCCATTTCGGGCGCGGTCAATGTCAGCAACTGGGCACGGTCTACCAGCAGTTCTTCGGGTGACAGGGTGTAGTCGGTCTTTTGATAGTTCCGGAACCCATCCGCCACAGGCTCTAGCACCGAAAACGATTCCACATCCGTCTGATCCTGCGTGGCGTCCGTCCGGCCGGGCGTGAAGGGCACGTCGACCGTATGGCCACCCAACCGCGCCGCTTGCTCGACGCCCGCGCAACCGGCCAGAACGATGATATCCGCAAGCGAGACGCGCTTGTCACCCGGCTGCGCCAGATTGAAAGCCGACTGCACGCCCTCCAGCACTGCGAGCACCTGCGCGAGCTGCTCCGGCTGGTTCGCTGGCCAATCTTTCTGCGGCGCAAGACGGATCCGCGCGCCATTGGCTCCGCCGCGTTTGTCCGAGCCGCGGAAGGTGGACGCCGAGGCCCAGGCGGTGCCCACCAATTGCGCCGTAGTAAGCCCCGCGCCAAGAATGCGAGTCTTGAGCGCGGCAATATCTTGCGCGTCGATCAGGGTGTGATCGACGTCCGGCACCGGGTCCTGCCACAGCAGTTCTTCCTGCGGAACAAGCGGCCCGAGGTAACGTGCGCGGGGCCCCATGTCGCGGTGCGTCAGCTTGTACCAGGCGCGGGCGAAGGCGTCTGCAAACTGATCAGGGTTGGCATGGAACCTGCGCGAAATCGCCTCATAGGCAGGGTCGGCGCGCATTGCGATGTCGGTCGTTGCCATCATCGGTGCGTGGCGGCGGGCGGGGTCATGCGCGTCCGGAACGGCGTCAGACGCAGCCCCGTCCTTCGGAGCCCATTGCAGCGCGCCCGCCGGGCTTTTCACAAGTTCCCATTCAAAGTTGAACAGGTTGTCGAAATAGTTGTTATCCCAGGCGATGGGGTTCATTGTCCAAGCCCCTTCAAGGCCCGACGTGATGGTGTGAACGCCCTTGCCGCTGCCAAAGCTGTTGGCCCAGCCAAGGCCCTGAAGCTCGATCCCCGCACCTTCCGGTTCCGCGCCGACAAGGTCGGCATCGCCCGCGCCGTGGGTCTTGCCAAAGGTGTGGCCGCCCGCAATCAGGGCCACGGTTTCTTCGTCATTCATCGCCATGCGGGCAAAGGTTTCCCGAATGTCCCGCGCCGAGGCGAGGGGGTCGGGCACGCCGTTCGGCCCCTGTGGATTAACGTAGATCAGGCCCATCTGCACGGCGGCGAGCGGGTTTTCCAACTGCCGATCACCGGTATAGCGGGCATCGCCCAGCCAGGTATCTTCCGGCCCCCAATAGATGTCTTCCTCCGGTTCCCACACATCGGCGCGGCCCCCGGCAAAGCCGAATGTCTTGAACCCCATTGATTCCAGCGCGCAGTTACCCGTCAAAACCATCAGGTCAGCCCAGGAAATCTGATTGCCGTATTTCTGTTTGATCGGCCACAACAGGCGGCGGGCCTTGTCGAGGTTGGCGTTGTCGGGCCAACTGTTCAGCGGCGCAAACCGCTGTGTCCCTGATGATGCACCACCCCGGCCATCACCGGTGCGGTAGGTGCCTGCCGAATGCCAAGCCATGCGAATGAAGAACGGCCCATAGTGCCCGTAATCCGCGGGCCACCAATCCTGGGAGTCGGTCATCAGGGCGAAAAGGTCTGCCTTCAACGCCTCGATATCCAGCTGCTTGAATTCTTCGGCATAGTCGAATGTTGGGCCCATCGGGTTCGACAAAGGCGAATTCTGATGCAGGATCTTGAGGTTAAGCTGGTTTGGCCACCAGTCGCGACTGGACCGCATGCCGTTGCTGGTATGACGCCGCGCATTCCGGTGAACCGGGCATTTGCCGCCAGACGCTTCGCCTGTTTCGCCTGCTGTCAGGTTGTCATTTCCGTCCATCATACACTCCGATCAAGACCAATTGCTCCAAACCGGGGGCCTTGTCTCAGCGATGACATTGCGAAAAACGGCAACAGACCCCCATCTGTTGCGAAGGGCTTAGCAGACCGTTGGCATAAGAAAAAGTTGGAATTTCTGATGCCGTTGGAAAGAAACCCTGATAATCAGCCGCCGGTGGGCGCGTCAAGATAGGCCTGAACCGCCCCGCGCACACCGATCGCCCGCACATGGGCGAGTTGCGTGCCAAATTCATCCGCGAACAGTGGGTCTGACCCCAGATCACCATAAACCGCCGCCATTCCAAGCCACGCCTGCACATCATGTACAGCCGCTTTGGCGCGGGATTGAAGATTGGTCCAGTCCGGATCATTCGGCGCGATGGTGGCACCGCTGTCCGTTATTCCGGCGCAGTAATGGCACCACAGAGCAGACAGAAGGATCAGCCCGCGCGGCAGTTTCCCTGCGGCAAGATTGTCCATCAGGGACGGCACGATGAACTTGGGCTGACGGTTCGATCCGTCAAGGCACAGGCGGGCGGTTGTGTCTGCGATGTGCGGGTTCGAATACCGCGCCATGATCAGATCGACATAGGCCGCCACGTCGGTGTCGGGAACGGGCGGCACGAAGGGCAAAATCTCGGTCCGCTCCACCTTTGCCAGATACGCGTGGATCAACGGATCAGCCATCGCCTCATGCACCAGCGCAAGGTCAAGAAGCGCCGACGGATAGGCGATCACGGCATGACCACCATTCAGGATGCGGATCTTCATGGCCTCATAAGCGTGGACATGGGGCGTGAACGTCACGCCAACCTTTTCCAGCGCGGGCCGGCCTGTGGGAAAGTTGTCTTCCAGCACCCATTGGCGGAACGGTTCGCACGTCACGGGAACAGGATCGTTCAAACCGTATTCCCCGGCCAGGGCCCGTTCGCGCGGGCCGGTGGCGGGCGTGATCCGGTCAACCATACCGTTCGGAAAGGCAACATTCCCATCCACCCAATCGGCAAAACCCGGGTCCTGCAACCGCGCCAGTCCGCGGACAGTGCCATGTGTTACATGGCCATTGCCGGGCAGGTTATCGCAGGACATGACGGTGAATGGCGGCGTGCCCGCCGCGCGGCGGTGACGCAGGGCGGCGAGGATCGCACCAAACGCAGTGCGGGGCCGGGTCGGGTGTGCGGCGTCATGTGCGATATCGGGATGGTCGGGATCAAAGGCACCGCCTGCATCGACGAAATATCCGCCCTCTGTCACCGTCAGGCTGACGATGCGGATGGCAGGATTGGTCATGGCCGCGATCAGGGGGCCGTTGTCGCCGCTCACCTCGATAAAGCCTGTCATGGCCCCGATGCGGCGCGCACTTGTTCCCTGTTCGGGG
Organism: Gemmobacter sp.; assembly: GCA_031425195.1. Taxonomy (GTDB): domain Bacteria; phylum Pseudomonadota; class Alphaproteobacteria; order Rhodobacterales; family Rhodobacteraceae; genus JANPIX01. Next base: position 175,247 of record JANPIX010000017.1, on the reverse strand, counting down.
TCAAGTGTGATCACTGTCGACAGGCAATCCTGCGCCAGCAATGCGTCGCGCATGCGGGCGTCGCCTTCGCGGACGCCGGCGCCAAGGATTGACCAGTCGTGATCGAAACCCAAGGCAAACAGATCGTCCAGATACACCGCCATATGCGCGCGGTGGAAATTGCCAAGCCCGATGTGAACAATGCCGGGTGTCAGGGTATTGCGGTCATAGGCGGGCAGCGTTGCAGTTCGTGTCATGTCAGGCCATCCAGTTTCCGCCGTCGACGCCAAACGTCTGCGCGACGATATAATCTGCCTCTGCTGTCGCCAGAAACACGGCCATGCCGGTCAGATCGGCGGCGGTTCCCATGCGCCCGAAAGGCACGGCATCACCCACGATGCGCTTCTTTTCGCCGCGTGGGCGGTTTTCATACGCGGCGAACATGGAATCCACGTGGTCCCAGTGTTCGCCGTCCACCACGCCGGGGGCGATGGCGTTGACGTTGATGCGGTGCTTGATAAGGTCCAGCCCGGCGCTTTGCGTCAGGCTGATGACGGCGGCCTTGGTGGCGCAGTAAACACCGACCAGTCCTTCACCACGGCGGCCTGCCTGCGACGCCATGTTGATGATCTTGCCACCCGTTCCCTTGTCGATCATCGCGCGCGCTGCCGCCTGCATCATGAACAGGGTGCCTGCGACATTGATCGAAAACAGCTTGTCATAGCTTTCGCGCGTGATGTCGACAAAGGGGGACAGATCGAAAAGGGCCGCGTTGTTGATCAGGATATCAAGGCCGCCGAACTGGGCCAAAGTCTGCTTCATGCACGCGTCGATGCTGTCCTGTGCGCTGACATCCAGATGCACTGCTATTGCCGCAGGCCCGATCGACGCAGCGGCCGATTGCGCCGCGACAAGGTTGATGTCGGCGATAGCGACCCGTGCGCCTTCGGCCACATAGGCGCGGGCAAATTCCAGACCGATGCCCCGCGCGGCCCCTGTGATCAATGCTGTCTTGCCTTGCAGTCGCATCAGATCGCATCCCCGGTTGGCCCGAAACGATGAATCTTGTCGGGTTGCGGCGTCAAATAGACGGTGTCGCCATGCGTCACCGCAATCTCGCCACTGGCGCGCACCGTCAGCACGTCCATCCCTTCGACATGGACCCGCAGGAACGTGTCGGACCCCAGATGTTCGGACACGCCGACGCGTCCCCGCCATTCCCCGGAAACAGTGGAAAGATCAATGTGTTCGGGACGAATACCAACGGTATGCGCGTCGTGCTTCTGTGCCATCGCGCCGGAAATCAGGTTCATCCGCGGGCTGCCAATGAAGCCCGCCACGAACAGGTTGCGCGGGGTGAGATAAAGCTCCATCGGCGTGCCGACCTGTTCGATGCGGCCTGCGTTGAGGACCACGATCTTGTCGGCCATCGTCATCGCCTCGACCTGATCGTGGGTGACATAGATCATCGTCGTCTTGAGCGATTTGTGAAGTTCGGAAATCTCCAGCCGCATGTTGACGCGCAGCGACGCATCAAGGTTCGACAGGGGTTCGTCGAATAGAAAGGCGGCAGGTTCTCGCACGATCGCGCGGCCGATGGCAACACGCTGGCGCTGACCGCCGGACAGTTGGCCGGGCTTGCGGTCCAGATAGCTGGTCAGGTTCAGAACCTGTGCCGCGGCGTCCACCTTCTTGGCAGTGGCCTCCACCGACATGCCTGCCATCTTGAGCGGGAACGCGATGTTCTTGCGCACCGTCATATGCGGATAAAGCGCATAGGACTGGAACACCATTGCCAGTTTCCGTTTGGCCGGGGGCAGGGCGGTTGCATCGTTCCCGTCGATGGAAATCGTGCCGCTCGACGTGTCTTCGAGCCCCGCAATCAGGCGCAGCAGCGTGGATTTGCCACAGCCGGACGGGCCCACGAAGACCACGAATTCGCCGTCGTCGATGTCAAGATCAAGTGACGGAATGACGACTGCGTCACCGAATTGCTTGGTCACGCTTCGCAATGTGATCTGGCCCATGCCGTCCCCCTATTTCACCGCGCCGAACGTCAGGCCGCGGACAAGTTGTTTCTGGCTGAACCAGCCCATGATCAGTATCGGCGCGATGGCCATTGTGCTGGCCGCGCTCAGTTTCGCGTAGAACAACCCCTGCGGGCTGGAAAACCGCGAGATGAACTTGGTGAGCGGGGCGGCGTCCACCGTGGTCAGCGTGATGGTCCAGAACGCCTCGTTCCACGCCAGTATGATGTTCAAAAGCACGGTCGAGGCGATTCCGGGTATTGCCATCGGCAACAGCACGAACAGGATTTCCGCGCGCAATGTGGCGCCGTCCATGCGCGCCGCCTCAAGAATCTCGCCGGGGATTTCCTTGAAGTAGGTATACAGCATCCACACGATGATCGGCAGGTTGATCAGCATCAGAACGATCACAAGACCAAACCGCGTATCCAGCAGGCCCAATTGAATGAACGTCAGGTAGATGGGGGCCAACACGGCCACGCCGGGCATCATCTTGGTCGACAGCATCCACATCAGCAGGTCTTTTGTCTTCGCCCCCGGCACAAAGGCCATGGACCAGGCGGCAGGCACGGCGATCACGAGGCCAAGGAGGGTGGAGCCAACGGCGATGATGACCGAGTTCATGAAGAACCGGAAGTAGTTCGACGTTTCAAACACCTGGGTATAATTTTCGGTGGTCCAGTCGAACCCGATCCAGACCGGCGGCGACAGGATTGCGTCTGCCTCGGACTTGAAACTGGTCAGGATCATCCAAAGGATCGGAAAGAAGATCAGCAGCGCCACGGTCCAGGCGGCAACAGTGGTGATGATCTTGCGTTCGGTGGTGACTGCGCGGGCCATGGCTGTCTTCCTTTATGCGTCAAGGTTCTTGCCAATCGCGCGCATCAGAAAGATCGCGACGATATTGGCCAGAACAACAGCAACAACGCCGCCCGCCGCAGCGGTGCCGACATTCGATTTCGCCACCGATTCCTGAAATACAAGGAAGGTCAGCGTGGTAGAGGCGGTGCCCGGCCCACCCCCGGTGGTCACCAGAATCTCGACAAGGACACCCAGAAGAAAGATCGTCTGGATCAGGACGACCACGGTAATGGCGCGGGCCAGATGCGGCAGCATGATGTACCAGAACCGCGACACAGCCGATGCGCCATCCATCTCGGCGGCTTCCAGTTCTTCCGAGGACAGCGATTGCAGCGCCGTCAGCAGGATCAGCGCCGCGAATGGAAGCCACTGCCAGGCGACGATGACGATGATCGAAAGCAAGGGCGCATTGCCCAGGTAATCATAGGGCGCGAACCCCAACGATTTTGACAACTCGCCAAACAACCCGTTGGTTGGGTTCATGAACATGTTCTTCCACAACAGCGCCGCGACCGGCGGCATGACGAAGAATGGCGCGATCACCAGAATGCGGACATATCCCTGACCCCAGATCGGCTGATCAATCAAAAGCGCAAGCAGGATGCCCCCGATGACAGTGATGACCAGCACTCCGCCAACCAACAGCAACGTGTTGATCACGCCCGTGATAAACGCAGGCGACGCCACGAAATTCGTATAATTGGCAAACCAGTTGAAGCCCGTCATTTCAGGCCGCAGCAACCGATAATCCAACAGCGAGAACCAGAGCGTCAAAGCAAGCGGGACAATCATCCAGATCAGCAAGAGGATCACCGAAGGCGCAAGCATGACACGCGCTGCAGACCGCGAGGCTTGGGTGGACATGGGACGCTTCCCTTGCTGCTGGATGGGTGGGGGTGGTCAGTGCCGGATTGTGACCGCCCTTGCGGCGTCACATTCCGGCACTTTCCGTTTCAGCAGGGCTGGCCCGGGAGGGTTCCAGCCCTGCAACCGTGGCAGGTTACTTGATATAACCGGCCGCAGTCATTTCGGTTGTCGTCAGTGCCTGTGCGGCGGCCAACGCTTCGGCTGCGGTTTTCTGGCCGGCCAAAGCCGCGGAAAACTCTTGCCCGGTTGCCGTTGCAATCCCCTGGAATTCCGGGATGGCAACGAACTGGATGCCAACATACGGCACCGGATCGACTGTCGGTTTGGTTGGATCAGCCGAGTTGATGCTGTCGAGCGTCATCTTTGCGAACGGCACCGACTGGTATTCCGGGTTCGAGTAAAGCGACGTACGCGTGCCCGGAGGAACATTTGCCCAGCCTTCTTTAGAGGCGACAAGTGCCGTGTATTCCTTGGACGTGGCCCATGCGACAAAGGTTTTGGCAGCTTCCGTGGCGTCCGAAGATGCCGGAACTGCCAACGACCATGCCCAAAGCCAGTTGCTGCGCTTGCCCAGACCGTTATCCGGCGCAAGGGCAAACCCGACCTTGTCCGCAACCGTGCTGTCTTTGCCCGTCACGAAGGAAGCAGCGACGGTGGCATCAATCCACATGCCGCACTTGCCCTGCTGGAACAGCGTCAGGTTTTCGTTGAAGCCGTTGTTCGACGCGCCGGGCGGGCCGAATTTCGACATCAGGTCCAGATAGAAGTCAAGCGTCGCAGCCCATGCAGGCTGATCGAACTGAGGCGTCCAGTTTTCGTCAAACCAGCGCGCACCGAACGAATTCGACATTGCCGTCAGGAAGGCCATGTTCTCGCCCCAGCCGGCTTTGCCACGCAGACAGATGCCATAAACGCCGGTTTCGGTGTTTGTCATCGCCTCGGCAGCGGCGCGGATATCTGTCCAGGTTGGTGCATCAGGCATGGTCAGCCCGGCCGCTTCCATCAGGTCTTTGCGATACATCACCATCGACGATTCGCCGTAGAACGGCGCTGCGTAAAGGTTTCCATCAACCGTCAGGCCGCTACGGATCGCAGGCAGAAGATCGTCGATGTCCCATTCCGCCGGCAAATCGTTAAGCGATGCAAGCCAGCCCTGCTTGCCCCAGATCGGAACTTCATATGTTCCAATGGTGACCACGTCATACTGGCCGCCACTGGTGGCAATGTCGGTGGTCACGTTCTGACGCAGGACGTTTTCTTCAAGCGTCACCCATTCGACCGTAATGTCGGGGTGAAGCGCATTGAATTCAGATGTCAGACCCTGCATCCGGATCATGTCGCCGTTGTTCACGGTGGCAACGGTGATTGTTGTTTGGGCCATGGCAACGCTGGCAAGCGCCGACACGGCACACGCGCCAAGCAGCGCGCGAACCTTGATCGTCATCAGTATCCTCCCTCAGGCTTCTATGAGCATTAAATCGTAGTGTGAGCAATTACTCACGTGTAGAGTGAGTCTGTCAACTACTTGCCTAAAAAATCGTCTCTGCACTGCGGCACAGCAGTCAAAAAGAGGCGGCAAGCAAACGGCGCGCCGTCGTCTCGTCAGTTATCAACCCGTTGAAAATGCGCCCTTTCAAGCCGGCAATCAGCGCGGCGCACTTTTTCTGACCGCCTGCAATGGCAATCACAAGGCCACCATGCGACGCGCTAACCTGAACCGACGTTACAGGCAGGTCGATGGTGTCAAGATAGTGCCCTTCACCATCAAAGATCCAACCTGCAACCTCTCCCACAGCCCCTAGTGTCTGAAACCTGGCCAGTTGGTCAGGGGTGATAAAGCCATCCTTCATCATTGGGGCGTCTTCGGTCATCTGCCCAACGCCAACAAAGGTGTAGTCCGCTTCGCGGCCCAGTTGCATGACGCGCTGGATGGGTTTGGTCGCGTGAAACAGATCACGCTCTTCGGCTGAATGGGCGACGACGGGCAGGGGCATCGGGTAATGCGGCGCGCGCACCCGATCAGCCATGCGGGTGATCACGTCGTAGTAGGTTGCCGTGCCGTCGGGCGAGATGTTTCCATTCAGACTGACGATGCGGTGTTGTTCACATTCCATCGAGGTCAACTCTTCCACCGCCGCGCGCAGTGACCGCCCGGTGCCCAAGGCAATGACCAAAGGCCCAGATGAGCGCAGGATCCGTTCCATCTCCGCCGCCGCCGCTGGCGCAATGGATGGCAGCGGATCAACACCTTCTGCCAGTGCGGGGGCAACCCGACAAAGGCGCAAACCAAACCGCCGCGTGACTGCCGCCTCAAGATCGAGGCAGGCAGAAACCCGATGTTCAAGTCGCACATGGATCAACCGTTCCGCGATGGCCCTGCTGACAAGGCGCTGCGCCCTTTGACGCGACACACCCAGTTCGCGCGCGATCTGGTCTTGTGTCATGCCCCCCACATAATAAAGCCACCCGGCCCGCGCCGCATCGTCCAGCGGGGTCGCGTCCATGTCTGCCCTGTCGGCGCGGTCACTTTTGTCGGTCATCATCTACTCTTGAATTTGATCTCAGCCGCGCGGGCCAAGGACGGCCGGAGCGAAAAGAACTGGCGGAAATCATCAAACGACAGCGCCGCGCGAGCATCTGGCGGCGTACTGGGGTCAAGTCCCCGCAGATGGCTTCCCCCGGTAAAGCGCCAGACTTCCATGCCGGCGGCCAGACCGGCACGAACACCGATCAGGCTGTCTTCGATCACAAGGCACTGTGCAGGGGCGACACCCATCTGGGCTGCCGCGAACAGAAACAGATCTGGCGCGGGCTTGCCCCTTGCCACGCGGCTTGCGGTAAAGGCCCGGTCACCGAACAGCGCATCAAGGCCGGCCAGTTGCAGCGATTGTGTCAGGCGTTCAGGGCTGGACGATGTGGCAAGACAGAAGGTTACGCCCAAACCCTCGATCACGTTGCGCACGCCCGGCATGATCTTCAGATCGCGCGAAAACGCGGCAAGAAGGCGGGCGCGGTAATCCACTTCGAAATGATCGGGCAGGGTGACGCCAAAGCGTTCACGAATGTCGCGCATCACTGTGGGGTAGCTGCGCCCCAGAAAATTGCGGCTCACGAATTCCAGTGTTATGTTGATACCATAATCGCGCAGTTCGGCGATCAACATATTCGCGCTGATGACCTCGCTGTCGATCAGCACGCCGTCGCAATCAAAGATGACAAGGTCAGTCATGATGGCCTGACCCTAGAACGTGCCGCGCAAAAGGGGAACCCGGTTGTGCAGGCCGAAAAACAACAGGGCCGTGTCGGTTGACACGGCCCTGTGCGAAATTCACAAGTTGCGCGGATCAGGGCGCCGGTGCGGGTGCGGCGGGCGCTGCTGCATCTGCGGCTGGCGCTGCTGCTGCGTCCGCGGCAGGTGCCGCTGCGGGGGCAAGCGACGCGATGTAGGCGTATACGTTCTGTGCATCGTCCGGCTTTTTCAGCTGGAACATCATCTTGCCGCGCGCCTTCGGATCTTCCAGATAGGCTTGCAGGAATTTGCTAGGGTTCGCCACATACTCAAGGAAGTGTGCTTCGTCCCAGACCAGACCCTTTGCGCCCGCGGCGATCATGTCATCACCGTATTTGAAGTCAGGATAGGATCCTGCCACACGGCCGAAAACGCCATACAGGTTCGGGCCTGTCTTTGCATTGCGGCCTGCCAGCACTTCGCCGGCTTCGTTTGCAACGACGTGGCAGGTCTGGCACTGGTTGAAGACTTTCTTGCCAGCTTCGACATCGCCAGCGGCATATGCGGGGGCAGCGAGTGCCAGCCCTGCCAAGGCAAGGATCAGATTACGTTTCATGGGGGTCCTCCCGGTTTGGTGTATTCTGTTGTCTAACTTGTCCCGTGCGGGCGTACTGTCAAGCCACCGCATGCGAAAGTGCACAGCGCTGCCATAGCGACGAAAGTGCCATGACCAGCCTGTCGATATCCGCGTCGGAATGGAGCGGGCCCGGTGTGATCCGCAAACGTTCGGTGCCCTTGGGGACAGTGGGATAGTTGATGGGCTGGACATAGATGCCCCAGTCTTCCATCAGGATGTTGCTGATCATCCGGCATTTCACCGGATCACCGATCATCACAGGGATGATGTGGCTGTCGTTGGCAAGATGCGGAATGCCCGCCTGATCCAGTTTGCTGCGCAGCTGCACCACACGGTCGCGCTGTGCCTGCCGTTCCGTATCGGATGCCTTGAGATACTGGATCGACGCGCGCGCGGCGGCAGCGACGGCGGGGGGCAGGGCAGTGGTAAAGATGAAGCCGCTGGAAAAACTGCGAATGAAATCGACAAGGGCGGCAGACCCGCTGATGTATCCGCCGACCACGCCGTAGGCCTTGCCCAGCGTGCCTTCGATCAGGGTGACGCGGTCTGCCAACCCTTCGCGTTCCGACACGCCGCCCCCGCGTTGGCCGTACATGCCCACGGCGTGAACTTCGTCCAGATAGGTCATGGCGCCATGCGCCTCGGCCACCTCGATGATCTCGCGCAGGGGGGCGATGTCGCCGTCCATGGAATAGACGCTTTCGAACGCCACGATCTTGGGCCGGTCACCCACGGCCTTCAACTTGCGGTCAAGATCGCGCCAGTCATTGTGCCGCCAAAGCACCTTGTCGGCGCGGCTGTGGCGAATGCCCTCGATCATCGACGCATGGTTCATCTCGTCCGACAGAATGACCGCATTCGGAATCCGTGCGCCCAGCGTCGACAGCGCCGCCCAGTTGGAGACATAGCCGCTGGTGAACAGCAGCGCCGCCTCTTTGCCGTGCAGATCGGCCAGTTCGGCCTCCAGCAGCACATGGTGATGTGCGTTGCCCGAAATGTTGCGCGTGCCGCCCGATCCGGTTCCATGCGCCTTCACAGCGTCGATCATGGCCGCCACCACCACCGGGTTCTGGCCCATGCCAAGATAATCGTTGGAACACCAGATCGTCACATCGTCGACGCCCTTTGCACCATGATGCCCCGCTTGCGGAAATGCACCCAGCCGCCGTTCCAGATCCGCAAAGGTGCGATAGTTGCCCTCGGCCTTCAGGGTATCCAGTTGCGCAGTGAAAATCGCGTCAAAGTCCATGAACGTCCTCATGTCGGCTATTTGTGGGTTTCGACGCAGGCAACATCCAGCGCCAAAGTTTCTGGTCAGGCAGGGGCAGCACCATGAACCAATGCTCCAGCAGGGCGAGCGAGGTCAATGCGGCAAGAAGGGTAAATCCGGCGATCTGTCCCGGCGTTTCGGCAAGATATAGCCGGTCCAGAAGGCAGGCGACGGCAAATGTCAGAATCGTGATCGACAGTGGGAACAAACCGTTCATTGGCGCGTGGCAGAAGTAACTGCCCAGATGCGCGAGTGGACGCGGCAGAAATTCCACATTGATGCGCGGAACACCCAGAAACAGATTGAGCTTGGCCGACACGCGGGCAAAGAACAGCACGCCAAAGGTCCAAAGGGCGAACTGGTTCGGCATGTCCTGAGACGCAGTCCACAACAATGCCAGTGTCGCAATCAGCAGGGCCTCGTGCCAGACAAGGGTGCCAATGGCGCGCAGGAACCGTTGCCACCCGGGAATGCCACGCGGGCAGGGGGTCACGACAGGGCCGGTGATGACGCCCGAAAGAAACGCCAGTTCGATCCAGCCCCACAGGGCCAGCGCTGACAGAAAGGCCGCATAGGTGCCGAACGCCGACACATCGCCCAGTGTGGCGGCCACGCCATAGACGCCAAGCGCGAACATCGGCAGCGCAAGGATGACCGACCAAAGATGCTGGTCCGGCCCGCCATTGTCTGCCGTGCGCACGCGCCACAGGATGATGCCGGTGGAAAACCACCAGACAAACAGCGCTGCTATGGCGGCTGACCAATGGGTCATCTGCCGCGCCGCGCCATATGTGGGCCACAGATCAATAGACCGGCTCCAGGCGCACATCTTTCGGCAGGACGTGCTTTTTTGCCGGGATCGTGTACAGCCGCACAAAGATCCACAGCGCCTTTGCGCCATGCAACTTGCTGCTGATCCAGCCTGCAACACCGCCCTGCTTTTTCGCTTTGTCCATTGCCTCGAACGTGCGGTTCATGGCGCGAAGCGACGGCAGCCACCGGGGATGGTCGATATCAAGTTCGATCGGGAAAATCTGCAAGCTGATCGCCGATGTCTTGCGGAACACCTCCTGGTCGTACCAGTCGATGTCGACGCCAAGCGCCTTGTGAAATTCGACGCGCGCGTGATCACGCACCCACATCGTCATGTAAACGGCGGTCAGGAAGAATTTGATCCACAGCTTGTTGACGAAGGAATTGGTCAGCTTTGCATCTGTCTTCATGATAAGGGCAAACGCCTCGCCATGGCTGAATTCGTCGTTGCACCATTCCTTGAACCATTTGAAAATGGGGTGGAACATCTTGTCGGGGTTTGCCTCCAGGTGCCGGTAAATCGTGATGTACCGCGCATAGCCGATCTTTTCGGACAGGTAGGTGGCATAGTAGATGAATTTCGGCCGGAAATAGGTGTATTTCTTGGCCTTGGTCAGAAAGCCCAGGTTGACCGCAACACCCGCTTCGCGCAGGGCATCGTTGATGAAACCGGCATGGCGGGCTTCATCGCGGCTCATGTAGCTGAACAGTTCGCAGATATCGGGGTTCGAGCCGCGCCGTTTCATTTCCTTGTACAACACGCAGCCGGAAAACTCCGCCGTGCAGGACGAAACAAGAAAATCAATGAATTCGGGCCGCAATTTCGGGTCCATGTTGGCCCAATCGGCATCCCAGTGTTCGTTCTTCTTGAAATGGCCCTTGTTCGGGTCCGAGCGCATCTGAGCAATCAGACGGTCCCATTCGGCGCGGATGGGTGTCACATCAAGGCGGTCCATCTCGTCAAAGTCGGTGGTGTAGAACCGCGGGTTCAGCAGCGTGGTTTCCGTGGCCATCGCCGTGGTGTCGCTGATCAGAACGTCGGGGATAAGATCCTGGGGGGATGCGTTCACAGTGTCACCTCGTCCGAAAAGCTGAATTCACACAGTTCCATGAAACCGAAATCACCGGTCAGTCTTGTCCACGTCCGCTCCAGCCAGGTGGCGCGGGTGATGGTTGCCTTGCGGTTTTCGACAATCACTTCGCCAAAGGCCGCGACAACCGGCGCGCCGTGCACCAGCACTTCGTCGCCCGGATAGACCACAGCGCCATTATTGAACCTCACATGGGCATGCAGGCTTTCAAACCTGTGGCTGACCTCGACTGTGCAAGGCACCTCTTCCTTTCTTTTCGTGAAGAAACCCATGGCATCGTCCCCTTATCGTTTTGTCGCCGGTCTTCGGCGTCAGTTGTCCAGCAGGCGTTCGAACGACGCCTTGTTGTCGCTTCCGAAACCGTAAAGCTCCACGCTCCATCCGGTTTGCGGGTCTTCCAGCGTCAGCCGCCCGTTCGCATAGGATACGAGCCGCACCGGAAGCAACGGGTCAATGTTATGCCGGTGGCGTTGCGTTTCCAATGCATTCTGCACAACAGTCACGAAACCACCATGAGGCAGATCAAGAAGAACGGTGCCATCCGCCGAAAGAACCGTGACGGCCTGCGCACCTCCGCCTTGCAGGATCAGGGTCTTTTCCCTGAGAACGGCAGAGATTTCCGGTTGTCCCGACGGTACACGACCGGTGAGCGACGCATAGGCCGTCAGTGCAAGCGTCACCAGCACCAGCGCCATCATGCCGCGGAGCAGGGCCGCGGGAATCATTTCCTTGTCGGCGTGGCGCATGGGCGGGGATGAAACTGAGGTTTCCATTTACGGTCTTTCTATTCTGCTGCGACGGCGGCCATGTCGGCACGGCGGGTAATGACGGGTTGCGTCAGGCGTGTTTCGGCGGCTTCGGCCAGGATCGTTGCCACACGCGCGGCATCGGGAATGCAACGCAGAGCAGGCTCCGTCCGCGCCATGCGCCAAGGGCGCACGTGGGGCCAGCAGACCAGATAGGAAATGCGGTTGTCGCCCGTCATGCGCAGCGCAATCGTGCCGTGTCCGCCACGCCCAAGGCCAAGGTTGGCCGATTCAAGCTGAGGGTACGGCAGGTTGAGCGTCACTGTCAGAGCGGCGCCGATCCGCATTGCGACGCGGGCCGTCGTGATGGTGTAAACAGTCGCACGGGCCTGAACCCAGGCCAGCACAAGAACAAGTCCGCAACCGACAAGGCCGATCGCGATATAGGGTAATCCGTAAGCCAACGCCCCGGTGATGCCCGCCAGATCATACCCGACGGACGCCCGCCAGGCGACGAGTGCCGCAAAGTATGCGGTCACCCAGCCAAGCCCATAAGCCTGCCGCGCCAAGGGCAGTGTGGCTGGCCGCCCCTGCCACAGGATGGTTTCACCTTTCGGCAATTCGGCGGGAAGGCCGGGTATCGGTTCAAAAGCAAAATCGTCGTGTCCAGCCATGATGCGGCGCTCCCCCAAACTATCCATCAACCCAGAAGGGCACGCATTTTCGAGGCGCGCCTTGCGCCCGAATACATTGTGCCGCCGGCAAACCAGGCCATGATCTTTTCTTCTTCCAGAAGGGTCACTTCTGTCGTGGACCGTGTCGTCGGAACCCCGGCAAAAAGATCGGATGACAGCGAATTGATGCGCACGCCGTTGCTCCCGATCTTTGCCATCGGCATCGGGATCAGCCGCTTGCCACCCTGATCCAGCGTCACCTCAAGATAGCGCACAACCTGTTCGGCGGCATCGACCCAGATGTCGCTGATCTGACCAACTGCTGTCATGTCGTTGGCCACCACGGCCATGCCGCGCGGATCGCGTCCAGCCGATACGATGAACCCTTCGGCCCGCACCATCGGCACGATCTTGTTGTGACCGTGACCGTCCAGTTCGGGCACGTCGCGGCGTGCAGCCCAGGACGCGGGGCCCACACCGTCGATCATCGCGTCGCCCGTTGGCATGTGCGGAAACCCTTCCGAGCCAGACGTGCGCGCCAGCGCAAGATCACGCTCCTCCCGCTTCCAGTTGGGGTAGTTCACGTCACCGCGTCCGTGTGGCAGGTGGAACGTCTTGGGTTTTGGTTGAGGGAACGGTCCCTGATTGGGGGCAGGCGTCCCATCTTCGGATTCAAGGGGATAACCGTCGCGGATGTTTTCGGTTTGCAGGTAATAAACCAGCGCTGCAAAAAACAGCCAAAAGCTCCAGATGGCCAGGCTCGCCAAATCGAAATCGCCAAAGAACGTCACACCAAGCATGTTATACCTCCGCAGTCAGGTGGGAAAATCGGCGATACCGATGCGCGCATCGGGGCCGTTTCGGGTTTCAGTGGTAAAAATTCGCAGTTTCACAAGCGGCCCCAGCGCGATCAGCGTCGCGAACAGAAGGCCGATTTCAAGATGATAGACAAACGTGTAACCAACCGCCGGATAGGCAAGCGCCGCCCCGGCGCCGCCGGACATGGCAAAGTCACCCACAATGTCGCGCAGCCCACCACCCAGCGCCGTCGCTAGGCCCGCAGCCGTTGCCTGCGCGGCACCCCATGCGCCCAGTGCAAGGCCTTGGCCCGCAACCGTGGGCATGGTCATCGCGGCGGTCAAAGTGGCCACGGAAAACAGCCCGCCGCCCAGCCCGATCCCAAAGGCCCCGGCAAAGAACAAGGCAGTCGACCCCATCGGCGCGGCAAAGATCACCGCCGAAAACGCCAGGATCCCGACCATCAATCCCCGGGCGGCCATGCGGTACGGGTCGAGTTTATTCAGCAGCCACCGCGCCGCCAGACCGAACCCCAGCAAAGCCCCAACCGCCGTCATCATCGACAGCATGGTCGTCGCCGAAACGGAAAGTTTGAGGATTTCACCGCCGTAAGGTTCCAGCAAGACATCCTGCATGTTGAAGGCAAGACCACCCACGGCCACCACAAGAAGAAGCCGCCCTGCCTGGCCGCCGTCCATATAATCGCGCCAGGCCGAACCGAACGTGGGCCTCGGTGCCGCGCGTTCATCGTTCGACATCGGGCGGATCTTTTCCTGCTTCCAAAGGGCGATCAGGTTCAGAACCATGGTGGCCACACCGCAACCCTGCACGACCCGCACCAACCGCAGGTTGGAAAAGTCAGCCAGCAAAAGACCAAGAAGAATGGCGGAAACGGCCATGCCCAGCAAATACATCACATACAAAAGTGCCACCACACGCGGGCGCGTTTCATCTGTCGCCCGGTCCGACGCCAGCGCAAGACCGGCAGTCTGCGTCATGTGCATGCCGACACCCGTCATGATGAAGGCGATTGTCGCCATCACTTCGCCCGCCCAGACCGGCCCACGCATCTGATCGCCGCTCAGCAGGATCAACGCAAACGGCATGATCGCAAGACCGCCCATCTGCCACAGTGACCCGAACCACAGATAGGGTATCCGCTTCCACCCGATCGCCGACCGGTGGGTGTCTGACCGGTGCCCCAAGAGGGCGCGGAATGGGGCGACCAGTACCGGCAAGGCGATCATCGCGGCCACGACCGATGCGGCCACGCCCATTTCGACGATCATCACGCGGTTCAAGGTGCCCAACAGCAGAACCATCGCCATACCCACCGAAACCTGAAACAGCGACAGCCGCAAAAGCTGTGCCATGGGCAGGCCCTCGGACGAGGCGTCGGCAAAGGGAAGGCCGGAAAGCCTCAGCCGCTTCAGGGTTTTGGCGCGGAAGATCATGCCAGATACTCCAGGCAATCGGATGTATAGAACCCGCGCGCAACGCGTTCGACACGGGCAATGCGGCCAGTGGTCGCCGCAGCCAGATCGGGCAGAGCATGCGGAATCATTACAGGCGATCTGTCGGACCGTGGGAACAGTTTGCCCGCGTGCCAGAACACCATTAGGAACGGCGTGCGCGGGGCCACGGTAAAGACGATGTTGTGCGACGTGCGCGCGCCCAAGCGGTTCAGAATGCGCCCGATGGCCGGCGCGTCATAATAGATCATGCTGTCCATCGCCACGACGTGATCGAACCGGCCCAGACTTTCGTCCGTCATGTCGCCGGCGTGGAACGTGACCTGATCCTTCAGTTCGGCTGGCAGCCTTTGGCGCGCGATTTCAATCAGTTGCGGCGCGATATCGACGGCCACAACCTCGGCCCCGCGTGCCGCGAGTTCGGCTGTCATCAGCCCGGTGCCGCACCCGGCATCAAGAACGCGGCGCCCGGTCAGATCGGCGGGCAGGCGCGACAGCATGACGGCGCGCATCCTGTCGCGGCCTTCGCGGACAGTCTGGCGGATGCGGCTCACCGGCGCATCGCTGGTCAGCCGCGCCCACACCTTGGTGGCGGAACGGTCGAAATAATCCTCGACCCGGTCGCGCGTGGCGGAATAGTCGGCCATGATCAGTCAAATCCCAAAAGTTCAAAGATTTCCCGGTCTGGCAGGGGGGCGGGCGTCGAACCCTTGCCCTGCACGCTGCGCCACAATGTGTCGGCCAGTTTCATGTATTCGGCCCGCGCCATGACCACGTCTTCGGCGTCGTCCATTTCAAACAGGGTCTTTTTCTTCAACCGGCTGCGACGGATGGCGTCGATGTCGGGCATATGGGCCAGCCGGTTGAACCCGACCTTGGCGCAATAGCGATCAACCTCGTCCGTTTCGCGCGAACGGTTGGCGACACAGCCCGCAAGCTGTACCTTGTAGTTGGCCGATTTCGCCTGCACGGCTGCGATGATGCGGTTCATCGCATAGATGCTGTCGAAATCATTCGCCGTCACAATCACGGCACGGTCGGCATGTTGCAGGGGGGCTGCGAACCCGCCACAAACAACATCGCCCAGCACGTCAAAGATCACCACATCGGTGTCTTCCAGCAGATGATGCTGCTTGAGGAGTTTCACCGTCTGCCCGACGACATACCCGCCGCAACCCGTGCCTGCGGGCGGGCCACCGGCCTCCACGCATTTCACGCCGTTAAAGCCGGTTGCGACGTAATCTTCGGGGCGCAGTTCCTCGGCGTGGAAATCGACCGACTTCAGGATGTCGATCACGGTTTCCTGCAACCGGCCCGTCAGCGTAAAGGTGCTGTCATGTTTCGGGTCGCAGCCGATTTGCAGAACACGCTTGCCCATCATGGAAAACGCCGCCGAAAGGTTGCTTGACGTGGTCGACTTGCCGATCCCGCCCTTGCCATAGACGGAAAACACCTTGGCCCCGTCGATCCGCAGGGCATCGTCCTGATGCACCTGAACCGATCCGTCGCCGTCCAGTCCGCGCAAATCCGGTATTTCGTCACGTGGGCTCATGTCGGGCCCCTTTCCTATGGGTAAAGGTATCCCGCGGGGTGCGGTGGGTTTGTCCACCGTGTCCACAGGCTGTGTTCGGGTTGCGGGAAGGGTTCATTCTGCTGCGATCCCTTCCAAACGATCTTCCAACTCGTCCGCTGCCACCTGAAGTGCGGCAAGGGTCGCGGCATCAGGCTGCCAGTATTTACGTTCCGACGCTTCGATCAGGCGGCCTGCCATGCGGGCACTTGCCTCGGGATTCAGATCGGCCAGACGCCGCCGCATCACTTCGTCCAGAACAAAGGTTTCCGACAGTTTCTGATAGACCCACGGCTCCACCGCTTCGGCAGTCGCAGACCAGCCCATGGTATTGGTGACATGCGCCTCGATCTGGCGAACGCCTTCGCGGCCATGCTTGAGCAGGCTTTCGTAAAACTTCGGGTTCAGGCTGCGCGACCGGGTTTCCAGCGCGATCTGATCCTTGAGCGTGCGCACCTGACCCGCGCCGCGCGTCTGGTCGCCGATAAAGACCGGGGTTTCCCGCCCGCCATGCGCCCGCTTGACCGCCCGTGCGATGCCGCCCAGCGTGTCGAAATACTGGTCAACCGATGTGACACCCAGTTCGACCGATTCCAGGTTCTGATAGGCCAGATCGACGTCGCCCAGCGTGTTCTGCAAAAGGGCCGTATTCTGCACCGGCTTGCCCAGGCGGCCATAAGCAAAGGATTTTCGGGACTGATAGGCGTCGGCGAGTTCGTCTTCGTCGTCAAACGCCGAGTTGCCGACAAGGTTGTTCACGTTGGAGCCGTAGGCCCCTTCGGCGTTGGAAAACACCCGCAGGCTTGCGGTTTCCATGTCGACGCCCATCTTGGCCGCATAGGCCAGCGTGTGGGCGCGCACGAAATTCTGGTCCAGCGGTTCGTCAGCGGTGGCCGCTTTGAACGCCGCCTCGGCCAGCATCCGCGTCTGCAGGGGCAACAGGTCGCGGAAAATCCCCGACAGCGTCATCACCACGTCGATGCGTGGCCGCCCCAGTTCCGCCAGCGGCACAAGATCGGCACCGCTTAGCCGGCCGTAAGCATCGAAACGCGGCTTGGCACCCAAAAGGCAAAGCGCCTGTGCAATCGGGCCGCCGTCGGATTTGATGTTGTCCGATCCCCAAAGCACCAGTGCCACCGAACGCGGCATCACGGTGCAGGCGTCCAGCAACCGCTGTGCCTGTGCCGCACCATCGCGCAAGGCAAAGGCGGTTGGCATGCGGAAGGGATCAAAGGCATGGATGTTGCGGCCCGTCGGCAGGATTTCCGGCGAACGGATCAGGTCGCCACCGGGAACCGGGGCCACGAAATGCCCGCCCAGCGCCCGCAGCAGGGCCGGAATTTCGCTATCCTGGGCCAGCATTTCGTCCACGCGGCGCGCAGCGTCGCCTTCCAGCCCCATCAAAGCCAGATAAT
The DNA here is from genome assembly GCA_031425195.1 of Gemmobacter sp. Taxonomy (GTDB): domain Bacteria; phylum Pseudomonadota; class Alphaproteobacteria; order Rhodobacterales; family Rhodobacteraceae; genus JANPIX01. Next base: position 157,798 of record JANPIX010000017.1, on the reverse strand, counting down.
CGGCGCGCGCCTCGGCTGACATTGGTCGGCCCAGCACATGCAGCCCGTCCGGGATCAGCGCGTCCTGCGTTTCCAGAAGTTTGAGCCAAAGTTTCGCCGGCGGCAGGCCGCCCATGTCAACCAGAGCCGCCTGTTCGGCAATCAGCGCTTCCAGATCGGCACGGTCGTCCGCATCGGGCAACTGGTTGCGCCAGCGCGTTAGGCTGTCCTTCAGGTCCAGCAGGCCCTTGTACAAGCCCGACGCGGCAAGCGGCGGGGTCAGGTGGGTGATGGTGATGGCATTGGTGCGCCGCTTGGCCAATGTCGCCTCGGACGGGTTGTTGCTGGCGTAAAGATAGATATTGGGCAGGTTGCCGATCATCCGGTCAGGCCAGCAGGCCCCGCTTGCCCCGGCCTGTTTGCCCGGCATGAACTCAAGCGTGCCATGCATCCCGAAATGCAGCACGGCATCGGCACCGAAATCTTCGCGGATCCAGCGGTAGAAAGTGGTGAAGGCATGGGTCGGGGCAAAGCCGCGTTCGAACAGCAACCGCATCGGATCGCCCTCGTATCCGAACACCGGCTGGATGCCGACAAACACGTTGCCGTACTGGTGCCCAAGCACGAACACACCGCGCCCGTCGGACTGGATCTTGCCGGGGGCAGGGCCCCACACAGCCTCGATCTCGGCCAACCAAGGGGTTTTGGCGACGATGGTATCGGCGGAGACGTGGGCTGCAACCGATGCCACCTGCCCATACTGACGTGTCAGCACATCGGCGCGCAGTTCATCCACTGTGACGGGGGGGGAGACGTCGTACCCTTCCGCCTGCATGGCGATCAGCGTGTTGTGCAGGCTTTCGAAAACCGACAGATAGGCGGCCGTGCCCACGGCACCGGCGTTTGGCGGAAAACCGTATAGGATGACCGCAACCTTGCGGTTGGCAACGGCAGAGCGGCGCAGATGCGCAAGCCGCGCCGATTTGTCCACAAGCGCCGAAATGCGTTCGTGGCACGGGGCCATCGTCTTGTCCGCGTCCGTCGCCCGGCATTTGCGCGCACAGCCGTCGCAGCCATTGCCATCATGTCGACCGGCAAAAACCGTCGGGTTGGTTGCCCCGTCAATTTCTGGCAGCGCGATCAGCATGGTCGTCTCGACCGGGCCAAGGCCGCCCTCGGAAACCGCCCATTGCCCCAGTGTCTGGAATTCAAGCGGATGGGCCGCGACATAGGGAATATCAAGGTCGGTCAGCACAGCGACCGCTGCTTCGCTGTCGTTATAGGCGGGGCCGCCCACCAGACTGAACCCGGTCAGCGACACCATGACGTCGATGCTGGCACCCTGCGAACCGGCAAAGTAGTTGGAGATGGCAGGCCGGGCATCAAGGCCACCCGCAAAAGCCGCCACAACAGCGATCCCCTTCGCCTCGAATGCGGCGATTACCGCATCGTAATGCGCCGTGTCCGATGCCAGCACATACGAGCGCAGCATGAGCAAACCGACGGTGGCCACGGCCCCTTCGGGACGCGGCAGTGCGCTGCGGTCGGTGGCGATGCGGCCGGGCAAGGCGGGGTGATACAGTCCGACGGCAGGGTATTCGATAGGGGCCTTGACCGGCGTTCCGCGCCATTCCGCATCCGGCGCATAGCGCGAAATCAGCATGCGGATCATTTGTTCGACATTGTCGTCTGATCCGCCCAGCCAATACTGCATGGCCAGAAAATAGGCGCGCAGGTCCTGCGCCTTGCCGGGCAGAAACTTCAGAATCTGGGGCAAGCGGCGCAGGATCTTCATCTGGCTTTCGCCCGACGATTTGCGCTTTGTCTTGGGCTTCAGCTTTTTCAGGATCGCCATCAACCCGGTCGCGGGCCGTGCCAGATCGACATTGCCCATCTTTGTCAGGTTCACGATTTGCTCGTCCGCGATCACACCCACAAAGGCGTCAAGCGCGTCGCGCCGTGCGGCAAGATCGGGCAGGATGGCGTTGATATGTTCCTCGATGAACAGCAGGTTGCTGATGATGATGTCAGCCCCGGCCACCGCCACCTTGGCCGCACGCAACGAACCGGGGTTTTCAGCCCATTCCGCCGCCGCGTGCACCGTCACCGACAGGCCCGGAAAATCCTTGGCCAGACGGGGCGATATACGCGCGCAGGGCCCCGCCGAATGATGATCCAGCGTGATGATCACGATGTTGTAGCCCGACGCCGTGATGGTTCGATCAACGAGCATAATGGGCCTTTGCTTCATACAGGGTTTCAACGGAAATTTCGGTTACACCCTTGTCCAGGGCGAACTTTTCGGTATTCCGCCGCGCCTTGCCCCGTACGAAAAACGGGATTTTCTTCAATTCACGCTCTGCATCCGCGAGCCAGATGGCGACAGTGTCATCAGACACGTTGGGTACCGGGGCGCCCGTCGTCTGCGCCGATAGGTCGGCGGGCGCTGCCACGGCGTCGGCGACGCGGGCAATGGCCTGTCCGCCGTGGTGGCTGGCACCGGCAGCGTCATGAAACTCGAAATCTTCGCGAAACATCGTCAGCAGATGCTCTTCCAGCCCCATGACAAGCGGATGCACCCAGGTGTCGAAAATGACGTTGGCACCTTCGAACCCCATCTGTGGGCTGTAGCGTGCCGGGAAATCCTGCACATGCACGGGCGACGAAATCACCGCACAGGGAATGCCCAGCCGCTTGGCGATGTGGCGTTCCATCTGCGTCCCAAGGATCAGTTCCGGCTGCAGCGCCTCGATCGCGGCCTCGACTTCCAGATAGTCGTCTGTGATCAGCGCCTCCAGACCATAGGTCTTGGCAAAGGCGCGAAGCGGGCGGGCGAATTCGCGGTTGTAGCAACCCATGCCACACACCTCAAAGCCGATCTCGTTGCGGGCAATGGCGGCGGCGGCCATCACATGTGTGGCGTCGCCAAACAGAAAGACACGCTTCCCCGTCAGATAAGTGCTGTCCACCGAAGCAGACCACCATGGCTGACGCAGGCGGGTTTCATCCGGCTGACGGGCAACACCGGCCAAGGCCTGTACTTCGGCGACAAAGGCGCGGGTGGCGTTGACGCCAATCGGCACGATCTTTGTCGACGGCTGGCCGAACGTCTTTTCCAGATAGCGCGCGGCAGATTCGCCGGTTTCCGGGTAAAGCAGCACGTTGAAATGCGCAGCCCCCATGCGGGCAATGTCAGAAGGTGACGCATCCAGTGGGGCTGCGACATTTACCGCAATGCCGATTTCATCCAGCAGGGCCGTGATTTCCGTCACATCGTCCCGGTGCCGGAAGCCAAGCGCCGTGGCGCCCAGAAGGTTGCACGATACCCGAGCCGTCTTGTCGACAGGTTTGGTCAATGCCCGCACGATTTGCAGAAATGTTTCATCAGCGCCAAAGTTTTCCTTGCGCTGGTAACTGGGCAGATCAAGGGCGATCACCGGGATGGGAAGCCCCATTGACGCGGCAAGTCCACCCGGATTGTCCTGGATCAATTCGGCGGTACAGGATGCGCCCACGATCATTGCCTCGGGTTGAAACCTGTCGAACGCGTCCCGGCAGGCGGTCTTGAACAGCCCGGCCGTGTCGCCGCCCAGATCGCGCGCCTGAAAGGTGGTATAGGTGACGGGCGGACGCTTGGCGCGGCGTTCGATCATCGTGAACAAAAGGTCGGCATAGGTGTCGCCCTGCGGCGCATGCAGCACATAATGCAGCCCCGTCATGCCCGTCGCCACACGCATGGCACCCACATGGGTCGGGCCTTCATATGTCCAAAGCGTCAGCTTCATTCAGCGGCCTCCAGCCGGTTCGGATGCTGATGCAGCATCGCGCGCCGGCGCAGGGGCCGGGCGAACAAGGCGGCCAGATCGCCCGCCTGTTCGTAAAAATGCACCGGCGTGAAGACGAGTTCGATCGCCCATTTCGTGGTCAGCCCTTCGGCCTCCAGCGGATTCGCAAGGCCAAGGCCGCAGATCGTCAGATCGGCGCGCGCGGCACGGGCGCGGTCAAGTTGCAGATCAACGTCCTGACCTTCGGAAATCGTCGGGCCTGCCGGAATGAGATCAAGGTCAGGGCCGCAGATGTCACGATGCAGGAACGGTGTTCCGATTTCTACAGCGGTCATGCCGCATTCCTGTGTCAGAAACCGCGCGAGCGGCACTTCCAACTGGCTGTCGGGAAAGAAGAAGACCGATTTGCCGCGCAGCGTTTCTGTCGCTGCCGCAATCGCTTTGCGGGCACGCGCACGGGGGGCTGCGGTAACGGTATCGAACAGGTCCGCTGTCACGCCAAATTCATCCGCGATGGCGCGCAGCCACGCCGTCGTTCCCTGATCGCCAAAAGGGAAAGGCGCACTGATGTGATGCGCGCCGCGCCGAACAAGGGCCGCATGGGTATCACCCAGAAACGGCTGAACAAGGGCAAACCGGGTATTCGGGCCGACTCCGGGCGCCTGACCCGCCGTCGTTGCAGGCAGCACGCGGACCTGGCCGATGCCCATTGCGGCGAGCAGCCCCAGCATCTGATCCTCGACAACATCGGGAAGCGCGCCGATGACCAGCAGCTCGCGCGCCTGCGTGGCGGGCAGCGACGGTACAAGTGCGGCAAGGCAGGCATCTTCACCTTGTGTAAAGGTCGTCTCGATCCCCGAGCCGGAATAGTTCCACGCCTGTACCCGGCCGGCATGTTGTTCGTTGATGCGTTCCGCCGCGCGGGCAAGGTCAAGTTTGATCACTTCCGACGGGCAGGACCCGACCAGAAACAGTCGCTTGATGTCGGGACGACGGGCCAACAGGCGCGCCACTTCGCGGTCAAGTTCGGTATTGGCATCGGCCAGACCTGCCAGATCCTTTTCTTCCAGAATGGCGGTGCCAAAGCGGGGTTCCGCAAAGATCATGACGCCCGCCGCCGATTGCAGCAGATGGGCGCAGGTCCGGCTGCCGACGACCAGAAAGAAGGCATCCTGCATCTTGCGGTGCAACCAGATGATTCCCGTCAGCCCGCAGAACACCTCGCGCTGACCACGCTGTTTCAGAACCGGAACGTCGCGGCAACCTGTGGCAAGGGCGGTCATGCGGTCCCCCCCATCGCAGCATCCGCTTGCGCCATATCCAGCCGCGCGCGGCGCAGTTTCCAGATGAACTGACCCGCATTCACAAGGTAGGCCGCATATCCGGCAAGGGCGATCATCATGAGCGCCGGCCCTGTCATGGCACCACTGAACAAGGCCCACACATAAGCGGTGTGAAGGGCGATGACGGCAAAGCTGAACACGTCTTCCCAAAAGAAGGCGGGCGCAAACAGGAACTGGCCGAAAACCACCTTTTCCCAGATCGCACCTGTCACCATGATGGTGATCAGCAGGAACGTCTTGATCAGGATGGACAGGTTTGCGACGTCATAGCCAGCGCCCGTGGCCAGGTAGCGAAGCACCAACACCACTGACACCGCAAAGACAAGAAACTGCACGGGGGCCAGAATCCCCTGCACAAGTGTCCAACGGGTTGCATCGCGGCGTGCCCGCTCGGCCGCCGTATAAAGCTGACTTGTCTGGGCGGTTTCTTGGCGGGCGTGGGCTGGCATGCAATTTGTTCCGGCTGGACTTCTGAAACACAGGTTAGCGTCCCAAAATGCAAAGTGTCAACTAAAACTTACATATTTTGCGGCGGTCACCGGAGGGCAAATTTTCGCTGTTAAACAAAGGATTCGGCCAATAGCTGCCTGTTTTTTGGATAAAAAAGCGCATCCACCTACATTCCACATTGAAAAGTGTCAATTTTCTTTGACATTTTCAGATCGTTGGGGAAATGATCGCGCAAAGGTCTGGCAGTGGGTCGGGGGCGGTGCTACTGCCGACCACCGACTGGACGAATGGAGCGCACGAGATGCGGGTCACAAGAAATCTTGCTGCAGGGACAGACGGGGCTGAACCCGTCGTTCTGCGACTGGCCAGCCAGATCGTGACACTATTGGGGACTCGCCCCGATGTGACTCATGCCACGCTGCGTCCTGATCTTGCCTCCCTGCTGGAACAGGCGTGTCTGGACGAGGCGCCAATTGCCATGACGTCGGCACTGGCGTGTTTCCGGCGCTTTCGCATTGGGCCTGTGGCACTTGCTGACATCTATATTCCCGATGTGGCACGCAGGCTCGGGCAGGGCTGGCTTGATGACAGGCTTGGCTTTGCCGAGGTGTCCAATGGCTCCGCCCGGCTGCAGACCTTGCTGCGTGAACTGAACGGGCGGTGGGTGGCGGATGATGCCGAAACGCCGGACGCAGGCGAAATCCTGCTGGTGGTGCCCTTTGGCGAACAGCATACGCTGGGCGCGATGGTGGCGATGGGGCAGTTGCGCAGGCTAGGTGTTTCCGTATGTCTTCGGTTCGGCCCCACGATTGCGGAACTTGTCGCATTGATGCACGCCCGGCGGTTCGACGGGGTGTTCATATCACTCTCCAGCCCGCAGAAACTCGACTCCTGCCGGGAACTGATAGTCCATCTCAAGTCTTTGGGGGACGGTGTGCCCATCATTCTGGGCGGCGCTGTGCTGACCCTGTGTGACAACGCCTTGGAATTGAGTGGGGCGGACGACACGACGGAAGACATCCGCACAGCGTTGTCGCGGTGTGGCATCGTAATAGACCAGCAACCGGCGCTGCAAAGCGCGTGACGTTTGAACAGCCCACCATGTCAGGGGCGGGCAAAGATTAGACATTGGGCATCATCTTGCACACTGACCGTACAGATCTTTTGAAATCGGGCGCACAGCCCCTGGTAACGCCTGATGTGCTGGTCGACGTTCTGTCGGCGGCGTCAGATATCGCCATCATGTTGTCGCCCGAAGGCGTCATCCAATCCATCCGGGTGAACCCTCATCACGCCGGTTTCGGTGATCTTCGCCACTGGGAAGGTCGCACGATCAACAGCGTCCTGACCCCTGAAAGCATCCCCAAGGTCACGGCGCGTCTGGCGCAACTGGCGCAGGCAGAAATCGGCAAGTCGCTGATCGTTGAAATCAACCATTCCGACGGCGCAGACTGGGAATTTCCGGTGCGCTATTCATTGTGCCGGTTGCAGACCGGATCTTCGATCCTGATGCTGGGGCGCGATCTGCGCCAGATTGCCGAAATGCAGCAAAAGCTGGTTGCGGCGCAGATGTCGCTGGAACGCGATCATGAATCCCAGCGCGAGATGGACACCCGTTACCGTGTCCTGATGGAAATGACGCGCGATGCCGTGGTTCTGGTTTCGATGAGCACAGGGCGCATCACCGACTTGAACTCTTCTGCGGCCGTCGTGCTTGGCGGCTCTCGCGCCGAGATCATGGGCTCTCCCATCGCGCAGGAATTCGAAGGCCGCAGGCGTGGCGAATTCCTGGAGGCGATGAACACGCTGGCCGTGTCAGACACTGCCGCACCTATCGAACTGCAGGCACGCCGGTCGCAACGCCGGGTGATGGTCGTGCCAATGGTGTTCCGTGCCGCTGGCGAACGTCTGCTGCTGTGCCGTCTGGAAAGCCCGAAATCCGTCGCCACTCATCAGGATGAACTGACCGAGAATTTGAATCGTCTGTTCAACGACGGGGTGGATGCCGTCGTCTTCACTGACCGGGATGGTCTGGTGCGCGCGGTAAATGAACCGTTCCTCAACCTGACCGATCAGTCGAACCTTGCCGCCGTCAGGGGCCGGTCGCTTGCCGATTTTCTGGTGCGTGGGGCGGTCGACCTCAAGATCCTTCTGGATAACGCGCGCCGGGCCGGACACATGCGGATGTATTCGACGAAGTTGAACACCGCTTTTGACGGCCAGATCGCAGTGGAGATTTCGGCCGCATGGCTGAATGACCGCCCGAACCCGATTCTGGGCCTTATCATGCGCGATGCCAGCCGCGTCGAATCACCCCGTCGTCCCGGCTTCGGACCCGAGGACGGCGGCGCATCTGTGGTTGAACTGGTCGGATCGTCGACGTTGAAGGATATCGTCGCGGAAACGACGGATGTGATTGAAAAGCTGTGCATCGAAACTGCGGTCGAACTGACGCGTAACAACCGTGTGGCGGCCGCCGAAATGCTCGGCCTGTCGCGCCAATCCCTATATGTGAAACTGCGCAAGTATGGGCTGGTCAACAAGGACAGCGACGACCACGGCGCATGAAGCTGAACGGCAAAATGCGGCACTTCGGTCAAACTGTCACTCTGGATTGACAACTCAATGCTTGATTGACGGCACATTGTCATGTTTAGTTGACACATGAGCCTGAATGACATCATAGACCCGCCCTCCTATCCGCAGCCTCGCGCGCTGCTGGAACTCATCAAGCCAATCACCTGGTTTCCACCGATGTGGGCCTTTGGTTGCGGTGTGGTGTCGTCCGGCGGGCCGATCATCGACAACGCACCGCTGATCGCTCTGGGTATCCTTCTCGCCGGGCCAGTGACCTGCGGCATGAGCCAGGCCGCAAATGACTGGTGTGACAGGCATGTCGATGCCGTGAACGAACCGCACCGGCCCATTCCGTCGGGACGGATTCCGGGCCGATGGGGGTTGTGGGTCGCGCTGGCGATGTCAGTGCTGGCGCTGGGTCTGGGTTGGATACTTGGGCCATGGGGCTTTGGCGCCACGGTGGTGGCGGTGCTGGCCGCCTGGGCCTATTCTGCCGAACCTGTCCGTTTGAAACGGTCTGGCTGGTGGGGACCGGGGCTTGTGGGCCTGTGCTATGAAGGTTTGCCATGGTTCACCGGGGCCGCCGTTATCGCCGCTGGCGCGCCGGGGGTAGAGGTCATCATCATGGCAGGGCTTTATGCCTTTGGTGCGCATGGCATCATGACTCTGAACGATTTCAAGGCCTTGGAGGGGGACAGGCTGCACGGCGTCAATTCCCTTCCCGTCACGCTGGGCCCGGACGTTGCCGCGCGCATCGCCTGCACCGTCATGGGTCTGTCGCAGGTTCTGGTGATCACGCTTTTGCTGATCTGGAGCCAGCCATGGCATGCATTGGCGGTCACCGTGCTGTTGTTTGGACAGATGGCCGCGATGCGCGTCATGCTGCGCGACCCCAAGGCCAAGGCGCCCTGGTACAACGGCACCGGTGTGCTGATGTATGTCACGGGCATGATGATCACGGCCTTTGCGCTCCGCGGATTGGGGGGAATGTGATGCTGAACTGGTTCGGGATTGTCCGTCTGGGCCTTGTGCAGATGTCGCTTGGCGCGATTGTGGTCCTGACGACGTCAACGCTCAACAGGTTGATGGTTGTGGAACTGGCGCTGCCCGCGGTTCTGCCCGGCGCGCTGGTGGCGCTGCATTACGGCATACAGATCACGCGGCCCAACTGGGGCTACCGCAGCGATCAGGGCGGTGCCCGCACCCGTTGGATCGTGGGTGGAATGGGACTTCTGGCCTTGGGTGCCTTGGGTGCTGCCCTGTCGATTGTCGTGCTGGGCCACAACTGGGTGGCAGGCGTCGCCCTTTCGGTTCTGGCCTACGCCCTGATCGGCGTGGGCGTTGGTGCATCGGGAACGTCGCTGCTGGCGCTGTTGGCATCGGCAACGCACCCGCGCCGCCGGGCCGCTGCCGCGACGATCACCTGGCTGATGATGATTTTTGGCATCGCGGCCACTGCAGGCGGCATCGGCCAGTTTCTGGACCCTTACTCCGCGCAGCGGCTCATGACCGTCGTGGCCGCCGTTTGCGCGACAGCCTTTGTCGTGACCTTCCTTGCAACCTGGCGGGTGGAGGCGGGATGCGCCCCGCAAGACACCGTCAGCATGGATGCCATGCCCTTCCGCGAAGGTCTGGCCGAAGTCTGGGCCGAGCCTGCCGCGCGGGTGTTCACCTTATTCATCGCCCTGTCGATGACAGCCTATTTCATGCAGGAACTGATCCTTGAACCCTATGCCGGGCTGGTCTTCGGCCTGACGCCGGGGGCCACGACAACGCTTTCGGGTCTGCAGAATGGCGGCGTGTTCTTTGGCATGCTGCTGGTCGGCATTGCCGCGACCGGGCTCAAGATCGGGTCGCTGCGCAGCTGGGTGATGGCGGGATGCGTTGGCTCTGCGGCGGCGCTCGTCGCGCTTGCGGGGCTTGGCGAACTCGGACAGGGGTTTCTGACGCCGGTCGTCGTCACGCTCGGCTTTTTCAACGGAATGTTCGCGGTGGCGGCCATCGGCTCCATGATGGCGATGGCGGGGCAGGGCCGCACAGGGCGCACCGGCACGCGGATGGGTTTGTGGGGCGCTTCACAGGCGCTTGCCGCCGGGTTCGGCGGGTTGATCGGCGCTGCGGCCGTTGACGTGCTGCGTCTGTTCACCGGCACCGAAGCCGCGTTCGGGACGGTCTTTCTGGCCGAAGCAGGGCTGTTTGTGGCGGCGGCCTTCATGGCCATGAAAATCATGCGACAGGGCGATCCTGCCCCGTCCGAAGTGCAACTTGTTCCAGGGGAATAGGCGATGACAGACGGGTATGATGTATTTGTCGTGGGTGGCGGGCCTTCGGGCGCGACGGCCGCCGAGGATCTGGCACGCGCCGGACACAAGGTTGCGATGCTTGACCGTGATGGCCGCATCAAACCCTGCGGCGGTGCGATCCCGCCGCGTGCCATTGCGGATTTCAACATCCCGGCCAGTCAGATCGTGGCCAAGGTCGACGTCGCCCGAATGATTTCGCCCACTGGCCGGGCCGTCGATATTCACATCGAAAACGGCTTTGTCGGCATGGTGGACCGGGAACATTTCGATGAATTCCTGCGCCTGCGCGCCAAGGGGGCCGGGGCCGAACGTCTGACCGGGACATTCCTTCGGATTGAACGCGATGCGGACGGCACCCATGTCGTCTGGCGCGACAAGGATTCGGGCGAGGTGCGGCGCACGGCGACCAAACTGGTGATCGGGGCCGACGGGGCCAGATCGAACGTCGCCAAGGCCGAAGTGCCGGGCGGCGACAAGATTCCCTATGTGATCGCCTACCACGAGATCATCGATGCCCCCGCCGCGTCCGCGACCTATGACCCCAAACGCTGTGACGTCATTTATGACGGCAAGATCAGCCCCGATTTCTACGGCTGGATCTTTCCGCACGGTGCGCAGGCCAGCGTCGGGATGGGCACCGGTGTCGATGGCATCGATCTGAAGCAGGCAACGGCCGATCTGCGGGCATCCGCAGGCTTGACCGGCTGCAAGACCATCCGCCGCGAAGGTGCGCCGATCCCGCTGCGCCCGATGGACAGGTGGGACAACGGGCGCGATGTGGTGCTGGCGGGCGATGCGGCCGGTGTGGTGGCACCGTCGTCGGGTGAAGGCATCTATTACGCCATGGCGGGCGGCCGCGTGGCCGCTACGGCGGCGCAGGCCTGTCTTGCCAGTGGGCGCGCCAAGGATCTGGCCATCGCGCGCAAGATGTTCATGAAGGAACATGGCATGGTGTTCCGCGTCCTGCGCACCATGCAGGATGCCTATTACAAATCCGACGACCGGCGCGAACGCTTTGTCAGTCTGTGTCACGACGTCGATGTTCAAAAGCTGACGTTCGAGGCTTACATGAACAAAAAGCTGGTATCGGCGCGGCCTTTGGCCCATCTGAAGATTGGCTTCAAGAACGTGATGCACCTTTTGGGATGGGTCAAACCCGCATGGACCTGACGACTGCACCGATTCCGGCCTGGGAACACGGCGTGCTGCAACCGATGGACAAACTTGATGTCCATAGGCGCGGTCTGCGCCACATGGCGGTGTCGGTGTTCGTCATGGCCGGGCGGCAAGTGCTGATCCAGCAGCGCGCGCTTGGCAAGTATCACACGCCGGGGCTTTGGGCGAACACCTGCTGCACGCATCCGATGTGGGGCGAAGATGCCGCCGCCTGTGCCAAACGCCGCCTGCGCGAGGAATTGGGGATCGCCGGCCTGTCCGTGAAGGCGGCAGGGCAGGTCGAATACCGCGCCGATGTGGGCGGCGGGCTGACCGAACATGAAGTCGTCGACGTGTTCCTGTCACAGGCTGACGTCGCACTGCACGTTGCCCCTGACCCGGCCGAAGTTGCCGCAACGCGGTGGGTCGATCTTGATGATCTCGCCGCTGAAACGCGGCGTTGGCCGGAACGCTTTACCCCCTGGCTGCGGATCTATCTGGCCGACCACATGGATCTGATCTTTGGCGCATCAGGTGTCCGGCTCGCCGTCTGACTGCCGAACCCGTCAGCCTGCCTGCAGAAAAGGTCGCACCAGTTCTGCCACAAGTTCCGGCGCTTCTTCATGCACAAGATGGCCATAACCCGCAATGTTGTGAAGGCTTGCCCCAGGCATATGCGCCGCCGCCCCTTGTGAAACCGCGGGCGGCACGGCGCGATCAAGGTCGGACGTGATCAGCAACACGGGCGAGGGGATGGTCCCAAGCCCCGCCAGCAGCCCATCCAGCCGCCAGTCTGCCATCATGTTCAGCGCACCCGTCACATGATCAGGCCGCGCCACCAATGTGCGGTACATCTCCACCCCCGCCGGGTCGAGGGGCGAGCCTGTGGACGCGAGGAGCGAGCTTACACGCGCCGTCGTCCCGGACAGCCGAGCGAATATCTGTGGCAGGAACGGCGCATAGGTCAGTGATTTGGCAAGTATGGGGAACAGCCAGCCCGCCACGCCGTCAAATGCCCCCAGCGCCGCGTTGATGCCAATCACAGGCACAGGGCGGTCTTGTGCCATGCGCAGCGCAATCGCCGCACCTGCCGAATGACCGATGATGCCCGCCGGATGCCAGCCCTGCCGTTCGCAAAGGAGTGCCAGATCCTGCGCCATCGCGTCCAGCCCTGATCGCCCGCGCCTGCCCATGCGCGTCCATCCGTGCCCGGGCAAATCCGGAACGATAACCCGGTAATCCTGCGCCAAAAGCGGCATAAGGCCCTGAAAACTGTGCGCCGATGCCCCTGCGCCATGCAACAGCAAAAGGTCCGGGCCTTGCCCCATGACCTGCACATGCCAGCGGTGTGGCGCGCTTTCGATGATCGACCCGGCGCTGCGATGGGGCCAGGTGGCCGGAATGTCGGTTGGAAGGTTCATGCCGCCTCCAGCGCGCCGGACAGCGCCTGCGACAACCGTCTGGCATCGGCGCGTGGCAGCGCAAGATAGGCGGCCCCCATCTGGCGCGCCAGGGTTTGCAGCGCCGGTTGCGGGCGCATTGCCGTATCCAGCACGATTGCAGGCGTGCCCGTGGCCGCCAGCATCCGCGCCATGCGCGCCGCATCCTCAGTGGCCTTCGGTCGGTTGGCCAAACCGTTCAGATCAATGTTGGCGCGGCCATCAGTCAGAAGGGCCACGGTTGGTGTCATGCCGCGCCCCCGCGACAGGCGCGCCACTTCGATCGCCATCTGCAACCCGGCTGCAAGCGGCGTGCCACCCCCGCCGGGCAGGCCCGCAAGACGCCGTTTGGTCTGCACAAGTGACCGTGTCGGCGCCAGAAGCAATTCCGCCGCCGTCCCGCGAAAGGCCACCAGCGCCACATGATCGCGCCGCGCATAGGCCTGCGCCAGCAACAACTCGACAGCACCCTTCGCCTCGGCCAATCGCGCCATCGCCGCCGAACCTGAGGCGTCGACGGCAAAGATCAGAACCCGGTCCGACAGTTCCTGAAACCTGCGCAGGCGAAAATCGTCGGGCCGGATCAAAAGCCCCGTCGCACCCGGTTGCAGGGCACGGCGTACGGCCTGCCAGGGTGCCGCAGCGCGTAGCGTCGCAATCGGGTCGATCCGCGACTGCCCGTCGGGGCGGCCGGGCCGCGATCCCAAGGGACGGCCCCGGCGATTGCCCTTCTTGGCCCCGCCCGACCCGGACGTGCCCACGGCGGCCCGCGCCGCGCGCCCTGCAGCAAGCCGGGCGAGCAGGTCTGCCGGCAAGGCGGCGCGCACGGCATCCAGCAGCATGTCTTCGGGCAAGGTCATCGTGTCGGGATCCGCGCTGTTCGTATCATCGCCATCATCCGGCCTGTCGTCTGGCGGGGGCGGCTCTGCCTCTGGTGGTTCGTCGGCCCTGTCCGACTGGGGCAGCGCGCGGTGTGCATAGGTCAGTTCCACAGCCAACCGCAGGTCTTCATCCCCGACCGCCGCCGCACCCCGTAGGGCCGCATGGGCGCGTGCCGCTGCCAGCGCCTGCAACGGTGCACGCAGCGACCCGATGCCCACGCTAGCGGCTGTTGCCGTCAGCAGTTCAATCGCCTCATCGGGCACAGTCACAAACGGCAACCGGCCACGCGCATCGGCCAGCAGCGTGGGGTCCGCCACATCAAGCGGCAGATGCGCCGAAATTCCGTCAAGATCCAGAAACAGGCCCAACCTGTCGATCAGGGCTGGGGGCAGGGCTTCGTCCGGTTCGGCCCCTTCATCCAGCGCGATCAGACAACCTGTTCCCCGGTCGAGCCACTGGCCTAACCGCACGGCAAGTGCGACGGGGCATCGTTCGGCCATGGCAAGGACGATGGCGCGCGGCGTGGCAAACAGCCCGCGCGTCAGAACGGCGCGCCCCGCGACAAGACTGGCCGCAAGATCGGTTCCACCGAACAGCGTCTCGTCCCCCACATTCGGGGCAAGCCGTGTCAATGGCAGGAGAACAAGTGCAGCAACCGCCCCCGTCACCTGATCACGCTGCGGGCTTGGCCGGGCGCGCAACCACAATCCGCCCACACCTTCGGGGTCCACCGCCAGAACCGCAAGCGCGGCGCGCGCGCGGGCATAGGGTTGGGGCATTGAATCCTGTAGCGATTCTTGCATCATGCCGGCAGTGCTTCGGCCAGAATCCGCGCCACACGTGCACCTGTGCCCGCCTCATCCAGGGGATCGCGCCGCAGACGGTGGCGCAGTGCCGAAGGGGCCGCCGAGCGCAGATGCTGCCGGGTCACTACCGTTTCACCTTGATAGGCGGCAAGCGCCCGGGCCGTGCGCAGCAAGGTCAGTTCGCCGCGCAGTCCGTCGGACCCAAGGGCGATACACAGGCCCGCGCAATCCTCCAGAACCGCGTCGGGTGTGGTCAGACCCGGCAACGCCGCCCGCGCGGCAAGGATCTTGCGGCGCAGGGTGGCGTCCTTGGCCTTCCATGTTTTCATGAAACCCTCGGGACGGTTTTCATAGGCATCGCGCCGGCGGATCACCTCCACCCGTGTGGCCACATCACGCGGGCTTGTGACTTCGACGGAAAGACCAAACCGGTCGAGCAGTTGCGGGCGCAACTCGCCCTCTTCAGGATTGCCCGACCCGACAAGCACAAAGCGCGCCGGGTGCCGGATGCTCAGCCCCTCGCGTTCCACCACGTTTTCCCCTGACTGGGCCACGTCGAGCAGCAGATCAACGATGTGATCCTCCAGCAGGTTGACCTCGTCGATGTAAAGATAACCCCGGTTTGCGCGGGCAAGCAGACCCGGCTCGAACGCCTTTTCGCCGCGCGTCAGCGCACGTTCGATATCAAGCGCGCCGACGACGCGGTCTTCGGTGACGCCCAGCGGCAGGTCGATCACCGGGGTGGGGCGGGTGACGATCTTCTGACCGGCGCCCTGCACCCAGACCGGCACATCCGCCAAAGTGGCACTGTTCACCGGGCACCCTTCCACGGCGCGGATGGGTGGCAGCAGGGCGGCCAAGGCCCGCACCGCCGTGGATTTACCCGTCCCCCGGTCGCCAAACACAAGAACGCCACCAATTCCCGGATCAATCGCCGTCAGAATCATCGCCAGTTTCATTTCTTCCTGCCCGACGATGGCAGAAAACGGGAAGGGGTCTTTCATGCAGCATCCTTGGTCGTTGCAGGCGGTGTCGCGGCGGCAGGGGTCAGCGGGTCGCGCCCGTTCCATAGACCACTAGAGCCCAGAATATGAAAGCGGGCATAAAGCTCTTCGCGGAACCAGCCTTCGTCGCGCACGGCTTTGATCGCGCGGCCATGCGGCCCGTCGCCCCGCGCGAAATGGGCCATGGCCGCAGCATCCGGCCAGACCGAAAATGTCACCTGATGCAACATGGGCACCTCGCCGATGCCGATCTTGAACAGAACGTTGGGGTCGTCGCCAATGACCGCCGAAATATCAGGCACCCGCCCCCAGAATTTCCACAGCTTTCCCGGCCTGACCGACGCGCGGGTCAGGGCGGCAAGACGGCCCGGCGGCGCATCGTGGTCCTGCGCCTGAAACGGCGTCTTGCCCGCCCAGTGCCCCCGTACCGATGCAGGCCGCATGAACAAGGTCATCGTTTCCGTCGCACGACCGGACCAGCGGCGATAAACCCCCGCTTGTGCAACAGAAGTGCGGGCCACGCCTTCGTCATCCCAAACGGCCAGTATGGCCCAGACGCCAAGGTTAGGCCGCGGCGTGAACCCTTCACCCGTGCCCGATCCGCACAGTTTCCAGAACCGTACACCGGGCAGACGCGCAAAGGCGATTCGCGCGAGCGCCATCTGCCCCAGCACCCAAAGGCGCGGCAGTCCCGGGGCAAACCGGAACAGGCTAAGTGTGACAGTCTGCAAACAGCAACTCCTTTGGAATGTGTCAGGTTTATCTTACATCTTTTGCGCAGACTGCAAAGTAAAACCCGATGTTCAGACAGATGTTGTAAATCTGACTAGACAGTATAACCTGTCAGGATGGTTACAACGCACCCTGTCCCGCTTCGCCCTGCCGTTTCCGAAACCGGAAACCATGCCATTGTCATCGGGGCCGGCATCGGTGGCCTTGCCGCCGCCATGCGGCTTGGGGCCAAAGGCTACCGCGTGACGGTGATTGACCGGCTTGACATGCCGGGCGGGCGCGGGACGTCGATCACGCAGGGCGGGCATCGCTTTGATCTAGGCCCGACGATCGTGACCGTGCCGCAGGGATTACGTGAATTGTGGGCGGTCTGCGGGCGCAACTTCGACGACGACGTTGATCTGCGCCCGGTGGAGCCTTTCTACCAGATCCGCTGGCCCGATGGTTCACATTTTTCGGCCAACGGATCGACACCCGACATGCGCGCCGAAGTGGCGCGGTTGTCGCCGGGCGATCTGCCGGGCTATGACAAGTTCCTCAAAGACAGCGAGGCGCGTTATAGCTTTGGTTTCGAAGATCTGGGCCGCCGGTCTATGCACCGCTTTGCCGACCTTCTGAAGGTGTTGCCCAATTTCGTGCGGATGCGCGCAGACAAGTCGGTCTACGGCCACGCCGCGTCGCGGGTGCGGGACGAACGGTTGCGCATGGCACTGTCATTCCATCCGCTGTTCATCGGGGGCGATCCGTTCCACGTCACGTCGATGTATATCCTTGTCAGTCATCTGGAAAAACAGTTCGGCGTTCACTATGCGATGGGCGGGGTTGCCGCGATTGCCGCAGCGATGGCAGGGGTGGTGCAGGGGCAGGGCGGCACGCTGCGCCTGAACACCGAAGTGGACGAGATTGTCGTGGAACAGGGCCGCGCGGCGGGCGTGCGCCTGACGAATGGCTGGGTTTTGCCGGCCGATGTAATCGTGTCCAATGCGGATGCCGGGTTCACCTATGAAACCCTGCTGCGCAATCACCGCAAAAAGCGGTGGACAGCGGCCCATCTGCGGCGGCGGCGGTGGTCGATGGGGCTTTATGTCTGGTACTTCGGCACATCGGGCACACGCGACATGTGGCCGGATGCAGGCCATCACACCATCCTGAACGGCCCGCGCTACAAGGGTTTGCTCAACGACATCTTTCTGAAAGGCAAACTGGCCGACGACATGAGCCTTTATGTCCATCGGCCCAGCGTCACCGATTCGTCCGTGGCCCCGCCCGGCGGCGACACGTTTTACGCCCTGTCCCCCGTTCCGCATCTTGGGCACAAGAACCCGGTCGACTGGCAGTCCGAGGCGGAACCTTACCGGCAAAAAGTGCTGAAGGTCCTTGAGGAACAGCTGCTTCCCGGCCTGTCGTCGCATATCACCGAAAGCCTGACCTTCACACCCGAAACCTTTCGCGACCGGTATCTTTCACCCTATGGATCTGGCTTTTCCATTGAACCTCGGATCCTGCAATCGGCCTGGTTCCGCCCGCACAATGTGTCGGAAGAAATGGCCGGGCTTTACCTTGTGGGTGCTGGCACCCATCCGGGTGCGGGTCTGCCGGGCGTGATCGCAAGTGCCGAGGTTCTGGGAAAACTTGTCCCCGATGCACGCAATGCGGTGGGAAAGAATGCTCAACACCCAAAACGGATGGCCGCGGAATGATCAATGCTGCTGACATGGACCATTGTCGCGCCGCCATACGCGCGGGTTCGCTTTCCTTCCATGCGGCGTCGCGCCTGTTGCCCGCCCATGTGCGCGACCCAGCGCTTGCGCTTTACGCGTTTTGCCGTTTGGCTGACGACGCGGTAGATGAAGGGACGGACAAGGCAAGGGCCGTCCTGTCGCTGCGGGACAGGCTTGATCTGGTCTACGAAGGCCGTCCGCGCAATGCCCCCGCTGACCGCGCCTTTGCCGCCATTGTGGCCGATTTCGACATGCCGCGTGCCTTGCCTGACGCCTTGCTGGAAGGTCTGGCCTGGGACGCAACGGGGCGTCAGTATGAAACCCTGTCGGGCGTCCTGTCCTATTCAGCGCGCGTTGCGGCGGCGGTTGGCGTGATGATGTGCGTGCTGATGCGGGTGCGAGATGCGGATGCACTGGCGCGTGCCTGCGACCTTGGGCTCGCGATGCAGTTGACCAATATCGCCCGCGACGTGGGCGAAGATGCCCGGGCAGGGCGGCTTTATCTGCCGTTGCAATGGCTTGACGAAGTTGGGGTCGCGCCACGGGCCTTTCTGTCCGATCCGCGCCCTGACCCACGCATCTTCTCGCTGACCAGGCGGCTGGTCAAGCAGGCGGACACTTTGTACGCGCGGTCTGCAAGCGGCGTGTCAGCACTGCCCTTTGCCTGCCGCCCGGGCATCTATGCCGCGCGTCACATCTATGCCGGGATTGGCGCCGCTGTTGCCGCCAACGGGCATGACAGCATTACCCACCGGGCCCGCACGACGGGCGCGAAAAAGCTGGCCTGGCTTGCGCTGTCTGCGGCCCAGGGGGCCGTGTCCACCGTTCTGCCCCGCCCTGCGACCTTGCACGCGGATGCCGAACGTGAAGTTCAGTTTCTGGTCGAGGCTGCGGCCCAGTCGCGGCGTTCGCCCAGCCGGTCGGATGCGGTCCTTGCCGTTCTGGCACAGCTGGAATCCAATGATCGTGTTCGCCGTGGCGGTGCCAACGGCAGCATGATCGCGGGCGAATAGGGCGCAGGAACCCTTTTCTTCGCCCTGAATTGTTCTAAAAATAGTCTTGTCGAAAGGTTGTGTCATGGATTGGCCGCTGTTTTTCACATTCCTGGTGACCTGCTTTGCGGCGGGCTCGACAGGCGCACTGTTCAGTCCGGGCGATTGGTACCTGAGCTTGCGCAAACCGGTGTGGACACCGCCGGCCTTTGTCTTTCCGCTCACATGGACGACGCTTTACTTCCTCATGGCCTGGTCGGCCAGCCGCGTGGCCAACCTGCCCGACAGCGGGCAGGCCATGGCATTCTGGGGTTTGCAGATCGCGCTGAACACACTTTGGACGCCAGTTTTCTTCGGTCTTCACAAGCTGGGCGGGGGGATGATCGTCATCATCCTGTTGTGGCTTGCAGTTGCTGCAACAATGCTTGCGTTCCTGACGCTCGATTTCTGGTCGGGCATGATGCTTGCGCCCTATCTTCTGTGGGTCACCATCGCGTCGATGCTGAACCTCCGCGTCTGGCAGATGAATCCGGGGCAGCGGCCGGTGGACACGTCGCGCGCCGCCACCTGATCAGAACGTCCATCCGGCGCGCCGGGGCACCCGCATGGCCAGCATCGGCATCAGCCAGCGACGGCGAAACCGGGTCAGATCCAGCGCCTCGTGAACCCCTTGGCTGACCTCACCATTCAATCGCGTTTCCACAAGCGACCGGCTGTAGAACGGCGCATCCAGCATCGAAAGCTTTTGGGAAGGTTGATACCCCGCATCGCAGCGGGTTTCCCGGCGCACGGCCCACAGGGTGCGCGGCAGGGCTGCCTTTGGCGGTGCCGAAATCACGCTGGCGGTGCCATCGCGCCCCACATGCAGGCCAAGGCCCAGTTCCGTGCCGTCGCGGCGCACAGCGTCATAGAAACAAACCGCGCCATCGGCCAAAGGATAGCGGCCCCAGGTCCAGTAATCGAAATCCGCCTCAAGCGCGCGGCTGCCGAAATTGGCATCCATATAGCCGTGGCCTTCCCATTTCTGGCCCTGTGTCAGATCCACACTGATCCGGGCCGTGGGCGCGAAAGGCCGCCAAAGATGCGCCCCGTCGGGCGTCAGCGCGACCTCGACACCCGTGACGGCGGCCGGGGTCAGCGTGATGCGCCCGCGCACCGGGGTAACCATCGGCGGGGCACCCATTTCATTGATGTCGATCACCAGTTCCCTGCCTGTCCAGTGCATCCGGCTGGGCCCCACGGTCAGGGTGTCGGCGGTCTGGCGCAGGGCGCTTTGCCCACGATCCGTCATCGTGAACCGCTGGCCCGGGCCGGATGTGGACACGTTGATGCAGCAATGATCGGCCGGGTTCCGGCGGCCCGACCACCGATACCACGGGGAAAAGACCGACCCGATGAAACCGATCACCGACACCGCCCTTTCGCCGTCATCGCTGACGCCGTCCATATACCACCAGGCATAGCCGTCAGCATCGACCTTTATGTCAAAGCAAGGTCCGCCATGATCGCCTCGGCCGCGTGCCGGCCTGACCGCGTCGCCATCGGCACCCCCGCTCCCGGATGCGCCCCACCCCCCGCCAGATACAGGCCCCTGATTGCTGTCCCCGCGTGGGGCCTGCGAAAACTCGCCATCGGCCCGTGTGGCGACAGCCCGTAGATCGCCCCCGCCGAGGCCGGAAACAGCCGCGCGAGTGTCTGCTGCGTGCTGAGCGACCGGGGTTGTGGAAAGGGGTCGAACGTCAGCCCGAATCGGGAAAGCTGCGTGGCTGTCAGGGTGCGGCATGTGTCATACTCTTCGCTGTCGGCTGTGCCCATGTCGGGCAGCGGCGGGGCATTCAGGATAATCTCGAACCGTTCCGGTCCTGTCGGGGCAGGCCCTTCGACCCGGTCTTCGGCGCAGATGTAAAGTGTCGGGTCCGTCTGCATCCGACCTGCCTGCAGGGGTGCATATTCGCTATGCGGATCGCTGCTGAAAAGAACGTTGTGATGCACAAGCGGCGGGCCAAAGGCGGGGCCCGCCACCTTGGCCGCAAAGGCCCAGACCTGCGCCGAATGGCTGCGCTTTTGCGTGGCGCTGTGCGGCAGCGCGCGTCGCAGATCGGCACCCAGCAGGCCCGCGTGCAATGCAGCCGGATCGCCGTTGAAGACAACATGGGACGCCGGAATATGCGTGCCATCGGCAAGTTCTACACCCGTGGTACGACCCTGATCCGTCACGATCCGTTGCACCGACTGACCCAGCATGATGTCGGCCCCGGCCTGTTGTGCCAAATCGGCAAGCACCTGCGCCAGATGGTGCATCCCGCCTTTGACGGCCCAGACACCCTGTCGTTCGGCCTGCCAGATCACACCCAGAATGGCGGGTGAAAGGGCGGGCACGCCGCCCACATAAGTGGCATACCGCCCGAACAACTGCCGCAGGCGCGGCTCGGCAAAGCGGACTTCCAGTTCGCGGGCAAGGGTGCGGTTAATCATTGGCCAGATGCGCGGATGGCCCAGCATGGCAAGTGCAACCCCACCGATCCGCGGGCGCGCTGCCTGCATGACCGGCCCTGCAAAGGCGGCAAACGCCCGCGCCGTGATCGCGTCAAAGACCCGGAAATCCGCCGCAGCCCGCGCGCCACCCCAGTGGGCAATCGCCTCGGCCGTCCTGTCGGGATCGCTGAACAGATCCAGACTGCTGCCGTCAGGCCACCAGTGTCGGGCCAGCAAAGGCTGCGCAATCAATGTCACATGTTCATCGAGCCGGGTGCCAGCCGCCTGAAACAGGTCTTCGAATTCGCGTCGCAGGGTCAGAACCGTCGGCCCCGCGTCCACCGGGCCAAGGTCGCTCGGCACCTGACGTGCCTTGCCGCCAGGGTAAGGCTGCGCCTCCACCACCGTCACCGCAACCCCGCGCGAGGCAAGACGCACTGCCGCAGACAGCCCACCAAAGCCAGCGCCGACGATGATGACCCGATTTTCCGACGACTGTCTCATGCAGAGGACAGTTGACTTGACCAGGGCAGTTGTCCAGTATGATTTACACTTTAGTGTCAGTTTTTTCTGACACCCATGGAATCGAGGGCAAGGATGGGTCTGGAAGCACGGGTCGAACAGGCGATCATGGCCGCAATCGGGTTGTCGCAGGGGGCGGATGCGCCAAGGCAACTGGCTGCGGCCTTGCCCTATGCCGTGACCCCGGGCGGGGCACGCATTCGGCCAACCATCCTGCTGTCTGTGGCCATGGCTTGCGGTGATCCGGCACCCGGCCTTGCCAATGCCGCCGCCGCCGCGCTGGAGCTTATTCACTGCGCGTCACTGGTGCACGATGATCTTCCCGCCTTTGACGACGCCGACACCCGGCGCGGCAAGCCCACTGTTCACAAGGCGTTTTCTGAACCACTTGCCGTTCTGACGGGCGACAGCCTGATCATTCTTGCCTTTGATGTGCTCGCCCATGCAGGCGGCGTTCATCCCGGGCGCGCACTTGCCCTGATCCGCGCGCTTGCGATGCGGTCGGGCATGCCGCACGGCATTTGCGCCGGGCAAGGGTGGGAAAGCGAAGCCGAGGTTAATCTGCGCGCCTATCACCGGGCCAAAACCGGGGCCTTGTTCATCGCTGCCACACAAATGGGGGCAATTGCGGCGGGTCAGGATGCCGAACCGTGGGAAGAACTTGGTGCGAGAATTGGTGAGGCGTTTCAGGTCGCTGACGATCTGCGCGATGCGATTTATGATGCTGAAACGCTTGGCAAACCGGCGGGTCAGGATGCGGTTCATGCGCGCCCGTCGGCCGTCGCCGAACTAGGCGTGCAGGGCGCAATCCGCCATTTGCGCGACATTCTGGGCGGGGCCATCGCCTCGATCCCGGCATGTCCGGGCGAGGCGCGGCTGGCCGACATGGTTCGCGCCTATTCGGAACGGATGACGCCGGTTGCGCCGGTTGCGACCGCCGCCGCCGCCCGTTGAAATGGCCGATCTGACAAAACCGGTGGTCCGGGCCGCGACTGCCGGTCCCGGCACCCCGTGGCTGACACGGGTGATTCTGTCCCCCCGTTTTCAGGCGATTGCCGCGCGGACCCCTTTGCTGCGCCGCATCGTGCGGACCGAAGGGGCCGCAATCTTTGATATCGTTCAGGGATTCGTCGCCTCGCAGGTGCTGATGGCGCTTGTCGAACTGGACGTGTTCGAATCGCTCTTGGCGGGGCCGCAGTCGGCGGGCGCGCTGGCCCCCAAGGCGGGACTGACCGAGGACAGAATGCAGATCTTGCTGCAGGCGGGGGCGGGCCTTCGCCTGTTAAGTCGCCGCCGCGATGGCCGCTTCGCCCTGACCTTGCGCGGAACCGCGTTTCTGGGGGTTCCGGGGCTGCCCGTGATGGTTCGACACCACAGCGTGCTTTACCGCGATCTGGCCGATCCGGTTGCCTTTTTGCGGGGCCAGACAACGCCCGAGCTGGCACAGTTCTGGCCCTATGTCTTTGGCGCGGCGCAGGCGACGGACCCTGCGGCTGCGGCTGCCTATTCCCGTTTGATGACCGACAGTCAGGTGCTTGTGGCGCAGGACACGCTTGCCTTGTTCGATTTTGGGGGCACACGGCGTCTGCTGGATGTGGGCGGCGGCACGGGGGCGTTTCTGGCGGCAGTCGGTGCTGCCCACCCGCGTGTCATGCTCGACCTGTTCGATCTGCCTGCCGTGATGGTGGGTGCGCAGGCTCGGTTGGGGCAGGCGGGGCTGACCGGCAGGTTCACACTGCATCCCGGATCGTTTCGGGATGATCCTTTGCCAACCGGCGCTGACACGATCAGCCTTGTCCGCGTCCTTTACGATCACGCCGATGCGACTGTCGCGGCCCTGCTGGCCAGCGTGCATTCAGCCTTGCCACCGGGCGGGCGCATCCTGATTTCCGAACCGATGTCAGGCGGAAGCAAGCCAGACCCGGCCACAGATGTGTACTTTGCGCTTTACACTGCCGCCATGCAGACGGGGCGTACGCGTTCTGCCGAATCCATCGCAAAAATGCTTTCTAATGCGGGTTTCACCAGTATTCAGACCCTTCCGGGCCTGCGTTCCTACATCACGAGTGTGG
This sequence comes from Gemmobacter sp., assembly GCA_031425195.1. GTDB lineage: Bacteria > Pseudomonadota > Alphaproteobacteria > Rhodobacterales > Rhodobacteraceae > JANPIX01. The sequence continues at coordinate 133,561 of JANPIX010000017.1, read as the reverse complement.
TGACGGCCCTGCGCAACTGATGCGCGGTTTCGGGCCTTCACGTTTAACTTCTGCAAACTGTCCATTTTAGTTGACAGTCCAAGTTGTAAGGTTAGACTGACACATAACCGAAAAGCCTGACACGCGAGTCAGGCATCCATCCTGGGGAGGGGGACAGATGCAGACAACCGCGATCATCCTGTCCGGGCGTCAACAGCTTGCACCGCGCAGCGTGACGATTGCCAACCCGGGCGCAGGCGATGTGGTTGTGGAAATCACCCATTCCGGCATTTCAACCGGCACCGAAAAACTGTTCTGGTCCGGCACGATGCCGCCGTTTCCCGGTATGGGTTACCCCTTGGTTCCCGGCTATGAAGCGGCTGGCGAAATTGTCGAGGCGGGAGCCGACACAGGTTTCAAAGTGGGCGAGCGGGTTTTCGTGCCAGGCGCAAACTGCTTTCAACCGCTTGATGGAACGCCGGTCTTCGGATTGTTCGGCGGCGCGTCGCATCACCTTGTCACCCCGGCGGGCCGGGTCACGCGCATCGACGCGGGCCTTGGGGCCGAAGGCGCACTTCTGGCATTGGCCGCGACTGCGCGGCATGCGCTGGCAGGTTTCAATACAGCGTTGCCTGATCTGATTGTCGGACACGGCGTTCTTGGCCGTCTGCTGGCCCGGTTGACAGTGGCCGCAGGTGGAAACCCCGTGGTCTGGGAGACGAACCCCGCGCGGGCATCTGGTGCCATCGGGTATGCGGTGACGTCTGCCGACGCCGACCCGCGCCGCGACTACAAGGCGATCTACGACGTGTCCGGCGATGCCGGTCTGATCGATACGCTGATCGGGCGTCTGGCCCGCGGCGGCGAACTGGTGCTGGCCGGGTTTTATGTCACGCCTTTGCAATTCAACTTCACCCCCGCCTTCCTGCGCGAGGCGCGCTTCCGTGTCGCCGCAGAATGGACGGCGGATGACATGACTGCCACCCGCGCCCTGATCGACGCCGGTAAACTTTCCCTGGATGGCCTGATCACCCACACCCGCGCCGCGCAGGATGCCAGCGCGGCCTATGAGGCGGCCTTCAATGATGGCGCCTGCCTTAAAATGATCCTCGACTGGAAGGCTGCTGCATGACCCTCGACATTCCGAACCTGCGCGATTTTGATGCTCGTCTGCGCGACGAGGCGCATGAAGAGCCAAGCCTTGAAATCCCGCAAGGCGAGCCAACCAAGAAAACCCAGATCATCGCGATCTATGGCAAGGGCGGCATCGGCAAATCCTTCACGCTGGCCAACCTGAGCCACATGATGGCCGAGATGGGCAAACGTGTTCTGCTGATCGGCTGCGATCCGAAATCCGACACCACAAGCCTGCTGTTCGGCGGCAAAGCCTGCCCGACGATCATCGAAACCTCTACCCGCAAGAAATTGGCGGGGGAAGAGGTCAAGATCGGCGACGTCTGCTTCAAACGCGGTGGCGTCTTCGCGATGGAACTGGGCGGGCCGGAAGTGGGCCGTGGTTGTGGTGGGCGCGGCATCATCCATGGCTTTGAATTGCTTGAAAAACTTGGGTTCCACGATTGGGACTTTGACTATGTCCTGCTCGACTTTCTGGGCGATGTGGTCTGCGGCGGGTTCGGCCTCCCGATTGCCCGCGACATGGCGCAGAAGGTGATCCTGGTCGCATCGAACGACCTCCAGTCGCTTTATGTGGCAAACAATGTGTGTTCGGCGGTGGAATACTTCCGCAAGCTGGGCGGTAACGTCGGCATCGCGGGCCTTGTGATCAACAAGGATGACGGCACCGGCGAGGCTGCTGCCTTTGCAGATGCCGTGGGCATCCCGGTGCTGGCGGCGATCCCGCAAGATGATGATCTGCGCAAGAAATCCGCCAATTATCAGATTGTGGGCAGCTACGAATCGCAGTGGGGCGGCCTGTTTGCTGCCTTGGGTGACGCGGTGGCGATTGCGCCCCCGGTGCGACCGAAACCACTTACTCAGGATGGCCTTCTGGGCCTGTTCGATGCCGAGGCGACGGGGGCCAACTTCGTGCTGACCCCCGCCACCGATGCCGACATGCGTGGCAAGAACGCAGTCGAAAAGAAATCTCTCGAAGTGGTCTACGACAATGCTTGATCTTGATGCCCTCGCAAAACTTGACAGCGCGCTGCGCGACCGGAGGCTTGGCAAATGACGGCTGAAGCCCGCTATGACGCTGCCCAAGACGCGCCGCTGACACTCGTCGCGGCGGATGATGTCGCGGCAGAGCCTGTGGCGGATCAACCGACAGACGGGCAGGGGTGCCATGCCGCCGCCACGCAGATGGACGCCGCCGCGCGTGCGTCGGGCAATGCGGAACTGATGGAAGGTTTTGCGAGGGACTATCCGCAAGGCCCGCACGACAAGCCGCAATCCATGTGCCCCGCCTTTGGCAGCCTGCGTGTCGGGTTGCGGATGCGGCGGGTGGCAACGGTGCTTTCGGGATCGGCCTGCTGTGTATACGGCCTTACCTTTGTCTCGCATTTCTATGGGGCGCGGCGGTCGGTTGGCTATGTGCCGTTCAATTCGGAAAGCCTGGTCACGGGCAAACTGTTCGAAGACATCCGCGATGCGGTGCACGAACTGGCAGACCCCGACCGTTATGATGCGGTGGTCGTGACCAACCTGTGCGTGCCCACGGCCAGCGGTGTGCCGCTGAAACTTTTGCCCAACGAAATCAACGGTGTGCGCATCGTTGGCATCGATGTCCCCGGTTTCGGCGTGCCCACGCATGCCGAGGCAAAGGATGTGCTGGCGGGGGCCATGCTCAAATACGCCCGCGCCGAAGTAGAGGCTGGCCCGGTGGCCGCCCCAGAACGCGGACGGTCTGACCGCCCGACGGTTGCCCTGTTGGGTGAGATGTTTCCGGCCGATCCGATGATGATCGGGGCGATGCTGGCGCCGATGGGGCTGGCGGCGGGGCCGGTGGTTCCTTGTCGCGAATGGCGGGAGCTTTATGCGGCGCTGGACAGTGGTGTGGTGGCGGCGATCCACCCGTTCTATACCGCGTCGATCCGGGAATTTCAGGCGGCGGGGCGTGCTGTTGTTGGTTCCGCGCCCGTGGGACATGACGGAACGGCAGACTGGCTTGCCGCCATCGGTGCCGCCTATAACGTGCCCGCGTCGCAGATTGCCGCCGCGCAGAACGCCTTTCTTCCCGCCATCAAGGCCGGGCTTGCGGCCAATCCGATCAAGGGGCGCATCACCCTTTCGGGCTATGAAGGCAGCGAATTGCTGGTGGCCCGCCTGTTGATCGAAAGCGGCGCGGATGTGCCTTATGTGGGCACCGCCTGCGCCAAGAACCAGTGGTCGGATGCCGACCGCAACTGGTTGGAATCAAAGGGAACCGTGGTCAAATTCCGCGCGAGCCTTGAGGATGATCTGGCGGCTATGGAAGGGTTCGATCCTGACCTTGCCATCGGCACAACCCCGGTTGTTCAGAAGGCGAAACAGTCCGGTCGTCCGGCCCTGTATTTCACCAACCTGATCTCGGCGCGCCCCCTTATGGGCCCGGCAGGGGCGGGGTCTTTGGGGCAGGTTGTCAACGCGGCCATCGCGGGCAAGGCGCGGATGGACGGGATGAAGGAATTCTTCGAAGGTGTCGGCACAGGCGATACCGCAGGCATCTGGGAAGGCAGCCCGAACCTGCGCCCCGACTTCCGCGCGCAGCACCAGAAGAAGCTCGACAAGGCGGCCAAGGCCGCCAAGGCGGAGGAGTTCATATGACCCGCCGCCCCGTGTTCAGCGCGTATTGCGACCGTATTCAACCCGTATTGCAGGCGTACATACACCCCGCGATGCGCACAAGCGGGGGATATTCCCCATGCTAGTGCAGGATCATGATCGCGCGGGCGGCTATTGGGGGGCGATTTATGCCTTCTGCGCCGTCAAGGGTTTGCAGGTGGTGATCGACGGACCGGTGGGCTGCGAGAACCTGCCGGTGACCAGTGTGCTGCACTACACCGACGCGCTGCCGCCACATGAACTGCCGATTGTCGTCACCGGACTGGGCGAAGAAGAACTGGGCCGCGAGGGCACCGAAGGGTCGATGCGCCGCGCCTGGAAGACACTGGACCCGGCCTTGCCCGCCGTGGTCGTCACCGGGTCCATCGCCGAAATGATCGGGGGCGGCGTGACGCCGATGGGCACCAATATTCAGCGGTTCCTGCCGCGCACGATTGATGAAGATCAGTGGGAATGTGCCGACCGCGCCATGACCTGGATCTTTACCGAATTCGGCATGACCAAGGGACGGATGCCGCCCGAAGCCCGGCGTGATGAAGGCCAGCGTCCACGGGTGAACATCCTGGGTCCGATGTACGGCGTGTTCAACATGGCGTCCGACCTGCATGAAATTCGCCGTCTTGTCGAAGGCATCGGCGCGGATGTGAACATGGTGATGCCGCTGGGCGCGCACCTGGCCGAAATGCGCCATCTGGTGAATGCGGATGTGAATATCTGCATGTACCGCGAATTCGGGCGCGGGCTGGCCGAAGTTCTGGGCAAGCCCTATCTGCAGGCGCCCATCGGGCTGGAAAGCACCACGCTGTTCCTGCGCAAGCTGGGCGATTTGTTGGGGCTTGACCCCGAGCCGTTCATCGAGCGCGAAAAGCATTCGACACTGAAACCCGTCTGGGATCTGTGGCGCAGCGTGACGCAGGATTTCTTTGCCACCGCAAGTTTTGCCGTCGTCGCCACCGAAACCTATGCGCGCGGCATCCGCAATTATCTGGAAGGCGATCTTGGCCTGCCCTGCGCTTTTGCGGTGGCGCGTCTGCGCGGCAAGAAGACCAACAACGAGGCCGTGCGCGGCCTGATCAAACAGCACCGTCCGCTGGTTCTGATGGGGTCGATCAACGAAAAGATGTATCTGGCCGAACTGAAATCCGGCTTTGGCCCGCAGCCCACCTTCATCGCCGCGTCGTTCCCCGGAGCGGCCATCCGGCGCGCCACGGGAACGCCCGTGATGGGTTATGGCGGTTGCGTGTGGATGCTGCAGGAAGTCTGCAATTCGCTGTTCGACGCCCTGTTCCATATCCTGCCCCTGGGCAGCGAAATGGACAGTGCCGCGTCCACCCCCACGACCCTGCGCCGCGACTTCCCCTGGGATGCGGATGCGCAGGCCGAACTGGACCGGATCGTCGATGAACATCCGATCCTGACCCGAATTTCCGCCGCCCGTACCCTGCGTGATGCCGCCGAAAAGGCCGCACTGGACCAAGGTGACGAACGGGTGGTGCTTGAAACTGTCGAGGGCCTTCGCGGCCCGAAAACCAAAGATGTTAACGGAGGACCAAAATGACCGACTACAGCGTCAACATCCCCAAGGCGCGCGCCGCGCGTCACGGCCGGGCAGAATACCGGATCTATTTCGGCCTGATCCTTCTGGCGGCGCTGCCGTTCGGTGTGGTCGGCTGGATGGTCAGCCCGTTGACCAAGAAAAGCCGCCACAGCGGCAACCCCGTGCAGCGCGCCGTGGCCGAAGCCCGCGCGATCACGCCGATGATTTTCCAGGCCTGACCTTGGCCTGATACCCCCATTCGCCCCCCGCAATCGGGGGACGGATATTCGGAAGGGCATGATGTCCGACCGTTACCCTGGCCATGGGGCACATGGCCCAGTCTGATTATCCGGAGGATATTATGGCTGATAGAACTGACCTGAGTTTCACAGGTCTTACCGACCAACAGGCGCAGGAACTGCACTCTGTTTATATGAGCGGCCTTTGGCTGTTCACCACGGTTGCCGTGGTGGCTCATATCGCAGTGTGGTTCTGGCGTCCGTGGCTTTGAGGAGGATCAAAACATGTCCAAATTTTACAAGATCTGGCTGATTTTCGATCCCCGCCGTGTGTTCGTCGCACAGGGGGTCTTCCTCTTCTTGCTGGCAGCGATGATCCATCTCGTTCTGCTTAGCACGCCTGGCTACAACTGGCTGCAAGAAGCAGGTGCGCGCTACACGGGCGACGCGGCTGCGGTTCCAGCCGAATAATCCGGGACTGCACCTGTTGCGGGCGGCTTCAAGGCCGCCCGCGACGATCTGACGAATTCACGGGCAGTCCCGGTTCGCACGCCCCGTGCGCGCTGAAGGACACCGCCCCGCAATAGCGGAGAGAGAAGCATGGCATTGCTCAGCTTCGAACGAAAATATCGCGTGCCGGGGGGCACGCTGATCGGGGGGAACTTGTTCGACTTCTGGGTCGGGCCGTTCTACGTCGGTTTCTTTGGCGTCACGACGTTCTTTTTCGCCTTGCTGGGCACGATCCTGATCTTCTACGGCACGGCACTTGAGGGTGTATGGAACCCCTGGTTGATTTCCATCGACCCGCCTCCTGTGGAAATGGGTCTGGCGATGGCCCCGTTGAATGCAGGCGGGCTTTGGCAGATCATCACCTTGTGCGCCACGCTGGCCTTCATCAGTTGGGCGCTGCGCGAAGTTGAAATTGCGCGCAAACTCGGCATCGGCATGCATGTGCCTTACGCGTTTGCCTTTGCGATTTTTGCCTATGTCTCGCTTGTCATTATCCGGCCTGTGCTGATGGGCGCCTGGGGATATGCGTTTCCCTACGGCATCTTCAGCCACCTCGATTGGGTCAGCAACACGGGCTATACCTACGGCAACTTCCACTACAACCCGCTGCATATGCTTGCGGTCAGCTTTTTCTTCACCACGGCGCTGGCTTTGGCGCTGCACGGTGGTCTGATCCTGTCGGCTGCCAATCCTGGCAAGGACAGGGAAATGCGGACAGCCGATCACGAAGACACGTTCTTTCGCGATCTGATCGGCTATTCTGTCGGCCCGCTGGGTATTCACCGCCTGGGCCTGCTGCTTGCCATCAACGCGACCTTCTGGAGCGCGATGTGCATCCTTGTGTCGGGGACCATCTGGTTCGACGCCTGGGTGGACTGGTGGGACTGGTGGCTGCAATTGCCATGGTGGGTTGACATTCCAGGAGGCGTAAATGGCTGAGTATCAAAACATCTTCACTCAGGTTCAGGTGCATGGCGCACCTGAGATGGGGATGGTTCACAACGTGGACCTGGGCAACCGGGGCAAACGTGCCGGGTTTTCCACTCTGGCGGGGTGGCTGGGCAACGCGCAGATCGGGCCGTTCTATCTGGGCGCGATGGGCACGTTGTCACTGATCGCCGGGTCCATCTGGTTCTTCATGGTGGGGGCCTGGTACTGGGATATCGCGGGCTATAATCCTGCGGTGTTCGTGCGGGATCTGTTCTGGATGTCGCTTGATCCGCCAGCGCCGGAATACGGCCTGTCGTTCCCGCCGATTGCGGAAGGTGGCTATTTCCTGATTGCCAGCTTTTTCCTTCTGATCTCGGTTCTGTCGTGGTGGGTTCGCACCTGGCTGCGGGCCGAGGCGCTGGGAATGGGCAAACACGTCAGTTACGCCTTTGCATCGGCGATCTGGCTGTTCCTTGTGCTTGGCCTGTTCCGGCCCATTCTGATGGGGTCGTGGTCGGAAGCCGTGCCTTACGGCATCTTCAGCCACCTGGACTGGACCAACACCTTCAGCCTGACGTACGGCAACCTGTTCTATAACCCGTTCCACGCGCTTTCGATTGCCTGCCTGTATGGGTCGGCGTTGCTGTGTGCGATGCACGGGGCGACCATTCTGGCGGTCAGCCGTCTGGGTGGGGACCGCGAGTTGGAGCAGATCGTGGACCGGGGCACGGCGACGGAACGTGCCGCACTGTTCTGGCGTTGGACCATGGGGTTCAATGCCACGATGGAGGGGATCCACCGTTGGGCCTGGTGGTTTGCCATTCTTGTCACGTTGACAGGGGGCATCGGCATCCTGCTGACTGGCACTGTGGTTGATAACTGGTTCGTCTGGGCACAACAGCACGGCTATGCGCCGCTCGATTAAGGGAGAGAGCTATGAGTGACAAACCTTACTACGAGGAAGGCCCGAGCGCCCGTTTGCGCACCTGGGTGCTGGGGCAGATGATGCGGGGCGCGGGCTATGCGGCGCTGGTGCTTGTCGCGGTGGGGGTCTTCTTCTACGCGCTGTACGGGCTGAGCCTTCTTCTGCCAGAGGAAAGCAAGCAGGCCCCTGATCCCAACCTTGGCGCGCTGGAACAGCCGCTGATCCGGGTTGTGGTCTGATAAAAGATCGGGCGGGGCGCGTGATGTGCCCCGCCGACGCATCCGGGCCAGATGTGCCGGTTCCGATGGCGGGTTGTGATGACCCGGTTCCCTTCCTGCTGGCAACAGGCCCTGGTGTCGTGCGGCGGTCCGCCACGACACCCTTTTTTCCCCTGCGGGAGCATCCCATGACCCATTCACGCCTTCTTGACCATGTGGCCGGCCCGGCCGATCTGCGCGCCATGAGCGACAGCGACCTTGCGGACCTTGCAAACGAGCTGCGCACCGAAGTGATTTCGGTTGTGTCCAAGACGGGCGGGCATCTGGGATCGTCGCTGGGTGTGGTCGAACTGACCGTTGCCGTGCATGCCGTTTTCAACACGCCCAATGACAAGCTGATCTGGGATGTCGGGCATCAGTGCTATCCGCACAAAATTTTGACCGGGCGGCGCGAACGGATGCGGACCCTGCGGCAGGGCGGCGGGCTGAGCGGGTTCACCAAGCGCAGCGAGAGCGATTTTGATCCCTTTGGCGCGGCCCATTCGTCGACGTCCATTTCTGCGGCTCTTGGGTTCAGCGTCGGGCGCGATATGGGGATGCCGACGGGTGACGCCATTGCCGTGATCGGCGACGGGGCGATCACGGCGGGGATGGCCTATGAGGCGATGAACCATGCAGGGCATCTGGGCAAGCGTCTGTTCGTGATCCTGAATGACAACGACATGAGCATTGCGCCGCCTGTGGGCGCGCTGTCATCGTATCTGGCGAAACTTGGCCCCTTTGCGTTGCTGCGTGATGCCGCCGAGGGGATCGAGGCGGCGCTGCCCGGCCCGATCCGCGACGGCGCGCGGCGGGCGCGGGCGCTTGTGACCGGAATACCGGGGGGCGGCACATTGTTCGAGGAACTGGGGTTCAGCTATATCGGCCCGGTGGACGGCCATGACATGCCGACCCTTCTGGCCACCCTTCGTGCGGCGCAGGCGCGGGCCACGGGGCCGGTGCTTATTCACGTCAAGACAGTGAAGGGCAAGGGATATGCCCCGGCGGAAGCGTCGGCAGACAAATATCACGGCGTGGCAAAGTTCGATGTCGACAGCGGCGTGCAGGCCAAATCAGCGTCTAATGCGCCCAGTTACACAGCCGTATTCGGGCGCGCCCTGACAGCCGAGGCCGCGCGCGACCCGCGCATCGTGGCAATCACGGCGGCGATGCCGGACGGCACCGGCGTCAATGATATGGCAGCGCGGTTTCCGGGACGGGTGTTCGATGTCGGCATTGCCGAGCAGCATGGCGTCACCTTTGCCGCCGGGATGGCGGCAAGTGGACTGCGCCCTTTTGTGGCAATCTATTCCACCTTTCTGCAGCGCGGGTTTGACCAGATTGTGCACGACGTGGCGCTGCAAAGCCTGCCCGTGCGGTTCGCGATCGATCGGGCGGGGCTTGTCGGTCAGGACGGTGCCACGCATGCGGGCTGTTTTGACGTGGGGTTCCTTGCCAATCTGCCGGGCTTTACCGTGATGGCGGCGGGCGACGAGGCGGAACTGGTGCATATGGTGGCCACGGCAGCGGTGCATGACGAGGGGCCGATTGCGTTCCGGTATCCGCGCGGCGAAGGGGCCGGGGTGGACCTTCCGGCCCACGGCGTGCCGTTGCAGATCGGGCGGGGGCGGGTTGTGCGTGAAGGCACCGAAGTGGCGATTTTGTCGTTTGGCGGGCATCTGGGCGAATGTCACCTTGCCGCCGACTTGCTGGAGGATGCCGGGGTTTCTGTCACGATTGCGGATGCGCGGTTTGCCAAACCGCTCGACACCGGGCTGATTGCGCAACTGGCGCGGCATCATGCGGTTATTCTGACGGTCGAACAGGGGGCCATGGGCGGCTTTGGCGCGCAGGTTCTGATGCACATGGCGCAGGCGGGGTTGCTGGAAACAGGGGTATCCGTTCGCAGTCTGCATCTGCCTGACCGGTTCATCGAACAGGCAAGCCCTGCCGCCATGTACGAAGACGCAGGGCTTTCGGCGCGCAACATTGCCGCCGCCGTGACGGGAATTCTGGCCAAGCGGGGCAGGGCACGGAACCCGACGCATTAGCAAGGGTTTGACGCTGGGGCAGCCCGGCCGCCGGGCATGACGCCGTTTCTGCGCGCGCCGTGTAAAAACGCTTGCCAAAAGCGGATTTCCGGCAAAGTTTGGACCAACATTGTTTCAGCGTTTTCCCGGCCCAAAGGACATATTATGAACGCCATCCTCCGTTTTGGTCTGATGACCTGTTTGGCCCTTTCCCTTTTTGCGGGTGGTGTGCAGCGGGCCGCCGCACAAGATGCGCCGCGCATCATGATCGTGATGGATGGGTCCGGTTCCATGTGGGGGCGCATCGGCAAAACGCCAAAGCTCGCCATCGCGACGCGCGCCGTGAACCAGTTGATGAAGCGGCTTCCCGGCGAAATGGAGGTGGGGCTGATGGCCTATGGTCATCGGTCCGAAGGGGATTGTGGTGATATTCAGGTGCTGGTGCCGCCGCAGCCCAATTCAGACGGCAAAGTGCGCAAGGCGCTGAGCGGGATGAGTTTTCTTGGAAAGACACCGATTGCAGCCTCGCTTCGCGAAGCGGCAGAGGCGATGGATTATCAGGACGGCCCGGTGACGGTGGTTCTGGTCACGGATGGCATCGAAAGCTGCCGGATGGACCCCTGCGCCGTGGCCGAGGAACTGGAGGCGGAGGGGTTTGACTTCACCGCCCATGTCATCGGCTTTGGCCTGAAACCCAAAGAAGGGGCACGGCTGGCCTGCATCGCGAAACGGACGGGTGGCAAGTATTTTCCCGCGCGCAATGCCCGCGCGCTTGGCCGCGCCCTTTCGGCGGCGGTTCTGGGGGATGACGCGCCCAACGCGCTGGATCAGGCAAATCCGGCAATGGATGAACCTGTTGCCGATGCGGAACTGCCTGCCGAGGAGCCTGCCGCCGTGCCGGAAAGCGCCGATGTCGAGGTGGCAGCGATCGAGCCGGCGGCACCGGCGACCAGTTCCAAACAGAAAAAGAACACGGCGGTTGTTGATGACGCTGTGGAGCCAGAGCCGGAAGTGGAACTGGCACTCGAACCGGAGCCGGAAGCTGCCGAGCCAGCGCTGGCGGCCGTGACGGTGACCATTGCCCCGAAGGGTGTGCCGGATACGGTGCCCGTCCGGTGGTCGGCCACGCCTCTGGATGATCCGCTGGGGGCGGTTGTGGCACCGGAGGCGCCCGTGACGGGCCCGTGGACTGTGCACCTTTCACCGGGGGAATGGGCTGTCGAGGGTTTGGCGGATGGATATATTCTGGAGGATTATCTGACCGTTTCCGCCGCCGCGACCGCGTTTGAAATCGAGGGGTTTGCCACAGGCGCGGACGAGACGGCAACGGATGAGGACATGCCCGTCGATGATGCCGAGGCCACCGATGATGACGGGGACGAGCCTGCCGTGGTGGACGAAGCTGTGGCTGAGGAACCTGTGACTGAGGAACCTGTCGTGGAGGAGCCTGTGGCCGTTGGGCCTGTGACGGAGGAGGCCGCGCCGGAAACGATTGACGCGCCGACAGCGCCGATGGGCGATATCATGGTGGTTGCCGCCGCCGACACGCTGGCTCTGCCGGGCGCGGGGACGACGACGGACGCGGGATATCGCTGTGATGCCAGCGATCCCTGCGGGATGCAGGATGCGGCGACCGGGCTTGTCTTTGCCCTGCCGCCGGGATGGGCCACGGATGTGCCGACAACCAGTGCTGACGGGCAGTCGGTGACGATGACGCTGTTTGGCCCGGAAGCGGCGGACGGGACGATGCCGACGTTGATCCTGAATCCGGCGATCTGGACGGACGGCGACGGGGCGTGTTCGGACACACAGGCGGGCAGGCTGTGCATCTGGCGGACAGAGACAGAGGCAGCGACCAAGGCCATGGCCCTGATCGCGCCATCGGTTGTCATTGCGACGCAGGACAATGTGGCGGTTGAGGCAGCACCGGTGGCGGATGGGGCGATTGTGCCGCAAGATGGAACCTGGGCGGGAACTGTTGGAACGCCCGTGGTGGCGCAGTGCCCGGACGGGATTGATGCGGGGTTCGGCCCGGTTGTGACAAACCTGTCCGCGCCGCGCGTTGTGACCTGGGGCGCGGCGTTTGACCCCGCGGCCTTTGCCGCCGATCCGGCGATGCCGGAATTGCGGTGGACGGCCCTTTCGCCGACGGAATGGCAGGTTGCAAGTGACCCGATGCCGATCCCCGGTCAACCGCCCTTCATGAAGTCGGTCGTCAACGGTGTGCTGACGCTGCAGGACGCGGGCAGCATTGGGGGTCAGCTTGTCCTGACTGCATTTGCGGATGGCAGCGGGACCGTGGGTCTTTTGAACGCCGGACTGGCGCGGTGCAGCGTGACGGCGGATGTCAGGGTCACCCGGACCGGCGAGTGAAGGCCTGCCCGTGAAACCGGCAGATGCGCCAATTCTGCAAGGATTGGCGCATCTTGCTTCACCCATCGGTTGCGGCACCCCGGGTTCTATGGCAAGACAGATTTCAGCCGAACTAGACTGATGAGTTCAGACATGACCGAATTCACCCAACGCCGCACCGTGATGGTGGACACGCAGGTCCGCCCATCAGATGTGACGAAGTTTCCCATCATTGCCGCCATGCTTGCCATCCCGCGAGAGGTGTATGTGCCAAGTGCGCGGCGCGAGGCGGCCTATGTTGGTGAAAACCTGACGATTGCGCCCGGGCGGGTCATGCTGGAGCCGCGGACACTGGCCAAGATGCTGGATGTCCTTGACCTGCAGCCGCATGAAACCGTGCTCGATCTGGGATGCGGGTTTGGCTATTCCAGTGCGGTTCTGGCGCAGCTTGCACAGGCGGTTGTGGCCGTCGAAGAGGACGCGGAGATTGCGCATGAGGCACAGGCCACCCTTTCCGGCCAGGGGGTCGACAACGCCGCCGTGATTGTCGGCCCGCTTGCGGCGGGGGCGGCCAAGCATGGGCCTTATGATGTCATCATTCTGCAGGGTGCGGTCGAAGTGATGCCCGAAGCCCTGCTGGCGCAGCTTCGCGAAGGCGGGCGGATTGCCGCGCTGTTCATGGACGGTGCGCTTGGCGTGGTTCGCATCGGTCACAAGCGCAGCGGCGTGGTGACATGGCGCGACGCCTTCAATGCGGCGGCCCCGGTGCTGGCTGGGTTTCAGCGCAAGCGTGGGTTTCTTCTGTGATCCGGTGATCCGGTTCACGGCAAATCAGAACAGGCAGGAGACGGCGCAATGCGCAGCATGAAACTGATGGGACTGGCGGTGATCGCGGTTCTTGGCATCGGGCCGGTCCGAGCCGAAACGCTGACGGATGCGCTGGTGTCTGCTTATCGCAACTCCAATCTGCTGGACCAGAACGAGGCGCTGCTGCGGGCCGCTGACGAGGATGTGGCGATTGCCGTGTCGGCCCTGCGCCCTGTCATCAACTTTGCGCTGCAAAGCAGCTATAATCGCACCGTGAAAGAGGGGTTGGTCTTTTTCGGTGACGAGGTCGGCACACGGCGCGTGGGCAATGAAAACTTTTCGGCCACAGCGCAGTTGACCGCCGACCTGACGATCTATGATTTCGGGCGCACGCGGCTTGCGATCGATGCGTCAAAGGAAACCGTGCTGGCCACGCGTCAGGCGCTGGTCGATCTGGAACAGCGCGTGCTGATCACCGCCGTGCAATCCTATATCAACGTGCGGCTGTCGTCGGAGATCGTGTTTTTGCGGCAAAGCAACGTGCGGCTGATCACGCAGGAACTGCAGGCGGCGCAGGACCGGTTTGAAGTGGGCGAGATCACCCGCACCGATGTGGCGCTCGCGGAATCGCGTCTGGCGCAGGCGCGGGCCAATCTGGCATCGGCCGAAGGTGATCTGATGGTGTCGCGCGAATCGTACAAGGCGTCTGTCGGATATTATCCAGGGCAACTTTCATCGCTTCCGCCGTCGCCCGCCACGGCAAGGTCGCTGGACGAAGCGCGCAGCGTGGCGGTGCGCACCCACCCAAGCCTGCGGCAGGCCCAGCATCAGGTGACCGTGGCCGAAATAAATGTGGCCCGTGCCAAGGCGGGTACGAAGCCATCGATTGCCGCGCGTGCAGGCATCGGGTTGACCGACGAATCCTTTGGTGACGGTGGCGATCTTACGGCATCAAATTCGCTGACCCTGTCATTCAACCAGACGCTTTATGCCGGTGGGCAGTTGGCGGCAATCTACCGCCGGGCGCTGCAATCGGCGGAATCGTCACGGTCGGCCCTGCTGCAAACCACTGTCAACATTGAAGAAGACGTGGGCAACGCCTGGGCAAATCTGGCTGTTGCCCAAGCGCAGATCGAGGCGACGGATCGCCAGATCCGGGCGGCGCAGATCGCGTTTGACGGGCTGCGCGAAGAGGCGAAACTTGGCGCGCGGACTGCACTTGATGTGCTGGATGCCGAACAGGAATTGCTGGATGCGCGGGTCGCCCGCGCCACGGCCGAAGCGACGCGGTATCTGGGCGTCTATTCCCTGCTGCAGACAATGGGCCTTCTGACGGTTGATCATCTGCAACTGGGGATACCGACCTATGATCCGACTGCCTATTACAAGGCCGTCAAGGATGCGCCGTCGCATACCGTTCAGGGAAAGAAACTGGACCGGATCTTGAAAAGCATCGGTGAAAACTGAGTCTTCGCCGCGCTGAAAAAAGTGCCCCCGACCCGCGCCGCGTTCCTTGTCAAAAGGGGCGCGGCGCGCGTATGGTGATTGCGGGGAACACGTCTTGTCAGGTGGGTTGGATGTCTGAACAGCGAAATTCGGCTGAGATTGAAGATGTATTGTCGTCGATCAGGCGGCTTGTGTCAGAGGAACTGCGCCCCGAAAACCGCCCCGCCCGCGCGGCCAAGCGGGCGAAGAAGGCGGCGCAACCCGACAAGCTGATCCTTTCCCCGGCGCTTCGCATTGATGCGGTGCCTGCTGCGCCCGCGCTGGAGCCGTTGATCGCAACCGAACAGGACCGTGTCCGTGATGCCGTGGTGGTGGATCTGTCCACCCGCACGGTGCGCAAGCCTGTGCTGAGTCTGGTGGATGTTGTGGCGGTGGAACCTGTGCGGGAAACGGATGCGGCGGCGTCAGATGCGCTTGCCGCTGTGATGGGCACCGGCCCCGTGGCTGTTCCCGCCGCCGTGATCGAGGATGCCGAAATCATTCCTGATCCGACACCCGAAGAAGCGCCCTATGTCGATGCGGATGTGGGCGAATTGGTGGCCGAGGCGGGGCCTGCTCCTGTTGGCGCGGAATCGGAAACCCCGGCAATGGTGGCCGTGCCTGTAAACCCCGGCGATGCCGCCCTACGTGATCTGGTGCGTGATGTGATCCGCGAAGAATTGCAGGGTTTGCTGGGCGAGCGGATCACCCGCAACGTTCGCAAGTTGGTGCGGGTCGAAATCAACCGGATGCTGGCGACGAAAGACTTGTCGTAAGGCGGATAGATCAGGCATCTGAAATGCAAAACGCGCCTGAAAAGGCGCGTTTTTTCATTGGGGTGGGCGGAAGGATCAGGCCGCTTCGGCCTGTTCGAGTTCCAGCGCGTGGCGGCGTTCGCTTTCTTCGCGCGACAGGGCGACCGAGGTGCGCACGCCTTTGCCGACGAAATCCATCAAACCCTTCACAACGCGTTCATTCGGGTCGATCCCTGCACAGGACAGCACTTCGCGGCCATCGCGCGAGCGTGCCCAGCGGGCGATCTGGTCCGGTCCGTTGCCGTATTTCTTGTCATCAGCAATGGCATCATCCAACGCAGCAAGCACCACGGCCGCAAACAATTTGCGGGCGCGCTGTCCTTGTTCGAAGTTGAAGGCGGTGCTGTCGATAAAGTCGGCCATCGGATCGTCCTTTTTTTCTGCCCTTGTTATTTTCCGGGTTTGCGGAATATGGCGACTATTGACTGATTCGGGGACTCTTATTTTTCATAGCAGCCATGTATTTTTTGCATGGCTCCGAATCCGGTTCACAGCATCTAGTTGCCTTGCACGGGTTTGATTGCCCAGATATAGGAATGGCACCACAATCATCAACCTTTTTGCAATGGTTTTCCCCACATGCCCAAGATCAACGGTAACGAAATTCGCCCCGGTGCGGTGTTGGACCATGATGGCGGGCTGTGGGCGGCTGTCAAAGTCAGCCATGTCAAACCCGGAAAGGGCGGTGCCTTTGCGCAGGTCGAACTGAAAAACCTGCGGGACGGGCGAAAGTTGAACGAACGGTTTCGGTCGGAAGACAAGGTGGAGGCGGTGACGCTGGAAAACAAGGACCAGCAGTTCCTGTATGAAACCGATGGGCGGCTCGTCTTCATGGACAATGAGACTTATGAGCAGGTGGAGATTGATGCCGAGTTGCTGGGCGACCGGCGGCCTTTCCTGCAGGATGGCATGATCGCCACGATGCAGTATTTCGGGGAAGAGGCATTGTCGGTGCAGATCCCGCAAAAGGTGAAGTGCACAGTGGTGGAGACAGAGCCGGTTCAGAAGGGCCAGACGGCGACCAGCAGCTACAAGCCTGCTATTCTGGACAACGGCGTGCGGATCATGGTGCCGCCGTTCATCGGGACGGATGAGGTGATCATCGTGCATACCGAGTTGATGGAATATTCCGAACGCGCCTGATCAGGGCAGGGTGACTGTCGCCCCGGCGGCCTGCATCGGGCCTGTGGCGCGGTCGAACCGCAGATAGGCGATGCCCTGACCGCCCGACTGGGTGAACAGGGTGCCTGCGGGCCTGTCGTCCTGCAGGATGGGCGTGCCGATGGGGGCTGTGGCCTGCACGTTCACGGTGACCAGACCCTTGCGCAGATCGGTCTTGTGTTTCATCCGCGCGGTGACTTCCTGACCGACATAGCAGCCTTTGCGGAAATCGACGCCGTGCAGGCGTTCGAACCCTGCTTCCAGCACATAGCTTTCGTCGGGCAGAAGTTCGATGCCGCTTTCGGGGATGCAGTGGGCGACGCGGATGGCATCCCAGTCGATAGCGGGGGCGGCCCCGGGTTGGTCGCGCCAGGCGCGCCAGCCGAGATGGGGGTCGCGCGGATCGGGGAAGCCATCATCCGGCACAGCGCCAAGGCCACGGTGCACGTAAAGCGGGCTTGGCGTCATCTGCATGTCGGCGCGCAGGCGGTACATGTTCAGGCGGCGGATCGTGGCATCGGCCAGCATTTCGGGCAGATCGAGGATCAGGCCGTGCGACGTCTGGGCCACAAGGAAATCGGCCAGATACTTGCCCTGCGGTGACAGGAGTGCTGTCCACACCACACCCGGCCCGCGACCAAGCGGCAGCACGTCATTCGTGACCAATCCCTGAAGGAAGGAAAGTGCGTCTGCCCCGGTGAGGGCCATAACGCGTCTGTTCTGTGCTGCTTCGCCGATGCTCATCATCAGAGTATAGCGCGGGATGCGGGGGGCGAAAGGGTCAGTTGCCCAGCAACTGCATCCTCTGCAGATCGGCATAGCGCCCGCCTTGGGCCATCAGGGCGTCGTGGGTGCCGGATTCGATGACGCGGCCCTGATCGAGCACGATGATCTGATCGGCCGCGCGAACAGTGGCGAGGCGGTGGGCGATCACCAGTGTGGTGCGCCCCCGGCCAAGGGAGGCCAGCGCGGCAGAGACGAGTGCCTCGGACTCGGTGTCGAGGGCGCTGGTTGCTTCGTCGAGGAGGAGGACCGGCGCTGCACGCAGAAGGGCGCGGGCAATCGCCACGCGCTGACGCTGCCCGCCCGACAAAGCCGAACCGCGCGGGCCTGCGGGTGTGTCGATCCCTTGCGGCAAGGCTGTGGCAAAGGTGCTGACGTGGGCTGCATCGAGGGCGGCGTTGAGGGCGCTGTCGTCGGTGGCGCGGCCAAGGACCACATTTTCGCGGATGGTTTCATCGAACAACCCGGTTTCCTGCGACACGACGGCGATCTGATCGCGCAGGTCCGACAATGGGATCGTCGTGATGTCGTGACCGGCAAGTGTGATGGTTCCTGCCGCCGGGCGCTCCAACCCCGTTAGAAGGTGGAAGACGGTGCTTTTGCCCGCGCCGGATGCCCCGACAAGTGCTGTCATCTGCCCGCCGCGTGCAGTGAAGGTCAGGCCATTCAGAACCGGCGTGCCGTCATAGCCAAAGGTGACAGCGTCGAACCGGATGTCGGGCGGGGTTGCGGGCCATGGCGCGTGAGCAGTGGTTTCAGGTGCAGGGCGATGTTGGGGGGGCAGATCGAACAGGTCATAGATCCGGTCAAGGCTGGCTGCGGCAATTTGCCAGACGCCTGCCAGATCGCCCAATCGGCGCAGGGGTTGGAACGTCAGGGCCATGGCAGTGAAGAAGGCCATGAACTCGCCCGTCGTGCGTTCGCCCGCCGCAACTTCGCGCCCGCCAAGCATCAGGACGGCGAAAAAGCCGATGCCTGTCACCACGTCGATCAGGGCGGGCATCATCGCGCGGCCTGTGGCCATGCGAACCTCGGCCCGGACAATCTGCGCCACGATGGCGCGAAAGCGGCTGGTCTGGTACTGTTCCATGCGGTTCAGTTTGACGGGCTGGATGCCGTGAAAAATCTCATCCAGCCGGGTGGCGCGTTGGCCTGCAGAATTGCGCATCTGCGCCGTCTTGCGCCGGATATAGCGTTGCAGCGTTAGCGCGGGAATGAGCAACAGCGGCGCGCCGACAAGTGCGGCGAGCGTCCATTGCCAATCAATCGACAGGGCCACGGCGAACAGCGACAGAAGGGCGATGCTGTCGCGCCCGACGCCCGTCAGCAGGGATGACCAGACGGCCTGAACGGCGAGCGTGTCGCCCTGAACCCGTTCGATCAGGGCACCGGGCGGGTTTGTCTGGAAGAACCGGCTGTCGAGTGTCAGGAGATGTTCCAGAAGATCGCCCTGCATGGCCCCCGAGGCCTGCTGCGACACCGATGTCATCAGGCTGCGTGAGGCGACAAGAGTGGTGGCGCGGATCAGGAACAGCGCAAGGATGCCAAGCCCCACCCAGATCAGCGCGTCCTGACCGCCATCTGCGAAAACCCTGTCGAACAGCGGTTCAAGAAGAAAGCTGAGCGCGCCCAGAGTGCTGCCCTCGACCACCATGAGGCCGAAGGCGAGGGCCAGCTTGCCGCTGTGCGGGCGCAGATAGCCGCGCCAAAGGCGGGCGAGATAGGCAGGGCGGCGGGCAGGAGGACTGTCAGTGGCCATGCTGCGGCATAGCGCATCGTGCGGCAGGGTGGCAAGGCGGGGGGCAGTGGTTGACGGCGGCACAGGGGCACCGTAGCGATGGTCTGTTCAACCGGAGCCTGATGATGACCCTTGCCAACGGCCGCCCTTATCTTGCCATTCCCGGCCCCTCTGTCATGCCCGACCGGGTGCTGGCCGCGATGCAGCGCCCGTCGCCCAACATCTATGAAGGTGAACTGCACAGTATGGTGGCCGGGCTTTGGCCGGACCTGCGGGCGATTGCGGGCACGCAGCATCATCTGGCCACCTATATCGGCAACGGCCATGCGGCGTGGGAAGCGGCGAACATGAACCTGTTCAGCCGGGGCGACAAGGCGGTGGTCCTGTCGACGGGGAATTTCGGCATGGGCTGGGCCAATGCCGCGCGGGCCATCGGGGTCGAAGTGGAGGTCGTGGATTTCGGGCGGTCTGTCGCCGCCGATCCGGCGCGTCTGGCGCAGGTTTTGCGCGCGGACACCGGGCACAGGATCAAGGCGGTTCTGGCGACCCATGTCGATACCGCATCGACGGTTCGCAATGATGTGCCCGCGTTGCGCCGCGCGCTGGATGCCGAAGGGCACCCCGCGCTGCTGGCGGTGGATTGCATCGCATCCATGGGCTGTGACGATTACCGGATGGACGAGTGGGGCGTTGATGTGACAGTCGCCGCAAGCCAGAAGGGGCTGATGACGCCCCCCGGGCTTGCCTTCGTGTGGTTTTCGGAACGCGCGCGGGAGGCTTGCGCCGTATCCGACCTGCGCACGCCCTATTGGGACTGGACGCTGCGCGCCGCGCCGGCGGAGTTCTGGCAATACTGGCATGGCACCGCACCGACCCATCATCTTTTCGCGCTGCGCGAAGCCTTGAACATGATTGCCGAGGAAGGGCTATCGGCCATCCACGCGCGCCATGTTGCATTGGCGGCGTGTGTGTGGACGGCGGTGGCCGCCTGGGGCCGGGGCAATCCGGCCATCGCACTGAACGTCGCAGACCCGGATCAACGGGGGCGGTCGGTCACCAGCATCCGGTTTGGCGGCGGTGACGCCACACGTTTGCGCCGCTGGGTCGAGGACCACGCTGGCGTGACGCTCGGCATCGGGCTGGGCATGGGGTCGGACGATGATCCGCAGGCCGACGGGTGGTTGCGCGTGGCCCATATGGGGCATGTGAACGCCCATATGACATTGGGCGTTCTGGCCGTGATGCAAGCCGGGATGGTGGCTTTGGGGATCCCGCACGGGCCGGGTGCGCTTGACGCGGCGGCGGGGGTTGTGGCCCGCGCCGTGGGTCAGGCGGCGGGTTGAAAGTCGTCTTTCAGGTAGACGTCCAGAATCTCTGAAAAATTGCTTTCGGCCTTGAAACCAAGGGCGGTTGCGCGGGCGGTGTCAAACCGTTGAGGCCAGGTTTCGACAATGGCGGCGATGGCGGGGTCGGGGCGGTGGTCAATCAGATCAACCGCGGACTGGCCTGCTGCGGCACGCAGCGCCTCGATCTGTTCGGCGACAGTGGCGGACAGGCCCGGCATGTTCAGGCTGCGGTTCGGCCCGACAAGGGCAAGGTCGATGGTTGCGGCATGAAGGAAGAAACCCGTGGCCGCACGCGGGCTTGCGAACCAGTGGCGCAGGCTTTCGCGGACGGGCAGGGTGCTGCGCTGACCGTTCAGGGGTTCGCGCAGGATGCCCGAGAAAAAGCTGGAGGCCGCCTTGTTCGCCGCGCCGGGGCGGATGCAGATCGTGGGCAGGCGAAGGGCGATGCCTTGCAGAAAGCCGCGCCGCGTGAAATCGGCAAGCAGCATTTCCGTCATTGCCTTTTGCACGCCGTAACTGCTGCGCGGGGTGAGGTGGAAGTCGTCGGTGATGACGTCGGGAAAGGGCGCGCCAAAGACGGCGGTGCTGGAGGAAAACACGACGCGGGGGCAGTAGTCCGGGATGTCGGCGATTGCCGCGAACAGGGCGCGGCTGGCGTCGAGGTTGATGGCATAGCCCTTGGCAAAATCGGCCTCTGCCTCGGCCGAGACGATGGCGGCGAGGTGGAAGATGATGTCGGGACGGCCTGCCAGCAAACGGGCAGGGGCCGAGGGGGAGGCTGCGTCCGTCACCATCGTTTCGACCGGGCCTGCAAAGGGCGGTCGCACAGGCAAAACCACGTCGGCGAGGGTCAGTTTTGTCACGAGGGGGCCACCGGGTGAGGCGGCAGCGAGGGCCGATGCCAGTTTGCGGCCCAGCATTCCCGCCGCGCCAAGGATCAGAACATGCATGCGCGCCCCCCGTTTGAAATTACAGGTGCACATGACCACGGCGGCGGCGTGGGGCCAAGGTCCATTCGGGGGGGCATATCGACAGCGGGCCGCCTGGCAAAGTGCCGCTTTATGCGGTTCCTGCGTAACATATGGGCAGACTGTGCGTCTGTGCAGGGGTTCACAGTATTTTTGGCCTTCAAGTCAGGCCCCGGTGACCCTATGTTTGATGAAACAAAACAGAATTGTCACCCAATGCCCTGTGCAAGAACCAGTCGCCCGGTTGTCGGCATTATCGGCAACAGCAGTCTTCTGAACGAAAGCTATCCGGTCCATGCCGGTGGCACGATGAATTCCGAAGCGGTGTCCTGCGTTTCGGGGTGTCTTCCGCTGATCATTCCGTCCGATCCGGGGCTGGTGTCGGTGAACGATCTTCTGGCGCTGTGCGACGGGTTCTTGCTGACCGGGGGGCGTCCCAATGTGCACCCTTCGGAATATGGCGAGGAGGAAACGCCGGCGCACGGCTGTTTTGACCGCAGCCGAGACGCCATTACCTTGCCGCTGATCCGGGCCTGTGTGGAACGGGGGCAGCCGTTCCTTGGGGTTTGCCGGGGGTTTCAAGAGGTGAACGTGGCACTTGGCGGCACACTTTACCCTGAAATCCGCGATCTTCCCGGACGGATGAACCACCGGATGCCGCCGGACGGGACGTTGGAGGAAAAGTTCGCCCTGCGCCATCCGGTCAGATTCACGCCGGGGGGTGTTTTCGCCAGGCTGCTTGGGTCGGAAGAGGTGATGACGAACACGCTGCACGGGCAGGGGATTGCTCGCTGCGCGCCCGATATCGTGATTGACGGCGAAGCGCCCGATGGCACGCCCGAGGCGATTTACGTCAGGGGTGCGCCGGGGTTCACGCTTTCGGTGCAATGGCACCCGGAATGGAACGCCGCCGCCGACCCTGTTTCACGACCGCTGTTCGAGGCTTTTGGTCAGGCAGTGCGCGCCTGGGCAGGGCGGGGCGAGGTTCACCTGCTGCGGGCGTGATCGTTCAGCCGTTGGCGATCCGGTCGAGCAATTCTTCCATCAGATGCGTTTCGCCGAGGCTGAGCGCCTTGGTGCCGGGCAGCAGGGCGCGGAGCCCTGCGGCAGCGCCCCGAACCCCGGCGGTTTCCATGTCCGCATCCGGTGCCTGCGGCCCGACCATGGCGAGGATGACTGCATCACGCGCAACGTGCAGCAGGCCGGGGTCGCGGTGCGCGGCTGGTTGGCCCAGCAGGGTCAGAACGGTTCCGTGCGCCACCGACTGAAGAAGCGCCACCGCACGATCTTCGGTCATCTGAAGGCGGCTGGTTTTGGCGACCGCATGCACGCGACGCCGCAGCACCGCCTCGCCCGCTTGATACGAAGGCGCGCGGGGGTGTGGATCGCCGGTCATCACTGTGAACAGGCCCGGATTGGCCAGACAGAAGGCGACATGCGCGTCCCACCCATCGGACAGATCCTGCAGCGGGTCGGGATGGGGGTCTTGCACGCCTTTTTGCGCGACATAATGCGAAAACCCATGTTCGATTACCGCGTCCATCAGGCCGCGCTTGTCGCCAAACAGCCGGTAGATGGCCGGAGCCTGCACCGATGCGGACGCCGCGATTGCCCGTGTTGTGGCGGCATCCCGGCCACCGGCGGCGATCAGGTCGACCGTTGCCATGATGATCCTGCGGCGCAGGTCAAGGTGCGGCACTTCAGGGTCGTTGGCGGCGACGTCGATCATGCGTCTGGGATAACATTCCCTTCATTTCAACGATAGCGGCAACTTGCTATCAGCGATAATCAATGATACCTACAAGTTGTTATCAATGATATTCAGGAGCCCCCGCCATGATCATCGTCACCGGCGCATCCGGGCAGCTTGGCCGTGCGATCGTCACGCATCTGATGGCACGCGTGCCGGCCCAACGGATCGGCGTCAGCGTGCGCGACCCTGAAAAGGCGGCAGAATTTGCGCGCGCCGGGGTGCGGGTGCGGCAGGGCAATTTCGACGAACCCGCGACTTTGGCCGACGCCTTCGAAGGGGCCACGCAGGTGTTGATCGTGTCGTCCAACGCGCGCCGGTCGGGCGGTGACCCGCTGGCGCAGCACAAGGCGGCCATGGAGGCGGCCAAGGCTGCTGGTGCCCGGCGGATCGTCTACACGAGCCACATGGCGGCGAGCGCCACATCTGCGTTTTCGCCGATGCACGATCATGCGGCAACCGAGGGGATGCTGCAGGAAAGCGGGTTGAAGTGGACGGCGCTGCGCCACGGGTTTTATGCGTCAAGTGCGGTTGATCTTTTGACCGACGCATTGAAGACCGGCGTGGCGACTGGGCCGCAGGATGGCAAGGTGGCCTGGACGGCGCATGCCGATCTGGCCGAAGCGGCGGCCATCATTCTGGCTTCGGACGACATGTTCGACGGGCCGACGCCCCCCCTGACGGCAGGCAAGGCGCTGGATCTGGCGGATCTGGTGGCGCTTGTGGAGCCTATCCTCGGGCGAAAGATCGGGCGTGCGGCGCTGTCGGATGACGACTGGTGTGCAATGATGGCCGCGCGGGGGCTTCCCGATGCAGTGGTGGGCATGATGCTGGGGTTGTTCGTCGCGGCGCGGGCGGGCGAATTTGCGATGGTGGACCCGACGCTGGAACGGCTGCTGGGCCGCGCGCCCCTGACCATGCGCGCCGTGCTGGAACAGCGCCTGAAGCCCTGACCCGTCTTGTTGCGCGACGATGCTTCGTTATAGTCCAAGGCCAAAGCCTGGGAGGCACCGATGAAACGTTCGCGCATCAATCAGATCATGGCCGAAGCGGATGCGATGATCCGCCATTACGGTTTCGTGTTGCCGCCCTTTGCCTATTGGTCGCCCGAAACCTTTCAATCCCGCACAGATGCGCGCCGCATCGTGGACAGCCGGATGGGATGGGACATCACCGATTACGGGCAGGGCCGCTATGACGAGATGGGGCTGTTCCTGTTCACGCTGCGCAACGGATCGCTTGCCGATCTGCAACGGGGCGGGGGCATGTGTTATGCCGAAAAACTGCTGATTTCGCGGCAGGATCAGCTTTCGCCGATGCACACCCATGTGATCAAGGCCGAGGATATCATCAACCGGGGCGGGGCCACGCTTGTGGTGGAGTTGTTCGGATCAGACGATCAGGGGCATTTTGCCCGCGACAGGGGCGGGCGGGTGCGCTGTGATGGGATCGACCGCGCCTATGCGCCCGGCGACAAGCTGCGCCTGCGCCCCGGCGAATCGGTGACATTGATGCCGGGCGACTGGCATGCGTTCTGGGGCGATGGCGGGGATGTTCTGATCGGTGAGGTCAGCACGGTGAATGACGATGTGACCGACAACATCTTTGTCGAACCCATCGGACGTTTTGCCGAGATCGAAGAAGATGAGGCACCGACCCATCTTTTGGTCAGCGATTACGATCGCTGGCTGTCCCAATAGGCGGCGCGGCGGGACAGCCAATCTTGCAGGGCCGGGTCTTCCGCCAGCCCAAGCGCGCGATCAAGCGCCCGTCGCGCCGGTTCGTGCTGTCCTGCCCGTGACAAAGCCTCTGCCCGCAGGGCATGGGCGGGCTGGAATGTATCGGTGCCGCCGATGGTGTCCAGCGCTGCAAGTGCCGCTTGGGGGCCGTGCAGTTCAAGTGTGACGGCTGCGGCGGCGACCTGCCCACCCGTTGTGGGGCACAGGCGGTTGAGGGCGCGGTACAGCACATCCAGCGCCGCCCAGTCCGTGCGGCCCGTGACGGCGCGTGCGGCGTGCACGGACTGCACCGCCGCCTGCAACTGAAACCGGCCGGGGTGGGGCAGGCCGGTGGAAAGATTGCCTGCGCGGCGCAGGGCAGCATCGGCGCGGCGCATCATGGTTTGATCCCACAGGCGGCAATCCTGTTCGGACAGCGGGGTATAGCCGCCGCGCCGGGCCGGGGCGCGCGCGCCGACATGCAGGATGAGCGCCAGAAGGGCGTTGGGCTCAGAGCTGTCGGGGGCTAGTTCCGCGAGCAATCCGGCAAGATAGACCGCCTCGGCAGCAAGATCGGCGCGGCCCGGATCGGAACCGGGCACCCCTTCCCAGCCCAGTGCCGCGGCGGCGACAATCGCCTCCATCACCTGCGGCAGGCGGTTGGTAATCTCGTCGGGGTCGGGAATGGCGAAATTGGCCCCAGCCGCCTTGAGCCGCGCCTTGGCGCGTGACAGGCGTTGCCCCAGCGCGCCCGCCGTCATCAGGAAGGCCGGGGCGATGCGGTCGGCGGGCAGCCCCAGAATGACCTGCAACATCAGGGGTGTCTGCGTGTCGGTATCGATGGCCGGATGGGTGCAGGCGAACATCAGGCCCAGCCGGTGGTCGGGAAAGGCGCGCGGGGTGGTCATGGTGTCAACCTGTTCTTCGGCCATCATGTGCAGGGTGGCCTCTGCGCGCCGGGTGGTGGCGTCGCGTGCGCGGGCATGGCCTGCCGCACGTTTCGCAACGGTCATCAGCCAGGCTTCGGGGCGGTCGGGCACGCCTGACAGCGGCCAGTGCTGCAGGGCCAGCGCAAAGGCCTGCGCCAGCGCCTCTTCGGCGGCGGCCACATCGCGCAGGCGGGCGGCCAGAAGGGCAAGAAGCCGCGCGCGACTGGCACGCGCGGCGGTTTCGGCGGTGCGCTGTGGCGTCACGCCTTAGCCCGGCATTGCCAGCACGGGGCGCACTTCGGTGCTGGCAGATGCAGAGGACGGTGATTTGGCCGCCCAGTCGAGTGCTGTTTCAAGATCGGGCACGTCGATCACGAAAAAGCCACCCAACTGTTCGCGCACTTCGGCAAAGGGGCCGTCCTGCACGGTGCGGCCGGCGTCGCGGATGCGCACCGTGGTGGCGGTGTCGGGCGGCAGAAGGCCCGCCCCAGACACGAACACGCCAGCCTGCGCCAAAGTCGCGCTGTAGGCAGACCAGCTTGCCCAATACGGCCCGGCTTCGGCAGGATCGCTGCGGCGGGCGAAATCCCGTGCGCTTTCATAGCAAAGAAGGGTAAACTTCATGGGGGAACTCCTTACATGTTCGGAAGTGTGACGGTGCGGCGCACTTCGACGGCACCCGTTGCTGCGGCGGGAACCTTGTCGGCCCAAGCGCGGGCGTCGGCATCGGTGGGCACGTCGATCTGGAAAAACCCGCTGAACACCAGCGACGCGGGATCAAGTGCGCCGAGGGTTGCCACGGGCACAGGTACAAGGGCCGCGCCACCGCGCAGGATGCCTGCGGTTTGCGCCTGTTGGCCAAAGGCCGCGAATGCGCCCCAATAGGCCTGCCCCGCACCACCTGCATCGTCGCGAAGCGCCAGTTGGTCGGGCGTTTCATAGATCACAAGGACAAAGGGTTCGGCAAAGGCGGGGCCAGCGGCGAGTGCCGCAAGCGGGGCCATCAGAAGAAATAGGGACCGGATCGTCATCGAAAGCTCCTTGGTTGGAACGGGCGGAAATACCTGTTCGATACCATGAGCGGCGGGGCGGGCCGATTTCGACAAGGGGGCGAAACTTGTTCGCCCCCCGTCAAACTTTTATGCCGTCAGATGGGCTGCACGGGTGGTGCCACCAGTTCGATGTCGAGTGCTGGCGGTTCCGGCAGGGCAGGCATCGCCGGTTCGATCAGCGGGGCCAGCGGTTCGGGTTCTGCCGACACGGCGACCGGCTTTGGCTTTTTGGGCGCGGGCGGCGGCAGGGTCAGGCCGGTGGGGCGGCTGCCATCGCGGTTGAGGACAACCACGCGGGTGCCGTTGGGGGCGCGTTCGAACAGGTCGATCACGTCCTGATTGATCATGCGGATACAGCCCGACGAGGCGTTCGAGCCGATGGAGTTCCATTCCGGCGTGCCATGGATGCGGTAGCCGTAATCAACGCCGTTCGTCGTCAGATACAGGGCGCGCGCGCCCAGCGGGTTGGTCAGGCCGCCCGGCTGACCCTTTTCCCATTTCACGAGTTCGGGCTTGCGCTCGATCATTTCGGGCGGGGGGGTCCAGGTGGGCCAGTTCTTGCGGTCGGTGATGATCGCCTCGCCCGACCATTCGAACCCGGCCTTGCCGACAGCGATGCCGTAACGGATGGCCTTGTTGCGCCCGGTGACGAGGTGAAGCGTGCGCTGTGCCGGATTGATGATGATGGTTCCGGCGGCATCTTCTGTCGGGAAATAGACTTCCTGACGCTGATAGCTGACGGGAACCTTTTCGACGGGAACGGCCGGGATGGCAAAGGGCCCGTCCTGACGGGCCACATAGGCGCCTTCGATAAGTTTGAGCTTTGGCGCCTCGGCAACGCCGGCTTCGATCATGGCGGGGTCAGGCACACAAGCGGCCACGCCCATCAGCATGGCAATCAACACGAACGGCTTCAAAACGGCGGAGCGCATCAGACAAACCTTTTTATAACCGGAATCAATCACCTGTCCGGACAATTGGTTTGACGGTAACGCAGGCCATGGTGCAGGTCAAAGCCCTTACGGGCCGTCAGTTGCCACAACCCTGCCCTAATGTTGCGAAAATGGCGAAAAATGCGCGGGTAGGGCGGTTGCAGGGTCAGGCGGCGGCCACGGCGTCGATTTCGGCCAGATAGGCTGGTGCCGCCAGCCCCGCCACGATCAGCACCGTGGCAGCGGGGGGTGTGGTGGTGCCAAGAAACGCGTCGCGCCGCGCGCGGTAAGTGGCAATCGCGGCGGCATCGTTGGTTGTCAGGTAGAAGGTGAGTTTCACAAGGTCTGCCCGTACCATGCCTGCATCCGCCAGTGCGGCGTCGATGTTGGCCAGCGCCTGATCGATCTGCGCGGCCAGCCCGTCTGCGATTGTGCCGTCACGCGCCACGCCCAACTGCCCCGACAGGTGCAACCACCGGTTGGCCCCGGTTGTCATCACAGCCTGACTGTACCGCGAGGCGGGCGGCGGCAGGGCGGGCGGATTCCAGAAGCGGGAAACAGTCATCATCGTCCTTTCAGGTCACGGCGGCGCGGACTTTGTATTCGGGGCGGTCCCAGGTGCCATCCGCCATGATGCGGGCAAGGATCGCCACGGCCCGGTCGATGTCGCCCGCGTCGATGAACAGGGGGGTGATGCCGAAACGCAGAATGTCGGGTGCGCGGAAGTCGCCGATCACGCCCTGCGCGATCAGGGCCTGCATGATGGCGTAACCTTCGGGATGGCGGAAACTGACCTGCGAGCCGCGTTCGGCGGGCGCCCGGGGTGTCGCCAGAACAAGATCGGGGCAGGCGGCTTCGACACCGGCAATGAACCTGTCACCCAGCGCCAGTGAAGCGGTGCGCAGGTCGTGAAGATCGACTGTGTCCCAGATATCCATCGCAGCCTCAAGCGCGGCCATCTGAAGGACGGGCGGCGTGCCGACGCGCATCCGCTCGATCCCGATGCCGGGTTGGTAGGCGAGATCGAACGCAAAGGGCGACGCATGCCCAAGCCAGCCTGACAGGGCGGGCAGGGCAATCCCCGCGTGGCGGGGGGCGACATAGATGAAGGCCGGGCCGCCGGGGCCGGAGTTCAGGTATTTGTAGGTGCAGCCCACCGCGAAATCGGCCCCGGCTGAGGCAAGGGCAACCGGAAAGGCCCCCGCCGAATGGGCCAGATCCCAGATCACCAGCGCACCTGCGGCCTGCGCCCTGGCCGTCAGGGCGGCCATGTCATGCCTGCGTCCGGTGCGGTAATCCACTTCGGTGAGCATCAGGACGGCGACCTGATCGGTGATGTGGTCGGCGACGGCCTGCGGTTCGACGGTTTGAACGCGGTAATCGCCGCCAAGCGTGCGGCACAGGCCTTCGGCCATATAAAGGTCGGACGGGAAATTCCCGGAATCCGACAGGATCACCCGCCGTTCGGGCCGCATCGCGAGGGCCGAGGCCAGCGCCTGATAGACCTTGATCGACAGCGTGTCGCCCAGCACCACGTGGCCCGGTTCCGCGCCGATCAGCCGGGCGATGCGGTCGCCCAGCCGCGTGGGTTGCGCCATCCACCCGGCCTTGTTCCAGCCGGTGATAAGCATCTGGCCCCATTCTTCCGTCACCGTCTGGGCCACCCGCGCCGCAGCGCTGTGGGGCAGGGGGCCGAGCGAATTCCCATCCAGATAGATCACCCCCGGGGGCAGATGAAACAGTGTTTTGGTGGCGGCAAAATCAGTCGGCATGGCTACTCCTGTGATGGCACAGGCTTGGGCGTTCGGGGCGCTTTGGTCAAGGGCGGGGGCAAAGCGGGGCCAGATATTTCGGTTTGGCGGCTTTATGCCCTTGCCCCCGAGTGAAACGAGCGTTTGAAATAAAGTTGCGGAATGTTATGTCGCGCTGGACAGTCCCGCAGGGGGCACAGGCGTTTGCGGGGGATGGCGATGAAAATCGGGGCGCTGACTGAGATTTATCAGGGTGAAAACAGGGTCGCGATGACGCCTGACAGTGCGGTGCAACTGCACAAGCTTGGACATGGATGCGTTATTCAGGCCGGGGCCGGGGCCAAGGCAGGCTTTTCGGACGCGGCCTATGCGGCGGCAGGGGTGGAGGTTCTGGCCAGTGCCGAAGCGGTTGTTGCTGCGGCCGACGTGCTGGTCAAGGTGCGTGGCCCGGAGCCGGCCGAGGCGGCCGTTCTGCGCGAGGGGCAGACGCTCATTTCGTTTTTCTGGCCCGCGCAGAATGCGGAACTTCTGGAAACCGTGAAGGCACGCGGGGCCACCGTGGTTGCGATGGACATGGTTCCGAGGATCAGCCGGGCGCAGAAGATGGATGCGCTGTCGTCGATGGCCAACATCGCAGGCTACCGCGCGGTGATCGAGGCGGGGGCGAATTTCGGCCGGTTCTTCACCGGGCAGGTGACGGCGGCGGGCAAGGTTCCACCAGCCAAGGTGCTGGTGATTGGCGCGGGCGTGGCGGGGCTGGCCGCGATTGGCACGGCAACGTCGCTGGGTGCGATTACCTATGCGTTTGACGTGCGGCCCGAAGTGGCCGAGCAGATCGAATCCATGGGTGCGGAGTTCGTGTTTCTGGAGTTCGAGGCGGCGCAGGACGGGGCCGCCACGGGCGGCTATGCGGCACCGTCAAGCCCGGAGTTCCGCGAAAAGCAACTGGCGAAGTTCCGCGAGCTGGCACCCGGCATCGATATTGTCATCACCACGGCCCTGATCCCCGGACGCCCCGCGCCGAAGCTGTGGACGGCGGATATGGTGGCCCTGATGAAGCCGGGGTCTGTCGTGATCGACCTTGCCGCAGAACGCGGCGGTAACTGTGATCTGACGGTGCCCGACGAAAAGATCGTCAGCGACAATGGTGTCACGGTTGTCGGCTATACCGATTTCCCAAGCCGGATGGCGGCGCAGGCATCCACGCTTTATTCCACCAATATCAGGCACATGCTGACCGATCTTACACCGAAGAAAGATGGTGTGATCGTGCATAACATGGAGGATGACGTGATCCGCGGGGCGACAGTGGCGCATGCGGGTGCCATCACCTATCCGCCGCCGCCACCCAAGATTGCGGCCATTGCGGCGGCCAAGCCGAAGGAAAAGGCCAAGGAACTGACCCCTGCCGAAAAGCGGGCAATGGAAACCGCCGCCTTCAAATCGCAGACGCGCAGCCAGGTTGGCATGCTGGTCGTGGGCGGGGCCGTTCTTGGGTTGATTGGGGCCTATGCGCCGGGCGAGTTCATGGCGCATTTCATCGTATTCGCCCTGTCGTGCTTTATCGGGTTCTCGGTGATCTGGAACGTGTCGCATTCGCTGCACACGCCGCTGATGGCTGTCACCAATGCGATTTCGGGGATCGTGATCCTTGGCGCGCTGTTGCAGATCGGGTCGGGCAACTGGCTGGTGGTGGTGCTTGCCGCGATTTCGGTTCTGATCGCGTCGATCAATATTGTCGGTGGCTTTCTGGTGACGCGCCGGATGCTTGCCATGTTCCAGAAATCGTAAGGGGGACCGGCCAATGAGCATCGGTATCGTTTCTGCGGCCTATATCGCCGCCGCTGTGCTGTTCATCCTGTCGCTGGGCGGGCTTTCGGGGCAGGAAAGCGCCAAGCGCGCGGTCTGGTATGGCATCGTGGGCATGGCGCTCGCGGTGTTTGCGACGATCTTCAGCCCGGATGTGGCAAATGTCTGGGTGATCGTGCCCATGGTGGCCATCGGGTCTGTGCTGGGCTGGTTTGTGGCCAACCGGGTGCAGATGACAGAAATGCCGCAGCTTGTGGCGGCACTGCATTCCTTTGTCGGGTTGGCTGCAGTGTTCATCGGGTTCAACGCCGATATCGAACTGGGCCGCGTTCTTGCGATGGACGAGACGACGCGGAGCGGGCTGATCGGATTTGCCCGCAAACTTGCCGAAAAGGACGTGACCGAAATCTCTATCCTGCGGGTGGAGGTGTTTCTGGGCGTGTTCATCGGGGCCGTTACCTTTACCGGGTCGGTGATCGCCTTTGGCAAGCTGGCGGGCAAGGTGGATGGCAAGGCGGCCAAACTGCCCGGCGGGCATTTGTTGAACGCAGGGGCGGCGATTGCGTCGCTGGTGCTGCTTGTTCTTTACTTCAACGGGGCGGGCATCTGGGCGCTGATCGCCATGACGCTGTTTGCGTTCTTCATCGGGTATCACCTGATCATGGGGATCGGCGGGGCGGACATGCCGGTCGTGGTGTCGATGCTCAACAGTTATTCCGGGTGGGCGGCTGCGGCCATCGGGTTCACGCTGGGCAACGATCTGCTGATCGTGACGGGCGCGCTGGTCGGATCGTCGGGGGCCATCCTGTCTTACATCATGTGCAAGGCGATGAACCGGTCGTTCATCAGCGTGATTCTGGGCGGGTTTGGCGGGACGACCGGGCCTGCGATGGAAATCACCGGCGAACAGATTGCCATTGATGCCGAAGGCGTCGCCGCCGCGTTGAATGACGCCGACAGCGTGATCATCATTCCGGGTTACGGCATGGCCGTGGCGCAGGCGCAGCAATCGGTAAGCGAGTTGACACGCAAACTGCGCGCGGCGGGCAAGACAGTGCGTTTTGCCATCCATCCGGTTGCAGGGCGTCTGCCCGGCCATATGAACGTGCTGCTGGCCGAGGCGAAGGTGCCCTATGACATCGTGCTGGAAATGGACGAGATCAACGAGGATTTCCCCACCACCGACGTGGCCATCGTGATCGGGTCGAATGACATCGTGAACCCGGCGGCGCAGGATGATCCGAACAGCCCGATTGCGGGGATGCCGGTTCTGGAGTGTTGGAAGGCGAAACAGGTGTTCGTATCCAAGCGCGGGCAGGGGACGGGGTATTCAGGGATCGAGAACCCGCTGTTTTTCAAAGAAAACACCCGGATGTTCTATGGCGATGCCAAGAAATCGCTGGACGCTCTTTTGCCGATGATTGCGTGATTGCATATGCCCCGCCCGAACTTGGGGCGGGGCATGGGTAAAATGCAACACCCGCACCGCATACCCATGTATTCCTTCCTTGTCAGGCGTGCGGCAGGCATGTTTGACGTGCTGCACATGTGAACTTTCAAAGGTTGCCGATGCCCCCCATCACTGACCACCCGCTGCGCTATGCGCTTGTCAACGAACTGCACGCGCGCCCGTTTCCCGCGCTCGAAGCGCCGAGCCATGCGGTTTATGTTGCGGTAAAGGAACCGCTTGACGCGGCGAACCGGGATCGGTCGCGGGACCGCGCGCATCTTCTGGCGCTGTTGGACCGGAATGGCAGTGCGCATCCGCAGCCCGATGCCACGCACTTTTCCGGTGCCATGGGCCGGGCCGAATTGAAGTGGGAAAGCCATACCGAATTCGTGACCTATTCCGCCTTTGTGCCGGGCCTGCCGGACCGGGCCTTTGACCCCGCCGAAGCGCGTATCTTTCCCGAGGACTGGCTGGCCGACGCGCCGGGCACGCGGCTGACATCGGTTCTGATCCGGGTTGAAAACCTGCCGGATGATGAAACCTCGGTGTTGGACAGGCTTGAGGATTGGTTCGTGCCGGAAAGCCTTGCGTGCAGCCGCGTGGTGGATGGGGCGGCGATCATTGCAGGCGACTTCCGCATTGATGCGGCGGGGCATGTCCGGTTTGCGGTGTTCGTGCGTCCGGGCACGGGCGAGCGGCGGATCGGGCGGATCGTGCAGCGCCTGTGCGAGATTGAAACCTATCGCAGCATGTCGATGCTGGGGCTGATGCGGGCACGGCATCTGACGTCACGGTTGAACGCGCTTGACCCGCAACTGTCGGCGCTGGTGTCGGGGCTTGATCAGGCGACGGGCAGCCCCGAGGCGGCCTTGCACGAACTCCTGACGATTTCCGCAGAACTGGAAAGTCTGGCGGTGCAGTTTTCGTTCCGGTTTGGTGCGACGGGTGCCTATGAGGCGATTGTCAATCAGCGCATCGAAGTGCTGCGGGAATTGCGCGTGGGCGGGCGGCAGACGTTTGGAGAATTCATGATGCGCCGGTATGACCCGGCGATGCGCACGGTGAAATCGGCGGATGCGCGGCTGAGGTCGATGGCGGAACGGGCGGAACGGGCGGCGGAACTGCTCCGCACGCGGGTGGATGTGGAACGGTCGGCGCAGAACCAGAAACTGCTGGAAAGCATGGACCGCCGCGCCGACCTGCAGCTGCGCCTGCAGCGCACAGTCGAGGGCCTGTCAACGGTTGCGATCAGCTATTACGCTGTGAACCTTGCGGCCTACATCGCCTATCCCGTGGCAGACCCGATCGGGTTGACGCATGGAATGACAATGGCGGTTCTGACGCCGCTTGTCATTCTGGGCGTCTGGTTGATGGTCCGCCGGATACGCCGCCACGTCGACAAGTGATCTAACGCCCGCGAATGCGCGGATCGAGCGCGTCGCGCAGCCCGTCGCCGATGTAATTGACGGAGAGAACCGTCAGCGAGATGGTAAGGCCCGGCCAGAATACCCGTTCCGGGTAGATGGTCATGGTTTCGACGCCATCATAAAGCAGCCGGCCCCAGGTTGGAAAATCAGGCGGAAAGCCAAGGCCAAGGAAGGACAGCACGGATTCCGTAATGATCGCCCCGGCGATGCCCAAAGTGGCCGATACCAGAACCGGGCTAAGCACGTTGGGCAGGATGTGGCGCAGGATGATCCGGCGCGGCGGGGTGCCGATGGACCGGGCCGCGAGCACGAATTCCCGTTCCTTCAACGCCAGAACCTCGCCCCGCACCACGCGGGCGGCATTCATCCAGCTTGTCACGCCAATCGCCATGACGATCAGAAGGAAGGTGCCAAGCTCCGGCCCAAGCACGCCTGCAATTGCGTCGCGGAACAGCATGACAAGCACAAGAAGGAGCGGCAGCAGTGGCAGCGCCAGAAACAGGTCGGTCAGGCGCATGAGCAAGCCGTCAAGCCTGCGGAAATATCCGGCCATCACGCCGACTGTGGTGCCGATGAAGATGGCGACCAGCATGGCCACCATGCCCACGGCAAGCGATACGCGCCCCCCGGCCATCATGCGGGCCAGAAAATCGCGGGACAACTGATCCGTGCCCAGCGGGTGTTCCCAACTTGGCCCGAGGTTGCGGGATTTGAACATCTTGACCGTGTCGGGGTCGATGAAGTTCGGATCAACCTGCCACAGGAAGGGGCCGATCGTTACGAACAGGATCAGAAGGCCAAGCACGATCATCCCGGCCATGGCCCCCTTGTGCGCCCGGAACTGCAGCCAGATGTCGCGCCACTGACTGCGCGGCTTGTCGATGGCGGTGCCTGTCATGTCAGTCATAGCGGATCCTTGGGTCAAGGATGCCATAAAGGATGTCGGCAACCAGATTGAACAGCACGATCAGAACGGCGAAGATGAAGGTGAGCGTTTGCACCGTGGGCAGGTCGCTGACGTTAATGGCGCCGATCAGGGCCGCGCCAATGCCGTTCACCTTGAACACCTGTTCGGTGATGATGGCACCGCCAAAGATGGTGGGCAGGCCAAGGGCGATGACGGTGACGACGGGGATCAGCGAATTGCGGAGCACATGTTTCAGGATGACAACCCGTTCGCTCAGCCCCTTGGCGCGGGCCGTGCGGACATAATCCGTGCCCAGGTTTTCCAGCATGGATGCGCGGGTAAAGCGGCTGATTTCGGCGGCGTTGAACAGGGCCAGAACCATGACGGGCAGGGCCATCTGCTGCACCTGCCGGATGAAGGTGGGCCAGTCGATCACGCGCAGGGTGGTGTCGTAGACGGTGGGGAACCAGCCGAGCCAGACCGAAAAGATCACTTTCAGCAGGACGCCGGTAAAGAATGTGGGCACTGAATAGCCGACCATCGCGACAAAGGTGCCGGCCTGATCGAACCAGCTGTATTGTCGATAGGCGGAATAGATGCCGATGGGCAGGGCGATGGCAATCCCCACGAGATAGGCGGTGCCAATCACGGTCAGGGTTTGCGGCAGGCGTTCGCCGATCAACTGGAACACCGGAATTTTCGACTGCCAGGACAAGATCCGCTGTGCGCCCTGCGCCAGATCGGTGCCGAACCAGGCGTCGATGGCATAGGCCGGTTCGATCCAGAAAAACTGTTTGAGCCAGAGGAAGTAGCGCACGAAGACAGGCTGATCAGCACCCATGGCCGCGATCATCTTGAGGCGGACTTCAGTGGGAATGGTCAGTGGTATTTCCGACATCGGGCTGCCCGGCGCGAAGTCGACCAGAAGAAAGATCACAAGGCTGATCAGCAGAAGTGTCGGGATTGCCAACAGCAGCCGCCGAAGCGTGTAGGTGAGCATCTGCGCCGCGCCTCGCTTTAAGTCTGTTTTGATGTCGGGGGTGACAGTAGCCGCAAGTCATGGAAACGGCCCCGCGAATGAACGCGGGGCCGGATGTATGGCTTACTTCACGCGGGTCCAGTCCGCGACGTTCCAAAGCTCGGTATCCCAAGCGTTCATTACGACGCCGCCCAGCGCGTTGGAATGGGCAGAAAGGGTGCCACGGTGCACCAGCGGCAGCATCGACGCGCTGTCTTTGGTGATCATGTCGTTCAGTTTCTTGGCAACGGCACCGCGGGCGTCGTCGCCCACTGTGCGGCCAAGTTCGGCGATCATTGCATCATAGGCCGGGTCGCAGAAGCGGTTGATGTTTTCGCCCTGCCACTGGGTTTCGGGCGACGGTGCCTTTTCGCAGGTCCGGTTGGCCAGATAGACCTCTGGATCGGTGCCGTCAAAGTTGTCGGCATACATCTGCACGTCGGCATAGAAACGCTGGAACGTATCAGGCGATGCGGCGTCGCCACCAAAGAACACGCCCGGATCAATCGCCTTCAGTTCAACCTCGACACCCAGTTCCGTCCACCAGCTTTTGATCAGCGCCTGGAAATCCTGACGGATCGGGTTGACGGTGGTCTGATACAGGATCGAGAATTTCTTGCCGTCCTTGTCGCGGATGCCGTCGCCGTCGCTGTCGGTCCAGCCTGCGGTTTCCAGCAGGGCCTTGGCGCCTTCCATATCCTGCGTCAGGCAGGCGGTGTTGTCGGAGGCATAAGCGGCAGGAGCGGGTACGAGGTTGCAGGTCGGCAGGCCGCCTGCGCCGTAACCCACGTCGACCAGTGTCTGGCGGTCAATCGCCATTGACAGGGCCTGACGCACGTTGATGTCGGACAGGATAGGGTGGGGATGCTTGGCTGTTGAACGCTCTGCCTCGGGCAGATCGGCGGAGGGGTCGGTGAGGTTGATTTCCAGACGTTCGACCAGCGTGCCGAAGGCCACCACGAATTGACCCTTGCCCGCCGCAGTCATCGTCTGCTGCACATCGGGTGCGATCTGGGTGTTCCAGGCATAGTCGAATTCGCCTGTTTCCATGACCGAACTTGCCGAAGCCAGCGCATCGCCGCCGCCCTTGATCACGGCGGTGGCAAAGGCGGGTTTGGCGGGATCACGGTATTCGGGGTTCGCCTCGAGTGTCACGACGTCGTTCACCTTGAAGTCGGTGACGCGGAACGGGCCGGTGCCAATGGGGGCGTTGTTTTGCGCGGTGCAGGTTGGGGCTGCGGCCCCAAGGCAGGATTCAAACTGAGCTTTTTGCAGGATCGGCGACTGGCTGCCCACAAAGGCGGTATAGGGATTGGGCTTTGCATCGGCGAAGGTCACGCGCACTGTCACATCATCGACCGCTTCGATGTTGGTCACGCCTTCGAATTTCGACAGCTGCGCGCAGCCACCGGCCGGGTCCATGCAGTAGTTGCCGGTAAATACCACGTCGGCCGCCGTGAAAGCCGTGCCGTCCGACCATTTCAGGCCGGGAATGAGTTTCCAGGTGACGGTCTTGAGGTCTTCGGAAATGCCACCGTTTTCGACGGTCGGGATTTCGGTCACGAGACGCGGGAAAATCTTGCCTTCGGCGTCATAGCCGGCCAGCGGTTCGATCACCATGCTGGCGGCATAAATGTCCTTGGTGCCGCCCGACAGGAACGGGTTCAGCGTCGACACGGCCTGAGCAAAGCTGAGGTTTACCTGGCCATCGGTGCCGCGTTCGGCATGGGCAGCGGGCGCAAGCGCAAAGGCCGCCACCGCGCCCAGAAGGGCTGTTTTCAATTTCATTGTGGTACTCCTTGTTGGGTTGGCTCGGATGCCTCGGGTCGATGGTCGGTTGGCCCGACACTGGTGGTTTGGACAGGCACGAAATGGCAGGCCACCTGACGGCCGGGGGCCACTTCGCGCAATTCTGGTTGGTCGGTGCGGCAGATCGGCTGCACCTCGGGGCACCGGGTGCAGAAGTTGCATCCAAGGGGCGGGTTGGCGGGTGAAGGGACGTCGCCCACCAGAATGATCCGCCGGCGCGTCGCTTCGCGTGCCGGATCAGGTTCGGGCACGGCGGACAACAGCGCCTTGGCGTAGGGGTGCAGGGGTTTGGCGAACAGATCGTCACGCGGTGAAAGTTCGGCAATCTGACCCAGATACATGACGGCGACACGGTCGGCGATGTGGCGCACCATCGACAGGTCATGACTGATGAACAGATAGGTCAGGCCGAACTTTTCCTGCAGATCTTCCAGCAGATTGACCACCTGCGCCTGTATCGACACGTCAAGAGCGGCGATCGGTTCGTCACAGACGATGAAACGCGGGTTCAGGGCAAGGGCGCGGGCGATGCCGATCCTTTGGCGCTGCCCGCCCGAAAATTCATAGGGATAACGGTTTGCAAAGCGCCGGTTCAGGCCGACAGCATCCATCAGTTCGTAGACCCGTTCCAACCGGCGGTCGGCGGGCCAATCGGTATGTTCCTGCAACGGTTCGCCAATGATCGCGGCGAGCGTCATGCGGGGATTGAGGCTCGCCTGCGGGTCTTGAAACACCATTTGCATGGCCGGGCGCGCCTTGCGCAAAGCCTCTGCATCAAGGCTCGCGATGTCGGTGCCGCCGATCACCACCTGCCCATCGGTCAGTTCGTAAAGACGCAGCAGTGCACGACCCACAGTTGATTTCCCGCAACCTGATTCGCCCACAAGCCCGAGGGTTTCCCCTTGGTAGATATCAAAACTTACCCCGTCGACGGCTTTCACATCACCCGTGTGACGCCGGAACAGCCCGGTGTGGATCGGGAAATACATCTTGAGGTTGCGCACCTCCACCAGTTTTGTGCCGGGTGTGGCATCAAGCATGGGCAACCTCGGTGGCGGAGGCGCGGGCCTGATCGGCGGCCCAGTGGCAGGCCACATCGTGGCCCCGGCCCACGGGGTTTCCGTCCGTCGACCGACGCTGTGGATTTTCGCGGTGGCATCTGTCGAACACATGCGCGCAGCGGTCGCGGAAGGCACAGGCCGAAGGTTCCGCCGTCATCAGGGGAGGCTGGCCTTCGATCACCTGCAGGCGCGCCTCGCGGCGGCCGCCCAGTTTGGGAATGGTTTTCAAAAGGGCGCGGGTATAGGGATGCTGGGGCCGTGCAAAGAGGTCTTTCACCGGCCCCTGTTCGACGATCTGCCCGGCATACATGACCATCACCCGGTCAGCGATGCCCGCGATGACGCCAAGATCGTGGGTGATCCAGATGATCGCCATCCCGAGTTTGCGGCGCAATTCGCGAACGAGTTCAAGAATTTGCGCCTGAATCGTCACATCAAGTGCCGTGGTTGGTTCGTCGGCGATCAGAATTTCCGGATCGCAAGCTAGGGCAATCGCGATCATCACACGCTGACGCATGCCGCCGGAAAACTGGTGCGGATAGGCGGCGAGCCGCGCCTTTGCATCGGGAATGCCCACAAGTTCCAGAAGTTCGACCGCACGCTGCGTCGCCTGTTCGCGGTTCATGCCCATGTGGGTGCGCAGCGGTTCGATGATCTGCGCGCCGACGGTGAACACCGGGTTCAGGCTTGTCATCGGGTCTTGAAACACGAACCCGATCCGCGCGCCGCGCACCTTCCGCAGAGTTTCTGCGTCGCAGGTGCGCAGGTCGATGTCGCCAAGCATCACGGTGCCTCCGCGGATGTCGGCGGGCGGTTGCGGCAGAAGGCGCACAAGCGACATCATGGTCACGGATTTGCCCGAACCGCTTTCACCGACCACACCAACCAGTTCACCTGCATCAAGGTGAAAACTGACCGAGTTCACGGCGTGAACTTCGCCGCCACGGGTGCGGAATACAGTCTTGAGGCCCTTGACATCAAGGACGGGCAAGGCCCCATCGGGCATATAACGCTCCCCGCGCTAAGGAATTAATCGTCGGGTCGGTTCGTTTTCTGCCCGCCGTATTTCGATCAGTCTTAGCCATTTTTCGTAAGCCCGCAAGTTTCTTTCGTTTTGCCGCAGACTTGCCCCAACGGCATTGCCGTAGCGTCACGGCATGGCCCTTGAACAATCCCGCGCCAAGGGCGACGCTGCGGGCAAACCGGCGATAAGGGGAATGGGTTGATGCAGGCGGCACGCGATATCTTGAACCGGCTGGTGGCCTTTCCCACCGTCAGCCATGACAGCAATCTGGATCTGGTCGATTGGGTCGAAGCCTATCTTGCCGGTCATGGTGTGGCGTCACAGCGGGTCTGGAACGATGACCGGACCAAGGCTTCGCTGTTTGCCAACGTCGGGCCTTTGGTGCCGGGCGGCGTGATCCTGTCGGGCCACAGTGATGTCGTGCCGGTGGAAGGACAGGTCTGGGCGACGGACCCCTGGACCGTCACGGAG
The DNA here is from genome assembly GCA_031425195.1 of Gemmobacter sp. Taxonomy (GTDB): domain Bacteria; phylum Pseudomonadota; class Alphaproteobacteria; order Rhodobacterales; family Rhodobacteraceae; genus JANPIX01. Next base: position 92,811 of record JANPIX010000017.1, on the reverse strand, counting down.
CAGGGGGGCAGGCTTTACGGGCGCGGCACGAGTGACATGAAGGGATTTGTCGCCTTGGCGCTGGCGGCGGTTCCGCTTGCGCTGGCGCGCGGTGTGCGCCGCCCGATCCAGATCGCGCTGAGCCATGACGAGGAGTTGGGGCTTTTGGGTGCGCCCGCAATGATCCGTGCCATGGTGGAAACCCTGCCCCGCGCCAGCGCCGTGGTGGTGGGAGAGCCGTCGATGATGCGCGTCATTACCGGGCAAAAGGGCGGGGCGGGGTATCGCATCACGCTGCGCGGGCACCCTGTCCATTCGTCACGCCTGCCGTACGGCGTATCGGCGGTGATGGAGGCGGCGCGTCTGATCGACTGGATCAACGATGAAAATGCGCGGGTTCAGGCGATGGTGCCGTCCGCGCTTGCGGAACCCTTTGATCCGCCGTTCACGACGCTGCACGTGGGCCGGTTCCACGGCGGCACGGCCAACAACATTACGGCGGAACATGCGGAATTCGTCATGGAGTTCCGCATCGTGCCGGGCGAGGACATGGCCGACTGGTATCGCCGGTGGGAGGCGAAGATTGCCGCAGTCGATGCCGGAATGCGCCGGGTTCACCCCGAGGCGGGCATCACGGTTGACCGCTTTTTCGATGCGCCGCCGCTTGATCCTTCGGGGACGGGGGCGGCCGAGGAACTGTGCCGCCGATTGACCGGGGACAACGGTGTGCAGGTGGTGAGTTACGGGACCGAGGCGGGGCAGTTTCAGGCCGAAGGCTATGCCGCCGTGATCTGCGGCCCCGGTGACATCGCGCAGGCGCATCAGGCCAATGAATTTCTGGAACTGTCGCAGTTCGAGGCGGGCTGGGCCTTCATGGAACGGCTGGTCGCCGATCTGTCGGCATGACCGGGTTTCCCATTTCCGAAGCAGACCCCGTCAGATACCCCGGCCCCGTGCCGAAATCCTGCGATGTGGTGGTCATCGGGGGTGGTGTCATCGGGGTGATGACGGCGTGGTTTCTGGCCGAGCGCGGCCTGTCTGTCACGCTGTGCGAGAAGGGCCGCATCGCGGGCGAACAATCGTCGCGCAACTGGGGCTGGATCCGGCAGCAGGGCCGTGATCCTGCCGAGTTGCCGATCATGTGCGAAAGCCTGCGCATCTGGAAATCGCTGGCACAGGAATTTGGCGACGCGCTTGGGTTTCGGCAGACCGGGGTCATGTATCTGGCGCGCACGCACCGGGAACTGGGGGACTATGAGGCATGGATGGATCATGCCCGCGCCCATGATCTTGACACCCATCTGCTGAGCGAGGGGCAGATCGTCGGGCGTCTTACCGGGGTGGCAGCGCCGTGGATCGGCGGTCTGTTCACGCCATCGGATGCGCGGGCGGAACCTTCCGTCGCGGTGCCGACACTGGCGCAGGGGGCTGTGGCGCGGGGGGCGGCCATTGTGGAGAACTGTGCTGTGCGCGCGCTCGACCTTTCCGGGGGGCGCGTGGCGGGGGTGGTGACGGAACAGGGGCGCATCCGCTGTGATCAGGTGGTTCTGGCGGGCGGGGCGTGGTCGGCGCTTTTTGCCCGTGCGCAGGGGATTGATCTGCCGCAACTGTCGGTTCTGGCGACTGTTGCCGCGACCGAGCCTATGCCCGAGATTTTTCCGGGAAACGTCGCCGACGACCGTTTTGCCTTTCGCAGGCGGGCGGATGGCGGGTATTCGATTGCACCCGGTGCGCGGCATGATTTCATGATTGGCCCGGATGCGTTTCGCAACCTGCGGGCCTATCTGCCGACATGGCGGCGTGATCTGCGATCCACCCGCCTGCGCGCAAAGGCCCCGGCGCATTTCCCGGATGCCTGGGGCACCCCGCGCCAATGGTCGCCTGACGCGCCGTCACCGTTCGAGGCGATGCGCGTTCTGAACCCTGCGCCCAACCTCAAAAGTCTGGGCCGCGTGCAGGATGATTTCGCCGCCGCTTTCCCCACGCTTGGCCGGCCCCGGCTGCGGCTGGCTTGGGCGGGGATGATCGATTCCATGCCCGACGTGGTGCCCGTGATCGACCGGGTGGCGCAGATCCCCGGCCTTGTCATCGCCACGGGGATGAGCGGGCATGGCTTTGGCATCGGGCCGGGGGTGGGCCGGGTGGTCGCCGATCTTGTGGTGGGCGGGCCTGTCGGCCACGATTTGCACCGTTTTCGCCTGTCGCGGTTTTCGGATGGTTCATCGCTTCTACCCGGGCCGTCGCTCTAGACACCGGGGCGGGGGCGGCGCACTCTGGCCTGAAAGAAGGAGTAGCCCCATGCCCGTCAAGAACCGCCTTGCCGATCTGCAACCCGAAATCGCCGGATGGCGTCAGGATTTCCACCGCCACCCCGAACTGCTGTTCGATGTGCACCGCACCGCCGCCAAAGTGGCCGATCTGCTGCGGGAATTCGGCTGTGACGAGGTGGTCACGGGCATCGGGCGCACCGGGGTGGTGGGTGTGATCCGCGGCAAATCCGACAGTCAGGGCCGCACCATCGGCCTGCGCGCCGATATGGACGCCTTGCCCATCAATGAGGCGACGGGGGCGGAATACGCCAGCACCGTGCCCGGCAAGATGCATGCCTGCGGGCATGACGGCCATACGGCGATGCTTTTGGGTGCGGCCAAGTATCTGGCAGAGACGCGGAATTTCGACGGGACGGCCGTGGTGATCTTTCAGCCCGCCGAAGAAGGCGGCGGCGGTGGGCGTGAGATGGTGGCCGAGGGGATGATGGATCGCTGGGCGATTGACGAGGTTTACGGCATGCACAACATGCCGGGCATTCCTGTCGGCACCTTTGCCATCCGCCCCGGTGCCATCATGGCCAGTGCAGATCAGTTCGACATCACGCTGACGGGCAAGGGCGGCCACGCCGCCAAGCCGCATGACTGCATCGATACGATGGTGGTGGCGGCGCAGGTGATCGTCATGCTGCAGACCATCGCGAGCCGCGGGGTCGATCCGATGAAACAGGTGGTCGTGTCGGTGTGTGCCGTCACCACTGACAGCACGGCGCACAACGTCATTCCGCAGACTGTTGTGCTGAAAGGCACGGTGCGCACGATGGACCCGGGCGTTCAGGACTATGTGGAAGGGCGGGTGAAGGCGATTGCCGAAGGCACCGCCCAGACGCTGGGTGCGGTGGCGCAGGTGGATTACCGACGGGGCTATCCCGTGACTGTGAATGCGCCGGAGAATACGGTGTTCGCCGCCGATGTGGCCCGCGCGGTTTCGGGACAGGTCGATATCGACACACCGCCCCTGATGGGGGCCGAGGATTTCAGTTTCATGCTGAACGAACGTCCGGGGGCCTATATCTTCATGGGGAACGGCGACACGGCGATGGTGCACCATCCGGCCTATGATTTTGATGATACGGCGATACCCTTTGGGTCAAGCTGGTTTGCCGGGATGGTCGAGGCGCGCCTGCCTGCTGCCTGACCGTCAGCCGGTCAGGATGGGTTTCAGGTTGGCCGTTTCGGCCAGCACAAAATCAAAGAACGCCGAGACTTCGGGTGAATGGCGACGGTCGGGGTGGGCAAGGATGCGCCATGCCCGGGTCAGGGCGGGGACCGGCCCTAGAACGCGCACCAGATCGGGTTCGCTGTCGCCCAGCGACATGGGCAGGGCGGCGACGCCAACGCCCGCCTTCACGGCATAGATCAGGCCCAGAACGCTGCTGTTGCGGGCGGCGTAGGTGGCACCGGGGGCAACCTCGTTCAGCCACATCACGGCGCGGTGGCGTGCCATGCCCTGTTCGAACCCGACAAGGGGGTGGCGCGCGATTTCCGTTTCATCGGCGGGCGCGCCGTGGCGGGCGACATAATCTGTGCTGGCATAAACCGCCCAAAGCGAATCCGCGATTTTGCGCCCGACCAGAACACCGTCGTCGGTATCGCCGGAGCGAAGGGCGACATCAGCCTCGCCCTTTGCCAGATCGACGTATTGGTCGCTCAGGACAAAGGCGATGGTCATGCCGGGGTGGGCTGCGTGGAACCTTTCCAGAAATCCGGCCTGCGTCAGTTTCAGGGCAATGGGTTCGGGGCAAGTGACGCGGACCACACCGGCGGCTGTGCGGGCTGCCGCTTCAACCGCCCGTTCGAAGGCCACCAGAGCCGCTGCCGCGTCACGCGCGGCGGGCAGGGTGGCGTGGCCAAGCGGGGTAAGGCGGTAGCCCGTCACCAGACGGTCGACAAGCCGCCGTCCGAGGCGGTCTTCCAAAGCCGCAAGCCGTCGCTGGACGGTAGACTGGTTGATGCCAAGCGCGCGCGCCGCGCCAAGCGTGCTGCCCTCATCGGCCACGGCCAGAAAGATCTTGAGATCATCCCAATCGAACATGCCCGATCATGCGCCCCTGCGGCCCCGTTATGCAAGTCTGCTGCCTGTGCATGAACTGGGGAAGGGAATAGTCAGAAAGGGAAACGCAGGAAGGGAAACGCCATGGATCAGCCAAACACCCAACAGGCCTGGGACAGGGCCGCCGCCGGATGGAACCGACATGCGCCGGCGATCCGCAGGTGGCTGGAAGTGCCGACCGACGTCATGATCCGCATGGCGGGGGTGCAACCGGGGAACCGCGTGGTTGACGTGGCGGCGGGGGCCGGGGATCAGACGATTGATCTGGCGCGGGTTGTGGGGCCAAACGGGCGGGTGGTGGCGGTTGATCTGTCGCCCGGCGTCTTGCGGCACGCGGCGGAAAACGCAAAGGCGGCGGGGATGGCCCATGTGGAAACGCACCGCGCCGATGCCGCCGATCTGCGGCTGCCTGCGGCGTCGTTCGATGCGGCCGTGTGCCGCCTTGGGCTGATGTTTCTGCCCGATCCCTTGGCGGGATTGCGCGAGATACGTGCAGTGCTTGCCCCCGGCGGGCGGTTCTGCAGCATGGTGTTCGCCGGGCCGGAGGTGAACCCCTGCATCCGCATCCTGATGACGACCGCTCTGCGCCATGCGGGACTGCCGCCGCGTGATCCGTTCCTGCCGGGGGGTCTTCTGAGCCTTGGGCGGCCGGACGCACTGGACGGGTTGTTCCGTCAGGCGGGGTTCTTCAATGTGGCGACGACACGGATCGAAGCCCCCTTTCACCTGCCTGCCACCGCCGATTACATGGCGTTCATCGCGGACGCGGCGGCACCGATCCTGCAGATACTGGCGCCCCTCGACGCCACCGCCCGAACCGCCGCGCTGGCCGATATGGCGGGCCAGCTGGATGCGTTTCAGACAAAGGCCGGATGGGTTGGCCCGAACTCCCTGCTGCTGACCACAGGGCAGCGTTAGTCGTAGCGCAGGGCCGTGGCCTTGCCGCGAAAGATCACATAGCTGAGCGCGGAATAGGCAAGGATCATGGGAAGCACGACCATCGTGCCTACAAGGATGATCCACAGGCTTTCGGGGGCTGCCGCCGCCTCATAGATCGTCAGCGCCTCTGGCACGACAAAGGGATAAAAGCTGTAGGCCATGCCGCCAAAGCCAAGCGCGAACAGAAGGATCGTCGCAACAAAGGGCACCCAGGCGAGCCTGTCCTGATCCATCGGCAAGCGGCGCAAGGTCAACCAGATCAGGCCGATCAGAACCGCCGAAGTGATGGGCAGGGCCGACAGCCACAGCATCTGGGGCAGGCTGAACCATTTGTCGTAGATGCGCGTGCTGACCAGCGGGGTGGCCATCGATACGGCGGCCATGCCCAGAACCACGCCCCACATCCCGCCTTTGGCCCAGCCGACGGCCTTTTTCTGCAGCGCGCCTTCGCCCTTCAGAATGACCCAGGCCGCACCAATGAAGCTGTAGGCGACGGTCAGGAACACACCGTCACGACGGCAAAGCCGATGTGAAACCACGTCCAGGCAAGGCCCATGACGTAAAGGCCCAGCATGAAGCCCTGGCTGAGGGCGGAAATCACGCTGCCCGCCCAGAAGGCGGTATCCCAGACGCCCTTGTGCCCGACGGGGGCCTTGGCGCGAAACTCGAATGCCACGCCCCGCAGGATAAGCCCGATGAGCATGAGCGTCACCGGCAGGTAAAGCTGCGTGAGGATCGCACCGTGCGCCACCGGAAACGCCACCAGAAGGATGCCGATGGCCAGCACCAGCCAGGTTTCATTGGCGTCCCAGAAGGGCCCGATAGAGGCCACCATCAGGTCACGCTCGTCAGGGCTGGCAAAGGGAAACAGGATGCCGATGCCCAGATCGAACCCGTCCAGACAAACATAAATCAGGATCGACAGGCCCATCAGGCCGGCGAAGATCAGGGGCAGGTTGCCATCGCTGAACATGCCCGTCACTCCGCCGGGGACAGGGTCTGTGCGGGCTGCGAGGCGCGCGGATCGGGGGGCAGCTTTTCACCCTTCGCGGCCTTGTGGGCAAGGTAGGTGATCACCCCCATGTAAGACAGCATCAGGGCAAAGTAGACCAGGAGATAGGCAATCAGCGTGGTCAGAACCATACCCGCCGCAACCGGACTGACCGCCTGTTCCGTGGTCAGAACCCCTGACACGAGCCACGGCTGCCGGCCGATTTCAGTGGTGTACCACCCGGCGAGAGTGGCCAGCCAGCCGATGAAGGTGATGCCCGACAGGCCGTAAAGATAGACCTTCGGCAAACCGTCAACGCCGCGCCGCCACAGAAGGAACGTCCCGGCCCAGGACATCAAAAGCATCAGCATCCCGGTCGCGACCATCACGCGGAACGACCAGAACACCTGCATCACGGGCGGATGCATGACGGTGCCGTCGGCTGCGACAAAGTCATTCAATCCGGGAACGACGCCAGCGGCATCATGCGTAAGAATGATCGAGGCCAGATTGGGGATGCCGATTTCATAGTCGTTGCTGCGGGTTTCCTTGTTCGGCAGGGCAAACAGCAACAGCGGCGCGTTACCTTGGGTTTCCCAGTTGCCCTCCATTGCAGCGACCTTGGCCGGCTGATGTTCCAGCGTGTTCAGGCCATGCATGTCGCCCGCCACGATCTGCACGGGAATAAGGATGGCCCCAAGAAGGACACCGACGCGCAGGCCGGATTTCGTGGCTTCGGTGCGGTCGCCCCAGATGCGGCGCAGGGCAGAGATGCCCGCCACAAGGAAGGCCACCGTCAGCCCGGATGCCAGAAGCATGTGCACAAGGCGGTAGGGCATCGACGGGTTGAACACGATCTGTGCCCAGTTGGTGGCGTGAACGACCCCGTCGCGCAATTCGAACCCCTGCGGCGTGTGCATCCACGAATTCAGCACGATGATCCAGAACGCCGACAGCGTCGTTCCGAAAGCCACAAGGAACGTGGCCGACGTATGCGCCCAGCGGGGCACGCGGCTGGCACCGAACAGCATGATGCCCAGAAAGGCCGCTTCCAGAAAGAAGGCGGTCAGCACCTCATACGCAAGCAAAGGCCCCGCCACGTTGCCGACGGTTTCCATGAACCCCGGCCAGTTGGTGCCGAACTGGAACGACATGGTGATGCCCGATACCACCCCCATCGCGAAGGACAGCGCGAAGACCTTTACCCAGAACATGTAAAGGTCCATCCACTTGCGGTCTTCGGTGGCGTTGAAGCGCAGTTTGAAGAACAAAAGCACCCAGCCCAGCGCGATCGTGATCGTGGGAAACAGGATGTGAAACGAGATATTCGCGCCGAACTGGATCCGGGAGAGGAGCAGGGTATCCATCAAAGCCACCTTTCTGATTGACGCGAAGATAGGTCCTAAATGGCGGCAGGCCTAGGGGATGCGACGAGCGGCCACGGGCGGGCCCCACGGCCCGTGCCATGACGGCTGCCGCGGCGTCAGGGACGATGCGCCGTCAGCCGCCCGTATGGCTCATGTGGCGGGTCATGGTGCCGGACACGGCCTGACGGGAATAGTCGAAATCATGGCCTTTCGGCTTGCGTGCGATGGCGGTGCGGATGGCTGTGATCAGGGCCGCGTCATCCGGCGTGGCCCGCAGCGGCGAGCGCAGGTCAGCCATGTCTTCCTGCCCAAGGCACATGTAAAGCTCGCCGGTGCAGGTCAGCCGCACGCGGTTGCAGCTTTCGCAGAAATTGTGGGTCAGCGGCGTGATGAACCCCACCTTCTGCCCGGTTTGCTGCAGTCGGACATAGCGGGCGGGCCCGCCGGACGACACATCAAGATCGGTCAGGGTGAAGCGGCTGGCCAGTCGGGCGCGCAGGTCTTTCAGGCTCCAATACTGGTCAAGCCGCAGGTCGGCGCCCATTTCGCCCATCGGCATCACTTCGATGAAGGTCAGGTCGTGATCTTCACGCGCGCACCAGTCGACCAGCGTGAAGAGTTCGTCTTCGTTGAACCCTTTCAGCGCCACCGTATTGATCTTGACCCGGAGCCCCGCAGCCTTCGCGGCGGCGATCCCGTCGAGCACCTGCGGCAGGCGGCCCCAGCGGGTGATCTGGGCGAATTTGGCGGGATCGAGGGTATCGAGCGACACGTTGACCCGGCGCATGCCACAGGCGGCAAGATCGGGCGCAAAGCGGGCCAGTTGACTGCCGTTGGTGGTGAGCGTCAGTTCCTTGAGCGCGCCCGAGGCAAGATGGCGCGACATGGCCTGAAAGAAGGTGAGTATGCCCTTGCGCACCAAAGGCTCCCCCCCGGTGATGCGCAGTTTTTCGACGCCGAGCCCGACAAAGGCGGAACACAGCCGGTCCAGTTCTTCGAGCGTCAGAAGATCGGCTTTGGGCAGGAACGTCATCTGTTCGGCCATGCAATAGGTGCAGCGGAAATCGCAGCGGTCCGTCACCGACACCCGCAGATAGCGGATGGCGCGGGCGAAGGGATCGATCAGGGGGGCTGGCATGACACTGGGCATGGGCGGAATGGTGTCACTTTGCCGTCAGGGGGGCAAGGGGCGGTTGATCGACGGGGCCGCGTGGCGTTAGGATAAGGTATGGAACGACGATTGAACATGATGGCACCGGGCTGTGCTTTGGCGCTTTGCCTGCTGGCAGCGGGTTGCGGCAGCGTGATCCCACGGGCGACACCTGCGCCTGTTGCTGCAGCGCCGGACCCGGCCATGCTGGCGCCGCGACCGGCACCTGGCGCGCGTACGGCAGAAGCGCTTGACACCACAACGCCCGAGCAAAGGGCGGCGGCACTGGCGGTGCCGGAGGTATCGGGCGCGCGCGAATTGGGGCGCGTGGCCGTGTCGCTGGGCAATGCGGCGGACCCGGGGTTCTGGCTGCGCACGGCGCTTGTGGCGGCACCGGCCAAGGGGAGTGTCGTGACCGAAGGCGGCACGTCGGTTCAGGTGGAATTGCGGCCCGGCACGGGGGTGGCGCAGTTGTCGCTGGGCGCGTTCCGCGCGCTGGGACTTGGGTTGACGGATTTGCCGCAGGTAACCGTGTTTTCAGAGTAAGGGGGGGCGCTGCCCCCAAGGCGCTGGCGCGCCTTTCCCCCGGGATATTTTTACAAAGAGGATGGGGGCAGGTATTGCCCGGCCTCGACCCGGGCGAAGCGTTGGAGGATGTCGCCGTGTTCGTTCAGGAAGGCCTGCGCGCGGGGTGCGTCATGGCGTGACAGATCGCGCAGCCAGCTTGCGATGGCCTTCTGGATGAACCAGTCCCTGTCCGCCGCCAGATGTGCTGCCCAGTCGAGGACCGTTTCGCGCACGTCGATGTCGGCGGGTTTGGGGTTGTTCTGTTTTGCCCAGGGCAGCGTCATGACGAGCGCCGCGCGGCGTGCCCACATGTTGGGATGGGTGACGAAGGGTTCCACGTCGGAAAGGCGTGCGGGGTCGGCTGTCAGCCGGCGGTCCCCCGCCTTGCAGACCTGATCGGCAATGGCCCAGGCGTCGAATTCCGGCACCCAGCCGAGGATAAGCGCCCAGACATCGGCATCCGGGCGCATGCGGGCCTGCGTCAACAGTTTGGCCGCAGCGATCCGCGCCTCGTGGATGTTGCTGTCCCACAATCCGGCCGCAAGGGTCAGGCGGGCGGGAAGGTCGACTGCCGCGCGCCAGTCGGCAACCAGCGTGTCGATCATGGGGTTGGCAATGCCGAGATAGGGCCGGGGGGTCTTGTGATAGGCCGCCATGTCCGCCGCCCGCGCGGGATCTGCCATCGACTGCAACTGTTCAAGCGCCAGAAACGGGGTCATTCGACTGTCACGGATTTGGCGAGGTTGCGGGGTTGGTCCACGTCTGTCCCTTTGGCAATGGCGGTGTGATAGGCGATCATCTGCACTGGAACCGCGTAGAGGATGGGGGCAAAGAGCGGGTCGCAATCAGGCAAGGTCAGCGTGGCCCAGGTGCTGCCGCCCGCCTGGGCAATGCCTTCGGCGTCCGAAATCAGCAGAACGCGGCCGTGGCGGGCCATCACCTCTTGCATGTTGGACACCGACTTTTCGAACAGAGCGTCACGCGGGGCCAGCACGATGACCGGGACGTTGCCGTCGATCAGGGCGATGGGGCCGTGCTTCAACTCGCCCGCCGCATATCCTTCGGCGTGGATGTAACTGATTTCCTTGAGTTTCAAGGCACCTTCAAGGGCCATCGGATACATCGTGCCGCGCCCAAGGAACAAGACGTCCTGCGCCTTGGCCAGATCGTCGGCAATGGCCGCGATGGGCTTCGACAGGCCAAGCGCCTGATTGATCAGACCCGGCAGGGCGCGCAAGGCCCCAACATGCGTGGCCAGCGTGGCGGGGTCGAGCCGCCCGCGATCCACCGCCGCCTTGAGCGCCAGAAGCGCCAGAACCGTCAACTGGCAGGTGAAGGCCTTGGTCGAGGCGACCCCCACTTCGACGCCCGCGAGGATCGGCAACACCAGATCGGATTCGCGCGCGATGGAAGAGGTCGGCACGTTGACCACGGCCACCACGCGGGCCACCTTGCCCCGGGCATAGCGAAGGGCGGCCAGAGTGTCGGCGGTTTCGCCCGACTGGCTGACGAACATGGCCCAGCTTTTATCCGACAGCGGCGGTTCGCGGTAGCGGTATTCAGAGGCGACATCGATATCGCAGGGCAGGCCCGCGATCTGTTCGAACCAGTAGCGGGCGACGTGGCAGGCATAGTGGGCCGTGCCGCAGGCGACCATCGTGATGCGGTCCACCTGCGAGAAATCGGCTCCTTCGGGGAGGCGCAACCCGTTGTCGCCGTTCAGGTAATGCGCCAGTGCGTCGGCGATGACCAAAGGCTGTTCGGCGATTTCCTTGGCCATGAAATGCTTGTAGCCCGCCTTTTCGATGCGGGTGCCGTCGATCTGCGTGGTCACCAGCGCGCGGTTCGCAAGGCGGCCTGCACTGTCGGTGATGGTGGCCCCGGACCGGGTGATCACGGCCCAGTCGCCATCTTCCAGATAGGTCACGCGGTCAGTCAGCGACGCCAGCGCAATGGCATCGGAGCCGACGAACATTTCGCCGTCGCCATGCCCGATGGCGAGGGGCGGGCCCTGACGGGCGGCGATCATAAGATCGGGGTGGCCATCGAACAGGAAACACAGGGCAAAGGCACCGCGCAGGCGGGGCAGCGTGGCGCGGGCGGCCTCGACCGGGTCAAGCCCGCGCGACATGTGAAGTTGGAGCATCAGGGCCACGGTTTCGGTATCGGTTTCCGATTCGAAGGCGAATCCGGCTGCCGTCAGTTCGCCGCGCAGTTCGCGGAAATTCTCGATGATCCCGTTATGGACAACGGCCACCGGCCCCGCCTTGTGGGGGTGGGCGTTGGGCACTGTGACCGTGCCATGGGTGGCCCAGCGGGTGTGGCCGATGCCGGCCTTTCCGGCGAGGGGGTCGTGGACGAGAAGGTCGGACAAGTTGACGAGTTTGCCCACCGCGCGGCGGCGATCGAGTTTGCCGCCGTGCACGGTGGCGATACCGGCGCTGTCATAGCCGCGGTATTCGAGCCGCTTCAGCGCCTCTACCAGCAGCGGGGCCACTTCATGATTGCCAAGTATCCCGATGATTCCGCACATCTATCTGTCTTTCCCCGCCTTGATCTTGCGCAGATGATCCATCAGTTTCAGGGCGAGCCCCGGCTTGTTGATCTGACGCGCGCGGCCAATCGCCAAGTCACCGGCGGGGACGGGTTCGGTGATGACCGATCCGCTTCCCGTCATGGCGTCGTCGCCGATGCTGACGGGGGCCACGAGCATGGTGTCCGACCCGATGAAGGCCCGCGCACCGATTTCGGTGCGGTGTTTCATTACGCCGTCGTAGTTGCAGGTCACCGTGCCCGCGCCGATGTTGGTGAATTCGCCGACATGCGCATCGCCAAGATAGCTGAGATGCCCGACCTTGACGCCTTCATCAAGCACCGCATTCTTGATTTCGACGAAGTTTCCGACATGCACATCTTCGGCAAGTTCGGTGCCGGTGCGCAGCCTGGCAAAGGGGCCGACTGTGGCCCCGCGCGAGATGTGGCATCCCTCCAGATGGCAGAACCCCTTGATTTCGGCCCCGGATTCGATTGTGACGCCGGGCCCGAAGATCACGTTGGGGCCAATTACCGCATCGCGGCCGATAAAGGTATCCAGTGCGAAGAACACGGTTTCAGGGGCGGTCAGCGTGACGCCGCAGTCAAGCGCCTCGGCCCGGGCGCGGGACTGGAAGGCGGCTTCGGCGGTGGCAAGTTCGGCGCGGGTGTTGATGCCCAGCGTTTCAGACGGGTCGCAGACGACGACCCCCGCCGTCAGGCCCCGCTCGCGGGCGATGGCGATGATGTCGGTCAGGTAGTATTCGCCTGCGGCATTGTCAGGGCTGACGGCATCGACGAGGGGAAAGAGCACGGCGGTTTCTGCACGGATCACACCGGAATTGCACAGCGTTACAGCGCGTTCGGCATCGGTCGCATCCTTGTATTCGACGATGCGCAACAGGCTGTCGCCTTCGGTGATCAGGCGGCCATAGCGGCCCGGATCGGGGGCCACAAACCCCAACACGACGATGTCGAACCGGCTGCGCGCGTCGGCCATTTTGTCGAGCGTTTCCGGGCGGATAAAGGGCGTGTCGCCATACAGGACAACGGTATCACCGGCGTCGTCGGCAAGGAGGGGGCGTGCCTGCGCCACGGCGTGGGCGGTACCTTTTTGTTCAGTCTGAACAACCACTTCGACCCGGTCATCGAAGGCAAGGGCAGAGCGGGTGACCTGATCGGCACCGTGGCCTGCCACGACGACGGTGCGGGCCGGGTCGATGGCGCGGCCGGAGGCCAGGGCGTGATGCAGAAGCGGGGCCGCGCCGATGCGGTGCAGCACTTTGGGCAGGTCGGAATTCATGCGCGTGCCCATGCCTGCCGCGAGGATGATCAGCGAAACCTGCATTCTGCCCCTTTCCTTATTGTTGCGCCCGTTTTACGCCCAAGCCTGCTGTCCGCAAGGGGGGGCGTTTCACGGAAGGTTACAGAATGCGCTGCGTGGTCTTTGATCTTGACGGGACGCTTGCCGATACGTCGGAGGATCTGCTGGCGGCGGCGAACGCGGTGTTCCGCGATCTGGGGCATGGCGACATGCTGCATGCGGGCGATACGCTGACGGCCTTTCTGGGCGGGCGGGCGATGTTGCGGCTGGGATTCGGCAGGCTGGGCATCCATGACAAGTCGTTGGAAGACAAGCATTATCCGACGCTGCTTGCAGCCTATGCCGACGGGATCGACACCCACACCACGCTCTATCCCGGGGCCATCGAGGCGGTGACGGCGCTGCGGCAGGCGGGGTATGCGACGGCGATCTGCACCAACAAACCCGAAGGGTTGGCTGTGGAACTGGTGCGGCGTCTGGGGATCACCGATCTGTTTGGCGCATTGGTGGGGGCTGATACGCTGCCCACGCGCAAGCCTGACGCGGCGCCTTATGTGGCGGCGGTGGAATGGGCGGGGGGTATCGTGGGGCAGTCGATGCTGGTGGGCGATACGGAGACGGACCGCAACACCGGGTTGGCGGCGGGGGTGCCTGTCGCGCTTGTCACCTTTGGACCGGAGGGGCAGGGCGTGTCGCGATTGAAGCCAGAGGCTTTGCTGGATCACTATGATGATCTGGCGGGGCTGGTGGCGCGGTTTTTGGGGTAAGTCTTTGATTTACCGCGAAATCGCTGTGTGTTTTGCGTAGGCAATCCGTATTCGGGCCGTATTCGACCCGTATGTACGGAATTTCAGAGTCGCGGCCGTGTTTTCGGGAAAACAAACGCCCAGACTCTTGCCACATTGACGTCTTTATTCTGAGGCTATGCCTGATGTAAGGTATGAAAATTGGCTGGGATTGATGCAAAAATTTTGGCATCATGAGCTTGCTGCATCCATAGGAGTGATCACAGTGGCATATATCAAGAGTTACGACGCGCTAGGCGGAGGGATGAATATTCGAAGCGGCACGTTTGTTTCTGGACCTTCAAGTAATCTTACACTGACTTATAACAATGTTTCTGATTATGACTTTGATACGGTGTTCCTTTATGAAGAATACAACGGCGGGGCCATTGTTTTTGGTGCCTTGGCGGATTGGCTTGGAGGTACGATGTATTCGTTTGACAGCTTCATGTTTCAAGATGGTCAGAGCAGGACGCTGGTTGAAGCATTTGACTTGAACATCGTGTTTAATTCACTTGACGATTTTTCAAACGGCGCAATTTTCAGCAACATGTTTGCGGGTAACGATACGATTGTCGGTAACGGATATGCGGACTCCATCGAACTGGGACTGGGGAACGATAGCGCCGTTGGTAACGGTGGCAACGATACCCTTTGGGGGCAAAATGGCAGCGATATCCTTCGCGGGGGTGCTGGTGCGGACGCTTTGATTGGCGGGAGCGGACGTGACCGGCTTTTTGCAGGGAATGACCAGAATTCTGACAGATTTATCTTTGACGACAGCCATTCTGGCAAAGGCGCTGCACGTGATATCGTTAACGATTTCGACAGCGGCGAGGACAAATTGGTTCTGTCTGCAATCGATGCGAATTCTTCACGAGGTGGCGATCAGTCGTTTATCTATGCGGGCGAACAGGGATCGGGTTTCGGAAGAAGCCATGCAATCTGGTTTGTCGATACCGGGGCCAATCTGGTGGTTCGCGGTGACGTGAACGGCAATGGAGCGTATGATTTCGAGATTGAGTTGCAGTCGGTTGGTCAGTTGAGCAAGTTCGATTTCATCCTGTGACCTAGCTTTGGCGCGGTTGGGCAGGCGGCGAATGTCAGTGGCATTCACTGAAACGCGGCGGCGAGGTGTTCGGGCAGGGTAAACTCTGACAGAACCCTGGCGCGGCCTGCGTCAGACATTTTACGGGCGGTCTTGTCGACGATGCGTTGCACGTCGTCGGCGGAATGTTTGGCGGCGAAACCTGCGAAGTAGTGGCGCAGGAAGACGACACAGATGACATCCTCCAACGCCTGCACCTCGGCGTCGCGCTTGATGCCTTCCTTGCGGAGCAGGACCTGAACGCGGTCTTGATCGGCAGGGGAATATCCGGCGTCTGCCATGATGCCTGCAAGGCGCGCGCCGTGGCGGCGGCCAAGATCGCTGCGCCAGGCGAGATAGCCTGCCCGGCCATCGGGATAGGCGGTGCGCGGCACTTGCCAGCGTTCGACATGCTGACCCCGGCAGGCGATTTGCAGGATGTCTGACGCTTGTGGGAACATGCGGTCCAGTTCCGCCGTCATGCGCAGGCCATAGAGCAGGGCTGCGGGTTGGCCCTGATCAAGGTTGGGGTCGGCCGCGTTGGCCGCGTCGATGGCCGCGAGGGCGGATTGCAGGGTCATCCACGGCCTTTCCAGGGTATGAGCCGCCGTTCGGCCATGCGCATCAGAATGTCGATGCCGTAACCGATGAGGCCGATCAGGATGATCCCCATGACGACGATATCGGTCAACTGGAATTTGGAGGCGGCGATGATCATCATGCCTGCCCCCTTTTCGGCGGCGACGAGTTCGGCGGCGACCACTGTGCCCCAGCAGACGCCCATGGCAACGCGTGCGCCGGTAAAGATGTCGGGCAGGCTGTTGGGGATGATGACGTGGCGCAGGATCTGCCATTTCGATGCGCCGAGCGAATAGGCGGCATGGATCTTGGACAGGCGCACGCCCGACACGCCAGAGCGGGCCGCGATGACCATGATCCAGAGAGCGGCGAGGAACAGGAGCACGATCTTGCCCTGTTCCCAGATACCGAACCAGATGATGACAAGCGGGATGAGCGCAAGGGGCGGGACGGGCCGCATGAATTCCACGATCGGGTCGAACCAGCCCCGGAACCAGCCGGACAGGCCCATCGCATAGCCAAGGGGGATTCCCACGAGCGACCCCAGCGCAAAGCCCACCAGAACGCGCATCAGCGATGCGCCCAGATGTTCCCACAACGAGGTGTTCTGATAGCCGTTCTGCGAAATCTCGACCAGCCGCGCGGTGACAGCCTCGGGTGAGGGGAGCCAGATCGGTTCCATCTGCCAGCCCTTGTAGGGTTCAAAGTTGAGCGACCCTTTGGACGTCAGAACAAGGCTGCCGTGATCCACCTTGACGGGGGTGTCGGTGGCAACGGGCTGGCCGTTGATGGCGGTGATGCGAAGGGCGTCGCCCACGTCATTTTCCACCGGCTTGATCAGAACAGAACGCCATGCCGGCACAATGACGCCATCGCCCTGCGCAAAGGAGGTGCCCGGTGCTGCGGCGGGGGCGGCCGGCTTTTCGCCGAGCGGGTGGACGAGAACGGTGACTGTGGCATTTGCCGTCTGACCGGCCGCATCGGTGACGGTGTAGTCAAAAGAGGTGGTGCCAATGAACGGCCCCGGCACATGCAGCGGCGAGAGGACAGAGCCGGTAAAGGCGGCCCAGATCAGGAAGATCGACAGGATCGACAGGACGCTCGCGGCGCGGTCGGGGCGGATGGCACTTTCATCGCCGAAAGTGACGGTCTTGAGGCTTGTCAGATCATGACGCTCGCGGCGGCGGCGGAACAGGCGGACGGCAAAGAAACCGGCGATGAAGATCGCGATGTAAAGGGCAAGGACCGTCATGCCGCACTTTCCTTGCGGCCCATGATTTCTTCCTCCATCCCCCAGATCATGCTGAGAATTTCTTCGCGGGTGTCGCCGAACCCGTCCGATTTCTTGACTTCGCGCAGGTCGGCCGCGACACCGCGCGCGGCATAGGGCAGGCGGTATTCCTTGAACATTCGGCCCGGGCGGGGGGCCATGACGAGCAACCGTTCACCGAGCAACAGCGCCTCTTCCACGGAATGGGTGATCAGCACGATGGTCTTGCCGGTTTCCTTCCACAGTTTCAGGATCAGACCCTGCATCTTTTCGCGGGTCAGCGCGTCAAGCGCGCCAAGCGGTTCGTCCATCAGGATCACGTCGGGATCATTGGCAAGGCAGCGCGCGAGGGCGACACGCTGCTGCATGCCGCCGGACAATTCGTAGACGGCCTTTTCCTTGAAATCGGCAAGACCCACGACATCCAGAAGATGATCGGTGATGGTGTCGCGTTCCGCCTTGGGCATGCCCTTCATGCGGGGGCCGAAATCGACGTTATGGCGCACCGACATCCATTCGAACAGCGCGCCCTGCTGGAACACCATGCCGCGTTCCGCACCGGGGGCCGTGACGCGTTTGCCGTTCAGGGTGACGGTGCCCGCGGTGGGGGCGAGAAACCCCGCGAGAATGTTCAGAAGCGTGGTCTTGCCGCAGCCCGAGGGGCCAAGGACGGACAAAAGCTCGCCCGGTTGCAGTGTCAGATTGATGTCCTGAAGCGCCTGAACCGACCCGCCGTTCGGCAGATCAAAGCGCATCGACAGGGATTCGATGATCAGTCCCGCCATGGTATCCCTATCGGATCGAGAGTTGGGGCGGGCCACCCGGCAACCGGGCGACCCGCCAAGGGATCAGAGCGCGCTGGCCGCGGTGAGGGGGCCTGTGTTCACGGTCGCGTCATAGCTGTCGAGCGCCGAGGGGATGTTGCCGGTATCGACGAATACGCCCGAGACGCCCTTGAGGAACGACTGTGCGCCGCCGCCAAGCCATTTCGGGCCAAGCTGATCTTCAAGCGTCGGGAACACGAAGGTGGCCATCGTTTCGGCGGTGGCCGCCTCGTCCATCCCGGCGTCTTTGGCGATCACGGGCAGCATTTCGGCCTGTTTCGCGGGATCGGCCCACATGGCGTTGGCGTCTGCCGTGATCTTGAGGAATTTGGCAACAAGATCAGGGTTTTCGGCAACGAACGAGGCCGGGCCGGAAGTGACGTCGAACACGAGGATGCCCAGTTCCTCTTTCTCGGCACCGGTCAGCAGGACGTTGCCGTTTTCCTTCATCCGGCGCAGGGCGCCGCCCCAGCCGCATACCATGTCAAGCCCGCCTTGGGCAAAGGCCGCGGCACCATCCGGCGGGGCCATGTCGACAATCTCCATCGAGGCGGGGTCGACGCCGAAATGCTCCATCTGCTTGAGAAAGCCGTAGTGGGCGGCGGAACCGATGGGCAGGGCCACCTTCTTGCCGGCAAGTTCGGTGGCATTGTCCTTGGTAATCTCAAGATCGGTGCGCACGACGCAGTTGTCGTTGTCGGCATAGACGACGGCCACGTCGAGGATCTGGATGTCCTGACCGGCGCTGCTCGCGATCACGAAGGGGGGGACGCCCTGGCTGACCGACAGGTGCACATCGCCCGAAGCCATGGCGGCGGACATGGCGGTGCCGGTGTCAAAGGCGCGCCAGTTGATCTTGACGCCCAGTTCCTTTTCATAGGTGCCGTTCACCTTGGCGAATTCGAAGGGCATCGGCCATTCGAGGAAATAGGCGACGGTGATTTCGTCGAGGGCATAGGCGGCAGGCGCGCCGCCCAGCAGGGCCACGCCAGCGACGGCCCCCAGCAGCGTTTTGCGAAGTGACATGAATGCATTCTCCCCTTGGTTGGTCGTGCCCGGTTTTCCGGGCTTGATGGTATTGTTTACGCGACGGTGACGAATTGTCTGCAAGTATTTTGGAACGCCAGTGCGGGGAAGAACCGTCTTCCTGCAAGGTCGTGCCTTGGGGTGAAAGTCTTTCGCGTCTTTTGGCCCGGACCAAAGGAATTTCCAACTGGTCTTATGGGTGCGGGGCTGCTGGCCCTACGGTCGGGGGCGGTGATCCCCGACAGTGGCGCAAATCAGGGGGTTTTGCCCCTTGATCGGGCATTCTGGAAAGGCGGGCGGCATGGACGGCATGATCAACGACATCTCTGAGGTGGTTGCGGCGGACCGGGCGCATGTCTGGCACCATCTGAGCCAGCACAAGCCCTATGAGACAGTGGACCCGAGGGTGATCGTCGAAGGCCGCGGGATGCGGGTGTGGGATGCGCGCGGGAAAGAGCATCTGGACGCGGTGTCGGGCGGGGTGTGGACGGTCAACGTCGGATATGGTCGCGAAAGCATCGCCAACGCGGTGCGCGACCAGTTGATCAAGATGAACTATTTCGCGGGGGCGGCTGGGTCGATTCCGGGGGCGATGTTTGCCAAGCGGCTGATCGAAAAGATGCCGGGGCTAAGCCGCGTGTATTATTCCAACTCGGGGTCGGAGGCGAACGAGAAGGTGTTCAAGATGGTGCGCCAGATCTCGCACCGGCACCATGGCGGACGGAAATCGAAGATATTGTTCCGCGAGCGGGATTACCACGGCACGACGATCACCGCGCTTTCGGCGGGCGGGCAGCCGCAGCGCAACGCGCAGTACGGGCCGATGACGCCGGGTTTCGTGGAGGTGCCGCATTGTCTGGAATACCGCGCGCAGTGGCCGGGGCCGGATTATGGGATGCGGGCGGCGGACGCGATCGAAGAGGTAATTCTGCGCGAAGGCCCCGATACCATCGGCGCGATCTGTCTGGAGCCGGTGACGGCGGGGGGCGGGGTGATTACCCCCCCGGACGGATACTGGGAGCGGGTGCAGGAGATTTGCGCCAAATACCAGATCCTGATTCACATCGACGAAGTGGTTTGCGGTGTGGGCCGGACCGGCACATGGTTCGGGTATCAGCATTACGGTGTGCGTCCGGATTTCGTGACGATGGCAAAGGGTGTCGCGTCGGGGTACGCGGCGATTTCCTGCACGGTGACGACCGAGGCGATCTTTGACATGTTCAAGGATGATGCCAGCGATCCGATGAGCCATTTCCGCGATATCTCTACCTTTGGCGGATGCACGGCGGGGCCCGCGGCGGCGCTGGAAAACATGCGGATCATCGAGGATGAGGGGCTTTTGGCCAATACGCTGGCCATGGGGGACCGGCTGACGGGGAACCTTCACGCGCTGGCGGAACGGCACAAGGTGATTGGCGACGTGCGCGGCAAGGGGCTGTTCTGCGGTGCGGAACTGGTGGCAGACCGTGCCACGCGGGAAGCCGCAGACGAACGGCAGGTCGCCGCCGTGGTGGCCGACTGCATGGCGCAGGGCATCATCATCGGGATGACGAACCGGAGCCTGCCGGGTCTGAACAACACGCTGTGCCTGTCACCCGCGCTGATTGCCACGGCGGATGACATCGATCAGATCACGGACGGGATCGACCGCGCGCTGACGCGGGTGTTCGGCTGAACCGAACCGGGGCTTGACCTTGGGGATGGACAGGGTTCTGGATAAGTCCACGCGCCGCGCGTGATAGGTCCAGAATGTCCATCCCTAACGAAAGTTTCTATCTTGCTGCCGGTGGGCCCGGCACCTTGCAGCAGCAGATCCGCCAACTGGTCGTGCAGGGCATTCTGGCGGGGCGGTTTCGCGCGGGTGAGCGGATGCCGTCGTCACGCGGGCTGGCCGATCATCTGGGGATCAGCCGGATCACCGTGACGCTGGCTTACAGTGATCTCGTGTCGTCGGATTATCTGACGGCGCGGGGCAGGTCGGGGTATTTCGTGTCGGACACGGCCCCGCGCCAGCCGGAGTTTGCGAAGGATACCGCAATATCGGGCGATGCTGTCGATTTCGACGCCATCACCGGGCGGCGGTTTTCATCGCTGACGCGGATCGACAAGCCTGCGGACTGGCAGGATTATCCTTATTCCTTCATCTACGGGCAGCCGGATGCCGCGTTGTTTGATCATCAGAACTGGCGATTGTGCGCGCTGCGCGCGCTTGGCAAGCGCGATTTCGAGACGTTGACGCTTGACGCCTATGGGCGGGACGATCCGTTGCTGGTGGACTGCGTGTTGCAGTCGATCCTGCCGCGCCGGGGAATTGCTGCGCGGGCGGATCAGGTGTTGCTGACGATGGGCGCGCAGAACGCGCTGTGGCTTGCGGCGCAGGTGGTGCTGGGGCCGGGGCGGCGGGCAGTGGTGGAAAACCCCGGTTACCCCGGATTGCGCGGGATACTGGAGCAGGCGCAGGCAAAGATATTGGCGGTGGACGTGGATATGGCGGGGTTGCCGCCCGAACTGGTGCCGCCCTGCGATGTGGTGTTCACCACGGCCAGCCATCACTGTCCGACGAATGCCACGATGCCCCTGCCGCGCCGTCAGGCGTTGCTGGAGCGGGCCGCGGCCGAGGGGTTTCTGGTGGTGGAGGACGATTACGAATTCGAGATGTCGTTTCTGAAACCGGCTTCGCCATCGCTCAAATCGCTGGACCGGGAGGGGCGGGTGATTTACGTCGGATCATTCTCCAAATCGCTGTTTCCGGGCATCAGGCTTGGCTATCTGGTGGGGCCGCAGGCCTTTATCCGCGAGGCGCGGGCGTTGCGCGGGGCGGTGTTGCGGCATCCGCCCGGGCATCTGCAGCGGACGGTCGCCTATTTCCTGTCGCTGGGCCATTATGATGCGATGGTCAACCGGATGAAGGGGGCGTACCGCCGCCGCCGGTTGCTGATGGACGAGGCGATCCGCGCGCAGGGCCTGACAGTGGCGGGGCCCGGGGGGGGGTTTGGCGGATCAAGCTTCTGGATGCGCGCGCCAGAGGGGGTGGACACGGAGATTCTGGCGCAAAGGCTTCGTGCCGACGGGGTGCTGATCGAACCGGGTGCCGCGTTTTTCGACCCGGTGGCGGCACCGCGCAATTTCTATCGGCTGGCCTATTCGAGCGTGGCCCCGGCGCGGATCGAGGAAGGGATTGCCCGGATCGCGCGGCGCATGGCCGAGATGGCCTGATCTGGACTTATGGGGGCCGGGGTGCTGGCCCTAAGGGGCGCTTGGCGCTTTGGCATAGTGGAATGGAAAACGCAAAGGATGTGCCCGATGAAGATGACCACCGAAGAAGCGTTCGTCAAAGTTCTGCAGCGGCATGGCATCGAGCATGCCTTTGGCATCATCGGGTCAGCCTTCATGCCGATTTCAGATTTGTTTCCCAAGGCGGGCATCACCTTCTGGGACTGCGCACACGAAGGATCGGGCGGCATGATGGCCGACGGGTATACCCGCGCGTCGGGCCGCATGAGCATGATGATTGCGCAGAACGGGCCGGGGATCACCAATTTCGTGACACCGGTCAAGACGGCGTATTGGAACCATACGCCATTGTTGCTGGTCACGCCGCAGGCGGCGAACAAGACCATCGGCATGGGCGGGTTTCAGGAAGTGGAACAGATGGCGCTGTTCAAGGACATGGTCGCCTATCAGGAAGAAGTGCGCGATCCGTCGCGGGTGGCCGAGGTTCTGAACCGGGTGATCATGGCAGCCAAGCGGGCGAGCGCGCCTGCGCAGATCAACATGCCGCGCGATTACTGGACGCAGGTGATCGACATCGATCTGCCCGCCGTGGTGGATTTTGAGCGCCCCACGGGTGGCGAGGCGGCGCTGGATGAGGCGGCGGCATTGTTGTCGGGGGCGAAGTTTCCGGTGATTCTGAATGGGGCCGGTGTGGTGCTGGCGGGGGCCATTCCGGCGTCGATGCGGCTGGCTGAACGGCTCGATGCGCCGGTTTGCGTGGGGTATCAGCATAATGATGCGTTTCCGGGGTCGCATCCGTTGTTTGCGGGGCCGCTGGGGTACAACGGATCGAAGGCGGCGATGGAACTGATCGCGCAGGCGGATGTGGTCTTGTGCCTTGGCACGCGGCTGAACCCGTTTTCGACGCTGCCGGGCTATGGGCTGGATTACTGGCCGCGCGAGGCGAAGATCATTCAGGTGGACATCAACCCCGACCGCATCGGCCTGACAAAGAAGGTGACCGTCGGGATCGTGGGCGATGCGGGCAAGGTGGCGGAGGCGCTGCTGGCCCGGCTGTCGGCAGGGGCTGGCGATGCCGACCGTGTGGATCGCACGGCGCGGATTGCGCAGACGAAATCGGCCTGGGCGCAGGCATTGTCGTCGATGGACCATGAAGACGATGATGTGGGAACAAGCTGGAACGCGCGGGCACGAGCGGACAAGCCGGACTGGATGTCGCCCCGCATGGCGTGGCGCGCCATTCAAAGCGCGCTGCCGCGCGAGGCGATCATTTCATCGGACATCGGCAACAACTGTGCCATCGGCAACGCTTATCCGACATTCGAGGCGGGGCGGAAGTATCTGGCGCCGGGGTTGTTCGGGCCTTGCGGTTACGGGCTGCCCAGCATCGTGGGGGCGAAGATCGCCTGCCCTGATGTGCCGGTGGTGGGGTTTGCAGGGGACGGGGCGTTCGGCATTGCGGTCACCGAACTGACGGCCATCGGGCGGGCGGAGTGGCCTGCGATCACGATGGTGGTGTTCCGCAACTATCAGTGGGGTGCGGAAAAGCGCAACTCGACGCTGTGGTATGCGGACAACTTCATCGGCACGGAACTGGACGGTGACGTGAGTTATGCGGGCATCGCACAGGCCTGCGGGCTGAAAGGCGTGCAGGCCCGCACGATGGACGAATTGCGCAGCGCCCTGACGCAGGCGTTGGCGGATCAGGCGGTGGGCAAGACGACGCTGATCGAGGCGATGATCAATCAGGAACTGGGCGAGCCGTTCCGGCGGGATGCGATGAAGAAGCCGGTGGCGGTGGCGGGGATCGACAAGGCGGACATGCGACCGCAGCGGGTATGACGCTGCCCTTCGATCTGGGATTTGCCGGGGCTGCGTATATGGCGGTTGCCGTTCTGGTGGCGGCGTTCGTGCGGGGCTATTCCGGGTTCGGGTTTTCGGCGCTTGTCATTTCGGCGTCGGCGTTGGTGATGAACCCGTTGCAGATCGTGCCGGTGGTTCTGGTGTGCGAGTTTCTGATGACGTTCCAGCAATGGGCGCAGGTGCGGCGCGATGTGGATTGGGCCCGGGTGCGGGCGTTGATCCTTGGCGCGGTGATCGGGTTGCCTGCCGGGCTGTGGGTGATCAACCGGGTGAGCGTGGATGCGGCGCGGGGGGTTATCGCGGGCTATGTTCTGGTGATGTGCGTGGTTCTGATGCTGGGCTGGCGCATCCGCAGTAGGCAGGGCGGGCTTGCGCATCTGGGGATGGGGGTGCTGGCGGGGGCGGCCAATGCGGTGGGGATGGCAGGGCTACCGGTGGCCAGTTACTTCACCGCGCAGGGGATGGCGGCGGGGGCGTTCCGCGCCACGCTGATCGCGTATTTCTGCATTCTGGATGCAATCACCGCGCCTTTGATGTGGTGGCACGGCATGGTGACATGGGACACGGCTTGGGGGGTGGTGCTGTCCCTGCCGTTGATCGGGGCGGGCATCTGGGCCGGGGGGCGGCATTTTCTGGCGACCGATCCGCAGGATTTTCGTCGCATGGCGATCGGGCTGTTGGGTTTTCTCGCGGTGCTGGGATTGGGGAAGGCGTTGTGGTGAGCGGGGGGGCGGTGGCCATTCTGGTGCTGAACGCCGGATCGTCGTCGTTGAAGGCGGTACTGTTCGATGGCGCGGGCGCGGTGCTGTGGTCGGCTGTGGCGAGCGAGATCTGGGCGTTGACGGAATTTCGCGTGAACGGCGCGCTGCAGGGCGGAGTTGCCCCTGATCACGCGGCGGCGGCGCTGTTGATGTTGGCGGCGATGGACGCTTCGGGGCACCTGATTGGGGCCATTGCGCACCGGGTGGTGCATGGCGGGGCCGGTCTGACCGCGCCACAGGTTTTGACGCCGGGGGTGATGGACAAGATCCGTGCGGCCGCGGTGCTGGCGCCGTTGCACAACCCGCCCGCCATAGCGGTGATCGAGGCCATGCAGGCGGCGCTGCCGGGGGTGCCCCACACCGTGCATTTCGACACGGCGTTCCACGCGACCAATCCCACTGTTGCCACGACCTATGCCCTGCCGCAGGCGGAACGCGATGCGGGTCTGCGCCGGTACGGGTTTCACGGGCTGTCCTATGCCAGTTTGGTGGTGCGCCTGCCCGGATTGACGGGGCGGCCGCTGCCGCGCCGGTTGCTGGCGCTGCATCTGGGGAACGGGGTGTCGTTGTGTGCCATACTGGACGGGCTGTCTGTGGCCACGACGATGGGGTATTCGCCGCTGGACGGGATGACGATGGGCACGCGGGCGGGGCCGATGGACGGGAACGCGGTTCTGGACATCGCGCGCAGGCACGGGATCGGGGGGGCCACGCGCCTGTTGAACCGGGAAAGCGGGCTTTTGGCGCTGGGCGGCGCGTCGGACATGCGGGCCTTGCATGCGGCGGGCACGGAAAGGGCAGGGTTCGCCATCGCGCATTTCTGTTACTGGGCGGTGCGGCAATCGGGATCGATGATCGCCGCCATGGGCGGGCTGGATGCCGTGGTGTTCACCGGGGGGATCGGGGAACATGATGCAAAGGTGCGCGACCGCATCTTGCAGGGGCTGGGCTGGGCTGGAGTCGGATTGCCGGCGCAGGGGGAAGATTATTCCCCTGCCGCCCACAACAATAGGAGCAGTGGTGTCGCGGTCTGGGTGGTGAGTGCCGCCGAAGAGGCTCATATTGCCAGCGAAGCCATGGCCCTTGTGGCGCAACCAAGGGCCCCGACATGAAGGACGCCGTTCTGGATACCCAAACGCCTGTTTCCGATGCCGTCCGTCAGACGACCTGTTACATGTGCGCCTGCCGCTGCGGGATCAATGTGCATCTGACAGAGGGCCGCGTCACCTATATCGAGGGCAACCGCGACCATCCGGTCAACAAGGGTGTGCTCTGCGCCAAGGGGGCCGCAGGGATAAAGCAGATCTCCGCGCCCAGCCGTCTGACCACCCCGCTGCGGCGTGTCGGGCCGCGCGGATCGGGCGCGTTCGAGCCGATTTCCTGGGACGAGGCCTTGGCCACCGCCGTCGCCTGGATGAAGCCGCTGCGCGAGACGGCGCCCGAAAAGCTCGCCTTCTTTACCGGGCGTGACCAGAGTCAGAGCCTGACCGGGTGGTGGGCGCAGATGTTCGGCACGCCCAACTATGCAGCCCATGGCGGGTTTTGTTCGGTGAACATGGCGGCGGCGGGGATTTACACCATCGGCGGCGCGTTCTGGGAATTCGGGCAACCTGATTGGGATCGAACCAGGCTGTTCGTGCTGTTTGGAGTGGCCGAGGATCACGACAGCAACCCGATCAAGATCGGGCTGGGCAAACTGAAGGGCCGGGGCGCGCGGGTGATCGGGGTGAACCCGATCCGCACAGGTTACAACGCGATTGCGGATGACTGGATCGGGATCACGCCGGGGACAGACGGGCTTTTGATCCTCGCGTTGATCCATTGTCTGCTGGAGGCGGGGAAGATCGACCTCGACTATCTGGCGCAGTGGACCAACGCCGCCTGTCTGGTGACCGAGGCCGAGGGGCCTGCGCAGGGCCTGCTGGTGCGGGATGCGGAAAGCCAGCCCATCGTGATCGACAAGGTGACGGGGCGGCCGATGCCTTGGGACGGAAAGGGAGTGTCACCCGACCTTGGGGCCACGTTCGAGGGCAACCGCACGGTGTTCCAGCATCTGGCCGAACGCTACCTTGCACCGGAATATGCGCCCGAGGCGGTGGCCGGGCGGACCGGGGTGACGGCGGCGCGTATACGGACGCTGGCCGCCGAACTTGCCGCGGCGGCGTTTGATGCGCCCATCGTGATCGAACAGGACTGGACCGATTTTCGCGGCAACCGGCACAGCGGGTTTGTCGGGCGGCCTGTCAGTTTTCACGCGATGCGGGGGATTTCGGCGCATTCCAACGGGTTCCAGACGGCACGCGCGCTCCATCTGTTGCAGGTGTTGCTGGGGGCGGTGGAAACGCCGGGGAGTTACAGGCTCAAACCGCCCTATCCGAAACCGATGGAGGCACATCCGTCGCCGCATTTCGATGCCAAGCCGGGGCAACCGCTGGCGGGGCCGCATCTGGGCTATGTGCGGGGGCCGGAATCGCTTGCCCTGACGCCAGAGGGCGCGCCCGCGCGGATCGACAAGGCGTTTTCCTGGGATGCGCCGATGGCGGCGCATGGCATGATGCACATGGTAATCGCCAATGCCCATGTGGGCGATCCCTACCGCATCGACACGCTGTTTTTGTATATGGCCAACATGGCGTGGAATTCGTCGATGAACACGACGGCCACGATGGAGATGCTGACGGACAAGGGGGCGGATGGGGAATATGTGATCCCGAGGATCATCTATTCCGATGCCTATGCCAGCGAGATGGTGGCCTATGCGGACCTGATCCTGCCGGACACGACTTATGTTGAACGGCACGATTGCATCAGCCTGCTGGACCGCCCGATCAGTGAGCCGGGGGCGGCGGGGGATGCGATCCGCTGGCCGGTGGTGGAGCCTGACCGTGAAGTGCGGGGGTTTCAGTCGGTGCTGATCGACCTTGGCGCGCGGCTTGGGCTGCCGGGGTTCGTGGACGCAGAGGGTGCGCCGAAGTTCCGCGATTACGCCGATTACATCGTGAACCATCAGCGCCGCCCCGGCGTGGGGCCGTTGATGGGCTGGCGCGGCAACGGGGGCGAAACGGGGCGGGGTGCGCCGAACCCCGATCAGTTGAACCGTTACATCGCGAACGGCGGGTTTCATCAGGCCCACGTGCCCGAGGGTGCCGCCTTCATGAAGCCGTGGAACGCCGCCTATCAGGATTGGGCCGTCGCCATGGGGTTCTATGATGCACCCCAGCCCTATCTGTTCAGCCTGTGGTCGGAACCGCTGCGCAAGTTCCAGATGGCGGGTCAGGGGTTGGGTGAATATCCCGCCCCCCTGCAGCACCGGGTGCGGCTGGTGGCGGCGATGGACCCGCTGCCGATCTGGTATCCGCCGTTTGGCGACAGTGCGGCGTCGGACTATCCGCTCCATGCGCTGACCCAGCGGCCGATGGCGATGTACCACAGCTGGGGGTCGCAGAACGCTTGGCTGCGGCAGATCCACGGGGTGAACCCGCTGTATGTACCGACGCGGGTGTGGGAGGACCATGGCTTGGCCGAGGGCGACTGGGCGCGGCTTTCGTCGCCGAACGGGCAGATCAAGGTGCCGGTCGTGCATATGGCGGCGCTGAACGAACATACGGTCTGGACATGGAATGCAATCGGCAAACGCAAGGGAACCTGGGGCCTTGACCCGGACGCGCCCGAGGCGACACGGGGATTTCTGATGAACCATCTGATTTCGGAATTGCTGCCACAGCAGGCCGATGGGCTGCGCTGGTCCAACGCGGACCCGGTGACGGGGCAGGCGGCGTGGTTCGATCTGCGAGTGCGGATCGAACGCATCGGCCCGCAATCGGAAACGGCACCTCAGTTCCCCGGCATCAACAATTCTTCTGCGAAGAATTCCCGCAGAACATCCGGGGGTGACACATGACCTGCCTTCCCGGACATACAGAGAAAAAGCTGGGTCTTGTGATCGACCTTGATACCTGTGTCGGTTGTCATGCCTGCGTCACCGCCTGCAAGGGGTGGAACGATCAGGGTTATGGCGCGCCTTTGTCGGATCAGGATCCTTATGGGGCGGAGCCGTCGGGGACATTCCTGAACCGCGTGCACAGCTATCAGGTGCAGCCCGAGGCGGGGCAGGCGCAGATCATCAACTTTCCCCGGTCGTGCCTGCATTGTGATGATGCGCCCTGCGTGACGGTCTGCCCGACGGGGGCGAGCTATAAACGGTCCGAAGACGGCATTGTTCTGGTCAACGAGGATATCTGCATCGGCTGTGGCCTGTGCGCCTGGGCCTGCCCTTATGGCGCGCGGGAGATGGATGCGGCGGCGGGGGTGATGAAGAAATGCACGCTGTGCGTGGACAGGATCTATAACGAGACGCTGCCCGAAATTGACCGCGAGCCTGCCTGCGTGCGCACCTGCCCGACCGGCGCGCGGCATTTTGGCGATCTGGGCGACCCGGACAGCAAGGTGTCACGGCTGGTGGCCGACCGGGGCGGGTATGATCTGATGCCGGACATGGGCACGCGCCCGACCAACAAGTATCTGCCGCCGCGCCCCAAGGACAGGCCGGATCAGGCATCACTTCTGGCACCGCTGCTGGACATTCAGGCCACTGGGTTCGCCGGTTGGCTGGACCGCGTGTTGGGGAAGATCTGATGAACCCCGCAGCGTCGGTGATCGGGTTCACGGTTCTGTCGGGGCTTGGCTTTGGGCTTTTGGCGCTGCTTGCGCTGGGCTTTGGCGGCGATGCGGGGGGATGGCCTGCGTTTTTCCACTGGGGGCTGGGCTACGCGTTGGCGGTGGGGGGGTTGTTGTCGTCGACCCTGCATCTGGGCAATCCGCGCCGGGCGCTGTGGGCGTTCACGCAGTGGCGGACAAGCTGGCTGTCACGGGAAGGTTGGGCGGCGGTGGCGACGCTGGTGACGCTGGCCCCTGTCGCACTGTCGGACTGGCTGGCGCTGGGCTGGCCTGTGGGGGTGCTTGGGGTTGTCGGTGCCCTGCTTTGTGCGGCCACGATCCTGTGCACGTCGATGATCTATGCCCAGTTGAAGACGGTGCCGCGCTGGAACCATTGGACGACGCCGGTGCTGTTCTTTACCTTTGCGGTTGCGGGCGGGGGGATACTGGCGGGATCGTCGGTGGTTGCACTGTTGGGGCTGGGGGTGCTTGGCCTGTCGCTGTTCCTGAATTTCGTGCTGGGGGACGGGCGGTTTGGCGCAGTGGGGCAGACGATTGCCACGGCCACCGGGTTGGGGCGGATCGGTGTGCCATCCGTGTTCGAACAGCCCCACACCGGTGGCAATTATCTGATGCGCGAGATGATCCATGTGGTTGGGCGCAAACATGCCCGCAAGTTGCGGTTGCTGGCGGTGGAACTGGCGGTCATTGCGCCCGCCGTTCTGTTGATCATCAGCCGCGCGCCCTGGGCCTTTGTGGTGGCGGCGGTGCTGCATCTGTTGGGGGCGGTGATTGCGCGGTGGCTGTTCTTTGCGCAGGCCGAGCATGTGGTGGGCCTGTACTATGGCGCCCGTCAGACAGCCGCCTAGGCCAGAAGCATCGCCTCGAACCTCGCGGCGCGGTCTTTTGTATCGGCCAGATCGTGGCCCAGAACAAAGCCCGTGACCATGCTGTTTCCTGCTGCCGCGGGAAGCAGGCTGGCGTCGAGGAGCCGCGTCGGCACGAACCAACCCGCGTCGATGGCGGGGATGGTGCGGTCGATCAGGGTGGCCATCGGCAGGGGGCTTGTGATCTGACAGGACCGGCTGGCAGGCAGCCCAACCCGTAGGGACGCTGAACCGTGCAACATCGCCTGCGCCGACGAAGAATTGAACCGGAAGTTCGGGTCGAACACGATCAGGCGGCCATCGCGCGCAAGGCCGATGTCAAGCCCGGCCAGTCCGCGAAAACCCATGGCCCGCGCAGCGTTTCCGACAGCGATGGCAAGGGTCTGTCCTTCGGCGGGAAACGGGTGTTCGGGGTCGATCACGCTTCCGGCCTGATGGCCCGGGCTTGCAAAGTCCTGTTCGGCAAAACCTGCAAACAGCGTGTCGTCATCGCGCACCACGATGCTGGCGCACCAGCAGTGATCGGCAGCGGCGTCCGCCTCGACAATCACATGCGTCACGCCGCCCATTGCGGCGAAATCCTTGGCGGCTTTTGCGCGGGCATCTGAATCGGCGCAGTAGCGCACGGCAAAGCCCCAGCCGGTGGCGTGGCCGCCTGCCGCCTTGATCCAGACGGGGCCGTCGATGGCTAGGGCCGGCACATCGGCCAGTGCCACGATCTGACGGGCCATCAGGTGGCCTTCGGGCACGATCTGCGGCAGGTTGGTCTTGTCGTTCAGGCTGCGCCACAGATCGTTGGGCACCAGCATGGCGGTTTCGGGAAAGCGGCCTTCCGCGGTGGGATAGGGGGCGGTCAGGCGGTAGCCCATGGCAATCAGGCGATGCGCCAAAGCGTCAGCCTCATCCGCTGTGTCATAGGCGTGCAGGTCTTCGTCCACATGCAGGCCTGCACGTTCATAGGTTTGCAGGATGGCCGCCGTGACGCCAGATCTGTGACGCACCGTGGGGCGACCGTTCAGAAGGCCCGACAGGGTGGTGGTGACCGCATCCTGATTGAGCGGCTGATAGCCAAGAAGCCGCGTTTCTGACAGATCGGCACGGGCCATGAAGGCCGTGCGGGGCGGGAATAACTGGTCTGACGGGATGGAAAGCTGCAGGCGGTTCATCACAGGAAATCCATCAATCCACTGGCCAGCATCTTGATGCGTGGTGAGTTTGGATCGCCGGAAAAACCCGGCGTCTTGTTCGCGTCCAGAAGGATCGGCACGCCGTCGTAGATGACATAGTCGAACTTGCCGAAATCATAGCCGTTTTCGCGACGGAAGTCCTGCAGGAATTCGGGTTGTTCGTCGATGTATTCGAACCTGACCATCGATTCGACCTTGACCAGAGGGTCTGTTGCAAACAGCCGCCAGCCATAGCCTTTGGAGCCCAGAAACATCCAGCCGCGCAGGCAGTACAAATCGCCGTCGCGTTCGGGCAGGAATCTTTCGACCACGAGCGCCGGGTCGCGCCAGACCCAGCCCGGCACACGGCGCAGGTGATTGAGGACGGGGTAGGTTTTTTCTGGCAGCCGTCCCGCGTGACGCCACGAAATACGGGCGGCGGTATCGCTTGCCCAGGCGCGCAGGCCTTTCCGCTTTGCGCCTCGTTCGGGGCCGCCGAAATGGTTGAGATCGGTCTTGACGATCACAGGGCCATCCCAGTCGGTGTCGGGGGTGAGGAGAAGGGTCGAAATGCTCCGCTTGGAAATGTCGAGAACGCGGTTGTTCAGTACCCGGATCCCGGCAGGGGCGGGCGGGATATGGCGGGGCAGGATTTTTGTCTGGTCAAGGTGCAGCAGGCAAAGATCGGCGTCAGGGGCGAAGGTCCGCCCCACGCGCACGTCGATGCCCTGGTCCATCCAGATGTTGCGCAGCGTGTGCATCACCATGGCCTTGTTGAAATTGGCCGACTTGTGGGCGATGGAAAAGACGGTCACGATCTATCCGTTGGTTGGAAATATGGCGGCACCCTACGGGCGGATCGGGGTGTTCGCCAGCCCTGACCATTGCGCGGGGCGAATCAATGTGCACAGGCGAACAGGGCAGGCGCTTTGTTGCCGGTATCTGCGGTTGGCGCTGTGGGGTAGACTGGTCGTGAACTGACATGGAGGTTGTGATGAGCTGGAACCCGGCACTGGACCCGACAATTCCGATGGGCGACGCGGTGGATGCAATCGAGGCGGTGGTGGTGGCGCGGGCGCGTGATCTGGGCGGGTTTGAGGTGCGGCGCGCCTTGCCTTCGGTGGCGCGGCAGATGGTCGGGCCGTTCATCTTTTTCGATCAGATGGGACCGGCGGAGTTCCTGACCGGGCAAGGCATCGATGTGCGTCCGCATCCGCATATCGGGCTGGCGACGGTGACCTATCTGCTGGAGGGGCGGATGCATCACCGTGACAGTCTGGGCACCGACGCGTGGATCGTGCCGGGCGAGGTGAACCTGATGCAGGCGGGAATCGGGATCACCCATTCTGAACGGATGGACGGACCGGGACGGGCCGCGCCACAAAAGCTGTTCGGGCTGCAAAGCTGGATCGCGCTGCCGCGCGACCGCGAGGATGATCCGGCGGCGTTTCATCATGCGGCGGCAGAGGCGCTGCCCATGCTCGAGGCGGAAGGGAAATCGGTGCGCCTGATTCTGGGGCAGGCCTATGGCGCGAGCGCGCCCACGCCGACACCGTCAGAGATGTTCTATGCCGATGCGGTGCTGGAAGCGGGGGCGGCGCTGCCGTTGCCGGACAACCATGAAGACCGGGGGGCCTATGTGCTGGCGGGTGAGGTGACGGTGGCGGGGCAGGTGTTCGAGGCGGGGCGGATGCTGATCTTCCGTCCGGGCGATGCGATCACGCTGCGGGCGGGGACGGGGGGCGCGCGGGTCATGCTGCTGGGCGGGGCCACGATGGACGGGCCAAGGCATATCTGGTGGAATTTCGTCGCGTCAAGCAAGGAACGGATCGAGGCCGCGAAAGAGGCTTGGCGCGCGGGTGACTGGGCGCATGGGCGGTTTCGCCTGCCGGTGGGGGACGATGCCGAGTTCATTCCGGCCCCGCCGCGATAGGGAGCGTCGGCGCGGATCGGACCGAAGTCCAAACTTTCGCAACTTTGCGGGTGGAACTGCTTGACCTTGGCCAAGGCCTTGCCTAATACCCCCTCACGTTCGGGCTTGGGTCCGGGGGGTTGCACGCGGTTGTAGCTCAGTTGGTTAGAGTACCGGCCTGTCACGCCGGGGGTCGCGGGTTCGAGCCCCGTCAACCGCGCCATTTCACGATTTCCGGGCAGCGCCCGATCCGGGGTTACCATTTGGCACCTGACGAGCAGCCCAAGATTGCATCTCCGATCAAACCCGCCGATCCGTTCACGCCGCAGAACCGCCGCAACGTGGCGCGGTTGGCGCGGATTGCGCGCGACATTGGCGCGCGGCGCTATCTGGAGGTGGGGGTGTTCCGGGGGCAAACGTTCCTGAACCTGACCCTGCCGGACATGCATGCCGTCGATCCGAAGTTCCTGTTCGACGTGGCACCCGAAGTGCGCCCGCACCGGCAGTTCTTCGAGATGACGTCGGACGCGTTTTTCCAGAACCCGCCGGGGCCAAAGCCCTATGATCTGGTGTTTCTGGACGGCCTTCACACGTTTGAGCAAACTTTCCGCGATCTGTGTTCGGCGCTGGTGATGACGCACGCGGGGTCGGTCATCGTGATCGACGACACGGTGCCAAGCGACATGTTCGCGATGATGCGCGACCACGGGGAATGCAACCGGATGCGCCGGCAGCATGGGGCCACGGGGCGGGCCTGGCAGGGCGACGTCTGCAAGGTGGTGTTCGCGATCCACGACTTTTTCCCCAACCTGGACTTTCGCACGGTGATCGGCGCGGGCAATCCGCAGACCGTGGTGATGCGGCGGCCAAGGGCGGCGTTCAAACCGCATTGGAACGACCTTGAGGCGATATCGCGGCTGGATTTCGCGGGGTTTCAAAAGAATATCGGCCTGATGCAGCAGGTGGACGACGACACGATGCTGCAATGGGTAGCCGGGGCCTGACCCCGGCCAGCCGTTGCGGGATCAGCGTGTCATGCGGTCAAGGATGCGCGCCCAGGACCGGATGCCGTGGTGGAAACAGTCGACATCGTATTTTTCGTTCGGGCTGTGGATCTGGTCATCGTCGCGGCCAAAGCCGATCAGCATGGCGTCCATTCCAAGATGGGTCTTGAAATATCCGGCAATCGGGATTGATCCGCCCGCGCCGATATAGGCGGCGGTGCGGCCCCATTCCTCGCCCAGTGCGGCGCGCGCCGCCTCGAACGCGGGATGGTTGATCTGCATGACGCTGGCGGGGCTGGCGCCGTGGTCGTGAAATTCGGCGGTGCAGTCGGGGGGCAGCTGGCTTGTGACATAGGCGTGGAAGGCGGTTCTGATCTTTTCGGGGTCTTGCCTGCTGACAAGGCGAAAGCTGACCTTGGCGGTTGCCTTGGCGGGCAGCACCGTCTTGAACCCGTCGCCGGAATAGCCGCCCTGAATGCCGTTGAATTCGCAAGTCGGGCGCGACCAGATCATTTCAAGCGGGGTGCGATCGGATTCGCCCGCCGGGTGCGACAGGCCCACGTCGCCGAGGAATTTGGCGTGGTCGAAGGCCAGGTTCTGCCATTGCGCGCGGATGGCGTCGGGGAGTTCGTCCACGTCGTCATAAAAGCCGGGCAGGGTGACGCGGCCCTGATCATCGTGCAGCCCAGCAAGGATGCGCGCCATGACGCGGATCGGGTTGATCGCGGGGCCGCCGAACATGCCGGAATGCAGATCCTTGTTGGGGCCGTGGATGGTAAACTCCTGCCCCAGAAGGCCGCGCAGCATTGTAACGATAGCGGGCGTCGCATCGTCGTAAAGCCCGGTGTCGCAGATCAGCGCGATATCAGCGCGCAGTTCGGCGGCATTCGCCACCATGAACGGCACGAGCGAGGGGGAACCTGATTCCTCTTCCCCCTCCAGAAACAGGGTCAGGCGGCAGGGCAGGGTGCCATTCACCGACTTCCACGCGCGGCACGCCTCGATAAAGGTCATCAACTGGCCCTTGTCATCGGACGCGCCGCGCGCGCGGATCACCGGACCTTTTGGTGTCTGTTCGATGGCCGGATCAAAGGGGTCGCGCGTCCACAGCGACAGCGGATCCACGGGTTGCACATCATAATGGCCGTAGAACAGCACATGCGGCGCGCCTGCCGGACCGTCATGGTGCGCCACGACAAGAGGATGGCCGGGCGTGGGCCGGGACTGGGCTGTAAAGCCAAGGCTGTTCAGATCTTCGACAAGCCAGTCCGCCGCGCGGGCGCAATCGTCCTTGAACGCCGGGTCGGTTGAAACCGACGGTATCCGCAACAGGGCGAACAGGCGGTCAAGTGCTGCCGGCAGATCGTCATCAATCCGGGCCAGAACGGTGTCGAGGGTCATTCTTGTATTCCTTGGGCAATGGGGGCGCAGACAGAAGTCGTCGCGCCCGACAGTTGCGATCATGCGCCGATGCCCAAAAACGGGGCAAGGCGATAATTCTGCATGTGCAAAGGTTCGTGGCGACGATTGGACGAACGGGGTTGGTAGATGCGGGGTGACTTAAGGGAAACTGTCCGCGCGGGTTTTTTTTGCAGGGCAAGGGGCCGCCTGCAGAACGCGCCTATATTGTGGTACAAATGGCGGCGAAGGCTAGCTGTTGGTTCGCCTTTGCGGTTTGGTCGCCTGACGAAAGGTTCGTTGCGGCCGCGGTGCGGCCTCGCGTCGCTGCGCAACTTTGCGCCGACCTTGAAATGGCCAAGGTTCTGCATATGCAAAAGGTCTTGCCCTATGCTAATTTAGGTTCAATAGGGACGGCATGAGTCGTTGGGGAAGGCGACTCGGCGCTGATCAAGACAAACGGGACAGGGTATATGAACTGGCGCAAGGCGAAGCCTTCGACGTCCGAGGCGGACAAGCCAAGGGGATTCGACGATTTTGAGCTTCGCCTGGGCGATGTGATGCGGGGTGAACGCGCCACGCTGGGCAAATCGCTGCTGGATGTGCAGCGCGAATTGAAGATCAAGGCCACCTACATCGCCGCCATTGAAAACTGCGACATCTCGGCATTCGAAACGCCCGGTTTCGTTGCGGGATATGTGCGGTCTTATGCCCGCTATCTGGGGATGGACCCGGATGACAGTTTCCGGCGGTTCTGCACCGAAGCGAATTTCGAAGTGGCGCACGGCATGTCGGCGGCGGCCAGCACGGCGGCGATCACGGCGGTGCGCAGCCGGGTGTCGGCAGATGTGCGCGACCCGTTTGGCGACCCCAATGCCACGTTCATTCCGCGTCAGGAAAGCGCCTTTGCGCGGATCGAGCCGGGGGCTGTGGGCTCTGTTCTGGTGCTTTTGTTGCTGATTGGCGGCCTCGGTTACGGCGGGTGGTCCGTATTGCAGGAAGTGCAGCGTGTGCAACTGGCGCCGGTGGATCAGGCCCCTTCGGTGCTGGCGGACATCGACCCGATCGGCAGCGTCGAAGGCGCGGCCCCGGTGGTGCGGTCAGAGCCGGACGCGCTTGAACTCGCCGATGGCAATGATGCGGCCAATTCGGATGCGCTGATGGACCGGCTGTACCGGCCCGAGGCGCTGGACGTGCCGGTGATGGTGTCGCGCGACGGGCCGATTGCCGCGATCAACCCGCGTGAAACGGGTGCGGTGGTGGAAGCGGGCGGCGTGGACGTGGCATTGGCCGAGGCGCTGAGCGACCCTGTCGCTGGACCGACGGTTCAGGTTGTGGCGGATGCGGCCCCGGCGGTGGAACTTCTGGCCGTGCGCCCATCTTGGGTGCGGGTGTCGTCGGCCGATGGCACGGTGATCTTTGAGAAGATCCTTGATGCGGGCGAACGCTATGTCGTGCCGCAGATGGAACAGGCGGCGCTGTTGCGTTCGGGGAATTCCGGTTCGGTGTATTTCCTTGTGAACGGCCAGACTTATGGGCCCGCCGCCCCCGGGGCACAGGTCGTCAAGAACGTGGCCCTGTCGCCCGCCGATCTGACGGCAAGTTATGCGCTTGCCGATGTGACGGCGGACAGCGACCTTGCCGCCGCGGTTGCTGTGGCCGATGCAAGCGATGTGGCCCCCACGCCCGACGCCGCCAGCCCCGTCGAATAGTCGGGCAGGCCCGGCAGGCGTTGCCCCGATGCGCCGCATTGGGTAAGGTTATGCCAAATCGCCTGACCAAAGGTTGCCCATGTCGCTGAACACCGTACGCCCGTGGAAGAACATCTACCGTCGCAAATCGAGGCAGATTCGCGTGGGGAAGGTTCTCGTCGGGGGGGACGCGCCGATTTCGGTGCAGACCATGACCAACACTCTGACCACCGATATTGCGGCGACGCTGGAGCAGGTGCAGCGCTGCGCCATTGCGGGGGCGGATATCGTACGTATTTCGACGCCCGATGCCGAAAGCACGGCAGCCCTGCGGCACATCGTGGCGGAAAGCCCGGTGCCGATCGTGGCGGACATCCATTTCCACTACAAACGCGCGATCGAGGCGGCCGAGGCGGGGGCGGCCTGTCTGCGGATCAATCCGGGCAACATCGGTGACGCCCGGCGTGTGGCCGAAGTGGTGCGGGCGGCCAAGGACTATGGTTGTTCCATCCGCATCGGGGTGAACGCCGGGTCGCTGGAGCGGCATCTGTTGGAGAAATACGGCGAACCTTGCCCGGATGCGATGGTGGAATCCGGCATGGACCATATCAAGCTGTTGCAGGACAACGATTTTCACGAATTCAAGATCAGCGTGAAGGCGTCCGATGTGTTCATGGCAGCGGCAGCGTATCAGCAGTTGGCCGAAGTGACGGATGCCCCGATCCATCTGGGGATTACCGAGGCGGGGGGGTTGACGTCTGGCACCGTCAAATCCGCCATCGGGCTGGGAAGTCTGCTGTGGGCGGGCATCGGCGACACGATCCGCGTGTCGCTGTCGGCCGATCCGGTGGAAGAGGTGAAGGTCGGGTTCGAGATACTGAAGTCGCTGGGCCTGCGGCACCGGGGAGTGACGATCATTTCCTGCCCGTCCTGCGCGCGGCAGGGGTTCGACGTGATCAAGACGGTTTCGGCGCTGGAGGAGCGTCTGGCGCATGTGACCACCAGCCTGAGCCTGTCGATCATCGGATGCGTGGTGAACGGCCCGGGCGAGGCGCTGATGACGGATATCGGATTCACCGGCGGCGGGGCCGGGTCGGGGATGGTGTATCTGGCGGGCAAGCAGCATCACAAGCTGGGCAACGAGGGCATGATCGAGCATATCGTCGAACTGGTAGAAGCCAAGGCCGCCGAGATTGAAGCGGCAGAGGCTGCTGCAGCGGCACTGGTTCCGGCAACCGCTGCGGCGGAGTAGTGATCGGTTACCTCGGTCACTGGCTTACCGACGTATCCGTCTTGGCGTCGCGGCTGACCCTAACAGGTTCCGCTGAACAACCACGAACCGCTCAGCACCTGGATGTTGAAGGTTCGGGGGGCAGGGCCGCATCCGTCTTCCGGAGTTCAAATCACACTCCTGCAGGCCACCAAAACGTGACCTCAGGTGTTTCAAATACTTAACAATCCATCGATAAATCAGTGGCATCCGGCAGGAAACGCGGGTTTCAGGACGCTTCGCGTTCGTCTGCGACGATCTGGCGCATCGCGTCGAGTGGGGCGTAACCGCGCAGCACCTGACCTTCGATGATGAAGGTGGGGGTGCCGTTCACCTGCATCTGTGCGCCCAGCGTGTGATTGGCATCGATCACAGCGGTGACTTCGGCAGAGGCCATCTTTGCGCTGACGGCAGCGGGATCAAGGCCAAGGCTGGTGGCGAGCCGGCCCAGCACATCTTCGGTGACATCGCCGCGCAGGGTGATCAGGGCATCGTGGGCGGCCTTGTAGATATCGTTGCCGCCGATCTGGTGGGCGGCAATGGCAAAACGGGCGGCCAGCAGGGATTCGTCGCCCAGAATAGGGTAGTCCTTGACGATGATGCGGATGTTGCCGTCGGACTTTACAAGCTCTTCAACCTCGGCATGGGCTTTGCGGCAGTAACCGCAGCGGTAATCCATGAATTCGACAATGGTGATGTCACCATCGGGGTTGCCGCCGACCCATGCCTGCGGGTCCTGAAACAGCGCTGCCGCGTAGGTTTGCACAAGTTCGCGGTCTGCGGTGTAGGCCGCCTGCGCCTTGCCGTCTTCCAGCACCTGAACGGCATCAAGAATGACCTGCGGGTTTTCCATCAGGTAGGCGCGCACTTCTTCGCGAAAGGCGGTGCGTTCGGCATCGGTCATCTGGGCCGGGTCGAAGGCCAGCGCGGGAAGGGCGAGGCAGGCGATGAGGGCCGGGATCAGGATCAGACGCATGGGCTGTGACTTTCGCTGGGTCAGGGTGGGACAATCTTAGGCGGGGCGCAGGGGCGGGTGCAACCCAACTGCGACGCAGATGCAGCGAAAGTGATCACGGGCGCGTGTGCGGTGGTGGCGTTTGCTTCTGTGCCCGGCGCGCGATATGCCCGCGTGGTGTGACGGGAGAGCAGGTGATGGCAGGGGTGCGGGAACGGGCGGGGCGTTTGCTGGCGGTGGTGTGGTTGGCGATGTTTGGCTGTGTTGCGCCTGCTGTCGCGCAGGATCTTTCCGGGTTGGCGCGGCTTGATCCTGCGGCGTCGTCGGTGACGGAAGATGACGGCGGGGTCAGCGTGCGCCTTGGCCTGTCGCAGCCGGTGCCGTGGCGGGTGCGGATTTTGGATCAGCCGCCGCGCGTTCTTCTGGATTTTCGCGAGGTGGACTGGACGGGGCTTGATCAACTGGTCTTTCCGAAGGGCGCGATTGTGGATCACCGGGCGGGGCGTTTCCGGCCCGGCTGGTCACGGTTGGTGATCGAACTTGCGGGCCCGATGGAAGTGGCACAGGCGGCGATGGTGACGGATGGGCCGGTGACGGTGGACCTGCGGCTGGTGCCGACCGATGCGGCCACATTCGAACGGCGCGCGGCGTTGCCGGAACCGCCGGAGTGGGATTTGCCTGACGCCGTGCCACTGGCCGCGCCCACAGCATCGGCCCCCGGTGATGCCGTGATCGTCGTGCTGGACCCGGGGCATGGCGGGCTTGACCCCGGGGCGGAGCGGGAAGGCACGAGCGAGGCGGATCTGATGCTGACCTTCGCGCGGGAATTGAAGGACGTTCTGGTGCGGGACGGCACGTTTCAGGTGGTGATGACCCGCGAGGAAGATGTCTTCGTGCCATTGGAAGCGCGGATCTCGGCGGCGCGCGAAGCGCGGGCATCGGTGTTCCTGTCGCTTCATGCCGATGCGCTGGCCGAGGGGGAGGCGGTGGGGGCCACCATCTATACGCTGTCGGACGAGGCATCGGATGCAGCGTCGGTTGCGCTGGCTGAACGGCATGACCGCGATGATCTTTTGGCGGGCATCGATCTGTCGGCGCAGGATGATGTGGTGGCGGGGGTGCTGATGGACATGGCGCGCACCGAAACATCGCCACGCGTGGCGCGCCTGTCGCAGGCGTTCGAGGCGGCCTTTCGGGCGGCGAGCGTCACGATGCACCGCGAACCGCAGCAACGCGCCGGGTTTTCGGTGTTGAAATCGCCCGATATTCCATCGGCCCTGATCGAACTTGGCTTTCTGTCAAGTGC
The DNA here is from genome assembly GCA_031425195.1 of Gemmobacter sp. GTDB lineage: Bacteria > Pseudomonadota > Alphaproteobacteria > Rhodobacterales > Rhodobacteraceae > JANPIX01. The sequence continues at coordinate 51,908 of JANPIX010000017.1, read as the reverse complement.
GGCGGATTTCAAGCGGTTGACCGACCCCAACTGGCGGGCGGGGATGGCCGGGGCCATCGTGGCCGGACTGAAAGCCTGGCACGCCGAGGATGCGGCGCTGCGGGCGGCGCGCGACCCATAGGCCACGATCACATCTGGATCAGGGCGGCGAAACAGCGCGGGTCTGGTTTTGACCTTGGCGGGCAAGCGCGGTATAGGAAAGGCCCGGACATGAGGAAATGCGCGTGACACGGTTTGTCGGATCCTTCTTTGGCGGCCTGTTCACCAGTCTGACGCTGGGCATCCTTTTTGCGGCGCTGAGCGCGGGGGCCGTGTTCTATATCTATGCGCGCGATCTGCCGAGCTATGAAAGTCTGGCGCAATATACTCCGCCCACGATCAGCCGGATTTACAGCGGCGAAGGCCAGATGATCGACGAATTTGCCGAGGAACGGCGCCTGTTCGTGCCGGCCGAGGATATTCCCGATCTGGTGAAACAGGCCTTCGTCAGTGCCGAGGACAAGCATTTTTATACCCATGGCGGCTATGACGTCACAAGCATGATTGCCGCGTTCCGCGATGCGATCGTGTCGCGCGGAACCAACGTGCGGGGCGCATCGACCATCACGCAGCAGGTGATGAAGAACTTCCTGTTGTCGGGCGACCGTTCGGTGGAGCGCAAGATCAAGGAAATCGTTCTGGCAAGCCGGATCGAGGGCGCGCTGAGCAAGGAAAAGATTCTGGAACTGTATCTGAACGAGATTTTTCTTGGGCAGAACTCCTATGGCGTGGCGGCGGCGGCGCAGACCTATTTCAACAAGCCGCTGCGCGATCTTTCGCCCGGTGAGGCGGCCTATCTTGCCGCGCTGCCGAAAAAGCCTTCGGACCTGCACCCGGTGACGGACAAGGATGTGGCGATCGAGCGGCGGGCCTATGTTCTGGGGCGGATGGCCGAGGATGGCTACATCACCGCCGAAGTCGCCAAAGCCGAGGCGGCAAAGCCGCTTTTGACCGTGCAGAACGGCGACTTCCCCGCGTTTCGCGCCAGCCTGCCGCCGCGCGACTATTTTACCGACGAAATCCGCCGACAGCTTTCGGGGACGTTCGGGCAGGAAGAATTTTTTACCGGCGGCCTGACCATCCGGGCCACCGTCGACCCCGATCTGCAGGCCGCAGCCGCCATCGCGATGCAGCAAGGGCTGGAAAAGTTCGACCGTGACCGGGGCGTGTGGCGCGGCACGGGCAAGACATTGCCGCCCGAGTTGCTGGGGGATGAGACAGCGTGGCGTGGGGCGCTGGCCGATGTGAAGGACCTGCCGCGCGACGTGAAGGGCTGGCGTGCCGCCGTGGTGCTGGACCTTGGCGACAGCAGCGCCCGGATCGGCATCGAGGGCGTGCCCGAGGATGAAGACGGGCATTTCATCCCCGCCGAAGATGTGACCTGGGCGCGCAAGAAGCTCGCCGATGGCGGGCTGGGACCAAAGGCGCGGACGGCGGGTGACCTTGTGTCGGTGGGTGATGTGGTCATGGTCCGCGAAATGACCAGCGACGAGGATGGCAGTTTCATCCGCTGGACCCTGCGGCAGGTGCCCGAAGTGCAGGGTGCCTTCATGGCGATGGATGTGTTTTCGGGGCGCGTTCTGGCCATGCAGGGCGGGTTTTCCTATCAGGATTCAGTGTTCAACCGCACCACGCAGGCGACGCGCCAACCGGGATCGAGCTTCAAGCCGTTCGTCTATGCGGCGGCACTGGACAGCGGGTTTACCCCGGCCACCATCGTGATCGACGCGCCCATCGAGGTGGATACGCCGCAGGGCCTGTGGACGCCGAAGAACGCGTCGAACAAGTTTTACGGGCCAGCCCCACTTCGCACCGGGATCGAACAGTCGCGCAACCTGATGACCGTGCGGATTGCCGAGGAAATCGGGATGCAGACTGTGGCAGGTTATGCCGAGCGGTTTGGCGTTTATGACACGATGAAGCCGTTTCTCGCCAACGCTCTTGGCGCGCAGGAAACGACGCTGTTCAAGATGGTGGCCGCCTATTCGATGTTCGCCAATGGTGGCGAGCGGGTGGAGCCGACGCTGGTTGACAGGGTGCAGGACCGCTTTGGCAAAACCATCTACCGCCATGATCAGCGCATCTGCGAGGATTGCCAGTTGGCGAGCCTTGATCCGGGCATGGCCCCTGTGATCATTTCGAAACGCGAACAGGTGATGGACCCGATCACCGCCTATCAGTTGACGTCGATGCTGGAAGGTGTGGTGCAGCGCGGCACGGGACGTGGCATCAACCTGCCGGTGCCGGTGGCGGGCAAGACCGGGACCACGAACGAGGCCAAGGATGTGTGGTTCATCGGTTATACCAGCAACATCGCGGCGGGGTGTTATATCGGGTATGACCAGCCGCGCACGCTTGGCAGCGGGGCGTCGGGCGGGGGGCTGTGCGGCCCGGTGTTCGAGGCGTTCATGAAGACCGCGATCCAGAAATACGGCGGCGGCAAGTTCCGTGTGCCGCCGGGCGGGTATTTCATCAAGATCGACCGTTTTTCCGGGGGGCGGCTGCCGGATGATGCCAGCGGGGACAATGTGGTTGCCGAGTATTTCCGCGAAGGCGAAGACCCGATCTTTGGCCTTGGCGCAATGGTCGATGGCGGTTTTGCGATGGGGGAAAACCTGCCCTTGTTCGCCTATGGCGAAGGCGGTGACGGCGCATCCACCGTCACCACGTCAACCGGTGAAACCGCCGTGGTGCCCGGCAAGGCCAACCTTGGCACGCTGAGTTCTGGCGGGCTTTACTGACCCCGTTTCGCTGCCCTTGCCCTGCCGGGTGCAAATGGCTATTTCCCGCGTCTGAACAGGATCGGGTTCGGTTCACATGACCCCGGCCCTGACCGACCCCGTTATCCACCGACCAAGGACAGGTCCGATGCGCGCCGAGACACAGACCCATATTGATGCCATTCGCAAGTCGCTGTCCCTGCTGGAACAGCGGATGGACATGGGCACCATCGCGCACCGCATGGAAGAGTTCAACGCGCTGCTGGAAGCGCCCGATCTGTGGAACGACCCGGCCAAGGCGCAGGTTCTGATGCGCAACCGGCAGGGGCTGATCGAGGCGCTGTCGACCTACAAGATGATCGACACCGGGCTGCGCGACAATGTGGAACTGATCGAACTGGGCGAAGCGGAAGGCGACGCCGAAATCGTGCGCGAGGCTGAAGACGCGCTGCGCGCCTTGGTCGAGGTCGCCGCCGCGAAAGAGCTGGAGGCCCTGCTGGATGGCGAGGCCGATGGGAACGACACGTTCCTGGAGATCAACGCCGGGGCGGGGGGCACGGAAAGCTGTGACTGGGCGTCGATGCTGGCGCGGATGTATGTGCGGTGGGCGGAAAAGAAGGGCTACAAGGTTGAACTGCAGTCGGAAACTGCGGGCGAGGAAACCGGCATCAAATCAGCCGCTTACAAGGTCAGCGGGCTGAACGCCTATGGTTGGATGAAATCAGAATCGGGCGTGCACCGGTTGGTGCGGATCAGTCCGTTCGGATCGGCGGACAAGCGGCAGACGTCATTCGCGTCGGTCTGGGTTTATCCGGTGGTGGATGAAAACATCGAGATCGACATTCCTGCGAATGACATCCGCATCGACACCTATCGGTCGTCGGGCGCGGGCGGGCAACACGTCAACACAACCGACTCGGCCGTGCGGATCACCCATATTCCCAGCGGGATCGTGGTCACCTCGTCGCAGAAATCGCAGCACCAGAACCGGGCGAACTGCATGGCGGCGTTGAAATCACGGCTGTATCAGGTGGAACTGGACAAGCGGAATGCGGCGATCAACGCGCAGCATGAAAGCAAGGGCGATGCCGGGTGGGGCAACCAGATCCGGTCTTATGTGCTGCAACCCTACCAGATGGTGAAAGACCTGCGCACACAGGTGGAAACGAGCGACACCGCCGGTGTGCTTGACGGCGATCTGGACCGGTTCATGGCGGCGACGCTGGCCATGGAAGTGGCCGGGAAAAGCCGGGCAGAGGCGCTGGCCGAATAGCGGCCATCGGTGAGATCAGGCGCCTAGCGCACTAACTGCCGAGAACACCCGGCCCGTCATTGCAGCCTGAAGCACCAGGATCGTCACGGCATTGCGGTCGACCCTCATCATGCGCAGCAACCGTTCGACAGACCTGTTCGCCTGCATTCTGCATTGCCGCCGTGACATCAGGCGCGCGGTGGCACTGACCCATTTCACCATGTCGCCGACAATGCTGACGCACAGGGTTTCCAGCATTTCCCAGTTGCTGGCGGTTTGCAGGATGTTGCCGTCCAGATCGACGATCACTGCAGCCTCACTTTTCGCGGCGAAAAGATCGAAAAAGCGGGTATCGACGGCGTCGTCATCGACCGGTGCGGTGGCAGGACTTTCGGGAGCGATTATTGCGGGCAGGGCCACATCAAGGGCAACAGCCGGAAGCACAGGCACGGGGTCAGCCGAAAATGCAGCTTGTGCCGGTTTCAGAATGATTTTCGAGGGTACCGCAGCTTGCGGCCGCAGAGTAGCAGCTTCCGTCACAACGCGAATAGCCGAGACCAGTTCGCGCTTTGAAAAACCCTTTAGCTTGGCCGAATAGCGAAGCGGAATCGGGACTGCCGATACCGTCATTGGGCCTGACCCTGCGGCCAGCCCGGCAAACAGGCTTCCCAACTGGAGAAGCTGGGTGCCCAATGTGACATCGTCGCGTGTGGCGATCAAAGTGGTGTCATGCTCACACAGGTCAGCTGGTACCACACTAAACACGCGAACCAATTGGCGGTTGCTGACGTCCAGAACAACCTTGGCTTCACCTACAGAGGCGGTGAGCCTGCGTTGCTGTGCGCCATTAATAATCTCGTTCAGCAGGATCGTCAGAATGAGTGCCAGCGGTTGGCGGACGCTTAGCGTGCCGTTTTGTCTGCGAGTAAGCATTAAAATCTTTACCTGACCAAGTTGGCAGGAACGGTCCGCCGGTTATTGTAGGTGCGCGGAGCGGGCGAAATCCCGGAAAAACGCATAGGTGGGGCCGCCTGAAGGAACCCGACGCTGTTAAATATCCAAATTATTGGCCTTTTCGCCGAGGCTGGCAATGTCGAGGCCCTTTGCCCCGTCGGCGGCACTAACCCGCATTGGGACGGCAGCGGTCATGCTTTGATGATCGAGGTGAGCCCATCAAAACAGAGCCCCAGAAGGTGGTAAGCCAAACTGCTCCGCGACCGAGGCCGTGCCAAGCGAACCCGGGCGGGGTCATGAACAGCACAAGTGCGGTTGAAGCCATGACCCGCGCATTATTTTTACCCACCATTTACACACACCACTTCACAAAACCACAAACTCGGTACCACCCCCCAATTGCACAAATATTTATCGCAGCTTCGCGATCAAGAGACATATTTAGGCATGTTAGCAACATTTCAGGGGGTAGAAAGTCAACGAACAGTTAACGACGCTATGTAATGCGGCTGGAAACATGACAAAAGAAAAGCGCAAGGGTTGCCCCTTGCGCCTGTTTGAGCCTTTGCGAAGTCTGACTATTCCTTGGCGGCATCCGCAGCAGCGGCGGCCACAGCGGCGGCGCGGCTGGCAAGAAGTGGCAGAGCCTTGGTTTCGCCGCCGGCAAGCGGGTCTTCCTGACGCTGGACCGAGCCTTCGAAATGCGCACCGCTTTCGATGGCAATGGTCTTGTGGATGATGTCACCTTCGACACGGGCGGTGGAGGTGAGGCGGACCTTGAGGCCGCGCACACGGCCGATCACGCGACCATTCACCACGATATCATCTGCCACGATTTCCCCGCGGATCGTCGCACTTTCGCCGACAGTCAGAAGGTGGGCGCGAATGTCGCCTTCGACCGTGCCTTCAACCTGAATGTCGCCGGTGGTGCGCAGATTGCCGACCACGGTCAAGTCTGACGACAGCACGGATGCGCCTGCCTTGACCTTGGGCGCATTCGGGGCAAAATCCATCGAGGGCTTGCTGGCAGGCATGTCCGGCATGCGGGGCTTCTCCACTTCGGCCTTGGGGCCGGGTTCGTTGATTCTGCTTTTAGAAAACATCTTTGCCTGCCTTGATGAAGTTCATCGGATTTACCGGGGAGCCCCCGATCAGCACTTCATAGTGAAGATGCGTGCCCGTCGACCGGCCTGAGTTTCCCATATCACCGATCTGGTCACCGCGCGATACCCTTTGTCCGACTTTGACACCAATTTCTGACAGATGGCCATAGCGGGTGACAATGCCGAAATCATGCCGGATCTGGATGGCGCGGCCATAACCGCTGTCCCAGCCCGCCTGAATGACAACACCGTCGCCTGTTGCGTGAATAGGCGTGCCGTAGGCGGCGGCAAAATCGGTGCCTTCGTGCATTCGGCGTCCGGCGCCCTTTGGATCCTGACGGTAGCCAAAGCCGGAGGTATAGCGGAAGGCGTCAAGCACGGGCATCGCGAAGGGGGCCTTGGTGGCCGCGATGCGGTAAAGGTTCATGTGGTCAAGGCCGGTCAGGATGGCATTGGCGCGAATCTCGTCCGGGGACAGGGACATGCCGCTGGTGGAGGCACTGATCGGGGTGAGCGGGCCGCCCTGACCGGAATAGCCCTTGCGGACCTGATCCAGAAGATCATCGGGCGACATGCCCGCCTCGCGGAACATCTTGTCGAGAGGTTCCATCGACACGGTGACCGCCTCTTCCAGTTTGGCAAAGATCGCGTCGTTGCGCAGTTCGAGTTCCTTTTTCGCAAAGGCGATGGCGTCGGTTTCGGCTTCGGCCTTTTGCGCGACGATGACCATGTCGTCGCGTTCGCGGGCCGTGGCACCCAGTGCGCCGCTCATGATTTCAAGGGTGGCAAGGGCATCCTTGGCGCGGCCTTCGGGTGTGCGGGTGGTTCCGGTTTCCTGTGACAGGGCGACTGTCGCCGCCTCCGCCTCGGTCCGGGCTTCGTCGCGTTCCTCGATGGTGCGGCGCAGGGTGTTCTGGATCACCTCGATCCCGGTTTCCAGTTCCTTGCGGCGATCTTCGGAGGCAAGCAGCATGGCCTGCATTTCCGATACCTGCGCCAGAGCGAGGTTAAAGCGTTCCTGTGCGCGCAGCGCCTCATCCGCGCGTTGATCGCGGTCAGTGGACAGGGCGGTCAGGCGTTTTTCGTACATCATCTGCTGACGCTGTGCCTGATCACGACTGGTGCCTGCGCCGATGGAATCCATGAACAGGATGGCCGTGGCGATGATTGTCCAGCTGAGCAGCACGGCCCCAACGGCGAGTGTGCAGGCCTGTGTCAGCGGTCGCAGGCGGATGAAGCGCGTGTCGGTGTCGGATTTCAGGAACAGGCGCTGTTCAGGCAGAAACCGTTCCAGCATGGTGTTCAAGCGGTGATGCAGCCGTGTCATCAAGGTTGTTCAGTCCCCGTGTCGGTGACGTCCGCCAGTGGCAGCCTGTACCGAAAGATTTTCAAAGGCGCGCCAGTAGGCCCACCCGTCCCCCGCCAATTGATTATCCAGCGGCCTGCCCCCCCGCAACAATTTTGAACCCGGGGGGGCGCAACCCGCCGTTTTCCGCGGGAAGTAGGCAGTTTCCCGCCTATTATCACGGGATTGTGTTGGAACCGTTTGCCAGCGGCCAATAGAAATCGGGGGGCAGGCCGGCCTCGGCGCGTTTTTCTTCGTTGAAGGGCGGGCGCAGGGTTCCGTGGAAATAGGTGCGCACGGCGGTGTGAAACGCCTCTTTCGGGTCTAGGCCGCGTTGACCACACAGCCAGTTGAACCATTTGGAGCCATAGGCGACGTGGCTGACCTCTTCGCCGTAGATCACGGTCATTGCGGCCACGGCCGCGGTTTCGCCTGCCTTGCGGAAGATGTCGATCATGCCGGGCGTCACATCAAGGCCCCGCGCCTCCAGCACCATCGGCACCGCGGCAAGCCTGCCCATCAGGTCATCCGCCGTGTCCTGTGCCGCACGCCACATGCCGGCGTGGGCGGGCAGCGCGCCATAATGGCTGTCCATCGCTTCCAGACAATCGCAGATCAGGTTGAAATGCTTTGATTCCTCATCAGCGGCTTTGACCCAGTCATCATAGAATCCCATCGGCATGGGGTGGTGGGTGAACCGGGCGATCACATCCCAGTGCAGATCGACGGCGTTGAGTTCGATATGCGCCACGGCATGCAAAAGCGCCTGACGGCCCGCAACCGAACCGGGCTTGCGCTGCGGCACGTCGCGGGGGGCCAGAAGTTCAGGGCGGTCGGGGCGGGAGGGGTTGTCGTGCGGTGTGGCCGTGCCGATCGTCACGGGGGTGCCTGCCGCCCGTGCCGCGAACCATTCGGCGGCAAGTTTTCGCGACAGCGCCGTTTTGGCCCGCCCGTCGGCCGTCGTCAGAACACGAACCGCACTTTCGGCAAGCGGTGCCGGGGTCACGCCATCGCCTTGACGGCTTCCATCACCTCGGCCACATGGCCATCGACCTTGACCTTGCGCCAGACTTTTGCAACGCGCCCTTCGCCGTCGATCAGGAACGTGGCCCGTTCGATGCCGAAATAGGTTTTGCCATACATGCTTTTTTCGACCCAGACGCCGTAGTCTTCGCAGGCGGTTCCGGTTTCGTCGGACACAAGGGAGATGCCAAGCTGATGTTTCTTCACGAATTTTTCATGCGCCTTGACGCTGTCCTTGGAAATTCCGATGACCGTGGCCCCCAGCGCCGCAAATTCCGCCGCGTGGGCCGTGAAATCAAGCGCCTCGGTCGTGCAGCCGGGGGTGTCGTCCTTGGGATAGAAATACAGTACCGCCTTGGCCGGGCGCATGGCTGACAGGGTGACCGTTTCGCCACCATCGCGCGGCAGGGTAAAGTCGGGGGCGGGGTGTCCGATTTCGACGGGCATTGGCGGCTCCTTGCGCATGACGTGTTATTAGGTGTTTTAGGCGGGATCGGGCAAAGATAAAGTCGGGAAATGAACGCTCGCACAAGGTTGCAGGACGAATGACCGGCGGGACCGAGCAGATACGGCCTTTGGCCACACGGAAAGAGCGGCACCGACGCCACGGTCGCCGGGCGGTGCGGGGCATGTCGCATCTGCTGCGGGCGGTGCTGCGGGTGGCGTTGGCACTTGTGGTGCTGGCGGCGGTTGGGCTGACGGCGGCGTTTGTCATCGGCGGGCGGGCGATCTGGGTGCCCGGCTGGGCGGTGACCGAGATTGAACGCCGCCTGAACGCGCCGCTGCGCGGATCAAGCGCGATGACGCTTTCCGTCGGGGGGATCGCGCTGGCCCTGCCGCAGGGGTGGACGCCGCAGTTGCAGATGCAGGATTTGCGGTTGTTGCAGGCAGATGGCAGCACGATTGTCACCCTGCCCGAAGCGCGGATCGTTCTGGATGGCAATGCCCTGATGCAGGGCGAACTTCGGCCCCAGCAGCTTACCGTCGTGGGTGCCAAGGCCAGTTTGCGCCGTGACCGCGACGGGCGGTTCGATCTGGATCTGGGCGAAGGGTCGGACATGCAGGTGGCAAGTTTCGCCGATCTGTTGGACATCGGGGACGCGGCCTTTGCCTTGCCCGCGTTGCAGGGCCTGACGCAGATTGATGCAGAAGGCATGACGCTGACATTGGAGGATGCGCGAACGGGCCGGGTCTGGCAGGTGGGCGACGGGCGGCTGACTGTGGAAAACCGCCCCGACGCCGTTGCCGCGCAACTGGGCATGACGCTGGTGGCCGGAGGGGCCGCGCCATCGCAGGCGACGCTGACCATTGTCAGCCAGAAGGCCGACGCCAGCGCCCGGATCGCGGCCACGGTTGACAGGCTTGCCGCGTCCGACCTTGCCGCGCAGATTGCGCCGCTGGGGTTCCTGTCGGTGCTGAACGCGCCGATCTCGGGGCAGCTTGCCACCGTCATTGACGCCTCGGGGCGGGTTGGCACCCTTGAAGGGCGGCTCGAAATCGGGGCGGGTGTGTTGCAGCCAACTCCTGCGGCCAAGCCCATCGCGTTTGACAGGGCGGGGATGTATCTGCGGTTCGACAGCAAGACCGAACGCCTTGCGCTGGACGAAATCACCGTGGACGGGGCTTCTGTCCGGCTGAAGGCGCGGGGGCAGGTTTTGCTGCGGGGCGTGGCCACGGGAATACCGTCGGAGTTTCTGACGCAGATCAGCTTTGACGAGGTGATGGTCGATCCCGAGGGCCTGTTTGAGGAACCGATGCGGTTCGATGACGGTGCGCTGGATGTGCGGTTGCAGCTTGATCCGTTTGTTCTGGACATCGGGCAGATGGCGCTGGTGGACGAAGACCGGCGGGTGCTGGCACACGGGCGCGCGGCGGCAAGCGACAAGGGCTGGGAACTGGCGCTTGACCTGGGGCTGAACGAGATTGCGCATCAGAAACTGATGGCCCTGTGGCCGGTGAGCCTGGTGCCAAACACCCGCAAGTGGCTCGTGGAAAACGTGCAGGACAGCCTTTTGTTCGACGTGAAGGCGGCGCTGCGCCTGAAACCGGGGCAGGAACCACGGCTGTCGATGAATTACGAATTCGCCGGGACGGATGTGCGGTTCCTGAAAACCCTGCCGCCGATCCGCGACGGCGCGGGTTATGCCACCATCGAAGGCAGCACCTTTACCATGGTGCTGGACAAGGGCCGGGTGACGCCGCCGAAGGGCGGGGATATCGACATGACGGGTTCGGTGTTTTCCGTGCTCGACATCACGCAGCGCCCGGCACAGGCCGAGGTGCGGCTGAAGGCGGACAGTTCGCTGACGGCGACGTTGTCTTTGTTGGACGAACCGCCCTTTGCCTTTCTGACAAAGGCCGGGCGCGGAGTTGATCTGGGCGAGGGGCGGGCGGTTACGGAGACGCTGCTGCGGTTGCCCTTGGTGCCAAAAATCCCGTTGAAATCGATCCGCTATGAGGTGACGGGGACGATCCACGATTTCACTTCGTCGGTTCTGGTGCCGGGGCGGGATCTGGCGGCCAAGGCCCTGACCTTGCAGGCCGATCCGTCGGGCATGGTGATTTCGGGGCAGGCCACGCTGGATGGTGTGGGGTTCGAGGGGCAGTTCACCCAAGGCTTCGCGCCCGAAGACAAGGGAAAGTCCCGGATCGCGGGCGTGGTCGAACTGTCGCCCAATGCGGTGACGGCGTTCGGGCTTGGTCTGCCCAAAGGGGCGGTGTCAGGTGCGGGCAAGGGCGATGTGGTGATTGACTTGCAGCGGGGGCGCGATGCGCGTCTGGTTCTGACATCGCAACTGCGCGGTGTGGGCCTTTCGCTGCCCGAACTTGGCTGGACCAAGCCTGCGCCGGGGGCAGGCACTCTTGAGGTGACGGCACGTCTGGGCAAACTGGGGCGGGTGGATCAGTTACGGCTTCAGGCGTCGGGCCTGACTGTGGAGGGGACCGTCGATCTGCGGCCAAGCGGCGGGCTTGACGTGGCGCGCCTGTCGCAGGTGGAACTGGACGACTGGCTGGATGCCGAAGTGGTGCTGACCGGGCAGGGTGCGGGCCAATCACCGGCCATTTCGGTGACGGGCGGGCGTGTGGACATGCGGCGCATGACCTTTGCATCGGGCAAGGGAGGCGAGGGCGGGGGCAGCGGGGGCGAAATCCCCGTGCGGCTTGACCGGCTGACCGTTTCGGACAGCATCGACCTTACCAGTTTCAGCGGCAGGTTTCAGCGCAGCGGCGGGTTTCGCGGCAACTTCACGGCCCTGGTGAACGGTGCCGCGGCGATTTCCGGGGCCGTGGCGCCAGTGGCGCGGGGCACGGGTGTGCGGATCCTGTCGGACGATGCCGGGGCGGTTCTGGCAGCAGCGGGGATTTTTGCAGACGCGCGGGGCGGCAATCTGGATATGCAGATGCTTCCCGCCGGGCCGGCGGGGCATTACAACGGAACAGCAACAGCCAGCAATCTGCGGGTGCGCAATGCGCCGGTGCTGGCGGAACTGCTGAACGCCGTCAGTGTGATCGGTTTGATCGAACAGATGGGCCAGTCGGGCCTGTTGTTCAACAATGCCGAAGCGGAATTCCTGTTGACGCCCGAAGCGATCGAGGTGACACGCGCGTCGGCAGTGGGGGCGTCCATCGGCGTGTCGATGGCGGGGCTGTATGTGACGGGAACGAAACGGTTGCAGATGCAGGGCGTGATTTCACCGATCTATATCCTGAACGGGATCACCGGCCTGTTTTCGCGTCAGCGCGAGGGGTTGTTCGGGTTCAACTATCAACTGACGGGCACGGCCGCCGACCCTGAGGTCAGCGTCAATCCCTTGTCGATTCTGACGCCGGGGATGTTCCGCGAGATTTTTCGGCAGCCGGCCCCGGTGCTGTCCAGACCGGAAAGCAACGGATGAAGCTGTCTGATTTCGATTTCGATCTGCCCGAAGCGCTGATCGCCACGCGGCCCGCACGGCCCCGCACGTCAGCGCGGTTGTTGCTGGCCGAAGGCGACGGCTTACGCGACCTGCATGTGCGCGATCTGGTCGATGTGTTTCGCCCCGGCGACCGGCTGGTTCTGAATAATACCAAGGTCATTCCCGCGCGACTGACGGGCCAGCGGAGGCGCATGTCAGGGCAGGGGGAGGTGACCGCGAAAATCGAGGTGACGCTGCTGGAGCCACTGGCTTCAGGCGATTGGCGGGCTTTGGGCAAACCGTTGCGCAAGGTGGCGGCGGGGGAGCGGATCGTGTTTTCAGACGCCCTTTCTGCGGATGTGGTGGCCAAGGGCGAGGCCGACATGGCGTTGCGGTTCAACCTTGAGGGGGACGATTTCGACGCGGCACTGGCGGAGGCGGGGGTGATGCCCTTGCCGCCCTATATCGCGGCGCTGCGTGCGCCCGATGCGCAGGACCAGACCGATTATCAGACTGTTTTCGCGCGCCATTCCGGGGCCGTCGCCGCGCCAACCGCGTCGCTGCACTTCGATGCCGAACTTCTGGCCGCACTGGTGGCCCGGGGTGTCGAGATGACCGAAGTGACACTGCACGTTGGTGCGGGCACGTTTCTGCCGGTGAAGGTGGACGATGTGGCCACCCACCGGATGCACGCGGAATGGGGCGAGGTGCGCCCCGCTGCGGCGGCAGAGATCAACGCAACCAAGGCGGCGGGCGGGCGGATCATTCCGGTGGGAACGACGGCGCTTCGCCTGATCGAATCGGCGGTGGGGGCGGATGGTTCCCTGCGGCCCTGGACGGGGACGACCGACATTTTCATCTATCCCGGTTTTCAGTTTCGGGTGACCGACGCGCTGATGACGAATTTCCATCTGCCGAAATCGACGCTTCTGATGCTCGTGTCCGCGCTGATGGGGGTGGAGCGGATGCGGCGCGTCTATGACCATGCGGTGCGCGACGGGTACCGGTTCTTTTCGTATGGCGATGCGTCGCTGCTTATTCCCTGATCACAGGCCAACCATCCGCCGGATCTCGGCGGGTGTCGCCCCTTCGGCGCGGTATTTCGATATGGCACGCGCGTCATCGCGTTTGGCAAGGCGCTTGCCGTGGTCGTCGCGGATCAGGCGATGATGGTGGTAGACGGGCGTGGGAAGGTCAAACAGGTGTTGCAGGATCACCTGTATCGCCGTGAATTCGAACAGGTCTTCGCCCCGGACAACATGGGTGATTCCGTCATCCGCATCATCAAAAGCCGAGGCGAGGAAGTAGGCCACGATATCTTCGCCCTTGCGCGACAGCACCACGTCGCCGATCCGCGTTGTGGCAAGAACGGGGTCGACAACATGCGCGCCGGATTTCGCAGGGCCGGTTTCGACGAACCGCAGGTCGTGTTCGGCGAGTGCGTCAAGGGCTGCCGTGAGATCAAGGCGCAGCGCGTCTTCTGGGGTGCGGCTGGACAGCGGGCGATGGCGGCAGGTGCCGGGATAGACGTTGAAGGTGACACCTTCCTGCGGGGCCGACAGCGCCGCGCGGAGGTCCGATCTTGTGCAGGCGCAGGGGTACAGCAGGCCGCGCCCGGCCAGCCGTTCGAGCCGCACATTATACTGGGCGATCTTGGTTGATTGCCGCTCAACTGGCCCGTCCCACGTCAGGCCAAGCCACGCCAGATCATCAAGTATCCCCTGTTCATAGTCAGGGCGACTGCGGAGCAGATCGGTATCTTCCATGCGGACGCGGAACTGACCGCCCGCACGGTGGGCCATATCGTGCCCGAGTATCGCCGAATAGGCATGGCCCAGATGCAGCGGGCCTGTCGGTGACGGTGCGAAACGCGTTACGAAAGCCATGCCGAAAACGCGTCTTTCGCCCGGTCGGTATAGGCCTTGTAACGATCCTTGCGCCCCTTGCGCCCGCCTTTGGCGTCGATCGGGGGAAACAGCCCGAAATTGACGTTCATCGGTTGAAACGTCTTTGCCTCGGCCCCGCCGGTGATGTGGGTGACAAGCGCGCCCATCGCGGTGTCTGGCGGCGGTGCTGTGAGTTCCCTGCCCAGAATCTCGGCCGCCGCCATCCGGCCTGCAAGCAAACCCATGGCGGCACTTTCGACATAGCCTTCGACGCCGGTGATCTGCCCGGCAAAGCGGATGTGGGGGTGTGATTTCAGCCGCATCTGATCGTCGAGCAAGGTCGGCGAATTGATAAAGGTGTTGCGGTGGATGCCGCCAAGACGCGCAAAGCTGGCGTTCTGCAAGCCGGGAATCATCTTGAAAACATTGGTTTGCGCGCCGTACTTCATCTTGGTCTGGAAGCCCACGATGTTGTAAAGCGTGCCCAGTTTGTTATCGCGGCGCAACTGGACGACGGCATAGGGCTTTTCCGGGCGGTGCGGGTTCGTCAGGCCGACAGGCTTCATCGGGCCAAAGCGCGGCGTTTCGCGGCCGCGTTCGGCCATCACTTCCAGTGGCAGGCAGCCGTCGAAATACCCTGCGGTTTCGCCTTCGTGGAATTCGGTCTTGTCGGCGGCCAGCACGGCGTCGATGAATGCCTCGTATTCGGCGCGGTCCATCGGGCAGTTCATGTAGGCGGTCTGTTCTTCCACCGTTTCGCCCTTGTCATAGCGCGACTGCATCCAGGCGACCGACATATCCACCGAATCCGCATAGACGATGGGGGCGATTGCATCAAAGAACGCGAGCGCATCTGCCCCGGTGGCGGCGCGGATGCTTTCCGCCAGGGCCGAACTGGTCAGCGGGCCTGTGGCGATGATCCAGTGGCCGTCGGTGGGAAGGTCCGCCACTTCGCCGTATTCCGCCGTGATCAGCGGATGGGACAAAAGGCGCGCCGTTACCGCCTCGGCAAAAGGATCGCGGTCGACGGCAAGGGCACCGCCTGCGGGAAGTTTGTGGGCAGTGGCCATTTCCATGATCAGCCCGTTTGCCTGCCGCATTTCCCAGTGCAGCAAGCCCACCGCATTGCGTTCATCATCGTCGGACCGGAACGAATTGGAACAGACCATTTCGGCGAAATGGCCGGTGCGGTGGGCAAAGGTGCCGACCTTGGGGCGCATTTCGTGCAGGACGACGGGAACTCCCATGGTGGCGGCCTGCCAGGCGGCTTCGGCCCCGGCCATGCCGCCGCCGATGATGTGAAGGTGTTTTGTCATGGGCAGGGTCTAGCGCGACTTGGCCGCCTGGAAAAGGGCAGTGCGCATGTTCATCACAAAGGTTTGGGCATCTTCACCGTTGTAACAGCCAAGACGGGCGGCGTGATCGAAAAACCCCTGCGCCGGCAGTTCTGACAAGCGTGACCGGCACAACGCGGCGCGCAGCGGGCGTCCGGCCTGTGCATCCTGTTCCATCAGGGTTTCCAGCGCCCCGGTCAGCGTTGCAATGCTGCCGGGGCCGGGAACTTCCAGATCGCGCGCGAGGTCACCGTAGGTCATCGCGGCCCCCTGCGCCGCCAAAGCGTCAAGCCGCGCTGCCAGACGGTCGATCATACCTCGGCTTCGCCCTGTTCGGCGACGCGGGCCACGGACACCACTTCTTCTTCGCCCGACAGGGTAAACACCCGCACCCCGCCTGCCGAGCGCGAACGGAAGCTGATCTGATCGACAGGCACGCGGATGGATTGGCCGGTAGAGGTGGCGAGCATGATTTGATCGGACAGATCGACAGGGAAGGACGCAACAAGCGGGCCACCCCGCATCGCGCCATCCATCGCCTTGACACCCATGCCGCCGCGTCCGCGCACCGGGTAATCGTGGCTGGACGACAGTTTTCCCGCCCCCATCTTGGTGATCGTCAGGATCAGGTCTTCGGCCGCCGACATTTCGGCATAGCGTTCGGTGCTGAGCTGGCCTGCGCTGACCGCTTCGTCATCATCATCCGCCTCTGCCTCATCCTCCACGGTGCCTGCCATCAGGCGGCGCTGCTTGAGGTAAGCCACACGTTCCGCCGGATCAGCCTCGAAATGGCGGATGATCGCCATCGACACCACCTTGTCACCCTTGCCCACGCGAATCCCCCGCACCCCGGTTGATCCGCGCGATTTGAACACACGGATTTCGGTGGTCGGAAACCGGATCGCACGGCCCAGTGCGGTGACCAGCATCACGTCGTCGTTTTCGTCGGCAATCGCGGCATTCACCAGAAACACACCCTCGGGCAGGTTCATCGCGATCTTGCCGTTGCGCTTTACGTTGGTAAAATCGGATAGGTCATTCTGCCGCACGTCGCCGTCGCTTGTCGCGAAGACGATCTGAAGTTCGGCCCATTCTTCTTCGGGCACGTCCACCGGCATCAGCGCGGCAATCGACACCCCGGCTGCGATGGGCAGCAGGTTGACCATGGCCTTACCCTTGGCCTGACGCCCGGCAAGGGGCAGGCGCCAAGTCTTGAGTTTATAAACCATCCCGTCGGTCGTGAAGAACAGCAGGTTCGTGTGCGTGTTGGCCACGAACAGAGTGGTGACGACGTCATCTTCTTTCGTGGACATCGACGACAGACCCTTGCCGCCACGGTTCTGGCTGCGGAATTCGACAAGCGGTGTGCGCTTGATATAGCCGCCGGACGTGATGGTCACGACCATGTCTTCGCGTTCGATCAGATCTTCGTCTTCCATGTCGCCGGCCCAGTCGACGATTTCCGTCCGACGCGGCACTGCGAACAGGGCGCGCACTTCGCGCAGTTCGTCAGAGATGATTGCCATGATACGGTCACGGCTGCCCAGAATTTCAAGGAAGTCCTTGATCTTGGCGGCAAGTTCCTGAAGTTCGTCAGTAACTTCCTTGACACCAAGCGCTGTCAGCCGTTGCAGGCGCAGGTCCAGGATGGCGCGGGCCTGCACTTCGGACAGGTTGTAGGTGCCATCGTCATTCACCGGATGCGACGGATCGTCGATCAGTTTGATGAACGGGATGATTTCACCTGCAGGCCAGCGGCGGGTCATCAGACGGTCGCGCGCCTCGGCCGGGTCGGCGGAGGAGCGGATGGTTGCCACCACTTCATCGACGTTGGACACGGCCACGGCCAGACCGCACAGAACATGGCTGCGCTCGCGGGCGCGGCGGAGTTCGTATGCCGTGCGACGTGCCACAACATCCTCGCGGAAGGTGATGAAATAGCTGAGGAAATCGCGGAGTGTCAACTGTTCCGGGCGCCCGCCGTTCAGGGCCAGCATGTTGCAGCCGAAACTGACCTGCATCGTGGTGAAACGGTAAAGCTGGTTCAGGACAACATCGGCCGTGGCGTCGCGTTTGAGTTCGATCACGACCCGCACCCCGATACGGTCGGATTCGTCCTGAACGTGGGAAATCCCCTCGATCCGCTTTTCGCGCACCATTTCGGCGATGCGTTCGATCATCGTGGCCTTGTTCACCTGATAGGGAATTTCGTCAACGATGATGGCAAAGCGGTCTTTGCGGATTTCCTCGATATGGGTCTTGGCGCGGATGATGACGGACCCGCGCCCCTCAAGATATGCCTTGCGCGCGCCGGACCGGCCCAAGATCTGCGCTCCGGTGGGAAAATCCGGGGCGGGGATGATGTCCATCAGCTGTTCGGTGGACATGTCGGGATCGGCGATCAGCGCCAGGGTGCCGTCAATTACCTCGCCCAGATTATGGGGCGGGATGTTGGTGGCCATGCCGACGGCGATGCCGCCCGCGCCGTTGACGAGCATGTTGGGAAAGCGCGCGGGCAGGACTGTGGGTTCGCGGTCCTTGCCGTCGTAGTTGTCCTGAAAATCGACGGTATCCTTGTCGATATCGGCCAGAAGAAAGGCGGCGGGCTTGTCCATCCGCACTTCGGTATAGCGCATTGCGGCGGGGTTATCGCCGTCCATGGAGCCGAAATTCCCCTGTCCGTCCAATAGCTTGAGCGACATGCTGAAGGGCTGGGCCATCCGCACCAAGGCGTCATAGATCGAGCTGTCGCCGTGGGGGTGATACTTGCCCATCGTGTCGCCCACCGGGCGGGCCGATTTGCGGTAGGGCTTGTCGCTGGTGTTGCCGGTTTCGTGCATCGCGAACAGAACGCGGCGGTGCACCGGTTTCAGGCCGTCGCGCAGATCGGGGATCGCGCGGCTGACGATCACGCTCATCGCGTAATCGAGATAGGCCGTCTTCATTTCGGCGGCGATATCGATCTGCGGCCCCGCGTGCGCCGGGCGATCCGGCTTTTCGCCAGTGTCTTCAATATCTTCTGGTGTGTCGTTCATGTCGTTCGCATCTTCCCGGTTGGGGAACCATATTTAGTTGGTAAGACATTACACCATCCCATCCATGGGGTGCAATGGTTGGCGATCCGACCATCTGGCAGCCGGTGTGAGGAAGTGCCAACAGATTGTTTTCATTGAAAATAAAATCGAATCTGGCAGAGTTGAAAAAGAGGCAGTTGACGGAGGTTCAAATGGTGGGCGTTGAAACCGAAAAAATGCTGCGTGGATACGGGCTGACGACGGCGGAAATGTATTACCGCCTGCCCGATCATCGCAGCGTGCTGAACAGTTTCATCTGGCAGGATTATGATCTTGCGCCGGACTATCCGGCTTTGTTCAAGTTCATCGAATTCTGGCAGGACAAGATCGAAGGGCCGCTTCATTCGGTTCGGTTCACGCATCGAAAGCTGATTGCACCCGGCGAATGGCGCAATGTGGTGGGCGAGTTCAGGTTGCATTAAGGGGGGGTATTCGCCGCGTCTGTTCTGCGTATTCAAACCGTATTCGCCGCGTACATACACCGTTTGCGCGATAGGCGACGGGTTGCCGGGGGGCCGGCTTTGGCTTGGCGCGGCGATTGCTGCGGGTTAGGGTGGCGTCAGGCAGATGAAACCGGGGAACGGGCGATGCAGGCAGGACGGCGGGCGGTGATCTTGGGGCTGGGGGCGTTCGGCCTTGCGGCATGTGGCGGCGGGTTGCCGCGGGGTGCCGGTCCGCGCAGCCGCGCGCCGGAGGTGGCGATGCGGGCGGTGCCCGACGCGGGCTATGATGCGTGGGTCGCGGGGTTCCGGGGCCGGGCTGCGGCACAGGGCATTTCGGCGGCGACCTATGACCGTGCGTTTCGTGGCGCGGGGTTTCTGCCGGGTGTCATCGAGCGCGACCGGAGCCAGACCGAATTTACCCGGACGCTGGAAGATTATCTGGCCATCGCCGCGTCGGACGAACGGCTGGCCGCCGGGCGCGCGGCGATCAGCCAGTATGGCGGCGTGCTGCGCGAGGTGGAGGCGCGGTACGGCGTCGATGCCAATGTGGTGGCGGCCGTCTGGGGGCTTGAAAGTTTTTTCGGGACGCGGCGGGGTGATGTTCCGGTGATTTCGGCCCTGTCGACCCTGGCCTATGAAGGGCGGCGGGGGGCGTTCTTTGAAAGCCAGCTGATCGCGGCGTTGAAGATATTGCAGAACGGCGATGTGTCGCCCGACGGGATGACGGGAAGCTGGGCCGGGGCCATGGGGCACACGCAGTTCATTCCCACAAGCTATCTGGCCTATGCCGTTGATTTCCGGGGCGACGGGCGGCGTGACATCTGGTCGGACGATCCGACCGACGCGCTGGCATCGACCGGGGCCTATCTGCAGAAATCGGGTTGGACGCGGGGCCAGCCCTGGGGAGTGGAGGTGGCGCTGCCCGCCGGGTTCGACACCGGGCTTGCGGGGCGCGGCAAAGGGCGCGCGACGGCGGAGTGGTCGTCCATGGGGGTGCGCCGTGCCAACGGGGCGGCGCTGCCGGGGGGATCGGGGTCGATCCTTGTGCCGATGGGGCCGGGCGGGCCTGCGTTTCTGTTGTTCCAGAATTTCAACGTGATCCTGCGGTATAACAACGCGGAAAACTATGCGATCGGGATCGGGCATCTGTCTGACCGGCTTGCCGGGGGCGGGCCGTTGCGCGCGGCGTTTCCGCCAGACCGCACCGGCATGACCAAGGATGACCGGCAGGAATTGCAGCGCCGCCTGACCGCCGCCGGTTATGATACCGAAGGGTCGGACGGGGTGATCGGGGCCAAAACGAAGGCTGCCATCAGTGGTTATCAGGCAGCACAGGGGTTGCCTGTGACGGGCGAGCCGAGTTTGGAGTTGCTGGCGCGGTTGCGCTGAGCGGCGGGCTGTTACCCCGCGCGCATCAGCATGCCGAACAGATCGCGCGGATCGTCGGGGTCGGCGATCATGTCGAGCATGTCGGCAAAATCGGTTCCCGTGACCTTGCGGTGGACATAGCGCAGCGCGCTGAAATCCTCGACGGCAAAGCCCACGGAATCGAACAGGGTGACCTGTGCGGCGTCGGTGCGGCCCGGGGCCGAACCGGTGATGACCTGCCAGAGTTCGGTGACCGGGTGATCGGGGGCGAGTTGCTGGATTTCGCCCTCCACTCGCGTCTGAGGCGGATATTCGACGAAGATCCCGGCGCGCAAAAGGATGTCGCGGTGCAGTTCCGTCTTGCCCGGGCAATCGCCGCCAACGGCGTTGATGTGCACGCCTGCGCCGACCATGTTGTCGGTCAGGATGGTGGCATACTGCTTGTCGGCGGTGACTGTGGTGATGATCTGGGCGCCCAGTATGGCCTCTTCCACCGTCCGGCAGGGAACGACCGTCAGCCCGTGCCCCTGCAGGTTGCGGGCGCATTTCGCGGTGGCGGCGGGGTCGATGTCGAACAGGCGCATTTCGGTCAGACCGCAGATCGCCTTGAAGGCCAGTGCCTGAAATTCCGCCTGCGCGCCGTTGCCGATCAGCGCCATGGTGTGGGCACCGGCGGGCATCAGCCATTTGGCAGCCATGGCACTGGTCGCGGCCGTTCGGAGCGCCGTCAGGATTGTCATTTCGGACAGAAGAACCGGGTAACCCGTTGCCACATCGGCCAGCAGGCCAAAGGCGGTGACGGTTTGCAGGCCCTGTTTCATGTTGGACGGATGGCCGTTGACGTATTTGAACCCATAGGTTTCGCCGTCGGACGTGGGCATCAGTTCGATCACGCCAACGTCCGAATGGCTGGCCACGCGGGGGGTCTTGTCGAACAGGGGCCAGCGGAGGAAGTCGGCCTCGATTTCCTTGGCAAGATCGCAGAGCACCTGTTCGACGCCAAGGCTGTGAACAAGGCGCATCATGTTGGCGACGCTGACAAAAGGCACCATGGCCTGACGGGAGGGGGGCGTCATGTCAATGTGCCCGTGTCGGGCGGTCGAAGACCTTTTTGCCCATCAGGCTGGCGACAAGATCGACCATGAGGCGCGCCGTGCGGCCGCGTTCGTCGAGGAAGGGGTTGAGTTCCACAAGGTCGAGCGAGGTGACAAGGCCGGATTCATGGAGCAGTTCCATCACCAGATGCGCCTCGCGGAAGGTGGTGCCGCCGGGGACAGTGGTGCCGACAGCGGGGGCGATGGAGGGGTCAAGGAAATCCACATCGAGCGAGACGTGGAGCATGCCGCCCGCGTCGCGCACCTGTTCCAGAAACGCGCGCAGGGGGGCCACGATACCGTGTTCATCAAGAACGCGCATGTCGTTGATGGCGATGTCGTGGTCCAGAAGGGCGGCGTGTTCCGCCATGTCGACGGACCGGATGCCATACAGGCAGATGTGATCGGCGGGCAGGGGGGCGGGAAACGCGGGGAACGCGTCAAACCCGGCGCGCCCGGCGATATAGGCCACGGGGGTGCCGTGCAGGTTGCCGGTTTGCGTGGTCAGGGGGGTGTGAAAGTCGGAATGGGCATCAAGCCACAGAAGGAACAGGGGCCGCCCCTTTCGCGCCGCAAAGGCCGCAGCGCCAGCGACCGAGCCGAGCGCCAGCGAATGATCGCCACCAAGCAGCACCGGAAACCCGCCTGCGGACAGCGCATCATCGACGCGGTCCATCAGCGCATTGGTCCAGCCGAGCGTTTCGGCGAGTGAGTGGACCGCCGGGTTCGCGCAAGTGACGGGTGCCAGATCCGGGGGAAGGGCCACATCGCCCCAGTCTTCCACGCCATGCCCCAGATCACGGATCGCCTGTGACAGGCCTGCGACGCGGTAGGCGGCGGGCCCCATCATGCAACCGGCGCGGCGCTGGCCGCTGTCGATCGGCGCGCCGATCAGAATACATTGCGGCATGAGCCATCCCCTTTTCTGTTGGTCGGACCATGTGTGCACCTTGTGGTCAATCGCATCTGAATTATAAACACATTGCGCCAACGGATGCGCAAATGGGCAGGGAAAGTGTTCAATATGGATGATACCGATCAGCGTCTGATTGCCGAACTGCGCCGCGACGGGCGGGCCGCCCTGTCCGACCTTGCCGAACGGCTTGACCTGAGCCGGGGCACGGTGCGCGCCCGGATGGAGCGGCTGACGGCGCGGGGCGAGATTGCGGGCTTTACCGTGCTGACACGCGGGGATGTCACGGCGCAACCGGTGCGGGCGCTGATGCTCATCGGGATCGAGGGGCGGGGGGCAGAGCGGATCATGGCGCGGCTGACGGGGCTTCCGGCGGTGCAGGCGGTTCATTCGACCAACGGCAAATGGGACCTGATTGCCGAACTTGGCGCGGACACGCTGCAGGAACTGGACGAGGTGATGTTTCGCATCCGCAACATCGACGGCGTGATGACGAGCGAGACGAACCTGCTTTTGAGCACGCGGAAAGCGGGGCGCAGATAGGTCGCCACAGTGTGACCGTCTGCCCCCTTTTTGTCAGGGCCACCTTGGCCTATGGTCATTCCAGAACGGAAAGGTTGCCTGATGATTACGGAACTTGGACATTTCGCTTTGGTGTTGGCGCTTGGCGTGGCGCTGATCCAGATGACGGTGCCGATGATCGGGGCGCAGCGGCGATGGGCCGGGTGGATGGCCGTGGCCGAACCTGCGGCGATTGCGCAGGTCATCCTGATCGGGTTTTCCTTTGCCGCGTTGACCCATGCCTTTGTCACGTCGGACTTTTCGCTGCGTCTGGTGGTGCTGAATTCCCATACCGACAAGCCGATGCTGTACAAGATTGCCGGGGTCTGGGGTAATCATGAAGGGTCGATGCTGCTGTGGGTGTTGATCCTTGCGGTTTATGGCGCGGGGGTCGCGCTGTTCGGGGCGGGGCTGCCGCCCGCGTTGCGTGCGCGTGTTCTGGCGGTGCAGGGGGCCATCGGGGTGGCGTTCCTTCTGTTCCTGCTGCTGACGTCGAACCCGTTTTTGCGGCTGGCCGTGCCGCCGTTCAATGGCGAAGACCTTAACCCGCTGCTGCAAGACCCGGGTTTGGCGTTTCATCCGCCGTTCCTTTACCTTGGCTATGTCGGGCTGAGCATGGCGTTCAGTTTCGCCGTGGCGGCCCTGATCGAAGGGCGGGTCGATGCGGCCTGGGGGCGTTGGGTGCGGCCCTGGACGGTGACGGCCTGGGTCTTTCTGACCATCGGGATCGCCCTTGGGTCGTGGTGGGCCTATTACGAACTTGGTTGGGGCGGGTTCTGGTTCTGGGACCCGGTGGAAAACGCGTCCTTCATGCCCTGGCTGATCGCGACGGCGCTGCTGCATTCGGCCATCGTGGTCGAAAAGCGCGAAAGCCTGAAGGCGTGGACGATTTTGCTTGCGATCATTGCGTTCGGGTTTTCATTGATCGGGACGTTCATCGTGCGGTCGGGTGTTATCACGTCGGTGCACGCCTTTGCCAATGATCCGGAACGCGGGGTGTTCATCCTGATGATTCTGGGCGTGTTCATCGGCGGGTCGCTGATCCTGTTTGCGGCGCGTGCCCATGCGCTTGAGGCGAAGGGCGCGTTCAGCATGGTCAGCCGGGAATCCGCGTTGGTGGCGAACAACCTGCTGTTGGCGGTATCGTGCTTTGTGGTGTTCATCGGCACGATTTGGCCCCTGATTGCCGAACTTTTGTGGGATCGCAAGCTGAGCGTTGGTGCGCCGTTCTTCAACGCGGCGTTCACGCCGTTCATGGTGGGGCTGGCCGTTCTGATGCCGTTTGGTGCCATTATTCCGTGGAAACGCGGTGTGGCGAACGGCGCGCTGCGCGCGTTGCGTCCGGGGCTGGTGCTGGCCATCGCTGTCGGGGCGCTCGCCTTTGCGATGCAGACCGGGCGTTCGGCGCTTGGCCCCATTGGTGCGGCGCTTGGCGTCTGGCTCGTGGCGGGGGCGGTGCTTGACATTGCGCTGCGCACGGGGCGCGGGGATGTTCGCCAGCGTCTGGCGCGAGTCAGCCGCCTGCCGCGCGCTGACTGGGGCAAGGCGCTGTCGCACGGCGGGTTTGGCATAACGCTGTTTGCCATTGCCGCCATGACGGCGTGGAAAGTCGAAGATATCCGCATCGTTCAGGTGGGAGAGACGTTCCCGCTCGGATCGTATCAGCTCACGCTGGACAAGGTGGGGTCGGTGGACGGCCCGAACTACACATCGACCATGGCCGAGGTGACGGTGGCGCGCGACGGGCAGAAGGTGGCGATGCTGTTCCCTGAAAAGCGGTTCTATCCGGTGACGGCGATGCCCACGACTGAGGCGGGCATTGATTACGGGCTTTTGCGCGATGTCTATGTCGTGATCGGCGACGAGCAGGCGGGCGGTGGCTGGGCGATGCGGAGTTACATCGAGCCGTTTGCGAACTGGCTTTGGGCGGGGGCACTGATCATGGCGCTTGGCGGTCTGACAAGCCTGACTGACCGGCGGTTCCGCGTGGCGGCGGGGGCGGCGCGTCAGGCGCGGCCCGTGCCCGCCGAATGATCCGCGCGGCGCTGATATGGCTGCTGCTCGCCAGCCCGGTTCTTGCCGTGGAACCCGACGAGGTTCTGGCCGACCCGGTGCTGGAGGCGCGGGCGCGGGAGTTGTCAAAGGAACTGCGCTGTCTGATCTGCCGCAATGAGACGATTGACGACAGCCATGCCACCATCGCGCGCGATCTGCGCCTGTTGCTGCGCGAACGGCTGAGTGCCGGGGACAGCGATGCCGAGGCTGTGGCCTTTATCGTGGACCGGTTCGGCGAATATGTGTTGTTGAACCCGACGACGGGCGGGGCGAACCTGATCCTGTGGCTGGCGGGGCCCGGGCTGTTGATGGCGGGGGCGGCGCTGGCCGTGGCCTATACCCGGCGTCGCGCGGGCGGGGCCATGCCCGAGGCGCTGACCGCCGAGGAACAGGCCCGCCTGCGCGAACTGACCGAACGCTAGGCGCGGGTTACAGGCCGCGTGACAGGGCGGCAACGCCGGTTCTGGCCATGTCGTGCAGGCCAAGCGGGCGCATCAGATCGGCAAAGGCGTCGATCTTTTCGGGTGTGCCGGTCATTTCGAACACGAAGGATTCGAGCGTCGAATCCACCACATTGGCGCGAAAAATCTCGGCCAGACGCAGTGCTTCGATGCGGGCATCACCGCGACCGGCCACCTTGAGCAGGGCGAGTTCGCGTTGCACGGCGGGGCCTTCGGTCGTCAGGTCATGCACTTCGTGGACCGGGACCATGCGGCCAAGCTGTGCCTTGATCTGTTCGATCACCTGCGGGGTGCCGGTTGTCACCACGGTGATGCGGCTGCGGTGGCCTTCGTGATCCACTTCGGCCACGGTCAGGCTGTCGATATTGTAGCCGCGCCCCGAAAACAACCCGATCACCCGCGCCAGAACACCGCTTTCGTTATCGACAAGGACGGCGAGCGTGTGGGTTTCGATCACCTCGGCATTGGGATCGCGCAGGTCATAGGCGGAATGGCTGCTGGAGCCGCGTTTGATGTTCAGTGCGGACATGGTCTGGCCCTTTTGCTGTCTGAAAAAATCGTGAGATGCGGGGGGCGGATGGCCCCCCGCCTTGTCGGATCACACCAGCACCGCGCCCTTGGCGCCGATGACGCCTTGGGTGTCGGCGTCGCCCAGCAGCATTTCGTTGTGGGGTTTGCCCGAGGGGATCATCGGGAAGCAGTTTTCGTGCTTTTCCACGCGGCAATCAAAAATCACCGGGCCGTCGTAGGCCAGCATTTCCATGATCGCATCGTCCAGCGTTGCCGGGTCGGTGCACTGGATGCCCTTGCAGCCGAACGCCTCGGCCAGTTTCACGAAATCGGGCAGGCTTTCGGACCAGGACGACGAATACCGCTGACCATGCAGAAGTTCCTGCCACTGGCGCACCATGCCAAGGCGTTCGTTGTTCAGGATGAACTGTTTGACGGGCGCGCGGAACTGCATCGCGGTGCCCATTTCCTGCATGTTCATCAGCCAAGACGCCTCGCCCGCGACGTTGATGACGAGAGAGTCGGGGTGGGCGATCTGCACGCCGATGCTGGCGGGGAGGCCGTAGCCCATGGTGCCAAGGCCGCCCGATGTCATCCAGCGGTTCGGGTCTTCAAAGCCAAGGAACTGTGCCGCCCACATCTGGTGCTGGCCCACTTCGGTGGTGATGTAGCGATCCATCCCCTTGGTCAGTGCCTCCAGCCGTTCAAGCGCGTATTGCGGTTTGATCGTGGTGGTGGAGTTCTTGTAGGTCAGGCATTTCACGGCCCGCCATTCGGCAATCTGGCCCCACCATTTTGTCAGGGCCTGCGTGTTGGTGCGCGACCCGCGCGCGCGCCATTGGCGCAGCACTTCGGTCAGAATCTCGCCCACGTCGCCCAAGATCGGGACGTCGACGCGGACCACCTTGTTCAGCGAGGAAGGGTCGATGTCGATGTGGGCCTTGCGGGAATGCGGGCTGAAATCCTTGATGCGGCCGGTGATACGGTCGTCAAAGCGCGCGCCGATGTTGATCATCAGATCGCAGCCGTGCATGGCGAGGTTGGCCTCATACAGACCGTGCATGCCGAGCATGCCAAGCCAGTTCTTGCCCGAGGCGGGATAGCAGCCCAGACCCATCAGGGTGCTGGTGATCGGGAAGTTGGTGGCGGCAACAAGATCACGCAACAGGCGGCTTGCCTCGGGGCCGGAGTTGATGACGCCGCCGCCGGTGTAGAACACCGGGCGTTCGGCGGTTTCCATCATTTCCACCAACCGCGCGATCTGTGCCGCATCGCCCGTGGTGCGGGGCTGGTAATGCGAGACGCGCGCGGCGGACATGGGGGTGTATTCGGCGGTGGCGAACTGCACGTCCTTGGGGATGTCGACAAGCACCGGGCCGGGGCGGCCCTTGGTGGCCACATGGAACGCCTGATGCAGGGTTTCGGACAGTTTTGCCGTGTCCTTGACCAGCCAGTTGTGTTTGGTGCAGGGCCGCGTGATGCCAACGGTATCCGCCTCTTGAAACCCATCGGTCCCGATCATGAAGGTGGGCACCTGACCCGAAAGCACGATGATCGGGATGCTGTCCATCAGCGCATCGGTCAGGCCGGTGACGGCGTTCGTGGCACCGGGGCCGGAGGTCACCAGCGCCACGCCGGGCTTGCCGGTGGAGCGGGCATAGCCTTCGGCCATGTGAACGGCACCCTGTTCGTGCCGCACAAGGATGTGGCGGATATCGTTCTGCTGAAAAATCTCGTCATAGATCGGCAGGACGGCACCGCCGGGATACCCGAACACCACTTCGACGCCCTGTTCCTTCAACGCCTGAACCACCATGCGGGCCCCTGTCATGGCGCCGCCCATCGTCACTTTGTCCATCGCCGTCATCGCCATTCATCCTTGCATCCGGCCGCCTTGGCAGCCCTTTTTCCGTCTGTCTGTCGCAACAAAAAGCCCCCGGGGGTTAGTCGGGGGCGCATGGGAACCGTTATGGTTTACCGTTACCGGTCCATGCGCCAACATCTTACCACGATAAGGACGACAGTCATTTCGCACCCAAGGTTGCAACTTTGTGGAACCTAGGCGAGGGGGGAAGGGCCGTCAACCGCAAATCGGCATATAAAATGTCGCAGGGGCAAAGTTTTTCGCATCTTTCGTGCTTGTGGTGGTTGATCGCCGCAACTATCGCAAATTTACCAAGGGAAACCGAGTCGGCGCGCGGCCGTCAACGTCGCGGCCGGTTTTCTTTTTGCGATGCGGCATTGACCCGGCCACGTGCCAGTGGAATTGTCGATGAGCAAATGGCATTTCAAGATCGAGTCCGCTCACGCATGATCACGGTTCGCGGCATTGACGCAGTGGAAGTTTTGAAAAGCGACGCCTTTGAGGTTGCCTGCTTTGCAAACTCTTATCGGCTACTGGAACAACGCCTTGGGCTTGATTTCAGCTCCGTCATCCGCATCCTCGAGACGATGCCGCTCGCGTTAAACGGCGCGGAGCATGCGGCGCGGCGCGGCGACATGATCCGGATCATCGCCGAGGCCCGCCCGCGCCTGTTCGCGGCGCTGCCGCAGATTGTGGCAGAGCATTTTGACGCCCTGTCCAAGCCGGGGCGGCACGATCTGGTTGCGGATGCGATTGTGCCCGCAGTGCACCAAGCCATGGGTGTGGTTGTCGGCACGGATACCGGGCTTGCGGTTGATACGATGGTGTCGCAAGTGCTTGACGTCGGGTTGGGCGTGGCGCAGCGGGTGCGGATGAATGCGGATCTGGCGGGTTTGATTTCATGTCTGCGCACGTCATCCCAGATGGAGGATGAAGACCGGTTGAATTCCCGGTTGGCGCTGGTGGTTCTGGGGCGCGAACCGATGATCGGCACCATCGGCCTTGCGTTGCTGGAACACCTGCAAACGCAGGCCCCGTCCCTGCGTGTGGCGCCGGCGCATTCCGGCGTGCCGTTCATTGCGCGCCGCGCCGTGACGGATGTGGTCGTTGCAGGCGAGCAGGTTTGCGCACAGGAGTTCGTGCGCTGCGAATTGCAGTCGGGCGACGCTGTGTTGGACAAGGCCACGTTCTTTGGGTCTGGCCCGCACATGTGTGTGGGACGGGTGCTGGCGAACGACATGTTTCAGGCCCTGACCCGCTATCTTGACGCAAACCCCCTGACGGGGAGGTGGATCGAGGCAACCACAAGGCAAGGCGCTGTATTCCGGGGAATTGATCGAATGATATACGAGGTGACACCACGATGACCAAAGACCTTCGAGATGCTGTGATCGCCGCGCTGGACAGTGCGGCCGGGGTGCTAAATGTCCCCGATTTCGCACGCAGGCTGATGGGCGGGCAGGATCTGGATCTGGCGCGGATCGAGATGGACAGCATGACGATGATGGAAATGATCATGCATCTGGAAGCAAAACTTGGCTTTGACATCGAGGCAGATGAGATTGCCGGGCAGTCGACAGTGAACGGATTGATCGCCCATTTGCAAATGCGGCTTGATGTTGTTGGCTGAAGGCCCCCTGACCGCGCGACGCCAGCTGCAAGTTGATATTCTGGATGCGGAAACCCGACTGACACCAAAGGAATACTGGTCGTTCATTCGTTCATTGCGCCTTGATCCAGCGGCGAAAGATCTGGTCGAAGCAAACGAAACGCGCGTCTATCTGAAGAATAAGTGGTGGCTGAGACGATACCGCCGGGTTGATCTTACGGACCACGTCACGCTTTACAAAGGACGGCGATCCGCCAGCGGCCGGGGGCTGTTGATCGGCATCGCCGCCTTTTATGGCCGAATGACCGTGCCCACGCCGGTTTTCCTGCAATCTTTGTCGCCGCGTCACTGGGACGTTTTGATTGTGCGTGATCCGTCGCAGAACCAGTTCCGGCGGGGTTCCGCGGGGTTTGGCGACGATATCCCGAAACTTGCACACCGCATAACCGAGGTTGCCGCACCTTACGGGCGCAGCGTCGTTCTTGGGACGAGCATGGGCGGTTTGGCGGCGATCCGGCTTGCACTGCTTTGCCCCGGCACACGGGGGATATCCATCGGTGGCGTGCGCGCTTTGGATGTGCGGCGCATGTACAGCGACCCGTTCCCCGGGCTTGCCTATGACCCTTTGTGCGACTGTCTGCCAAAGCTGCGCCGTGATCTGTGGTTCCTGCATGGTTCCACCCATGTGCAGGACAAGAAGGTTGCCGGCCAGTATGCACAGACAACGCGCGGCCACCGTTTTGCTGTTCCGGATTGCCCGTCGCATGCGGTTTTTGCGCATCTGTGGCGGCAGGGAAGGCTGGAGCCTTTCCTTGCGGCGCTGCTGGATACCAGCCTGTCGCCAAAGGCGCTGCGCCAGAGGCTGACTGCGATCAAACCCCTTCGGCTGGAAAGTTAGCCGCGTTCGATCAGGTCCCAGCGGTTGCCGAAGGGGTCTTGCCAGACGGCGACGGTGCCATACGGTTCGGCGCGGGGCGGTTCTTCGAATATGACGCCTGCCGCCGTCATGCGGGCGTGGTCGCGGGCGAAGTCGTCGGTTTCCAGAAACAGAAACACGCGGCCACCTGTCTGATTGCCGATGGCGCCCCTTTGTGCGGGCGTTTCGGCGCGGGCGAGGACGAGATCGGGACCACCGCCGGATGGCCGGACCGTGACCCATCGTTTGCTGCCCTGATCGATGTCTGCTGAAACAGTGAAGCCCATGACATCGCGGTAAAAGCCGATGGCCGCATCATAATCGGGCACGACAAGCGCAATTGCGGCGATGTGGGGGCCCGTCACCCGTCAGTCGCGCACGGGGCGCGCCTCGGGCAGGTTGATGCGGGCGACCTGTTCGGCAATCGGATCGACAGACAGGGGGTGGAGTTCGGCGCGGTGTTCGGCGGGATCGCCCAGATCCTGCCAGCGCCCGCCCTTGTAAATCTCCACCGCCGAAAAGCCCGCCTTGTAACCCATCTTGGGGCTGCCCGGCACCCAATAGCCCAGATAAACATAAGCCAGGCCCGCCTCACGTGCGAGAGCGATGTGGTCAAGGATGAGATAGGTTCCAAGTGATTGTTGGGTCAGGTCGGGGTCATAGAAGGAATAGACCATGCTGACGCCGTCATCGAAGACATCGGTCAGACATACGGCGGCAAGGGGGCGTTCATGGTCATCGGCGGCAGGGCCCAGGGTGTATTCGATCACGCGGCTGCGGATCGGGGTTTCTTCGATCATCGCGGCGAATTCGAAGATGTCCATGTCGGCCATGCCGCCGCTGGCATGGCGGTGGTCAAGATAGCGCCGGAACAGGGCGAACTGGTCTTCGGTGGCCCAGGGGCTTGTCGCGTTGCGCAGCATGCCCAGATTGCGCCGTGCGACCCGCCGTTGCGTGCGGGACGGTTCGAAATCGGCCACCCGGATGCGCGCCGACAGGCAGGCCGAACATTCTGAACAGGATGGCCGGTAGAGCACATTCTGCGAACGGCGAAAGCCTTGTTTGGACAATGTATCGTTCAACGTCTGGGCGTGGTCACCCTGAAGGGCCGTGAACAGCTTACGCTCCATCCGTCCGTCCAGATAAGGACAGGCCTGCGGCGCAGTGACGTAAAACTGTGGAACGATGGGAACGGTGTGGCGCATGTCCGGGTCACGATGATGTCACGTTGACACGTTAGCAAGCAAGAACAGGCGCGCCAAGCCCGAGATGGGCAGACGCCGGGCAAAATTTGCCCGGCGCACGCAGTTGTGCAGATCAATAGGCGCCGGCGCGGCCTTCGGTGGGGGGCACGTCCTGTGCCACGGGTGCCGGGGTGCCTTCGGCGGCAGCACGGGCGCGATCTTCCATGAAGGCGTCGAATTCCGACTTGTCCTTGGCATCGCGCAGCCGCTGCAGGAACCCTTCAAACGCGCGCTGTTCGTTTTCAAGGCGTGTCAGCATGTCGGCCTTGTAAGCGTCGAAGGCGGCATTTCCGGTGTTGCCCATCATGCCGTGGCGGGCGTGACGGTCAAAGCGGCGCTGGCCGCAGGACGGGTTGAACATGCGTTTGCTCCACAGAATATAGGCAAGAAGGGCAAGGCCCACCGGCCAGAAGAACACGAAGCCCAGAACCATGGCGATGATCCAGGCATATCTGCCACGGGAATCGAGCCAGCGTTCGGCGCGGCGTGGCCAGGAAGTAAGACCGCCCGTCGGGGCGGAGGCAGAGGCGGAATACATCGGGGCTTGCTCCGTTGCTTGAGGTTGCGTCATGTGAATGTCTTTCACATGATCGAAGATCAGCATTCCTGGACGATAATCAAGAGGGCATGTTACGATTATTTACATATTCGGTTCGGGGGCCGGTCCGGGCTTTGATTGACCCTGCGCCGCCCGGGGCCCATTCTGACGGGATGACGCAAACACTCGCCTCGCCCACGCGCTGCCCCATCGCGCATGACCCGGAACCTGCCGCGGCCATGCGCCAGCGGTTTGCCGATCTGCCGGGGCCGCAGCGTGATCTTTTGGCGGAAACGGCGGGGTGCAGCCCTTATCTTGCCGGCTTGATGGAGCGCGAGGCGGACTGGCTGCGCGCGGCGCTTGCGCTTTCGGTTGATACAGTGGTGGCGGTGGTCTTGCGGGGGGTTCAGTCGGGCGAGGGCGATCTTGCCACGGTGCTGCGGCAGGCCAAGCGGCGGATTGCGCTGATCACGGCGCTGGCCGATCTGGGCGGGGTCTGGAGCCTTGAGCAGGTGACGGGGGCGTTGACGCGGTTTGCGGACCGCGCCGTCGATGTGGCGGTCAAATCGCTGGTTGCGGACGAGATCCGGCGCGGCAAACTGCCGGGTCAGGGGCCACAGGATGCCGACAGCGCGGCAGGGATGGTCGTTCTGGCGATGGGGAAGATGGGTGCTGGCGAGTTGAACTATTCGTCCGACATCGATCTGATCTGCCTGTTCGACGACGCGCGCTATGGTGACGACGCGGCAGAGGCGCGGGCGGCGTTCGTGCGGGTGACGCGGCGGATGACGGCTCTTTTGTCGGACAGGACCGATCAGGGGTATGTGTTCCGCACCGACCTGCGGTTACGGCCCGATGCTTCTGTCACGCCCGTCTGCCTGTCGATGGCGGCCGCCGAAAGCTACTACGAGGCGGAAGGGCGCACGTGGGAACGGGCGGCCTTTATCAAGGCGCGGGCCTGTGCGGGGGATATTCAGGCCGGGGAGCGGTTTTTGAAGACGCTGACGCCGTTTGTCTGGCGCAAGCATCTGGATTTCGCGGCCATCGAAGATGCCCACAACATGCGGCTGCGCATTCGCGACCACCGGGGACTGCATGGCAGGCTGGTGCTGGAAGGGCACAACATGAAGCTGGGCGTGGGGGGTATTCGGGAAATCGAGTTTTTCACCCAGACCCGGCAGTTGATCGCGGGCGGGCGCGACCCTGTGCTGCGCGACCCGCGCACGGAAGGCGGTCTTGCCGCGCTGGCCGAACGGGGGTGGCTGCCGCCTGCGGTGGCGGCGGAACTGACAGCACTTTACCGGGCGCACCGTCTGGTGGAACACCGGTTGCAGATGGTGAACGACAGCCAGACCCACAGCCTGCCCACCACCGACGACGGCATGGCGCGCATCGCGCATCTGTGCGGGCAGGCTGATGTGCAGGCGTGGCGGGCCGATCTTATGGTGCGGCTAGCGCGGACTGACGAATTGACGGAAGGGTTTTTCGCCCCCGGCCAGCCAGAGGCCGAAGCGGATGCTGTGATCCCTGCCAAGGCGGTGCTGGATGGATGGATGCGCTATCCCGCGCTGCGGTCCGACCGCGCGCAGGCCAGTCTGCGGCGCATCGCGCCCGGCCTGATGCGCAGCCTGAACGCCGCCGCCCACCCGGACGAGGCGATGGCGGCGTTCGACGGGTTTCTGGCGGGCCTGCCTGCGGGGGTGCAGATCTTTGCGCTGTTCGACGCCAACCCGCAGCTCGTGGCGCTTTTGGTGGATATTGCGGGCACGGCCCCGGCGCTTGCGCGGTACTTGGCGCGGAATGCGGGTGTTCTGGACGCGGTGATCGGGGGGTCGTTCTTTGCCGACTGGCCGGGGGTTGCCGGTCTGCAGGCCGCGCTGGACCGGGCATTGGCCGAGGCGGGCACTTATGAAGCGCAACTGGATGCGGCGCGGCGGTGGATGAAGGAATGGCATTTCCGCATCGGGGTGCATCACCTGCGCGGGTTGATCGACGCGGAAACGGCGGGGCGACAGTATGCCGATCTGGCCCGTGCGGTCATCGCCGCGCTGTGGCCGGTTGTTGCTGCCGATTTCGCGGCGCGCCACGGGGCGGCACCGGGGCGCGGGGCGGTGGTGGTGGGGATGGGCAGTCTGGGGGCGGGGCGGCTGAACGCCGGGTCTGACCTTGATCTGATCGTGATTTATGACGCCGAGGGGGTGGAGCAAAGCGACGGCCCGCGTCCGCTTGCCGTGGTGCGGTATTTTGCCCGGCTGACACAGGCGCTTGTCACAGCATTGTCGGCCCCGATGGCGGAAGGGCGGCTTTACGAAGTTGACATGCGGCTGCGGCCTTCGGGGCGGCAGGGGCCGGTGGCGACGTCGTTCCGGGCGTTCTGCGCCTATCAGCGCGATGAGGCATGGACGTGGGAACACCTTGCACTGACGCGGGCGCGGGTGATGGCGGGGGCGGGTGATCTGTCGCGCGACATCGAGGAGTTTCGCCGGGCGCTGCTGCGCGAAAAAGCGGGCGGGGTGCGGGTGCGCGGCGATGTGGCCGACATGCGCCGCAGGCTGGCCGAAGCGCGGCCGGGGGGCGGTGGTGTGGAGGCAAAGCTGGGCGCGGGGCGGCTTTTGGATATCGAACTGTTCGCGCAGACGCTGGCCCTGCAGACTGCCGAACCGGCCCAAGGTGTGACAGCGCAGCTTGCTGCGGGGGTTGCGGCCGGCAAGTTGTCGCAAATGGACCAGACGACGCTGCTGGCGGGCATCACCCTGATGTGGCAAGTGCAGGCCGGAATGCGGCTGTTGACCGACGGGACAGGTCAGGTGGATCAGATCGGAACAGGCGGGCGGGATTTCCTGTTGCGCCAGACGGGTGATGCAACGATGACTGCACTGGAACAACGGCTGGCGCAGGCGGCGGCAGAGTGCGCGGCGATCATCGACCGCTATCTGGAACAGGCGACGAGGGGCAGGCCATGACGATGACACTGGCAGAGGCGGACCCGAAGGGGTTGATCCGCGAAAGCTATCTGATCGAGGGGATTACGCCGGGGGAATGCCGGTCGATCCTGCTCGACTGGGCGTTGGGATTGCCCGAGGGGTGTTCGGTTCCGGCAGCGATACCGGTGCTGATCGCGCATTATGTGGCGGCCAATCCCGAGCATCCGATGAACGCGGTGTTGCAGGCCGGGCTTGACCATGCCGAACCGGCAGGGCGGCGCGGGGGCCGGGCGGGGCGGTTTGCGGGGTCCGATCCGGAGCAGTGATCGCACGGGCTGGCAATTGCCGGGATACACCCTGTCTCGGGCGGCAGCGGGGCCGGCAAGACAGGGTGGCATCACAGGGAAGGGAAAGGCGGCACGCGCCTGTCCACAAGGCCAGTCTGGGCGGAAATCCTTTCATCCTGGTTAACAGAACCTTGGGGGCCACCGAAAAGAACGGGTAGTGCCCGCGTCAGACAACGACCGCCGCGCCGTTGGTGGACGGGCCAACGGTGTTGCGGAAGGCGGCGAACAGTTCGCGCCCCATGCCGAAGTGATTGGCGCTGAGGTCGGCCACGACAGGCACGCGGGCGTCAAAGTCGGGCGCAAGACAGGTGAGCGTGCCCTGAACCACATCGACCCGCACGACGTCGCCATCGCGCAACCGGGCCAGCGGGCCGCCCGCCGCAGCCTCGGGGCTGACGTGGATGGCGGCGGGAACCTTGCCGCTGGCGCCCGACATGCGGCCATCGGTCACAAGTGCCACCTTCAACCCGCGTTCTTGCAGCACTGACAAAGTAGGCGTGAGGGAATGAAGTTCCGGCATGCCATTCGCGCGCGGGCCCTGAAACCGCACGACAACGATGGTGTCAGTGGTGAATTCACCGGCTTTGAAGGCCTTTTTGACATCTTCCTGATCATGGAAAATCCGCACCGGGGCCTGAACGATGTGACGTTCGGGGGCCACGGCAGACACCTTGATGACGCCGTGCCCCAGATTGCCCACCAGTTGCCGCAAGCCGCCGCTGGGTTGGAACGGATCGGCGGCGGGGCGCAGGATGCGGTCATTCTGGGTTTGCGCCGCCCCGTCCTGCCAGACAAGTTTGCCGTCCTGCAGTTTGGGTTCCTGGCGGTAGTGGGCCAGGCCATCGCCCGCGATTGTCTTTGCGTCGGGGTGCAGAAGACCCGCGTCGAGCAGTTGGCCAATCATGTAGGACAACCCGCCCGCCGCGTGGAAGTGGTTCACATCGGCCAGACCATTGGGATAAACCTTGGCCATCAGTGGCACGACGTCGGAGATGGCGTCGAAATCCTCAAGCTCCAGAATAACGCCCGCCGCCCGCGCCATCGCGGGCAGGTGCAGCACAAGATTGGTGGAGCCGCCCGTCGCCATCAGCCCGACAAGACCGTTGACGAAGGCGCGTTCGTCCAGAATTTCGCCGACGGGACGGTAATCGTTGCCCAGGTGGGTGATCGCCGCCGCGCGTTCCACGGCGGCCACGGTCAGCGCGTCGCGCAGCGGTGTGTTCGGGTTGACGAAGGATGCGCCCGGCAGGTGCAACCCCATGAATTCCATCAGCATCTGGTTGGTGTTGGCGGTGCCATAGAAGGTGCAGGTGCCGGGGCCATGATAACTTGCCATTTCGGCGGCCATCAACTGATCCCGCCCGATTTCGCCTTTGGCAAAGGCGTTGCGCACCTTGGACTTTTCATCATTGGGCAGGCCCGATGTCATCGGACCGGCGGGCACGAACACCGATGGCAGATGCCCGAAGGTTGCCGCAGCGATGATAAGACCGGGCACGATCTTGTCGCAGACGCCCAGATACAGGGCGGCGTCAAAGGTGTTGTGGCTGAGCGAAACACCGGCGGCGAGGGCGATCACGTCGCGGGAAAACAGCGACAGTTCCATCCCGGCCTGTCCTTGGGTCACGCCGTCGCACATGGCGGGCACGCCGCCTGCCACCTGTGCCGTGGCCCCGGCCGCGCGGGCGGCGGCGCGGATGACGGCTGGAAAACCCTCATACGGCTGGTGGGCGGAAAGCATGTCGTTGTAGGCGGTGACAATCCCGATGTTCGGGCTTTGCGTTGTGGCAAGCGTGGCCTTGTCCTGACCCATGGCCGCATAGGCGTGGGCCTGATTGCCGCAAGCAAGATGCCCGCGCGCCGGGCCTGCCTTGGCCGCTTCGTTCAGCCGATCAAGATAGGGGCCGCGTGTAGAGCCCGAGCGGGCGCGGATACGGTCTGTCACACGGGCGATGGTGGCGTTCAGGGTCATGGTCTGACTTTCCGGTTGTCTGAAACTGCGGGCCGTATCAGTCTATCAGCTTGCGTTAGCGCTAACAACTGCATCGCCCGCCTGACGCAAAGGGCGAACGCAAGGGCAATAATGGTGTGAGTCAACCACATTACCACAGAAAAGCAACGTAGGCGGCACCGTTCGCGTGTTCCGGCTATGGCAGGCAGGCAAAGCTTGATAGGCGTGATTCGACGTGACGAGTGTGGGGAGTGAAATGTCGATGATGCGGTTTGCCTTGGCAATGATGGCGGTTCTGGGAATGTCGTCCTGTGGAATGGTGACTGCCGAGCGTCGGCCCTATGTCGATCCGGTGACCGAGGCGGCGATGGCGCCTTACGCTGTGAATGTGGTCAACATTTCCGTGCCGCGCACGTTGGTGGTATCTGAGGCAGACACGCTTTATCCGACAGCCGACATCGTCTGGCGTGGCGAACTTGGTGGCGACCGCCATGCGCAGGTCGGGGCCGTGATCGGCGACGCAGTGGCGCTTGGCACAGGTGATCTGACGCGGGGCAGACCTGCCAATGTCGATATCGCCGTAGTCCGCTTTCACGGGCTGACGGAAAAGGCGCGGTTTTTTGTGGGCGGTGTCTATTCCATCCGGTTTCTGCTGACGATCCGCGATCCGATGACCGGGGCGGTAATCGACGGTCCGCGCCTTGTGAACGCGGATATTCCCTATTGGGGTCGCAACCGGGCCATTGCCGATACTGTCGCGGGCCGTCAGGAGCGCACGTTCATTGTTGACGGGCTGGCCCGGATCATCCGCGATGAACTGCTGATCGCCAAGCGCTAGCCACGACAGGCGGGGCTTTCGCGGCGCGCGGTTCCGCATTAGATATGCGCCATGATGAATGAACCCCTTCCCGCATCCGAAGCCGATGTTGCGCCGGCCCCGCCCGCCCATGGGCGTCCCATCGTCAGGCTGAAACCCAAGGCCGAGGCGCGTGCCATTCGCCATGGGTTTCCATGGGTCTATGCCGATGAACTGGTGACCGACCGGCGGACCCAATCGCTTGAACCCGGTGCATTGGCCGTTCTGGAAGATGCTGACCGCCGGCCGCTTGGCCTTGTCACCGTCAACAACCGATCGAAGATCATCGCGCGGATGATCGACCGCGATCCGATGGCGCAGATCGATCAGGCGTGGTTCGAGCGGCGGTTGCGCCGCGCGCTTGACTTGCGCGAACGCATTTATGATGCCCCCTATTACCGCCTTGTTCACGCCGAGGCCGACGCGCTGCCCGGAATCGTCATTGACCGCTTTGGCGATCTGGCGGTGATCCAGCCGAACGCGGCCTGGGCCGAGGCGCATCTTTCAGACCTGATTGCCGCCTTGCAAGCCGTCACGGGCGTGGTGTCGGTGGTCAAGAACGGGTCGGGCCGGGCACGCGTGCTGGAAGGGTTGGCCGAAGAAACCGTGCTGATGGCTGGGCAGGTGGATGGCCCCCTTTCCGTGCCGATGAACGGGGCTGTTTATATTGCTGACGTGATGGGCGGGCAAAAGACCGGGTTGTTCTTTGACCAGCGCCCGAACCACGCCTTTGCCGCGCGTCTGGCGCGCGGGGCGCGGGTGCTTGACCTGTTCAGCCATGTTGGCGGCTTTGGGTTGGCGGCCTTGGCCGGGGGGGCCGCGTCGGTTGTCGCCGTGGATTCGTCTGCCGCCGCGTTGGAGCTTGCCCGGCAGGGCGCTGTTGCATCGGAAACCGGCGACAGGCTGACACTGCGGCAGGGCGATGCCTTTGATGTGCTGGAGGCGCTGGCGCAGGAAGGGGCAGAGTTTGACGTCGTGATCTGCGACCCGCCCGCCTTTGCCCCTGCCAAACCGGCACTGGAGGCCGGTTTGCGCGCCTATGAACGGGTGGCGCGGCTGGCAGCACTTCTGGTGGCACCGGGCGGGTATCTTGTAGTGTGTTCCTGTTCGCATGCGGCCGATCTTGCATCGTTCCGCAACGCAAGCGGGCGCGGTATCGGGCGGGCCGGGCGGCGGGCCCAGCTGCTCCACACCGGAAGTGCCGGACCGGACCATCCGCAACTGCCGCAACTGGCCGAAACCGGGTATCTGAAGGCGCTGTTCTTCCGGCTTGACGGGTGAAGGTGGTTCTGGATGCCTGCGTGCTGTACCCGCCTGTGCTGCGGGAAATCCTGACGGGGCTGGCGGGGGCGGGATTGTTCGCACCCGTCTGGTCGGCGCGGATCGTCGAAGAATGGGCGCGTGCGACGCGCAAGCTCGGCCCGCTGGCCGAAGATCAGGCGCGCGGGGCGGCGGCGTTGTTGAACCTGCGGTTTCCCAAGGCAAATCAGGCGGCCGCCCCGGGGGTCGAGGCGCGGCTGCATTTGCCGGATGAAAACGACATCCACGTTCTGGCGGTGGCCGTCACGTCCGGGGCGGATGCCATCCTGACCTACAACGCCGCCGATTTTCCCCGCCACGTTCTGGCGGCCGAAGGGGTAGAGCGGCGCGACCCGGACGGTTTCCTGTGGGAGTTGTGGTCGCATCACCCCGCCGAAACGGGCCATGTTCTTGAAGCGACGCGCGCGCGGGCGGAACAGATGGCGGGGCGGCCGCAGGCGTTGAAGCCGTTGTTGAAAGGCCTGCGCCTGAACCGTCTGGCAAAGGCTGTTCAGACCGTCTGACGCCAGCGCGCCTCGCGCGCCTCAATCGCGGCGATGCGGTCGGCGGTTGCGGGGTGGCTTGCCATCCACGCGGGCGGGCTGCCCTTCATTCCGACAAGGCGTTCCAGTTTCAGGAACAGCGATTTCTGCGGGCCGGTGCCGATGCCTGCCGCCATCAGCAGGGCCGAGGCATAGGCATCCGCCTCATACTCGGCACCGCGCGACAGGTGCGACGACAGAACCCGCGTTACCAGACCCGCGATCCAGAAGCCGATGATCGGCACGAACCGCGTCAGCACCGCCTGAAGCACGATGAACACGGCGCTTTGCCCTGTCATGTCGATCATCCGGCGTCGGCTGTGGCCAAGCGCCACATGGCCGAGTTCGTGGGCAATCACGCTGGCCATTTCGGGGGCGGTCACTTCGCCCGCACGATATTTCTGCAGAAAGCCGCGCGTCAGGAAGATGCGCCCGTCAGGTGCGGCAAGGCCGTTGACCATGTCCACCTCGAACACATGCACAGGGATGGCGGGCTGATTGAGCGCGCGCGCCATCTGCGCCAAAAGGGGATCAAGCCCGGAATCACGCAAGGGCGCGCTTTGCTCTGACAGCATGGCCGCCGTGCGACGTGCTGCGGCAGCATAGGTCAGCCAACTTATGGCGATCATCAGAAGGACGGGAAGGACAAGCTGGATCATGCACAGGATATGGGGTGGCTGCGTGGCAGAAAAAGGTCTGCGGCGGAATGTCCGTTCAGACCATCCGGCCAAGCGCGATGGTCAGGACCACACCCAGCAAGGTGAACCCGATGCCATAGACTGCTGCGTAATGCAAAAGATCGGTCAGCTTGCCACCGCGTTTGCGGGCGATGGCGGCACCTGTCAGGGCACCTGCAACAAGGGCGGCGAGGATGATCATTGCGGGGCCTTTGCACCTGACGGAACGTGGAGGGTGAGCTAGCCCCGAATGTCGGGCGGCACAAGAGCCGCAATTGCCGCGATCCGCCCCACCAGTTCCGCGCCGCTGCCAAAGCCATAGCGAGCCCAGCCCAGACTTTCACTGCGAAGCGCCTGCGCCGCGGGAAGGTCGCCCTGCAAGGCCAGTGCTTCGGCACGCATCAGGAGCAAGGTTGCAAGCAGGGCCGCGTTTTCGGCCTGCCGCGCCACCGGGATGGCCTTTTCGGTCAGCAGCAGCGCCGCGTCGGCACGGCCCTGCGACAGGGCAAGTGCTGCAAGCTGCATGTCCACATGGGCCACCTGCACGCGCGCGTCAGGCAGGGTGCGGTATATCGCCGCCGACTGTGCGAAAGCGGTCACCGCTGCGGCCCCGTCCTGTGCCAGACTGGCGCGGCCAAGGGCAAACAGGCTGAAGGCAAGGCGGCTGTCGCGCCATCCGGCCTGCGTGGCCACGCGCACGGCGGTTTTTGCCGCGCGCAGGCGGGCAGCGTTCGATGCGGTGGGCGAAAACGCGGCGTCGATGGCGCGTTTCCAGCTTTGCGGGGTGGGGGAGGCGGGTGCCGCAGTGCCCCCCTGACCTGCCGGGTTCAGGCGGTCCAGAATGGCGGGCAGGCGGGCCTTCACCTCACCCTCGGTCATGCCGTTGGTCAGGGCGGGGTCATGGTGAATGCGCAGCATCAGTATGTCAAACCCGGTCAGGACGGTGTGGAAATTATCGTCGTTGAACACGGAATCGGACAGGCGGTACAGATCGTTCAGGGGGCCGATCGCCTGCGCCAGTTCTTCGTGCAGGCAGTCGCGCATTTCCTGCGGACTGACGTCGGAGGGAATGAAGATGGCCAGCCTGTCGCGCCGCCGCAGGAGTGCCCAATCCACTGCCGCCGTGCCGCGTTTCGCCTGATACGCCTGCCAGCTGCTGACACCGGGGGCGACAAAGCAGGCGACACCGGGGTCGTTTGCCTGCAACACGCCGCGCGGCAGGAACGTGATGGTCAGGGCCGCATTGCCGCGTGTGGGGATCAGGTTCACGCCCGCCTCGGCCAGCAGGCGGCCAGACAGGCGGGACAGTTCTTCCTGCGCAAGGGGCGGGATGGCCCCTGTCAGCCGCACAGTCAGCGGCGCGTCAAAACGCGTGAACACCTGCAGGCGGCGGCCACTTTCCAGGGCAAATTCAAGTTCCAGAAAATCGCGGGCAAGATCGGCATTGCTGCGGGCGGGCGGTGTCCCGGACAGGGTGGCAAACCGTTGAACCGGGGGCAGCACGGCGGGCAGGGTGATCGTATCCATCCGTGCCATGGCAACATCCGCAGCCGGGGGTCGGGGCGGCTGAACCTGCGCGCAGCCAACCGCCACGGCCAAAGCCACGACGCAGGTCCAGCCGCGCAACTTTTGCCC
This sequence comes from Gemmobacter sp., assembly GCA_031425195.1. GTDB lineage: Bacteria > Pseudomonadota > Alphaproteobacteria > Rhodobacterales > Rhodobacteraceae > JANPIX01. The sequence goes on along the minus strand of JANPIX010000017.1, from coordinate 9,475 downwards.
TGTGGCGATAACGATGGTCGCCCCCCGTTGATGAGCGCCCCTGACGGGCGTGGATTGCGAAAACAGTCGGCTGTTGCCAACCTTGCGTCAACGCCCCGCCGTCGGGACCGGGCAGAAGAATCAATTTGTAGTGAGTGATGGTCACCGGGCCGCTAGATATGGCACAGTTTGTCACGAAATGTTTCAGCGCGTGATCGTTGGCCATTGACGCAAAGGAAAGTCACGCCCTCAAATGCGGATTGGTCGATCGCAGTGCCGAATCGTTCAGCACCGACAAGGGTTTGCGTCGCGATGTTGACAAATGTCAGGGTGGGCGGCAGGGCGGAGGTTGGGCAGCGCCGACAGTTTTGACGGCGGCCGGGATCCGCCGCAGGTCCGCAAGCGCAACCTTTGATTGCAAGAGTTTGACAGTTTGCCCTTCCGCAACGGCCCTGCCGTCAGAGCCTAGTGACAAGGGCCAAGCCTTGGGTTAATGCAGCGCCAGATTGGCGGCGCACCCACAGGCCACGGGCCAGCGCCGTTCGCATACAGGAGACGGCGGCATGAAGGCAGAAGTTTTTCTTCCCGAAGATTATCGTCCGGCTGAAAGCGAGCCGTTTATGAATGACCTTCAACTCGAATATTTTCGTCGCAAGCTTTTGGTCTGGAAGCAGGAGTTGTTGGAGCAAAGTGCCGAGACGATCGATAATCTGCAAGACTCTGGCCGCAACGTCCCCGACATCGCAGACCGCGCCTCTGAAGAAACCGACCGGGCCTTGGAACTGCGGACCCGTGACCGTCAGCGCAAGCTGGTGAGCAAGATCGACGCAGCCCTGCGCCGGATCGAGAATGGCGAATATGGCTATTGCGAAATGACGGGCGAACCGATCAGCCTCAAGCGGCTCGACGCGCGCCCGATTGCCGTGATGACGCTGGAAGCGCAGGAAAAACATGAACGGCGCGAACGGGTGCATCGGGACGATTGATCCGGTGATCCGCAGTTTGAATTTGCGCATGCGCCGGGTCGTCTGTCCCGGCGTTTTGCGTTTGGGGGCGTGATGGCGGGCGGGATCAGCGGGCGTTCAGTGACGGTTGTCGGGGCCGGGGTTGCGGGGTTGGCCGTGGGACTTGCTTTGGCGCAGCGGGGCGCGCAGGTGCAGGTTCTGGAACAGGCCGCAGCGATCCAGGAGGTTGGCGCCGGGCTGCAGATCAGCACGAATGGCGCTGTGGTGCTGCGCGCCCTGGGGTTGGGCGATGCGCTGGCCGGGGTATCGGTGCGCGGGCAGGGGGTGTCGCTGTTCGACGGGCTGTCGGGGCGGCGCGTCGTGCATCTTGATCTGGCCGCGATCCGGCCGGACCACCGGCCTGCCTATGTTCACCGTGCCGATCTGATCGGGCTGCTGCACCGTGCTGCGCTGGCGGCGGGTGTCAGGATTGTTCTGGCGGCAAAGGCCGCACAGGTTGATCTGGCTACCCGGCCCCGGCTGTTCCTGTCGGACGGGTCGGTGCAGGAGTGCGACGTTCTGATCGGGGCTGACGGCCTGAAATCGGTTGTCCATCACGCTCTCAACGGCGTCATCGCCCCTTGGTTCACGCGGCAGGCCGCCTGGCGGGCTGTCATTCCGGGCCGCCCGGACGATGTTCCGGGGGCGGAGGTGCACATGGGGCCGGGGCGGCATCTTGTCAGCTATCCTCTGCGCGGGGGGGCGTTGCGCAACATCGTGGCGGTGGAGGAACGGGGCGCATGGCTGGCCGAGGGGTGGTCGCACAGGGATGACCCAGCGCATCTGCGGGCGGCCTTTGCCGGATTTTCGCCCCGGGTCAGGGGCTGGCTGGATCAGGTGACGGAAACCGGGCTGTGGGGCCTGTACCGCCACCCCGTTGCGCGCCATTGGGCGCGCAGTTTGCCGCAGGGTGCCGTGGCCCTGCTGGGCGATGCGGCGCATCCGACTTTGCCGTTTCTGGCACAGGGGGCCAACATGGCGCTGGAGGATGCCTTTGTTCTGGCGGATGTGCTGGATCGCCATGGGGTGACCGCCGGGGCGATGGCGCTTTATCAGGATCTGCGCGCGCCCCGCTGCCGCCGGATCGTCGATGCGTCAGGCGGCATGGCGCGGATCTACCACCTTGGCCGTCCATGGCGCGCGCCTGCCTACGCGGCGCTGACGCTCGCGGGCAAGTTCGCACCCGGGCGGATGATTGCCCGGCAAGACTGGATCTGGGGGCATGACGTCACCGCCGGGGCGGATCAGGCGCGCAGCGTCAGCCAGACGGGTACGTGATCGGACGGTTTTTCGCGGGCGCGTTCATCGCGTTCGATCCCCACGTCTTCCATCAGATCGGCGGCCTGCGGTGACAGAAGCATGTGGTCGATCCGGATGCCGTTGTTGCGTTCCCAGGAATTCGCCTGATAGTCCCAGAACGAATAGTGCCCCGGCCCCGGATAGCGGGTGCGAAACGCCTCGGTAAATCCAAGGTTGAGGATGCGGCGATAGGCGGCGCGGCTTTCGGGCAGGAACAACGCATCCGTGACCCAGGCCTGCGGGCGGGCGGCGTCAATTTCCTGCGGGATCACGTTGTAATCGCCCGCCATCACGACCGGCTGTTCTGTTGCGAGGAGCACCTTTGCCCGCTTGCGCATCCGTTCCATCCAGCCAAGTTTGTAATCATACTTCGGCCCGGGCGCGGGGTTTCCGTTGGGAAGATACAGCCCCACGATCCGCACGGCGATGGTGCCGATCACAGTCGCCTCGATCCAGCGGGAGTGTTCGTCGCTGTCGTCACCGGGCAGCCCGCGCGTCACATCCTCCAGCGGAAGCCGCGACAGGATAGCCACGCCGTTGAACCCTTTCTGCCCGTGGGTTTCCACAGAATAGCCCAGATCCTCGATCAGACCGCGCGGAAAACCTTCGTCCTGCGATTTGATTTCCTGCAGCACCGCCACGTCAGGCGCGCTGCGCTGAAGCCAGGCTGTTAACGTTTCGATTCGGGCTTTGACCCCGTTGATATTGAACGTGGCGATCTTCATGGCTGCTCCCGGATGGTCATGGGCCACCCTAAAGCCCAAATTTCCGGCCAGCAATCCGATGATTTAGCCCGCGACGTGCACAACTCTGCGCAGAGTCCTGTGTATGGATTGTGGACTGAAAGGTGTATTTGGGGATAACAACTTAAAGCGGTGGACAACTCAAATACTCGCGCCACAGTGAAAACTGCGCCTGATAGCCTGTGGAAACACACCAATCAGGAGAGATTTCCACATGAATACGAAACAACTTTCAGTCCTTGATGGCACTGACGTCGCCCTGTCGCCGTCCTGCGCCGTGACGACCGGTTCGGCCATGGCCGATGGTGCGGGCGTGGTGCTGTCGCCGTCCTGCGCTGTGACGACCGGTTCGGCCATGGCCGATGGTGCGGGCGTGGCGCTGTCGCCATCCTGCGCTGTGACAACGGGCATCGACATGATGTCGGGGGACGCGATCAGCCTGTCGCCGTCCTGTGCCGTGACGGCGGGTCACAGTCTGGTTGAAGGCATGGGCGTGGCCCTGTCGCCATCCTGTGCAACACCGGCCTTTGCGGGCGACATGATGGCGGGCCTTGGTCTGGACCTGTCGCCATCCTGCGCTGTCGATACGCCGGCCCTGATCGGCGTGGCCATTGCTGCGCGCAAGGTGGCCTGAAACGGATCGGGGTCGGCATGGGCACAGCGCCCCGCCGACCCCGCATTTTCAATTCATAAACCTGCAGGAGGGCGCCTTGGCGACCGTAGTCAATCTTGCGTCCCGTCGCCCGGTGCAGCCACGCCCGGACGAAACGCTCGTGGCCGCTGTGGCGCAGTCGCGGTGGCCGACGGACAGCGTCTACTGGCTCAAGGAAGTGGCCGAGGTGCTTTCGGTGCTGGAAGAAACCGGTGGGACGGCGACCCCGGCCATGCACGCCGCACTGGAAGGCCCGCTGGGCGGGCTGGGCGCGCGGATGACGTTTTTTCCGCAATACTACCGGTTCTTTCTGTCCATAGCACTTTCGGCCGAAGCCCTGGGTCTGCTGCCTGCCGGCAAATCGGGAGAACTGGCCGATTGGGTCGTGCAACAGGGCTGGCCCGACAGCGAGCTGAACGATCTGAACCGTGCCGAGGTGCGGTATCTTTTGCGACGGGCGGGGCGGGAAGATTGGCACCCATGCGATCTGGACGGCCGCCTTTTGCGGTTCATGGAACGACCCGCGACCTTTGCCATCCCGAATCGCAAGGCTGCCTATGAACTGACCCATCTGGTGTTCTACCAAAGCGATCACGGGCGGCGCGACCCTGACCTGCCGCCGCGCGTGTTGCAAAGTCTGCGCCATGCGGGGACGCTGGCCTATCTTGAACAGAACGCGGATCTGTTGGCGGAAATCTGCCTGTGCCTGCACTACTGCGGCCAGGACATCCCTGAATCCTGGATCGGATTGGTTGAGGACGTGGCAAAATCATTCGCGTTTCAGGCGAATTCTGGTATGGTTGACGGTGATGATTGTCACTGTCTGTTTGTTTGCCATTGGCTTTTGGGCAAGGTCGGCCGTGCCGCCTTTCATTTTCGGGCGCCGCTTGTGGCACCGGGCCAGACCCTGATGGTACGCGCGCCGCAGCCCGTGGCATTGCCGTTGCGGGAAGTTTCCATGTTCTTGTTGGGCCTTGGGTCGGGAAGAAGCGGTGATTGGTGCGGGATGCGGGAACCTCTTTCCAGCGCCCTGTCGCCTGCTGCGCGGCATATCGTGCTGCAAGCCGAAGCGGCCGATGACCAGTTCGGGGAATTCTTTGCCGCCTTTGCCCGCAGCCAAAGACTAGGGGCCGGGTGAACAATTTGGAACTGACGCGCCAATCCGTGCTGACCGGGGTCGTGCTGATGGTGATCGGCACGCTTTGTGCATCGGGTGCTGATGCGGCACTGAAGGCGGTGGCGTCGGATTATGCAGCCCCACAGGTTTTTCTGGTGGCGGCGGTCCTGTCCCTGATCCTGACGTTGGTTGCGAACATCGGCCATCCGGTGGCCCGGGTTTACCAGACCGATGCGCCTTGGGCGATGCTCGGGCGGGCCATTGCCACGGTCATTGCGGCGCTGGGCTTTTATCAGGCGTTTGTGCTGATCCCGTTTTCGCAGGTGTTCTTGTTCATCGGGGCCATGCCCCTGATGGCGGGGGCCTTGTCACGGGTGCTTTTGGGGGAACGTCCTGATCGGCAGGTCTGGGCCTGTCTGGCGGTTGGATTTCTGGGGTTGTTCTGCCTGGTCCCGACTGTTGGCACGTCGTCCAGCCTGTCAGGGCTGCTTTACGCGGCAATCGGCAGTCTGGCGGGCACGGTTTCCGTGGTTCTTGCCCGGCGCATCTGTCGCAACAACACCCACGCGCTTGCACAGGTGTTTCTGCCGCAACTCGCGCTGGCCGGCAGCATGGCCGTGTTGTGGCCCTTTGTTGCAGAGCCGATGACCTTGGGCGATTTCGGGATGATCAGCTTTTACGCGGCACTGGTATTTTGCGCGCGGTGGATCATGGTTGTCGTGGCGCGTCTGTTGCCCGCATGGCTGACGTTGCAGCTTTTGAACTTGCAGTTCATCTGGATGGTCGCCATCGGCATTCTGGTTTTTGGCGAAAAGACGAGCAGTTTCGTGTTTCTGGGGGCCGGTCTGATCATCCTTGCAGGCGTTCTTATGGCCCGGCAAGAGTTGGTAAAGTTGACTGACAAGCCTGTCAGGCCGGAACCTGCGGGCCAACCCCTGTTGCAGCCCGCGGCGATTGGCGGGCGCTGACGTTCAGATCGAAAAGGACGTGCCACACCCGCAGGCGCTTGCCACGTTCGGATTTTCGATCACGAACCGCGCACCGATCAGTTCATCGGAAAAGTCGATCACCGCATTCGACAGGAACGGCAGTGACACGGCATCCACCAGAACGGTCTGGCCATTCTTTTGCAGAACCAGATCGTCGCTGGCCGCGTCGTCCAGCCGGATGTCGTACTGGAACCCGGAACAGCCGCCGCCTTCGACGGCCACCCGCAGTGCCCGAGTTTCGCCGGTCAGCGCCGCAATTTCGGCAAGCCGCGCAAAGGCGCGGTCGGTCACGCGGGGGGGCAGGGTCAGCGTGGGCATGTTCATGACGCGTTCCGGTATCATTTCGGGGTCAGGACGAATATAGGCTTGGCCCCATGATCACACAAGTCAAAGCCGCGTCATGACCGCCCCTTATGCCTGTCACCCCGATCAGTCGCGCGGCCGTCGCCATACTGAAACGGTATCGACCTTCCGGTCGGAGTTTCAGCGGGATCGTGACCGCATCATCCATTCCAGCGCCTTTCGCCGGCTCAAACACAAGACGCAGGTGTTCGTGGAACACGAGGGTGATTATTACCGCACCCGCCTGACCCATTCCATCGAAGTGGCGCAGGTGGCGCGCACGGTATCTGGTGTGCTGGGCTTGAACACCGATCTGGCCGAGGCGGTGGCCCTGGCGCATGACCTTGGCCACACCCCCTTTGGTCACACCGGCGAGGATGTGCTCGAGGCGCTGATGGAGCCTTTTGGCGGGTTCGACCACAATGCCCAGGCGCTGCGGATCGTGACCCGGTTGGAGCGCCACTATGCCGATTTCGACGGGTTGAACCTGACATGGGAAACGCTGGAAGGATTGGCGAAACACAACGGGCCGGTCGCCCCGCCTTATGCCTATGCCCTTGCCGAGGCGAATGCCGACTGGGATCTTGACCTTGGCACCCATGCCAGTGCCGAAGCGCAGGTCGCGGCAATTGCCGACGACGTCGCCTATTCGCATCACGATCTGCATGACGGCTTGCGGTCGGGGCTGTTCACCGAGGCGGACCTGATGGAGCTTCCCGTCACCGGACCGGCCTTTGTTGAAGTCGACAGGCTTTATCCCGGTCTGGACAAGATGCGCCGTCGGCATGAGGCGCTGCGGCGGGTGTTCGGGCGGATGGTCGAAGATGTGATCACGGTCGCCAAAAACCGGCTGGACGCGGCGCAGCCGAAATCGGTGGATGATATCCGCGCGATGGGGACCACGATCATCCGGTTTTCCAAACCGCTGTTTCAGGATTTGAAGGCGGTCCGGTCATTTCTGTTCACACGGATGTACCGCGCGCCTTCGGTGATGGAGGAACGCGCGCGCGTGTCAGCCGTGTTGCACGACCTGTTTCCGATGTTCATGGCGGACCCCCGTCTGTTGCCGGTGGAATGGCAGCAGGATGTGGCGATGGCGGCGGATCAGACGGCGCTGGCGCGGATCGTGGCCGACTATGTGTCAGGCATGACGGACCGTTTCGCCATTCAGGAACACGCCCGCCTGACGGCAGTCTAGGACGCGGCGCGCACCGCGCTGCGCCATGCGGCCAGCCAGATGAGCGCCAGAAGTGCCGACAGCACGGCGTTCCATGACGCCATCGACAGTCCGCCCATGGACCACGCCACCTCGTCACAGCGGATCAGGGGGGCGGCCATGATCTGGTTCAACAGATCACCCGCACTTACCCCTTCGATGGAACCGGAGGTGCAGGTATCAGGCCCGGCCCACCACGCCCGTTCAACCCCGGTATGATAAACCGCGTAACCCGCCGTCGTGGCGGCCGCCACCGCACCGCCGAGCATCAGCACCCGCGCCATTGGCCCGCGTGGCAGGGCCAGCACGATCAAACCGATCAACACCGCCGCTGCATGTGGCCAGCGCTGCACCAGACACAGGTGGCAGGGGGCAAGGCCGCCGATGTACTGGAACGCGAACGCCCCTGCCAGCAGGGCCGCCGATCCGCCTGCCGCGATCAGCACGAGAAATCTTGATGTCATGGCGTGATCCAGTTCCAAACAAAGTAAGCGGCCACCAATGCTGTCAGCGCGAGGGCGATCTGGCCCATCCGACGCTCGATAAACCCGGTCACTGACACGCCATAGCGGCGCAGCGCCCAGGCCAGCAGGTAGAACCGCCCGCCCCGCGCGACAATGGCCGACAGGATGAACAGTTCCAGATTGAACGCGATCACGCCGGACAGGATGGTGACCACCTTCATCGGCGGCAGATGGGTCAATCCCGACGTGACCAACATCAGAAGGATGGCCCCATCGCCCGTATTGTCGCGCAGCGCGTTGAAGGCGTCCATCTTGCCATAGGCTTCCAGCACCGGACGGGCCACCAGATCAAAGGCATAAAACCCGATCATCCATCCAAGGATTCCCCCCAGCACGGATGTGACAGTGGCGATCAGCGCAAGACGGTAGACCCTGTCCGGGCGGGCCAGGCACATCGGCACGAACAGCACATCGGCCGGGATCGGAAAGAACGAGCTTTCGACGAAGGAAATCACCCCAAGGGCATAGGGGGCACGGCGGCTGCCCGACCAGCGCAGCGTCCAATCATATAACCGTCGAAACATCTGGCCCCCACATTCTGCCGCTGACTTAACAGCGCGCCAGAGCCGATAAAAGACCGGCCGGCAAGAAAGGGGCTTTGGTCCGCGGTAATCTGCCTTTAACCTGCCTCAAATCATCAAGGATGGATCAGCATGGAATGGCGCGGACGCCGGCAAAGCCGGAACATCGAGGATCGCAGGTCAGTGTCGACGGCGGGCCGGGCGGGCGGCATCGGCGGGGTTGGTGTGGTTGTGGTGCTGCTTGTCGGGTATTTCTTTGGGGTGGATGTGACCCCCCTGTTGAACGACCCCACCGGGGGAGGCGGCGAGCAGGTTGCCGTGGAAATCACGCCCGCCGACCGTGCCGCAGGCGAATTCGTGTCCGTGACGCTGGCCGACACCGAAGAGGTCTGGGCCGGGGTGTTCGACGAACAGGTGGGGCAACCGTACCGCCCGACGGTTCTTGTTCTGTACAAGGATGTGACGCAATCGGCCTGCGGCGGCGCAAGCGGTGCGACGGGCCCGTTCTATTGCCCCGGCGACAAGCAGATTTATCTGGATACCGCGTTTTTTGCCACGCTGGAACAGAGGCTTGGGGCGAAGGGCGATTTCGCCGCCGCCTATGTTGTCGCGCACGAAGTGGGGCATCATGTGCAGGATGAACTTGGCATTCTGGCGCAGGCGAACAAGATCCGCGCCCAGGTGTCCGAGGCGGAATCGAACGAGATTTCGGTGCGCATCGAACTTCAGGCGGATTGCTTTTCAGGCATCTGGGCGCGCCTTGCCGCCGAACAGTTCGGCACCCTTCAGGAGGGCGATATTCAAGAGGCGGTAAACGCCGCGCGTCAAATCGGCGACGATACCCTGCAACGGTCCGCGGGGCAGCGGCCGATGCCCCACACGTTTACGCACGGCACGTCGGAACAGCGGTCACGATGGTTCGTCAAGGGTTACAAATCCGGCGAGATGGACCAGTGCGACACGTTTTCCGCCGATCGGTTGTAAGGACGGGTGATTGACGGCCCCTGAAGGGCAGGGTAAATGACCCCGGCGTGGCCCGAGTGGCGGAATGGTAGACGCAGGGGACTCAAAATCCCCCGCCGCAAGGTG
>JANPIX010000016.1:0-1503 GCA_031425195.1 Gemmobacter sp. | reverse complement strand
GGCAGGGGCTATATCGCGCGCCATGACCGGAACGCATGGGCCCAGTGGCCTGCCCTTCATGAAGATGCACGGGGCGGGCAATGATTTCGTCGTGATCGACTCGCGGGGGCGCGGGGCGGTGGTGACGGCTGCGCTGGCGCGCGCGCTCGGGGATCGCAACCGGGGCGTGGGATTCGATCAACTGGCCGAGATCAGGGATGCCCAAGGCGCGGATTTTGCGCTGGATTTCTGGAACAGCGACGGCTCGCGGGCGGGGGCCTGCGGCAATGCCACGCGCTGTGTGGCCGATCATGTGATGCGGGACCTTGGGGTGGACCGGGTCAGCCTGACCACCGCGCGGGGCACGTTATGGGCTGAGCGGGCCGCAGATGGCCGGGTCTGGGTGAACATGGGCCAGCCGCAGCTGGACTGGGCCGACGTTCCCCTGGCACAAGCGGTGGATCATCTGCACCTGCCCCTGGTTGGTGATCCGGTCGCCGTCGGCATGGGCAACCCGCATGCCGTGCATTTCGTGGCCGATGCCTTGGCGGTTGATCTGGGCCAACTCGGCCCGGTGGTTGAACATGACCCCCTGTTCCCCCAGCGCACCAATGTGGAATACGCCTCGGCCTTGGGTGCGGACCGTCTGCGGATGCGTGTCTGGGAACGCGGGACGGGCATCACGCTTGCCTGCGGGTCGGGCGCTTGTGCGACGGCGGTGGCGGCCCATCTGCGCGGGCTGGCCGGGCGGCGTGTCGTGCTTGAGGCGGACGGTGGCACGCTTGAGGTGGACTGGCGCGACGATGGCGTCTGGTTGACAGGGCCCGTCGCGCGGGTGTTCGACGGGGTGCTGTCGGCTGACTACGTCGCGGCCCACCGATGAACGCGCCCGTTTTCGCCACCCCCGTTTTCGCCACTCTGGGCTGCCGTCTGAACGCCTATGAGACGGAGGCGATGACGGAGCTTGCCGCCGCGGCGGGGCTTGCCGATGCTGTGATCGTGAACACCTGCGCCGTGACGGCCGAGGCGGTGCGCAAGGCGCGGCAGGACATCCGCCGCCTTGCGCGGGAAAACCCCGGCGCGCAGATCATCGTGACGGGATGCGCGGCCCAGACGGAGCCTGCGACTTTCGCTGCGATGCCCGAAGTGGCGCGGGTGATCGGCAACACGGAAAAGATGAAGGCGGAGACGTGGGCGGCACTGGCTGTGCCCGATCTTATCGGGGTGACCGAGCGGGTGCAGGTGGACGACATCCTGTCCGTCAGGGAAACCGCGGGGCATCTGATCGACGGTTTTGGCCGCCATCGCGCCTATGTGCAGGTCCAGAACGGTTGTGACCATCGCTGCACTTTCTGCATCATTCCTTACGGTCGTGGAAACTCGCGGTCGGTGCCGGCTGGGGTGGTGGTGGAGCAGATCCGGCGGCTGGTGGACCGCGGGTTCAACGAGGTGGTGCTGACGGGGGTGGACCTCACCTCCTGGGGCGCGGACCTCCCCGGCACGCCCCGCCTCGGCGACCTGGTG
>JANPIX010000015.1:0-38764 GCA_031425195.1 Gemmobacter sp. | reverse complement strand
CCCTTGGTAAGGGTGAGGTCGAGAGTTCAATCCTCTCTCACAGCACCATTATTTTCCCTGGAATTCATGGCCTTCGTGATTCGCATTCGGCTCGAACGGGTGGAGACTCTGAACAGGCATGTTGGGGTGCCAAGTCCGCCTAACCGTGTTGTGGTCAGACGTAAAACGACACAGCCACACCCATGAGATAGGCGAGGCTTGTATAGACCATCTGCCGTGGCAGCGCGCGGTTCAGGGCGGCGCAGGTGCTCGGGGTTGGTGCGGTGTCGCTTGTCTGTTGGGGTTTGGGCAGGTCGATGAACGTGTTCAGCAGGGCCAGGGGCATCACGGCCAAGGCCATATTGACCTGGGCATAACCCAGCGCCACGAGCGCATACATGGACAGCGTTGCAATCATCGTTTCCCCCCGTGTTCGCCTTCTTCAGACGATACGGAGGGCGAATGGAAAAAGTTTCAAGAGGGATGGGCTATTGCAGGTCCATCGTGTCGATTGCCGACCAGTCGAAATTTCGCACGCGGCTTTGTTCCTGCGGCAGGGTTTCGATCGTCAGGCCCGTCGCGGCGTAAAATCCTTCGGAAAAGGACCCGACGGATGGCATCGGCATGCCCTTGTCGAGGCTGTCCTTGGACACGACCAGAACCGCTACGTTGGGCAGGCCACGTTCGGCGCAGATCGCTGCCGCTTCGTTCAGGTAGGTGCTGAGGCCCTGACCGTTAACCTTGGACATGCCAAGGCGACGGGCGAGTTCGGAATAGGTCAGGCCCTGTTCACCTTCGGCAACGGCCTTCGCCACGACCTTGATCGTCGCAAAGGCGCGTTGGCGCGTCAGTGGTGATACGTCGCGAGAGCCTGTCATTGATCAAGGAAGCTGCGCAGCTTGCGGCTTCTCGACGGATGCTTGAGTTTGCGCAGCGCTTTGGCTTCGATCTGGCGGATGCGTTCGCGCGTCACGCTGAACTGCTGACCGACTTCTTCCAGCGTGTGGTCGGTGTTCATGCCGATCCCGAACCGCATCCGCAGAACCCGTTCTTCGCGGGGCGTCAGACTTGCCAGAACGCGGGTCGTGGTTTCCTTCAGGTTTTCCTGAATAGCCGATTCGAGCGGCAGTACGGCGTTCTTGTCTTCGATGAAATCGCCAAGCTGGCTGTCTTCTTCGTCGCCGATCGGGGTTTCCAGCGAAATCGGTTCTTTGGCGATCTTCATCACCTTGCGGACTTTCTCCAGCGGCATCTGGAGTTTTTCGGCAAGTTCTTCGGGCGTGGGTTCACGACCGATTTCATGCAGCATCTGGCGGCCGGTGCGAACCAGCTTGTTGATCGTCTCGATCATGTGCACCGGAATCCGGATGGTGCGGGCCTGATCCGCGATGGACCGGGTGATCGCCTGACGAATCCACCACGTTGCATAGGTGCTGAACTTGTAGCCGCGGCGGTATTCGAATTTGTCGACGGCCTTCATCAGGCCGATGTTGCCTTCCTGGATCAGGTCAAGAAACTGCAGGCCGCGGTTCGTGTATTTCTTGGCAATGCTGATCACGAGACGCAGGTTTGCCTCGACCATTTCCTTCTTGGCCTGACGGGCCTCTTTCTCGCCTTTTTGAACCTGATTCACGATGCGGCGGAATTCGCTGATGTCGACGCCGATATACTGGCCGACCTGGGACATTTCCCCACGCAGTTCTTCCACCTTGTCGCGGCTTTTCTCCATCAGGGCCTGCCAGCCACGACCGGATTTAGCGGCCATCCGGTCTGCCCAGCCGGGATCGAGTTCATAGTTCTGATATTCGTCGATGAACTCGCGGCGGTTGATCCGGGCCGCGTCGGCCAGTTTCACCATGGCCGAATTGATCGACATGATCTTGCGGTTGATGCCGTACAGCTGATCAATCAGCGCTTCGATCCGGTTGTTGTGCAAGTGGAGTTCATTGACGAACACGACGATTTCAGACCGCAGTTTCTGATAGGCCGCCTCGTCATCTGTCGAATAGACAGACTTGTTGACGGTCGCGTGCATCCGCAGATCCTGCATTTCGGCCAGCTTGGCGTAGTCGCGGGCGATCAGGTCGAGCGTTTCCAGCACGCGAGGTTTAAGCGCGGCCTCCATTGCGGCAAGAGACATGGCCGAGGCTTCGTCATCCTCGTCCTCGTCATCTGCATCGGCGCGCAGGATGGGTTCGCCATCGGCGTCGAGTTCCGGTTCGGCGCCACCGGGCGCACGGCGAGGGGCGGCACCGACGTCCACCTCTTCAAGGCCGGGTCCAACCATTTCTTCGTCGCCGTCAAGGGAACGGCCAAAGGTCGCTTCCAGATCGATCACGTCGCGCAGAAGAATGTCTTCGGACAAAAGTTCGTCGCGCCAGATGGTGATCGCCTGAAATGTCAGCGGGCTTTCACAAAGCCCGGCGATCATCGTGTTGCGGCCAGCCTCGATCCGTTTGGCGATGGCGATTTCGCCTTCGCGCGACAACAGTTCGACCGAACCCATTTCACGCAGATACATCCGGACCGGATCATCTGTACGGTCAAGCGCCTCGGCGCTGGTGCCGGAAACAGTGATTTCACGCGAAGTGGAGGTGGTTTCGACAAGTTCGCCGCCTGTTTCGCCTTCGTCAGCCTCGTCATTTTCGATCACGTTGATGCCCATTTCGGACAGCATCGACATGACATCTTCGATCTGCTCCGACGACACCTGTTCTGGCGGCAGAACGGCGTTCAGCTGGTCATAGGTAATATAGCCCCGTTCGCGCGCGTCGGCGATCATCCGTTTGACGGCCGCCTGACTCATATCAAGCGAAACCTCGGCTTCCTGTTCTTCCGGCTTGTTTTCGTCGGTGTCTTTCAGTGCCATGGTCGCTCCTTGCGGGGGTAGAGGTGAGGCGGTCGCGAATCGGTCCGTCCCAGTCGAATCAATAGCGCGAATCAGCGCGAGTGTAAGGGGTCACCCTTTTTTCTTGATCCAGACCTGTTGATCTATCATGTCTTGCAGGCCGCGCGACAGTGCGGCGCGGTCTTCGCCAGCCTCGGACACCTCGCCGATGCTGGATCTGTCGGCGCGGTTCCGGGCCTGAGCGGCCTGCCCCAATCGCCATGTCAGACCTTCATCAGGCAATCCTTTCATGTCATCCTCGGCATCTTCAATTTCCTTGCGGACGGCACGATCCGAACTCAGCTTGGCCAACTGTTCAGCCAGAGTTTCGGTTGCAAGATGAACGTCTTCGCGGTTTTTGATGGCAGGCAGTACCGTGATGTGGGCACTGGTCATGATCTTTTCAACGTAGTCCCGCCCGACAATATCGCAAACCTTTCCATACAGAACCTCGTCCGCCTCGTTCATCGCGTTTTCCATCAGCGCATGAAGAAAATCTGCATGGCCGGGTTCGATCATTTCAAGGTTGTAAAGACTGCCCTCGAACGGGGCTATAACCGCCGGGTGGCGTAAACAAATTGCCAAGATGGCGGTCTCTCGCATGAATTCGACAGCGCGAAGCGTTGATTCGCGGGCAAGAAGCGAGGATTTGGCGGCAAGGCTGGCGCGAGGGGCGGCATCTTTGCGGCCCTTCTGACCCTTGGGCCGAAATTCCGTGACCCAATTTCGGGGCCGCAGTTCCATCTGTTCGAAATGCTTGAACGCCTCGCCGTAATAGCGGCGCAGGTCGGCGTCGCGGATCCGCGCAATCGCGGCGCGCAGTGTTTTCCGCAGGGATGCGAGCCGTTCGGGGCTGTCAAACGTGACGCCTTCGGTTTCGCGCCGCCAGATCAGGGTGACCATCGGCACCGCGTCGTCAAGAACGCGCTGCATGGCCCCAGACCCCTGCGCCTTGATCAGATCGTCGGGATCAAGGCCGGTGGGCAACATGGCAAACCGCAGTCCCAGACCAGACTCGAGCAGCGGCAGCGCAATGTCGATGACGCGCAGGGCGGCCTTGATGCCAGCGGCATCGCCGTCAAGGGCGATGATCGGCTCTGCATGCATCCGCCACAACATTCGTAACTGATCTTCGGTGACGGCGGTGCCCAGGGGTGCCACGGCAGATTTGAAGCCTGCTTCGGACAGGGCGATCACGTCCATATAGCCTTCGGCCACGATCAGCGGTGTGCCTTTGCCCGCCGCCTCGCGTGCCGGGCCCTGATTGAACAGGCTGCGCCCCTTGTCGAACAGATCGGTTTCGGGACCATTCAGGTATTTTGCCCGCGCGTTGGGATCCAATGAACGGCCACCAAAACTGATGCACCGCCCGCGCCCATCGCGAATGGGAAAGATGATGCGGCCGCGAAACCGGTCGTAGATCGACCCGTCGTCGGCCCTTGCGCACACACCGCTGTCGACGATGAGATCCGGGGCAAAACCCTTTTGGGCCAGCGCCTGAAACAGCGCCTGACGCTGATCAGGTGCCCAGCCGATGCCCCAACGGTCCTGAGCCTCGGCTGTCAGGCGGCGGCGATCAAGATAGGCGCGCGCCTCGGTTGCTGCACCGGTTTTCAACTGCAGACGGAACCATTTGGCGGCTTCTTCCGTCACTTCGATCAGTTGACTGCGGCGGTCGGCCACCCGGGCGGCCATCGGATCGCGCGCGGGCATTTCCATGCCAGCTTCGCGCGCCAGCACCTCCACCGCCTCCATGAAGCCCAAGTTTTCGGTTTCCTTGACGAAGGTGACGGCGTCACCCTTGGCGTGGCAACCAAAGCAGTAATAAAAGCCCTTCCTATCATCCACATGAAAAGACGCGGATTTTTCCTGATGGAACGGACACGGTGCCCACATGTCACCCTTGCCCTGATTGGATTTTCGCATGTCCCAGATGACCTTGCGCCCGACGACGGACGAAAGCGATACGCGGGTGCGAAGGTCGTCAAGGAAACCGGGGGGCAGGGCCATGCGGCGGACAGCAATTCCAAAGGGCGATTCCAGCCAGTCTAACGCAGACGGGCCGCGATGACACGTGGTTAGGGCAGGCTGACCGGCGGGTCAGACAGGCCGCGCCGCACGGGCGGCAAGCATCTGCATCGCAGCGGCAATTTCGTGCCAGGCGGTCTGCGCCATCGACCGGAACACCAGAACGTCGATTTGCCCCGCCGCCGGGCACAGAAGAATTGCCTGCATGTGGTTCAGCGGCGCGCGGGCCGCCCAGCCCGGCACGACAGAGCGCAGATCAAGGGGCACAAGACGCATCAGCACGTCGCTGGTCCCCGGCCCTTCAAGGCGCAGGCGCGCCCAGCCATCCGACTGATCGGTCATCACCGCCCCCGGCAAGATGACAGGCGCAGCACCCACAATGAAAGCCTGTTCCCGGCCCGTCCACACGATCAGGCTGCCATCCTTCTGAAGACAGGTGTTCGGGGCTGGCGACGCCAGACCAAAGGCCTTGAGCGCCTTGGCCAATGCCTTTTCCTGACCGCGCACCGCGGCAAGCGATTGCATTGACGCCAAGGGGGCTTCGGAGAGTGTGACGCCACCCACTGACAAGGCCACCTGCCCGGCGAGTGGGGTTTTCGGGATCAGATTAGCCACGCAATTTCACCCCTTCCTTGTCAAAGAACACCGGATCGCACACCTGACAGATCACGTCGATGTCGCGCAGATGATCCACAAGGCGGACCGTCTGACCCTGCCGCGCGCGACCGTCCTTAAGGAACCCAAGGCCCAGCCAACTGCCCAGCGTCGGGGAATAGCCCACCGAGGTGACATAGCCCTGATCGTTCACCCGGACGGCCGCATCACCCGGCGAAAACAGATGTGCGCCTGCGGCGATGGGAACGTCTGCCAGGGGCCGCAATCCGACGAGTTGTTCGCGTTCGGGCCCAACAAGCCCCGGCCTTGTCGCCGCCGCCTTGCCGATACAATCCTTCTTGGCGCTGACCATCTTTTCAAGGCCGATGTCATAGGCCGTCACCCGGCCATGAATTTCGGCATGGGTGATGAACCCTTTTTCGATGCGAAGCACATTCAGCGCCTCCATCCCGTAGGGGCCGCCGCCGACAAGTTCGGCCCGCGCCAGAAGATCGCGGAACAGCGCCTCGCCATAGCGGGCGGGAACGGCGATTTCATAGCCTTCCTCGCCCGAAAAGCTGATCCTGAACAGACGTGCGGCGATCCCCTGCACGCTGACCTCACCGCAGCCCATGAAGGGAAACTGGCCGGGATCAATCGGATGATCCAGAAGCGAGTTGAGCACCGACCGCGCCTTGGGCCCCGCCACGGCGAACTGCGCCCAATGTTCGGTGACGCTGATGCAGGACACATCCCAATCGGCGCAGAACGCTTGCCGCACGAAATCAAGGTGGCGCATCACCTGACCTGCGCCCGCCGTGGTCGTGGTCATCAGGAAATGCGTGTCAACCAGGCGCGCCGAGGTGCCGTCGTCCATCACCATTCCGTCTTCGCGCAGCATCAGGCCATAGCGGACCCGCCCCACCGGAAGCGTGCTGAAGGTGTTGGTATAGACGAAATCCAGAAACCGCGCGGCATCGGCACCCTGAATGTCGATCTTGCCCAAAGTGGACACATCGGCCACGCCGACAGTCTGGCGCACCATGGCCACTTCGCGGTCGCAAGCCTGCCGCCACGTCGTCTCACCCGGTTTGGGGAAATAGCTGGGCCGATACCAAAGCCCCGCCTCGATCATCGGGGCAAGGCGATCAACCGAAGCCTGATGCGAGGTCAGAAACCGCTGCGGCGCAAAGCCTGCGCCCTGCCCGCCTGCGCCCATGGCGGCAATCGAAACCGGCGTGTAGGGCGGGCGAAACACGGTGGTTCCGGTTTCGGGTATGGCACGGCCCGTGGCGTCGGCAAGAATGGCCAGGGCGGCGACATTGGAGTTCTTGCCCTGATCAGGCGCCATCCCCTGGGTCGTGTACCGCTTCATGTGTTCGACGGAACGGAACCCTTCCTGCGCAGAAAGCCTGACATCCTTCACCGTCACATCATTCGCAAAGTCGAGCCATTCGCGATCCCAGCGCCCGCCCTTGCCCGGCACATGCCACAAGGGCGTCAGCCGATAGGGCGCATCTTCTGCGGCCGGAATCGTCACCGAAGGCACGGTCTTGCCCATGCCGACAAGTGCCGCCGTCGCGGTATCAACACCCGCGCGAAGACAGGCCGCTGTCGAGAAATCACCATTCGCTGCACCTGCAGCCACCATGCCCGGCACGGTACCCGGCGTCGGCACGAATGCGGCAATCGTGTCATTCCAGGTGGGGCGGCCATTCATGTGGCAGGTCAGATGGACCGTGGGATTCCAGCCACCCGATACCGCCAGACAATCGGTTTCGACCCGAATTTCGCGACCGGCCTGCGAAACGGTAATCTCGCGCAGGCCCAGACGGCCCCGCGTGGCCACGACTGTCGCCCCAAGATAAACCGGGCAATCGGCCACAGCAGACGCATCCGGGCGGCTGTCGATGATCGCGGCAACGACAACGCCCGCGGCCATCAGATCGTCTGCCGTGCGGCGGCCATCGTCATTGTTGGTGAAAACTGTCACACGCCGCCCCAAGGCCACGCCATATCGGTTCAGATAGGTCCGCACGGCAGACGCCATCATGATGCCAGGCCGGTCGTTCGACGGAAAGGCGATCCCGCGTTCAAGAGCCCCGGTTGCAAGAACCGATTGGCCCGCCACGATCCGCCAGAAACATTCCCGCGGCAGATGGGGGCGTGCGGCAAGATGCAGGCCAACCCGTTCCAGCGCGCCGTAAGTGCCATCATCATAGACGCCGGTTACTGTCGTGCGTGACATGATCCGGACGTTGGGCATCGCGGCAAGTTCAGCTGTGACGCCTGCCGACCAGTCGGCCCCGGACTGTCCGTCGATGGTGCCGGTTTCCGACAGCAGCCGACCGCCCATCCGCGCGCTTTCATCCGCAAGAATGACATCGGCACCGGCCCGTGCTGCCGTCAGCGCGGCCATCAGACCGGCGGGCCCCGCCCCGATCACCAGAAGATCGCAGAAGGCATAGGCCTTTTCATAAGGTGCAAGATCGGCCGTTCCCGACAGGCGGCCGAGCCCGGCTGCCCGGCGGATCGCGGGTTCGTACAGCTTTTCCCAAAAGGCACGGGGCCACATGAAGGTCTTGTAGTAAAACCCGGCACTCAGGAAAGGGGCGGCAAGATCGTTGATCGCCATCAGGTCGAACCGGGCCGAGGGCCATCGGTTCTGGCTTTGCGCGACAAGGCCGGGGAACAACTCTTGCATTGTGGCGCGGACGTTCGGTGTTTGCTGTCCGTCATCGACCACTTCAACCATCGCATTCGGTTCTTCGGAACCGGCAGTCAGAATGCCGCGCGGGCGATGGTATTTGAAACTGCGCCCCACAACCCGGACGCCATTTGACAAAAGGGCCGAGGCCAGCGTGTCGCCCTGAAAGCCGACGTAGTCACGCCCGTCAAACCGAAAGCCGACAGGGGCCGCGCGGTCGATCAAGCCTTTGCCTGCAAGCCTCATGCTGTGGCCTTTCGCTGCCCAACGAGTTCAGTCGCCAGAATTTCGTGGGTGACGGTATTGCGCGTTACCAGAAGCCAGGATGCACAGCCGATTTCGTGATACCACAGGTCACGCGTGATGCCGGCCGGGTTGTCGCGCAGGTGCAGGTGGTTGTCCCAGTCGGCCAGCGGCGCGTCCGTGGCGGGACGATCAAGGTAATCCTCTGCACCGTAATAATAGTATTCGCGCCGGTCGCGCGGGCCACACAGCGGGCAGGTTATGCGCATGATGCAGCCCCCCCGACCCAGTCTGCACGTTGACGCGGCTGCGTGCGATAGGCGCCCAACACTGACGATTGCGTTTTCATCGGTTCCTCAATGCAGATTGTGCTGTGACCCCGTGCCTTCCTCGTCAAGGAGGTGGCCGGTGGCAAAACGGTTGAGCCTGAATTTTTCGGCGACGGCATGACTTTCGCCCGTCGCCATCAGATGCGCCATGCACCAGCCGGACGCGGGCACGGCCTTGAACCCGCCGTAGTTCCAGCCGCAATCGATGAATAACCCGTCAACATGGGTCTTGTCGATGATCGGGCTTCCATCGGGCGTCATGTCCATGATGCCGCCCCAGCTGCGCAGTACCTTGGCGCGGCCAATCATTGGCATCAGGGTCATGCCCGCCTCCATCACATGTTCAACCATCGGAAGGTTGCCGCGTGAGGCATAGCTCGCGTAAAAATCAAGGTCGCCGCCGAAGACAAGGCCACCCTTGTCGGACTGGCTGATGTAAAAATGGCCCATGCCAAAACTGACGACATGGTCGATCACGGGTTTCAGGCCTTCGGTCACGAACGCTTGCAGGATATGGCTTTCCACGGGAAGACGCATCCCCGCCATGGCGGCAACCTGGCCCGAGCGTCCTGCAACGATGATGCCCACCTTTTTGGCCCGGATCGCGCCGCGCGTGGTCTGCACGCCGCGCACCACGCCGTTTTCGATGTCTATGCCCGTCACTTCGCAATTCTGGATCAGATCGACCCCGCGCTGATCGGCGCCTCGGGCATATCCCCAGGCGACGGCGTCATGCCGTGCCGAACCGCCGCGGGGGTGCAAAAGGCCGCCATAGATGGGAAAGCGCGTCTGTTCAAAGTCGAGGTAGGGCAGATGTTTGCGCACGCCTTCGCGGTCCAGCAGAATTGCATCGTCGCCCTGATTGATCATGGCGTTGCCCCGCCGCACAAAGGCATCGCGCTGCCCGTCCGAATGGAACAGGTTGATCAGACCGCGCTGCGAATGCATGACGTTGTAGTTCAGTTCCGCCTCCATCCCTTCCCAGAGCTTGAGAGAATGGGAATAGAATTCGGAGTTTCCGGGCAGGAAATAGTTGGCGCGCACAATGGTTGTGTTGCGCCCGATGTTGCCTGATCCGATATGCGACTTTTCCAGCACGGCAATGTTGGTCAGGCCATGGTTTTTGGCAAGATAGAAGGCGGTGGCAAGGCCGTGGCCACCGCCGCCGATGATGATGGCATCATATTCGGCCTTTGGGGCCGGGTCGCGCCATGCGGGGGTCCAGTTCTTGTTGCCGAACAACCCTTCGGTGAAGACCTTCAAGCCTGAATAGCGCATGTGACCCGCCCCGGAACCCTGTGCTGCGCATCAAACGCCGCCGCGACCGATTGTTCAATGTCTGCCGGCACAAACCATGTCAATCCGCGACAAAATGCGTCGCGCGCAGTCAAGGGTGGTTCTCTGCGCGGTATGACTGCGCAGAGCCATGTCAGGATGGCGGGCAGGCCGGTTACAAGCCCTTGCTTTGATAGGTCTGCGCCACGCGGCTGATGGACACGATATAGGCCGCGACCCGCAAATCCTCCACATCATCGCGACCGTGCCAAACCTCGCGCATCGCCTGATAGGCACCCCGCATGGTATCGTCGAGCCCGGAGCGCACGAGTTCAAGTTCGCCCGCGCCGCGCAGATACTTTTCCTTGAAACCGGGCGAAAGCGTCCAGCCAAGGCCCTGATCCGACGACAGGCGTTCCAGTTCGTGCACCAGAAGATCGTGACGCGCCTCTTCGGCGCGGCGCTGCATACGTCCGAACCGGATGTGCGACAGGTTCTTGACCCACTCGAAATAGCTGACCGTGACGCCGCCCGCGTTGGCATACATGTCGGGGATGATGACCACGCCCTTGGCGCGCAGCACCTCGTCGCCGCCAAAGGTGATCGGGCCATTCGCAGCCTCCACCACCAGTCGCGCCTTGATGCCCGCTGCGTTGGTTTTGTTGATCACGCCTTCCATCGCGGCTGGGATCAGAATATCGCAGTCATGCTCCAGAACGGCCGCGCCGTCCGTGACCACGGTGCCGCCCACGAAACCCGCGACCGAACCCTTGGTGGCGTTCAGGTGTTGGCGCAGTGCCTCAACGTCCAGCCCTGCGTCGTTCAGAACGGCACCGTCGCGTTCGATGATTGCGGTGATCTTGCACCCGTCTTCCTCTGACAAGAACTTGGCCGCGTGATAGCCGACGTTGCCAAGCCCCTGCACGATCACCCGTTTACCCTCAAGGCCGCCGTCCATTCCGGCCTTTGCCTTGTCTTCCGGGTGGCGAAAGAATTCCCGCAGCGCATATTGAACGCCACGGCCCGTTGCCTCCACCCGGCCCTGAATGCCCCCGGCATGGGGCGGTTTGCCCGTAACGCAGGCCTTGGCGTTGATGTCGGTGGTGTTCATCCGCGCGTATTGATCGGCAATCCATGCCATTTCACGTTCGCCCGTGCCCATATCTGGCGCAGGCACGTTTTGCGCCGGATGGATCAGGTCGCGCTTGATGAGTTCATAGGCAAACCGCCGGGTGATCTGTTCAAGTTCGTGTTCATCCCAAGCGCGGGGATCGATGCACAACCCGCCCTTGGAGCCGCCGAACGGCGTTTCCACCAACGCGCACTTGTAGGTCATCAGGGCGGCAAGCGCCTCAACCTCGTCCTGATTGACAGACAGGGCAAAGCGGATGCCGCCTTTCACAGGCTCCATATGTTCGGAGTGAACCGAGCGATAGCCGGTGAATGTTTCGATTTTGCCCCTCAGACGCACGCCAAAACGGACGGTATAGGTGGAATTGCAGACCCGGATCTTCTGTTCCAGCCCGGGCGAAAGATCCATCAGGGCGACGGCCCTATTGAACATGAGATCGACACTTTCCCGAAAACTCGGCTCGCCAGCAGCGTTCATTGTACCATCCTTGTCGCGGGGACTTCGGGTTCGTCCGACCTGCCCGCGATGCGTGCCGGACAAGGCGCGCCAGGAACGCGCCGTTCACAATCTGCCCTTTTTTCCGGCACTTTATCAATGCGGGCGATTCGTTAAACGTTGATGAAAATACGTCCTGAAGGGGAAAACAGCCTTTGACCGCAGGGCAGATCGTTGAAAAACCGGGTGCCGCTGCCTGTTTGTTGCTCAGAACCTCACAATAACCACATTAAATCCATGGCCGTTTCGACGAATGTTGATTTCGTCCATGATTCGACGAAATTGCCATATTTCTGCCCCAACACTCACGCTAGGTAAGTTTTGGAAAATTCTGTCTGCAATTTTTGGCAGACCCTGTTTGAACATTTGCATTCGCCGCGGGGAGTGGTGTTTATGAAGATCGGAAATCTGCACGGTCGTCTTGGGCAGGCTGCCACCGCCAAAGACTCCGTACTTCGTGCCATGAACCGCTTTGGCAGGGATGAAGGCGGATCGCTCATCATCTTCGGCATGATCATATTTGTTCTCATGTTGATGATCGGCGGCATGGCAGTGGATCTGATGCGCCACGAACGGATGCGCACCGAGTTGCAACAGACGCTGGACCGTTCCGTGCTGGCCGCAGCAAGCCTGACACAGTCCCTCGACGCCGAGTCGGTGGTGCGCGATTACTTCGCCAAGGCGCAGCTGACCGACTATCTAGAATCTGTGACCGTCGTGCAGGGTGCCAATGACATCTATCGCCGGGTTTCTGCGCTGGCCATTGCAGAAACCCACCCAAAATACATGCACCTGATGGGGATCAACGAATTGCCGGCAGCGGCGACGGCGGGGGCAACCCAGGAAATCAAGGACATCGAAATCGTTCTGGTGCTTGACGTATCCGGGTCCATGACCTCAAGCGCCGGTTCGGGAACGAAAATTCAGCGGTTGAAAGAGGCCGCAAAGAAATTCGTCGACGACGTGATGGTAGACGCCGACGGCTCGCATGTGTCGATCGCGGTTGTCCCTTACAACGCGCAAGTCAACGTCGGCACCGATTTGCGCGAGAAGTTTCCGAATGTCCCTGCTCCTTTCAAAGCCGGGTCGGAGTGTATCGAGCTTCCGTCTACTGCGGCCTTCTTCAGCACGCTCAACATCAACCGCCCAGCCCTGACCGAGATATTTACTTGGGCCGACATGAAATCGGCAACCAACACCGGAAACCAGTTCTACTCCTACACCGGGACGTCGCAGTCTACGGGAGCTGTCCACTTCACGACAACGAGTGGGGATCCGACTGAAGAATGCAACATAACGGCTGTCCCGGGCGTCAATCAGGTACGTCTGCCGTCAAACGACCGCGCCGTGATCAAGCAGCGCATTGATGCCCTGCTTGCAGGGGGCCGGACTTCGATTACGCTGGGTATGAAGTGGGGTGCCTATCTGGCCGATCCCGGCGCGCGGCCGATGTTTGCGCAGTTCGCTGCCGCGGGCAAAATCGACGCCGCCTATGACATCCGCCCTTATGATTATGACGACCGGCAGTCGCGCAAGTTCATCATCCTGATGACGGATGGCGAACATGTGGACCACATGGTTGTAAAACCACCGTATAAAAATGGCCTTTCTCCTATCTGGCGCAGTATCGCTGATGGAAATTATTCCATTCAGTTCCCTTTTGCGACCGTGCCAACGAGCATCAACCCATCACCATTGACAGCGGCTTCGCCGACGGCGCGGACATGGTGGGTTCCGCATCTTGTTGCGACAACGACCACACCTCACACTAACGGGTGGAAGACTGTTGTCTGGAACAGCACTGGCGCAGCGGCCAATCTCAAACAGCTAACCTGGCCCGAGGTATGGGCGACATTCCGGGGAAGCTATGTCGCATGGCATTTCTATGCACGTGCCCTTGGCACCACCGATACGACCCGCAGCAATTTTTACAAAAGCTACTACAGCAATGCCAACAGTGCGTTCAAGCAACTCTGGGCCACGGCTCCTCAGATGGACACAACGTTGGACCAAACCTGCGATCTGCTGAAAGTCGCGCGATTCCCGGCAGATGTGGGCCTGCCGAATGTGCAACCAAAGGCGATCGTGTTCGGCATCGCCCTTCAGGCACCAACTGCGGCCAAACTTGTGATCAAGAACTGTGCCACAACCGACGCATACTATTTCGAGCCGGAAAACGGCGATGACCTTGACGGTGCTTTCAACATCATTGCCAACCAGATCAACTATCTGAGGCTGACCCAATGATCAGGCTTCGTCATCGCCTGCGCAGATTTGCAGTGTCAGAGGACGGCACGGCGACAATCGAATTCGCGCTTTGCTTTCCGGTCATGGTTTTCATGTTCATCATGGCGTTCGAGTCTGGCATGATGATGATCCGTGCCATCATGCTGGAACGCGGCGTTGATATGACGATGCGTGATCTGCGCGTTGGCCTGATCCCGCAACCTGCCACGGGCACCATGGCTGAGGAGTTGAAAAGGCGGATCTGCACCAATTCGCTTGTCATCCGCAATTGCGACGAAGTTCTGGTGCTGAACCTGACCCGGATCAGCATGGATTTCTGGGACATGCCCATGACGCCTGTCGAATGCATGAACAGAGACGAGGACGTCAATATGCTCGACAGCGTGACGACAGGTGTTGGCGGTGATCTGATGCTGGTGCGGGCCTGCGTGAGTGTCGATCCGATTTTCCCCACTTCTGGCCTGGGGCTGAACCTGCCGCAGAACGGAAATGACGGATATTGGATTGCCTCGGTGTCTGCCTTTGCAAACGAACCGACCTGAGGACCACAGATGTTCAGCGCCACAAAAGACCGGATCAGACAGTTTGCCCAGGATGAACGGGGCACGATGCTGGTGGAATTCGTCATCGTGGCCCCCCTGCTGTTCTGGGTCATCGTTTCGATGTTCAGCTATTGGGACGTCTACCGCACGATGAACACCTTGCAAAAGGCAGCCTACACAATCTCTGATATCATCTCGCGCACGAATGAGGATATCGGATTGGATGCCAACGATTTTGCTGGTTACAAATCGCTGCTGAATTATCTGATCCAGCAACCGGAACAGGGGCGTATCCGCGTCACCAATATTCAGTGGGACGCAGCCAACAACCAGTATGTTTCTCTTTGGTCATGTTCGCCCGATGGCGATCTTAACGCCTATTCGACCACTGATCTGAACAATCCCGCCGTGCGGGACTATCTGCCCGTGATGCCCGACGATGACACAGTGATTCTGGTGGAAACGCTGCTCGACTATGACCCGATCTTCTATATCCGTGTGCCGTTCTATGGCGATCCTTCGCTGGACGAACTGGGCAGGCTTGTGATGAAGCAGTTTGTGGTCACGCGTCCTCGCCTTGCACCTGTCATCCTCATGGACAGCTGTTCCGTAGCACCGGTGTAACCACAGCCGACCCACGCATCGCCGCACAGGGCACGTGCATCTGATGTGATTGCACGACGGCACCACGCCCCCTAAGTCTGGCACTACCGTATCAATCACAGGTGCCCCCATGTCGATCCGCCCCGTTCAAAGCGAAGTCTCCGCCCGCCCCACGATGGAGGGCGCAGGCGTGCATCTGCACCGGGCGTTCGGGTTTGCCAACCCGGAACAGATGGACCCTTTTCTTCTGTTCGACGATTTTCGCAATGACCGCCCGCAAGACTATCTGCGCGGCTTTCCCTGGCATCCGCACCGCGGGATCGAAACGATCACCTATGTGCTGGCCGGTGCGGTGGAACACGGCGACAGTCTGGGCAACCGCGGCACGCTCAAGGGCGGTGATGTGCAGTGGATGACCGCCGGGTCGGGCATCCTGCATCAGGAAATGCCGCTCGGGAACGCCAAGGGCCAGATGCATGGATTTCAGCTGTGGGCGAACCTGCCCTCCAGTCTGAAAATGACCGCCCCGCGTTATCAGGACGTGAAGGGGCGCGACATTCCCGAAATCATGGACGACGACGGCACTGTGGTGAAGGTGATCGTCGGGTCCTTTTGGGGCAAAACCGGCCCGGTCGACGGCATCGCCGCCGACCCGCAATACCTTGACATCTATGTGCCGCCGGGCTTGCGCAAGACCTTCAAGGTCGACACCTATCGCCGCGCCTTTGCCTATGTGTTCGACGGCAAGGCAAGCTTTCGGGATGCGGGCCGCCCGCAAGGCGTGCTGCTGGAAAAGGAAGTGCGCGGGCAGGAAGTCAACATCCGTGACATGTCAGGTGACCGCACGCTGGTTCAGTTCGGAACGGGTGACGAGGTGACGGTGCAGGCCGGCCCCGATGGTGTGAGGTTCCTGCTGATTTCGGGCGCGCCGATTCAGGAACCTGTGGCCTGGCACGGCCCCATCGTGATGAACACGCAGGCCGAAATCAAGCAGGCCATCGCCGATCTGAACAACGGAACGTTCATCAAACCGGCGCATTGATCACACAGGCAGGCACGGCTGACCTTGTGGCAAAGCGGCGGATGCGGCTAACTGTGGGGATGATATCGAAGACACATCTTGCCCGCGCTGTTTTCCTGTTGACCGTCCTTGCGGGCTGCGTTGATGCGCCTGTCCTGCCGGAACGCCGTGTCCCTGTCGGCCCGCCGCCGGTGATCCTACCGCTTGACGCTGTATTGGCGGCCGACCCCGCCCTTGCACCCGCGGTATCTGGCGAAAATCTGGCCGCCCGCGCCGCAGCCTTGCGTAACCGCGCAGCAGCGATGCAATGACCGGGCCGCGTTGCAAGCCTTGCTGCAAAGCGATAACAGACGCGGGTCGCCTGACAGGAGAATGCGCATGACGGCCCCCCTTCGTCTTGGTCTTGCCGGTCTTGGCACCGTCGGCATCGGTGTGGTTCAGATCGTGCAGCGCCATGCCGACCTGATTGCCATGCGCGCGGGAAGGCCCATCGTTATCACTGCCGTCAGTGCGCGTGACCAGACCCGCAACCGCGATGCCGATCTTTCCGGCTATGCCTGGGAAAGCGACCCCGTCACCTTGGCCGCGCGCGATGACGTCGATGTGCTTGTCGAAGTGATGGGCGGCCACGAAGGCCCCGCAAAAATCGCGACCGAAGCCGCGATTGCGGCGGGCAAGGATGTGGTCACTGCAAACAAGGCGCTGCTGGCGCACCATGGCCATGCCCTTGCGCTGGCTGCCGAAGCGGCGGGCCGGGTGATCCGGTTCGAGGCTGCCGTGGCAGGTGGCATACCTGTCATCAAATCGCTGACCGAGGGGTTGGCAGGCAATGGCATGAAACGCGTGATGGGGGTGATGAACGGCACCTGCAACTACATCCTCACCCGGATGCAGTCGGCTGGCCTTCCCTACGAGACGGTGTTCGAGGAAGCGCGCCAGTTGGGCTATCTGGAAGCTGACCCCAATCTTGACGTGGGCGGCATCGACGCCGGACACAAGCTCAGCCTGCTTGCCAGCATCGCCTTTGGCACCGAAGTCAGTTTTGATGCCGTGGAACTGGAAGGCATCGGCGCGATTTCGATTGATGACATCAACCATGCCGCCGACATGGGATATCGCATAAAACTGCTGGGTGTCGCGCAAATGACGGGCCGGGGTCTGGAACAGCGCATGACGCCCTGCCTTGTGCCAGCCGACCATCCGCTGGGGCAGTTGCAAGGCGGCACGAACATGGTGGTGCTGGAGGGCGACGCCGTGGGCCAGATCGTGCTGCGCGGTCCGGGGGCGGGGGCCGGGCCAACCGCCAGCGCCGTGATGGGCGACGTCATCGACATCGCGCGCGGCAACAGGGTGCCAACGTTCGGCCAGCCCGCCCAAACGCTTGCACGGCCCATCGCCGCCAAGGCGGCGACGCCGGCACCATATTATCTGCGCATGACACTGCTCGACAAACCCGGCGCGCTGGCAAAGATTGCGACCGCGCTGGGCGAGGCTGGCATTTCCATCGACAGGATGCGCCAGTACGGCCACGCCGGTGCGCACGCCCCGGTTCTGATCGTGACGCACAAGGCAACCCGCGACGATGTGGGACACGCGCTCGGCCGATTTGCAGCAACAGGTGTGCTGGTTGGCGACCCTGTGGCCATCCGTATCGAAGAGGTCTGAACCCGTTAGCGCCACCAGTCTTGCCCGAGACGATTGGCCCGGTTAAGGCACGATTGCACAAGGAGCCAGCCATGACCGCAGTTGCCAAATTTCAAGACCGCCTTCTGTCGCTCGGACTGGCGCGGGTGTCCGAAGCGGCGGCGCTGGCCTCGGCCACGCTGATCGGGCGGGGGGATGAAAAGGCGGCGGATCAGGCGGCTGTCAACGCGATGCGCGAACAGTTGAACCTTCTGGATATCGCAGGTGTCGTGGTGATCGGCGAAGGCGAACGCGACGAAGCCCCGATGCTGTTCATCGGCGAAGAAGTCGGCACTGGCAATGGTCCCGCCGTCGACATCGCGCTGGACCCGCTGGAGGGCACCTCGCTGACGGCCAAGGACATGCCGAATGCCCTGACAGTCATTGCCATGGCACCGCGCGGGTCGCTGCTGCATGCGCCTGACGTTTATATGGAAAAACTGGCTATCGGCCCGGGCTTTGCACCTGACACGGTGACGTTGGCCATGGAACCGGCAGAACGTGTGCGGGCCCTCGCCCGCGCCAAGGGCTGTGCGCCGGGGGATATCGCCGTATGCATTCTGGAACGCCCAAGGCACGAGGATCTGATCGCCGAAGTGCGCGCCACGGGCGCGTCGATTCGCCTGATCACAGATGGCGACGTGGCGGGCATCATCCATTGCGCCGAACCGGGCATGACGGGCATCGACATGTATATGGGGTCAGGCGGTGCGCCCGAAGGCGTGCTCGCGGCAGCGGCATTGAAATGCATGGGCGGGCAGATTTACGGGCAACTTCTGTTCCGCAACGATGATGAACGCGCGCGGGCGCGACGGGCGGGCATCACCGACCTGAACCGCATCTACACGCGCGATGAACTTGTCACCGGCGACGTGATCTTTGCCGCCACCGGGGTGACATCAGGCTCCATCTTGCGGGGGATACGGCGCGAACCGGGCTGGATCGAGGCGGAAACCCTGTTGATGCGCTCCAAAACCGGATCGCAGCGCCGGATGCAATACCGCGTTCCGCTGCGCTAGGGCTTGCGATAGCGCGCTGCCTGCGGCATCCCTGCGGCATGACCCAACGTGCCTTTCTGAACGTCGAACATTCCCTGACGGGCCGCAGGTGGGTTGGCCCGTCGGTCGAAGATCAACGTCTGGCCGAGGCGATGGCACAGGCGACACAGTTGCCCCCGGCCCTGTGTCAGGCCCTGACGGTGCGGGGCGTGACGCCCGCCGATGCCGCCGCCTATCTTGCGCCCAGTCTGCGCGACCTGTTGCCCGATCCGACAGTCCTGCGTGACATGACCCGCGCCGCCGCGCGATTTCTGAAGGCTGTCCAAACAGGCGAGCGTATTGCCATCTTTGCCGATTACGACGTCGACGGCGGGGCTTCGGCGGCGCTGCTGGTGGTCTGGCTGAGGGCAATGGGGCGGCAGGCCACTGTCTATATCCCCGACCGGATCGACGAAGGTTATGGCCCCAACGATGCGGCGATGGCGATGCTGGCCGGCACACACAGCCTGATTGTCTGCGTGGATTGTGGGACGCTGTCGCACGGGCCGATCGCGGCGGCAAAAGGCGCCGATGTCGTCGTTCTGGATCATCACCTTGGCGGCGAAACGCTGCCACCTGCCTTTGCTGTGGTCAACCCGAACCGGCAGGACGAAAACTCCGGTCTGGGCCATCTGTGCGCCGCAGGAGTGGTGTTCCTGATGTTGGTCGAGGCGAACCGGCAACTGCGCGCTGACGGCACGCAAGGCCCTGATCTGATGGCGATGCTGGATCTTGTGGCGCTGGCAACGGTGGCAGACGTGGCCCCCCTGATCGGCGTCAACCGGGCCTTCGTCCGTCAGGGGCTGCGGGTTCTGACGCGCCGGGAACGACCCGGTCTGCGCGCGCTCGCAGATGTGGCGCGGATGGATCAGGCACCCAACACCCATGCGCTTGGCTTTCTTCTGGGGCCGCGTGTCAATGCAGGGGGGCGGATCGGGCAGGCCGACCTTGGGGCACGGCTGCTCGCCACCGACGATCCGCACGAGGCAGAGGCACTGGCCGCGCGGCTTGACCAGTTGAACACCGACCGGCGGGAGATTGAAACTGCCGTCCGCATCGCCGCAATGGCGCAGGCCGAAATGCGCGGCATGGACGGCGCGCTGGTCTGGGCCGCCGCAGATGGTTGGCATCCCGGCGTTGTCGGCATCGTCGCCGCCCGACTGAAAGAGGCCACGGGACGGCCTGCCGTCGTCATCGGGTTCGAGGGGGATATCGGCAAAGGGTCGGCCAGATCCATCACCGGTGTCGATCTTGGCGCAGCCGTGCACCGCATCGCCGCCGAGGGGCTGTTGGAACGGGGTGGCGGTCACAAGATGGCCGCGGGTCTGACGGTCACCCGGGCCAAGCTGGAACCCGCGATGGCCCGGTTGGAGGAACTGCTGGCGCGGCAGGATGCGGGGCTGGGCGAACCTACGGCCCTGCGGATTGACGCGCTTTTGACACCGCAAGCGGCCACTGCAGACCTGATTGATCTGATCGACACCGCAGGCCCCTATGGCGCGTCAAGCCCTGCCCCCCGGTTTGTATTCGCCGATCAGGACGTGGTCGCCCGCCGGGTAGGAGAGACTCACCTCAAGCTGAGCTTCGGCGCGCCCGGTGGCCGGATGGAAGCGATGGCCTTCGGCGCGTTCGACAGCCCGCTGGGTGCGGCACTGTTCGAAGGGGGGCACAACAGGTTCCATCTTGCAGGCCGCCTGGAGATCAACACCTGGGGCGGGCGGCGGTCTGTCCAACTGCGGCTGGAAGACGCGGCGCGGACCGGATGACGGGGGGCAGGGAACGGACCGTCTGCAAAGCCGTTCTGCCCGCCCTGACTGCGACGCAAAGCGCATCACTGAGAGAACTTTCAAATTCCCTCTTGCGCAAGTTCGTTACCCGAATTAGACACCCCTCACCTTGACTTAAGGCCCGTTCGTCTATCGGTTAGGACACCAGGTTTTCAACCTGGTAAGAGGGGTTCGACTCCCCTACGGGCTGCCAAGGTTCTCCCCCTAACGTGTTGCGATTAAACAGATATTCTTTGGGGCAAGCATGCTGTCCCACCGTCTGTCCCACCACGCGGCTCATTTTCACCCTCGTTTGCCTCCGGTTCACATAAGTGGATCGGTTCCCGGTCTGCGGTGTGCAGGCCCGAACAGTAGGTGATATGCGATGCAAATTGAAACCCCGGCTGCGAATGAACCCAAAACTCTATTCTCAACCGACAGACCGCTCAGCCTGATCGAAGGCCAAACACCGGTCAGTTCGGCTTTTCGACGCTGGGTGGCGCTGCATGTGATGACCATGGATGACAGGCTATCCGGCGATGCCTGGCATGCGGTTGTAGAAGCCAATGCGACCTTCGGCCAACAGGTGTTGACCGTGCCCGCGCAGACCGCCGCAGACGTCTGGGCAAAGGTGGTGGTTCAGTTCGGCGATGCCGAAGAACAAGAAGGATCGACCCTTGCCTTTGCAAGACAAGCGGTCGAGGCGCTGGGCCTTGACTGGCAAACCTTGTGGTCAACCGATCGGGCCACCGCCCCGCCGCTGCCGGTGATCCGGCACTGAGGCAAGGCTGCGCCGGCCACCGCCTAACCAAAGCCCATGGCGGCGACCCCCTACCCCCATTCACAGGGGTGGGGGGCTTGCCCGATAGGCGGGTAGGGGGGAAAAATCGGCGCGCGTCCGATATACTCGTGGGTGTCAGACGCGGGTTTTGATTTTTTTATTCTGGATCTCTGCTTGATACATCCTGAGAACAAGTGTTCTTTTCCGTGGACCTGCGCCGTCGAGAAATGAACCAGCATGAACCTATTCAACCGCAAGACGCTTCATCGGCATCTCAAGCCGTTGGCGATACCGGCCGCGCATCTTGCCCTTTTGGATGCCTGGGCCGAAATGATTCGCTCAAGTCGGATTTATGCCCTGAAGGAAACCGCCCTGCATGGGCAATTCGCGGCAAAGATCATCGAAGGCGTTCTTGGCTATCACGGGCCTGCGGGCGGGGCCGATTACACCGTCGCCACCGAACAGGCAATCTTGCGGGGCAGTGTCGATCTGGCCCTTGGCCGGTTCGGCGGCAAGACCGCGGAAATCCTCGCCCCGTTCGAACTGAAGGGGGCCGATACCCGCGACCTGGACGCGATCATGCCGGGGCGGAACAAGACCCCCGTTCAACAGGCGTGGGAATACGCCATGAACGCGCGGGGCGTGAAGTGGGTGCTTGTCTCGAACATGATCGAGCTGCGCCTCTATGGCTTTGGCGAAGGCACCACCGCCTATGAAGCCTTCCATCTCGACCGGCTGACCGATCCCGACGAATACGCCCGGTTCATGCTGCTGTTGTCAGCCGATAGCCTGCTGTCAGGCCGCACCCTCGATCTGCTGAAGCAAAGCCGCGCCGAAGAACGCGACATTACCGACAGCCTTTATCAGGACTACAAGGCGCTGCGCCTGAAGCTGATCGGTGCCGTTCAGGCGGCAGACCCTGCCATCGCCGCCCTAGATGCAATCGCTGTGGCGCAGAAGATCCTTGACCGGGTGCTGTTCATTGCCTTTGCCGAAGATACTGGCCTGCTGCCCGACAACACACTCAAGCATGCGTTCGAACATGCAGACCCCTACAATCCTCACCCGGTATGGGACAACTTCAAGGGCCTGTTTCGTGCAATCGATCTTGGCCGCTCGGAAAGGCGCGACAGCGCAGGTAAGGTCATTGTTCAGCCCATTCCCCGCTACAACGGCGGCCTGTTCCACCAAGATGACACGATCAACGCCCTAGCTTTCCCAGATGATGTCTGCGAGGGGTTCAAGACCTTGGGCGGGTATGATTTCGCGTCCGAAGTGTCTGTCACCGTTCTGGGCCATATCTTCGAACAGTCCATCGCTGACGTGGAACGCCTTCAGGCGCAGGCACGGGGCGAAGAAACCGAAGAAGCCAAGGCCACCGGCACTACCGGGCGGCGCAAGCGTGACGGGGTGGTCTACACCCCCGACTACATCGCCCACTTCATTGTGGCCGAAACGCTTGGCGCACATCTCGAAGAAGCCTTCACCGAAATCTTGCGAGCCCATGCCAAGGCCGGGGCTGATCTTTCCGACTATGCCAGCATTCAGTGGCGCAAAAAATCGGCCGAGCTGGAAGCCTGGCAGGCCTACCGCGACCGGCTAATGACCCTGCGCGTTGTCGATCCCGCCTGCGGATCGGGCGTGTTCCTCATCATGGCATTCGACTTCCTGAAGGCCGAGTTGGGGCGGGTGAATGACAAGATTGCTTTGATGGAAGGCAAGATCGGGCAACAGGGCAAGAGCGACACCCAAGACCTTTTCGACCCCGACAGCGAAATCCTGACGAACAACCTGTTCGGCGTGGATGTGAACTCGGAAAGCATCGAAATCGCCAAGCTGTCGCTCTGGATCAAGACCGCCCGTCGCGGCAAGGTGCTGGACAGTCTGTCCGGCAACCTGCGCGTGGGCGACAGCCTGATCGAAGACAGCAACTTCGCCTACCTCGATCACGCCTTCACCTGGGAAACCGCCTTCCCCGGCGTCTTTGCCGAAGGCGGGTTCGACGTGGTTTTGGGCAACCCCCCCTATGTCCGCATGGAACACCTGAAGGCACTGAAGCCCTACCTTGAAAAGCGGTATGAGGTGGTTTCTGGGCGCGCTGATCTCTACTTCTACTTTTTCGAGCGCGGTATACGATTACTCAAGGAAGGCGGGCGGTTGGGTTATGTCTGCAACTCAACTTTTCTCAACACCAAGGCTGCGACTGGCCTTCGCTCCTACCTCTTGAGGAACAGCCAAATTGAGAACCTTGTCAACTTTGGAGATATTCAGATTTTTGAAGGCGTCGCGACACTTCCAATGATCGTCACTCTGAAGCGCAGAACCACCACAGACGATGGCAAAATTCGTTTCTGGCATCTGGATGAAATCCCAGCGGATAACTTTCAATCAGCATATGCTAGGCAACATATAACTTTTCCACAGGCTGCACTTACCACTGCGCCTTGGCACTTCGAAGGCGACAGCCTAATGATCTTGCGGAACAAAATCTTGTTCGGCCATAAAACTTTGAAGGAAGTTTACGGATCACCGCTCTACGGCATCAAAACAGGCTTGAACAGGGCTTTTGTGATCGACACTGCCACTAAGGAACGCCTCTGCGCCCGAGACCCAAAGTCTGTTAATCTTCTAAAGCCCTTCCTAGAAGGCAAAGACGTGAAACGCTGGCGGGCAGAGCCGCGCGGCCTTTGGCTGATCTACATTCCCAAGAACCGGATCGAGATTGACGATTACCCGGCTATCCGCGATTGGCTGCTACCCTTTAGGGGCAAGCTGGAAGCCCGGGCCACGAAACAGGAATGGTTCGAGCTACAGCAAGCGCAAGAGGCCTATGCGACTGGGTTCTCTGAGCCTCGGGTTTTTTACGCTCACTTCAACAGGCGATACTTTTTTTACACTGAAGGTGAATATCTTCCGAACGATAAAGGCTA
The DNA here is from genome assembly GCA_031425195.1 of Gemmobacter sp. GTDB lineage: Bacteria > Pseudomonadota > Alphaproteobacteria > Rhodobacterales > Rhodobacteraceae > JANPIX01. The sequence continues at coordinate 14,485 of JANPIX010000015.1, read as the reverse complement.
TGTCATTCCGACAAAGGATAGACATCTTTGCCCACTACTTGTTTCAAAGTCTATGTGGTTCATAATTTCAAATCTTGCGCCTCAGGTGATCGGCGGTTCCCGAGAGTTAAGAGCTCACTACATGGAATCTTTGCCAATTCCAGACATGAGCGATAGCGACAAGGAACAGCTTTCAAAACTAGGTGACGAATGCGCTTCTCTTGCCGAAAAAAGGTTGACGCTTCAAACTGCCCTAACCCGCCGGGTTCCCGATCTCTGCCCGCTTGGCCGTGACCCCAAGCTGACAACTCGGCTCCAAGAATGGTGGACCCTGCCCGACTTCGCCGCCTTCCGTGCCGAGGTGAAGAAGGTGTTCAAGGCCGATATTTCCTTGGCCGAGCGTTCCGCCTGGGAAGACTGGATCACCCGCGACCGTACCGAAATCGCCCGACTGTCAGCCGAGATTGCCAAGGCCGAAGCCCAGATCGACAGCATCGTCTACGGCCTGTTCGACCTGACCCCCGGCGAAATCGCGCTGCTGGAAAGCGTGGTGTGACGTGACAGAAGGACAGAAAAAAATCCGGATCTTGAATCTGTATCTCGACGACTCTGGGACGCGGCACCCAAGCAAGAAGCCCGGGAGGATGCCTGCGCATGGCTGCGACTGGTTTGCTCTAGGCGGGGTTCTGGTTCGCGACGAAGACGAAGTTGAAGCCCGCCGCCTGCATGCCGCCTTCGTTGGGAAGTGGGGTGTCACTGCCCCTTTGCATTCGTCCGAAATCCGGTCGCAGAACGAGAGCTTTTTCTGGTTACGGTACAAGAGCAAGGACGAGCAAGCCGCTTTCTATGAAGACCTCTACAGTCTCATGCGGGATGCACCCGTGACCGGAATCGCATGTGTCATCGACCGACCGGGCTATAACGCACGGTATGCAAAAAAATACATCGAAAATCGTTGGATGCTCTGCAAGACGGCCTTTTCCGTCATTGTGGAAAGGGCAGCGAAGTTTGCGATCTCGCAGGGCTACAGGCTTTGCGTGCTACCCGAGAAGTGCAACAAGCCGGAAGACGCGGCGCTGACAACCTACTTTCGCGAGCTGCGCACCGAAGGCCTACCCTTCGATGCCAAGAACTCAGGGAAGTATACGCCCCTGACGAAGGACCAGTTTGCCGCGACCCTCTACGACCTGCGGTTCAAAGCGAAGTCGTCACCTATGGCCCAGTTTGCAGACCTCTACCTTTGGCCGGTCTGCATAGGTGGCTATCATGCGGGAAACCGGCCCTATCGGCGTCTTCAGGAAGACGGAAAGCTAATCGAGTGCTTGCTGCCCGAAGCAGACCACGCGACTCTTGGTTCGAAGTATAGCTGCTTCGAAGGCGTTGTCCAAAAAGAAGAAACCCCGCCACGGGGGGCGGGGTTGGGCGACCGCTCAGGCGATCTCGTAAGCTAGGCCTGACATTGATATAAGCTCACTCTCTGAAGAAACCAACAATTTTTTGCGGCTGGTGGCTTTTCGTCAGTTCTAGACCAAAAACTGCAGCGGCAGGCGGCCCGTTTATCAAGCTGTCTGACATTTCCACCCATTGATAAAGCTACCGACTTGGCCATCAGGCAACACACGCCGCCATTTCGCGGGCGAGTTCATCAAGTTCTTCGATCTCCGCCAGCACATCGGACAGTGTGCGCAGCGCCCGGCCGTCATCTGCCGTCATGCCGACAAGGTTTCCGTCCACATCCATGCCGATCTGGAAATCATCCCCCGCCTCGATCCGCGTCCGCAGGTCAAGGATCTGGCTGTCGATGAATTGCTGCGTCTTGGGGGACAGCACGTCGTTGTAGAGTTCGGCTTTCAGGCTCGCAAGAGTGCTTCGTAGTTCTTCTTGACCCGCGTCAGCAGTTCCCGATCCGCGTCCGAAAGGTTCGGTGTCAGCAAAGCCATCTCGGTCTGCGCCAAACGCTTCTTCCGGCGCGCTGTCCTCTTGTCGTCTGGCATATCTGTCAAGGTGTCGCTCATTCATCCGCTCACAAGAAACTCAGCGTCGCCGCCACGCTGGAACAGTTCGCCCAAGACCTCCTGGCGCTGATCAAGGTCTACATAATACCCGGCCTCATCGGCCCAGTCATCAAATTCCCGCGCCAAAGCCTCCGGTTCGATCACAGGCGCATCGGGATCGACAAAGAACCCGCGTTCGGTGCGGAACCCGGCCACAAAGTCTGCGGCAGGATCCGGCTTTGCATCGCGGATGCCGTCGCGCACCGCCTGCATCTGCGACAGGTCACGCTCCATCCGGTTGACCTCGGCCCGCGGCAACAGCCAGTCGGTTTCGCCTGCGTTCTCGCGGCCCATCAGATCCAGCAGGCCGCGTTGATCCAGATACGCGCCGTCATCGCGCGATGACCCGGTGGCGTCGAAGATGCCGGGAAACATTTCTTCCATTTCAGACGCGGGCAGGTTGTCGAAGTCCTTGCGGCCACGCATTGAGAACAAGCCGGGGTTGGTTTTGGGCGTGATGCCCATGGCCTTCAATTCGACGGCAAAGGGGCCCTCTGGATGCACTTGCATCGTTTGGCCCCCACGATACGCTTTTCCCGTGGAAGGCCCGTTCTCGCCTTGCACAGTCACCGTGCGGGCGCGTCCGGTCTTTGCCATCATCGCGCCAAGCGGGCGCTTTTCCATCGGTGCGGTTTTCGCAGCCTCCTTGATCATTCCCGTGAGGCTCTGAATATCGGCCTCGACCTGTTCCAGCCGTGGCGATGCGGGCTGCCGATCTGGGAACGCCGGGGCCTGCAACGCCGGATCGCTGGCAATCACCGCGTCCAGTTCCGGCGCGCTGTCCTGGGTGCAATCAGCGGATCGGGGGCCACGTCCTCGGGGATGCTGCGATACACTTGCTCCAAGGCAGCGAAAGGATCCTCGCCCGCCGCCGCGGCTTCCTCAAAAGCGTCGGTCGCAATCGTGTCGCGGATCGGGTCTGCCGTGGTCGGGGGTGTCTGGCGTGCGTTGTAATACCGGATGCCCCGCGCCACGCCCTCAATCGCGCCACCGATTGCTGCACCGCCAAGCGCACCGAAGGTCAGGCTTTACAGAACATCGGGATCGTCTTTGCCCAGTTCCGCCGCCGTCAGGTATTGCGAGGGAAGCGTGACGGCCTCTGACGCCGCGCCCAGGAGGGCTTCCATTTCGAGGGTCTTCAACAAACTGCCTGAGCCTGCACCGGCAAGCAGGGCCGGCAACTGCCGAAAGTCCAAGGCTGAGCCGGCCACACCGCCCGCAAGTTCTGCCACACCGCGATAACGCGGCATCATGTTCAGCAGTTCGGTTTCAGCTTTGTCCTCGGAAATGCGCTTTTGCGTGACGCGCGCCTCAATGCCCTCGTCGGACAGGTCGATTTCCCGCCAGGCGTCAGGATCCTCGGCGGCTGCTTGCGGGCCATGCCAAGGATCTTGAGGCGAACAACCTCGGTTTTTACTGGCAGGCGGAAGCCCTTGGAACCCAGCGTGCCGGGAATGTCCGGCTGCCCCATCCGCTCATAGGCAAGTTCAGCGATCCCGGTTTGCTCCGCTGTGATCTGGGTTTGGCGCATCCAGTTTGCGGTGGTATGCCGCATCAACTGCGATGTCGCCGCGCCGATCCCGTCGAACACGCCTGTCGGCTCGCGGCTCACAAACCCATCGGGCAAAGGCAGATCAGCAGGCGCGTCGGGCAGGAAATAGGTCATGTGGCGATCCTCGGTTGCGATGGGCCGAGGATAAGCGGTTATCGTGCGCGGCCCGATGCCCGGTGCATCGCTCGGGGCGCTGGGCAGGCGCATCATGGCTCCATGACAAACATCGTATCCATACCGCGCCGCTCCACGCGACTGTCCCCCAAGCTGCGCACAGCAATCCGGGGAATGATCCGTGATGGTTTGTCCCAAGTCGCCGCCGCCGAAGCTGCTGGCATGTCCCGTCAGGGGCTTGGCAAGGCCATGAAGCGCCCGGCCGTGCGCGATGCCATGGCTTTGGAACAGGCCATGTTCGTGGCTGAGATTGCCGACAAGCGGGCCATATACCGCGCCCAGGCGTTTGAGGTTGCGGTCAAGATGATGCTGGATCCCAAGACTTCTGACGCGGTTCGCGCGCGCATGGTCGAGTTTCTGGCGGGGGATGGGAAAACACCCCAAGTCGCTCTCCACATCGACGCCCGGCCAAGCGCAGGGTACGAATACATCCGGCCCGGCGCCCGCGTGGTGGAGATTGAAGACCCCGCGAAAGGGTAGGGCCTGACCCTCGAACAGCGCCCGCCTTTTCCGCCGCCACCTTGCGCTGACATTCTGATATGAGAACCATCCCAAGGGTGATTTGATCAGGAAGCAATTCATCGGGGAAAAAAATGAACATTATCGTTTTGACGACCGCGCTCTTGGCATTCGCTGGACAACCGGCGACGCAAATGTCCACACCCACCAACCCGCAGATCGTTGTTCATGGCGGGGGTTGCCGCAAGTCATCGCCGCCCGGCCAATGCTGCCACATAAACAATTCGACCGGCTACGTTCACTGCCACTGATAAGAATGCCCCGCTGAAAATGCGAGGCTACCTTCTCTGCGCCCGGCGCCACTCCCACGGCAATTCGAACTCACCGGCCCACAAGCCGCGCAGCGCCGCTTTTGCAGCATCCTCATCGGCATCATAAGCACGACTGTATTCCCGATACGCGGCAGCCCAGCCCTCTGCCACAAGCCAACCACCCGGACAACCCCCACGATTGTTTCGGCGCGGACCGGAAGGGCCAAGAGAAGCAAGGCCACGAGCATGTGGGGGAAATACCTCATGCAAAAAAGATGCCTGAAATTGATCCGATCATCAAGGCCAGCGGCGCAAGCCTTCATCTTGGAGGTTCCTATTTTGACCCGCGAGGGATCGCTCCCCACCCCCCCCCCGCCGTGATCATCACACAGAGGGAAGCCGTAGGGGGGCGATACAGGCCCGCCTAGGGCGGGGGCAAGCCCGTACCGCCAAAGCGACATAGGCCATCTGTGCCCTCTGAAATCGGCCAGAAACGGTATCCACATCCATCATCAAGCGCACCTGAACCCAGAATCAGTTGGCAGCCGGGAAAACACTACTGCCGCGCGCAATTTGCACCCGACCCAGAAAAACTTGGAGTGCCGAAAAGGAAGCGGTACGAAAAAGGCGGCAGGGGGTCGAGTTGGTCGCGGGCGGGTGGTGTGTTCCGCGGGTTCTGGCTGCCAAGAACGCGGCCCACCGCCCCCCCTTCGATCCCGCGCTCTCCATATGTAAAAGAGTTTCGGTGTAACCACATGAAAAGGCTGAATATACCTTGGCGCGGGCATAACCGATGCGAACACTGTTTTTCGCCACGTTTTTTCGTGTCAAACCTGCCTAATGCGTATTTCTGTCAGTCCAGCTTCATGGGCAACCCGAAGCATAACGCCCTCAAGAATGTCGCGCTTTGATGCGGGTACCAGAAAGCTGTCATGAACCGCGAGTGCGACAATCCCAGCCGAATTTAGGGCGGCAATTACCCTCATGGCCATGTCGCTGTCGCGGCGCATAAGTCGAAGGGATGCGCTGCTAAAGAAGGATTGTGCGATTGGCTGATGCCTTTTCTCCAACGCACTCAGTATCAAGTCGGCCAAGGCAATTTTGGCCTGATCACCCCCAGAGCAGTGGGCGTTCAATTCCGGATCGTGGGCCAAGGCAAGACGAGCCTCGTTTCTCTGTTTCGCATTCAAGGCGATCAACAGGCCAACCTTTACCAAACTGCGAGGCCAGGGGCCCAGATCGTAGCAATCGACGGGCAGAGGTGCGCCCACATCTGCATAAAGCATCGCAGGATGAAGGGTTGCGAAATCCAACTCCACCACAGGTTCACCGTCGATTGTGATGCCTAGGCGGTCCTGAGAGGGAAGGCTCTGCCAAGATGCCCCCTGCCCGTAAATTCGCCCACCGTTTCCAAAGTTGCCGTTGAATATCCGACACACTGGGCTGGCTAGGTCGTTTCCGGCTTTACCCAGAATGGAACTTCCGAAGATTGTTTCATTCATGGTTTCCATCGCTCGCCTCATTCTGCGGATCCGATCTGTCTCAGAATAGACGATGTTACACTTGTCCCCATCGCGCAAAATGATCGCTTCCTGCGGCCGTAGTCTCGTCAGTGGTTGGTTTGCCCTCAGGCAATTTATGTATTCGGCAAACTCCGGGGTTGCCATTGCGCTTGACTGCCAGCCCCGTGGGCCCGGTGGCCTTCGATCGTGAACAATCAGGCCTTGGCCCTCCATTTGATCGAAAGCCTTCGTAACCTTTCCAAGTGTGAGCAAAGGGTTGCGGTACGACGACGAAGGATATTTTGCAGCGTTCCTTGAGTAACTGACACGCTTTGCGGTCGGAAAAGCTTCCCCTAAAGCCACGGCAATTGCTGCCCCTTCTTCCGTCAATCCAAACTCTTTTCGAATTGGCCGCGCGATCGGGGTTGCATCGAACTTTAGGAAAAGAGGAATGTCGCGGCTCAGGTCATCAGGATACCAAAGCATGAGCGGCACCCGATTGCATAGGGTGACGGCACACAGCCGCCGCGAGGTGAACCCGGCCCCAGCGCCTGAGAAGTGGAATGCCCAGCGCCTCAAGGGCTGCCAGTGTTGCCGAGGTCTCCGGATCGTCTGCGCCGGGTTCTGGCAGGCCCGCGGCGCCAACTTGGATCAGCCCTCGCAAAAGAGCAGTTGCCGGGCCTTCGGTCTGAACGGTAAAAGGCTGACCGTCGCGCGCTTCGATGCGCCAGCGAACGGTGCCCGATTTCTCGATGGACATGTATACCTCATGGCTTGATGGCCACGGGCAAGGCGTGCTATTTCTTGGGGAGTTCCAAGCGACCAAGACCATAGACCGCCGCCTTTGCCCGGGTGGCGGTTTCCTTTTAGGCGGCTTCCTGTTCGTTCAAGAAAGCCTCGATCTCAGTCAGCCGCCACCGCGTCGTGCGGGCAATGCGTTTGGGTTGGGGCAGCCGACCCTCCGCAACCCAACGCCAGACGGTTGCCCGCCCGACGTTCAAGAGGTTGGCAACGTCGCGGTCGGTCAGCAGTGCAGGCGAAGTGATTTGGGGTTTCATCTGTGCCTCGGGTGTTGTGTTAACTGCGCACAGAGTCTCAAGTCGTCCCCCACCTATCAATGCACCGTGACCCGAAACCTCACCAACATTCAGATAAGTCACCGGACCCTTTGACTATTTCGTCAAATCTCGCCCAAATTGCACGGATCATTTCCGCAGTCAGAATAATTTCATTTTGCCCCTCGAGGCGCGGGTGCTGTGCCAAGATTTGTTCTAAATACTCTGAACTTGCTTTCGTGCTGGCCACCCAGCGAACATCGGCAAATTCGTCTAGAAACCGCTCATCAGGCAGCACCCTTTGTTTGCACTGCACCGTCGGCCACATCTTTTCGCCAGTCAGCCATGAGCAGGTAAGATAGTCGCGGGCTAAATTATCGCCGCGACCCGTGCGACGTGCAGGGAAACCCTTTACGAGCAACTCTGCCGCCAAAACCATCTCTGCGCCGTGCAGTTCAGCACCAGCCCGCAGTCGCTCGGCCAGCCCTGTTCTTGCTAGGCGGTTGATTATCGGATCACGACGCGCCAACCATACGAACTCAAAGTGAAGAAAGATCGGAAACCGAATTGGCCCCGACGTAAAGTAAGGAATTGGCTGAACGGGCTGATCTGACTTCAAATTGCGGCTTTCGGCTATTACCCAAGCCAACAGATCAATTGTCCATCCATGAACCAAATGATGGGCATTGCGGACAATTTGCAAATCCTCATCACGTGTGCACTCCCCGACCTTGGGATTGGGAGTGTCGTCCGGCGTCATCCGTTCGCCACCATCGGCACCAACACACCCGCCTTGCCAGTCGCATAGTCAGCCCAGCGGGCCATAAGAGCGGTGCGCCGGTCAAACTGATCCGACCGCGCATAGGCCCGCTCTGTGGCATCCCCGACCACATGGGCAAGGCAGGCCTCGGCTACCTCGCGGGGGGCATGGGCGCTTTCAGATGCCCAATCGCGGAAGGTGGATCGGAAGCCGTGGGTGGTGATGCCCTCAATTTTCATGCGGCCGAAAAGAGCGCCGAAAACCATGTCCGACATAGGCTTGGCCGCACCATCTTTGCCGCGATGGGATGACGGGAAAATCAGATCCTTATCCAGCCCGCGCACACGGTCCAGAATGGCCAGAGCCTCGGGGGTCAGCGGAACCCGATGAGCCTTGCGGGTCTTGGTGCGCTCTGCCGGAATTGTCCAGACATTGCCCTCAATCTCTGCCCAGCGCGCCCCACGGCCTTCATTTGATCGGGCGGCCGTTAGAATGATCCACTGCAAGCAACGGGCGCTTGTCCCCTCGCGCTGGGCAAATTTCGCCATCAGGGCTGGCAGATCGCGCCAAGGCAACGCGGGCATATGCCTGACCTGCGGCAATACCTTCGGCAGAGCAGTGGTGATCCCGCTAAGGGGGTTTTCAGCCGGATAATGGCCAGCGGCCTTTGCCCAATCGAAGATCGTCGCAAGGCGCTGTCGAACCTTTCTTGCGGTCTGAGGCTGCGCCGTTTGCAGGATTGTCAGAGCCTTGAGAACTTCGGGCTGCCCTACTTGATGAATGGGGGTGGCGCCGAAGTGCGGAAAAACATGATCGCGCAAAGACTGTGCCCATATCCGGCTGTGCTTTTCACTGGTCCAAGTCGGCTTCTGAACGGCGTGAACCAATTCGGCTACAGCCTGAAATGTCATCCGCTCCCGGCTTTCTAGATCGCGGGCTGCTTTGCGCACGCCAGCGCGTTCCTCGACTGGATCAATTCCGCCGTTTGCTTTTGCCCGCGCGACCTGAGCCAGTTTGCGCGCCTCCGCCAGACCGACCACAGACAGTGGGCCCAGTCCCATTTCCTTGCGTTTGCCGTTGATCGTGGGTCTGGCGATCCAAGACTTCGCCCCGGTCGGCCCAATCCGAAAATACAGGCAATCGGCCCCGTCCGGATACATCCCCGGCTCACTCAGCGCCGCGATGCCTTTGACAGTTAGTTTCCCCATTGCCCTCTCCGATCTGTCCCACCGTCTGTCCCACCGCAAATCGCAAGAAACGGTGGGACAGGACAATACGCCTTGAAACAACTTGATACAGTGACCGGGTCGATATATCAAGGAAATCAGGACGTAATGAGGATAAATGAGCGGGCGTGAGACACTTAGTTATGCAGCCCTACGGGCTGCCAGTTCCATGCGTAAGCTGTTGATTGGTTACATATTTCAAGTTTAATCCTGTTATGGGCTGGCCGGCCTTCAAGGTGTCAATTCTGACCCACGCGACAGCGGGTTGCACCACGCATGACGGACAGCTCAACTATCTCGGTCGTAATTCTTGGTTCCTTTCCGCTCTGGCAGCCTTCGCGAACGGCAGGCAGGCAAGTGCCGCCGCTGTCAGCAACGCGATCATCATCCAGGCGTCATTGATGGCAAGGGTGAGTGATGCCTTTTCCAGCATCGGGGCCAGCATGGCCTGTGTTGTCGGGTCAAGAGGCACGCCTGCGGGCAGCGATCCGATCATGCCTGCCGGGATGCCCACAAAGGTGGCCATTGCGGCGTCGCCTGACTGGAGCGCTGTCATTACCTGTGCTGCATGGTGCGGGGCGCGCGCGTAGATCACCGTGTCGATCAGTGCAAGGCCGATGGCCCCACCCAGATTGCGCATCAGATTGAACAGGCCGCTCGCGTCGGGCACGCGCGCGTCAGACAAATGTCCCAGCGCCATGCGGGTGGGCGGCAACAGGCAGAACATGATCGCAGCACCGCGAATGATCTGGGGCCAGAACATCGCCTCGGCATCCGTCTGCGGCGTCTGAAACGCGCTCAGCCACAAGCCGGCTGCAAACAGCGCAAACCCCGCCCCCGTCAGAACCCGCGCCGAAACCCGCTGCTCCAGCGCCACAGCAACGGGTGCCATGACTAGTTGTGCCACGCCCGTGGCCAACATGATGACACCGATTTCAAGCGCGTTGTGCCCCCGCACGAATGACAAAAACACTGGCATGAGGTAAACGGAACCGAACAGCCCGATCCCCAGCACAAAGCTGAACAGACAGCCAAAAGTGAAACGCCGGTCCCTGAACGTCCGCAAGGCCACAACCGGATAGGGGTGCCGCAGACTGCGACCGACGAACCCCGTGATGGCACTGACCGACAAAACCAGAAGTCCCAGAACCAGCCCTGAATCCCAGCCCCGGCCGGGCGCTTCCTTCAAAGCGATTTCAAACGCGGCAAGGCCACAGGCTAACAGCACGAGCGAGGCCCAATCGACCAGCTTTGCCCCGCTCCACATCATCGAAGCGCGGGGCAGAACCGACGCTGCAATGCCGATGGCGCACAGTCCGGGCAGCACATTGATCAGGAACAGCCAGTGCCATGAATAGGTTTCGGTGATCCAGCCCCCCACAATCGGCCCCACAGTCGGGGCCAGCACCGCCAGAACACCGGCAAGCGTTGTGGCAATCCCCTGCTGGCGCTGCGGAAACAGCAGAAAGACTGCGGCGAAAACGGACGGGATCAGTGTTCCGCCAGCAAATCCCTGCAGGACACGCCAGCCGATCAACACCCCGAAACTTTGTGCAAGGGCGCAGCCCACCGAAGCGATCACGAACACCGTCGTCGCCCCAACGAAAAGCCAGCGCATCGTCAATGTGCGCATCAAAAGCCCGGTCAGCGGAATAGCGATGACTTCGGCGATCAGATAGGCAGTCTGGACCCAGCTCATCCTGTCGGGCGGAATGCCCAGCGCCTGTTGGATATCCGGCAAAGATGTGGCCACGATCTGCACGTCCAGAATGGCCATGAACATGCCCACGCACATCGCGGCGAATCCGGCCCAGATGGCTGGGCTGGCGGCAGTCTGGTGCTGTGCGTCAGGCGGCGCTGTCATGCCGGGCTGCCCGCAAGCCACTGTTTTCGGCACGGATGCGCACCCACAGGATGCAGGCGTTCAGAAAGCTGAAGACAACGGCGATCCAGGGCAGGTCAAGGCACAGCGGCAGCACGGCGATTTCGCCGATCACAACCAGATAATTGGGGTGCGACACAAACCGGTATGGCCCGCGGCTGACCAACGTTTCGCCCGGAACAACGATAATCCGCGTCGTCCAGCGTGACCCGAGCGTGCCAAGAACCCACACTCGCAGCACCTGCAACGCCGCAAAAACGGCCAGCCACCCCAGATGAACTGGCTGCCCAGCGCCAAAGATCCACAGCGCGGCAAGCCACGCCGTGTGCATCACCACGATGGCGGGGTAATGTCCGGGCGATAGTTCGATGCCGCCCCGGGCCAGCAGACCTGCCGTATTGCGGCGGGCCAGCATCAGTTCGGCCAGACGGCCAAGTGTGACACAGGCAAGAAGGACGACTGCCCCCGTCATGCCGCCGCCCGCAATGACACGCAGCTTGCCGTGAACCCCGGCCCCATGGCCGTCAGGACCGTGCGACCCGGCAAACCCTGCTGCACCAGACGGTCCAGAACGAACAGCGCCGTCGGAGCAGACATGTTGCCGTATTCCGTCAGCACGTCGCGTTCGTGATCAAGCGAACCTTGGTCCAGACCCAGCGCACGTTCCAGCGCGGTAATCACCTTGGCACCGCCCGGATGGCAGGCAAAACGGTCCACATCGGCAAGCCCAAGCCCGCCACGCGAAAGGATGTCTGTCACCGCTTGCGCGATGTTCTCCTCGGCAAATGGCGGGATCGCGCGGTCGAAGATCACGCCCAGACCTGTGTCATCCACGCTCCACCCCATGATATCCAACGTATCGGGCCAGGTGTGTTGCCCCGACATTTCAACCGAGGCAAGCCCCGCCTCGCCCGACCGGAGCACGCAGGCGGCGGCCCCGTCGCCGAACAATGCTGTCGCCACGATATTCTCTTTGGTCAGCTTATCAAGGCGGAAGGCTACCGAGCAAAGTTCAACCGCCACCACAAGAACGCAACTGCCCGGCCGGGATTGCGCCATGCGCGCCCCAAGAGACAGGCCAGTGACGCCGCCTGCGCACCCAAGACCAAAAACCGGAACCCGTTCGATGTCAGAACGAAACCCGATGCGGCTTGCGACCTGCGCGTCAAGGCTTGGGGTGGCAAGGCCCGTCGATGAAACGGTGACCACGGTGTCGATCTGCGCTGCCGTCAACCCGGCCTGATCAAGTGCCCGTGTGGCGGCGGCAACGAACAGATCACCTGCCCCCTGCAGATAGGCGGCGTTGCGTTCCGACCAGCCCAAGGGTTCCATGTACCATTCCAGCGGCCTGACCAGATAGCGGGACTGAATGCCCGAGGTTTCAAACACTTTGACCAAGCGTTCGAAATCATCATAGCGGGCGGCAAACCCCTGATGTGCGGCACGGGCGGCATCGCGCTGATCGATGCGGTGGGCAGGCACGGCGGTTGCCACCGACATCAGCTTTACGGCGTCAGTCATCTGTTTTTCCAATACTTCTGAGATTTCGCGCCACGCAACGGGATCGCGGATCGCCCTGTTCCCTTGGTTACGCGCCAGTGCCCGGTTTCATTCATCGCAACCGTGCAGGTGGTGTCAACGCGGCGCGGTGTTGCGGGTTCCATTACAGCCTGACCACAGCTTTACCTTGTCCGGGGTCGGGCAGAGGGATAAATAGAACATTATGTGAACATCCGAATCGAACCTGGTCGTGCCCCATGCCTTCGCCCCTTGCCCTTCGGCAGATTACCCCGCGCCAACGGCCCGGCGGGCAGCATGCGGATTCGGCGGCCTTCCTGTCCGAAATCTTTGCAACGAATGCGATCAGCGGGGCAGCGGCAGCCTTTGCTCTGGCCCATATCGGCAAGACGGCTCGTCCGGTTCTGTGGGTTCAGGACAGGCTGTCGCAAAACGAAAGCGGCCGCCCCTATCTGCCGGCCTTCTTTCACACGGCATCGCTGCTGCGGGTCGATGTGAACCGCCCTGCCGACGTTCTGACCGCGATGGAGGATGGGCTGCGCTGCAAGGGGCTTGCCGCCGTGGTGGGCGAGGTTTGGGGCGACCCGCGCGCGCTCAGCTTTTCGGCGACCAAACGGCTGGCCGTTCGGTCCGAAGCGGCCAACCTGCCCTGCTGGCTGATCCGGCGCGGTGCCGCCCCGAACCTGAGTGCGGCGCGCGAACGGTGGCGCGTGACGACGCTGCCGTCCGCCCCGCACCCGGAAGATGCCTTTGCCCCCGGCCCGGCGCGTTGGCGGGCCGAACTGTTCCGATCCCGTTTTACCAAACCTGCAGATTGGGTGGTGGAATATGACGGAACGGCGCATCACCTCGATTTTCTTGCCCCATTTCGCGATGGAGCGGTGGCAGGCGCGGGCACAGCAGACCCACAGCGCGCCGCCCGATGACCTGCCCATGGTGCTGGCCACGGATGGGCCGCACGGCCCTGTGATTCACGCGACCAATCGCACGGCACGGTTGGCGGGGGCCAGTCGGGGAATGCGGGTGGTGGACATGCATGCGCTGTGCCCCGAAATGAAGGTCGAATATGCCGATGTTGCGGGTGATGCCGCCGCGTTGGACAGGATTTCCCGCTGGGCGCGGCGCTGGTGCCCCTGGACGGCGCCAGACGGTGCCGATGGGTTGATCCTTGACACAACCGGGGCCGACCATCTTTTGGGTGGCGAGGCCGCAATGCTGATCGACATGGAAACCCGGCTGTCGCAGGCCGGGTTCAGCGCACGTCTGGCCATTGCCCCCACCCGTGGGGCGGCTTGGGCGCTGGCGCGGTTCGGCACGGTGCGCCCGATCTGCCCACCGGGGCAGATGGCCTTGCAGTTGGCCGACCTGCCGGTCACGGCCTTGCGGCTTGGTGCGGAAACGGTGCTGGTGCTGCAACGCCTTGGATTGAAGACCATTCGCGATCTGGCGGCGGTTCCGCGTCAGTCGCTAAGCCAGCGCTTTGCCAGAACCAGCCTTGCGGGCAACCCCATGATGCGGCTGGATCAGGCAATGGGGCATCTTTCCGAACCGGTTTCAGGGGCGCTTGATACACAGGATTTCCGGGCAATGGCGCGGCTGGCCGAGCCTGTCATGGACCCGACCCCCTATTTGCCAGTGCTGTGCCGCGATCTGTGCGCCGATCTGGCCCGCGCCGGCATGGGCTGCCGGCATCTGTATCTGACTGTCTTTCGCAGCGATGGCGAGGTCAGCACGATTTCCGTCACGACTGCCGCCCCCGGCCGCGATCCGGTGCATCTGGTGCAATTGTTCGGTGACCGGCTCGAACGGATCCATCCGGGTTTCGGGTTCGATGTGATCCAGCTTGCGGCGCAGGCGATCGAACCTTTGGGGCAGGCACAGGTGGGGCTGGATGGCGATGCCGAGGGTGATCTGCACCTGCCCCGCCTTGTCGACCGGCAGTCGGCGCGGTTCGGCCCCCGCGCCGGCCGCCGGCCCGCGCGGTATGAAAACCAACTGCCCCAACCCGCCGAA
>JANPIX010000014.1:0-46670 GCA_031425195.1 Gemmobacter sp. | reverse complement strand
TGGACAGCTTCATGATCTACACCGAGCCCTTCGTCGTCACCGGCGGCGGCCCCGGCAACTCCACCACCTTCCTCTCCATCGACCTCGCAAAGATGGCCACCGGCCAGTTCGACCTCGGCCCCGCCGCTGCCTTCAGCCTGATGTACTTCTGCGTCATCCTCCTGATCTCATGGGTGTTCTACACCGTCATGACCAACCTCGACCGTGAGGAGAACCGCTGATGCGCATCAAATCCTCGGCCATCGTGATGACGCTGTACCTCTTGTTCCTGCTGATCCCGATCTACTGGCTCATCAACATGAGCCTGAAGACCAACACCGAGATCACCTCGACCTTCAGCCTTTTCCCGCAGGACCTGACGCTCCAGAACTACGTCACGATCCTGACCGATCCGTCGTGGTACATGGGTTACGTCAACTCGATGATCTACGTCACCATGAACGTGTTCATCTCGCTGGCCGTCGCCCTTCCCGCCGCCTACGCCTTCTCGCGCTACAACTTCATGGGCGACAAGCACCTGTTCTTCTGGCTTCTGACCAACCGCATGGCCCCGCCCGCGGTGTTCGCCCTGCCGTTCTTCCAGCTTTATTCCGCCTTCGGCCTGATCGACACGCACATCGCCGTCGCCCTCGCGCATTGCCTTTTCAACGTGCCCCTCGCGGTCTGGATCCTCGAAGGCTTCATGCGCGGCGTCCCGAAGGAAATCGACGAAACCGCCTACATCGACGGCTATTCCTTCCCTAAGTTCTTCGTGAAGATCTTCATGCCGCTCATCGCCAGCGGCATCGGGGTCACCGCCTTCTTCTGCTTCATGTTCTCGTGGATCGAGCTTCTCCTCGCCCGCACTCTGACGACAACAGACGCCAAACCCATCGCCGCCACGATGACCCGCACGGTCAGCGCGTCAGGCATGGACTGGGGCGTCCTCGCGGCCGCTGGGGTCCTGACGATCGTGCCCGGTGCGCTCGTGATCTACTTTGTCCGCAACTACATCGCCAAGGGCTTTGCCCTGGGAAGGGTGTGATGACCGCCAGCCGCTGGAATACCCTCTACCTGAGCCTCGCCGTCCTGATGGCCGCCATCCTTGCGCTCCTCCTCTGGGCCGTCCCCACCGACGCCGACGGCGTGCGGGAATGGACCGGGCAACTCATCCCCGGCTTCTGGATGGCATGGAGCTTTCCGGTCGCACTGTTCTTCTTCATCATTGTCTGCCTGCTGATCACCTTCACGCTTTTGGCGATCCGCTGGCCGGAAACTCCCCGTGTCGGCCTCCTGCGCATCGAAACCACGCGCGGCGACCGGCTCTTCATCTCGCTTCTGGGCTCGGCCTTCATCTCGCTCGGATGGCTCTTCTTCTTCGGTGCTCCGCTCTGGGGCGCGCTGATCCTTTGCCTGGTCTACGTCGCTGCGGTGTTCCGCTGGGTGTGACCGGGAAGAACCGCTTCCGGGCGGGGGCCAACACCCCGCCCGAAGGCAAGACGACTGCCAAACGTCTCAACATTCTGGGAGGAATCACATGAGACTACGCCAGACCACAACCGCCATGGCGCTTGCGCTGATGGCTTTCGGCCTGCCCGCCTGGGCCGACATCGAGGCGGCGAAAGCCTTCCTCGATGCCGAGATCGGCGATCAATCCAGCCTTGACCGGGCCGGCCAGGAGGCCGAACTGCAATGGTTCATCGACGCGGCCAAGCCTTATGCGGGCATGGAAATCAAGGTCGTTTCGGAGACCATCGACACGCACAGCTACGAATCCAAGGTGCTGGCTCCGGCCTTCACCGCCATCACCGGCATCAAGGTCACCCATGACCTGATCGGTGAAGGCGACGTCGTCGAAAAGCTGCAGACGCAGATGCAGTCGGGCGAAAACATCTATGACGCCTACATCAACGACAGCGACCTGATCGGCACCCACTGGCGGTACCAGCAGGTCCGCAACCTGACCGACTGGATGGCCGGCGAAGGCGCTGCCGTCACAAACCCGAACCTCGACATCGCCGATTTCATCGGAACGAAGTTCACCACCGCGCCGGACGGCAAGCTTTACCAGCTTCCCGACCAGCAGTTCGCCAACCTCTACTGGTTCCGTTACGACTGGTTCAACGACCAGAAGACGAAGGACGATTTCAAGGCCAAGTATGGCTACGACCTCGGCGTTCCGGTCAACTGGTCGGCCTACGAGGACATCGCCGAGTTCTTCACAGGCCGCGACATGTCCTACATGGGCGGGCCGACCTCGGTCTGGGGCAACATGGACTACGGCAAGAAAGACCCCTCGCTCGGCTGGCGTTACACCGACGCGTGGATGTCGATGGCCGGCATGGGCGACGTGGGCGAACCGAACGGTCTGCCGGTCGACGAATGGGGCGTCCGGGTAGACGAAAACTCGCGTCCGGTCGGCTCTTGCGTAACCCGTGGTGGGGCAACCAACGACGCGGCGGCGGTCTATGCCGTGACCAAAGCGATCGAATGGCTGCAGAAGTACACCCCGCCAGAAGCCCAAGGCATGACCTTCGGCGAAGCCGGCCCGGTTCCTGCCCAGGGCGCGATTGCCCAGCAGATGTTCTGGTACACCGCCTTCACCGCCGCGTCGGTTGTCCCCGGCACCCCGGTGATGAACGAGGATGGCACGCCGAAGTGGCGGATGGCTCCCTCGCCGCACGGCGTCTACTGGCAGAACGGCCAGAAGATCGGCTACCAGGACGTGGGTTCGTGGACCCTGATGAAGTCCACCCCGGTGGACCGCGCTCAGGCTGCATGGCTCTACGCCCAGTTCGTGACGTCAAAGACTGTGGACGTGAAGAAATCGCATGTGGGTCTGACCTTCGCGCGTGAATCCACGATCCAGCATCAGTCCTTCACCGATCGCGCCCCGAAACTCGGCGGCCTGATCGAATTCTACCGCTCGCCCGCACGCGTTCAGTGGTCGCCCACCGGCACCAACATCCCGGATTATCCGAAGATGGCGCAGCTGTGGTGGCAGAACATCGGCGATGCCATGTCGGGTGCCAAAACCCCGCAGGAAGCGCTTGATGCCCTCTGCGAAGAGCAGGAGAAAGTGCTGGAGCGGATCGAACGCGCTGGTGTTCAGGGCGACATCGGCCCGAAAATGAACGAAGTGAAGGACGCGCAGTTCTGGATCGACGAACCGGGCGCTCCGGTCGCCAAGCTCGAGAACGAAAAGCCTGCCGGCGAAACCATCTCGTATGACGAGCTGATCAAGTCCTGGCAGAACTGAAATTGAAAGGGGGCGGGGTCCGCCTCGCCCCCCCATTCACCTGTTCTCAAATATCCCCGCCGGAGGCTCCTGCCGCATCGGACGGAAGCCTCCGGCGGGGATATTTTGGAACAGGTGAAACGAGCGGCTTTATTGACAGATCGTTACTGTGCTCGATAAGTCGTTGAAAAGAAAGGCAGCGATGTGATGTCCCACGGTGGGACATCTTGCTCGCACGGCCATCGAGGGACCGCGACCATGACCCACATCCTCGCCATCGACCAGGGCACCACCTCGTCCCGCGCGATCCTGTTCGACGCCAACCTGCGCCCCATAGCCTCGGCACAGGAGGAGTTTCCCCAGATCTACCCGAACCCCGGCTGGGTCGAACACAACCCGGCCGATCTGTGGTCCACCGTGGCCGGCACCGCCCGCGCCGCGATCGAAAAGGCCGGAATCTCCACCACCTCCATCGCCGCCATCGGCATCACCAACCAGCGCGAAACCACCCTGATCTGGGACCGCGCCACCGGCCAACCTCTCCACAACGCCATCGTCTGGCAAGATCGCCGCACCGCCGACACCTGCGACGCGCTCAAGGCCGCGGGCCTTGAGCCGATGATCACCGCCCGCACCGGCCTGCTCCTCGATCCCTACTTCTCCGCCACCAAGGTCAAATGGCTCCTCGATCACGTCGAAGGCGCAAGGGGTCGGGCAGAACGGGGCGAGTTGGCCTTCGGCACCGTCGACACCTGGCTGATCTGGAACCTCACCGGTGGCCGGGTCCACGCCACCGACGCCACCAACGCCGCCCGCACCATGCTCTACAACATCGCCAAGGGCGAATGGGACGCCGAGATTTGCGGCCTGATGAACATCCCTCTCTCCCTCTTGCCGCAGGTCCATGATTGCGCCGCCCCCTTCGGCACCACCCGCGCCGACCTCTTCGGCCGCGAAATCCCGATCCTCGGCGTCGCCGGCGACCAGCAGGCCGCGACCGTCGGCCAGGCCTGCTTCGCTCCCGGGATGATGAAATCGACGTACGGCACCGGCTGCTTCGCGCTTCTGAACACCGGCGCCGACATGGTGCCTTCGAAGAACCGGCTGCTGACCACGATCGCCTATCAGCTGCAGGGTCAGGCCACCTACGCGCTTGAAGGTTCCATCTTCATTGCCGGCGCTGTCGTCCAGTGGCTCCGCGACGGCCTGAAGATCATCCGCGATGCAAAGGAAACCCAGCCCCTCGCAGAGGCCGCCGATGCTGCACAAGGGGTGATCCTCGTGCCCGCCTTCACCGGCCTTGGCGCACCCTATGGCCGCCCCGATTGTCGAGGCGCGATCTACGGTCTGACCCGCAACTCCGGGCCCGCCGAACTGGCTCGCGCGGCGCTGGAAAGCGTTGGTTACCAGACGCGCGACCTGTTGGAGGCGATGCGCGCCGATTGGGGTGCGGCGGCAGACGGTGTGCTGCGGGTGGATGGCGGCATGACGGCAAGCGACTGGGCGATGCAGTTTCTGTCGGACATTCTGGGTGCGCCGGTTGACCGGCCTGTGGTTACGGAAACGACGGCGCTGGGTGCGGCCTATCTGGCTGGGTTCAAGGTGGGGCTGGTGGGTGCGCCGGACGAATTCGCCCGGCAATGGGCGCTTCAGAAACGGTTCGAGCCTGCGATGCCTGCTGCGGTGCGGGATGCGAAATACGCGCGGTGGGGCCGGGCCGTTCAGGCGACGATGTCGGTATGACGCCGTTCGCGATTTCAGCACCGGGGCGTATCCTCTTTGGCCGGGGGGTGTTGGAACAGGCGGCGTCCGTCATAACTGCCTATGGCACGCGGGGCATTCTGGTGACGGGGCGCAGCACGGAAAGGGGCGATGCGCTGGCAAGGCTGTTGTTACCTGCGCAGGTAACCCGCCTTGCCTGTCTGGGAGAGCCGACGCTGGATATGCTGCTGGACGCCTTGCCGCAGGCGCGGGCGTTCCAGCCCGACTTTGTGGTTGCCATCGGGGGCGGGGCGGCGATGGACATGGGCAAGGCGCTGGCTGCTTTGATCCCGCAGTCAACCGGGCCCATGGACCATCTGGAAGGCGTGGGCCGGGCGCTGCCGTTTGGTGCCGCCCCCCTGCCCTTCATCGCCCTTCCGACAACGGCGGGAACCGGCGCGGAAGTGACGAAGAATGCTGTGATCGGGGTTCCGGACCAGGGTCGCAAGGTAAGCCTGCGGGACGACCGCATGATGCCACGCGCAGCCATCGTTGACCCGGCTTTGACCGATGGTTGCCCGTGGCCGGTGACGCTTGCCTCGGGGTTGGATGCGATCACGCAGGTGATCGAGCCCTATGTTTCATGCCGCGCCACGCCCTTTACGGATGCGATAAGCCTGCCCGCCATTTCCCAAGGGTTGACCGCCCTGATGCGGCTTCAGGCGGGTGAGGTGACCGAGGCGCGGGATGCGATCGCGTGGGTCAGTCTTTCGGGGGGATTGGCGCTTGCGAATTCCGGATTGGGCGCGGTGCACGGATTGGCAGGCGTGATCGGCGGCCTGACGGGCGGCGCACATGGGGCGATTTGCGGTGCATTGCTGGGGCCAGTGCTGGCGATGAACCGCGCGCTGGCGACCCCCGGCACTGTCGCGCACGAGCGGCTGACCCATGTATGTGCAATTCTGGCCAGTGTGCTGGGGTGCGCAGAACAGGACGCGCCGTCCATCCTGACGGCGTGGGCGCGCGGTGCCGGGTTGCCCGGTCTGGGGCAGATGGGCCTTGCAAACGGGCAGTTGCGACACGTGGCCGAGGCGGCGATGAGCGCGTCTTCGATGAAGGGGAACCCAGTTCCTGCCCCCGTTTCGGCACTGACGACTGCGTTGGAACAGGCGCTTTAGCGCGACTGGTGCATGGTTTTGCGGCGTTGCGGCCACCAATCATGACCAAGTTGTCTAAATGTATAAAATTTGGCAACAAATCGCCCACAAAAAAGTCGCAGCCAGCGACCCTATGCTTGTGACGCGGCCGAACGCCAGTTTGCGTTCGCATTGGGGGAACCAAGTCCGTACTGGTTCGCCGCATCGCAGCACAGGGGAGCATGTCGATGACCACCATTATTAAGATCGCCGCAGGGGCGAGTACGAGTAGCATTCAGTCAGCCATCAACGGGGCACCCGCAGGAGCCATCGTTCAATTGGCAGCAGGATCTTATCGATTCGACCGGACCGTCGTGATTGATCGTGACGACATTTCCGTCGTTGGCGCCGGCGCGGGGCAGACTGTCATTTCGGTGACAACCGGCATGAAAGGTGCGCCAGCGTTCCAGATCGGGAAGGCACTTTTCAAGGAAGGCATGACCAACGAGGTCAAGATCAATGACGCGGATGAAGGGTCGAACGTCGTCACCGTTTCGTCCGGCAGTCACAGCCTCAAGGTCGGGGACGCGGTCTGGATCGAACGTGAAAACGATTCCGCATTGTTTGACCAGATTGGCGACAGGTTGTGGCAAGAGGACAAGCCGCTTCGCACAGCGTTGGCCACGGTCAAATCCGTTGATGGAAACAAGATCACGCTGGACCGGGACTTGCCCTTCGACTTCACGGCTTCGGATACGACGATGAAGGAGATTGATCTTGCCACCAATGTGACGTTGCAGGGCGTTACACTGAAGGGTGCTTACGGGACTGCCGATCCCGCCAAGTTCTCGAACGGGCTGACTGCCGAAAAAGGTGGCATCATGCTGCTGGCCAACGCCACCGACAATGTGGTCATCAAGGACGTGGACATCCTGCAACCGGGATCGAACGGCCTGACCATGGGCAAAAGCCTTGATGCCGAAGTCAGTGATATTTTGGTGCGAGGTGCCCACAACAAAGGCGATTCAGGGAATGGCTATGGCCTTTGGATCCGCGATGTCTATGACAGCAACTTCAGCGATCTGTCGATCTTTGACACGCGCCACGCTGTGCTGTTTGCGTCCTATACTTCGGCTGTCGGAAACAAGGTTCACGTGACGGCCACCAACCGCGATATCAACTTTCACGGCGGTCTGGATCACGGCAACACTGTCATCGTAGACGAAGCAACGCGCACGGTGGCCGAACAAAGCTATCTTGGCGTGGCGAGTTTCCTCAATCCGGGAACCAGTTACGGTGCGCCGACCGATCCCGGCGCGAACACAGTCGTGTTTGGCAAGGTCACCGGCACCATTCGTGACGACCTTGTCGTTGGGGCGGCGGGTGGGGCTTACATGTCCACGGTTGGGGGCGACGACACGATCATCGGCGGGGCCGGCAACGACCGCGCCTATGGCGGATCGGGGCGTGACGTTCTGTCTGGCGGCGGCGGCAACGACAGCCTGAACGGGGGCAGCGGTGACGACACGCTGAACGGCGGGGCGAATGCCGACACACTGATCGGTGGCGACGGCGGCGACACCTTTGTCGCCAGCGGCGGCCGGAACATTGTGCGCGACTTCGATCACGGGGACGACGACAGTTTCGTGTTCCGGACAACGTCGGACAACGACGTGATGGATGCCCTTCAGGACTGGACAGGCGGATCGACACGAGTGGACGGCTTTTTGTTCGAAACGGTGCAGGCCGACGGACAGGCGTCACTTTCCATCACGGACAGCAGCGGGAACAATCTGACGTTCGTCGGTGTTACCGCTGCAGAACTTCGCGATGACTATTTTTAAGTTCTGCCGAAGGGCAGCGGCCCAGAGCCGTTGATCCGATCAGGGCGATAAAGAACTGCGTCACTTCGGTGGCGCAGTTTCATCCAGTCTGCACGACTGTGAACACGCAGCGGCGGAGCAAAAAGGCCGTTGGCACGACATCAGCGCGCAATCTGCAGATAATGTAAAATCGACCGTTGCACGTGTTGGTTGTATGTTTTTCGTGGCGGAAAGCAGGTGGAACTTACCGGCGCGTATCAAGTTTAACCCGTATGGAGGAGGCAGCTGTCGCCACCTGCGCCGTCTATTTCGTCGGCGGTATGTCATATAGGGCCAATACATTGACAAACGCGAACCCGACACTTGCAATCGCCGTGTTCGACGCCAACCCGATGCTTGCCGCGGGTGTTTGTGCGTTATTGGAACAATCTTCTGGATTCGTGGGCCGTGCCATCACGTTGCAAGACAATGGCAACGTGTCACTGCCTGTCGGTTTTACCCCGGATGTCGTGATGATCGACCCCGGCCAGACAACGCATTCACCCATGGAGTTGATGGCGCGGCTGTCGGGGCCAGGTGACCCGGTGGCAGTCATCGGCTATGCCTCGCAAATGAATACCGAAATGGGCAAGGCCTGCATCGCGGCCGGCTTCCGCGGCTATCTGCCCAAGACCGCCACGATCGGCGCGCTGCGCAGCGCGCTTGACGCAGTGATGCGGGGCGGCATCTATCTTGACGCAGCGTTGGCGGGTGCCTTCATGCAATCTGCCCCACGCCCACCACAGCGCACGAACGACATTCGTTCCCTGACCGACCGCGAGGCAATTGTGCTGAAATCGGTCGCACTGGGGATGAGCATGAAGGAAATCGGCAACGCGCTCGCGCTTTCGACAAAGACTGTTGAAACCTACAAGGCCCGGGCCAGTTCAAAACTTAACCTGCAAAGCCGACGCGACATCGTGAATTTCGCCATCCGGAACGGATGGGTCCAGAACCACATCTGACCCTGCTTTTTGCCGAACACTCCCGCACCCCACTGGGGTGCGTAGCCATTTCTGCGGTGCAGAAATTTTTCGGACCAAAGGCCGAATATTGAAGGATCGGCCTGACAGGTATTTCCTGACAAAACTTGGTTAAATAACCGTTAATCCTGACTTTATTTTCAGATGCTGCAGCCGCATTGTATGGGCGAAAATGATGCTGCACTGCCGCATTATCGGCACAACTGGAAGGCAGAAAACTGAAAATGGCGAATATTTCGATCTTTGGAATTGGGTATGTGGGGGTCGTTTCAGCCGCCTGTCTGGCCCGCGACGGACACAACGTGGTCGCGGTTGACGTGGACCCGGGCAAGGTGGATGCGATCAACGCTGGCGCATCGCCGATTGTCGAAAACGGACTGCCGGAACTGATTGCCGATGTTGTGGCGCGGGGCACCCTGACAGCCACCCTTGACGTGACCGCCGCAGTTCACGCAACGGATGCGTCGTTCGTCTGCGTCGGCACACCCAGCGCACCGGACGGGTCACTTGGCCTGACTTATGTTGAATCGGTTTGCGAATGCATTGGTCGCGCCATCGCCACCAAAGGGTCGTTCCATTCGGTCGTGCTGCGGTCGACCATCGTGCCGGGCACAATGGAAGAGATCTGCATTCCGCTTTTGGAAAAAGCCTCGGGCATGGTTGCCGGGCGCGATTTCGGGGTTGGTTACTATCCGGAATTTCTGCGCGAAAGCACGGCCATTCAGGATTATCAGGATCCCGGCCTGATCGTGTTCGGGGCGCTTGATAAGGCGACGGGCGATCTGCTCAATTCGCTCAACTACATGCTCGACTGCCCAATTCATCTGGTGGATCTGCGGACGGCCGAGATGGTCAAGTACACGTCGAATTCGTGGCGCGCGGTGAAGGTGACCTTTGCCAATGAAATCGGCAACATTGCCAAGGCATCGGGACTGGATGGCCAGTTGGTCATGCAGATCCTGTGTTCGGATCACAAGGTTTCGATGAGCCCGTATTTCATGCGGCCGGGATTTGCCTTTGGCGGGTCGTGCCTGCCCAAGGACGTGCGGGCGCTGCGCGCGCTGTCGGCCAAGAAGGGCGTGGCATCGCCGCTTCTTGATGCGGTTCTGGTGGCGAATGCCGAACAAATCAGCCGTGCAGAACGGATGATCGACGCGTCTGGCGTCAAGAACATCGGCATGGTGGGCATCAGCTTCAAACCGGGAACGGATGACCTTCGGGAAAGCCCGCTTGCCGAACTCGCGTCACGGCTCATCGACAAGGGGCTGACCCTGCGGGTCTATGATCCCTTTGTTCACGAAGCCTATGCCAACGACATGAGCGCGGCAGGGCGTGGCAACGATTACAACATCGACCTGAAAAGCCGGCTTGTGGCGTCGATCGAAGATCTGATCGCCGGGTCCGACATCGTTCTTGTCGGCAACAAGTATGACGAAACGATCGCCCCTTTGACCGCCGCCATGGACGATCGCAAGATGATCGACCTGACGCGGTTCACGCCGCTTGCCCGGACCAGCGGCCTTTATGAAGGGATTTGCTGGTAATCAAATGCTGGGCCACCTTGCATATATCGCGGGCACTCTTGCCCTGGCGGCGACGGTTCCGTTGCAGTCCCTTGCCGATGTGCGGGGTGCGCTGATCGTGGTTGGCCTGATCGGGGCCTGGCGTTACAGCTGGGCCGCGATCAACTTTGGCCGCGCGCTGATCTATCTGAAGGTTGCGTACCCACGGCTGCGCGCGCGGGCGTTCGCGCTTTACAACGAACGTCCCGTGGCGGCGCATGCCTATTTTCTGGTGACAAGCTACAAGATCGACGCCGAAGTGACGGCGCGCGTTTATCGGTCGCTATTTCAGGCGGCGATGGAGTCGGAAGGCGGGGCGACAGTGGTCGTGTCCGTTGTCGACACCGCCGATGCGCGCCTTATCCAGCGCATCTACGACATGTCGGTAGGCGGCAACACCAACGTGGCGCTGCTGATCGACCAGATTCCCGGCACCGGCAAGCGGGACGCGTTGGCACGGTCGCTGCGGCTTATCGGGCGGCGGGCACCGACGCGGCATGATATTGTGCTGGTGGTAGATGGCGACAGCTGCGTTCCGCTCGACATCGTGGCGCGGACCGCCCCGTTTTTTACCGATCCGCGCGTTGGCGCGCTGACCACGGACGAACAGGTGGAAATCGCCGAACCGGGCCTGTTCCGCGACTGGTTTTCGCTGCGCTTTATGCAGCGGCAGGTGATGATGTGCTCGATGGGGCTGTCAGGGCGCGTTCTGACGCTGACCGGGCGCATGTCGGTGTTTCGCGCCGATCTGGCCACGGGGCCAGAGTTCATCAACATGGTTCAGAGTGACTCCATCGAGCATTGGCGTCTGGGCCGCGTGACGTTCCTGACGGGCGACGACAAATCCACCTGGTTCTGGTTTCTGAAGAACGGGTTTCGGATGGCCTATGTGCCGGATGTGGCTTCGCTGTCGATGGAAAGCCAGCCAAAGCCGGGTTTTGTGGACAGTGCGGTGACCCTGATGGTGCGCTGGTTCGGGAACATGCTGCGCACGAACGGACGGGCACTGGCGCTTTCGCCCAATCAGATCGGCTGGTTTACCTGGTGGTCGATCCTGGATCAGCGGCTTGGCATCTGGACGACGTTGGCCGGGCCGATCAGCGTGATCCTCGGGGCGATCTTTGTCGATCCGCGCGTGATCCCGCTTTATGCCGCCTGGGTTCTGTTCACGCGGTACGTCTTTTGCTGGATCCTGTCGCTTGCCCGCGGCACCGGTTTTCCGATCAGCTATCCCTTTCTTTTGTATTTCGGCCAAATCGTTGGCGCGGCTGTCAAAAGCTTTGTGATGTTCCGGCTCGACCGTCAGCGGTGGACCCGCCAGTCGGGTGCCGGCAATGCGGTCAAACTGGCCTGGGGCCCGCGCGTGCGGGCCTGGTCTTCCACCTATGTCCACATTCTAGCCCTTGGCTGGCTGACCTTCGGGGTCTGCCTGCTGTCCGGGATCATCTGATTTTAAAAGCGGGAAACGAACATGGATGCTGACCGACGCCTGACGAAAACCGACCGCAGCACCGCCGCTGTGGCCACCGACCTGCCGCCTTTGGGCGCCAAGACAATGGAACATCCGATGATGGCCGTGCCCTTCACAGCCGAGATTGATGGCCGCCACTATCACGGCGACGGGTTGTCCCTGACGCGCGCCGATATCGTAGGATTGCTGGACCCGCAGTTGGACGGCGCAACCCGCCTTGTGCAGTTGCTGTTCACCTTTGACGGCTTCACCGTCGCCCTTGCCGTGGACTGCCTGATTTCCATCGGTGCCCCAGCCAACCGTGCGGCGCTGACGTTCCGCGATCCGGCGGGGCAGCATCTGCCGCAACTGCGCCATTTGCTCAATTCCTATATCGCGGGCGATCTTGTCACTTTGGGGCAAACCCTTGTCGTGTCGCCCGCTGCAGCGTCGACCGGCGCGCGCGCCAAGGCGATGCGGCCTGCGGGTTGGCGCATTGTGGCGAACCGGATATTCGGAACGCTGATCCTGGGTCTGGCGACCCTGGTCCTGTTGTTTGCCGTGGCACGGATCGGATATTCCCGCATCTTCGCGCTGGAAATTCCGACGGCGGCGCATGTGACACGGCTTGGCCAGACGTTAAGCGCCGTGACCGCCGGGCAGGTTGACTACGTGAACCTTGACGCTGCCGAGGGCGAAGTGGCGTTTTCGATCAAGTCGGTCAACGGACAATCCATTTCCATCGCCATGCCCTGTGACTGCGATGCGCAGTTGGTCGGGCCTGACCTTGGGGGCACGGTTCTGGCCGGGGAACCCGTGATTGCGCTGTTCCAGCCCGACGCGCCGCTTGCGTTAAGTGCAAATGTTGCCCGCGATTATCTTTATGAATTTGCCGCCGCAGACCATGTTCGGGTCGTTTTTGCCGACGGCACGACGATGCGGGCGGCAGTGGATGCGCAAAGCCTGACCGTCGCGGCCAATCTTGGCGGGCGCGATGACGCCGCTGTGAACCTTGTTCCCGAAACACCTTTGCCAGCCACGCGTTTGGGCCAGTTGGCCGAGTTGACGATTGTACGACAAGCACCTGAATTTTTGACACCGGCGCTCGACTTGGTCGAGCAGTCCGGGCTTTGACACGCGGAGTTTTCAAATGACCTATGACAATCAGCCTTCTATCCATCCTGTCGTTTTGTGCGGCGGGATGGGGTCCCGCCTGTGGCCCATGTCACGGGTGGAACAGCCAAAACAGTTTCAGCCTGTCAACGGCAAAGGCAGTCTGTCGTTTTTTCAGACCACCTTGCAGCGTCACCGTGGCGATGCCTTCCATGACCCGGTGATCGTGACCAATGTCCGTCAGGGCGCCATCGTCGACCGGCAGATGAAGGAATTGCAGTACAAGGGCCGCGTCATTGCGGAACCTGTCGGACGCAACACCGGGCCTGCCGTTCTGGCGGCAGCGTTGACAGTGCTGCGCGATGATCCGAATGGGCAGATCCTTGTTCTGCCGTCAGACCATATCATCCGGGGCAACGTGAACCGCACCATCCTTGCGATGTCACGCGGCGCTGACGAAGGCCGCATCGTGACCTTCGGGATCAAGCCATCTTATCCCGAAACCGGATACGGCTATATCCTTGATGGGGGTGGTTTCACGAATTATCCGGGCCTGCACCGGGTGGAGCAGTTTGTCGAAAAGCCCGAATATGAACGCAGCAAAGAGCTTGTCGCCTCGGGGTTTTCCTACTGGTCATCAGGCATCAGCCTGTTTCGGGCAGATACTCTTGTGGAAGAGTTCCTGCGTTACGATCCCGATTGCCTTGCAGCCGTGATGCAGGCCGTCGACCGAGCCACTGGCCCCGACAACCGACGCTTTCTGGACGAAGCATCGTTCGTGCAGTCGACCAACGAGCCGACGGAGAAGATCATTTTCGAACGCTCAAAGGTCATCGCACTCGCGCCGGTGCTGGATATCGAATGGGATGACGTGGGTGCGTGGAATTCGGTGCACCACATTTCAAACCCAGGAGCCGATGGCAACGTTTTGAACGGCGACGTGATGGCTTTTGACACGTCGGATTCCATTGTTCAAAGCGACAGCCGTCTGGTGGCTGTGATCGGCATGAAAGACGTGATCGTCGTCGAAACGGCCGATGCTGTGCTGGTGGCGCACCGGGACCATGCGCAAAACGTGAAGAAATTGGTGGAAAGCCTGATCGCGCAAAACCGGCCCGAGGTAAAATCCCATGTCGTGCGTGACACGGCCTGGGGCCAGATCGAAACGCTGGCGCAGGCCAAGGGCTATGACATGCGGCTTTTGACGATCCAGCCCGGCGCATCCCTTCGGGTGAACGGCACAGGCGTGGGGCCAAGCCTTCTGACGGTTATTTCCGGCGAAGGCATCTGCACCGTGCATGGCTTGGACAAGACGGTGGGCCGGGGCCAGACGATCCCCATTGACGCGACACATGCGCTTCCGTTGCGCAATGGCGCGGCCACCGCACTGCGCGTCATCCAGATGACCTTTGCCCATGACGAAGAAACTGGTCCGGGTGATGCCATGCTGGAAGGCAATCTTGCCCTTCCCGTCACCACGGCGTCGATTGTTTAGGTCGCGCCGATGCTGATGACCCAAACCTTGCGGACAGCCCGTGCCGGAATGCTCGCCATCGCAGCCTGTCTTGCGGGTACGGTGGGCGTTCTGGCGCAGGCAGCACCCGGCACCCTGCCCATAGCACAGCAGATCGACATGCTGGAATCGACGCCGCCCGGCGCGATGCGCACACAGGCGGAAACGCTGGCGCATAATCTCGGGCTGAAGACGTTTCGCGCCCAACCGGCAAAGCTTCGGGTGAATGCGCCACAAGAGATTGATCTGGGCACACCAGTGGTCGAAGGCGGCAACGTGCAGCTTGCGCTGACGCAACTGGCGATCATGGCGGGCGCGAATGGGCAGCTTGCCGTCGTTCGGGCGCAAGGTGGCGACACTTCCGCGCTTATCCTGCGGCAGGGATCGGCCACGCTCGCCGCAATGGCAGATGGGGCCGACCCCGCGGTTTTTGCCCTGCGCGACGGCAGCTATCACCTCGACCGGCCACTGATCATCTGGTCGGGTGCCGAGCTGAAGATCGGCCCGGATGAGACGCTGGTGATGAACCAGAACGCCGGGGCCTTTATCATCAGCTTTGGCTCGCTGACCATCGACGGGGCGAATGTCCGGTCCTACGGTACGGCAAACCCGGCCGCACCAGAGTTTCGGCCCTTTGTGCTCAGCGCGGGCCAAGGCGTCCTGCGTGCCACGCGCAGCACGTTCACCGGGCTTGGGATGGCAGAATCGCTGTTGTTCGGGGGTGTTGCGGTTGCCTCTCCCGGGCTGATCCGGCCCAAAACTGCCGTTGTTGTGGCTGGCAACCGTTTTGATGATGTGGCGCGACTGTCGTTTGTCATGACGGACGGGGCGCAGGTTGTGAACAACCATCTGGGCGGGGCCGCAGGTTCGATCATTCTGGCAGGCGGACTCGGCGGGCGGATCGAGGCGAATGACGTACATCCCGCCGCCGCGCGTTCAGGCATTCGTATCACGAATGGTGCGACTGGTACGGTGGTCGCCAGCAACCTTGTCGCCAATGGCAGGGGAACCGGAATTCTTGTCGACCGCAGCACTGCGGACGTCACCCTGGATGGCAATATCGTGCTGTCGAATGGTGGCGATGGGATGTCGCTGTCGCAGGCGGCTTGCGCGCGGGTGATCAACAACATGATCGTCGGCAACGGCGCAGTGGGATTGCGCTTGCAGGATGCGGCCGGGGCCGATGTTGCCGGCAATGCCATTCTGGGCAATGGCACCGTGGGGTTCGACCTTCAAAGCGGCAAGGACCGTCTGGCAGGTGGTACCACACTGTCAGACAATGTTGTGGCTCAGAACGGGCAGGGCCTGCGCGGGCAGCACATCGGTCATGTCGTGCTGCACAACAACACGCTGCAGGATCAGTTGCCCCGCCTGTTTGGGGGCGATTTCGTCCCCTATCTGCCGGGATATCTGACCGCCACCCAGCATGAGGATCAGGAAACCTTTGTAATCGGCAAGGCTGCCGATGCGCCCACCGCAACCTGCCGGGAGGGATTGTAATGGTCTTTTCGTCTGAAACCTTTCTGTTCCTGTTCCTGCCGATCTTTCTGGCGCTGTATTATCTGACGCCCAAAAGGTTTCGGTCGCTGACCATCCTGCTGGCCTCGTACTTGTTTTACGGCTGGTGGCGGTTCGACTTTCTGGGGCTTTTGTTCCTCACGACGCTTTGGACCTATGTGATCGGCCTGTTGGTCGCGCGGCATCTGGGCACCAATCGTGCACGGCTTTGGTTGACCATCGGCCTGATCGGCAACCTTGGCGTGCTTGGCGTGTTCAAGTACCTGAATTTCTTCCTTGACGGTTTCGCGGCCCTGCTTGGCACCGACGCGGCGGGGCTTGGGTTCCACTGGCGGCTGATCCTGCCGATTGGCGTGTCGTTCTATGTGTTTCACGCCATCAGCTATCTCATGGACGTCTATCGTGGCGACGCAAAGGCCACCCGGAACTTCTTTGATTTTGCGGCCTTCATCGCGCTGTTCCCGCAACTTGTCTGCGGTCCGATCCTGCGGTTCAAGGATCTGACGCAGCAATTTGCCCACCGCGAGCACAGCCCGGAGCTTTTTGCCGACGGTCTGGCAAGGTTCACGGTCGGATTGGCCAAGAAGGTGCTGATCGCCGACAGCATCGCGCCCTTGGCCGATCTGGCTTTTGCCACGCCCGACCCTTCGCTGGGATTGGCCTGGCTTGGGGCCATTGCCTACATGCTTCAGCTTTACTTCGATTTTTCGGGGTATTCCGACATGGCTATCGGTCTTGGCATGATGATCGGCTTTCGTTTCATGGATAATTTCGACACGCCCTACATCTCGCGATCGATCACCGAGTTCTGGCGGCGCTGGCACATTTCGCTTTCGGTCTGGCTGCGCGATTACCTTTACATTCCGCTCGGCGGAAACCGGAAAGGCGAACTGCGCACCTATGTGAACCTGTCGCTGGTCATGGTTCTGGGTGGTCTTTGGCACGGGGCGAATTGGACGTTCTTTTTGTGGGGCGTCTGGCACGGGGTCTGGCTGGCTGTCGAACGTGCCACCGGGCTTTCGAAAAGCGGTACCACAAGTGCTTTGGTCCGTACCCTGATGGCGGTGCTTGTCGGCTGGGTCATGTTCCGGTCGGCCAACGTGGCGCAGGCGGTTGACATGTATGCCGGGATGATGGGCCTGCACGGGATCACCATCCCTGCAGATATCGCGATCCAGATCCGCGACGAAAGCCTGATGATGCTGGTTGTGGCCGTGGGCATTGCGGCGTTTGAACCATCGCTGCGCGGCCTTGTGCGTACGCAGTACTTCCCACCGTCCAGCCTGTCGATGGGTGGGCTTGCCGGTGGGGGGGCCACGGTGACGACCCCCCTGACAGCGGTCAATTCGCTGGTGCCTGCCCTGTTTGTCACGGCGTTGGCCGTGATGTGCGTGATGCGTTTGGCCGAACAGGCCTTTTCGCCCTTTCTGTATTTCCAGTTTTAAGGGGATTACCATGCAACTGGTTTATCAAGCCTCTCGTTATATGCTGCCGGCGCTGTTTCTGGCCTATTCCTGCGTTGCCGTGGTGTCGCTGGGCAAAGTCTGGGACAAGCCTTTGCTGACCCCGGACACATCCGTGATGACCGGCGAGGCGACAGCGGAACTCGACAGCCGCTTCAAGGTGGCGCTGCCCCACCGGGATCTGTCCATCGGGCTGATCGGCGCGGCGCGCTATCTGCTGATGGGCGAAGGCCGCAAAGGGGTGATCACCGGATCTGACGGTTGGCTTTTCACGGCCGAAGAAGGCCACGGCCTGCCTGAAAACCCGGATCACACTGTCGCCGCCATCGCCGAAGTACGCACGCAACTTGCGGCCAAAGGGGTTAAGCTGGTGGTTGTGCCGGTGCCTGCCAAGATCGATGTCTACCGCGACAAGGCAGGCCATCCAGAACTGTCGATCGCAATGGAAACGGAGTACGGGCGCTTCATGCTTGCCTTGCAAGCCGTCGGTATCCCGGCCGTGGATACGCGGCCCAGCCTGCTGCAGGGCCGGACGATCGGCGACATGTTCTATCCGACCGACACACATTGGACAGCCGCCGGTGCGCGCGCCGTCGCCCAACAGATTACCGCCTCGGGCCTGTTGCCAATGGGCAACACGGACTACGCCCCGGTCACCGGCGAGGCCACCACGTTCTTTGGCGATCTCGTGTCCTTTGTGACCAATGAAACGCTGGCCCCGCGCGTCGGGCTGGCGGCGGAGCAGGTCGACCCCTATGTGGCCACACCCGCCAACGATGCACTTGTCGATCTGTTTGCAGCGGATGTTGCAGGGATTGTGCTGGTTGGCACGTCTTACAGCGCCAATCCCCGGTGGAGCTTTGCCGAAGCCATCAAGATGGCGCTGCGGCAGGATGTGCTGAACGTGGCCGAGGAAGGCCAGGGGCCGTTGCGGCCAATGCAGACCTATCTCGCCTCGGCCGAATTGCGCGATGCGCCGCCCGAATATGTGCTGTGGGAAATTCCCGTGCGCTATGTGTCCGACACTTCGGTCTGGGGTGTGCAGCCCGCCGTCGACCAATCCCCGCAGGAGGTGGCAAGTGCGACATGACATGTTGACAACATTGGCCGCCGTGTTGGCCATTCTGGCCGCCGAACCCGTGCAATCACAATCGCAGACATCCGGGTATGGCATTCAGCGAAGCGACGAAATCGCCGATCCCACCCTGCGCGCCTGGCGCAAGAAGATGGTGTCGGGCGGGCGGCTGTCGTTCGATCAGCTTCGGTCGCTTGCCGATGCCTATGACGGGCTTGCCGCGTTCAAGGTGGCACAGTTGCTGCAGGAATCCGGCGACGAGGCACTTTTGGACGACGTGCTGCATTACTATGCCATCGCGGTGTACACCGGACGTGCATTTGCGATCCCGCAGGTCGTGCGGCTGGTGGATTCGGGCAAGGTGGAATTCACGCCAACCCTCGCCAAAAGTGTCGAGGATGCCCTGCTGGTGCAAAGCATCAGGGGGATGCCCAAAGCATCCTCTGCCCTCGCGCGCATGTATCTTGTGGGCAAGCCCTTTGGAGCGAAACCGGAAGAAGGTCTGGCGCTTTTGGAGCGCGTGGCAGCCGCAGGCGATGGCGAGGCCGCCGTCGAACTTGGCATGATCTACATTTCCGGGCGTGGGGGCATTCCGGCCGATACCGCCAAGGCCCGCGCCGCGCTGGAACTTGGCGTGCAGTCTGAAGATCTTGCCGCAAGTACAATCGCCGCGAACCTGTTGCGCGGCCTGCCGCCCAGCGCGCCGCCCCGGCGGCCCGCAGATATCAAGACTGCGCAGGGGATCGAAGAATGAAACATTCGATGATCAATCTTGCAGTTACCTTCACCCTCCTATGCGCCCCGTCCTGGGCCAATGCGCAATCGGCCTTTGCCTGTTCGCAGATCGAAAACGGGCAGATTTTGCCCGCTGTCGAAGGCAAGGATGCCGTGTTCTATCGCACCTCGTCTGATCTGAAGATGCAGCATCCGATGGACGAAGTCGTGGTCGAACAACTCGCCAGATTGTCGGAAACGCTTGCCCGCAACGGTACGACACTGGTCTATGCCAACATCCCTTCGAAAAGTCAGGGCATGCCTGATAATCTGCCCGACGATGCAAAGGAATACGGCTATGACCCCAAGATAGATGCCGCAGTCTATGATGATATCATCAGCCGCCTGACTGCCGCTGGCATCGTGGCGCCCGATCTGATGCGTGCGTTGCAGTCCGCCGAAAGGGGCGACCACCCCTTTCTGGGATCAGATTTCCATTGGACGTCCAGCGGCGCGCGGCTTGCAGCCAAAGCCATTGGCGAGGCCATCCGCGCCAACCCCGCCTATGCGGACGTGACGCCTGCCACCTTTGCCTCGGAACCGACGACGACTGTCGACGCGTTTTCGACCATGCGACGCATCCTTCAGGGGTTCTGTGTCAACGCGCTGCCCCCTGTGGAAATCATGGGCTGGAAAACCACACGCGTGGAGACGGGCGACAGTGGAGCGGTCGCGCTCGATATATTTGCGACATCGGGTGAGGCGGCGCAGATCGTCCTTGTCGGCACTTCGTTTTCGGACAGTGAAGACAACAACTTTGCCGGGTTCCTATCGGAATACTCGGGTCTGGAAGTCATCAATCAGGCGATCACCGGGGGCAATCAGTTCGGGGCGATCACGTCCTATCTGACGTCGACCGATTTCAAGGATCAACGGCCACGGTTCCTTGTCTGGGAAAACCCGATCTACAACAATCTGGGGCAATATGGCCTGACCCAGTTGGAAGAACTGATTGCGGCGGCAGGCAACACCTGCGTCGAAACGCTAAGCACACAGGTCGTCAACGGCAACACGCTCGTGGCCCAGGTCGACGCGGCGGCAGCCGCCAGGGCGGATGCCGTGTTTGCCGACTTCGGTGCCGAAGGGCCAAGACAGGCCCACTTTCAGCTTGAAAGTTCAACGGGTCTGGTGCGGTCAGCCTATATCGATCGCGCCGACCGCCTTCGCGCTACGGGCCGTTTTTACCTTGGCCTTGGCGCATTCCACATGGACGATCTGGCCCGCATCAGCGTGACATTCGACCGCCCGATTGCCGGGGACGCCGCGTTGTCCCTGTGCCTCACCAAAAAAGGAGATGCGTCATGACGCACAACAAACGCCGCCCGCTCGCCTGCACGATGTTGATCGCAATTTCCCTGCTGGCACCTGTCCCCGCCATTTCGCAGGACGCGGCGCTGTATGACAACATCACCAACCCGGATGCCAGTTTTGTTCGGGTGATCGTCGAACCGCTTGGCCTTGGTGCCGTGCAGGGCACGCCGTTCGAGGCGATTGAAAGCGGCGTGTCGCCTTATGTCGTGATCGACGAGCCCGGCGAAGTGAGCGTCGCTGCGGGCTCTGTTCAAGGCAGTCTGGAGGTTGCGGCAGGCGGGTTCTATACCTATGCGCTGGCCTCTGATGGCACGGCAAATGTGATCACCGACACGATCACCCGTAGCCCGGGGCAGGCGGATGTTGCCTTTTACAATCTGTCGGACATTCCTTCGGCCGACCTTTTCGTGCCCGCTGCCAATGCCGTGGCGATTGCCGAAGTTGCTGCGGGAGAGGCCGGGGCTGTAGCCCTCAAGGCCCCGCTGACGCTCGATTTCGAGGCCCGTCAGGGTGACGAGGTTCTGGGGTCTGTCAGCGCCGTGGACTTGCGCCGGCGCGAAGGTGTTACCCTGACGCTGCGCGGCAAGGATGGGTCCTATGTGCTTCGCGCCGACGCAAATGCATTGAAGCAATGAACATTTCAGACTGCCGGAGATTTCAAAGATGACCAGAATCGCATTTCCATTCGCGCGCTGCCAGACCGCCACGCTGACGGCAGCGGCGCTTTCTTTCGCACTGGGCACGGTGGCGCAGGCGGCCCCGGTGGCGCTGGTTTTCGAACCCCCGCAAATTGACGCCCAACCCATCTGCATGCCGCGCGACCCGGATGAAAAGCTGATCGCCCGCTGGTCT
This sequence comes from Gemmobacter sp., assembly GCA_031425195.1. Lineage (GTDB taxonomy): Bacteria > Pseudomonadota > Alphaproteobacteria > Rhodobacterales > Rhodobacteraceae > JANPIX01. The sequence goes on along the minus strand of JANPIX010000014.1, from coordinate 25,140 downwards.
GACTGGGACGGCGTGTCGGTGGAGGGGTGGCAGACCAGCAACGTGGAACGCGACTTGCGCCGTCTGATGGAAATCGACCCGGCCGAATGGTCCGCCACCGCCCTTGCAGCCATCGATCTGCTTCCATCCATCGACCCCGGCTATGACGATACCAAAAAGCTGTTGTCGCGCATCAACCTGCTGGTGTCGGCGGGTCGGCTTGACGATCTTCGGGATCTGCGGCTCGTTCCAACGCTGATGGACAGCAATGCCGAACAATCGCCGCGCCTGCAAAAGGCGCTGTCCGATTTCCTGCGTTTCGGTATCGGCGTCGAAGCCGATCCGGAACGTGGTCTGCAGCTTCTGGTGGCGGCGGGCTATGGTGGCAACGCGGATGCGTTGCTGGAACTCGTCTCGCTGCAACTGGCGGGCAAAAAGGTCGAAGGCTGGGACATTGCCCCCGATATGGCGGTGACCATGGCGTTCGGCGCGCTTGTCGGCCAGTTGGATCCGCAGATTTGCGATCGGGTGACGCGCATTGCACGGGAATACAAGAATGGCGATATTGTCGCTGCCGACATGGGCCTGTCCGAACGGTGGTACCGCTTTGCCGCCGATCTGGGCGACACCAATGCCGCCTGGAAAGTGGCGGAGTTCCATCTGCGTTCCGAAGCTGTGGTCAAGGACAATGCCGTTCTGCTGAAATACCTGACAATGGCCGCTGATGGCGGAAGCGACTTTGCCAAGGTAAGTCTGGGGCGGATTTACGAAATCGGCGCTCTAGTGCCGCAAGACCTTGAACGTGCCGCCGCCCTGTATTCCGAGGCCGCAGCGTCGGGCGACAGGGGGGCGTTGATCCGCAATGCGCTGTTCTTGCAATCGCGCGCGAAGAAAGACCCGGCTGTTCGCCCGGCCTATCTTGCGGCGCTTGACGCTTTGGTTGCAGTGGATCGGGCGCCGGGCTGGGCCTACATCGCGGCAGCCGACGAGGCGATGCGTGCCAAGGGCCGCTGGGCTGGCGAAGCAGACGCGATTGCGCTTCTGGAACAGGCCGCAGCCCAGAACGACGGCATTGCCATTCAGCGCCTGGTCGAGTTGAAAATGCGATATGCAACCACGCCGGAAACCTTTTATCCCGTCGTGGATGAACTGATCCGCGTGGTTCAGACACAGGGCAAGATCGCCCCGATGGCAGATTTGCAAACGGCCTTCACCTGCCGCGCGCCGAATGCCCCCCAAATCGAAGAGGCGACCTATTGGCGGGATGTGGAAAAGGCAACGGGTACCGACACGGTGGATTTCGGCCCCGAAGACCTTCTCGATCTGGCCCGGGCGCATGACCCCCTGAAGCTTGCGCGCCTGCAAAGCCAAGCCCTTTCGGGCCGCTCAACCGCCTTGGCCCAATACATCACCCTGATCGAAGAAGGCGACTTTTCCGTTGTCCAGCAGGATTTTTGGGACGATTATGCCACCCGGTTCCCCAATGCACTGCAGGCACGCGGGCGGCTTGCTCTCAAACTGGCAAAAACCGACGACGAACGTGCCGAGGCCATTTCCCTGTTTCGCGAGGCGATTGCCAGCGGCGATGCTGTAGCCGGTCTTTATCTGGCCGAGGCACTGCTGGATGACGGCGAGATCACGGCCGAAGACCGCAAGGAATCCACGGCGGCCTTGTTGCCGCTTGCCAATGCGGGACGCGGGGCTGCCATGTCGCTTTTGCCGCTTGCGGCCCCTGACGTCTATCCCGACTTGGATGCCGTCTTCGCGGCCTTTGAAGACGCCATTGAACAAGGGGGCGATTTCGATGCCTTGCTCATCGCGCTTGAACGAATGGATGATCCGGCGAAAAAGGCAGATTATCTGCAACGCGCCATCACCGCGACGGCTTGCACGTTTGAAGACACGATCCGCTTTGCCAACTTTTTCGGCAAACAGGCAGACGCGGCCAACTTTGCCAAATGGCTGTCCATCAGCGAAACACTGGCCGAACAGGATGGCTGGCGGCTGACACAGATGGCAGACGCGCTGCAAAACTTCGGTACACCTGCCGATGACGCACGCGCCGAGGCATTCCTGCGGACGGCAGCGGCGGCGGGCAACCAGACGGCCATGCAGCGCCTGCTGACGCGTCACGCAAAGTCGGGGACGCCCAACTACAATCCAGCTTATGCGGCAGACCTTTATGTGTCGCTGATCGAACAGACGGCGGCGGGCAACCTGCGCGGCATGCTGACGCGGCTGGACGCCGAAGAACCCGAGATCAAGGCAGCGGTCTATGCGCGTGTCGATACCGAAAGCCTGTACAAGGCGGCGGCTGTTGCGGGCGATCCGCAGGCGATGCGGGAATATGCGTTGATCCTGCGGGACGATGCCGCGACGCCTGCGGAAGTCGCAGAGTCGACCAAACTGCTCGCTCAGGCGTCAGAACTGGGCGATGTCGAGGCGATGGTTGAATACGCCATTTCGTTGACCTTCGGCGTGGGGATCAAGGCATCCCAGACCGAAGCCCTTGTCTGGCTGCAGCGCGCAGCGGAACGCGGCAACGAACGGGCCGTTACCCTTGTGACAACCCTCAACCTTTCGGAAAGCGACACACAATGAACCGACCTTACCACAAGGCCATGTTTCAGCTCGCCGCCGCAGGCATGCTGTCGTCCTGGTGCCTGGGGGCCGCTGCCGCAGAAACCGACCCTATCCCTACAACCGACACAGAACCAAAATCGCAGGCCGACAAGATGGCCGAGGCGAAGGCCGAGGATGATGCCTGCTTTACCCCGCTGGAGCCGGTTGTTAGCCTGACTTATGGCAGTCGGTACACGGACGAAAGCGAAACGCGGTCGGACTTTGACGAGGAAAGCAATGCCGAGGTCGAAAAGGCACTTGGCCCGATCGACGATTTCATCGGCGAGCTTGCCAAGTATTCCAACCGCGCGATCAGCCGCAATGACGAACGCGCCACGGTGGCCGCCGACTGCGTGCTGGACCGGATCCTCCCCTGGGCCGAGGTGGACGCGCTGAGCGATCTGCAAACCGAAACGGCGGGCATTTCGGTGCCGGGCCGGTTGGCCGGCATCGCCTATGCCTATGCCAACGCCCTGCCAGCGGCGAGCGAAAACGCGGAACGCCGGGAGGTAATTGAGGGCTGGCTGCACAGCCGTGCCGAAGACACGATGGACTTCTTTGACACCAAGGCCCCCAAGCGGGCCGCGAGCAATAACCTGCGCGCCTGGGCCGGATTGGCCGTCGCGCGTGTCGGACTGACGCTTGATGACGAAAAGATGCAGGATTGGGGTGCAGAAACCGTGCGCCTGATCGTCTGTTCAGCCAACGAGGACGGCAGCCTTCCACGCGAGATGGAGCGGGGGCGTCTGGCGCTTCATTACCACATACACGCCTTGGGTCCACTGGTCATCACTTCGGCGCTTTTGCATGACCCCGAACGTGACCTGTTCGCCGAATGCGACAACGCCCTGCCGCGCGCCGTAGACTTTATGCTGGCCGCCCTGAAAGACCCGGAAATCGTGGAAAAGCATGCCGATGCCGTGCAAAGCTTTTCCGACCCCGAACCCGAGGTTGTGGAAGGGTTTGAGCTTGCCTGGGCCGTCCCCTATCTTCGGTTCGTCGAAAATGATGACCTGAAAGACCTGATCAAACCGTTCGATCTTTTGGCGAATTCAAAGATGGGCGGAGATCTGACCCTGTTGTGGGACAAGACCGACGCGAAGGAAGATGCCAAGGAAAACGGCGATGCGTCAGACGACGACGGCGCGGTTGCTGTGCCATAGGGTGTAAAGCCCGGCCGACACCACGACACAGGTTCCGATCACGACTGACAGATGCAGATCCTCGTCATAGACCATGATGCCTATGATCGTGACGAGGACGATCTGCAGATAGGCAAAGGGCTGGACCGTCGCCGCCTCGGTCACCTCATAGCATTTGATCAGCAGCCAGTTTCCCAAAAGCGCCAGCAGGGCATAGACCGCCATGTTGAACCAGTCAAAGCCGCTCATCTGTTGCCAGGACGGAATACCAACCACGCTAACCAATCCAGCGCCGATCACGCCCGACCAGAACAGACTGACAAAGGCAGGTTCATCGCGTGTCGTCAGGCGCGTCAGGATAGAATAGAGCGCAAACATGGTGGCGGCGGTGAATGGCAACAGGGACGCCAGCGAAAACACACCCGACCCCGGTTGCAGAATGATCAGCACGCCGGTCAGCCCGATGCCAATCGCAACCCAGTTCTGCCATTTGACGGTTTCGCCCAACAGCGGCACCGAAAGCGCCGCCACCAGCAAGGGGCAAACCGCAAAGATGGCGTGGGAATTGATCAGCCCGATCAGGGTGTAACCCCAAACGATGATACAGACCTCGGCAATCAAAAGCGCCGCACGGGCCAGATGCAGAAAAGGGTGCCGCGTCCGCACGGCGGCGCGCATCCCTTCGGGCCGCTGCAAGGCAAGCACCACGACGAAGGCCGCGAAAAACCAGTACCGCACCATGATGACCATGAACACGTTGTAGGTTTCGGCCAGATGTCTGGAAAATCCGTCCTGAATGGCAAAGATGGTGACGGCAGACAGCATAAGCTGAATGCCTGTCTTGCGATTCTGGTCGGTCATGGCATCAGCACTCCGGCGGACATGTGTCGTTTGCTGCCATGTCCGGCAAGGCGGGATACCTGAAACCCGGCCGCCTGCAAGGCCCTGCGCACATGTCCTGCGGCTGTATAGGTGGCAAAGGTGCCCCCCTGTGCCGTGTGGCGCGCGACTTGGCCAAGAATGGCGTCAGACCACAGTTCAGGATTTTTGGCGGGTGAAAATCCGTCCAGAAACCACGCGTCAGCCCGCCCCGCCCAAGGGCCGAGTGTTTGCTGCGCGTCACCGATGATGACGGTTGCCAGAACCCCGGGCAACCGGATCACCCCGTCGCCCGTCCCCCATTGACGCAACAGATCGCGGGCCAGGTGGGCCAGCCCTTCAAACGGCTGCAACGCGCGGCCCAGCGCGTCTGCCGACAGTGGGAAAGCCTCGAACGACGTGAAATGCAGCGTCCCCACCTGCCCGGTGCGTTGCCACAGATCGACTGTCGCCAACAGATTGAGCCCGGTCCCGAAGCCCAGTTCCGCAATGTGAAACCCCGGCCGAAAACGCCCCGGCAGACCGTTGCCCGCGTGAAACACATGCGCAGTTTCCGCCAGCCCGTCGTTCAGTGAAAAATAGGGGTCGTCAAAGCGCGTCGAAATCGGCACGCCGCAGCGCCATTCAACGCCGCTCTGGTCAGGCTCGGTCATTGGAATTACACCCCGGAATGCGGCCAGACCATGATCCGGGGAAACGGGAATGACAAGCGGACGGATCACGGTCATGGGCGGGGGGATATTCGGCCTGTCCATCGCATGGGAATTGGCGCGGCGAGGTGCCGCCGTGCGTGTGGTGGAACGCGCCGCCATCGGGGCCGGGGCAAGTGGCGGCATCGTGGGTGCAATGGCCCCGCATGTGCCCGATCAGTGGAACAGTAAAAAGCAGTTTCAACTCGACAGCCTGTTGTTGGCCGAAAGCTGGTGGCATCAGGCCGAGGTCGCAGGTGGCAGTTCAGCCGGCTATGCCCGCAGCGGGCGCTTGCAACCATTGGCCGACGATGCGGCGATTGATCAGGCGCGGGCACGCGCGGCGGGTGCGCAAATACTTTGGGCCGGTCACGCCGATTGGCAGGTTATCCGCGCCACCGGGTCGCCATGGGAACCTGTCAGCCCGTCCGGCTGGCTGATCCATGACACGCTGACTGCACGCCTGCATCCGCGATGGGCGCTGGCCTGTCTGGTGGCTGCGATTCGGGCGCGGGGCGGTGTGGTCGACATTGGCGCAGACGACCGGGATTTTCAGGGGCAGGTGTTGTGGGCCACAGGCATCGCTGGGCTGGGGGAACTCGGCCAAGGCGGCGGGGTCAAGGGGCAGGCGCTTGCCGTGCAGCACCCGTTGCTTGCCGAGTCACCGCAGATCTTTGCGGACGGGGTGCACATCGTGCCGCATGCCGACGGCACAGTCGCCATTGGTTCGACAAGCGAGCGTAACTGGTCCGACGCCACCACCACCGACAACCAGCTTGACGATCTGCATGCGCGGGCGCTGGCGCTTTGTCCCGCCTTGCAAGGCGCGCCCGTCGTTGACCGCTGGGCCGCCCTTCGCCCCCGCTCTGCCAGCCGGGCACCGGTTCTGGGGCCGTGGCCGGGGCGTCCAGGGCATTATGTCGCCAACGGCGGCTTCAAGATCGGCTTTGGAATGGCCCCACGGATTGCCACCATCATGGCCGACCTGCTGCTTGACGGGCATGATGCCATTCCCGACGCGTTTCGGCTTGGTCAGACGACCACATGACGGGGAAAATAAAGAAGGGCCGGGGCAATCGCCCAAGCCCTTGCTTTAATTGGTGAGCCGGTCGGGATCCGAACCCGAGACCTACTGATTAAAAGTCAGTTGCTCTACCAGCTGAGCTACCGGCCCACGAAGCGCGTGATTAGGAAGTTCACAGCGGGGGGTCAAGGGGCAAAGTGGGGAATGTGGGCCCGCACTGGCAAAAAGGTCAGACTGCGGCTATAGGGGGGCGCATGATGGATACCGAAGCCCCCGCTGGTCTGCCCTTCATGAAAATGCACGGGGCGGGCAACGACTTTGTGGTGATCGACTCGCGCGGGCGCGGGCCGCAGGTGACGGCTGCGCTGGCGCGGGCACTGGGCCATCGTCACCGGGGGGTGGGGTTTGACCAACTGGCCGAACTTCATGGCGGCGGGGCGGGCGTCGTGCTTTTGGATTTCTGGAATTCTGACGGCAGCCGCGCGGGTGCCTGTGGCAATGCGACGCGCTGTGTCGCGGATTTCCTGATGGCCGAAAGCGGTGGCGATACCGTGACATTGGTCACGACACGCGGTGCGTTGCACGCGGTGCGGGCGGGTGGTGAGGTCAGCGTCAACATGGGCCAGCCGCAGCTGTTGTGGAACGAGGTGCCACTGGCAAGCGACGTGGAAACGCTTCACCTGCCCCTGCCGGGCGACCCTGTGGCCGTGGGGATGGGAAACCCGCACTGCGTGTTCTTTGTAGCCGACGCGCAGGATGTTGATCTATTGCAACTGGGCCCGCAGTTCGAACATGACCCGCTGTTCCCGCAGCGCACCAATGTCGAATTTGTCAGTCTGCTTGGCCCCGATCATCTGCTCGTGCGGGTCTGGGAACGCGGCGCGGGTGTGACGCTGGCCTGTGGTTCCGGGGCCTGCGCGGTGGCTGTGGCGGCCCATTTGCGCGGACTGACAGGCCGGCAGGTGACGCTGGAGATGGATGGCGGGCAGTTGAAGGTTGATTGGCGCGCTGATGGCGTCTGGCTGACCGGGCCTGTGTCGCATGTCTTCGACGGCTGGCTTTCGCCCGAATTTCTGGCCGCCCATCCATGAATGCCGCGTCCCCGCCCCCGATCTTCGAAACGCTTGGCTGCAGGCTTAACGCCTATGAAACCGAAGCGATGCGCGAACTGGCCGCTGCGGCGGGGCTGGCCAACGCGGTGATCGTGAACACATGCGCCGTCACTGCAGAAGCGGTGCGCAAGGCCAAACAGGATATCCGCCGCCTTTCGCGCGACAATCCCGGCGCGCAGATCATCGTGACGGGCTGTGCTGCGCAGACCGAACCGGAAACCTTTGCCGCCATGGCCGAAGTCACGCGCGTCATCGGCAACACCGAAAAAATGAAGCCCGAAACCTGGGCCGGGCTGGGCGCGGATTTCATCGGCATCACCGAAAAGGTGCAGGTCGACGACATCATGTCGGTGCGCGAAACGGCGGGCCATCTGATCGACGGTTTTGGCCGCCACCGCGCCTATGTGCAGGTGCAAAACGGCTGCGATCACCGCTGCACCTTTTGCATCATCCCTTTTGGCCGTGGCAATTCCCGGTCTGTTCCGGCAGGCGTGGTGATCGACCAGATCAAGCGGCTGGTGGACAGGGGTTTTCTTGAAGTCGTGCTGACGGGGGTGGACCTGACCTCATGGGGGGCCGATCTGCCCGGCCTGCCGCGGCTTGGCGATCTGGTCATGCGCATCCTGCGGCTTGTCCCCGACCTGCCCCGCCTGCGGATCAGTTCAATCGACAGCATCGAGGCGGATGACAACCTGATGCAGGCGATTGCCACCGAACCCCGGCTGATGCCGCATCTGCATCTGTCCCTGCAGGCGGGGGATGACATGATTCTGAAACGCATGAAACGCCGCCACCTGCGCGACGATTCGATCCGCTTTTGCGAAGATGCCCGCAAACTGCGCCCCGACATGATTTTCGGGGCCGACCTGATTGCAGGCTTTCCGACCGAGACTGAGGCGATGTTCGAAAACTCGCTGCGGCTGATCGACGATTGCGGACTGACCTTCCTGCACGTCTTCCCCTACTCCGCCCGCAAGGGGACGCCGGCCGCGCGGATGCCGCAAGTTCCCGGGGATGTGCGCAAGGACCGCGCCGCGCGTTTGCGTGGGGCTGGCGAGACGGCGCTGGCAAGGCACCTGTCGGCTCAAGTCGGGGTGGCGCACCGCGTACTGACCGAAGGGCCGCGGATGGGCCGGACGGAACAGTTCACCGAAGTGCAGTTTGAGGTGGATATGCCGGAGGGGACGCTGATGGACGTGCGGATTGCGGGCGTTGAGGGTGGGCGGCTGGTGGTGTGAGTGCGTGGCATAGGACAGTTACAGTTTGACGCCACCGCACACTAAAAACCACCTTCTGGTGCGCAGGCACCCCCATGCTAACCCCGCCTGATCGTATCCCCTGGCTGCATCGTCGGCGTCAGTTCCACCACCTCGCCCCGCCTTGCGCCCTTTGCCGCGATGATCGCCGCCGCTTGCAGGCCGATTTCCAGACGGCAGGCGTCCATCGTGGCCAACTGGCGTGGCAGACCGTCGAGGAGTTCCACCCCATTGAACCCGGCAAGGCCCACGCGGCCCGGCACGTCGATGCCATGCTCAAGACAGTACAGCAAACCCCCGGCACCAATCATGTCGTTGGAATAGTACAGGAAATCAAGGTCGGGACTGCGCCGCAGGATAGCCTCTGTCATTTCCCGGCCTTTCAACAGGGCCGAGGTTTCCGAATAAAACTCCTGATCCGCAAGCGTCAGCCCCGCATCTGCCAGCCCTGCAGTGAACCCTTCAAGCCGCTTTCTGGCGCGGTGGTCGTACGGCATCATCGTGCCCAGAAAGCCGACCTGCCGATAGCCCGCCGCCGAAATCGCCTGTGCCATCTGCAAACCGGCCCGGCGATGCGAAATGCCCACGGCGCTGTCGATCACCGGGCCGTCAACATCCATGATTTCCACTGTCGGAATATCGGCATTTGCCAGCATCGCGCGCGACGCCGGGCTGTGTTCAAGCCCCGCGATGATGACGCCCGATGGCCGCCACGACAGCATTTCATAAAGCACCGCCTCTTCCCGGTCGGGCCGGTAGTTGGTGACGCCCACCACCGGCTGCAGGCCCGTGTTTTCCAACCCGTCCGACACACCGCGCAGCACTTCGGGAAACACCATGTTCGACAGCGATGGAATGATCACCGCCACCAGATTGACCCGCTGGCTGGCCAGTGCCCCGGCGATCTTGTTGGGCACGTAACCCAGCAGACGCGCCGCCGACAGCACCTTTTCCCGCGTGGCAGGCGACACCTCGCCCCGGCTGCGCAACACGCGACTGACCGTCATTTCACTGACACCAGAGGCTTCGGAAACGTCACGAAGCGTCAATTGACGGCGGCGGGCATTGATCAAGATATGGGCCTTTCGCCGCAACTTCCGTCGATTCTAACGCGGCATCCATGGAAAGTCCAAGCCCCGCGCGGTGGCGTTGCGAAGACAGGGATGAAACGCTATCAACGCATCACGGCCCCGTAGCTCAACGGATAGAGCGGTCCCCTCCTAAGGGACAGGTTGCAAGTTCAAGTCTTGCCGGGGTCACCAGCCCAACGCACCGACGAAATTCCGCCAAGCCAATCATCCGGCGCGTGTTTTTGGCTTTCTTGTCGCGTTGAATCACCTAAAAGTAGAACCTGTAAATCAGTTGACGGGGTAACGATGACAAGAACGGGCGCAGGGCCGCAAGAAGAGCAACGGGATAATCCGCCCGCCAGTCCACGAAAACTGTCACGCCCCGCGCGCCGCGTGCAGTTGATCGAGGCCACAATTGAAACGCTGGCGACGCGGGGCTTTGCCCGCACCACGCTCACCGATGTGGCCCGGCAGGCGGGGCTGTCGCACGGACTTGTCAACTTTCATTTCCAATCGAAGGAAAAGCTGCTGGCCGAAACGCTTTTGTATCTGGCTGACGAATACCGCACCAACTGGCAGGCAAGCCTGAGCGCGGCCAGCCCGACCCCGGCAGGACAGTTGGACGCGATGCTGCGGGCAGACTTCAATCCGCAAGTGTCGTCGCCGGGACGGCTTTATGCCCGGTGCAGTTTGCGGGGCGAAGCGCAGACCCGGCCCATCTATCATGACAAATGCGGGTCGAATGACAAAGCCTGTATTGGCACGATGGAGGATATCTGCAGCCGCCTGATGGCCGAAGGGGCCTACGGCGGTTCGGCCGCACGGACCGCCCGTGTGCTGCGCCTGACAGTCGAGGGCGTTCTTCTGGACAGGATAGCGACGAACGCGCCCTATGATCTGGCCGAGGCGCTGGCCACTGTTCACGTCAGCGCGCAGGCCTTCTTCCCGGGCCATTTCGGGCCGGAAGGGTTGATCGGGCAATAACACTTGCAGACGCGAATGACGCCGATAAACAGGCAGACATGCGTCACAGCCTGATCGACATTTACAACGCCAAGGTTGCCGAAGGCTCGCTGCGCCCCGATGCGGCGCAGCTGGCCATCCTGCCCATGATGGAGGAATTGCGCCTTTGGCTGGAGGCGCACCCAACCCGCAAAACCGGGCTTGGCGGCCTGTTCATCCGCCCGGCACCGCCGCCGCGCGGTCTGTACCTGTGGGGCGGGGTGGGCCGCGGCAAATCCATGCTGATGGACTTGTTCACGGCAAGCGTCGACATTCAGGCCAAGCGTCGCGTGCATTTTCACGCCTTCATGCAAGAGGTGCATCACGCCATGTTCGCCGCCCGCAAGGCGGGAACAGACGATGCGCTGGCCCCCGTCGCCGCGACGCTGGCGCAGGATCTGCGTTTGCTGGCGTTTGATGAAATGCAGATCACCGACATTACTGATGCGATGGTGGTGGGCCGGCTGTTCCAGATGCTGATGGAGACGGGCGTGGTGATCGTCGCAACCTCCAACCGCCCGCCCGAAGACTTGTACAAAGACGGACTGAACCGCGCATTGTTTTTGCCTTTCATCGCCTTTCTGCGCGACCGCATGATGGTGCAGGAACTGACCAGCCCGACAGATTACCGACAAGACAGGCTGGCGGGCGCGCAGGTCTATTTTTACCCGGCCCGCACCGCCCGCACCCAGATCGAGGCCATCTGGCGCGATCTGACAGGCGGAAGCACGGGTTTGCCACTTTCGCTGGCGGTCAACGGTCGCAAGGTGACGCTGCCGCTTTTTGCGAACGGTGTGGCGCGGGCAACTTTCTGGGATCTGTGTGCCCAACCGCTTGGCCCGGCTGATTTTCTGGCCATCGCCGGCGCTGTCCGGGTGTTGATCGTCGAAGATATTCCGCAGCTTTCTTCAACCAACTATAATGAGGCAAAGCGGTTCGTCATCCTGATTGACGCGCTGTACGAGGCGCGGGTCCGGCTGATCGCGAGTGCCGCCGACGTTCCCGAGCGGTTGTATCTGGAAGGCACGGGATCTTTTGAATTTGAACGGACGGCAAGCAGGATGCGGGAAATGCAGGCGGCCGGCTGGCCTGTTGCGAACCTTGTTGCAGGTTGACCGGCGCTCACTGGACAGGCCGGATCGCAAGCCTATGTTGGTCTGCGTTGGTCCTGTTAGGTTATGTCGTTATATCTGATGCGGAGTTTTTCGTGGCGCTTTTAGGAAATGTGCTCGGGTTTCTTGCCCTTTTGGTGATCTTCAATCTTCCCGCCCAGATGATGGGACTTAACTTTTCCTTTGTTGCTCCCGATCCGTCGTGGTTTCATCTTCGGGGTTGGTCGCTGGGCGTGGCCTGGCTTGTCCTTTTGCCACTTCTTGGGGCGGCACGGTGGAGCGTTTTACAGTCGGATCGGACTGGAAGCACCGAACTTACCAGCTGGATCACCAAGCTCGCGGTGGCTTGTGCGAGTTACGCCTATTTCACTGCGGGGCTTGCCGCGCTGACCGGGATAGATGCGCTTTACTTCGGGATGATCAGCAATGCCTTTCTGACCATCGCTGCAGGGACGCTCGCCTGTCTGATCTGGCCAATGTCGAAGTCGGCGGCGGTATCGGTCGCGCTGGTGGCTGTCTGGTCCACCATCGCGTCGATTGGCGTGGCCGAGGCTATTTTGACTGTTCGCGTCAGGTTGTAATGAATTCCCGCACGAATTCGCTTGCCGGACGGGCGCGGATGTCTTGCGGTTTGCCGATCTGTTCGATCCGTCCGCCCGACTGCGACCCTGACATGACCACGACAAGATCGGCCAGTTCCATCGCTTCTTCCTGATCGTGGGTGACGAAAACGGTGGTCAGGCCCGTCGTATCGTGAATATCGCGCAAGCCCTGTCGCAATTCACGGCGCACCTTGGCATCCAGCGCGCCAAAAGGTTCGTCGAGCAACAACATGCGCGGCTCGATCGCCAGCGCCCGCGCCAAGGCGACGCGCTGGCGTTGCCCACCCGACAGTTGCGAAGGATAACGCGCGCCAATGTCGGGCAACTGGATCAGATCCAGAAGTTTCGTCACCCGTCGCGCGATTTCGGCCTTTGGGGGCCGCGACGCGCGTGGCCGCGCCTTGAGCCCATAGGCAATGTTGTCAAACACCGTCATGTGCCGGAACAGGGCATAGCTTTGGAACACAAAACCGGCCCGTCGTTCCTGCACGGTCATCCCCGTGGCATCGGCTCCGTCAAACAACACCCGACCCGATGTTGGAAACTCCAACCCGCCCAATATCCGCAAAAGCGTCGTCTTGCCCGATCCGGACGGCCCCAAAAGTGCGACGAGCGCCCCCGAAGGAATGGCAAGCGACACCGGATGCAAGGCCGCCGTCATGCCGAACTGTTTGGAAATTTCGTCGATTTCGATGTGCATGGTCAGGCTCCTGTTTTGGCCCCGGATTGGTACTGGCAAGATCATTCAGTGACGTCGCTGCGCCGAAAGCTGATCCGCATGGCGGATTTCCAGCATGGTCTTGAGCATGAGCGTCACCAGCGCCAGCAACGTCAGCACGGCGGCCAGGCTGAAGGCGGCGACGGAAAGGTATTCGTTGTACATCATTTCAATGGTGATCGGCATGGTTGCCGTCTGGCCCCGGATCTTGCCCGACACGACGGCAACCGCGCCGAATTCGCCCATCGCGCGGGCATTGCACAACAACACTCCGTACAGCAGCGCCCACCGGATATTGGGCAATGTGACGGTCCAGAACACCCTGAACCCTCCGGCCCCAAGCGTCAGTGCTGCCTCTTCTTCGGCACGGCCCTGCTCCACCATCACGGGGATCAGTTCCCGCGCGACAAAGGGAAAGGTCACGAACATGGTGGCCAGCACGATACCGGGCAAGGCAAACACGATGGGATAACCGCTCGCGACAAGCCAACCCCCGAACAGGGAATTCGTGCCGAACATCAGTACGATGCACAGACCCGCCACGACGGGCGACACCGAAAACGGCAGGTCGATAAAGGTGATCAGAAACGCCTTGCCGCGAAAATCGAACTTGGTGATGAACCAGGCGGCGGCAATGCCAAAAGCGGCGTTCAGCGGCACTGCAATCGCCGCAATGATCAGGGTCAGCCTGATGGCCGACATCGCATCGCGGTTTCCAAGGCTTGCAACGGCGGCTGCGGCCCCGTCCGCAAGGGCGTTCGCAAAGACGGCAATCAATGGCGCAAAGACCAGAAAGCCGATGCCAAAAATGGCCACAGCGATCAACGCCCAGCGGGTGACAGGGGCTTCGTCCGTAACGGCGCGAAAGCTGCGCGGCGTGATGGTGGCGTCAGACATAACCAATCCTTCTTCTGCTCCAAACCTGGATCAGGTTGATGACAAGCAGCATGGCAAACGAGATCACGAGCATGGCGATGCCGATGGCGGCAGCCGCGTCATAGTTGAATTCTTCCAATTGGATGACGATCAACAGGGGCGCGATCTCGGTTTTCAGGGGAATGTTCCCCGCGATAAAGATGACCGATCCGTATTCGCCAACAGCCCGCGCCAGCGACAGGGCAAACCCGGTCAGCGCGGCAGGCATCAGCATAGGTGCAATGACGCGCGTTACTGTCGTCAGCCGCGACGCACCCAAGGTGGCCGATGCCTCTTCGACTTCGCGGTCGATTTCCTCGATCACCGGCTGCACGGTGCGCGTCACAAAGGGCAGTCCGACAAAGATCAACGCCAGAAGAATGCCCCACTGGGTATAGGCAATCTTCATGCCCAGATCTTGCGCCAGCGATCCGAACACGCCCTTGGGTGCGTAAAGCGCGGTCAGCGCGATGCCTGCCACGGCAGTCGGCAAGGCAAACGGCAGATCAACGGCCGCATCCAGAAGCCGCCGCCCGGGAAACCGGTATCGTACAAGGACCCAGGCAAGAATGACGCCGAACACCAGATTGAACAGGGCGGCCACAAAGGACAGCCGGAACGAAAGATAAAGTGCTGCCCACACGCGTTCGCGGTTGATCGTCGCCCACACATTTTCAACGCCGAACAGGGCCCCCTTCGTGAGAAGGGCGCCCAGCGGCAGGATCACGACGATGGACACCATCGCGAGGGTGATCCCCATGCTCAGCCCAAGGCCGGGCATGGGGGATTTCTGCAGGAGCGGTCGGCTCATTTTGCCACGTAGATCTGGTCAAAGATGCCGCCGTCGCCAAAGTGTTCGGGCTGCACCTTGGCCCACCCGCCGAAATGGGCGATGTCGACCAGTTCAAGTTTCGGGAAACGCGCCACATCTTCGGGATTGGCTTTGGTCGTGTCCCAGCCGCGATAGAAGTTCTTGAAGACGATGGCCTGACCTTCGGGGGAATACAGGAAGTTCAGATAGGCATCGGCCACAGCACGCTGGGCGTCGGTCTTGATGTTGCCGTCGACAATCGCGACCGGCGGTTCGGCAAGCACCGAAATCGACGGGACAACGATATCGAACTCGTCATCCCCCAGTTCCTTGAGCGCCAGATAAGCCTCGTTTTCCCAGGCCAACAGCACATCACCGATGCCGTTCTGCGCAAAGGTCGTGGTTGATCCACGCGCACCGCTGTCAAGGACCGGCACGTTTTCATACAGCGCCTTGACGAAGGCCTGCGGATCCTGCCCGTTCTTTTCCGCCCAGGCCCACGCGGCCAGATAGTTCCAGCGCGCACCGCCCGACGTCTTGGGGTTCGGCGTGATGACTTCAACGCCTTCGCCCGTCAGATCGCCCCAGTCCTTCAAACCCTTGGGATTTCCTTCGCGCACCAGAAACACAATGGTTGATGTGTAGGGCGACGAATTGTGCGGCAGGCGTGTCTGCCAGTCGGCTGGCAACTTGCCTGCCTGTGCGATCTTGTCGATATCCGATGCCAGCGCCAGCGTTACAACCTGCGCCTCCAGCCCGTCGATCACGGCGCGGGCCTGTGAACCGGAACCACCATGGCTCGTTTCAATGGTCGGCGCCTCGTTCCCTTGCGCCACCCAGAACGCGGCAAATGCCTCGTTCACTTCCCGGTACAGTTCGCGCGTCGGGTCATAGCTTACGTTCAGCAGGGTTTCTGCCTGCACCTTTGCCGGCGTTGTACCAAAGGCCAGCACAGCCAAGGCAATCGCCGACAGGGCACCTTTCAGAACCCGTGTTACCGGCCACCCGGGCAGCCGTTCCCTGCCCGTTTCGATGGTGACCCGACCGTCGCTATGCTCCGCAATCTTTTGCCCTTGGGCAGAGATGCTTCCTGCAACCGTGATTGTCGTCAACATGGCAGTCTCCTTCTTATGCAGCGGCAGCGCAGCAGGGAAATGTTGAAGTACAGGGACAAGTCCCAGAACGGGGGATGTACTGAACATCAGCGTGTCTCCGTTTCGATGGCGTCGACGCGCGCTTCCCAGATCAGGGGGTCGCGGCCTTGCAGCAGTTCCGCCGCGGCCTCGGCAGGACGGCGGGTATAGATGACAAGCGGCGTGCCGTTGATGCGGTGTGCAGCACCAGTGCGCCGGTCGATCAGGCGAACCGCGCAGGTGCGGCCCGCTGTAGGCTGCACGGCAACAGAACCGGTAAACGAGGGGTGACGAAGGAAGGGTGCGGCAGTCATCTGCAATCTCCGTGATTCAGGCGGAGGGCATCTGCCGCTCCGTTCCCTTAATAACGACAGAACTGGTCGAGTATTGCAAAGGAAAATTCACGCTTAAATTTATCGTGATTATAGAAAACTATTCTCCGGCCCCGCCTGCCGCATTTCGGCAGGTTTTTGCGTGTGAACAGTGCGTTGATTGCCTAAATGCTCGGCCCGTCAGGCGCCGATCACCTGATCCACGACAGCCGCCGACCGGAGCATGTCTTCCAGTGTCAGCGATTCGATGATGACAAGGTAAGACCAGAACACCTCGGCAAAAACCTTGCGGATGCGGCAGGTGCCTTCGTCGGTGCAATCCTCGCATCGCTGATACGCGCTGCGCGACAGGCAGGGCAGCGGCGCAATCGGCCCGTCGATTGTGCGCAGCAATTCCGACAACGAGATTTCCGACGGCTTTTTGATCAGGCTGTACCCGCCCGACCGCCCGCGAATCGACGCGATCACCCCTGCGTTGCGAACCTCCAGCAAGATGTGCTCCAGAAACCGCTTTGGCGTGCCAGAACGTTTGGCAATCGCCTCGATGGTCAAGGCTTCGGGCACGGGCCGGGCCGCCTCGTCCGCCAGAACCAGCAGCGCCTTCAGGGCATATTTCATCTTTTGCGTGATCATACGCCAGCGTTACGCAATGAAATGCGCGGAATCAATGTGGAGATTGACGCCTCGGTCATGGACAACCACAACAGCAATTTAATCACGATAAAACCAGTAGACATTTTCTTTTTTAGGTGCATGCTTTAGGCGAACCGGTTTTTCGACCCTTACAGGACGATGCAAGATGACTGACCTTGACCTTATCGACCGCAAGATCGTGGCAGAGCTGATGCGGGACGCCACCTTGTCCATCGCCCAGATCGCCGACAAGGCAGGGCTGTCACAAACCCCCTGCTGGAAACGCATTCAAAAGCTTGAGGCGGCGGGTATCCTGACGGGTCGCGTCGCCCTTGCAAACCCCCGCCTTCTGGGATTCGGCCTAACCGTCTTTGTCGGGATCGAAGCCGTGGATCATTCCAGCGAATGGCGCGAAGCCTTTGTCAAGGCAACCACCGCCATACCTGAAATCATGGAGGTGTACCGCATGGCAGGCGATGTCGATTATCTTTTGCGCGTGGCGGTGCCGGACATGACGGCCTTTGACAGATTGTACAAAAGCCTCACCGATGCCGTGCCGATCAAGAACGTGACTAGCAACTTCGCCATGGAGCGCATGAAATTCACCACCGCCTACCCCGTCGACACCCTGTCGCGGTGACCGCATGAAGAATGCCTTTCCCTTTTCGCCCGTCACTTTGGAATCCAAAATCACGATAATGTTGGTAGAGTTTCCTTGCAGACGAATCCGCAATGGAGCGTTCAGATGACCAAGACATTGATTATTCCCGGCCTCGACGGCTCGCCCGATCCGCACTGGCAGCATTGGTGGGCGGAAAACGACGCCGACGCACGTATTGTGGAACTGTCTGATCCGGAATCTCCCACCCCTGCGGTGTGGCATATCGAACTGGCCACAGAAATCCTGAACAATCCGGGCTGCGTCCTTGTGGGCCATTCTCTGGGCGCCGTTGTGATCGCACAGCTTCTTGCGACATGGCCGCATTTGGACGTTCGTGCCGCATTGCTGGTTGCCCCTGCCGAAACAGCCGGCAGCAGCCGCATCAGCCATTTTGGCGCGATTCCCGAACTGCGGCTTGATATCCCGACCACCGTGGTGGCGAGCCGCAATGACCCGTGGATGACAATGCACCGTGCCACACATCTGGCGCGGGCCTGGGGCAGTCATCTTGTCGATCTGGGTCAGGCGGGGCATATCAACGTCGCATCCGGCTTTGGCCCTTGGGACACCGGCATAGCGCTGCGTGACCAGCTGCTGCATCTGACAGACCGCGCGCCCCTTGAACGCCGCATTGCGCGACGTCGCATCGAAAACCGGATGGCGCTATGAAAAACCTGTTCCGCCATCGCGACGCCGGTCTGTCGGGTTACACGGCCATCGCGGTCTTTGCTGTCTTCTATATTGCGGCCTGCGCCCTGATCTTTGGGACATGAAAAAGGCTGGAACAATCGGCCGGTACCAAGGGTTCAATGTGCGCACAAAGGAGTACTCCCATGATAAGCACAAGAACTCACGGCATAATTGACTACATCACGGGGATCGCCCTGATCCTCGCGCCTTATCTGTTCGGCTTTGCCAATGGCCAGATCGAACAGTGGCTGCCTCAAGTGTTGGGGACTTTGACCATCGTGATGAGCTTGATGACTCAATATGAACTGAGCATCGCAAAGATCATCCCCTTGCCGGTTCATCTGGGCGTAGACATCCTGTCGGGCATCCTGCTCGCCGCGTCGCCCTGGTTGTTCGACTTTGCAGACGTGATCTGGTGGCCGCACCTTGTTGTCGGACTTCTGGAAATCATTGTCCCGCTGATGACCGACCGGCAAAAACGCATCACGCTTTGAACACCTGGCCATGGTCGGCACGCCCGGCCATGGCCGTCGTCGGAAAATCCCCTGCGCCGGTTTGACCCTGTTCCGCGGGCCCTGTGCATTTCTGCTTGGCCACAGTGCGTTGAACTGCAAGCGGCCGTATGCTATCCGGCGGTCGTTCTCAGGGCGGGGTGCAACTCCCCACCGGCGGTCATAGCCCGCGAGCGCCCGGCCCATGGCCGGGGTCAGCAGATCCGGTGAAACTCCGGGGCCGACGGTATAGTCCGGATGAAAGAGAACCTTGGTCGCTCCGCCTTCTGGCGGACGGTTTTGGTTATGCTCTGGGACCTAACGCTTGCACGGAAGGTTCCAAATGTCCAATTCACCTCGTATCGCTTTCATCAAGGCACGCTGGCACAGCGATATTGTCGACCGCGCCCATGAAGGTTTCATAGCCGAGGCTGCACGGTTGATGCCTGCAGCAAAGATCGATACCTTCGACGTCCCCGGCGCTTTCGAAATGCCGCTTCTGGCAAAGAAACTTGCGCAGACGGGCGATTATCTTGCCATCGCCGCTGCGGCCTTTGTCGTCGACGGCGGGATCTACCGCCACGATTTCGTCGCCGCCGCCGTGGTCAACGGCCTGATGCAGGTCGGCCTTGAAACGGGTGTTCCCTGCCTGTCCGTGTCACTGACACCGCACAACTTTCAACCCGCGGACGCGATGATCACATTCTTCCGCGATCATTTCGTCAAGAAGGGTCACGAGGCCGCAGCGGCTGTCCACCAGATTCTGGCGCTCGAAGCACAGCTTGCCCAGCGTGGAAAAAGCAAGGCGGCCTGACTGGGCATACTAGGGTGCCAACCACACACCTGCCCAACCCGTCTTGCGATCAAACCGGGCGCGCCGATGGTTGGGGCCAAGATGCAAGGCGTCAACCGCCGATATAGTTAGCCGCAAGACCGCAAAGCACGTCGGGTCCGCGGCTTTCGTGTAGTCCAGCGCCTGCGCGATCGGCTCGCCCGGTGCCGGGGTGCTGCCATAGGCCCCCTGCGACGTCGCGGGCACGCGGTCCCAGATGGCGGCCACATCCTTACCTGTCAGAATGGCGACCTCTGCCTCCAGCCGCAGTTGAAGATGGGCCGATGCGTCCCAGACATGCAGGGCTGCAAACGCCATGCCACGCAGATCACGCACCTTCGCAGACCGCAAATCCGTGTGAATATCCAGCGTGCCCGCCGCTTTGTCTGCGGCGCGCAAGACCACCGTTCTGGCCTGCGGCAGGCCGTCCCGGCTGACAGTTGCCAGCGTCGGATGCCGGGCAGGGGCGTGCCGGTCATGGACGCCGCGCGTCAGGCGCAGCCAGACTTCGGCATGCAACTGTGCCAGATCGCTGGCCCAAGGGTGGGGGTCGGATGTCACTTGTAAACCTCGCGCCGGTCGGCAAAGGCGCGCACGCGTCTGCGCCAGGCTCGGTAGCTGCCGGATTTCAGATTTTGCCGCATCAGCGTTTTTACTTCATCCGGTCCAAAGCCATGCAGGGCGCGGATCTGATCAAAGCTCGCATGGTCGCTCAGGGCCATCTCGATGATTTCACCAAGGATCGCCGGGTCGAGGAGATGGTTTTTCATCTGCCGCAAGGTGACTTTGCCGCGCCACAAGTCAAGGTTCCCGCGCAAGCGTGACCCCGGCCGCTTCGGTTTCCCGGTGGGATTTTGCGGCCAGCAAGTCACATTTCGTACAATGGCGAAAGGTCGTATGTCTCGTCTAGTCCGATGCCAGGCGGGCGGACCTCGCCCTGAAAGACGATATGCAACCCAGCTTCGATTTGCCGCCACCGACCTTCCTTGCCCCTGTCGCGCAGTATCTGCATCTGACACGCACGGTCATGCCTGCGCTCGCGCAAACCAGCAAAACCCACTGGCCGGTGCGCAACGATCACTGCTTTCAGCGGATCGTGCTGGACTCCATCTGCGGCGGGGTGTGGTACGAACACATCGCCCGCCCGGCCTACAGGTACCTTGGCCCGACACAAGCGATGCGTGCGGTGCGCCTTTGCGAGCAGATCATCGCGGATGCGGTAGATCTGAAGGCATTGAACCAGCAATCGCTGGCTTGGCGCGGCAAGGACAGAACCTCACGCGTCTGACATTTGTCGCGCGCAATGCGGCGCATCTGATCCGAAGGGTAAACCGCCGTATTGACTTGTCGCTGAAATCCACGCTTTCTGCATCCGCGACAGGGGCGTCCGGGATCCGGGCTGAGAAGCACCCTTTGAACCTGAACCAGATCATGCTGGCGTAGGGAGTCTGCGGTAGGTGCCCCCTTCGGCCTGTGATGGCCAGATGGTGCCAACCCCCGGCCCCTTGCGTGCAGCGGGGGACCATAATGAAAGATACCGGCACCTACCTTGCCGCAATGCGGATCACCGCTCCGCTTGTGCATAATATCACAAACTTTGTTGCGATGAACATCGCCGCCAACGTGGCCTTGGCGGCAGGCGCGTCGCCTGCCATGGTGCATGCCCGCGAAGAGGTGGTGGAATTCACAGGCCTCGCGCAGGCCCTGTGCGTGAACATCGGCACGCTGGATGCACCTTGGGCCGACGCGATGGAGATGGCGGCAAAGGCGATGGCGGCTGCCGGCCGACCCTGGGTGCTGGACCCAGTTGGCGTGGGGGCCACGCAGTTTCGCCGGGATGTCTGCGCGCGCCTGATTGCCCTGCGTCCAACGGTCATTCGCGGGAATGCGTCCGAAATTCTGGCCTTGGCAGGACTGGGCGGCACGGGCCGCGGTGCCGACAGCGCCGATCCGGTCACCGCCGCCGAGGCAAGCGCGCGCGATCTTGCCTTGCGCACGGGCGCTGTGGTCGCAGTGTCTGGCGAAGTGGACTATGTCACCGATGGCACGCAAGCGTTCCGCGTGGCCAACGGCGATGCCATGATGCCGCGCGTGACCGCCTTGGGCTGTTCGCTAAACGGGGTGATCGCCGCGTTTCTGGTGGGCCAATCCGCCTTGCCCGCCACCGTTGCCGCACTGGCTTATTACGGGCTGGCCGGGGAACGGGCTGCGCAAAAGGCCAGCGGCCCCGGCAGTTTTCAAGTGGCGTTCCTCGACGCGCTTTACACACTGACACCACGGGATGTGACCGCAGGCGCAAAGGTCAGCCGCGCATGATGGGTCCGATATATGTGATCACAGACCCCGACGCCGCGCTTTCGATGGCCGAACAGGCGCGCGCCGCGGCACGCGGCGGGGCCGCATTTGTACAACTGCGCGACAAGTTTGCGCCTGACGATGATCTGACCGCACTCGTGCGTCTGCTCTTGCCGGAAATGGCCGCACTCGGGGCAAGGCTGATCGTGAATGACCGTGTCAACGTTGCGCTGGCGGCAGGCGCACATGGGCTGCACATCGGACAAAGCGATGGCGATGCTGCTGCCATCCGCAGTCGTATGCCAGATGAAATGATCCTTGGCCTCTCTATCGAGACGGTGGCCCAAGCCCGCCTGATCCCACCGGGAATCAACTACATCGGCGCAGGCCCGGTGCGCGCCACGCCGACCAAGCCGGATCATGCCACGCCCATCGGTTTCGACGGCTTGGCGCAAATTGTGGCGGCCACCTCCTTGCCCACCTATGCCATCGGCGGACTGAAACCCGGTGATGCAAAAGCGGTGCGCGCAAGCGGGGCCGGCGGTATGGCCGTTGTCAGCGCAGTAACGCGCATGATGGACCCCGAGGCTGCAACTCGTGATCTGCTGGCAGAATGGGGGAACGCATGATTCCGAACATTCTCTCCATAGCGGGCTCTGATCCCTCAGGCGGCGCGGGGATTCAGGCTGATATCAAGGCGATCTCGGCCAATGGCGGCTATGCCATGGCCGCAATTACCGCCCTGACGGCGCAGAACACCCAAGGGGTTGTTGGCGTCCAGTTGGTCTCACCGGATTTCGTGGCAGCACAGATTTCGGCGATCCGCGCCGATATCAGGGTGGACGCGGTCAAGATCGGGATGCTGGGCACTGAACCGATCATCCGGTCAGTGGCGCGCGCGCTGTCCGGCCTGAAGGCGCCTATCGTGCTCGACCCGGTGATGGTCGCCAAGAGCGCTGACCGCTTGTTACAGGTCGAGGCGGTCGCCGCCTTGCGCGCAGCACTGCCCATCGCTTTCGTCATCACCCCCAACCTGCCCGAGGCTGCTGACCTGCTGGGCGTCCCCGAAGCCAAGTCCCGCACCGACATGCAGGCGCAAGCGCACGCGCTGTTGGCGTTGGGTGCACGGGCGGTACTGTTGAAAGGGGGGCACCTGGCTGGCGACGATTGCCCGGACCTGTTGGTCAGTGACACGGGCCCCATCTGGCTACCCGGCTTGCGCCAGGCAACCCGCAAAACGCACGGCACCGGCTGCACACTGTCCTCTGCGCTGGCCACGTTTCTGGGCCAGGGCCTGCCCTTGCCGGACGCGGCGGCACGCGCAAAGGCCTATGTCGCCCGCGCCATCGGCGCTGCCCATTTCCTGACAGTCGGAACGGGCCACGGCCCGACCCACCACTTTTACGCCATGATCAAAGGAAACACCCTATGACGCGCCCAATCTCTGATCTGACTGTTCTTGTCACCGGCGCTGGCCGTGGCCTTGGCGCCGCCATCGCCCGTGCGTTCCACCGTGAAGGCGCACACGTCGCCATCAACTATCGGAACAGCCAGGCCGCAGCCGAGGCGCTGGCCACTGATCTTGGCCCGCGCGCCGCCGCGTTTCGCGCGGATGTGACCGACACGGCCCAGGTTGTTGCAATGGTGGGCCAGATCACCGACCGCTTCGGCGCGCCGGATGTGCTGGTCCACAACGCCCTTGCAGATTTTGCGTTCAACGGCGATGCGCGGATTCATCTGGACCGGCTGTGCTGGGCCGATATAGCGCGGCAGACCGAAACGGCCGTAGGGGGCGCATTGAACTGCGTTGCCGCGATGCAGGCACACTTCGCGGCCCGGGGCTTTGGCCGCATCATCACCATTGGCACCAATCTGATGCAAAATCCTGTCGTTCCATACCACGACTATACCGCCGCCAAGGGCGCGCTTCTGGCACTGACCCGAACGATGGCAAAGGAACTGGGACCGTTGGGCATCACGGTCAACATGGTATCGGGGGGGGCTGCTGCGAACGACGGATGCCAGTGCGGCCACGCCTGATGTGGTGTTCGACATCATTGCATCCCAGACCCCGCTTTGCCGCGTAACGACGCCAGACGAACTGGCAGACGCCGTATTGTTTTTTGCGTCACCATGGGCGCGCGCTGTGACAGGACAGAACCTGATCGTCGATGGTGGACTGGTGTTCGGGTAAAACAAAATCGCAACGTTCTACTCGCGCAAGTGACGACCAACCACCAAAGCAACGACCGTGCGGTCTGGTGCCTCGTAGACGCGCCGAGGGCGGAAGGTCTGCGGCTTTGTCATCAGGTAAAACCAACAGGCCTCGGCACGATTGGCACCGGCGGGGTCCACGGCAAAGGGTCATCATATTAAATCGGGCGCGTTTCCATCGTGCCCGGTCGCCAAGGTTAACGTCTCGTTCTTGGCGACCAAAGACATGAGTGTCTTGCCCAGGCTGAGATCAGTCTTTCGGTCGGGATTGTCAGTTACATTGATGAAATTGCACTGCCAAATGGGCCATCGACCTGCTCACGACCGAGGTCATTAACCTATCTTCCGCGGAAATCCATGTGCGAGGTCGAACAGGACACCCAAACGGGCCACCTGCGTAAATCCGGGGCAGTTCACTGTCCGCGATTGCGCGCCTCGGCATGACCGCACCGCGTAGATGACACTGCTTAGGTCAAACAAGGGAGTGCAATCGTCGTGTAAAGCGCACCCTCCCAAAGGGCTGGTTCCGCCAATATTCGCCATCGAACACCGGCGCGGGCATGTCCAGTTCCATGACCAAAAGAGGATTACGCAGTAACTCGATGGTGCACGCAGTCGAGCCAAAAGGGTTTACGTTGACCAGGTGTTGACAAGAATTTTGAACGACAAAAGCCGAGCGTTACGCCCGGCTTTGAAGTCTTTAATAACGCGTACTTTGTGCGGCAATGGGATGGGTACAAATGCCGACGCCCGCACGAGGGGTGCGGGCGTTCGGCAAGTGACGATGGTTGCGGGGACAGGATTTGAACCTGTGACCTTCAGGTTATGAGCCTGACGAGCTACCGGGCTGCTCCACCCCGCGACGGTTTGGGATTTGGTGTGGCCTTTGTGGCTGACATTGTTCGGAGAGGTATCTTGTTTCTTAT
>JANPIX010000013.1:0-176341 GCA_031425195.1 Gemmobacter sp. | reverse complement strand
GGCATTTTCGGGGATGAGCCCGGACGGCAAACTGCCCGAGATTGTGGAGTGGCAGGACCACCCGTGGTTCATTGGCGTGCAGTTTCACCCGGAGTTGAAATCGAAGCCGTTTGCGCCGCACCCGCTGTTCGCGGATTTCATCCGCGCAGCGGTGGAAGGGGCGCGGTTGGTGTGAGGGGTTGTCTGGACTGCTGATCGGAGTTTTCGCTTCTGAACGTCAGACTCTTCTCGTCTGATTTGCCCAAAGCAAATCTGACCGCGCCCGAACCGCCCACACGGGGCGGGCGCGACTGGGGTCCCACCCCAAGAGCCCCGTCGGTTCGGGCGCGGCCAGATTTGCGCGGTGGGGATGGTTTGGTGAACAGGTCGCCTCGTATATTCATATCACTTTGCTATGTCATGCGTCCCAAAAATCATCTTTCCCCCGCCCTGCCGGGCCTATTCTTTGCCCTCGGGACATAGCCCAACGCTATGGCCCTTTCCTGGGGAGGATCGACATGACACACGACGAACCAACTTTGGCTACCCGGCGTCAGGCGATGATCGGCACGGCGGCGCTGGCTGTGGCGGGGGTCGCGGCGGGGCCCGTGATGGCGCAGGACGGGGAGGAGGCGCGCAAGGCGGTGGCGGAAAGCTATCTCAAATCGCTCGACGCGGGTGGGGTATCGCCCACGACTGGGCTTGGCCTGTTCGACCATTTCACCGACGACGCGGAGGTGTTCTTTCCGAAATGGGGCGTCGCGCGCGGCAAGGAAGAGGTGATCGCGATGTTCACCGACGTGGGCGGCACGCTGAAATCCATCAAGCACGACTATGCCGGGTTCACCTGGTACATGACCGGGACGGACAAGTTCGCCGTGGAGGGCACGAGTTCGGGGGAACATCGCGACGGGCCCTGGGCCGCCGATACGCCGAAATGGGGGGCCGGGCGTTTCTGCGACACGTTCGAGTTGCGGGATGGCAAGATCAGCCGGTTGTATATCTATCTGGACCCCGACTATGCGGGAAAGGATACGGGCCGTTACGGCTGGATCACCGCCTGACAAAACGGGGGCAGGTTTGCACCTGCCCCCGTGTCTGCGCGTCAGGCGAGATAGGCCATGACCATCGGTTCGACTTCCGTCCAGCCGCGCCAGATCATGTCGAGCGCCACGTAAAGGATGATGGCAAGGCCGACATAGGCGATCCAGCGATGTTTGTTGAGCAGGCGGGCGATAAAGCTTGCGGCAAGGCCCATCAGGGCAATGGACAGGATCAGGCCGATCACCAGAACCGTCGGGTGGTCACGGGCGGCACCTGCGACGGCGAGCACGTTATCAAGGCTCATCGACACGTCGGCGATCACGATCTGCCAGGCGGCCTGCGCGAAGGACTTTTTCGGCGCACCCGACGCGACCGAGCCGTCGGCGTTCAGATCCGCCTCGGCCAGCGCTTCCATGGCGTCTTGTTCCTGGCCGTGGCCTGAGCTCAGTTCGCGCCACATCTTCCAGCAGACCCAGAGCAGCAGGACGCCGCCTGCCAGCAACAGGCCCGCGATGGCCAAAAGTTGCGTCGTGACCATGGCAAACCCGATCCGCATGATCGTGGCCGCGATGATCCCGACAAGAATGGCCTTGGCGCGCTGTTCCTTGGGCAGGCCGGCTGCCGCAAGGCCGATCACGATGGCATTGTCGCCTGCCAGAACAAGGTCGATGCCAATGACCTGCAGAAGCGCGAGAAACCCCGCTTGCGTAAAGATTTCCATAAACTTTTCCCGGTTGAGAGCGCCTTGTCTTTGACCCAAAGGGCACAGGGTTTCAACCATCAACATGGGATGCCGTCTGCGGAAAGCAACTTAGGGCTGTTGGCACCGGCGGCCCGTTGCCCTGCGGGGCGTTCCGGGGTAGCCATCTGACATGCTGTCCTATCAACACGCCTTTCATGCCGGGAATCTGGCCGATGTGCACAAACATGCGCTTTTGGCCGTGGCGCTGGAGTATCTGGTGCAGAAGGACAAACCGCTCTGCTATATCGAGACGCATGCCGGGCGGGGGCTTTATTCGCTGGCAGGCGAGGCGGCGCTGAAAACCGGCGAGGCGGCGGGCGGGGTTGCGCGGCTGGAGGCGGCTTTTCCGCCCCGCCATGCGTATAGGCAGCGGCTGATCGAGGCGCGGGCGCAGAACGGGCCGGACGCCTATCCCGGCAGCCCGCTGATTGGGGCATTGTCGCTGCGCCCTGGCGACACGATGCATCTGGCGGAACTGCATCCGCAGGAACACGCCGCCCTTGTCGCGCATCTGGAACCCTGGGGCGCGCATGTCCGGCGGCAGGACGGGCTGGAGATGGCACAGGCCATCACGCCGCCGACGCCGCGGCGCGGCCTGATGCTGATTGACCCGAGTTACGAGGTGAAGGACGATTACATCGCTGTGCCCAAGGCCCTGCAGGTTGTGCACCGCAAATGGAACGTGGGCATTCTGATGCTGTGGTATCCGGTTCTGACAGTCCCTGCGCATGACGGGATGCTGCGCACCCTGACCGCCGCCTTTCCCGGTGCGATGCGGCACGAGGTGATGTTCCCGCCGGTGCGTGACGGGCACCGAATGGTGGGATCGGGTGTGTTCATCGTCAACCCGCCCTACGGTCTGGCAGACGAGGCGGCGCGGCTGGAGGGGATGTTTGCCGCACTTCAGGCGGGCTGACGGTTTGCACATATCGGCGTGAACGGGATTGGCTTTGCGCAGCGGTTGGCCTAAATCAACGCCATGTTCCAATCCATTCTGCGCCAGTTGATCAACCCCCAGCCTGACCGCCTTCCCACACCGGAGGCGGCCCTTGCGCTTGCCGCGCTTCTGGTGCGGCTTGCGCGGGCTGACGGCACCTATACCGTCACCGAACAATCCCGCATTGACCGCGTTCTGGCCGCGCGCGAGGGGTTGAGTGCTGCTGCGGCCACGGCCTTGCGGGCCGAGGCCGAACTTCTAGAGACCGAAGCGCCCGATACGGTTCGGTTTACGCGGGCGTTGAAGGATGCGGTGCCATTGGCGGAACGCATCAGCCTGATCGAGGCGCTGTGGTCCATCGCGGTGGCAGACGGCAACCGGGCGGACGAGGAAGATCAGATGTTGCGGTTGGTGACCAACCTTTTGGGGGTCAGCGATGTCGATTCGGGGCTTGCCCGGCAACGCGTGACACGCGGCACACCATGATCGCATCGCTGGCGATGTATGATTTCGGTGATGTTCAGGCCGTCAATGACCAATATTGGCGACTGATCGGTGACAATCTGCGGGCGGCTGGTCTGGACGCGCCAGACGCGCTGACGCGCGGAAACGATGCCTATTGGCCTGCGTGGCAATCGCCCGACTTGCTGTTGTCGCAGACGTGTGGATACCCGTTCCGCGCGCGGCTGTCAGATCAGGTGGCCTATGTGGCGACGCCCGATTTTGGCGTGAAGGGTTGCCCGCCGGGCTACTACCGGAGTGCATTTGTCGCGCGCCGGCGTGATGCGCGAACTGATCTTTCTGCCTTTGACGGCGCACCATTTGCGTTCAACGAGGATCTGTCGCAATCGGGTTGGGCCGGGCCGATGGCCCATGCGGCGCGCATCGGGCTGCGGCTTGACCCGGTTCTGCGCAGCGGATCGCACCGGGCGTCGGCACTTGCCGTTGCGGCAGGGCTTGTTGATATTGCAGGGATTGACGCCGTGACCTTTCGCAATCTTGAACGGAACTTCCCCAACCATGTTGCAGAACTGCGGATCGTTGGCTGGACAGACCCCACCCCCGGCCTGCCTTATATCACCGCCAAAGGAATGGATGTGGCGGTGCTGCGCCACGCGGTTGCGGCGGTCCTTACCGGCCTGTCGCAGGGGGAACGCGACATTCTGGGCGTGAAGGCCTTTGTCGACATTCCCGCGCAAGATTATCTGCGCGTGCCAAACCCGCCCACGCCTGCGCAGTTCGGGCTGGCTGCGTGACCGTTTCGTAGGCATTGACGTACAAACTGGCAGAAAGAGCGTTGCAATGGCGCGAATTATCGTTCCTATTTGCGCACCAAGTGCCAGCAAGGCACATTGCACAGACGACCAACAGCGGACCCGTACGTGACAGCGCAAATCCAGATTCCCCCCGCCACGGCGGACGTTCCTGTCATACAGATCAGTGATCTGCACAAAAGCTATGGCAAGCTGGAGGTGCTGAAGGGTGTCGATCTGGAGGCCCCGCGCGGGCATGTCACATCGTTGATCGGGTCGTCGGGATCGGGGAAATCCACGCTTCTGCGGTGTTGCAACCTGCTGGAGGACAGCCAGCAAGGCGAGATCCTGTTCGAAGGCGAGGCTGTGCAGTGGCGCGGGCACGGTTTGGGCCGGCACCCGGCCGACCGGGTGCAGGTCACGCGGATTCGCACCAACCTGTCGATGGTGTTCCAGCAGTTCAATCTGTGGTCGCACCTGACTGTCCTGCAGAACGTGATGGAAGCGCCTGTTACCGTGCTGAAGCGCGACCCCGCCGAGGTGGAGGAAAAGGCACGCGGTTATCTGGCAAAGGTTGGCATTGCCGACAAGGCCGGGGCATGGCCCGCGCAACTGTCAGGCGGGCAGCAGCAGCGCGCCGCCATCGCCCGCGCGCTGTGCATGGAACCGCGCGCCCTGTTGTTTGACGAGCCAACGTCGGCGCTTGACCCGGAACTGGAGCAGGAAGTCGTGCGCGTGATCAAAGCGCTGGCCGATGAGGGGCGCACAATGCTTTTGGTCACGCATGACATGAAACTGGCCGCCGACGTGTCGGACCATGTCATCTTTCTGCATCAGGGCAAGATCGAAGAAGAAGGCCCGCCCGCCGAACTTTTTGCCAATCCGCAGACCGAACGCCTGCGCGGCTTTCTTTCAGCGACGAGCGCCTGAAAGCATTCATAACCTGTTAACCTGTGAAACCTGAGGAAGTCCAAAAATGAAAAAACTGATCCTTGCAACAGCACTTGTCGCCCTGTCTGGCGGGATTGCTGCCGCTCAGACAATCCGTCTGGGAACCGAGGGGGCCTACCCGCCCTACAACTTTATCAACGATGCCGGCGAAGTCGACGGGTTCGAACGCAAGCTGGGCGACGAGCTGTGCAAGCGCGCCGAACTGACCTGCGAGTGGGTCACGAACGAATGGGACAGCATCATCCCGAACCTGCAGTCGGGCAACTATGACGTCATCATTGCCGGCATGAGCATCACCGACGAGCGCGAAGAAGTCATCAACTTCAGCGAAAACTACATCCCGCCGGCAACGTCGGCCTATCTGGCGCTGACGCCGGATGCGGACATCAAGACGGGCATCGTGTCGGCGCAGGTGTCGACCATTCAGGCGGGCTATGTCGCTGAATCGGGTGCGACGTTGCTGGAATTCGCAACGCCGGATGAAACCGTTGCCGCCGTGCGCAATGGCGAGGCTGTGGCCGTGTTCGCCGACAAGGATTTCCTGGCACCCATCGCCGCGGAATCGAATGGCGAACTGGTTCTTCTGGCCGAAGAGGTTGCCCTTGGCGGCGGCGTCGGCCTGGGAATGCGCGAAAGCGACACCGAACTGAAAGCAAAGTTCGACACTGCCATTCAGTCGATGAAGGCTGACGGCACGCTGAACGCCCTGATCGTGGAATATTTCGGCCCCGAAGCGCTGGTATTCTGATCCCTGCATCCCGGCCCCTTGTTCAAGGGGCCGGGATCACCCTGACCAAGGTGCGTATGAATGTTTGAAGCCTGCGCTGATCCCAAGACCATCGACGGGCTGACGTGGCTTGGATGTTATCTGACGTCGGGCAAGCACCTTGATTTCTATTGGTCTTTTGTCACCGTTCTGATTCTGGTCACGATTACGGCGCCGACTGCGCTTGCCTTCGGGTTCGGCGGGGCGATTGCCGCGCGCAGCCATATCCTGCCACTTCGCCTGTTCGGCAAGATCTATATTTCGATGGTGCGGGGCATCCCGGACATCGTGTTCTTTCTGTTCTTCGTCATCGCGCTGGATCAGGCGATCGAATGGAGCAAGCATCAGATTGTCTGCCCCGATTGGCCAGACTCTGTCTGGCAGGGGCTGGAGTTTCGGGTATGTCCCGAGGCCAAGGTGCCCTCATCAAATTCGCCGCAGATCTGGCATCAGGTTTACGGCTTTGCGCTGGCGGTATTTACTTTTGCCATCGTGTTCGGGGCCTTTGCCGCCAATGTGATTTACGGCGCGATGCAGGCTGTTCCGCGGGCGCAACTGGAAACCGGGGAAAGTTACGGCATGTCGGCGCGGCAGGTGTTCCGCCGCATTCTGGTGCCACAGATGTGGATTTATGCGCTGCCCGGGTTGTCGAACCTGTGGATGATCCTGATCAAGGCAACGCCGCTGTTGTTCCTTTTGGGCGTCAAGGACATCGTCTATTGGGCGCGGGAACTGGGCGGGTCGAAGACGGGTGTTTATGAATATCCGCATCCCGACTGGCGGCTTTATTACTTTCTGTTCCTGTTGGTGTTCTATCTTTGTGTCACGCGGCTTTCGGAAATCGTGCTTGGCCGTTTGTCGGCACGATTGTCGAGCGGACAGGCCACCGCCGCCGGTGAAGCGCAGCGAAAGGCCGCCGTATGAGTTGCTGGGAAACCATCGGGCAATATGCCTTTCGCAGTCTTGGGTATGGTGAACGGCTGTTGCCGCGTGCGGATTTCACCATCTGCCAGCAATTCACGCTGATCGGATCGGGGCTGATCTGGAACCTGTATTTCGGCATCATCGCGCTTACCTTCGGGTTCGTGCTGGCGAATGCCTTGGCGCTGGCAAAAACCGCGCATTCGCCTTGGGCGCGCAAACCGGCGGAATGGTTCATCTTTGTCTTTCGCGGATCCCCCTTGTTCATTCAGTTCTTCCTTGCCTATGAGGCGCTGGTAATGCTGCCGCGCGCCGGGATCGAGGTGCTGGGCATCACCGTTGAAACCGCCTGGCTGACCAAGGCATGGGCGGGCGCGTTGATCGTTCTGTTCCTGAATACCGCCGCTTATTCGGCGGAAATCTTTGTCGGGGCGTTGCGTTCTATCCCAAAGGGCGATCTGGAGGCGGCCGAGGCTTATGGCCTTTCGGGCTGGTCAAAGTTTCGCAGAATCCAGTGGCCCACGATGCTGCGGCTTGCCTGGCCCGCCTATACGAATGAGGCGATCTTTCTGTTTCACGCCACGACCATCGTGTTCTTTTCGGGCTTTCCTGCGTTTCAGCAAAAGGGCGATGCGCTGTATTACGCAAACTATTTCGCCGACAAGACCTTCAACCCGTTCATCCCCTATCCGATTGTGGCGTTCTATTTCATCCTGCTGACACTTGGGGTGGTCTTGTTGTTCGGGGCGATCAACCGGTATCTGAACCGGTATCTGCCACAAAACCAGAAAAGCCGAATCCGCTTGCGTCCACAGGTGATCAGATAGTATTCTGAATTTGATCAAATTCGCCGGGGCCTTTGGCCTTGGAACCGCCGGGGGGCGGCGTGGGTGTTGCCAAGACACCAGACACGGGATTTCGGTCGCAGAAAAAAGGAATGGATCAAGGGCATGATCCCGGCCTTGCCGCGTTGGCAAGGATGGGGTCGCATGTGAAATGCGCAATGCCCCCGCATCCCAATGTGATTGATGAAAGACTGGCTTAGAAAACACCCCGAGGTTCGCACCATTCGCGTGGCTGCTGCCGATCTGAACGGACAGGCGCGCGGCAAGCGCGTCCCGGCGCGTTATGCTGACAAGGTGGTCAAGGATGGAACACGTTTTCCGTTTTCCGTCCTGAGCCTTGATATCTGGGGCGAAGACATCGACGACAGCGAACTGATCTTTGAACAGGGCGACGCCGATGGCATTCTGCGGCCAACCGAGCGTGGCTTCATGCCAATGCCTTGGCTGGAGGCGCCGACGGCGTTGTTGCCGATCTGGATGTTCCGCGAAAATGGGACACCCTATGAAGGTGACCCCCGGCACGCGCTTCGCGCGGTTGTCGAACGCTTCAAGGCGCGCGGCTTGACGCCGGTTTGCGCAATGGAACTGGAATTCTTTCTGATCGACGACAGTGGCAAGACGCTGCAGGTTCCATCGAGCCCGCGTTCGGGCAAACGCCGGAAGGCGGCGGAAACCCTGTCGATTCGGGCGCTTGACGCGTTCGATACATTCTTCACCGATCTTTATGATGCCTGCGAGGCGATGGATATTCCGGCGGATACGTCCACCTCGGAAACCGGGCTTGGGCAGTTCGAGGTCAACCTGATGCACTGCGACGATGCGCTCAGGGCGGCGGATGATGCCTGGCTGTTCAAGATGCTGGTCAAGGGTCTGGCGCGGCGGCACGGGTTTGCGGCCAGTTTCATGGCGAAGCCTTACCCAGAATACTCCGGTTCCGGCCTGCACACGCATTTTTCGGTGCTGGACGAGGCGGGCGACAACGTGTTCGACAGCGGCGGCCCAAAGGGCACGGCGATGCTGAAACAGGCGGTTGCGGGTTGCCTGAATGCGATGCACGATTCCGCCCTGATCTTTGCGCCGCACCAGAACAGTTTCGAGCGGCTTGTCCCCGACAAGCACGCGCCCACGGCGATCTGCTGGGGATATGAAAACCGCACGGCGGCGATCCGGATTCCGGCGGGCAGCCCTTCGGCACGGCGGATTGAACATCGGGTGGCCGGGGGCGACGTGAACCCCTATCTGATGTTGGCGACCATTCTGGGGGCGGCGCTGGACGGAATTGAAAACGCTATGGAACCGGCCGCGCCGATCACTGGCAACGCCTATGCCAATGACAATCTGCCGCAAATTCCGGCAAGCTGGGCCGATGCGATCGACGCGCTGGAGGGAAGCACGATCATGCAGCGTATCCTGCCCGCTGAACTGATCCGCAATCTGGTGCAGACGAAACGGCAGGAACTGCACTACATCGGCGAGTTGACGGCGGAAGAGCGGGTTGAATTGTACCTCGATACTGTCTGACACCCACTTGCCGCCCCGCAGGGGGCGGTTCTAGACTGACGTTTTCACCCGGCATGACGGAAACCCAATGCTGATCGGCATCTTGCAAACTGGCCTGGCACCCGATGCGCTGTCGCCCACGATGGGCGATTACCCTGACATGTTCGCCCGCCTTCTGGGTCAGGAGGATTTCACCTTTCGCACCTGGCGGGTGGTGGACATGGAGTTTCCCGCATCGGTCACCGAGGCGGATGGATGGCTGATCACTGGGTCGCGGCACGGTGCTTATGAAGACCATCCCTTTATCCCGCCGCTGGAGGAATTCATCCGCCACGCCTTTGCCGCCAATGTGCCGATGGTGGGCATCTGTTTTGGCCACCAGATCATCGCCAAGGCGATGGGCGGCACGGTCAGGCGGTTTGAACAGGGTTGGGCCGTGGGACCGACGGATTATGATTTCGAAGGCGAAAAGATCACGCTGAACGCCTGGCACAGGGATCAGGTGGTTGACCTGCCGCCCGGGGCCAAAGTCGTGGCCAGCAACGCGTTCTGTCACAATGCCGCGCTGGTTTATGGCACCCACGCGTTCACGGTGCAGGCCCATCCCGAGTTCCGGCCTGAATTCGTGGACGGGCTGATGAAGACGCGCGGACCGGGGCTTGTTCCCGATGACCTGATGGCGCAGGCCACGGCGCGGCTGGATCAACCCATCGACGATGCCAAGATCGCGCGGCGGATCGCAGAATTTTTCCGACACCCGAACGGGTGAAGTCAAAGCCAGACACCCTAAGGGTGCAATCAAAGAGTGTGACCCATGTCCGATTGGACAACCAAGCTGCCTGAGGCAGCCCGCGATTATATCGGTGGACGACGTGTGGACGAGGTTGAATGCGTGATCCCCGATATTGCCGGTGTCGCGCGGGGCAAGGCGATGCCCGCCGCGAAATTTGGCAAGCAGACGAGCTATTACCTGCCGAATTCGATCTTTCTACAGACCATCACCGGCGAATGGGCAGACAACCCGGTTGACGATTTTACCGAGCCGGACATGGTTCTGGTCCCGGATTTCACCACCGCGACGGCAGCCCCATGGACGGCGGATGTGACGCT
This sequence comes from Gemmobacter sp., assembly GCA_031425195.1. Classification (GTDB taxonomy): domain Bacteria; phylum Pseudomonadota; class Alphaproteobacteria; order Rhodobacterales; family Rhodobacteraceae; genus JANPIX01. The sequence goes on along the minus strand of JANPIX010000013.1, from coordinate 166,293 downwards.
GCAAGTGATTCACGATGCCGTCGACCAGCAGGGTGTGCCGGTGACGTTCAGCCCGCGCAACGTGCTGAAACGGATTGTCGGGCTGTTCAACGCGCAGGGCTGGACGCCCGTGGTGGCCCCCGAGATGGAGTTCTTCCTGACCGCGCGCAACATCGACCCGAACATGCCGGTGGTGCCGCCGATGGGCCGCACAGGGCGGCAGGCGGCGGCCAAGCAGGCCTATTCCCTTTCGGCCATCGACGAATATGGCACGGTGATCGACGACATTTATGATTTCGCCGAGGCGCAGGGGCTTGAGATCGACGGCATCCTGCAAGAGGGCGGCGCAGGGCAGATCGAACTGAACCTTGCGCATGGCGATCCGGTCAGGCTTGCCGACGAGGTGTTCTTTTTCAAGCGACTGATCCGCGAGGCGGCGTTGCGCCACGATTGCTTTGCCACCTTCATGGCGAAACCCATCGAGGGAGAGCCGGGTTCGGCCATGCACATCCATCATTCTGTGGTGGACAGCAGAACGGGCAAGAACATCTTTTCCGACAAGAAAGGTGCCGAAACCGAGGCGTTTTATCATTTCATCGGCGGGATGCAGAACCATCTGACCGGGGCGATTGCCCTGCTGGCACCTTATGTGAACAGCTATCGCCGCTATATCCCCGATTTCGCGGCACCGATTAATCTGGAGTGGGCGCGCGACAACCGCACCACGGGGTTGCGCGTGCCAATTTCGGGGCCGGAAGGGCGGCGCATCGAAAACCGGCTGCCCGGCATGGATTGCAACCCCTATCTTGGCATCGCGGCAAGTCTGGCGTGTGGCTATCTGGGCTTGATGGAAAAGCGGCCGCCGCGGCCCGAATTTGCCGGCAGCGCCTATATCGACAGTGACGACATTCCGTCGAATCTGGGCGATGCGCTGGATCTTCTGGCCGAAGACACGGCACTGTGCGAGGTTCTTGGGCCGGCGTTCGTGCGGGTCTACACGTCGGTCAAACGCAACGAATACAAGGAATTCCTGCAGGTCATCAGCCCGTGGGAACGCCAGCATCTGCTGCTGAACGTATGAACCTGTTGTACGCGAATGACCGGGCCGGGGAATATCCGCCGTCCTGGTACGCCGCGACGGCCACCCCGTTTGCGGTTCAGCCGCCACTTCGCGGGGCGGTGACGGCAGATGTCTGCGTGGTGGGCGCGGGGTATACCGGGCTGTCCACTGCCCTGCATCTGGCGCAGGCGGGGTTGCGTGTCGTGGTGGTGGAGGCGCACCGCGTGGGTTGGGGCGCGTCGGGGCGCAATGGCGGGCAGGTCGCATCTGACATGCGGCGCGATCAGGACGATCTGGAGCGGATGGTCGGTCGCGGCGACGCGCGGCGGTTGTGGGATCTGGCGCGGGACGCGAACGCACTGGTGCAGAGCCTGATTGCGGATCACGAGATGCCTGTCCCCTATCGCCCCGGCGTGGCGCATGCCTGCTGGACCGCTGCCGAGGCGCGGGCGGGGGCGGTTTATGCGGAACGGCTGGCGCGCGACTATGACTATACCCAGATCGAGGTGCTGGACCGGCAGGGCATCGGCGGCCTGATCGGGTCTGGCGTGTATCAGGGCGGGGCCATCGACTGGGGTGCGGGGCATATCCACCCGCTCAACTTTGCAATCGGACTGGCGGGGGCGGCGCAGGCGGCAGGGGCCATCATTCACGAAACCAGCCCCGTGGTGCGGATCGAGCCGGGCGCGCAGCCCGTGGTTCACACCGACGGCGGGCAGGTGACGGCCGCGCATGTGGTGCTGGCCTGCAACGGATATCTTGGCGGGCTGGAGCCGAAGGTGGCCGAGCGGGTCATGCCGATCAACAATTTCATCGTGGCGACCGAGCCTTTGGGCGACCTTGCCGCAAGCGTCCTGTCACAGCCCGTGGCAGTGGCGGACACGAAGTTCGTGGTGAATTATTGGCGGCTGTCGGAAGACAACCGCCTGCTGTTTGGCGGCGGGGAAAGCTATGGCTACCGTTTCCCGGATATCGAGGCGACGGTCAGAAAGCCGATGTTGCAGGTGTATCCGCAACTGGCCGATGTGCGCATCGATCATGCCTGGGGCGGCACGCTGGCGATCACGATGAAGCGGCTTCCCTATTTTGCGCGGGTTCAGCCGAATATTCTTTCGGCGTCGGGCTATTCCGGTCAGGGCGTGGCGCTGGCGACGCTCGCCGGTCGGCTGATGGCCGAGGCGGTGCGCGGGCAGTCGGGTGGGTTCGATCTGATGGCATCGCTGCCGGTGCCCCGGTTCCCCGGCGGCGCGGCGCTTCGCTGGCCGCTGCTGGTAATGGCGATGACGTGGTATTCGGCGCGGGATCGACTGGGCTTTTGATCTGCAAGCCGCAGAAGAAACCGACTACAAAAGGCGCTTCTTCCGGCGGATTTCCCCTGTCACAGCCATGTCACTGGCAAAATCCCTCTGTTGCAGTTACAGATTTCCCCAAACTGAGTTTAAGGAAATCTGCATATGTCTTTGGATGGTCCCTTCCCCGCACCTGATCTGCACCGGGCAGAGCCTATTCCGCCGGCCGCCCGTCAGGCCGTGCTGGACCTGCTGACTTCGGCTGACCTGTTTCGGTATACCGCCCCTGCGGATGCGCCCGTCGCCCTGCTCGAGGCTGAATTTGCCGAATTGCTGGGCGCGCGTTATGCGCTTGCCGTGTCGTCCTGTTCGGCAGCATTGTTCCTGTCCTTGCGCGCACTTGACCTGCGGCGCGAGGCGCGGGTGCTCATTCCGGCGTTCACCTTTGCCGCCGTCCCGTCGGCGGTGCTGCATGCCGACTGCGTGCCGGTTCTGGTGGAGGTTGACCATTCGCTGCGCATAGACATGGCGGATTTCGCGGCCAAACTGCCCGGGGCCGATGCCGTGCTGATTAGCCATATGCGGGGGCACACGTCGGACATGGATGCCATCATGGCGCTGTGTGACGCGGCGGGTGTGCCGGTGGTGGAGGACGCGGCCCATTCGCTTGGCACCACATGGGGCGGGCGGAAGGTGGGGACGATCGGCAAGATCGGGTGTTTCAGTTTCCAATCCTACAAAATGATCAACGCGGGCGAAGGCGGAATACTGGTCACGGACGACCCTGAACTTGCCGCGCGTGCCGTGATCATGTCGGGCGCGTATGAGGCGAACTGGAAAAAACATCCGGGTTTGCAGAACAGCTATATGCACTGGCAGAACCGCCTGCCGCTCTACAACATGCGGATGCAGAACCTGTCGGCCGCCGTGATCCGCCCGCAACTGCCAGAATTGGCGGACCGGGTGGCGCGCGGCCTTGCGGCGCACGACCACGTGGCCGCCCGCCTGTCGCAAAGCGCGCATCTGTCCGTGCCGCCCGCGCTTGGGCCGGAATGCCGCGCGCCGGATTCGATCCAGTTCACCCTGACCGGCGATTGGACAGACGCGGGGGCGCGGGGCCTGATCGCGCAGGCGGCGGCGCGGGGGATCGCCGTCAGCGTCTTTGGCCTGTCGGAAAACAACGCGCGCGCCTTCTGGAACTGGCAGTTTCTGGGCGATATTCCCGATCTGCCCAAAACCCGCGCCATGCTGATGCGGACGGGTGACCTGCGGTTGCCGACGGCCCTGACGATGGACGAAGTGGACCGCGTGGCCGACCTGCTGCTGGAAGCGGTGGCGGCGGTTCGGGGTTAGATCGCGGGCGGTGATGGCGCCACGCGCGATCAAGACCGTCAGGCTTGATCGTGCCGCGCCTGCCCCTGCCGGGGCTGGCGCGTTTCGCGCCGCCGGGGCAGGCACGTCCCGATGGTTAGGTCACGCAGGTAGTTAGCCCCTTGGCCTTCACTTGCGTTCCGGCCAAACGGATCACGCGATTGTCCGCAGGACAACCGGCGAGGGTGATCCTTTGGGTATTGCCTAATGTGTTTGCACAACAAATGCGGGGCTCGCCGCCTAGACCGCCGCCTTTACGGCGTCAACGATGCTGTCGACCACCTGCGCAAGCAGCGCCTCATCCTCACATTCGGCCATGACGCGGATCAGGGGTTCGGTGCCTGACTTGCGGATCAGAAGGCGGCCCTTTCCCGTCAGCGCCGCTTCGGCGCTGGCGATGGCTTTGACGACGGCGGGGGCAGTGGTCGGGTCTGCCCCCGCATAGCGGACGTTCTTGAGCATCTGAGGCACGGGGTCGAACTGACGGATCAGCGTGTCGGCCCCCTGCCCCGTGCGGGCCATTTCGGCCAGAAACTGCAACCCGGCAATCAGACCGTCGCCTGTGGTGGCATAATCCGTCATCACGATGTGGCCCGACTGTTCGCCGCCAAGGTTGAAGCCGCCGTGACGCATCGCCTCTACCACATAGCGGTCGCCCACCTTTGTGCGGTGCAGGTGAAGCCCCTGCCCCGCGAGATGCCGCTCCAACCCCAGGTTCGACATGACCGTCGCCACCAGCGTGCCACCGCGAAGCCGCCCTTCCTGCGCCCAGCGCCCGGCGAACAGCGCCATGATCTGATCGCCGTCGGCCACGCGTCCTGCCTGATCCAGAATCATCACGCGGTCGGCGTCACCATCAAGGCAGATGCCGACATCCGCGTGATGCGCCACCACAGCCTCGGCTGCGGTCAGGGTATAGGTCGATCCGCAATGATCGTTGATGTTCGTGCCGTTCGGGGTGACGCCCACCTTGATGACTTCGGCCCCCAGTTCCCACAGCACTTCGGGCGCCGCCTTGTAGGCGGCACCATTGGCGCAATCGATCACGACCTTGAGCCCGTCCAGCCGCAACCCGGCGGGGAAGGTCGTCTTGGCGAATTCCTGATAGCGGCCCCTGCCGTCGTCGATGCGTTTCACCTTGCCGATCTGCGCGGGTTCGGCGAGCGGTATGTCACCTGCAAGGATCGCCTCGATCTCGGCCTCGGCCTCATCGCTGAGCTTGAAGCCGTCGGGGCCAAAGAACTTGATCCCGTTGTCATGGTAGGGGTTGTGGCTGGCCGAAATCATCACGCCAAGATCAGCGCGCATCGACCGGGTCAGGAAACCAACGGCTGGCGTGGGAATCGGGCCAAGGGGGAAGACGTCCATGCCAGTACTGGCCAGGCCCGCTGTCAGCGCCTGTTCCAGCATGTAGCAGGATTGGCGGGTGTCCTTGCCAATCACCACACGGTGCGCGCCGCCCGCTGCGCGGCGGAAATACTGGCCCGCCGCAGCCCCCAGCCGCAAAGCCATTTCCGCCGTCATGGGATAGCTGTTCGCGCGCCCGCGAACCCCGTCCGTTCCGAACAACTTGCGGATCATGCGCCGTCCCCCGTCACGCTGCGCCACAGGGCCAGGGCCTGCCGCGTTTCCCACACATCATGCACGCGCAGAATATGCGCGCCTTGCGCCACCCCGGCCAGCGCCACGGCAAGCGATCCCGGTGCCCGCCGTGCCGCCTGATCTTCGCCACCGATCGTGCCGATGAATTTCTTGCGCGACACGCCCAGAAGTACGGCACAGCCAAGGCCGTGAAACAGCGACAGGCCACGGATCAGTGTCAGGTTATGCTCCAGCGTCTTGCCAAAGCCGATGCCGGGGTCGACGATGATGCGGTCGCGGGCGATGCCTGCCGCTTCGGCCCGGGCTATGCGATCCTGCAGGAAGTCGTACACATCCAGCAGTACATCGTCATAATGGGGGTTCTTCTGCATATCCTGCGGCGTGCCCTGCGCATGCATCAGGCAGATCGGCGCGCCTGAATTGGCCGCGACCCCGGCCATGGCCGTGTCAAACTTAAGTGCCGACACGTCGTTGAGCATGTCGGCCCCGGCGGCAAGTGCGGCCTTGGCGACCCCGGCCTTGCGGGTGTCGATTGAAATATGCGCAGTGATGCCCGCCGCGCGGAGCGCCGCGATGACGGGCACGGTGCGGGACTGTTCTTCGGCCTCGGCCACCAGAACGGCACCGGGCCGCGTGCTTTCACCACCGATATCGATGATATCCGCCCCGGCACCCACCATCAGCCGAGCCTGCGCCTGTGCGTCCTGCGGATCAAGGAACAGGCCGCCGTCCGAAAAACTGTCGGGCGTGACGTTCAGGATGCCCATCAGGCGGGGGCGGTCGAGCGACAGCCCGGCCACCGGCGCACGGGCTGCGGATAGGCGCGCCAGCACATCGGCAGGCACATCGCTGGCCGGGATCAAGGTGGCAGCGTGGCCACGCCTCAACACCTCCGCCCGGTCAAACCAGATGGCACCACCGGCCAGCGGGACCGCCCCGTTCGGGCGTGCGGCATCCGTCATGGCGATGGGGCGAAAGTAGGTCATGCATTTGGTTATCCGCCCCGGACTTTCCCGGCAAGCCCACAGCATAACCGTGCGGCCCTTGTTGCGCGGGGGGTTGCCGTTCTATCAAGGAATGCGGGACGCGCTGCCCTTATGATGAAAGGCCCCGGTTTGACGCCCAAGGAACCTTGGCAGACAGAGGCGGTTTTCGCCAACTACGCCGAGCGTATGCCGGTTGATGTGCCGTCTGTGCCATGGATCCGCGGCTACACGACCCGGATGTCCGACAAGGCGGGGGAGAGCATCGCGTTGTGCGTTTCGACCAACGCGCCATCGTTCGTGGTGGAGGTGCTGCGCGACGGTGTGACGTTGGAATCTGTCTGGAAGTCCGGGCCAGTGGCAGGCCGTTGGCACCGCGCGCCAAAGGATTGTTCAGTGGTGGGGTGCGATTGGCCGGTTGCCCTGACCATCGACACCGGGGCCGGTTGGCGACCGGGCGGTTACATCGTGCGGATGACGACAGTGGGCAGCCAAGGTGCGCCGGACACGAGTGAACATCTGTTCCTACTCGCCCCTGCTTCCGGGCAGGATCGCCGGGGTCGCATCGCGTTGATCGCGGCCACGGGAAGTTGGGTCGCCTACAACGACTGGGGCGGATCGAACCATTATCAGGGGCTGTGCGGGCCGAAGGGCGACGCGTTTTCGCCGGTTCTGTCAACCCAGCGCCCCTATGCGCGTGGTTTTGTCAGCCTGCCGCCCGATGCGCCGCGCGCGGTGCTGATGCAAGACCCCGCGCCCATGGCGGCCCCCACCTATCCGCACATGGAATGGGCGTGGACGACGGGCCACAGCAAGAAATACGCCTCTGCCGGATGGGCCAGTTACGAGCGGCATTTCATGCGGTGGGCCGAGGCAGAGGGGCTCGATGTCGATCCGATCAGCCATGTGGATTTGCACAGCGACCCCGGCGCGCTGAACGGATACAGTTGCGCCGTGATGGTCGGGCACGACGAATACTGGTCGTGGGAAATGCGCGACGCGGTGGCAGCCTTTACCGCGCAAGGCGGCAGTGTCGCGCGATTTGCCGCCAATTTCATGTGGCAGATCCGGCTGGAAGACGGCGGGCGGCGTCAGGTGTGCTACAAATACACCGCCCGTGAAGCGGACCCCCTGATGCAAAGCGGGCCGCGAAACCGCGTCACCGAATCGTGGGAGTCGGCAGAGATCGGGCGGCCGGGGCGCGACAGTTTCGGATTGGACGCCACCCGGGGCATCTATGCGGGCTGGTCGGGGTGCAGCCCGCGCGGTGCGGGCGGGTTTCCCGTCTACCGCCCGGACCACTGGGCCTTTGCGGGCACCGGCCTTTATTATGGCGACGTGCTGGGACGCGACGCGCGCATCTTTGGTTACGAGGTGGACGGGCTTGATTACGTCATCCGACACGGCCTGCCTGCCCCTGCTGATCCCTTGGCCTATCCGCGCGACTACCAGATCCTTGCGCTTGGCCTTGCCGCCACCTTGGAAGAAGGGCCGACGATCCTGCCGGGGCAATCGTTTCTGGGGACGGAAGACGCCGAATATGCCGCCCTGATCCTGACCGGCCGCGCCGATGCGGCGGGGATCGAGCAGACAAAGCGGGGTTGCGGGGCCATCGTGCACTTCCGTCAGGGGCGGGGCGAAGTGTTCCATGCAGGCACCTGCGACTGGGTCGCAGGGCTTGCGCGGGCGGATGCCATGGTGGAACAGGTGACACGCAACGTTCTGCACCGATTTACGCGAACAAACCTGCTGGATGCGGACAATGGGGGCTGACCCACGATGACAAAGTCTGTTTCGACAAGTGTGGTGGCCAGCGCCCTGCCCAAGGTTGCGCATGGCAAGGGCGGACATGTCACCGATACCACGGGCAAGACCTATGTCGACGGATCGGGCGGGCCTGCGGTTTACAGCCTTGGCTATGGCCATCCGGAGGTGACCGAGGCGATCAAGGCGCAGCTTGACACGATCATGCACGGTTACCGCTATACCTTTACATCAGACCCTCTGGAGGAACTCACGGAGGCGATCCTGCAGGGTTGTGGCGCGCCGTTTGCCGGGGTCGTGATGGTTTCGGGCGGGTCCGAGGCGATGGAATCCTGTTTGAAGATCGCGCTGCAATACCACGCGGCCAAGGGGCAAATGACGCGGCGCAGGTTCATTTCGCGGCAAAGGTCATGGCACGGCAACACGCTGGGTGTGCTTGCGCTTTCGGGTTTTGCCGAACGGCGCGCGCCGTACGAAGGGGCGCTGATGCCCGCATCGCTTTTGTCGCCGGTGAACGCTTACCGCCCGCCCGAGGGTGTGCCCCCGCAAGACGTGGCCCGGCACTGCGCGCAGGAGCTGGAGACGGAAATCCTGTCGCTTGGTGCGGAAAACGTCGCCGCCTTTGTGTTCGAGCCTGTGGTCGGTGCGGCAGGCGGGGTGGTTCCGGCCCCGGCGCATTATGCGACGATGGTGCGGGATATCTGCACGCGGCATGGTGTGCTGATGATCGCGGACGAGGTGATGTGCGGGTCGGGCCGGTGCGGAACGTACCGGGCATTGGCGCATGACGGGGTGGTGCCTGATATCATGTCGATCGCAAAAGGCATGTCGGGCGGATATGTTCCGCTGGGCGCTGCCGTGTACAGCCGGGACGTCAGCGACGTGATCACGGCGGCTTACGGCGGGCCAATGACGGGCCACACCTTCACAGGCCACACTGTTGCCTGCGCGGCGGGGGCGGCGGTTCACCGCATCTTTCGCCGTGACGGGCTGATCGAGCATGTGGCAGGCAACAGCGCGCGGCTTTTCGATCTTTTGGCGGATGCGCTGGCGGGGATCGCGGAAGTGGGCGATCTGCGCGGGCGGGGGTATTTCGCGGGGGTTGAACTGGTGGCCGACCCTGTCACCAAGGTGGCGTTTCCCCGCGACATGCAGCTTTACCTGCGGGTCCGGGAACGGGCGTTGCAGAACGGGCTGATCTGCTACCCCTCGGGCGGGAACGTGGATGGGGTGGTGGGCGATACCATCATCATCGCCCCCCGTTATAATGCGCCGGACGCCGAACTGGCGGAAATCGCCGACAAATTGGGCCAATCGGTGCGGCAGGCGCTGGCCGAAATCGGGCGCGGTTAGTCGGTGTCGAGGACAAGCCGTTCCGCCGACAGGGTTTGCGCAAGCCAGCGGGCAAGCGAAGGCGCATCATGCATCGCGGGTCCCGACACGGCGTCAAGCACCAGTTTCGACGGTGCCCAGACGACCATGCGGCCCTGACGCATCGCCCAGTCAATTTCGGTGCGGGTTTCCACGACGACACAGCGCGGATCACGGGACGCCAGCACCCAGGCGTTCTGTTCCATCGCCAGAAGGTCGATCCGCCGCTGCGTCGGCCTGTGCCCGGTTTGCGGAAGCGCCGTGTCAGGCAGGCCCACGACCAGAACCACAGGCCGCCCCGTCGTCTGCCAAATATCAAGCTGCGCGCCAATATCGTCGGCGGCGATTGCCTGATTGCCCAGCAGCACGACCACAGGATGCGGCAGATCGGGTTCAACGGCAGCGGGAGCAGCAGTGTCGCGGGCGCGCACGATTTCGACACCCAGCGCATAGGGGCCGACATCCAACTTTTCAATGCGGACAAAAACCCGCAGCGCGGCAGGTTCAAGCAAAACCCGTTCGGCCACGCGTTCTGCCAGCGTTTCCAGCAGGTTCAGCCGTTCGGCGGCGAGTTCGGTGGCAATTGCCTCGGTGATCCGGTCGTAAGACAGGATCAGATCGACATCATCGACCAGCGGCTGTGTGGCGGGGCGCACCTCAACGACGACGTTGAACCGCACACGCTGTTTGTGGCCGCGTTCCTGTTGAAACGCGCCGATGTCCACCTCGACCACATGGTCGCGCAGGGAAATCCGGTCTGGCATATCGGCCCCCGTGGTGGCCGATGCCCGTTCTTCGGGAAGCGCGAACGCAAGGGGGATGTCGCCGTGCATGTCATGTCCCTTTGTTGCGCGCCGGGGCCAACCTACCTTGAACCGGCAGCCTGCCCCAGATGGGTAGCGTCATCTTTGGACCCGGAAGCGACGTCAGGCCCCCGGTTGGCGATAGAACACGTGCGCCCCGATGCTTGCCGTGCGCGCAAACCGCCGCGACCAGCTTGGGTTGACGTTCTGGGTGTGAAAGTTCGTGGCACCCGCCGTCAACGTCCGGGGTGCGCCGTCAAGCATCAGACGAGCGATCTTGCCAGCGGTGACGAACGAGGCGCGGTCACGGATTGCGTCTGACACGCGGTCGCAGGTGTAGGAAAACTGGCATCCGCCGCGCCCGCCTTGCTTGACAACAGCGCACACCGAATTGGGATAAAGCGGGCTGTCGACGCGGTTCAGGATGACTTCGGCAACCGCCACCTGCCCCTTGATCGTTTCACCACGGGATTCGAAGTAAAGCGCCTGTGCCAGACATTCCCATTCCGCATCCCCCGTGGCCTGGGGTTGTGCGGCAAGATATGCGGCGTCAAGCGGTACGGCGGCGGCGGCATCGGGTGCGGTGGCGTCAGGGGATTTGACACCTTCGGCCAAGGCCGCGAATTGTTGGGGGGCTACGGTATCAAGGGCGGTGCGTTCCACCCCGAGCAGTTGTGTCATGCTGCTGCCGATGGCAGCGGTGGCGTCGCTTGAAGTGCTGACCGTAACATCGGCCAGCGCGGCATTGTTCAGCACCAAGACACCCAGCAGGGCGAAGGTCCGGCCAATTCGCATACTCATATGTTTAATCCTGGACTGTTTCCGACATGCCGCGACCAACTGACGTCAAGCCAAAACGACTGGGCGGAGGTATTTACATTTGCCACCGGGGTCCACCCTTGTGGCATTAATGTCACGCTTTTTGGTTCGATTTGTGCGGAATCCCGCCGATGCTGCAGTGCAGCTATTCACACAATAAATTAACTTGTTGGCTTAAGCTAATGTTTTACTTGCTTTTCAAGCAAAGCGATGTGGGCGGCTGCCAATCGCGCTTGCGGGACACGGTAAGGCGAACAACTGACATAGTCGAACCCCGCCTTCCGGCAAAAAGCGATTGATTCGGGATTGCCGCCGTGTTCGCCACAGATCGACACCACAAGATCGGGCCGTGTTTTTCGCCCGCGTTCAGCCCCGATCAGCAGCAATTCCCCCACCCCGTCCTGATCCAGAATATGGAAGGGATCTTCGGGAAAGACACCTTGCTGGACATAGGTGTTCATGAATCGCCCCGCGTCATCGCGGCTGAGGCCATAGGTCATCTGCGTCAGATCGTTGGTGCCAAAGGACAGGAACGACGCGTGCTGCGCAATTTCGCCCGCGCGGAGTGCCGCCCTTGGGGTTTCGACCATGACGCCGAGGCGATAGTCGAAACTGGCGGAAAAGCGTGAACGCACGACGGCGGCGACGGCGTCGATGCGGGCCTTGACCAGTTCCACCTCGCGCCGCGCGGACACAAGGGGAATCATGATTTCGGGCACGACAGCGGCCCCGTTTCGGGCAACCTCGACTGTCGCCTCGAAGATGGCCTGCGCCTGCATGTCATAGATTTCCGGCAGAACGACACCCAGCCGCACACCGCGCATCCCCAGCATCGGGTTGAATTCGGCAAGCGCCTCGGCCCGGCGGACAACTTCGGACAGGGGTTTGTCCAGCGCCTCGGCCAGATCGCGCAGGCCTTCGCGGGACTGCGGCAGGAATTCATGCAGGGGCGGGTCGAACAGGCGGATACAGACTGGCAGGCCCTGCATGATATCGAAAAGCTGAACGAAATCATCACGCTGCATGGGTAGAAGACGGGCCAGCGCGGTGGCGCGTTCGGCAGAGGTATCAGCAAAGATCATCTCGCGCATGACGACAAGGCGTTCGGCGTCAAAGAACATGTGTTCCGTCCGACACAGACCAATGCCCTGGGCGTTGAAATTGCGGGCGACCAGCGCGTCGGCGGGCGTATCGGCATTGGCGCGCACGCCGATGTCGCGCACGGCGTCGGCCCAGCCCAGAAGCGTGCGGAACATGTCGTCAAGCGCCGGGGGCAGCATGTCGGCCACGCCCGCCAGAACCTGCCCGGTGCTGCCGTCGACGGTGATCATGTCGCCTTCGCGCAACAGCCGTCCGTCAAGCGCCCGGATCGTGGCCGCCTTTGCATCAAGCCGCAGGTCGGATGCGCCGACGATGCAGGGCAGGCCAAGCCCGCGCGCAATCACGGCGGCGTGGCTTGTCATGCCGCCACGTTCGGTCAGCACCCCTGCCGACGAATGCATGCCGCGAATGTCTTCCGGGGCGGTTTCGCGCCGCACAAGGATGCAGGGTTCGCCCCTTGCCGCCATGGCCTGTGCGGCGGCAGACGAAAACGCGATCCGGCCCACGGCACCGCCCGGACTGGCGGCGATACCCTTGGCGATCACGTCACGGGGGCCGCGCGGATCAATCTGGGGGTGAAGCAGGTCTGACAGGGCGCGCGGTTCAACACGCAGCAACGCCTCGTCGCGGGAAATGATGCCTTCCTCGGCCAGCGTCACCGCGATGCGCAGTCCGGCGCGGGACGAACGGGCCACCTTGACCGCGTCCAGAACCGCCAGTTTGCCATCATCGATGGTGAATTCGACCTGCATTTCCTCGCGCAGTTTGACGCGGCACAGGGTGCCAAAACGCAAAAGATCGGCGAACAGCGCAGGCGAGAGATCTTCGAGCGAGGGGCCGCGCGGGTCGCGCGTCAGATAAAGCGCCTCGGTCCGGCGCAGGGCGTCGCGGCCCTGTGACTGACCCAGATAGCGTCCGGTCACCTGCGGCTGGCCCGTCACCGGATCGACGAACTGGATCACGCCTGACCCGGACAGCCCCTGCCCCAACCCCTGCGCCATTTCCTGCACGATCAGCCCAAGACCCGCCGTATCGGACGCGCCCTTGGCCTGCCGCAGCAGGCGGGCCGACGTGCCTTCCCAGGCGCGCGCCATGGAGCGCAGCACCTCTGCCAGTTGGCGGGCGGGGTCTTCGGGAAAGGGTTCATCCATTTCGGCGGCATAGGTGCGCAGCGCCTCGCGCAGGGATTCGGGGCCGGGTTCCAGATTGTCGAACATGTCGGGGTCAAGACGCGCGGTGTGGACGGCATAGCCCTGAACAAAGCGCAGATAGATGGCGTCGGCGGCGGCCCTGCCGTGGGTTTCGATCAGGCGGGCGTGGCGATGGGCGTTCAGCCCGATGTTGAGCACGGTGGACGGCCCGCCCCAATCGGGATTTTCCGGCGACGGACGAACAGAAATCAGGGCCCCCGGCCCGAAATGCGCAAGGATCGCCGGGGCATCCACCGCCCGCCCCCCCGCGATGGCGCGCACCGTGGTGGTGGGCAGTGCCACGGTGCGCGGCACCGGCATGTCAAGGCGGATCAGACGCTGCAGGCATTTGGCGCGCCAGCCATGGCTGGGCGTTGAAATCACCGCCGTGGGCGTGATTTCGGCATAGTCCGGTTGTGGATCGTGTTTCAGCACATCGGCCCCTGTCTGGTTGCAGAAAGCATAGGGGCATTGCCGGGATGTGCCAAGCGGCAAGCCAGCGGCCTGAAGTGCCGTGGCACCCGTGGGTCGGGTGCCATGGATATTTAAGTCTGAAAAGAGGGGTCAGCCTTCCAGTTTGGTCAGATCCGCCACCTGCCCGCAGACCCTGCGGATGCGGTGCAGCAGGTTCAGGCGGTTGCGGCGCAGAACCTGTTTTTCGCTGTTTACCTGCACCGCGCCGAAGAAGGCGTCGATGGGGGCACGCAGCGATGCCATGGCCGACATGGCGGTGGCAAAATCCTCGGCCGCCATGGCGGGGGTGATAATCGCCTCGGCCTGATCGAGGGCGGTGAACAGGGCGGATTCCTCGGCGCCTTCGGCGAATCTGGCTTCGGCACCGTAGGAGTATTCGACGCCGTCCTTTTCCTCGGCCTGCGTCAGGATGTTGTTGGCCCGCTTGAAGCCCTGGATCAGGTTCGCGCCATCTTCGGTTTGCAGGGTGGCAGAAAGGGCGGTGGCCCGTTTCACGAGGAGGGTCAGATCGTCATTGCCGGGCATGGCAAGGCAGGCGTCGATGACGTCATGGCGGATGCCCTGATCGCGCAGGTAGACCTTGAGGCGGTCATGGAGGAAGGAGAGGAGGTCGTTGTACCTGTCTGCGGCACGTTCTTGTGCGTCAACTAATTCAGCGGACAGCCTGCTAACCTCAGCATTTTCATCTGGCGTTTGTTTTGTTTTGCGAACCATTGCGGTAAATGCTTCAAATTCTTGCTTTGCGCCGAATTCGCTCTTCGTTCCGAAGAGCAGGCGGACGAGCGGCAATCGCACCCCATTCCCGACCACCAGCCGAATAAGCCCCAACGCCGCACGTCGCAGCGCGTAAGGGTCTTTGCTGCCCGTCGGTTTCTCGTCGATCGCCCAAAACCCGGTCAGCGTATCGATCTTGTCGGCCAGCGCCACGGCGACGGACACCGGGTCAGTCGGTACCTCGTCGGAGGGGCCGAGCGGTTGGTAGTGGGCCTTGCTTGCGGCGGCCACGTCTTCGGGCAGGCCTGCGGCGCGGGCGTAGTAGCCGCCCATCGTGCCTTGCAGTTCGGGGAATTCACCGACCATGGCCGACTGCAGATCGAGTTTGGCGATGCGCGCGGCCTGTTCGGCAAGATCCGCGTCCGCGCCCACCATCGGGGCCAGTTCGTGCGCCAGTGCGGCGATGCGGGCGATACGTTCGGCCTGCGACCCGAGTTTGTTGTGGAAGGTGACAGTGGCCAGACCCTTTGCCCAATCGTCCATCCCGGCCCTCGCCACGCGCAGGTCGTTTTCCCAAAAGAACTTGGCGTCCGACAGGCGGGCCGACAGAACCTTTTGATTGCCCGCAAGGATCGTGGCGCCGTGGTCGGCGGTGGCGACGTTGGCCACGGTCACGAACCCTTCGATCCGGCCCGTTTTTGGGTTGCGGACGGAAAAGAACTTCTGATGTTCGCGCATCGAGGTTTGCAGAACCTCGGGCGGCAGATCGAGGAACGGCGCGGCAATGCGGCCCAAGAGGACCACGGGCCATTCGACCAGACCGGCCACTTCGGTCAGAAGGCCCGCGTCGGGCACAACCTCCAGCCCCAGCGCAAAGGCCTGTGTGGTGGCGTCGTTCCAGATCGCGGCCTCACGCTCCGCACTGTCAAGGATCACATGGGCACGGCGCAGTTTGGCGCGGTAGTCGTCGAACCCCGTTACGGCAAACCGGCCCGGCGACATAAAACGGTGGCCTTCAGTCGTGTTGCCTGCCGTGAACTGATCCAGGTCAAGGGGCACAACATCGGACCCGGCTTCGTCGGACAGAAGGCACAGGACGGACTGAAGCGGGCGCACCCAGCGCAGGCTGCCCGACCCCCAGCGCATGGATTTGGGCCAGGGAAAATTGCGGATCGCAGACTCCAGCACCTCGGCCAGAATCGTGGCGGCGCTGCGGCCGGGGCGTTCGATCACGGCGAAATAGACCTGCGCCTTTTTATCGTCGCGCACTTCCAGTTGGTCACGCGTCAGGCCTGTGGCGCGCAGAAACCCCTGCAGGGCGGCATCAGGCGCATCGGTGCGGGGGCCTTTACGTTCTTCGCGCAGGGGGGCGCTTTGCGCGGTCAGCCCTTCGATGGTCAGGGTCAGGCGGCGGGGTGTGGAAAAGGCCCCGGCCGAGGCATAGGTCAGACCCGCCTCCACCAGCCCGTCGGTGACCAGTTTGCGCAGGTCTTCGCGAGCACGCGCCTGCATCCGCGCCGGGATTTCTTCGGAAAACAGTTCGATCAGGACATCGGGCATGGGTCAGTCTTCCAATTCGTCGTTCAACTGGTGCCAGGCAAAGGCGCGGCCATCGGGAAAGACGGCGACCACGCGGTCAAAACCATGCACGATTTCGCGCCTGGACAGGAAGGCAATCGCCTCGCCCGATTCAAGGGCGGTGCCGATGGCTTCGGCATCAAAACAGTCGAACCATCCGGGTGCCACTAGGGGGGTGGGTGTGGGATAGGTGCGGTAGGTTTCGGTCAGCGTGGCAAGGCTTGTCGGCGTGGTGAAACAGGCGCGAAAGCGCAGGGGCGAACTGTCTGCATCGATGCCTTCAAGGTTTTCGGCGATGATCGCCTCGGGTTCGTCACCGATGATGGGGGTCAGCGTGATTTCGGCACCGGGGGTAAACACCGCCGGACGGTAGAATGCATAGACCTGAAGCCAGTACATGGCGATGCCCGCCAGAAGACCTGTCAGCACAAGGAATACTCCGATGATCTTGCCATTCACGCCGCCGACCCCGCACTGGTTGTGAGGAACGCATCGGCGCAGGCGCGGGCGAGCGTGCGGACACGCCCGATATAGGCCTGCCGTTCGGTGATCGAGATCACGCCGCGCGCATCCAGAAGGTTGAACAGGTGGCTGGCCTTGATGCACTGGTCATAGGCCGGATGGGCCATGACGATGGTGCGCCCGGCACGGTCGGGCTGGGGTGCCGCAAGGATGCGGGCACATTCCGCCTCGGCGTCCTTGAAATGCTGGAACAGCATGTCGGTATCGGCCTGATCAAAGTTCCAGCGCGAATATTCCTGTTCGGTCTGCCGGAACACATCACCATAGGTGAGCGCGATGGGGGCACCGGGATCGTTGAAGGGCATGTCCATCACATGGTCCACACCCAGCACATACATGGCAAGGCGTTCCAGACCATAGGTCAGTTCGCCCGACACCGGGTGGCAGTCATGGCCGCCGACCTGCTGAAAATAGGTGAACTGCGACACTTCCATTCCGTCACACCAAACTTCCCAGCCAAGGCCCCATGCGCCGAGTGTGGGGCTTTCCCAGTCGTCCTCGACAAAGCGGATGTCATGAAGGGACGCGTCGATCCCGATGGCGGCGAGTGAGCCGAGATACAGGTTCTGCAAGTCGGGTGGCGAGGGTTTGATGATGACCTGATACTGATAGTAGTGTTGCAACCGGTTCGGATTTTCGCCGTAACGCCCGTCAGTTGGCCGCCGCGACGGTTGCACATAGGCCGCGGCCCAGGGTTTCGTGCCCAGACTGCGCAGCGTGGTGCCGGGATGAAACGTGCCTGCCCCCACTTCCATGTCATAGGGTTGCAGGACGGCGCAGCCCTTGGATGCCCAATAGGTCATCAGGCGCAGGATGATTTCCTGAAAGCTGCGTGGCACGTCGGTCATCGGGACCCCCTTGAAAATCGCCCCTTCCATAGGCAGAAGGCAGCCAAGGGTCAATGTGCGGCAATGCGGCGCACGCGATACCGCCGGAATACAGACGGGCCTTGCGCTGCAGGTCAGGAATGCGATTGTTCGCAGAACCATAGGAAATCGACGGATCATGATGAAACGCGTGTTGACCGGACTGTTCGGGGTTTTGCTGATGGCAATTGCGGCAGCCGGGCCTTTGCGGGCGCAAGAAGCACCGGCGGGGTCTGTCTGGCTGCAGATCGAGGCGCTGCCGACCCTGACCGAGGCCGAAGCGCGGGCGCGGGCCTATACAGGCGTGTTTCCCAATGTGGCCGGGTTTCAATTGCGGTCCGGCTGGTACGGCATCGTGCTTGGCCCCTATTCCGCAGAAAGCGCGCCGGAACGGCTTGCCGCACTCAAGGCCGAGCGGTTGATTCCCAATGACAGTTTTCTGACCGACCCTGCGTCCTTTGGCCAAGGCTTCTGGCCCGTGGGATTTGAAAGCGTGACGGGCGTGACAGTGGCCCCCGTGGAACAGGCGCCGCTGACCGATGCCCTGCCCGGGGATGTGCCGGACCCATTGGCTGTGGAACCCGACGTGGCCGAAGTTCTGCCCGCCCTGCCCGACGAAACCGTGGCCGAGGCGCGCGACAGCGAAGCCTTGCTGGAGCGTCCGGCGCGGGAGGAATTGCAGACCGCACTGCAGTGGTTCGGTTTTTATACATCAACGATCGACGGGGCATTCGGGCCGGGCACGCGCAATTCGATGGCGGCGTGGCAAGAGGCGAATGGCTATGAACCGTCCGGCATCCTGACCACGTCACAGCGCGAAGTGCTGCTTGCGGGCTACCGCGATGCGCAAGCCGAACTTGGCCTGCAGACCATTGTGGAGCCAGAGTCGGGCATCGAGATCACCTTGCCGATGGCCTTGATCCAGTTCGATCATTTCGAGCCGCCCTTCGTGCATTATGCCGAAAAGGACGGGTCGGGTGTACGGGTCATCCTGATCAGTGCACCGGGCGATCAGACCACGCTTTATGGGCTGTATGACAGCCTTCAGACCCTTTCGGTGGTGCCGACCACGGGCGCGCGCGAACGGCGCGAGCGCAGCTTTACCCTGACGGGGCAATCGGGCGATCTGGAAAGCCACACCTATGCCGAACTGACCAATGGTTTGGTCAAGGGGTACATGCTGATCTGGAACCCGCGCGATGGCGACCGGATGACCCGGGTTCTGGCCGCGATGCAACAAAGTTTCAAAGGGGTGGGCGACCGCGCACTGGACCCCGGTCTGGTGCCGATGCCCGAGGAACAGCGGCGCGGCCTGCTGGCCGGGCTGGAAGTGCGACGCCCGACGCTGTCGCGGACCGGGTTCTATGTCGATGGCGAAGGGGCCGTTCTGACGACGACGGCCGCAACGGCGTCTTGTGGGCGCATCACGCTTGATCTTGAAACCGACGCCACTGTGGTGGCGCAGGATGCGACAAGCGGCCTGGCCCTGTTGCGCCCGGTCACGCCGCTGGCCCCCCGATCCGTGGCAAGCCTGATGCAGGGCGGCGGGCGGCTTGGCGCCGAGGTAGCCGTTTCGGGGTATTCCTATGAAGATCAGTTGCCCGCCCCCACCCTGACCTTCGGCACGCTGGAGGATACAAAAGGGCTGAACGGCGAAATGGGGCTGACGCGGCTGGCCATCGGGACATTGCCCGGCGATGTCGGCGGCCCGGTTCTTGATGGTGCGGGATCGGTGGTCGGCATGTTGCTGGCAGAGCCGGATCAGGCAGCGCGCAAACTGCCGGAAGGCGTGGCATTTGCCGCGTCCGCGCCTGTCCTGCGGGATTTTCTGACAACTCAGGGCATCGTATCGGCGGCGGATGCGCCCGCAGGCGCGTTGTCGCCCGAAGATCTGAACCGGCTTGCCATCAGTCTGACGGTGCTAGTGTCCTGCTGGAACTAGGTCGCGCCGGGGTCAGACGCCGACGTCTGGCCCCGCGCAGGCAAGCGGTTTTGTGGTCTTTTCGATTTCGGTGATCTGCGACCCCAACTCGTCACCAAGAAAGGTCGCACTCAGGCCGCCCGGCGTGCTGTAGAAATGCCAGCACTGCGGAATATCGTCGTTTTCGTAGACAAAACAGATCTGGTCTGCATCCTGAAACCAGGTGCCGTCCAGACAGGTATCCCCCTCGAACGCCCAGCGGACGCGGCGGCCGGGCAGGTATTCCTCGATCCCCAAAACACCCGCACCGTAGTCATAGGTCAGGGTATGGCCCGTTACATAAGCGTCGAATGCGTCGGCTGTCATCGGGGTTTGCGCCGCTGCGGGCACGGCAGACAGGCCAAGGACCAACGCCAAAGCAGCAAGGAAAAGGGAATGTCGCGCGTGCATCGCAATCTCCGTCTGTGGCGTGGCTTCGCATCCGGCTGCAGTCTGCCACGCCAGCGGGGCGATGGCCAGATGCTCGCGCCGCTGTGAAGGCGGTCATCAGCCGGCTTGCGACGGCTGCCAGCGCGCCAGATGCGGATGGATCACCCGCCGCCACAAAGGCGGAACAAGCGCCATCGTGCAGCAAAGCGGCAGGGGATAGGGCAGCATCGGCGCATCGGTGGCGGCGGGCAATCGCAACGCGGTGAAGGGCCGCGACGGATGGGCGTGATGGTCGGAATGTCGCGGAGCGTTCAGCATGAGGCGGGCCGAAAACCAGTGCGGCGCGTTCCAGCTGTGACTGTCACCCACAGGTTCGCGCCTGCCGTCGGACAGAACGGCGCGCAGCAACCCGTAGTGCTGCACGTAATCTGCAAGCAATAACTGCGCCTGTGCGTGACCAGCGAGAAGCGCCCAGACCGCCATCCCCGGCCAACCCGCAATCACAAAGCCAAGGCCAAGGGCCAGCCCTGCCCCGCCGAAATAGATCCAATAGGGATGTGGCGCGCCTGTCTTTGCACGCAGCCTATCTTCGGCGACGCGTCCGGCGCGGAACGATCCGATCCACGCCCTGCGCGCAAACCGGTAATAGCTTTCGCCGGCACGCGCGGTGTTGGGGTCTTCCACGCTTGCCGCCCGGCTGTGGTGCACCAGACGGTGGGCCGAGGTGTGGTGACCAAACAGCAGCGACGTGTAAATCGCCATGCCCAGCCGGAACAATCCGCGCCGGGGGCTGTGGATCATCTCGTGTGCCGCAGGGTTGGAAATCTGCCCGAACACCAGCCCAGCGCCCAGCGCGACGACGGCGCGGTCCCAGCCGCCAAGTGCCGATGGCCCGGCAACTGCCCAGACGACCACCGGCAGCATCACAAGATGCGCCAGCGCCAGCATTGCAAGCAGGCCGTCGCCCGCAGGAAACTCGTCACCGTCCGTGTGGGGTGCCACCCAGGGCACGATCTGATCCAACGCCGCCGCAAACAGCGTCATGTACAGCAGGGGTGCCCAGACCCATGCGCCCCCTGCCGCCACAGCACAGAACAGCAACCCGAAAGGTATCAGGCTGGCCACGGCAAACAGGAACACGGGTGAGGTGACAACGCGCATGGAACAAGTCTAACAGCCTTGTGCGCCTGTGCCAGCCGCATCGTTGCCGCAGGTCTTTCCCTTTGGCTGCAAAGTGACTAGGTGAATGGGGTGCCGTTGGTGACCCGGCACGGCACAGGCAATCGTCAGACAAGGCAAAACCCGGGCATGTCCTTTTTCAAGAAACTGCGCGACAAGATGTTCCGGTCGTCGGACCGCATCGGCGAAGGGCTTGACGCGCTGGTCAGCGACGCCCCGGTGTCGAACATTGACAGTCCGGCCGCCGCAGACCCGCAGACAGACAAACCGGGCCTTCTGGGCCGCCTGCTGGGCCGCGACACGGCAGAGGCGCGGCGGGTTCTGGACGACGCCATGCTGCAAAGTCTGGAAGAACTGCTGATCGAGGCGGACATGGGCGTTGATACGGCCATCCGGGTCACCGCGAACATCGCAGAAGGGCGGTTTGGCCGCCGGGTGTCGACCGGGGAAATCAAGCAGGCGCTGGCCGACGAAATCGCACGCATCCTGACACCCGTGGCCCGCCCGATGCCGCTGTTCCCGAAACGTCCGCAGGTGGTGCTGGTCGTGGGTGTGAACGGGTCGGGCAAGACCACGACGATTGGCAAACTTGCCAGCCAATTCAAGGCGGCGGGCAAGACCGTGGTGATTGCTGCCGGGGACACGTTCCGGGCGGCTGCCGTGGAACAGCTTCAGGTCTGGGGTCAGCGCGCGGGGGTTCCGGTGTTGACGGCCCCCGAAGGCAGTGATCCCGCCAGTCTTGCCTTTGACGCGATGACCAAGGCGCAGGAAAGCGGGGCCGATCTTCTGTTGATCGACACGGCAGGCCGGTTGCAGAACCGGGCCGACCTGATGGAAGAATTGTCCAAGATCGTGCGGGTGATCCGCAAGAAAGACCCGGATGCGCCGCACAACACACTGTTGGTGCTGGACGCCACAACGGGCCAGAACGCTTTGAACCAGGTGGAGATTTTCCGCAAACTTGCCGATGTGTCGGGCCTTGTGATGACCAAACTGGACGGGACGGCCAAGGGTGGTGTGCTGGTGGCATTGGCCGACAGGTTCGGATTGCCCATTCACGCCATCGGTGTGGGTGAACAGATTGATGACTTGCAACCCTTTGACCCGGACGATTTTGCCCGCGCCTTGGTGGGGGTCTGATGATGCGCCACGGGCTTGCGGTTCTGGGCCTTGGTCTGATCGCAGCGGGCCCTGTGCTGGCGCAGGACGCGGCCGGGGCCTTTGGCGTGGATTGCGCCGCCGATCTTGCAAGCCTGGGTCCGGCGCAGGGCGCTGATGCGCCGATGATCGACCTGCCTGCAGGCGTGCAATCCGGCCCGGACGGTTGTGTCGCACCGGGCGTGGCGGTGGAATGGACCAAGGGGAAATGGCCCCAGTCCGTAAGGGCCGAACGTCTGCGCTGGCACAGCCCGCAACCGGGGACGGTTGCCGTGGAAATCACCGACCTGCGCCTGCGGTTGCGGCAGGGAGCCGGGATGAACGACCTTGCCTTCGGGGGCCTTTTGGCGAACACGGGCGCCGATATCGACGCGGTGGCAAGCCATGATGCGGCGACAGGCAACCTGTCCGTGGCCCCCTTGTCGATTGATCTGCCGGGTGGAAGCCGCATCGTGGCCGAGGCAGCGTTCAGCGGCGTGAAAACGATCACCGCCTCTGGTCTGCCTGCCGAAATCGGCACGATCAAGGCGCACAGGATCAGGGTAGACATCGTGATGGCGTCATCGTTTGGCCGCAGCATCCTCGGGCCGCTTGTGGCCGAAGATGCCGGGTTTGACGCCGCGATGGCCGACGCCGGGACGTGGGTGACCACCCTGCCCGCCGACATGCTGCCGCCCGATGCGCGGCGCGACATTGAAACGCTTTTGGGTGACCTGCCCAACCCAAGGGGGCTTTTTACCCTGACCGTACAATCCGATACGGGCATCGGGGCTGGCACCCTGCTGCCGCTTCTGGTTCGGGGTGTTCCCCGCACGGCGCAGGACTGGACGAAGGCGTTTGGTGATTTGAAGATCGAGGCCGTTTATGACCCAACAGCAACCGGAAACTGACATGCCCCCTGTTCGCAAGATCAACCCGATGCTCAAGACCGCGCTTGAACTTGGCCCTGTCGCCGCGTTCTTTGCCGGTTTCGTCCTGTTGAAGGGCCAGACCTACACCGTGGGCGGAACCGAATACTCGGGCTTCATCGTGATGACGGCCCTGTTCATTCCCCTCATGATCGGGAGTTCGGCACTTCTTTGGGCACTGACAGGCAAACTGTCGAAAATGCAGGTGGCAACCCTTGTTCTGGTGATCCTGTTCGGAGGCCTGTCCGTCTGGCTGAATGACGAGCGGTTCTTCAAGATGAAGCCGACGATGATCTATCTTCTGTTCGCTGCGATCCTTGGGTTCGGCTTGCTGCGGGGGCAATCCTATCTGAAGGCGGTGATGGAAGAGTCGCTTCCGATGCAAACCGAAGGGTGGATGATCCTGACCCGCCGCCTGACCGCGTTCTTTGCGGCGCTGGCCGTCGCAAACGAAGTGATCTGGCGCACGATGAGCACCGAGGCCTGGGTAAATTTCAAGACATTCGGCCTGACAGCCGCGCTGTTCTTGTTTTTCATCACACAGTCCAAGGTGATCGAAAAGTTCGCCGTACAGGACGACAAGGAAGCCCCCTGATCGCCCCGCTCGTCTGACAGACCGCCTGCAAATCCGTCAGCGTTTGAACAGAATCTCCTGCTCCTTTGCGTCCGGTGGCCCAAGGCGGCGGCGATCTTGGCCCACTGTCTTGCCCTTTTCGAATGCCGGGCGGGTGCCGAGTTCGTCGAGCCAGCGGGCGAAATGCGGTTTGTCGTCAAGGGTTTGTTCCTGCCGTTCCCAACCGGCGGCCCACGGCCAGATGGCAAAATCGGCGATCGACAGGAAATCACCCGCGACATAGCGGCCCTTGGCCAATTGCCGGTCAAGCACGCCGTAAAGCCGCGCAACCTCACGGCGGTAGCGGTCTTGCGCATAGGGCAGCACCTGTGGCGGGTCCATCTGCGGCGCATAGCGCAGGAAGTGGTTCGCCTGCCCCGCCATCGGGCCGACACCGCCCATCTGCCACATCAGCCACTGGTCAACGGCAATCCTGTCGCGTTCCGTCGGGCCACAAAACTGGCCGGTCTTGCGGGCAAGGTATTGCAGGATCGCACCTGATTCAAAGATCGACACAGGCGCGCCGTCCGGCCCATCAGGATCGGTGATCGCGGGCATCCGGTTGTTGGGCGCGATGGCCAGAAAGTCGGGCGCGAATTGGTCGCCCGCGCCGATATCGATATATTTCACGCTGTACGGCAGGTTCATTTCCTCCAGCGCGATGGTGATCTTGTGGCCGTTCGGGGTGGGCCAGTAATAAAGCTCGATCATGGCAGGGTCCTTGTGGTTGACCACGGCGCAGGTGCGGCGTATCCAGACGGCGTGGCGATTTGATACCGGATTGCGGGCCACGTTAAACAAGCCGCTAAAGAGGGAAAAGGGCTTTGGCCCCGGCACCTCTGGTTTGCCGGGGTTTTTTGTTGGCCGACGGCCAGACAGCACGAAAGATGGGCCATGACAAAAGAATGGAAAACGCGCACGCAACTGGTGCATGAAGGCACCCGCCGCAGCCAGTATGGTGAGATGGCCGAGGCGATCTTTCTGACGCAGGGCTTTGTCTATCCGTCAGCCGAGGCCGCAGAGGCGCGGTTCGTGAAGGCGGGGCCGGACGAGTTCATCTATGCGCGCTATGGCAACCCCACGACGC
This sequence comes from Gemmobacter sp., assembly GCA_031425195.1. Taxonomy (GTDB): domain Bacteria; phylum Pseudomonadota; class Alphaproteobacteria; order Rhodobacterales; family Rhodobacteraceae; genus JANPIX01. The sequence goes on along the minus strand of JANPIX010000013.1, from coordinate 141,512 downwards.
GGATGTTCGAAGAACGAATCGCCGCACTGGAGGGCACCGAAGACGCCTTTGCCACAGCAAGCGGAATGGCGGCCGTCAGCGGCGCGCTGATGTCGATGTTGTCGGCGGGCGACCATGTGGTGTCATCGCGTGCGCTGTTCGGGTCGTGTCTTTACGTGCTGGAAGACGTGTTGCAGCGGTATGGCGTCAAGGTGACATTCGTTGATGGCACCGACCTTGATCAGTGGCGCAAGGCGGTTGTGCCGGGGACGAAGGCGGTTTTCTTCGAATCCATGTCGAACCCCACGTTGGAGCTGATCGACATACGCGCCGTGTCCGACATCGCGCATGCGGTGGGCGCGCTGGTGATCTGTGACAACGTTTTTGCGACCCCTGTTTTTTCCGACGCTGTGGCGCAAGGGGCTGATGTTGTTGTGTATTCCACAACCAAACATGTGGACGGTCAGGGGCGGGCTTTGGGGGGGGTCATCTGTGGAACGCGGGATTTCGTGCGCAAGGTGGCGGAACCCTACATGAAGCATACCGGGGGCAGCATGTCGCCGTTTACGGCCTGGATCATGTTGAACGGGATGGCCACGCTGGACTTGCGGTGTCGTGCCATGGCGGAGAGTGCCTTGCAGATTGCACAGGTGCTGGAAGCTGAGGCGCGGTTGGACAAGGTGATCTTTCCGGGTTTGCCAAGCCACCCCCAGCACGACCTTGCCATGGCGCAGATGGGATCGGGTGGTACGCTTGTCACGTTTGACGTCAAGGGCGGCAAAGAGGCGGCGTTCCGGTTCCTGAATGCGCTGAAGATCATCAGCATTTCCAACAACTTGGGCGATGCCAAATCGATTGCCACGCATCCGGCCACGACCACCCATTCGCGACTGTCGGATGAGACGAAGGCGCGGCTTGGGATTACGCCGGGGCTGGTGCGGTTGTCTGTGGGGTTGGAGGATACGGGGGATCTGATCGACGATCTGCGGCAGGCACTGGTGGCAAACGGCTGACATCTGCCGCCATTGCGACCGCTCAGGCGAACTGTTGGATGATTGAACCGACCGGCCACGAAGCCGGTCGGTACCTTATGGCCGCAAATCTTGCCCATGCCGATTTTCCGCGATTTTCGGATCGTGGCATGGTATTTCTATTGTACAGCAAACGTATTTTTCGCGTGCAGCGCCTGTATTGACGCAGAATTGCACCTGCCGAACCGGCGATTTCAAGATGTTCGGCTTGATACAGCGGGCAAGGCGCGCCCCATCATCAGGAGTGAGCGATCATGGTCATCAAGACCGGAACGAAAATTGGCAACGCCACGCAGATTGTGCTGGGGGGCAACAGTGACCTTCTGGTCCGCAACGGCGTCACGGTGCAATCGTTGCTTTCCAACGCCATCGACACGAATGGGGGCGAACACGATCTGACGATCGCAGGATCGGTGATCGCGGAACTTGTGGGGCTTGATCTGGAAGATACAGGCAACCGATCGAGCGTGCTGATCCGTGGCACCGGCGAGGTGACCAGCACGCTTGACGATGCGATCCATATGGGTGGTCGCAATGTACGGATCGAAAATCAGGGTCTGGTTCAGGGCGACAATGCAATCGTGTTCTACGGCACCGGCAACTTCCGTGCCACGGTCGTCAATTCTGGCGCAATTTTCGCCGATAATACTGCGATCCAGTTGGCGAACGATTTGTCGCTGCGGGTCACCAACACGGGCACGATTTCCGTTTTCGTGGGCAACGCCATCATTGGCGGGATTCGGCAGGATGTGGTGATCAACAAGGGCAGCATTCTGGGCAGCCTGTCTTTGGGCGGGGGCAATGATGTTTATGATGGGCGTCTGGGGCGGTTGACAGGTTCTGTTGACGGCGACACCGGCAATGACAGGTTTGTGCCCGGCGTTCAGAAAGAGTCATTTTTTGGAGGGAGCGACGTCGACGTTGTCGACTTCCGCAATGGCACGGGCGTCAACATCTCGCTTGACGGGAACTTTGCCAATACGGGCACAGCGCGGAACGACGTTTATTCCGATATCGAGCGGGTCTTCGGGTCATTGACCGGTGCAGACAGATTGGGCGGAACGGTCCTTGCGAACGAGTTGAAGGGGTTTGGCGGGCGCGACCGGCTGCAGGGTGAGAGCGGCAACGATACGCTGGTCGGCGGCAACGGCATCGACACGCTGAACGGCGGTGCGGGGTTTGATACGTTCGTTTTCGACAATCGGTCTGAAACCGGCGACCGGATTGTGGATTTCAATGCCCTTGACGATCAGATCGCGATTGATGCCTCGGCGTTTGGTGGGGGGCTTGGCGGCGATGACCTGATCATGGTGACCCTGCCCGGCGGCAAGTTTCACGCCGGCGGCACCAACAAGGCCGCCGATGCGGGCGACCGGTTCATCTTTCGGACCGGGGACGAAACGCTGTGGTTCGACCGCGACGGGACGGGAAATGCCTTCAACCCGGTTCTGGTCGCCGATCTGCAGGACGGTGCGACGCTGTCGGCATCGGATATCACACTTATCTGAGGGCGGTTTTTCAGATTGTTCCACGGTGCATCAGTGAACATTTCGTGTTCAATGGCGCCCTGCCGTTGAACCTGAGGGATGCAGGGCTAATGTTGCACAGTCGGGTCGATGCATTGCCGGCCACCGAACTGTCGTCGCCAGGGGGGCGCATCATGACCATACAACTGCCTGTGATCGACCGTCAGCCCACCCGTGCCGAGGCCGAAGCGGCGCTTGAAATCCTGCGGCGGTGGGACAGTGCGGGCGAGGCGCGCCTTGATCCGCTGAACGGTGCCGGGCTTGTGCCACATGGGTATCCTGACCTGATCCGCGTCTACCCGACTGAATTTCGCGCCGACGCCGCTTACAAGGACGGGCTGCCCGATCTGCAGAACGGGCCTGCCAGCCTGATCGTTGGCGCAAACCGGCAGATTCAACATGTGGGGATTTCGAACTTTCGCCTGCCGATCCGGTATCTGACCCGCGATGCGGGGGAAATGTTGCTGGAAACGAGCGTGACGGGAACAGTCAGCCTTGATGCCGAAAAGAAAGGCATCAACATGAGCAGGATCATGCGGTCGTTCTACAGCCATGCCGACAAAAGCTTTTCCTTCGGCGTGATCGAGGCGGCGCTTGACGATTACAAGGCCGATCTTGGATCATTTGATGCCCGCATCCAGATGCGGCTGTCGTTCCCGGTGCTGGTGGAAAGCCTGCGGTCGGGGCTGAAAGGGTGGCAGTATTACGACATCGCACTTGAACTGGTTGACAGGGCGGGCGTGCGCAAGAAGATCATGCATCTGGATTACGTCTATTCCAGCACCTGCCCCTGTTCGCTTGAACTGTCCGAACATGCGCGCCGCACACGGGGCCAGTTGGCGACGCCACATTCACAGCGGTCTGTCGCGCGGATTTCAGTGGAACTGCGTGGCGATGATTGCCTGTGGTTCGAAGACCTGATCGAACTTGCCCGGGACGGTGTGCCAACCGAAACGCAGGTCATGGTCAAGCGTGAAGACGAACAGGCCTTTGCCGAATTGAACGCCGCCAACCCGATCTTTGTGGAGGATGCGGTGCGCAGCTTTGCCAAGGCTTTGCAAGGCGATGCGCGGGTCGGTGATTTCAGGGTGGTGGCCAGCCATCAGGAAAGTCTGCACAGCCATGATGCGGTGAGCCTTTTGACCGAAGGGCAGACCTTCGCGTCGGAAAGCCTTGACCCGCGGCTGTTCGCAAGTCTGATCCACGCGGGTTAGGCGGCAAAACACCCGTATCGGTCAGCATTTGTGCCTGATGCATCAACGCCGGGCCGTGAGGCATTGTCTGACGCTGCGTCAGATCGTGCTTGACGGGCGGGGTGCTTTTCGGGTCCTTGAATTCATTTCTTGCGAAGGTCGACGGGCCGACGATTTTCAGTCTGTCTTGACCAATCGCCGGGCATGTTTCAGGGAGACGGGCACATGGCGAACATCTTCGGGTCGGAAAATCCAGACGATCTTTCGGGCACGAACGACAATGATGTGATCGAGGGCCTTGGCGGCAATGATCGCATCGCTGCCGCCAGCGGGAATGATGTCGTTTTTGGCGGGGAAGGCGATGACAGTTCCTTCGGTTCGACTGGAAATGACCTCATCTACGGAGACAATGGCAACGACGACCTCGACGGCTATACCGACAACGATACCATCTACGGCGGCAATGGTGCTGATGATGTTCTGGGTTATTCGGGCAATGATTGGCTGTATGGTGACGCTGGCGCGGACAATGTCATCGGCGAAGATGGCAACGATCAGATTTATGGCGGTGAGGGTGCCGACTTCCTGTCGGGCGATCTGGGCGACGATACCGTTTATGGCGGGATCGGCAACGATTTCATCAGCGGCGGCACAGGGTACTATACCTTGGTCAACCCGCTTGGCACGAATACTTACACGATCACGCCGATTGTGCCGTCGCAAGTCGGTCAGACCGACGTAAGCCCGGCTGACGGGAACGATTTTCTGTTGGGCGGTGACGGTGCAGACACGATTTTTGGCAGTTCCGGCAATGACACGCTTGACGGCGGGGCGGATGGCGACAGTGTGTACGGCGGTACCGGCGCTGACAGCGTGTACGGCGGTACCGGCAATGACGTACTTTACGGCGAGGATAGTAACGACACCCTGTTTGGCGGCGAAGGCGACGAAAACCTTTCGGGGGGCGCGGGAAGCGACCTGATTTACGGTGACGACGGAAACGACACGCTGACCGGCGACGGCGGTGGTGTCGACAGCCTGTATGGCGGGACGGGCGACGACCGTCTGGTCGGGGCATCGGATTCCATCGAGATGCAGGGCGGCACCGGCAATGACACCATGCTGGGCTTTGGCGGAAACGACACCATCAGTGGCAATGACGGGAATGATAACATCCATTCCGGAGCAGGTGACGACATCGTCTATGGCGGTGCGGGCAATGATGACGCACAGGGTGCAGCCGGGCATGACAGCCTGACCGGCGGTGCCGGGAACGACACGCTGCGCGGCGGGGATGATGGCGACCTGATCGACGGCGGCGATGACGGCGACCAGATCGAGGGCGACGCCGGCGATGATACGCTGAACGGCGACGCGGGCGACGAGTCAATTTTTGGCGCGGACGGTGCGGACAGCATCAGCGGTGGTACGGGCAACGATTCGCTGGTGGGTCAGGCGGACAGCGATCTGGTCAACGGTGGCGACGGCGTGGATTCACTTTACGGTGGGTTCGGCGGCGACACGCTGAACGGCGATGCGGGCAGCGATACGCTTGACGGCGGCGACGGCGATGATCTGCTTAACGGGGGGACGGATGACGACGGCCTTTCGGGAGCGGGCGGGAATGACACCCTGAACGGCGACGCGGGCAGCGACGAGCTTTCAGGCGGCGACGATGCGGATTTGCTTGACGGCGGAGCGGGGAATGACACGCTCAACGGCGACGCCGGATCTGACATGGTTTCGGGCGGTGAAGATGATGACCTGGTTGCCGGCGGGGTGGGAGACGATTCACTGAACGGCGACGATGGCGACGACTTTCTGTTTGGCGACGCGGGCAGTGACAGTCTTGTCGGCGGGTCTGGAAATGACACCCTGTCCGCTGGCACATTCGCTGAATCAATGTTCGCGGAGCAGTCCACGGGCGGGGCAGACACGCTGGGCGGTGGCGACGGCGATGATGCGTACATCATCAATGATTTAACTGATGTCGTGATTGAAGCCGCTGATCCTGCGGGCGGACGCGACACGATCATCAGTCTTGGCCTTTCAGTCGATCTGCGGACGATTGTGGGGATCGAGAATCTGACAATCTATTCCGCTTTGCCGAATGACTCTGACCTTCCCAGTGTTGTCGGCCAGGGGACGGATGGGGTGAATGAAATGGTTGCCGTGGGCGGAAACGTGGTGCTGTACGGGCATGGCGGGGACGACGTGTTTTCGGTTGGCTACGTCCCATTGTCGTTTGTGCAAACCTCTGTGACCTTTTTCGGCGGCGAGGGAAATGACCGGATGAACGGCGGATCTGAAGGCGACCTTGTCAATGGAGACGCTGGCGACGACACCTTGGATGGCGAGGCGGGTGACGACGATTTGCGCGGCGGGGCGGGGAATGACCTGATCCTGGGGTTCACCGGACGCGACCACGCCTTTGGCGGGGCGGGCGACGACACGTTCTATGGGCGGCTTGACATTGACACACTGGAGGGCGGACGGGGCGATGACCGCTATGTCATCGCAGTTGGCACAGTGGTCGTCGAACAGGCCAACGCTGGCCACGACGTCATATTGTCGGATCAGGCATCGCTGATGGGGCGAAGATTCGACAATGTCGAAGTGCTGCGCCTGATTGGAGAACTGGATTTGAACCTGACCGGCGGCGCCGATACGCGTCGGTTGGTCGGGAACGCGGGCGAGAACCGGATCACGGGCGGTATGAGCGCCGAGCGCATGGTCGGGGGCGAAGGGGCCGATGTGTTCATCTGGGTAAAACCGGCGCAGGCGCAGGGCGATGTGGTGCTGGATTTCCAATCGGGCGAAGATAGGCTGGACCTGTCGGCGATGATGCCGGATGGCGATTTCATCGGCAGACGCGGGTTTACGGGCGAGAGCGGTCAGGTGCGGTATGACCGGGACGCGGGCGTTGTGTCGGGCGATCTGAACGGGGACGGCCGTGCGGACTGGTCGATCAAGCTGGACGGCAGCCCTGCGGTGACGGCGGACGACATCATATTTTGATGACAAAGGGGTGTCGGCCGTGCTGGCACCTGGGGGCCCGGGTGGAGTGACATCCGGGCCAAGGCCCTGAAAAGGCTTGCTTCACGGACGGAATTTACAGACCTGCAGAACTGCGGGCGGCGGCGCGATGGTCAGGCCGACCGGCGGCCGATTACTGTTTCCAAATCAATAGCTTGTTATTGCGCGGCAATGCGCATCCTAACCGATGATCAGAAATTCTGTTCCGCAGCAAAGGCTTGAATTCATGTATTATCGCCTAGACGTCAACGATGAATGGACTTCGCCCTTCGGCGACTATCCAGATGGCGATAATTTGTCGGTCGATCTTGGTGTGGATTCGACTTTGGTTGGCGGTCTGGGCAATGACATGTTGTCGGGCGGCGCTTCCAATGAAGTGATCGCTGACAGCTTTGACACCATCGCCGGCTATGGCGACGACATGTTCTATGGCATGGGTGGCAACGACACCATCTATGGGGACGACGGCAATGACGTGCTGTTCGGCGGCACAGAAAATGACATTGTTTACGGCGGGATCGGCAATGATTACGCCAGTGGCGAAGAGGGCGACGATGACCTGTATGGCGGTGACGGTGCCGACACCTTCAATGGCGGTGCGGGCATTGACCTGATCTTTGGCGACGCCGGAAATGACAGCCTGAGCGGCGGTGATGAGGACGACAGTCTGAGTGGCGGAACCGGCAGCGACAAGCTTTTCGGCGACGCGGGGAATGACGCGCTGAGCGGTGATGGAGGCGGTACCGATACGCTGTATGGCGGCGCGGGCCAAGATACGCTCAACGGCTCCAGCGACGGTGCCGTGATGTATGGCGGCGCGGACAGGGACATTTTGTACGGCGGTCTTGGGGACGACTCTCAGTACGGGGGCGATGGCGACGACGATTTCGGCGCTGGCGAGGGCGACGACCTTTTGTCCGGCGGTGACGGCAATGACGAGCTGAACGGGGACGACGGGGCCGACAGCCTGAATGGCGACGGCGGTTCGGACAGTGTTTATGGCGGGTACGGCGACGACAGTCTGACTGGCGACGCGGGCAATGACGACATGAATGGGGATGAAGGATCCGATACCGTCAATGGCGGTGACGGGGATGATACTGTCTTTGGAGGCTCTGACGACGACGTCGCAAGCGGTGACGCAGGGGATGACCTTGTCCAGGGTGATGACGGCGACGACACTGTCTATGGCAACGACGGCAGTGACAGCCTGTTCGGAGGTAACGGCGACGACGACCTGTCTGGTGGCGAGGACAACGATCACTTGTACGGCGATGCGGGCCGCGACACCCTGAGCGGTGGCAACGGCGATGACACGTTGGACGGCGGCACCGATGTTGTGATCGGCGGCGATGGCGAAATCGTCCCGGTGATCGTCGGTCAAAGCGACGATTCACTTTCCGGCGGGGATGGGCAGGATTCCCTGTTGGGCGGCGATGGCAAAGACAGCCTGTTCGGGGACTTCGGCGCAGACACGCTTGACGGCGGCGTTGGCAACGACAGCCTGTCGGGCGGCGAAGACGGCGACTATGTTTATGGCGGGGACGGTAAAGACAACATCTTTGGCGGCGGCGGGCACGATGAAATGTTCGGTGGCGAGGGGAGTGACTTCCTCGACGGCGGAGATGATCTTGAAGGCAACGGTCTTTCGGGCGGCGACGGTGCCGACACGATCATCGGCAGCAACGGCAATGACATACTGGCTGGCGATGCGGGCAGTGACAGCATCGTCGGCAATGGCGGCAATGACCTTATTTTTGGCAGCTCGAACGACGGCATAGCCGGCACCACCGACGACTTTGGTACCGACACGCTGATCGGCGGCGAAGGCGATGACACCTATGTTGTCAACGACGAGTCTGACGTGATTGTGGAAACCGCCGATGCCAGCGGCGGACGGGATACGCTGGCTGCCGTCAATTTTTCGGCCAACCTCAACAATTACGTCGGGTTGGAGAACCTGTTCATCCTTTCGATTGGCGGGCTTGTCCCGCTGACCGGAACGGGAACGGATGGCAACAATATGATGTCGGGGTATGGCGGCAACATCACCCTGTTCGGCGGTGGCGGCGACGACACGATGGGGGGGGTTTCCACAGGTGCAGACGGAACGGCGCCGTTCCAATTCTATGGTGGACTGGGCAATGACGCGATCAGCGGAGGCAACGGCGCAGACCTGCTTGAGGGCGATGCCGGACAGGACGCGATCGACGGAGCAAACGGCGACGATCTTGTGAGCGGCGGGGCCGGTGGCGACAGCCTGTTCGGATCATACGGCAACGACCTTGTCTTCGGCGGTGCGGGTGGCGATGTGCTGGGCGGGCGTCAGGACACCGACACCCTGGTCGGCGGGACCGGCGATGATGTTTACCGCGTGAACGCGACCACCGTGGTTGTCGAGACCGAGGACGGCGGGCGTGACTTTGTGGATGCGATGGCGATGTCGCTTGCGGGCAAGGACTTCAAATTCGTGGAGGTTCTGCGTCTGACCGGGGACGGGTCGTTCAATCTGAAGGGCGGCGAGTATACGACGCGGCTGGTTGGCAACGCTGGTGACAATCGCATCATGGGCGGGGCCAATGCCGAGCATATGGTCGGCGGCGACGGTTCAGACGTGTTCATCTGGCGCAATCAGGGTCAGGCGCGCGGCGACGTGGTGGAAGACTTCAATTCGCGCAAGGACAGTATTGACCTGTCGGCGATGATGCCGGACGGCGACTTCATCGGCGGGCGGGGGTTCTCGGGGCATTCCGGTGAAGTGCGCTATAACCGCGAGACAGGCCGTTTGTCGGGCGACATGAACGGCGACGGGCAGGCGGACTGGACGATCAGGCTGCACGAAAACACCGTCCTGAGGGCGGATGACCTGATTTTCTGATACAAGAAACCGGGTCGGGGGCAGTTGCCCCCGACCTTCCCCATGCGTTGACAAAGGCCCGGCGCGCGGCCATTCCTGAACACGATGCTGGACCTTCGCCCCTCTGTCTATGTCGCTGGCCTGATGCTGGTTGTGTTGGGCATCCTGATGCTGGTGCCCGCGTTCTGCGACTGGGTGGAAGGTAACGGAAATGCCGAAGCATTCTTTTCAGGCGCACTTTTGTCGTCGGGGACCGGAGCGGCGCTGGCGCTTGCCACACGCAACGGGGTCAGGGGCGGGTTTGAGGTGCGTCAGGCCTATGTCCTGACAACGCTGGGCTGGGCCATCGTGCCGCTGTTTGGCTGTTTTCCCTTCATGCTTGGCGCGCCGGACCTGAGCCTGACCGATGCCTATTTCGAGGCTGTGTCGGGCATCACCACGACGGGATCGACTGTCATCACCGGCTTGGAGGCACTGCCCGCCGGAACCAACCTGTGGCGCGGAATGCTGAACGGCATTGGCGGGTTGGGGATTGCGTTTGTCGCAATGATCTTTCTGCCGGTCATGCGCGTCGGCGGGATGCAGTTTTTCAAGGTTCAGGGCTATGACACCTTTGGCAAACTGCTGCCCAAGGCATCGGACATCGCGCTGTCGCTTCTTGGTGTCTATGTCGGACTGACGGCGGTGTGTATCGCCGTCTATTCCGCCATGGGGATGACGCCGCTTGACGCAGCGGTGACGGGGATGGCGACGATTGCCACCGGGGGCTTTGCGCCCATGGACGCGTCGTTTTCGAAGTACCCCGGCATGATCGAATACGCCGCCATCCTGTTCATGTTTCTGGGCAGTCTGCCTTACATCCGTTACGTTCAGCTTGTCGCCGGGGATGTGCGCCCGTTCTGGCAGGACAGCCAGATCCGCGCGATGTTCCGGTGGATCATGCTGGCCGCCGTACTGGTGGCGGCGTGGCGGGTGGCTGAAACGGGCGGGCCGGTGGAGGAAACCTTTCGCCGCAGCCTGTTCAATCTGATGTCGGTGATGTCGACCACGGGGTTCTTCAGCGGTGATTTCACAGCTTGGGGCGGGTTCGCAATTCTCGTGGCGTTCATCCTGGGTATAATTGGCGGCTGTTCAGGCTCCAGTTCCGCCGCGCTGAGCGTGTTTCGGGTGCAGGTGATGATGGCCGCCCTGATGGCGCAGATCCGCCAGATCCAGTCGCCGAACAGGATCGTCCCGGTTAAATACGCGGGCCGCAGCGTCGAGCCGGAAACGCTTGACGCGCTGATCCTGTATTCGACGGCCTATATCCTGATCCTTGGTCTGGCCAGCGTGGCGTTGTCCTTGATCGGTCTGGATACGCAGTCGGCCTTGTTCGCGGCGTGGGCATCGCTGGGGAACATCGGTTTCGCCTATGGACCGATGACATTGGCAACCGGCACCTTTGTCGATTTCCCGGACGCCGCCAAATGGGTCATGATCGTGGCCATGCTTCTGGGGCGGATCGCGCTGCTGGCGGCGTTTGTCGTGTTCATGCCGCGATTCTGGCGGCCTTAGAACAGGGTCCCCTGCCCCGCCGGACCTTCGCCCTTGGGCCGTTTGACGGGGGTTCGGGACGCAAGCGACAGGCGGCCATCGGCAAATTCAACCTCCACCACCGCGGCCTGTTCGGCGCTGGCCTTGCTGGTCACGACATGGCCGTCGCCGCGCACCACGGCAAAGCCGCGTTTAAGCGTTTCGGCGTAACCCAGCGTCATCCGCATCCTGTCCAACGCATCCAGACGGGCCGACAGGGACGCCAGACGGGCAGCAGGGGCCACGTCAAGGCGGTGGGAAAGACCCGCAAGGCGGGTTTTGCCTTGGGCGGTATCGCGTGCGACGCGGGAAATGAGATTGGTCAGCGCAGGGGCAAGGCGGGCAGCAAGAGCGGCGGAGCGCTCACCGGCGCGTTCGGCACGGCGGTCGTGTGCTGCCTCCAGCCGCGATGCAAGCCCCGCCCATGGATCGCGCCTGCGGGCCAGCATGTCGCGCAGCGCCTGCGGTTGCAGGCGGGCCGCGCGGGCGTCGAACAGGGCGTGCTTTTTCATCACCGCCAGACCAAGCCCGGCCCCAAGCCGCCCCGCCCACAGATCGAACCTTTGGGCGGCGGATTGGGTCAGGGTGTCGGGACGCGGCAGGGCGCGGCTGAGGTCGCGCCATCGTTGGTTGCGCAGAAGGACGGCCCGCCCTGCCCCCGCCGACAGGCGCGCGCCAAGGGCATCGACTGTGGCCAGCAGATCAAATCGCACCGGAACCGCCATTTCCGCCGCTGCCGTGGGTGTCGGGGCACGGCGGTCGGCGGCAAAGTCGATCAGCGTCGTATCGGTTTCGTGGCCAACGGCGGAAATCAGGGGAATTTGCGACGCGGCAGCCGCGCGCACCACGACCTCTTCGTTGAAGCCCCACAGATCGTCGATGGAACCGCCACCGCGTGCCACGATGATGACATCGGGGCGCGGGATCGGACCACCCGGCGCAATGGCGTTGAACCCGTTGATCGCAGCGGCCACTTCGGGCGCGCATTTTGCGCCTTGCACCGCCACGGGCCAGATCAGGACGTGGCGCGGAAACCGGTCGCGCAGGCGGTGAAGGATGTCACGGATGACAGCGCCGGAGGGCGAGGTGACGACCCCGATGACACGGGGCAGATAGGGGATCAACTTTTTGCGGGCCGGGTCGAACAGGCCTTCGGCGGTCAGGGCGAGGCGGCGTTTTTCGAGCATCGCCATCAGGGCCCCTGCCCCGGCGGGGGCAAGATCTTCGATGATCAGCTGGTATTTCGATTGGCCGGGAAAGGTGGTCATGCGGCCTGTGGCGATGACCTCCATCCCTTCTTCGGGCATGACCTGCATCTTGCTGGCCTGACCCTTCCAGGTGATGGCGGCGATGACCGCGCGGTCGTCTTTCAGGTCATAATAGATGTGGCCTGACGAAGGACGCGACACACGGCCCACTTCGCCGCGCACGCGGACAAGGCCGAATTCGCCTTCGATCACGCGTTTGACTGCGCCTGACAGTTCGGAAACGCTGTATTCGGGTTGGTTGCCCAGCGGGGTGGGTGTGTCGTCGTCGATGAGATCCATGGCGACCAGCCTAACCCAGCCTTGTGCCGAATTGAAGCCTGCGCCGCGCGCACTTTCCCTGTGCGGGCGAATGCATTATGACGCGGCACAGGCAAACGGGGGCAACATGAACATTCTGATCCTTGGTTCGGGCGGGCGTGAACATGCGCTGGCCTGGGCCATCAAGCAGAACCCCAAATGCGACCGGCTGATCGTGGCCCCCGGCAACGCCGGGATCGCCGATCTGGCCGAATGTGCCGATCTGGATATTCTGGATGGCCCCGGTGTGGCCGCGTTCTGCGTGGAAAATGCAGTTGATTTCCTGATCATCGGGCCGGAAGCCCCCTTGGCGGCGGGCGTGGCGGATGTGGCTCGCGAGGCGGGGATTGCGACCTTTGGCCCTTCGGCCCTTGCAGCGCGGCTGGAGGCGTCAAAGGCGTTTACCAAGGACATCTGCGATGCCTGTGGTGCGCCAACGGCGGAGTGGGGGCATTTTTCCGATGCCGCCGCAGCGCGCGCGTATGTGATGGCGAAGGGTGCGCCCATTGTGGTCAAGGCAGACGGGCTTGCCGCTGGCAAGGGCGTCGTGGTGGCGATGACCGTGGACGAGGCGCTGGCCGCGATTGACGACATGTTCGGCGGCAGTCTGGGCGGTGCGGGCGCGGAAGTCGTGATCGAAGAGTTCATGGAGGGCGAGGAGGCATCGTTCTTTGTGCTGACCGACGGCATAAACGCCCTGCCCATCGGCACGGCGCAGGATCACAAGCGCGCTTTTGACGGCGACACGGGGCCGAACACCGGCGGCATGGGGGCCTATTCGCCCGCCCCCGTTCTGACGCAGGCTTTGCAGGCGCAGGTGATGGAGCGCATCATCCTGCCCACGATCCGCGAAATGGCGCGGCGGGGGACGCCATATCAGGGGGTGCTGTTTGCCGGGCTGATGATCCGCGACGGCGAGGCGCGATTGGTGGAATACAACGCGCGGTTTGGTGACCCAGAGTGCCAGGTGTTGATGATGCGTCTGGGGGGGCAGGTGCTTGACCTTCTTCTGGCTTGCGCCGAGGGGCGACTGGAGGGGGCACAGGTGACCTGGGCCGATGACCATGCGATGACTGTTGTCGTGGCGAGCGCAGGGTATCCGGGCCACTATGACAAGGGCAGCGTGATCGGCGGGCTGGACCGCGTCACCGAGGACAGCCGCCACATGGTCTTTCACGCAGGCACCACGCGGCGGGATGGACAGGTGACGGCGACGGGGGGCCGGGTGCTGAACATCAGCGCGCGGGGCGATACCTTGGCGGAAGCCCACGCGCGGGCCTATGCGATGGCGGGGAAGATCGACTGGCCCGAAGGATTTTACCGCCGCGACATTGGCTGGCGCGCGCTTTAGGACCGCTGCGATGGCCGCCGATCGGCCAGTTTTTGGAAGCGGATACGGTGTTGGTGGAAAAGCAGGTCGGGATTGCCGACTGGTCACTGACGATCGAGAACAAGGCGCGGCTGACGGTGTCTGATTTCGACTTTATCGCCTGACGGACGCGGCGGAAGTCGTGCCGGGGGGCCAGCCCCTTGCACCCTGCCGGACAGGCGCATAAGAACGCGGCGGCACGGAATGACGGGGGCAGGATGCCGGTTCTTGTGATGAAATTCGGCGGCACGTCAGTTGCCGATCTGTCGCGCATCAGGAATGCCGCGGAAAAGGTCAAACGCGAGGTTGCGCGGGGCTATGACGTGATCGTCATTGTCAGCGCGATGTCGGGGAAGACGAATGAACTTGTCGGCTGGGTGGAAAGCACCTCGCCACTGTTTGACGCGCGCGAATATGATGCGGTCGTGTCGTCGGGGGAAAACGTCACGGCGGGATTGATGGCGCTGACCCTGCAGGAAATGGATGTTCCGGCACGGTCGTGGCAGGGCTGGCAGGTGCCGATCCAGACGACTTCCGCCCATTCGTCGGCGCGGTTCGTCGATATTCCGCGCGCCAACATCGACGCGAAATTCGCCGAGGGGTTCAAGGTCGCTGTGGTGGCGGGATTTCAGGGCGTGTCGCCCGAGGGCCGGATCACCACGCTGGGCCGGGGCGGGTCGGACACCACTGCGGTGGCCTTTGCTGCGGCCTTTGGCGCGGAACGTTGCGACATCTATACCGATGTGGACGGCGTTTACACCACTGACCCGCGCATATCCAAGAAGGCGCGCAAACTTGACCGGATCGCGTTCGAGGAAATGCTGGAACTGGCCAGTCTGGGGGCCAAGGTCCTGCAGACGCGGTCTGTCGAACTTGCCATGCGCTACAAGGTGCGGTTGCGGGTTTTGTCCTCGTTCGAGGATACCGATGAGAATTCAGGAACGCTGGTCTGCGACGAGGAAGACATCATGGAATCAAGAGTTGTATCCGGTGTGGCCTACAGCCGGGACGAGGCAAAGCTGACGCTGGTCAAGGTGCAGGACCGCCCGGGCATCGCCGCCGCCATCTTTGGCCCGCTGTCCGAGGCGGGGGTCAACGTCGACATGATCGTGCAGAACATCAGCGAAATGGAAAGCGGCGGGGCGTTCACCGACATGACGTTTTCCTGCCCGACCAATCAGGTGATGCGCGCGAAAAAGGCGATGGAGGATGCAGCCGCCGCAGGCGTCATCAGCTATGCCGAACTGGTGCAGGACCCGGACGTTGCCAAGATTTCGGTGGTGGGCATCGGGATGCGGTCACATGCCGGGGTGGCCGCGACGATGTTCAACGCGCTGGCCGCAGAGAACATCAACATCAAGGTGATCACCACGTCGGAAATCAAGATATCCGTGCTGATCGACCGCAAATACATGGAACTGGCCGTGCAGGCCTTGCACGACGCGTTTGAACTGGAAAAGGCCGTCTGATTACAGACTTGCCCGATCTTCAAAAGCCGCGCACTTTGCGCGGCTTTTTCATGGCAGTCAGCCGTTTCAAACGATTGTTCCGGCACTTGGTGGCACAGCTGCCTGCCATCAGACAGGCATGACGAAGTATGGAAAAAGCGGGCTTTTCGCACCGAAGGCGACGACAGCCTGAGTGTGGGGGGCGGCATGGATCTTGCTTACCGCGATGATGGCAACGACACGATCAGTGGCGGCGCGGGCCTGCGTGAGCAGTTCAACGGTGGCGAAGAGGCGCGATTAGAGCGAGATGAAACTGACGGCCGAGGATTTCATCTTCTGACGCTGCCCTGCCCTGCCCGCTTCCCTTGCCGGTCAACGCGTGGTTAAACGGGGCGACGCGACAGCGGGAGTCGGGATGCCTGAACGCACAGACAGCGACAGTCGAAAGCTTTTGCGCCGCTTGCGCGACAGCCTTGCGCTTCCGGGTGCGGGGCAGGACCGGCTGGACCGGATCACTCATCTGATTGCCGACAGCATGAAAACCGAGGTGTGTTCGATCTATCTGTTCCGCGACGCCGAAACGCTTGAACTTTGCGCGACCGAAGGGTTGAAGAAGGCCGCCGTGCACAAGACGCGGATGCGTTTGGGCGAAGGGTTGGTGGGGCGCGTGGCGCGGCTTGCGACGCCCGTCAACACCGCCAATGCGCCGTCAGAAAAGGGTTTCCGGTTCATGCCGGAAACCGGCGAGGAGATCTTTTCAAGCTTTCTGGGTGTGCCGGTGCAGCGCGTGGGCGAAAAGCTGGGCGTTCTGGTGGTGCAGTCGAAAGACGCGCGCCAGTATTCCGAAGACGAGGTTTACGCCCTTGAGGTTGTCGCCATGGTGCTGGCGGAAATGACCGAACTGGGCGCCTTCAACACCGATGGCGATGGCATGACGGCGCTGCACCGGCAGCCCGTGATGATCCGGGGCGGCGTCGGGCAGGAAGGCAGCGCCGAGGGCAATGTCTGGCTGCACGAGGCGCGGGTGGTGGTGACGAACCCCGTCGCGGACGACCCCCTGACCGAGATCGAGCGGATTCGCGGTGCGGTGGCGCAGCTGCGCGTGTCGGTCGATGATCTGCTGGCCGTCGACAGTCTGGACAAGGACCAGAAACAGGTTCTGGAAGCCTACCGCATGTTCGCCCATTCGCGCGGCTGGCTGCGGCGGATGGAGGATGACATTCAGTCGGGCCTGTCCGCCGAGGCCGCCGTGCAGAAGGAACAGTCGAGCGCGCGGGCGCGGCTGGAGCAGGTGGCCGATGCCTATCTGCGCGAAAGGCTGCACGATCTGGACGATCTTTCGAACCGGCTGTTGCGCATCCTGACGGGTCAGGGCCACGACACCGGGGCGGCGATGCCGGAAAACCCGGTTCTTGTCGCGCGCAACATTGGGCCGGCGGAACTGCTTGAATACGGGCGAAAATTGCGGGGAGTGGTGCTGGAAGAAGGGTCGGTCGGCAGTCATGCGGCGATTGTGGCGCGGGCATTGGCCATTCCTCTTGTCATCCATGCCGGGCGGATCGCATCCGATGCGTTGAACGGGGATCATGTGCTGGTCGACGGCGATCAGGGGATCGTCCATTTGCGCCCCGAGGAAACGGTGGCCCGCGCATTTCGCGAAAAGATCGCGATGCAGGCAAAGGCGCAGGAACGTTATGCCGGGTTGCGCGATCTGCCTGCGCTGTCGACCTGTGGCACGGAAACGACGCTGTTGATGAATGCCGGGCTGATGGCCGATCTGCCAAGCCTTGACGGTTCGGGGGCCCGGGGGGTGGGGCTGTTCCGCACAGAACTGCAGTTCCTTGTCCGCTCCAGCATGCCGAAACGGGATGAACTGGCGCAGCTTTACGCCCGCGTGATGGATGCGGCGCATGGCAAGCGGGTGGCGTTCCGCACGCTCGACATCGGGTCGGACAAGGTGCTGCCCTATATGAAACCGCAGGACGAACCGAACCCCGCGATGGGGTGGCGGGCGATCCGGGTGGGGCTGGACAAGCCGGGCATCCTGAGGATGCAGGTTCAGGCTCTGATCCGGGCGGCAAACGGGCGGCCTTTGACGATCATGTTCCCGTTCATTTCCGAACTGGGCGAATTCCGGCAGGCGCGCGCGCAGGTGGATCACGAGATGGCCCGCGAGCAGCGGCTGGGCCATGTGCTGCCGGCCAGTCTGGAAGTGGGGGCGATGCTGGAAACCCCCAGCCTTGCCTATGCGCCGCGGGCGTTTTTCGAGGCGGTGGATTTCGTGTCGATTGGCGGCAACGACTTGAAACAGTTCTTCTTCGCCGCGGACCGCGAAAACGAGCGGGTTCGCCGGCGCTATGATGTGCTTAACGTGAGTTTCCTGAGCTTTCTGCAAAACATCGTTGGGCGTTGCGCCGAAGTGGGCACGCCATTGTCGTTCTGTGGCGAGGATGCGGGCAAACCCATCGAGGCACTGGCGCTTGCCGCACTGGGCATCCGCACGCTGTCGATGCGCCCGGCGTCGGTTGGCCCGGTCAAGGCGCTTTTGCGCCGGGTGAGTCTGCAGGAGGCGCGGGCGGTGATGGATCAGGCGCGCGACGACGGCGCGGAATCCGTGCGCGGGGCGTTGATGGAGTGGCTGGCGACGCAGAAGGACTGACGTCTTGCGACGTCAGTTCCGGATCAACGTCGGTGGCTGCACGGCGAATTGGAAGGCGCCCAGTGTCGCTTCGGCCCCGTGGGTCTGGGCAAGCCGCAACAGGGCGAACCGGACGCTCGCGATTTCGCGGTAGTAAGTCAGGAACCCGACATTCAGCGCCGCCCCCGCCACAGCGCCGATCACCGGCACCGCCTGAGCGGCCAGTTTTTGCCCCAGCGCCATGGCAAGACGGGGTGCCACGGCGCGGATCACCGACTGGACAGCCGTGCCTGACAGGGTCAGCCGTGCACCCAAAAACGCCGTGTTTACCCCGTCGTCTGACCCAAGCGGACTGCCCGCCGAAAAAACCCGCAGACATTCGGCGCGGATCACGGGATCGTCGGGATCAAAGCCTTCCGCCTCGGCCGCGCGGCGGATGGAATGGAGGATGAGCGTCACCGTCACAGGCAGTTCGGGGATGGCGGTGGCAAGCCCGCCCATGCCGCCGAAAGCGCCTGTGATCGCGCTTATCACCGGGGCGGCGCGCGGGCCAAGATCAGGTGCGCGACGGCCCGCCCGGGCCACGCCATGCGCGCCTTGCAGCACGCGAAACACCGTTTCTTCGATCTGACGGCGCAGGTTGTCGGGCAGCAACGCCATCTGCGATTCAATCTGGCCGCCGAACCGGTTGACGAGCGACATGAGCGGCCCGTTGGCGCGGCGATACCGCGCCGCAAGTGCCGCCACTTCGTCGGCAGGGGATTGATAGGGCGAGGGCAAGGATTCGGTCATTCTGCGAAAATGGGGATCATCGGGGCCAACGCAAGCCTTATGTCAGGGCTTTTGTCACGAGGCCCGTCACCCCGTCCCAAGCGCCAAGGTGCAGGGCCAGACCCAGCACACGGTCGGGGTTGGTGGGCGGCGGCATCACCACCCCCGTTAGCCGTTTGAAACCAAAGCGACCGTAATAGGGCGCATCCCCCACGAGCATCACCCGCCGCCAGCCCAGTTTGCGGGCTTCGGCCAGACTTTCGCGGATCAGAAGGCCGCCCAACCCTTCGCCCTGGCGGGTCGGGTGGACGGCGACGGGGCCAAGCAGAAGCGCGTCATGATCGCCGACCTCGACCGGCCAGAACCGGATCGCGGCGGCGAGGATGCCATCATTATCACGCAGAACCAGACACAGAGGGGCCACTGTTGCCACCCCGTCGTGCAGCCGGTAGGAGGAAAGCGCCGTCCGGCCCGGTGCAAAGCACAGGTCCAAAAGCGCCTCTACCTCCCACCAGTCGGCTTCGGTTTCTTCTTCCAGCTGATACAATGGCTGCTTCCCGGCTGTGGGGCGAATCTTCTGGAAACGCGCGTAACATGCGCCTAGGTCAGGGGCAAACCTGCAAAGGAGCGTTCCATGTTCTACCGCCCCGCCGATGGCCATGGGTTGCCGCGAAACCCGTTCAACGCCATCGTGTCGCCGCGCCCGATTGGCTGGATTTCGACGCGCGGGCCGTCGGGTGACAATCTGGCCCCCTATTCCTTTTTCAACGCGGTGGCCTATACCCCGCCGCAGATCATGTTCGCGTCAACCGGGTTGAAGGACAGTGTCCGCAACATCCGCGACACGGGGGTGTTTGCGGCCAACATCGTGGGCTTTGCGCAGTTTCACGAGATGAGCGAAACCTCGGCCGCGCTGCCTCAGGGCACGGATGAATTCCTGCATGCCGGCGTTGAGAAGGCCGAATGTCAGACGATCGCCTGCCCACGGGTCGCCCTTGCCCCGGCGACGCTGGAATGCCGGCTGGTGCAGGAAGTGACGGCCCTGGGGCAGGACAATATCATCATCATCGGCGAAGTGATTGGCGTTCATCTTCGCGACGATTGCCTGATTGACGGACGGTTTGACGTGACGCGGTATCAGCCTGTGGCCCGGTTGGGGTACATGGATTATACCGTGGTGCGGGATCTGACGACCCTGCCGCGCCCCGATGAACGGTGAAAAGGATCGGCAGATGGAAACCATGATTGGCGTCATCGGCGGGTCCGGCGTGTACGAGATCGAGGGGCTTGAAGGTGCAACCTGGGTGGCAGTCAAATCCCCGTGGGGCCGCCCGTCCGACCAGATTCTGGTGGGGCGGTTGGGCGGTCGGCCAATGGCATTCTTGCCCCGGCATGGGCGCGGGCATGTGCATACGCCGGGAACCGTGCCCTACCGGGCCAATCTGGATGCGCTTAAACGGTTGGGCTGCACCGACATTGTGGCCGTATCCGCCGTAGGCAGTCTGCGGGCGGACTTTGCGCCCGGTGATTTCGTGGTGATCGACCAGTACATCGACCGCACAGTGGCGCGGGAAAATTCGTTCTTTGGGCCGGGCTGCGTGGCGCATGTGGCCTTTGCCCGGCCGACCTGTGACCGGCTGGGGGCGTCGATCACCGCAGCGGGGCAACAGGCGGGTGTAGCGTTGCACGAAAGGGGCACTTATCTCGCGATGGAAGGGCCGCAGTTTTCCACGCTGGCGGAATCGCGGATGTATCGCAGCTGGGGCGCGGACGTGATCGGCATGACCGGCCTGCCCGAGGCCAAACTGGCGCGTGAGGCCGAGCTTTGCTATGTCTCTGTTGGCATGGTGACGGATTTCGACTGTTGGCATGCGGATCATGATGCTGTGGATGTCGGGTCCGTGCTGCGGACGTTGACGGCGAATGCAGGCCGGGCGAAGGATTTGGTGGCAGCCTTTCCCGCGCAACTGGATGCAAGACGCGCGCCGTGCCCCTGCGGCTGTGACCGGGCGCTTGATACGGCGATCATCACGGCACCGGGGCACCGCGACCCGGACCTTGTGACAAAGCTCGCGGCGGTGGCAGGACGGGTGTTGAAAGGTTGAATATGGCAAAGACGGTCAAGGACTATATCCGCACCATCGTGGATTTCCCGCATGAGGGGATTCTGTTTCGCGATGTGACGACACTGTTCGCGGATGCGCGCGGGTTTCGCATGGCGATCGACCAGTTGCTGACCCCCTACGCGGGGATGCGGATCGACAAGGTGGCGGGGCTTGAGGCGCGGGGTTTTATCCTTGGCGGCGCGGTGGCGCATCAGCTTTCCACCGGGTTCGTGCCAATCCGCAAGAAGGGCAAACTGCCGGGGGCGGTCATTTCGCAATCCTATACGCTTGAATACGGCGAGGCGGTGGTGGAGGTGCATGATGATGCGATGCATGCCGGTGAAACCGTGTTGCTGGTGGATGACCTGCTGGCCACCGGGGGCACCGCCGAGGCGGGCATCCGATTGATGGAACGGTTGGGGGCAAAGGTCATCGGTTGCGCCTTTGTGGTTGATCTGCCCGATCTGGGGGGCCGCAAGAGGCTTGAAGCCATGGGGATGGAGGTTCACGCCCTGTGCGCCTTTGAAGGCCATTGAAGCAGGCATCGACGCTGTGGGAACAGGACAGGAACCGCTAACCACTTGTTCATCAGAATCACTTTAGAACAGGGATACCGGGTTCACCCCCCCGGTAACGTGTTGCTTGCAACCACACGTAAGCTACCCACCCCACCCCGCCGGTTCACCCCGGCGGGGTTTCCATTCCCGCGTCAGATCGCGGCGAGCACTGCACCGGGGTTCAGAATGCCCAGCGGGTCCAGCGCGGTTTTGATGGCGCGCATGGCGGCCAGCTTTGCAGGGTCGCCGTAGCGTTCCAGATCGCCCGTCTTCAACCGCCCGACGCCATGTTCGGCGGCCACTGATCCGCCCAATGACGCCACCAGATCATGCACGCAGGTCTTGATGGCGGGGCGCAGATGATCCAGTTCGGCGCGGGTCTGGCCCGGCGGGGGAAAGACGTTGTAATGCAGGTTGCCGTCGCCCAGATGGCCAAAACAGTTCACGCGAAACGTGCCGAGGCGGGCAAGCGCCTGTCCGGCAGCGTCGATGAAGCCCGGGATTTCGGACAGCGGCACCGAAATGTCGTGGCTGGAGATTGCCCCAATAGCCCGGTTGGCAAGCGGGATGCATTCGCGCAGGGTCCAGAATTCGGCACGCTGTGCTGCCGACTGGGCGATGGTCCCGTCGAGCACAAGGCCCGCCGCCATGCCGCCCTGCGCCAACCGTTCCAGTGCGGCCTGCGGGTCTGTTGCGGCGGGGCAACCCAGATCGACGAGCACCATCCACGCGGGCGGTACGGCAAAGGGCTGTCGCACCTGTGGCATGGTTTCCGACAGGAATTGCAGGCCCGTGCCGCCGATGAGTTCGAAGGCCGATACGAGACCCCCCATTTCATCCTGCGCCAAGGCGAGAAGCGCCAGTGCCGCCTTTGGGTCCGGCACCACCAGAAAGGCCGCCCCTTCCGATGCAGGGCGGGGATGCAGCCGCAGACTGGCCGCCGTGATGATGCCGAGCGTGCCTTCCGACCCGATCAGAAGATCACGGATCGAATAGCCCGCGTTGTCCTTGCGGAGGCGTTTGAGGCCGTGAAGGATGGTGCCGTCGGCCATCACAGCCTCTACCCCCAGGCACAATTCCCGCGCGTTGCCATAGCGCAGCACGTTGACCCCGCCGGCATTGGCGGCAAGGTTGCCGCCGATGGTGCAACTGCCCTGACTGGCGAGCGCCAGGGGGAACAGCCTGTTCACCGTGGCTGCGGCCTGATGCAGGGTTTCAAGGATCACACCCGCCTCGGCAATCACCACGTTTTCATCGGGCAGCATGGCCCGAATCGCCGTCATCCGTTCCAGCGACAGGATAAGGGGCTGCGGCCCTTCGGTCATGACCTGACCACCGACAAGGCCCGTGCCGCCACCCCAGGGCACGACGCCCACTTTTTCCCCGGCGCAGGCGCGCAGGATCACCGACACCTCATCCGCCGTGCGGGGCAGACAGACGGCCATGCCGACACCGGACCAGCGCCCGCGCGGTTCCATGATGTGGCGCGGTTCGGGGGCACGCAGGGTGCCCGGTGGCAGCAGCGCCGACAAGCGTTCAAGGAAGGCAGGTGTCGCGGGGGTAAGGGTCATGTCGGCACTGTTCGCCTGGCGGCGAGTGCGGCAATCGCCGTGATGGACCGCAGGTTGCGCGCGGTGATGCCGATGGGCAGGGACAAGACACGCTTGGCCAGTTTGGAGCGGCCGAAACCGGCGGGCAGATAGAGCCACAACACCCGGCCCCGGACGGCATATTGTTCGCCCGGCACCGCCACTGATTTCAGAAAGCCCAGCGTCTGATCGGGCAGAACGCGGTCCATGAACAGGCCGTGCACCTGTGTGGCCGCAGCGGCGACCCCGGCGAACGGGTTGCTGGCAAGGGCCGCCTGAAACTGCGCGGCCGTCAGAACCTGAACCGGCGGACGAAATCCAAAGGTCGCTAGCACCGTGTCGGCAATCGTATCGGACACCAGTGGCAGCGACAGGTCGGACCCGCAGACCACGTTGCCGCTTTGCACATAGGTCTGGGGTGATTTCAGACCCGCCTTTGCCAACGCCTCGCGGAAATCGGCCATGGGCAGACGGTTCACACCCGCCACGTTGACGGCGCGCAGCAAGGCTATGAAAATGTCCATACCGACCTATCCCACGTCCGTCTTGCCGCGCCTGTCCCCCCGCAGATTGGCGTAAAGCACATGGTTGCGCCAGCGCCCGTTGATCTGCAGGTAACTTTGCGCCACCCCTTCGTATTTGAAGCCGGTCTTTTCCAGAACCCCGCGAGACGGGGCGTTTTCGGGCAGGCAGGCGGCTTCGATCCGGCTCAGATCAAGTTCGGCAAAGGAAAAATGCACGATCCCCAGAATAGCCTCGCGCATGTAGCCCTGGCGGGCATGGGCGGCACCGATCCAGTAGCCAAGCGTGCCCGCCTGCACCGGCCCGCGCCGGATATTGTCAAGCGTGATGGCACCCAGCAGGGTGTCGTCCCCGCGCCGGAACATCAGCAAAGGCACTGCCGTGCCCTGACCATAGGCGCGTGCGGCCCAGTAGACACGGTTGGTGAAGGCGCGCCTGCTCAGATGGTCGGCGGCGCGCAGCGGTTCCCATGGCACCAGAAATTCGGCGCTTTCATCGCGAAGTTCCGTCCATGCCGGAAAATCGCCGTGCTGCGGCAGGCGCAGTGTCATGCGTTCGGTTTCGACCCTGACCTTGCGTCGAAACCCGAACATCAGGCCGCAAGCCGTTGGCGTATCACATCAAGTGCCGGGGCGCGCTGCACCGGACCATAAAGCGCCAGCGCCGCCTGCGATTGCAAAAGCTTGCCCGCATAGGCGCGCACGTCGGCAGTGGTCACGGCGTCGATGCGGGCCACGGCCTCGGCCACGTCGGGCACCCTGCCCCAGATCGACAACAGCCGCGCAATCCGTTCGGCGCGCGACGACGGGCTTTCCAGACCCATCAGCAACCCCGCCTTGATCTGGGCGCGGGCGCGACTGATTTCGGCATCCGACATATCATCGGCGGCGCGTTTCAATTCGTCGATCGTCAACTGTGCCAAGTCACCGATTTCCTCGCCGGAGGTTCCGGCATAGATCGTGATCTGGCCGGTGTCTTCATAGGCTGCCGACTGGGCGAAGATCGAATAGCACAGCCCCCGCTCTTCGCGGATCTTCTGAAACAGGCGGGATGACATGCCGCCCCCCATCGCCGTGGAATAAAGCTGCGCCGCATAGACATCATGTTCGCGGTAACCGGGTGCATCGAAGGACAGGGCGATATGGGCCTGTTCCAGATCCTTGATCTCGCGCCGTTCGGTGCCACGGAACCGGGCGACCTGCTGCGTGGCCTGCGCAAGGGGCGCAAGATGGCCGAACAGGGCCTGAACCTGAGCCAGAATGGCATCGTGATCGACACCGCCGGCGGCGGCCACGATCATCTGGCCGGGGCCGTAATTTTCGCCCACAAAGCGTGTCAGGTCACCGCGCGTAAAGCGTGCAACCTTGTCTTCCGGCCCAAGGATCGTGCGCCCGAAGGGTTGGTCGGGATAGGACGCCTCTTGCAGCCAGTCAAAGATGATGTCGTCGGGCGTATCAAGCGCCTGACCGATTTCCTGCAGGATCACATGGCGTTCGGTTTCAATCTCGGCCTGCGAAAACACTGGATTCAGAACGATGTCGGCAATCACATCCATCGCAAGCGCCACATCTGCCGACAGGACGCGGGCATAATAGGCGGTCATTTCCTTGCTGGTGTAGGCGTTGATGTAACCGCCGACATCCTCGATTTCCTCGGCGATCTGCAGGGACGACCGGCGCTTGGTGCCCTTGAACGCCATATGTTCGAGAAAGTGGGCGATGCCGTTCTGTTCGGCCCGTTCATGCCGGCCGCCCGCCGTGACCCAGACCCCGACCGAGGCGGACAGAAGGCCCGGCATATGTTCGGTCACGACGCGCAGACCGTTGGGCAAGGTATCAAGTCGCAAAGTCAAAGGGCAATCCTTTCGCGGATCAGGGCTTGCAGGCCTGCAAGATCATTGGGGACGCGCGTCAGCCGTTCGGGCGCTGTCGCCATGGCGGCCATGTGGGGCGGCAGCGCGGGGCGCTGGCCCATGGCGGCCTGAACGGCATCGGGAAACTTGGCCGGATGGGCGGTGGCCAGCGTGATCATGGGTGTGTGCCCAAGATGCTGTTCGGCCACATGGACGGCAACGGCGGAATGGGGGCAGAGAACCTCGCCCGTCTGCGCAAAGACCCGCGTGATGGTGGCGCGCGTTTCATCTTCGGAGGCGCGGCCCGAGGCGAAGGTATCGCGAAGGCCCTGCAGGGCGCCTTGGCGGATGTGGAACGCGCCGGATTTCAAGTCGGCCATCAGGGCGCTGACAGCATCGCCATCGCGGTCATAGGCATCGAACAGCGCCCGTTCAAAATTGCTGGACACCTGAATGTCCATCGAGGGGCTGATCGAGGGCTGCACACCTGTGGGGCGGTAATCGCCCGTCGACAGGGCGCGGTGCAGGATATCGTTATGGTTCGTCGCCACGATCAGCCGTTCTATGGGCAGACCCATCTTGCGGGCGATGTAGCCCGCAAACACATCGCCAAAGTTGCCGGTGGGGACCGTGAAACTGACCGGGCGGTGCGGCGCGCCAAGGGACACGGCACTGGTGAAGTAATAGACGACCTGCGCCAGAACCCGCGCCCAGTTGATGCTGTTGACGCCCGCCAGCCGCACGTGATCACGGAACGCGAAATCGTTGAACATGTCTTTGACGCGAGCCTGACAATCATCAAAGTCGCCGTCCATCGCGAGCGCGTGAACGTTGGATTCGACGGGTGTCGTCATCTGCCGCCGCTGCACTTCGGACACGCGGCCATGCGGGAACAGGATGAACACATCCACATTCGTCAGCCCGCGAAACGCCTCGATCGCCGCAGAACCTGTGTCGCCGCTGGTGGCACCGACGATGGTGATGCGTTCACCCGTGCGGGCGAGCGTCGCCTGCATCATCTGCCCGATGAGCTGCATGGCGAAATCCTTGAACGCCAGCGTCGGGCCGTGGAACAGTTCCAGAAGGAAATGATTGGCGGCGAGTTGCTTTATCGGGGCACGGGCCGGGTGGGTAAACCCGGCATAGGCCTGCGCGATGAGACGGCGGAATTCGTCGTCGCCAAATGCGCCGCCCAGATAGGGGTGCATGACGGCAAAGGCGGTATCCTCGTACGACTGACCCGCCAGTGCTGCGATCTGATCTTTTGTCATCACGGGCACGGTGTCGGGGACATACAGCCCCCCGTCACGCGCAAGGCCCGTCATCATGGTGTCTTCAAATCGCAGGGCCGGGGCCTGACCCCGGGTCGAGATATAATTCATCGCATAAGCCTTTACGCCATCCGGCGTCTGATACGAAATAGCCAGAACCCTGTCATCCCCAACCATACAACCGCCAGCGAAAACCATGTCATCGCGTAGTTGAAATGGTCATTCGCGATGAGAGAAGTGTCGATGGGGAGCGGTTCGATCCCGTCGCCTGTCGCCTCACGGGCCACGATCAACGCGGGTTCGGTGTTCAGGGCCGCCGCCAAGGCGGGCACGTCGCGCGCGAACCAGATGCCTGTCGTGGTGTCAGGCGGGGGCGTGAAACTGTCGGTCTCATTGGGCCAGTGCAGATTGCCGGTCACGCGGGCCATGCTCGCAGGCCGTTGTGTGGCGCGGTCGGCTTCGGGCAGAAAGCCGCGATCAACCAGAATGCGCCGCCCGTCTGCAGTTTCCATCGCGGCAATCACGCGGTAGCCCACACCTTCGAACTTGCCGCTGGTCAGAACATCAACCTCTTGCCCGGTGAACCGGCCTTCGACGACAACGGGAAGGTAACGGTCACGTTCGGGGTCGATCACGGCTGGAAGGGCCACGGGTGCCGCCACGATCCGCGCGTCGATGTCGGCAAGGATCGCCTCTTTCCAGGAAAGACGCTGCAACTGCCAAATACCCAGTCCGACCAGAATCGCCGCACCTGCAAGGCCAAAGATCAAGGGAACAAGCAGGCGGCGCATTGACGGAACACTCCAATAGAAAAAGGCGCAGGCCGAAACCTGCGCCTTGCTTGGGCCGAATGGGATCAGCGGCCCCAGACGTAAATCGCGGCGAACAGGAACAGCCAGACCACATCGACAAAGTGCCAATACCAGGCGGCAGCCTCAAACCCGATGTGCTTTTCGGGGGTGAAATGCCCGGCCCGCGCGCGGAGCAGGCAGACGCCCAGAAAGATCGTGCCGATCAGAACATGAAAGCCGTGGAACCCTGTCGCCATGTAGAACGTCGAAGGATAGATGCCGTCGGCAAAACCAAAGGCGGCGTGGCTGTATTCATATACCTGAAACACCGTGAACAGCATCCCCAGCACGATGGCCAGAATAAGCCCGTTCTGCAGATCCTTGCGGTTGTTTTCATGCACCAGCGCATGGTGTGCCCATGTCGCGGCAGCGCCCGAACACAGCAGGATCAGCGTGTTGATCAGGGGCAGGTGCCACGGGTCGAATGTTTCGATGCCGGCGGGCGGCCAGATGCCATCGATAGCCGGGCTTTGCGGCCCCATGGGATAGAGCGCATTCTTGAAGAAGGCCCAGAACCATGCGGCAAAGAACATAACCTCCGACATGATGAACATGATGAAGCCATACCGCAGGCCTATCCGCACGACGGGGGTGTGATCGCCGGTCTGCGCCTCGTGGACCACTTCGGACCACCATGCGAACATCACGTACAAGACACCGGCAAGCCCGATCAGGCCAAGCCAGGGACCCATGTCGTGCATCCACAGAACCGCGCCGAACAACATGGCAAAGGCGCTGACCGCTGCCATGAATGGCCAGATGGACGGCGGGAGAATATGGTAATCGTGGTTCTTGGCATGGGCCATCGTTGGTTTCCTTGCGTCTTTTTGTCAGTTTACCGCGTTCGGGACGGCCTGTTCAAGGGCGGCCTGTTCTTCGGTCAATGCGGTTTCATGGAACGTGTAGGACAGGGTGATTTCCTTGACGAACTTGCCTTCGTCATCCACCACGATGGACGGGTCGACAAAGAACGTCACGGGCATCTGAACCCGTTCGCCCGGTTGCAGTATCTGTTCGGTAAAACAGAAGCAGGCGATCTTGGTGAAAAAGCCGCCGGCGGCGTCGGGGGTCACGTTATAGCTTGCCGTGCCTGCCACGATACGGTCGGTCGGGTTGTAAGCCTCGTAAAACGCGAGGCCGGTTTCGCCGATGCGCAAATCCATGGAATGGACGACGGGGCGAAATTCCCACGGCATGCCCGCCTCGAGCGAGGCGTCAAAGCGGATCCGGATGGTCTGGTCAAGGACCTGATCGGGTCCGGTTTCGGCCACCAATGTGGTGCCAGCGAACCCTGTTGTGCGGCAGAACCAGTCGTAGAACGGCACTGCAGCAAACGATAGCGACAGCATGACCGCCGCAAATCCGCCCAGCATGGTTGCGGTTTTCTGTTTTGGTGTCATGGCGCGACCTGTGTCTGTTCGGTGCGTGGGGTGTGGTCAAACGCCTGCATCGGATCGCCGCGTGATACCTTGACCACCGTCAAGCCAAAGACCAAGGCCACGAATGCCCCAAGGACAAGGCCGAGCCCCAGATTGCGGCCAAAGCGGCGCGTGTGGATTTCATGCGGTTTCGGAAATGCCATCACCAGCCCCCCACGCCATAAGCCTTGAGCCCGGCTTCGACCAGAAATGCGCCGAAGGTCAGGAACATGTAGGACAGGGAATAGCGGAAGAACCATTTCTCGACGGCATATTTGTCCGCCTCGGCCACCGCCTCATCCCGGCGCCAGATCCGCACGGCCCCCCAGAGGAAAATCGCATTCAGCGCGACCATGGCGGCCAGCGTGAACGGCCCGCCGATTGACGTGAAGGCACATCCGACGGCGACGGGGATCAATGCGAGGGTGTAGGCGAGGATGTGAGCCCGCGTGGCGCGACGGCCATGCGTCACCGTAAGCATGGGCACACCGGCCTTGGAATAATCGTCCTTCATGAACAGGGCGAGCGCCCAAAAGTGCGGCGGGGTCCACACAAAGATGACAAGGAACATCATCACCGCCTCGACCGACACGCCGCCGGTGGCGACGACCCAGCCGATCATCGGGGGAAACGCACCTGCCGCGCCACCGATCACGATGTTCTGCGGCGTGGCCCGTTTCAGCCACATGGAATAGACGACGGCATAGAAGAAGATGGTAAAGGCGAGCAGCCCCGCCGCCATGAAATTCGTGGCGAGTGCGAGCATGACAATTGAGATGCCCGACAGGCCCATGCCAAAACCCAAAGCCTCACCCGGCGCAATGCGGCCTGAGGCGACGGGACGGGATTGGGTGCGCCGCATGATGGCGTCGATATCAGCGTCCCACCACATGTTGAGCGCACCCGAGGCCCCTGCCCCAAGTGCGATGAACACGATGGCCGCAAGGCCGACAACCGGATTGACGGCAACCGGAGCCACCACAAGCCCGACAAAAGCCGTAAAGACGACAAGCGACATCACACGGGGTTTAAGCAGGGCTACAAAATCGCCAAACCCCGCTTCGCCCGTCTGTTCCATGGCTTGCGCATCGCTCATTCTCTTGTTCCTTGGATTCGCGCCGACCCGAAACGACCGGCGCGGGTGCCTTGGGAGGCGGTGGTTGCGGTCAGTCGGCCGCCGCAACCGTCAGGTTTGATGTGGCCGCGTTGGACGACAACAGCACATTGCCCGCCTTGGCGCTTGTCAGCCACGCTTCGTACACCGGTTGGGACACCACTTTCACGGTGACCGGCATATAAGCATGCAAGTTGCCGCAAAGTTCAGAGCACTGGCCAAAGAAAATGCCTTCGCGGTCAGCGGTGAACCAAAGATGCGCCAGACGACCGGGCACCGCATCCTGCATCACGCCAAAGGCCGGGATTTTCCACGAATGGATCACGTCTGCGCCCGTCACCTGCATCACGATGGTCTTGCCAACCGGGATCACGACAGCGGTATCCGTGGCCAGCAGGAATTCATCGCGGCTGTAGCCTGCTTCGACGAGCTGGGCTTCCACGGCAGGCGTCAGGCGGTTGTCACCGCCGGTGGCTGGCGCGCCGATCATGTAGCTGTCGAAGGCGATCAGCGATGCGTCTTCAGTCACGCCGTCGTCGACGTATTCATACGACCAGTACCACTGGTTGCCGGTAACCTTGATCGTCACGTCCGCCTCGGGGATTTCCTGCTGTTCGAACAGAACCGGCAAGGAAAACGCGCCGATCACCACCAGAATGACGATCGGCACAGCCGTCCATGCAATTTCAAGCGGTGAATTGTGCGTGAAGAACGCGGGTTTCGGATTGTTGCGCTGATTGAAACGCACGATGCAGTAGATCAGCAGGCCGGTCACGAAGACAGTGATGACCGCGATGATGATCAGGACGAAATGATCAAGCCATTGCGAGTCGACCGCGATCTTGGTGCTGGCAGGTTGAAAGCCGATGGCCCCGTCAATCGGACGCCCGATGATCGGCAGATCCTGCGCCCAGGCGGAGCCCGCCGCGAACACAGCACCGATGGCGCTGGAAAGGCCGAAAAGCTGGCGAATATTGGTCATTTGGCTATCCTGTCTGGCTTGCGACCATTGATGGCCGCCGAAGGACCCCATGATCCTGATCGGATCGCAGAATCCCGTTGTTTCTGCCGCTGTTGAAACCATATTAGGTTGGCTACGACAAGACAAAGAGTTGCGGCAAATTCGCCGCCAGGGTCAAAACACCCGCTTCTTCCGACCAAAGGACCAAAAGATGACCGATGCGCCGTTTCGCCCGTTTCAGACCCATCTGGATGAGAACGAGGCTTTGTCCACATTGCGCGCGGCGCTGTCCGGGGCGGAGGATGGCGAATTGTTTCTGGAGCGTCGCCGTTCCGAGGCACTGGTTCTGGATGACGGGCGTATCAAGACAGCCAGTTATGATGCGTCCGAAGGGTTTGGACTGCGGGCCGTGAAGGGTGAAGTGGCGGGCTATGCCCATGCGACCGAAATCTCGATCCACGCGCTGCGCCGTGCAGCGCAGACGGCGCGCCTTGCCGTGGGCGATGGCGGCGGTGTGCTTGCCCCGCCCCCGCGTGGCACCAATGTGCAGCTTTACACCAGCGCAGACCCGATGGCCGATGCCACCTTTGCCGCGAAGATCGACGTTCTGCGGGAAATCGACGCCTATGCGCGCGCCCTTGACCCGCGGGTGGTGCAGGTATCCGTGACCATCAGTGCCGGGCTGCAAGAGGTTGAGATCCTGCGCCCGGAAGGGTTGCGCCTGTCTGACACGCGGCCGATGGCGCGGTTGAACATCGGGGTGATCGTCGAACAGTCCGGCCGTCGCGAAAGTGGCGGGACAGGTGCCGGGGGGCGGTACGGGCTGGCGCAGGTCATCGAACCCGCGCACTGGCAGGCCGCGGCGCGCGAGGCGCTGCGCATCGCCCTTGTGAACCTTGAGGCAGTCCCTGCCCCGGCAGGCACGATGGATGTTCTGTTGGGGCCGGGCTGGCCCGGCATCCTGCTGCACGAGGCGATTGGCCATGGCCTTGAAGGCGACTTCAATCGCAAGAAAACCTCGGCCTTTGCCGGGTTGATGGGCGAGCGCATCGCGTCAAAGGGGGTGACCGTGCTGGACGATGGCACGATCCCTGATCGGCGCGGGTCGATCAGTGTGGACGACGAAGGCACGCCATCCGCCAAGAACGTGCTGATCGAGGATGGTGTGCTGGTTGGCTATATGCAGGACCGGCAAAATGCGCGCCTGATGGGCGTTGCGGCCACCGGGAATGGGCGGCGCGAAAGTTTCGCGCATATTCCGATGCCGCGCATGACCAACACCTACATGCTGGGTGGGTCTGATGATCCGGCGGGTATGCTGGCAGGTTTGAAGGACGGCATTTATGCCGTTGGCTTTGGCGGGGGTCAGGTTGACATCACGAACGGCAAGTTCGTGTTTTCCTGCACCGAAGCCTACCGTGTGCAAAACGGCAAGGTGGGTGCCCCGGTCAAGGGCGCCACGCTGATCGGCGACGGGGCCACGGCGTTGAAGCATATCCGTGGCATCGGCAACGACATGGCGCTTGACCCCGGAATCGGCAATTGCGGCAAGGCGGGACAGTGGGTTCCGGTGGGCGTGGGTCAGCCGACGCTTTTGATCGGCGGCCTGACAGTGGGGGGATCGGCGGCCTGATCGCCGTCAGGCAAAGATGAAATCGCTGGCGCGCAGGTCACTGACATAGGTGAATTCCACCCGCATGTCGGTGAGCCTGTCACCATCGGCGTCGATCAACAGCCAGCCGTCGGCAAACCGGCAGGACGCGGCCCCATTGCCCGCGAAATCGGTGCCGCGAAAACTCATGTCGCCAAAGGCTGTCATATCGATCTTGTCGCGGACCGTATCAAAACCTTCCACGGTATCAGCGCCACCGGCTGAGCCCCCGGCATCGCCCGGCGCAAAGACAATTGTGTCGGCAGACTTGCCTTCTTCCCAAAGGTAGATGTGATCGGCCCCCGCCCCGCCGTTCAGACGGTCAGCCCCTTCGCCGCCATAAAGTTTGTCGCTGCCACCGTCGCCGAACAGCTTGTCATTTCCAATACTGCCTGACAGTTCGTCGCGCCCTTCGCCCCCGAACAGCCGGTCATAGCCGACGTCGCCATACAGAACGTCGTGGTCATCGTCGCCGTGCATAGCGTCATTGCCGTCACCGCCGCCCAGAATGTCGTCGCCCGATCCGCCGAACATCCGGTCATTGCCTTGATCGCCCCACAGCGTATCCTGCCCCGCTTCGCCATACATCCTGTCATGGCCTTTGCCGCCCCCGGACATGTCATTGCCCTGCCCGGCCCAAACCTTGTCATTGCCGATATCTGCCCAGATCTTGTCGCGCCCATCGCCAGCCATGAACGTCTCGCTGCGCGCCTTGGCGAAATAGTCGCTGTAAGCACCGCTGCCGAGTTCGTCGTTACCATCCGAGCCATAGATGATGTTGACACCATTCAGGAAGTAATTGAGCCATCCGGCCACATCGACCGCTGTTTCGTTGTCATTACCGTCTTCGTTGTAATAGCGGCCGTTCCTGATCTCGAAACCGAAATGGTAGATCGCGTCGGCCACGGTATCAATGAAGGCGTGCCCCTGAAAAACAAGCGTGCCACCGTCGTTCTGGATGTGATGAAAGCCGGTCGTTCGTCCTGCATCATTCCCGTGCCCGTCCAGAAACCGGGTCCGCAGGACGGCGTTGTCTTCATCAAAGATCGCTACGGATATCGCCTTCATGTCGCCAGCATCGATCCGGCCATCGTCGTTTGCGGCGGTCAGTGCGATCATCTGAAGCAGCACATCGTTCAGTGTGTTCGCGGCTGCCAGACCCTTCTGGATCTGTAACGCGGGATTGTCGGCCTTCAGCCCCCGATCAGCCTTCATCGCTTCAATCAAAGATGACAGATTTGCAGTCATAAGTGCCCCCACCAGACCAGATTACCGCATCAATGCAGCACATCGAACCTGATCGTGCAATCTGGCAGAAACAGCAAAGGCATAAACCCGCCGCAAGGGGGTGAGACTGAACTGCCAAGAAAGGAGGGATGGTACCACCTCCCCGGCTCGAACGGGGGACCCCTAGATCCACAATCTAGTGCTCTAACCAACTGAGCTAAGGCGGCGCCTGCGGGGGATTTAGACCTGCTTGGGTCCGATTGCAAGGCAGTTCGGGGCAGGGAATTTCAGATTTCTGCCCCGGTCCGGCCAGCAATCGCCCAGCCTGCGACAACCGCCTTGTCACATGGCGCGATCCGCGCTACCCGAAATGGACACCATTCGGGACGCGGAACATGGGTATCGACAAACAAAGCGAAGTTGCGGCGAATATCCAGATCGGGCCGACTGATCAAGGTATGGTTCGCATCTACATCGCGGCAGATGGCGGGGTTGACCTGCCGCTTGATTTCGACCCGGAAGAAGCCGACGAGATTGCCGAAGAACTGCGCGCCGCCGCCGAAGTGGCACGTGGCATGGGTGCGCCAAAGGGCAAGCGCCGTTAAAATCCCGCTGCTCCGGGATCGCGCAGTTGATGCAGGCGGACTGCTGCGTGACGCGCAAATTTCTGCACCATGACCTTGCGCCGTGCCGGGGCAAGCGGCGTCAGCGGCCCCATGCGGATGATCTCGGCGTCATAAGCATCGGCCAGCATCAGCCCGGTTCCGTCGGGCAGAAGATCGGTGGGGAAATCGGCGTCGACGGCCCAGAAGAACCGATCACTCCACTCCAGATAGCCCTGCCACTTCTGGTCGGTCAGATAATCGGTGCGGCCTGATTTGCATTCGATGATCCACACCTCACCCTTGGGGCCCAGCGCCATCACGTCGACCCGCAGACCGGGAGCGGGCACCAGCTCTTCCACTGTCACGAAGTCGAGCGCGCGCAGCGCCCGCGCGACGCCGCGCGCCAGTCGCTGGCCCGGCATGGCGGGCAAGACCTGCAACGCGGCTGATGGTGTGTCGAACATATCCATCACTGAAATATGAACCAAAGGTGAACATCAGGCAAGCCATACAGACAAAGGTCCCTGCGACAGTCACGCCGCTTGACGCACATGCCGCACAGGTTCACCAGAAAGGAGGAACGAATGGAGAGTTGCCCAATGTTGATCCGTGACCATATGAGCCAGTCGGGCAAACACCTGTTTCGGTGGCGCAGTTATGTGCTGTTCGCCTTTTTGCCGTTTTTTGTCTATGCGGCGTTTCAGGGCGAAGTTCTGGAAAAGATCTGGGGCGATACGATGGGCGAGGCCTTTGAATGGTTCGCCATCGGCATGATGGTTTTGGGCGAAGGCATCCGCATCGCAACTGTCGGGTTTGTGCCGCGTGGCACATCGGGGCGCAACACGCATGGGCAGGTGGCCGAAGTCTTGAACACGTCAGGCCTGTATTCGGTGGTGCGCAATCCGCTCTATCTTGGGAATTGTCTGATGTATGTCGGGCTGGCGCTGTTTTCGCAGAACCTTGCACTTGCCGTCATCCTGGCGCTTGTTCTGCTGCCCTATTACGAACGCATCATTTCGGCAGAGGAATCCTTTCTGGCCGAAAAATTCGGGGCGCCTTATACCGACTGGGCGGCGCGGACGCCTGCCTTCATCCCGCGCGTGACGGGTTTTGTCGCGCCGTCGATGCCGTTCAGCCTGCGTTCGGTTATTCGCCGGGAACAGGCCTCGGTTCTGGGCGCGGTTGTGGCGCTTTATCTGATGGAACTGGGCTTTCACCACATTGGCCCGGAACAAGAGAAGATGAGCGCGGCGTGGCACTGGGTCATGGGTGTCACCGTGTTGATGTTCCTTTTGGCGCAGTTTGCAAAAAAGCGCAGCACAATGCTCACGGTTGTCGGTCGTTAGGCCAGCACGCTTGCTTTGCACGGGGGGCGCGCCTATATTCCGGATTGGCGGGTTCTGCTCCTCTCGTGCTTGGCCCTTTTCCAGTGGCCGATAAGCATCTCCGAGGGAGCTGGCTCTGCCAAGGCCCTGGCCTTGGTATCTGGCGACCAACCTGAACACTCAGGCTCTCGGGAAATTCACGCCTTCACGGCTGCTGCGGGCCCGCCACTTAATCCCGTTCCCAGATTTCCGGTAGGCGTCTTCGTTCTGCGGGGGCAGTCCACGGATTTTCCAGCCGGGCTTGCCGCGCGCGCAGCGCCTTGCGGTCGCCAATCGCCTGCTCGACGACCTCATAGCCAAAGCGGACGCATGCGATAGCCGAGCCGAAAATCGCACTGATCATAAAGAAGACGGGAAGGGGATCGGGTGACCCAAACACCAGTGCCCTGAAATGGGACAGGTCAAGGATCAGGGCGATTGACACGATGACGATGCCCGCGGCATGGCCAGCGCACATCAGCTGTTGATATTTGACCTGCAATCGACGCACCCCAGGCCTCCATCAAGGATTACCGACGCTGGGAACGTCCCGATGTCGCGGTGACACGAACCGGCACAGGCCGGGGGCGTGCTGCCACCATCGCTGCGGTCACTGTCAGCGCACCGCCGACAAGCCCTGCCATCAACGCCAGCCAGACCGCCACATTAAGTTCGGCACCGAACGAAACAACTGCAGCGACAAGCAGAATGCAGCACAGCAGCGTCAGGCGGGGGAACAGGTGATTTCCAGTCATGATGAACTTTCTGATCAAAGATTGAAGAAAGACTACGCCGCTTCAAACAAAACACCAGCCCCATTTTGTCACAGGGCCCCGACGCAACGGGAATCCGCCGGTCGCATCAAAAGCAGGTGTTAACCAACCGCACGAACGTGACGCGGTTCCCCGGATCAGCCTGCGTGACAAAGAAAAATGGGGCAGGTTTCCCTGCCCCAAGTATGAGAAAGAGGGATCGTCTTCAGGATTCAGAAGCCGTAGACCAGCGACACGCCAAGTTTGTTGTCGCTGCGGGTGGCACGGCTGTCGTTGTATTCGGTCAGATAGCTGACCCGCGTCGAAAACGCGTCAGACATCTTGAAGTTGACGCCAAGATCGTTGTTGATGCGAAGCGCAGCATCCGAGTTCAGCACGTCTGTATCGTTCGTGACAAAGATGTTGTCATTGAACGCGTGGTAGAACCGGGACGATGCAATCACACCGGTTTCGGTGTCGCTGTCGCCAAGTCCGTCTTCAAGATAGCTGATCCCCACGCCGGCCTGCACCCGCCAGGTCGTATTGGGATTGTTGATAACCCGGAAACCCGGGCCGACGCCGACAAAGCCGTCGTTTTGCGTTTCGGATGCCGCATCGGCAAGGCCGTCATGTTCAACACGGCCCAGAATGAAGGCGTAGAAGTTTTCGTTGAAGTAGTAGTTGCCTTCGTAGACGGCAAACAGATCTTCCTGCGTCGCAGCGTTGTCATCTTCGGAAAAGTCGAGCGCCAGGCCCATGTTCTGCACGAACGGCCCTTGGGCAAACCGCAGGCGGGCACCGACGGTGATGTCCTGCTGTTCGTTGTTCCCTGTCTGGCCGCTGTAACCGACCGAGGCCGAGCCTGACAGACCGGGCTGATATTCAGGATAGCCGAAGCGAAGTTCGTCATCGCTGCGTTCCAGATCATCCTGCACGTCTTCCGCGATGTCATCGATACGGTCATTGAGCGACTCGATCCCGACGATGCGGTCTTGTGCGAGTACCGGACCCGCGACCAACAGCGCCAGAGCAGAAGCACCAACCAAGGTCATCTTGTTTCGTTTCATTGTCACGTCCCTTTACATACGCAAGGCGCGCCCAATCGCGCCCGCTACGAGGGATAGACTCCCGTGACCGTTGTTTTGTTCCCGAGGGATAAACCGGAAGTAGTCACATCAGCGTGAAAATGCCGAGGGCTGTGCTTCGCGTGCCATGTGGTCCAGAACTGCGTTCACGAAGGACGGTTCCTTTCCCATGGGAAAGAAGGCTTTGGCCACATCCACATATTCGGTGATGGTCACCTTGGGCGGGGTCGGCATGTCGACAAGTTCCGCACCCGCAGCGCGGAACAGGGCGCGCAGCACCGGGTCGATCCGGTCGATCGGCCATTTCGCGACCAGTGCGCGATCTGTCATCTGATCGATCTTGGCCTGCCAGTTGACTGCATGTTCGACCACGGCACGAAAATGGTCGACGTCGCCTTCGGCCATTTCGTCGCCTTCATAGACTGCGCCGAAACGATGGGATTCAAATTCCCGGGTGACGCCTTCGACGGTCTGGCCGCTGGTTTCCATCTGGAACAACGCCTGCACGGCATACAGCCGCGACGCCGATTTCATCTGCCGCTTGTCCGGTTTTGTCATGCGCCTGCCCCCAAGTGCCGAAACCCGATGCCGGTTGTTGCCCCGGACCAACGGCGTGACAATGCCACAAGATGCAATGCCGCCGCCGCTGCCCCGCCGCCCTTGTTCTGCCCAAGCGGGTCGGCGCGTACAGCCGCCTGCGCACGGTTTTCGACGGTCAGGATGCCATTGCCGATGCAGATACCTTGCAACCCCATCAGCATAAGGCCCCGGCTGCTGTCGCTGCACACCGTGTCGTAATGCGTGGTTTCGCCCCGGATCACGCAACCCAGTGCGACATAGCCGTCAAATTTTGCCTGCCTGTCTGCCAGGGCGATGGCCGTCGGCACTTCAAGCGCGCCGGGGACTTCGACCAAGGTTACCTCGGCCCCGCAGGCAGCGGCCACGGCCGTGGCACCGGCCACCAGATCATCGGCGACGTCGCGGTAATAAGGGGCCACCACGATCAACAGGCGCACCGGTGCAGTAAAGGTCGGCAGATCGAGCGTGTAGTGGGTTTCGGTACCGGCCATGTCAAACCCCGGGGATGGGGCGGGTGCCCATGATGGTCAGACCGTAAGCGTCAAGGCCGACAACGCGCGGTGCGCCCGAATTGGTGACCAGCGTGATTTCGTGCAAACCGAGCGCAGACAGGATCTGCGCCCCCAACCCATATTGCCGCAAGGTCTGGGGCGAGGCTTCGCCGCTTTTGACAAGTTTCATCGTTGTGTCACGCAGCAGGACGACAACCCCCCTGCCCTCGTCCGCGATAACCTTCATCGCGCCGGGCAGATCGGCCGATCCGGGAAGAATGCCCAGCACATCCTCAAGCGGGTTGAGCGCGTGCATCCGCACCAGCACCGGGCCGGGTGCTGTCAGATCGCCCTTGGTCAGGATGATGTGTTCCGCGCCTTGAGTATCATCTGCGTAAATCCGCATCAGCCATTCGCCGCCATGGGCCGAGGTGACAGACTGCACGGCTTTTTCAGACACCAGATTGTCATGGCGGCGGCGGTAGGCGATCAGGTCGCTGATGGTGCCGATCTTCAGGGCATGGCGCTGTGCAAAGGCCACAAGATCGGGCAGGCGCGCCATCGTGCCATCGTCATTCATGATTTCGCAGATGACACCCGACGGGTTCAGACCGGCAAGGCGGCTGATGTCGACCGACGCCTCGGTATGACCGGCCCGCACCAGAACGCCCCCGTCGCGGGCGCGCAGCGGAAAGATGTGCCCCGGAGTGGCAATGTCGGCGGCACTTTTTGTCGGATCAATGGCCACAGACACGGTCAGCGCCCGGTCTGCCGCCGAGATCCCGGTGCTCACACCCTCGCGAGCCTCGATCGACATGGTGAAGGCGGTTTCGTGGCGGGAAGAATTCTTGGGGCTCATCAAAGCAAGGCCCAGCGCATCGATGCGCGTGCCGGGCAAGGCAAGGCAGATCAGCCCGCGCCCGTAGGTTGCCATGAAGTTGATGGCCGAAGGCGTGCACATCTGGCCGGGAATGACGAGATCGCCTTCGTTTTCGCGATCTTCGTGATCGACCAGAATGAACATGCGCCCGTTTCGGGCATCTTCGATGATGTCCTCGATGCGAGAGACGGCATCGGAATAATCGGTTTTCATATCGGTCATGGCAGCGCCCCTTGAGCTTGGGCTGGCATTACCCCGCATTGGCGCGAATGGCCAGAGGCGCGATCAAGCAGCATGGCACAGATGCTGTGCGGCGTGTGGCGGTTCGTCACCTTTATTCGCGCCGTTTGACGTTGAGCCAGATGCCGTCGCGCGCCCGCACCGTCAGGTGGGCCACCGGAACGGGCACCCTGTCGGGCAGGGTCGTGAACCGGAAAGCGCGCACCAACAGCGCCAGCAGGATCACGCCTTCGGCCATGGCAAACCCTGCGCCGACACAGACGCGCGGGCCGCTGGAAAACGGTATGTAGCCCGCCCTTGCCGATTGCCGCCCCTCGTCAGTCTGCCAGCGATCCGGATCGAATTCGTCGGGCCTGTCCCACAGGCGTTCATGGCGCTGGACATGCCAGGGCGACAGGACGACCTGCGCGCCGGGGGCCACCGCCCTGCCCCGGAAATCCTCGGGCCGGGTGGTTTCGCGGACCATCATCGGCACCGGGGGATAAAGCCGCAGCGTTTCGCGGAAGACATCGCGGGTAAAGCGCAGGCACGACAGATCGGCCATCTGCGGCACGGCGGGAAGGTTGGCTGTTTCGGCGGCGACCCGGGCCTGGGCGTCAGGGCAAGCGGCCAGCAGGTAAAGCGCCCAAGCCAGTGCAGATGCACTGGTTTCATGCCCGGCCAGAAAAAAGATGGCCACCTGATCGACCATTTCCGCCGTGGAAAAACACTGTCCTGTTTCGGGGTCGGGCGTCACCATGATGCGGGTGACCAGATCGTCGGGGGCTGTGCCTGCGGCAATGGATTTTGCGCGATCTTCGGTAAGATCGGTGATCAGGCGGCGGATCTGGCGCGCCGTGGCGCGGGTTTTTTTGCGGTGGAGGCGCGGCACCCACCGTGGCAACGCGGCAATCGCGCCCACGTTCAGGATCGGTTGCCCGCGTTGATGCGTGCGAAAGGCGGCAAACACCGCCGATGCGGTCGTATCCGTGATCGGCAGCGAAAACAGAGTGCGAAAAATCACATCGGCTGCGACGTGGCTTGCCGGTTCTTCCACCTCTACCAGACCGGGCTGCAGGCGCGCGACGGCGGCCAGCCCTGCTGCCACCATGGCCGGAAAAACCTCGCGCAGGCGACCGCCTTCGAAGGCCGGGTCGATGATGCGCCGTTGATGTTCCCAGACCGCGCCATTTGTCACAAACACCGACTCGCCCAGCAGGGGCCGTAGCCCTTCGGTCAGGCGGGCCGATTTGGGAAAGTCGGCAGGCCGTTCGTCCAGCACGCGGGAAATCAGTGCGGGATCGTTGCACAGATAGCTGCGAAAGAACGGCGTGCGGAATTCGGCCATCCAGGCGCGATATAACCGGGCGGGTTGGGCTGATAGAATATCCGCCCGGAACAGGCGCACATAGTGCCACAGCGACACGCGGTCAGGCCGGGACGGGGGTTTGGGGGCGATCATCGGTCAGTGTCCGTAAAACGGTTGACAGGCGTCACGATCCTGCTTTGCGAGGGCCGCCTGCCCGCATAGCGCGCGCCCAGCGTCATCGGCCCGGCGGTGATGCGGAAATAGTCATAGTCATCGGTGCGACCCGCCAGATTGTCGAACGCGCAAAGATACTGAAAATGCAGCCGGAAGAACCGCCAGCGCAGCGCCTTCCAGCGCGGGGCGGTCAGCGTCTGGGTAAAGGCCGCCGACAAGATCAGCGGCCATCGCTGCCCCGGCGGTGCGACGCCCGACACGGCGACCGGATCGCACAGCGCAAAGGCACACCCGTCGCCGGGGGCCGTCACATCGACCCAGGTCAGGCCAGTCTGCACCGACAGAAACGCGAGGTCGGCGCGCAGGCGCGACGCGCCGGGAAGAAAGCTGATCATCGGAATGACTTGGCCAAGCGACAGGAAGGACAATACCGTGCCCTTGTGCGGCAGGCCGCTGCGCAGCAGATCCGCAAGGATGGTTACAGCAAGATGCGCGCCCGACGAATGGCCCACGACAAGCACCTCATCCACCCCCTCAGACAATGCGGCGCGGATCGTATCGCGAAATTCGTCCAGCCTGTGGTCAAGTTCGCGCGGGTTGGCACCCCCGTCCCGCGCGCTGAACGCATAGTCGTGCATCAGGTAATAGGCATAAAAGCGTCCATCCATCGCGCGAAACCAGCGCAGTACGCCCCATGTGGCCATGGCGGCCGTTGCCCCACTGACAACAAAGGTCAGGCCCGCCGGATTTGCGGGCGCAACGCGCGACATCACCCCTGCCGCCAGATGCCATGCGAGCCAGCCAAATCCCATCGCCGCGATCAACTGCAGGGTAAGCATCACGATAGGATACAAGGCCGCGATCACAGGCCCTTTGCGCAACCGCATCAGGCGGAACAGGGCCCCGCTGCCGACATAGGCCCACGCGGTGCGAGCAAGCTGCACATAGGTGGCGGCAATTCCGCCGCCCATCGAGTTGCGGACGATATCCGACCAGACCAGCACCTTGACCGACGTTGCGACAGCCTGCCCTTCGATGATGGCTTCCACGTTCCAGCCATATGCCGAACCCTGCGCAGTGGCCGCGCGCAGCGATATTTGATACCCTGACAACCCGGCCTGCATCGCCGCTTCGGTGCGATACAACTCCCGGTAGCGACGCGGGGGTATGGGGTCATAACCGGGTATGTAGAAGACCTGCCGCCGGGCCACACGGTCCGCGACGGCAGTGGGGGCATGCAGGATTGCGGGCTGGGCCTGGTTCATGAACAAAAACGCTAACGCCTAAATCGGGCAGAAAACAGGCCGAGCCTAACCCAGCGTGGCCAAGGCCGGGAAAGTTTCCAGAAGCCAGTAGGACATGGCCGAAAAGCCGCCGGTCAGAATCATGAGGCCGATGGTCCACAGCATCAGACCCATGATCCGCTCGATCCGGCCCATGTGACGTTTCATGAACCGCATCAGCCCCGTCAGCCGGGGCAGAAAGGCCGCGACGATCAGAAACGGCAGGCCAAGGCCAAGGGCATAGACACCCAGCAGGACGGTGCCGCGCGCAAGGCTGGCCTCGGACGCGGCAAGCGACAGGATTGCGCCAAGCTGCGGGCCGATGCAGGGTGTCCAGCCAAAGGCGAAGGCAAGGCCCAGAACATAGGCCCCGAAGGCCGATCCCGACCGATCCCCCGCATCAAGCCGCAGGTCACGCTCCAGAAACGGCAGGCGCAGAATGCCAAGGAAATGCAGGCCGAACAGCATGACGACCAGACCCGACGCCATGTTGAACCAGTCGGCGTTCTGCAGAAAGAAGGCACCAAAGGCCGATGCCGCAAATCCCAGCAGAAGGAACACCGTGGACAGGCCCATCACGAAGAACAGCGTCGCCACGAAACACCGCGCGCGTGGGGCCGCCGAACCGTCCTGCGACAGATCGGTCATGCTGACGCCACTGATATAGGCAAGATAGGGCGGCACGATGGGCAACACGCAGGGCGACAGGAACGACAGGATGCCCGCGACCATCGCCACGAGCATGGCAGGGGCCAGCCCCGCATCCATCACATCTATTCCGAACATCCGCACACCCCCACATCACGCCCAGCAGTTAGCGCGAATTGCGGGCGGCGTCACGGGGGCCGGGGTCACAAGGGCGTTTTCGGTGACAAACTCGATTGCGGGGGTGGCAGCGGAAGCGCAGGCCGCCATAAATGCGCATCGAAAGGAAGGTGTCATGCCACAGGATCAGGTACTCGACTGCGAAGGATTGCTGTGCCCCCTGCCCGTGTTGCGGGCGCGAAAGGTATTGATTGCAATGACGCCCGGCGCGGTTCTGTCCGTCCGCGCGACGGACGCGATGGCGGCGGTCGATCTGCCGCATTTCTGCGCCGAGGCTGGGCACGACTTTTTGGGGGCCGATGACGACGGTGTGGTCACGATCTACCGCATCCGACGCGGGCCATGAAAAAGCCCGGCAAACACGTGTTTGCCGGGTTTTGTTCAGATTGCGGGCGTCAGCGTCCGAGCGACCACCAACCCTTGCGCTTTTCCTTCGGTTCGGCAGGCTCC
Organism: Gemmobacter sp.; assembly: GCA_031425195.1. Lineage (GTDB taxonomy): Bacteria > Pseudomonadota > Alphaproteobacteria > Rhodobacterales > Rhodobacteraceae > JANPIX01. Next base: position 97,393 of record JANPIX010000013.1, on the reverse strand, counting down.
GCGTCTTTGGCGGTTTCAGGTGCCGGGGCCGGTTGCGGCGCCTCTGCGGGGGCCGGAGCGGGTGCCGTTTCCACAACTGCCGCCGGTTCGGCGTCAGCGATGGGGGCGACTTCTGCAACCGATGCCGGTTCCCCCTCAACCACAGAGGCGGCCTTGGGCTTGGTCGTGCGGCGCGCTTTGGGTTTGGCCGGGGCTTCGGGCGCAGGCGCTGCATCGACGGCTGCCGGTGCGGCTTCGGGTGCTGCTGCTTCGGCGGCCTTGCTGCCGCGCGGGCGACGGGCACGGGCCGGGCGGGGCGCTTCGTCTGCAGCGATGCTGACGGCGGGTTCCACCTCGGCCGCAGGTTCTTCTGCTGCGGTTGCAGCGGGTGCCGTCACAGCGGCCTCGGGGGGCACGCTCCGCTCGCCCCGGCCACGGCGGCGCACGGTGCGCCGTCCGGTCGGTTTGGCGTCTTCGCCCGCTTCGGCAACGACTGCCGTTTCATCGGCACCATCAGCTTCGCTGTCATCGGCATCGCCTTCGCCATCAACAACATCGACGTCGGGCATGCCCGGACCGGCACCCTTGCGCCGACGACGCCGACGCCGTTTCTTCTTGCCACCGTCGGCCAAGCCAGCCTCGCCGTTGGTTTCGGCGCGCGGGGCCGCAAGAACCGGGGCGTCTTCGACGTCTTCGGCGGCGACATCATCAATATCGTCAACGATATCGTCGTCTTCATCTTCATCCACCGCAGCGCCCATCAGGCCCGCATTGCCGGAAATCACCGATGACGGTTCCGGGATCACGCGTGTCGCAACCTTCATCTTGTCGATCACGAAATCCGGGCTGACCAGCGCCGGATCTGCCTCTACCCGCACAGACATGCCATAGCGCGCTTCGATCAACGCGATGTGTTCGCGTTTCTGGTTCATGATAAAGTTCGCCACCGCAATCGGTGCGCGCAGCAGCACTTCCTTGCTGCGCTTGCGGGTGCCTTCTTCTTCCAGTTGGCGAATGATCTGCAGGGCCAGGCTTTCGCTCGACCGGATCAAACCGGTGCCATGGCAATGCGAACAGGGCTGTGTGGTGGATTCGAGCATACCGGGACGCAGGCGCTGGCGGCTCATCTCCATCAGGCCAAAGCCGGAAATGCGGCCCACCTGAATGCGGGCGCGGTCGGTTTTCAGCTTGTCTTTCAGCCGCTTTTCAACCGCCGCATTGTTGCGCCGTTCTTCCATGTCGATGTAGTCGATCACGATCAGACCGGCCAGATCGCGCAGGCGAAGCTGACGCGCCACTTCGTCGGACGCTTCAAGGTTGGTCTTGAGGGCGGTATCCTCGATCGAACCTTCCTTTGTCGCGCGACCAGAGTTCACGTCGATGGCAACCAGCGCCTCGGTCACGCCGATCACGATGTAACCACCGGATTTCAACTGGACCACCGGATTGAACATGCCCGACAGATAGCTTTCCACCTGGAACTTGGCGAAAAGCGGCATCGGATCGTCGTGGCGGCGGACCAGCTTGGCGTGGCTTGGCATGATCATCCGCATAAAGTCTTTGGCGGTGCGATAGCCCGCCTCGCCTTCGACCAGAACTTCGTCGATGTCGCGGTTGTAAAGATCGCGGATCGACCGTTTGATCAGATTGCCTTCTTCATAGATCGCCGAGGGCGCTATGGATTTGAGCGTCAGTTCGCGGACCTGTTCCCATAGGCGCATCAGATATTCGTAGTCTCGAAGAATTTCCGGCTTGGTGCGCTTGGCACCTGCCGTGCGGATGATCAGACCCGCACCTTCCGGCACTTCGATCTCGCTTGCGATTTCCTTGAGTTTCTTGCGGTCAGCCGCCTGCGTGATCTTGCGCGAGATGCCACCACCGCGCGCGGTGTTGGGCATCAGGACGCAGTACCGCCCGGCAAGGCTCAGATATGTAGTTAGCGCGGCACCCTTGTTGCCACGTTCTTCTTTGACCACCTGCACCAGCATGATCTGGCGAACCTTGACCACTTCCTGGATCTTGTAGCGGCGGGCACGGGGGCGGCGTGGGGCGCTTATTTCCTCGGCCACGTCCTCTTCGGCGATGGATTCGATATCATCGTCCGTGTCGGATGCGTGGTCCATCGCCCGGAACGGTTTGGGCGCGTCGCCTTCACTGTTCTGGTCGCCATTCTGGTCGCCGTGATCATGGTGCGAATCGTGGTCATGGCCGTTGTCGGGCTGCGCCGAACCGTCGCGGGCATCGTCGCCAAGCGTGTCGGCAACACTGTCATCGTCAAGATCCACAAGATCCATGCCGCCGATTTCACCGGCCACGATGGCATCGCCCGAGGCCATCGCCTCGGCCTGCGCTTCATTCGGTTTGGGACTGCGGCGATCATCCCGCCGGGGGCGCGCCTGCCGGCGGGGGCGGCCATTTTCTTCTTCATCTTCGGCCCGCGCAAGGGCGCGTTCTTCTTCCAGCAGCGCCTTACGGTCGGCTACGGGAATCTGGTAATAGTCGGGATGGATTTCGGCAAAGGCCAGAAAACCATGCCGATTTCCGCCGTAGTCGATAAAGGCGGCCTGAAGCGAAGGTTCGACCCGGGTTACCTTGGCAAGATAGATGTTGCCGGCAAGTTGGCGTTTGTTGACGGTTTCAAAATCAAATTCTTCGACCTTGTTTCCGTCGACCACCACAACCCGAGTTTCCTCGGGATGGGTGGCATCGATAAGCATTTTCTTGGCCATTTTGTTCCATTCGACCGCGTGGCATAGCCCGCCGCGGATCAGATCCGGGTGGGGAAAAGCCAAAGGCGCGGTGATCTGTTTGGGCAATGCCGGGGCGCGAAAACAGACGGATCGGGCCCAAAGGGCCGCCCTGCTCTGTTATCATTCGTCGCGCGTGCAACATCGCGGTTCACTTTCGGGAGCCTTGCGGCATCCACCTGATAAAGCCTGCAATGTCAAAGACTTGGCAAGCAATTTTGCGGTCTTTCGACCGATCCGACTGCCGCAGGTCAGGCGCACGGGCGCAACTGTTCCCAAAGCAGAGAATTCCTCCGCGACGGCGACACCGTGCGTTAGGCAAACCCTAGCGGGAAAGACAGGCGAATGACAATGCCCGATTTGACCTGCACGCCGCCAAACGACGGAAAGGCCGGGCCGGGCGGCATCCGCGCCGACCCGTGACCGGGGTCAGCGCAGAGCGGATCAAACGTAGTCGGCGCGTTGCAGGCCGTACTTCGCCATCTTTTCGTTCAGCGTCCGGCGAGGCAGGCACAATTCGTCCATCACCGAAACGATGCTGCCTTTGTGTCGGCGCATCGTGTTGTCGATCAGCATCCGTTCAAACGCTTCAACGTAATCTTTGAGCGGCTTGCCTTCCGTCGTCAAAGCCGGCCCTGACGCCTCGTTGTCGGCCATCAGCAGGCTTGCAATCGACCCCGTGCCACGACGGTTCTGCAGCACGGCGCGTTCGGCGATGTTGACCAACTGGCGCACGTTACCCGGCCATGGTGCCTGCAAAAGCTGTGCCGCCTCTTGTGCCGTCACCTGCGGCGCTTCGCAGCCGTATTCTTCGGCGAACTGTTCGCTCATCCGGGTGAACAGGGTCAGAATATCCTCGCCCCGCGCCCGCAACGGCGGCAGCATGATGGTCATGGCCCCGAGGCGATAGAACAGATCGGGGCGCATCACGCCTTCCAGCGTCGTGTCCGGGGCATGCTGGTTGCAGATCGCGATGATCCGCGTTTCGGGCGGCATGTCCTGTTCGTTGATCAGCGTCAGCAGGCGGGCCTGCAACGGATGGCTGAGCGATTCGATATCTTCAAGGCAAAGGGTGCCGCCACGGGCTTCCTCCACCAGCGGGATCGACCCTTCGTCGGCCGGACCGAACAGTTTGGCTGACAGTTGGTCTTCCGACCATGCAGCGCAGGAAATTGTCACGAACTTCTTGGCCGCGCGCGGCCCCACGGCGTGGAGCGCATGGGCGACCAGCGTCTTGCCGGTGCCGGTTTCGCCGTCGATCATGACATGGCTATCGGCCTGTCCCAGATCGAGGATGTCTTCGCGCAGCCGTTCCATGATGGCCGATGACCCGATGAGTTTCTTCATCAGAACTGTCCCGTCGCTTAGCTCGCGGCGCAGCGCGCGGTTGTCGAGCGTCAGGCGGCGCATCTGCGTGGCCTTCTTGGCCAGTTCGGTCATGCGGTCGGGGTTGAAGGGCTTTTCCAGAAAATCATAGGCCCCGATACGCATCGCCTCCACCGCCATCGGCACATCGCCGTGGCCAGTGATCATGATGACGGGAAGCCCGGAATCAAGGCTCATCAACCGTTTGAGAAAGGCCATGCCATCCATGCCGGGCATCTTGATATCGCTGACCACGACGCCCGGAAATTCGGGTCCAAGTCCGGCCAAAGCCTCTTCTGCCGAGGGGTAGGTTTCGGTGTCAAAGCCCGACAGGGCCAGCCACTGGCTGATCGACTGGCGCATGTCCGCCTCGTCATCGACAATCGCCACTTTCATTGCGCGGGCCATGTGGTCCCTTTCATTCTGCTGCTTTCACGTCTTTGGCGAGAATCGGCAGTTCCACTTCGAACACCGCGCCCCCGCCTTCCGCATTGCGGGCCGTCAGACGACCCCCAAGGTCCGTCACGATGCCCGACGAAATGGCAAGACCAAGCCCGACGCCTTCGCCGGGTTTCTTGGTCGTATAAAACGGCTCGAACAGGCTTTCCAGTTCCCGGATGCCATGTCCGTTGTCACGCACAGCCAACACCGCCTGCCCGCCCGCCGACAAAAGAATGTCGATCTGCGGGTTCGCCACGGTCAAGGTTGCGTCCAGGGCATTGCGAAGCAGGTTGATGATCACCTGTTCAAGCCTGATCCTGTCCGCCATGACCATGACAGGCTGCCGGGGCAAGCTGCGCGTAATTTTCACAACGCGCAATTTTAACTGCGGTTCCATCATCGACAGGGCCGACGACACGGCGGATCGCACGTCGACAGGTTCGAACGCCTCGCCGCCTTTGCGGGCGTAGGATTTGAGCTGTCGGGTAATCGCACCCATGCGTTCGATCAGATCGTCGATCCGCTGAAACGACGAGAGGGCCTCTTCGGGGCGTTTGCGCTGCAACAGCAGGCGCGCGCCGGCGAGATAGGTTTTCATTGCGGCAAGGGGCTGGTTCAGTTCGTGGCTGACTGCCGCCGACATTTCCCCCAGTGCCGCCAGTTTGGAGGATTGCGCCAGCGTCAGTTCCGCCGTGGCAAGGTCTTTCTGCACGCGTTCACGTTCTGCGATTTCGCGCTGCAATCGAGCGTTGAGCAGCCGCAGTTCGGCAGATTCGCGTTGGAATGACATGCTCTGCGACCAAGCCTTGCGCGACAGGACATAGAAGGTCACCGCCAGAAGAATGGCAAAGCCCATGATGACCAGCGCAAGAATGCCGTTGACGCGTTCACGCACGGAATCAAAGGCGGTAAAGGTGACGATGCGCCAGCCCTGAAACGGCACCCGCGCCTCGGTTTGCATCACCGCCTCGCCCTGGACATAAGCGTCGGGCGGGTCTTGCGCCCAGTCGGTTGTCACCTTCAGGGCGCGTCCGATGGCCGAAGTGGGCGCCTGAACGGCCATCGCCTCGGCCACGGTCAGGCCGCGCCAGCGCGGTTCGGTTGACAGGATCACGCGGTTTTCGGTGTCGACCACCATCACCGCATCCTGCAGCCCAGCCCAGGCCCGTTCGTATTTGAGCAGGTCCGCCGCGACAACAACCACGCCAAGCACGCGGTTGTCCGAGCGGATCGCGCGGGCATAGGTAAATTCATTGCCGCCACCATCACGGGGCATCACGCTGAATGTCGTATCAGGCACGCGCTGTGCTTCCACGAAGGGGGGTGCATTGCGCAGATTGCTGCCCAGAACATTGCGGTCGGTGGCACTGACCGTGCGCCCGTCGGCATCCAGAAGCAGGATCGACGCGGTTCCAAGTTCGGCCTGAAATGCAATCAGGCGCTGTGATGTGACCGAAAAATTGCCGCTGTCCAGCGCACTGATCAAGGCCGGGTCACTGGCCAAGAGCAGCGGCACAACCGACGTGCGCTGCAATTCCGACACCATGTTCCCCGAATAAAGCGCCAGTCGAAGTTCGGCACGGCTTCGGGTGGTTTCGGTGAACCGGTCGCTTAGCCCGCGATTGGCAACCAGAACCACGGCAATCGCCACAATCACCAGAAACGCCACAATGAGCTTGAGCCGCCAACTCGACCGGTGCGCGGTTTCGGACGATGTGGGGATGGGCGAAACCTCCGTCATGGGCGAAGTTTAGGACGTGGGTCTGCCCACCTCAACCCCGCAACGCTGCTGTGCGGGTCAGGCCAGCGCCAATCTGCCGACAAGCCCGTCAAAAAGGGCTGCGCCGTCGCGCCCCCCGGTCCGCGCATCGATGGCCCGCTCCGGATGGGGCATCATGCCCAGCACACGGCGGCTGTCGGACAGAACGCCTGCGATATCGCCCATGGAGCCGTTCGGATTGGCCGCATATTCGAACGCAATCAGCCCCTCGCCCCGCAACCGCGCGAGCGTGGGTGCGTCGACGGTATAATTGCCGTCGTGATGGGCAATCGGCACCTGCAGCGTCTGCCCGGCCCGGTATGCGGCGGTAAAGGCGCTGTCGGTGGTTGCAACCTTCAAAGCGATGGTCTTGCACAGAAATTTCAGCCCCGCGTTGCGCATCAGGGCACCGGGCAGCAGGCCGAGTTCCGTGAGCACCTGAAACCCGTTACAGATGCCGAGAACATACCCGCCGCGCCCTGCGTGATCGCGGATGGCCGCAGAAATCGGCGATTGGGCGGCAATGGCACCGCAGCGCAGGTAATCACCAAACGAAAAGCCACCGGGGATGCCGACGATATCGGTGCCTGCAGGCAAGGCCGTGTCCTTGTGCCAGACCCGCGTCACCTTCGCCCCCACGGATTCGAAAGCGACGGCCAGGTCACGGTCACAATTGGACCCGGGAAAGGTGATGACTGCTGCCTTCATGGTCTTGGAGCCTTTCATCTTGGCCGAAGTGTCAACGCAGGCGATCAGACGATTTCGACGGTAAATTTCTCGATCACGGTGTTGGCCAGCAGGCGTTCACACATGGCGCGAACTTCTGCCTCGGCGGCTGTGCGGTCGGTCGAGGCGAGGTCAAGTTCGATCACCTTGCCCTGCCGCACGCCCGTCACACCGGAAAACCCAAGCGTGCCAAGCGCATGGCGCACCGCCTCGCCCTGAGGATCAAGCACACCGTCTTTCAGCATCACATGCACGCGCGCTTTCATTTCCAGACCCTTAGTTGATCAACGTCGGTTTTGTCGTGTGCGTCACGTTCGAAGGCAATACCCCCAGCCGACGTGCAAGTTCGGTATAGACATCGGCAAGCGGCCCCGGTTCGCGCGCGGCGTTTTCGCCCGTCGCTTCGTTGCCGCGCATGTCCCACAGGCGGCAGCTGTCGGGGCTGATCTCGTCGGCGACGATCAGGCGCATGAAATCACCTTCCCACACGCGGCCCACTTCGATGCGGAAATCGGCGAGTCTGATGCCGACGCCCATCATGACGCCTGACAGAAAGTCGTTCACCCGCAGGGCCAATGCGACCATATCGTCGAGATCCTGCTGGTTCGCCCAGCCGAAGGCGACGATATGTTCCTCGGCGACCATCGGACTGCCCAGCTTGTCATCCTTGTAGTAGTATTCGACGATGGGGCGCGGCAGCGCCACGCCCTCGGGGATGCCCAGCCGCGTTGACAGTTCGCCCGCGGCAAAGTTGCGAACGACCACCTCAACAGGGACGATTTCGGCCATGCGCACCAATTGCTCGCGCATGTTGATTCGGCGGATGAAATGCGTCGGCACGCCGATGCTGTTCAAACCGTTCATGAAAAATTCGGACAGGCGATTATTCAGAACACCCTTGCCGTCCTGGCTGCCCTGCGGCACCGAAGACACAAGCGCGTCGTCCTTGAAATACTGGATCAGCGTGCCGGGTTCCGGGCCTTCATACAGAATTTTTGCCTTGCCTTCATAGACCTTCTTGCGACGTGCCATGGATGCTCCGGCCAGATTGACCCTGCACGCGACATTGCGCGCACAGCGCTTTCCCGCGCCTATACGGCATGGCGCGGCGCGTCGCAAGCGGCGGCAGTGGGCAGTTTGCGGCGGGGACTTGCCCAATCCGTGCAAGATGCGCATATCATCAGCGAAACCAACCAACAGGACAGGCCCATGACATCGTTCGAAGACCGCGAAAATGCCTTTGAATCCAAATTCGCCCATGACGCCGACATGCAGTTCCGTGCCGAAGCCCGCCGCAACAAGCTGGTGGGGCTTTGGGCGGCAGGACTGATGGGCAAGTCTGGTGACGAGGCGCAGCAATATGCGGTCAGCATCGTGCAGGCCGATTTCGAAGAGGCGGGGATCGAGGATGTGGTGCGCAAGCTTGTCACCGATCTTGGCAGCCATGCCAGCGACACCCAGATTCGCGCCAAGATGGCCGAACTTCTGCCTGTCGCCAAGTCGCAGCTGATGCAGGAACTCTGATCGTTCGGGCCTCGGCCGCATATCAACATGAACATTCCGAATTTGCGTCCACAGTCTTTGCATGGCAAAGGGGCGTCATCTTTGCAACCGGAAGGCCTGCCATGACCGACGCCCTGACCAAACTTCTGTCCACCCATGACTGGCTGATGGCCGACGGGGCCACCGGCACGAACCTGTTCAACATGGGGCTTTCATCGGGCGAACCGCCAGAGTTCTGGAACATCGAACAACCCGACAACATTCGCGCCCTGTACCGGGGTGCTGTTGATGCGGGATCCGATATCTTCCTGACCAACAGTTTCGGCGGCAATGCCAGCCGGTTGAAACTGCATGGCGCGCAAGGCCAGGTGCACGAACTCAACAAGGTCGCGGCGGCCCTTGGGCGCGAAGTCGCGGATGCATCGGGCCGCGTCGTGGTGGTTGCGGGTTCGGTTGGGCCGACCGGCGAGATCATGCAGCCCATGGGCACCCTGACGCACGAGATCGCGGTGGAAATGTTCCATGAACAGGCCGAAGGTCTGAAGGCCGGCGGGGCAGATGTCCTGTGGGTGGAAACCATGTCCGCGCCCGAAGAATACCGCGCCGCAGCAGAGGCGGCCCTGCTGGCCGGGATGCCCTGGTGTGGCACGATGAGCTTTGACACGGCCGGGCGGACGATGATGGGCACAACATCGGCGGGGCTCGCTGATCTGGTGGAAAAGATCACGAATCCGCCCATCGCCTTTGGCGCAAACTGTGGCGTGGGCGCATCCGATCTGATGCGCACGGTGCTTGGCTTTTTTGCGCAGGGGTCGGAACGCCCGGTCATCGCCAAGGGCAATGCGGGTATTCCCAAATACAAGGACGGCGCCATTCACTATGACGGGACACCGGAACTGATGGCCGAATACGCGGTTCTGGCGCGGGACGCCGGGGCGCGGATCATCGGCGGCTGTTGTGGCACGATGCCTGTCCATCTGGCGGCAATGCGCCGCGCGCTTGAAACCGTGCCAAAGGGCGACCGTCCGTCGCTTGAGGCGATTTCGGCGGCACTGGGCGGGTTTTCTTCCGCCACCGATGGCACGGGCGATACGTCTGGCGATCCGAAACGCGAACGGCGCGGCAGGCGCGGTTAGAGGCCTCGGCCGGATTGCGGCGCTGGCTCGGCGCGGCCAAGGCCTGGGCGCGGGATATCAAACGCGACGTGGTGGCCCTTTGGATTGCCGCGCGCGACACCCGCACGCCGTTCCTTGCCAGGTTGCTCGCCGCTGCTGTTGCGGCCTATGCGCTTTCCCCGATTGACCTGATCCCCGATGTCATTCCGGTGCTGGGACTGCTGGATGATCTGTTGATCGTGCCGCTTGGCATCATGCTTGCCATCAGACTTGTGCCGCCTGCCCTCATGTCCGAATTTCGCGGCCGGGCAGCCCTGAGGACTGACCGGCCAGTCAGCCGCGCAGGGGTGATCTTCATCGTCATCCTGTGGTGTGTGGCGGCGGCGGGATTGATCTGGCTGTGGTCCCGTCGCTAGGCGAACAGATCCAACTGATCCCCCGCGCGGGGTGGCGGCGTGAAAAGATCGCGGCGCAGCGGGTCTAACGCGGGCAACAGGCCCAGACCGGACGCGGCGCGGTCAAACCGGGTGGCCATCAGATCGGCCCATATCCCCTCGCCGCGCATGCGTTTGCCGAATTCGGGATCGTAGTCCCGCCCGCCATGCAGTTCGCGCACCCGCGCCATGACCTTTGCCGCGCGTCCGGGCACGCATTTTGCCAGCCAATCCTGAAACAATCCTGACACTTCGCGCGGTAGGCGCAGAAAGATCCAGCTTGCTGCAATCGCGCCCGCGTCTTTTACGGCGGTCAGGATCGCCTCCATCTCGTGGTCGGTCAGGCCGGGCACCACAGGGGCCACCATGACGCGCACGGGCACGCCTGCGGCAGACAGTTTGCGGATCACCTCCAACCGTCGCGCGGGCAAGGCCGCCCGGGGTTCCATGGCGCGCGACAGAACAGGGTCGAGCGTCGTGATCGAAACGCCGACGCGCAACAGACCAGCCGCCGCCATTGGCGCAATCAGATCGAGGTCGCGTTCAATAAGGGTGCCTTTGGTGGTGATGGCAACCGGATGGCGAAAGGCGGACAGCACCTCCAGCACCTCACGCATGACGCGGTGTTCGGCTTCGCAGGGCTGGTAGGGATCGGTATTCGTGCCGATGGCGATGGGGGCCACCTGATAGGATTTGGCCCGGAGTTCTGTGTCAAGTACGGCACCAATGCCGGGCCGGGCAATCAGGCGGGTTTCAAAATCGATCCCCGGCGACAGGTTCAGAAAGGCATGGCTGGGCCGGGCAAAGCAGTAGATGCAGCCGTGTTCGCACCCCCGGTAGGGGTTGATCGACCTGTCAAATGAAAGATCCGGCGACGATACATAATTGATGGCCGAACGCGGCACTTCCAGCCGCACTTCGGTCCGGATCAGGCGTTCCTCTTCGGGCAGGTCCCAGCCATCGTCGACGGCGACACGCTGCGCCGCCTCGAACCGTCCGGCGGCATTCGACGTGGCCCCGCGTGCCCGAACCTTCTGACCCGGCAAAAGTGTTTCGTCCTTGTGCTGCATACCCCTTTATAGAACACAACAGGAACATCTGCCAGCCTTTTCACGCTTGCGACAGCCCCCTGTCGGCTTTATCAACACCCATGTCGCAAAACGACAGATGGCTGGGCGGGTTTGGCCGCAGAACAGCGACAGTATTGCCCGCAGGAGGCCCGCATGGCTGACGACGACGAAATCATCCTTTCCGAACTCAGCGATGATGAGCTTGTGCTGCAAATGCACGATGATCTGTATGACGGGATGAAGGAAGAAATCGAGGAAGGCGTCGGCATCCTTCTGGCGCGCGGCTGGACGCCTTATGATGTTCTGACCAAGGCGCTGGTCGCCGGCATGACAATCGTGGGCGCGGATTTTCGCGATGGCATCCTGTTCGTTCCCGAAGTGCTTCTGGCAGCCAATGCGATGAAGGGTGGCATGTTCATCCTGAAACCGCTTCTGGCCGAAACCGGCGCGCCGCGCATGGGCAAGATGGTGATCGGCACCGTCAAGGGTGACATCCACGACATCGGCAAGAACCTTGTCGCGATGATGATGGAAGGCGCGGGCTTTGAAGTGCGTGACCTTGGCATCAACAATTCGGTCGAAAAGTATCTTGAGGCGCTGGAGCAGGAAAAGCCCGACATTCTGGGCATGTCTGCGCTTTTGACGACCACGATGCCGTATATGAAAGTCGTGATCGACACGATGAAGGAAAAGGGCATGCGCGATGATTACATCGTGCTCGTCGGGGGCGCGCCGTTGAACGAAGAATTCGGTCGCGCCATCGGCGCAGACGCCTATTGCCGCGATGCGGCGGTCGCCGTGGAAACGGCAAAGGCCTTTGTCGCGCGCAAGCACAACCAGTTGAGCGCCTGATCCTTCTGCCAAGCACGAAATGCAAAAGGCTGGCAGTGCCAGCCTTTTTTCGTTTGGCATCGTGCCCATATCGGAAGGGTCGTTATCACTATGGAAAATCATGCCCTTTATGACATTCGCCCTGCTGATCGGATCGGTGATCACCGCCGCCGGTGCCACGATTGCGCTGTTCGCATGGTCGGGGTGGCCGCTTGGCGTAGTTGGAATTGCCGCCCTGGCAATCAGCCTGCTGCTGCGGTTGCGCAAGCGCGGCGGGTGATGCGGCAATGGCCTTGCCGTGACACGAGCAAAGGAACAATGTCCGCCAAGGGCACAAGGGTACGGCGATGATCCCCGATGACACCATCCTGACCGAAGTTGGCCTGACCCCTGCCCGCACGGGGCGGGTGCTTCTGATCGCCTGCGGGGCGCTCGCACATGAGGTTCTGGCCGTGATCCGTACCAATGATCTGACGCATCTGGATCTGCAATGCCTGCCCGCCAACCTGCATCTTTACCCGGACCGCATCACGGACGCGGTGACCGCAGCCGTGCTGCGCAACCGGCCTGACTATGACGCCATCCACGTCTTGTACGCAGATTGCGGAACCGGAGGGCAATTATGGGAAAAGTGTAAGGAACTGGGCGTAGAGATGATTGAAGGTCCGCATTGTTATTCGTTTTTTGAAGGTAACGAACAGTTCGCGACGCATCTGGATACCGAAATAACCGCGTTCTACCTGACGGATTTTCTGGTGCGCCAGTTTGATGCCTTTGTCTGGCGACCGATGGGCCTTGATCGGCACCCTGCCCTGCGGGACATGTATTTCGGAAACTACACCACACTTGTCTATCAGGCGCAGACCGACGATCCGGCACTCGACCTGAAGGCGCAGGACTGTGCCGCGCGGCTTGGTCTGGCATATGAGCGGCGGTTTACCGGCTATGGTGATCTGGCGGAGTTCATTGTGCAAAGGGAAAGCTGACGGCAGGTTTCCGCGCCCCCGGATGCCGCAGGCTTTCGCTGGCACGGGGCAGGTCGTAAGGTGCCGCATGATGTCCGAACTTCAAACCTTTCCGCGCCTGTTTACGAGTTTGTGGTCCGCCCGCGACGTCGACGGGCTGGCGCAGATGTTCGTCGAGGATGCGGATCTTCTGACGCTGACGAACCAATGGTGCGAAGGACGGATGGCGATCTCCGCAGCACTTTCCGCCGAATTCGCCGGGGCTTTTGCCCGCGCCAGACTGGTCACCGGCAAAACCCGGATGCGGCCCTTGGGCCCCGAGGCGGCAGTCCTGCATCAACGGGTCGTGCTTTCCGGGCTTGTCGATGCCTCGGGACAGGACATGGGTCGCGTGGGCGCGGTCATCGTCGCAGCGCTTGGCCAGCAGAACGATGAATGGCTGGCCGTTTCGATGCAGTTCACTGCACTTTCAACGGCCTAGGCCCCACCTTTACCAATAGTGCTGAACGCGGCGGAACAGGCCCTGTTCAACCTGACGCTGGCGTTGTTCCAGATCGTAGCGATCCACCGAACCGTTCAGATAGGCAAGTTCGCGTTCTGCTTGCGTCGGAACACGAAAGCCGCGGATCAGCGTCGCAATAATTGTCGTCAACATGGCAAACCTCGTACTGGTTGGCCCTCCCTGCGATCAAGGTAGGCCCGAGGGTCGCGCTGGACCAGCCGCGATGCAGTTCTGCCTGCCATGCGCCCCGCGCATAGCTATCAGGTGTCAAGCAACGCTCGGGCAGCGTCGCGAGCGGCTGCGGTGATCGTGTCCCCGGCAAGCATGCGGGCGATTTCCTCGATTCGCTCGGCCGCGCCAAGCGGGGTAACGCTGGTTGTCGTACGATCCGCGACCACCTGTTTTTCGACGCGCCAATGATGCGCCCCGCGCGCCGCAACTTGTGGCGAATGTGTCACCACGAGAACCTGCGATTCCGCCGACAAAGACTGCAGCCTGCGGCCGACGGCATCGGCCGTGGCCCCGCCAACGCCCCGGTCTATTTCGTCGAAGATGAGCGTCAGACCCGAAACGCCGCGTGTCAGGCACACCTTGAGGGCCAATAGAAAACGGGACAGTTCCCCCCCCGACGCGATCTTGTTCAGCGCACCGGGCGGCGCACCCGGGTTTGTGGCGACCGTGAACGTCACATTGTCTGCGCCCTCGAGCCCGGGTTCTTCGGCGGTCAACACCGTGGTGAAAACCGCGCGTTCCATTTTCAAGGGGGCGAGTTCATCCTGCATGGCGCGGTCAAGACGCTCAGCGGCGGCCTTGCGCGCTTCAGTAGCGGTGCGCGCCTGGGCCAGATAGGCCGCATTTGCGGTGGCCACCGCCTTTTCAAGCCGATCCAGCCCCCCCGCACCCGCATCAATCGCCGCCAGCCGGGCGCGAAGATCACAGGCGAAACGGCCCAGTTCGTCGGCCAGCACACCATGTTTGCGGGCCATGGCGCGAATGGCGAACAGCCGTTCCTCCAACTGATCCAGATCAGCCGGGTCAAAATCCAGCGCGGACAGAAACCGATCAACCCCTTGCGCCGCCTCGCCCAGTTCGGTCAGGGCACGGCCAAGGGCTGCAAGGGGTTCATCCAACTGCCCCTCGGCCGCCTCCCCTGCCCCTTCGAGCCATCGCAGGGCGTCAATCATCTGCCCTTCGGCCCCCTGATCGCCAAGGGCTGCCAAGGCACGCGCGACATCGGCGCGGATACGCTCCGCCCCTTGCATCAGGCGTCGTCTTTGATCAAGCGCCGCATCCTCGCCCACTTCCGGCGCGAGCTTGTCGAGTTCGGCCACAGCGTGACGCAGGAAATCTTCTTCGGCCTGCGCTGCGGCCAAGGTGGAGGTTGCCTGCGCAAGCGCCTTGCGGGCGGCGGAAAGGGCTGACCAAGCAGCGCGCAGAGGGGCGAGGTCAAGGCCCGCAAAATCATCCAGCAACTGCCTGTGTCCACGCAGGTTCAACAATCCGCGATCATCCTGCTGGCCATGCAGTTCGACAAGCGTATCTGACAAGGCGCGCAACACCTCGCCACTGGTGCGGCGGTCGTTGATCCAGGCCGTCTTGCGCCCATCGGCATGGCTGACCCGGCGCAGGATCACCTCACCATCCTGCGGAATGCCTGCATCGGTCAGGATGGTAGTGGCAGGGTGGTCTGCGGCCAGATCAAACACAGCCGTAACCTCGCCTTGCGCCGACCCCTGCCGCACAAGATCGGCGCGACCGCGCCAGCCCAGAACAAAACCAAGCGATTCCAGAAGGATGGATTTGCCCGCCCCGGTTTCCCCGGTCAGTACATTCAGCCCGGGCTGAAAGTCGAGCGACAGCCGATCAATGATCAGCATATCGCGGATTTCAAGGGAACGCAGCATCAGGCCCAACCCCGCAATGTGCCGGCGCGCATGACGCTACAGCCATTCGCCCCGGATCATCTGACGATAGACGGTGTTCAACCAATTGTCGCCCTTGGCTTCGGGTGCCAGACCCTGACCGGTCAGCAGGCGGTAACTGTCCTCATAGAACGGGCTGCCCTGATAGTTGTAGCCAAGTATCGCGCCAGAGGTTTGCGCCTCATCCGTCAGGCCAAGCGCGAGATAGCTTTCGACCAAGCGGTGCAGCGCCTCGGCGGTGTGGGTGGTGGTCTGGAAATCCTCGACCACGACGCGGAACCTGTTGATGGCCGCCGTGTAATTGCCGCGCTTGAGGTAATAGCGCCCAATTTCCATTTCCTTGCCAGCGAGGTGATCAAAGGCCAGATCGAATTTCAGGATCGCCGACCGCGCGTATTCGCTGTCGGGATATTCCTCGATCACGTCGCGCAGGGCTTGCAGCGCCTGGAACGTCAGACCCTGATCTCGGCCCACTTCGTCGATCTGGTCGTAATAGGACAGGGCCAGCAGATATTTGGCATAGGCCGCGTCTTCGTCACCGGGATAATTGTCAAGAAACCGCTGCGCGGCGGCGCGGGCGTCTTCGTATTCTTCGGCCTTGTGATAGCTGAACGCCTGCATGATCAGCGCGCGTTTGGCCCATTCCGAATAGGGATAAAGACGTTCCACCTCGGAAAAATAGCGGATCGCTTCTTCGGGGGTGCGGCCGCCCTCAAGCTCGAACTCGCCGCGCTTGAAGATTTCTTCGGGAGTGAAACTGTCCAGCGGCGGTTCGGCAGGCTTGCCAGCACAGGCCGCCAGAAAACCCATCAGGATCAACGCCCCGATCTTGTGCGTTGCCATGTTCCCGCCCATCATCTTTTGCAGTCCTGCCCGCAAGATACCCTGCCCGTTTCAGGCGACAAACTGCCGCCGAATTGGTTCAAGATGTTAGTTAGCACAGAAAAATCCGGGGCGCAAAACGCCTTTCACGGTTTTCAGCAGGTCAGTGGATCACGGGCACGTCAGACCGCAACACGCCCACACCGGGAAGCTTGCATCCGGTTTGAAGCCCGCATTCGACCAGATCATAGCTGCCCGGATTGGCAAACAGCGCCCGCAGCAGCCGGTTCGTCATTGCATGCCCGGCACGCACGCCGGTGTAGCGGCCAAGGATTGGCGCGCCAGCCAGCGCCAGATCGCCCAGCGCATCCAGCATCTTGTGGCGCACGGGTTCATCAGACTGGCGCAGGCCACCTGGGCTCAGAATGCGCGCGCCTTCAACAACCACGGCATTCTCCAGTGTTCCACCCAGCGCCAAGCCGCGTTCACGCATGGCGTCGACATCCTGCTGACGGCAGAAGGTACGGCTGGAGGACAATTCCCGCACAAACGCCCCGTTCGACATGTTGAGCGCAAGCGCCTGTTCGCCGATCGCCGCATCAGGGAAATCAATGCTGAAATTGATCTCCAGCATGTCTGCCGGTTCCAGACGGGCGACAGCATCGCCTTCGCGCACCTCAACAGTGTGAAGAACACGAATGGCGCGCACAGGCTCTGACTGTTCGATCACACCGATGGCGAGAATATCGCGAACAAAGGTCACCGATGAGCCGTCAAGAATCGGAACCTCGGGGCCATCAATTTCAATCAGCGCGTTGTGCACGGCACAGCCGGCGAGGGCAGCCATGATATGCTCGATTGTCGAAATGGTTGTGCCAGCAGTGTTCGCGATCAGCGTGCAAAGGCGGGCCTGTTGCACGGCGTCCCACCGGGCCGGAACCATGTTGTCGGCGTCAGAAATATCAACGCGACGGAACCAGATGCCGTAGTTAGCAGAAGCAGGCTTCACAATCATGCGGACGGGCGCGCCGGAATGAAGACCGACACCCGTGAACACGACTTTGGATTTGAGTGTACCTTGCACTGCGAAAACCTTTTCTTTCGGCGCAATCGGGGATCACCCTTTTGCCGCTGTCGTTAGCTAAGAGCGTGGGGGGGCAATCACAACTCACTCTTTGTGACGGGATGTAACAGCCGGTTCCCGCTTTTGCAAAATTCCGCCAATTAGATACCAAGCCATTGTTTCAGGTAAAGAAAAAGCCCGGTTGCCCGGGCTTTTCGATGTACAAAGTGATCTAGGGTCAGTTTGCCTGCCGGCGCAAGAAGGCCGGAATTTCGATCCGTTCCTGATCCGCTGTCAATTCCGGCTCATCGTCATAGGACGATACCTGCGGCTGGACGCGTTGCGCAGGGGCCAGACGCTCTGGCGCGGCTTCGGTCGTGTTGCCTGCCATCCGGTTGATCAGCGAACCAATCCCGAAACGCGGCTTTTCGGCGGCGCGCGGGGCCGGCGCGGCAGCGGCCGGACGCGGTGCCATCGTCGGCGACGAAGGTGCCTGACGGCCCATGCCGGGGTTCTTGCTGACTGCGGCCTGCAGACGGGCAAGCGCTTCGGGCGATGGGGTGCCGGTTGTGCGGGGACGTGGTGCCACAAATCCAGCCGGATCGTCTGCCATCGTCAATGCCGCCGGGGCGCGTGCCGCCGGTTGGGCTGTCTGCGGACGGTAGACGGGTGCGGGAAGTTCGTCTTCCATGTCGACATCATCATCCATCGTGATGGGGTCGTCATAGTCGCTGCTGTCTTCCAGGTGCGGCGCGAACAGATCATGATCCGCACTTGCGGCCGTTTCCAGAATCATGGCCTGAGCGGCGACGGATGTCATGGCCGGCTGTGGCTCCCGGCGCAGTTCGGGTGCAGGGGCGGCAAGCGGCTGGGCCATCGAACGGCGCGCAACCGGCGCATCCGAACGCGCCATAGAGGCGTCGATGCCAGTCGCCACCACAGACACGCGGATGGCGCCTTCCATGCTGGTATCCAGCGTGGACCCAACGATGATGTTCGCGTCGGGATCAACCTTTTCGCGGATGATGTTGGCCGCCTCGTCCAGTTCGAACAGCGTCAGATCATAGCCGCCGGTGATATTGATCAGAACGCCTTTGGCACCGTTCAGGCTGATTTCATCCAGCAACGGGTTGGCAATCGCCTTTTCCGCGGCCTGCACGGCACGGTTGTCACCCGTCGCTTCGCCGGTGCCCATCATGGCCTTGCCCATTTCGTCCATTACGGCACGGACGTCGGCAAAATCAAGGTTGATCAGGCCGGGGCGCACCATCAGGTCGGTCACACCCTTGACGCCCTGATACAAGACGTCATCGGCCATGGCAAAAGCCTCGGTGAATGTCGTGCGTTCGTTGGCAAGCCGGAACAGGTTCTGGTTCGGAATGATGATGAGGGTGTCGACAACTTTCTGCAGCGCCTCGATCCCGTCTTCGGCCTGCTTCATCCGCTTGTTGCCTTCAAACTGGAACGGCTTGGTCACGACACCTACGGTCAGCACACCCAGTTCGCGCGCGGCCTGCGCGATGATCGGGGCAGCGCCGGTTCCCGTGCCGCCACCCATGCCGGCGGTGATAAAGCACATATGCGCGCCTGCAAGGTGATCGACGATTTCTTCGATCGTCTCTTCGGCAGCGGCGGCTCCGATCGTTGGGCGCGCCCCGGCACCCAGGCCTTCGGTGACCTTGAGGCCCATCTGGATTTTCGACGTCGCCCGGCTTTGCTGCAAAGCCTGCGCATCGGTGTTGGCCACAACAAATTCGACCCCTTCAAGGTTCTGGTCGATCATGTTGTTGACGGCGTTGCCGCCTGCCCCGCCGACGCCGAAAACCGTGATACGCGGCTTCAGCTCGTCTTTCGCCCCGGTCATCATGAGATTAAGTGCCATTCTGTTCCGCCTGCCTTTGATTGAGCCGCTATATGCCGTTTCTTGTTTTTTCGACCTGCACATCGACCCGCCCCGGGTGATATGCACAGAGTTATCCTGAAGTTTATCCCCAAGCTACGCTCAGGTCACGCAAAAACTTGGAAATACCGCAACATGTGGGGCGAAATCGTCGCAGTTCAGCGGTATTTTGCCCCGATGTCATTTTGTAGCGGTTACCAGTTGTCCTTGAACCATTTAAAGGCCCGCTTGAGTGACCTTGCGGGATAGCGTTCGGCAGGAATTTCAAAATCCCACCATTCGTCTTGCGGATGCGCCGCGAACAGGCAAAGCCCGACCGCACCGGAAAAAGCCGGTCCAGTTATGGCCTGTGGCAGGCCCTGTACGCGCAAAGGCCGCCCAAGGCGCACGCGTTGACCAAGAATACGCGCGGCAAGGCCATCGAGCCCCGGAATCTGGCTTGCACCCCCGGTAAGCACGATTTGCTGGCTGGGAAGATGATCGAACCCTGCCGCGTCAAGCCGGGCACGAACTTCCTCAAGAATTTCCTCCACCCTTGGGCGCATGATGCCGATCAGTTCGGTGCGGCTGACCTTGCGGCGGTCCTTTTCCCAGTCGCCGCTGTCACCACCCATTTCGATCATCTCGCGGTCATCCATGCCTGTGGCATGCACGCCGCCATGTTTGACCTTGATCTTTTCTGCCACGGCAAGCGGCACCTGCAGCCCCTTGGAAATGTCAGAGGTGATGTGATCCCCGCCCATACGCACGGAATCCGCATAGATCATGTGCCGCTTGATAAAGATCGACAGACCGGACGACCCGCCCCCCAGATCAATGCAGGCAGCGCCCAGTTCCTGTTCATCCTCGACCAGCGTGGAAATGCCCGACACATAGGCCGAAGATGCGATCCCGGCGAGTTCAAGGTCACAGCGTTGCACGCAATGCAAAAGGTTCTGCACCGCGCTGTTTTCCACGGTCAGAAGATGCAGGTCGCAGGCAAGCCGGTGGCCGATCTGGCCGCGCGGATCACCAAGACCGGTGCGGTGATCCAGGGCAAAGTTCACCGGCTGGGCATGCAGCACGTCGCGCCCCTGCCCGATGTCAGGCACGTCGCAATTGGCCAGAACGCGGGCGACATCCTGTTCGGTCACCACACTGTCCTGCAGCGCGAGTTCGCCAGCCAGCCCGTAGCTGCGCGGTTCCGCCCCCGAAAAGCACGCGATCACGTGGTCAACCCGGACCTTGGCCATTTTCTGCGCCGCCTGAACGGCGGTGCGGATGGCCCGTTCGGTTTCGTTCATCACATCGATTTCGCCGAAGCTGACCCCGCGCGACCGGGTCGTCGCAGCCCCGATGATGCGGAAGGATGATTGCCCGGCCATGGACCCGACACCATCCGCCTCGCGCAGTTTTTCCGGCCCGTCGAACCGCAGGATCAGACAGGCGATCTTGCTGGACCCCACATCCAGAATGGCAATGACACCCCGTTGCATGGCGGCGCGGCGCATATGACGCATGGCCCGTTGGGTTTGGTACAGATCGGTCATAGCTCGTTCTCCACGGTCAAAAGGCCCTTATCGCGGCGCAGTTCGGTCAGGGCATGGGGGGCAAGGCGAAGGGTGGGGCGGGCGGCAAGTCGCAGGTCGACCGTCAGCAGATCACGCGACAAAAGCTGTTCGCCCTGGTCCAGGGCGATTAGCCGTTCAAGGGCCGCCTGGGGGTTCTTTTCGGGCAGAAGGATGCGCTGGTCGCGGTCAAGAACCAGATCCCAGCGACGTTCGCCCATCCGTACAAGGCCGCGCAACCGCCGCAGCAGCGGGCCCGCCGCCGCGATCAGGGCGCGCGCCTCGGGCACCGCGTGATTTGCGCCGTCGCCAACGACAAGCGGCAAGTCGGACCGGTCTTCGCGCGACAGGACCATCGCCACGCGGCGGCCATCCTTGTCCAGAAGATCAAGCCCCTCGGGCTTGCGCCAGACGATGACAGGCTCCCGCTCGGTGATGGTCACTTGCAGCACGCCGCCGGAACGGATCGCAAGATCAGCCGAGGCAACGGCATCCAGTGTTTCAATGCGCCGGCGTGCCGCGTCCAGATCAAGGTCAAAGCTCGATTCCGGCAGGTTGACCGCCGCAATGTCCCGCACGGCGTCGGCCAGACCCGGATTGGCACCGTCAACAGCCATCAGCGTGACCATGAATTCGGGCCGTTGCTCCACAGTTTCGCGCAGTTCGGTCCAGCTTTGGCCCATGGCTTCACGACGTGCATCATTGTTGAGGTAAAGACCTGCGCCAAAGGCAAGCGCAAAGGCGGGCGCGCCAACGCGCATCAGCGCCCGAAACACCGGCGTCAGCCAAAGCCGCTGCATCCGGTAGGCCCAGCGGCTTGGCGCGGGGTCGCGGCGGGTGCCGGGTTCGGGTACATCTTTGCGGAACGGGTTCAGCGATCGCATGACGCATCCTTTACAAGCCAGTCGCACAGTTCGGGAAAGGAAATGCCGACATATGCCGCCTGTTCGGGCGACAGACTGGTGGGCGTCATGCCGGGTTGCGTGTTCGTTTCCAGCAGGACCAGACCCGCCATCCCCTTCGTCTCATCCCAGCGGAAATCCGTGCGCGACAACCCCCGACAGCCCAATGCCCGGTGCGCGCGAACTGCGAAATCAAGGCAGGCACCGGCAATGTCGCCGGGAAGTTCGGCGGGCAGCACATGACGGGACCCGCCGGGTTTGTACTTCGCGTCGTAATCATACCAACCGTCCGTCACGATATCGGTCACGCAAAGCGCCCGGTCGCCCAGAACCGAAACCGTCAGTTCGCGCCCCGGCACATAGGCTTCGACCATGACGGTATCAGGCATCGCATCAGACAGGATTGGCGCGTTCGACCCTTCGCGAACGATATAGACGCCGACGGACGACCCTTCGGCGTTCGGCTTCACGACATAGGGGCGGGCCATCACATGCCCGGCCATCACCGTGCCGCGTGGCACGATCACACTGTCCGCCACCGGCAGACCCTCGGCGCGGTAAACGTCCTTGGCCCGCGCCTTGTCCATCGCAAGTGATGACGCCAGCACACCAGAATGGGTATAGGGGATGCGCAGCCATTCAAGGATGCCCTGCACGCAGCCGTCTTCGCCCCAGCGCCCGTGCAGCGCATTGAAACAGACATCGGGACGAAGCGTGGTCAGGCGCGCAGGAAGATCCGGGCCGCAATCGACCTCGATCACGTCCTCATACCCCGCTTTGCGCAGCGCCTTGGCACAGGAATCCCCTGTGACCAGTGAAACCTCCCGCTCGGCGGAAAGGCCCCCCATCAGAACTGCGACACGCGGCATCCTGCTCGATGCGCCCGCCATTTTGCCTCAACCCGGACCTCTGTGTGTCCGTTATTCTTTCTTGTTTGCGGCGGGTTCACCCACTCGCATTATCTCCCACTCTAGCGTGATCCCGCTGTGTTGGAAAACCTTTTTTCGCACCTCTTCCCCCAAACCTTCCAGATCGGCGGCTGTTGCACCGCCGGTGTTGATCAGAAAATTCGGATGCTTGGGCGACATCTGCGCGCCGCCCTTCTGATGGCCACGCAATCCGGCAGCTTCGATGACGCTCCATGCCTTCAACTCGTGGCTGTCGTCGGCCCGGCCCGTGCTCGAATGGCCGACGGGATTGCGGAACGTGGACCCGGCAGAGCGGTCTTTCGTGGGTTGGCTGGCGTCCCGCCGCGCAATCTGTTCGGCCATCCGCGCGTCAAGTTCGGTCGGATCGCTCGGATCGGCACGAAAGGTTGCGCTGACCAGAACCGCGCCATCGGGCAGGTCCGAGGCGCGGTAGCGCAGGTGCAGGTTGGCTGTGGGAATGGTCACCGACTGCCCGTTCCGCGTCACGGCACGCACCGAAATCAGGTGATCGGCCACATATGACCCGTAACACCCCGCGTTCATTCGGACAGCGCCGCCGATACTGCCCGGAATTGTACGCAGAAACGTCAGATCAAGCCCCGCTTCGGCCGCGCGGCGCGCGACATGCGCGTCCAATGTGGCAGCGCCCGCTGTCACCGTACCCTGCCCAATCCCGATCTCATTGAATCCACGGCCCAACCGGATTACGACGCCCCGGATGCCGCCATCGCGCACGATCAGGTTGCTGCCAACCCCCATCGGAAACACCGGGATGGCAGGGTCGAGTTCCGCCAGAAACGCGCAAAGATCGGCCTCGTCCGCCGGCTGGAAAAGCCAGTCGGCAGGCCCTCCAACCCGAAGCCAGGTCAGGTCGGCCAGCGGGCGGTTCGGGGTCAATGTGCCACGCACCTGCGGCAGCGTCATTTCGACGGCCCCAAAGTATGAACCCTGATCCAGCGCCAAAGGTAGATCAGCGGCCAGCGCAGGACCGATGCCCCCGCCACAAGGATCGCCATGCCCCAGTAGGGCCCGTTCGACAAGGTAACCCACCCGAGCAACGGTACCCCAACTGTGATCAGCAGATAGGCCGCGCGCCAGTGATGGTCGCGCGTCGGCAACATTGCCGTGACATTCGCCAGGATCAGCCAAAGACAGGCCAGCGCCAGCGGAACATTCATCGCGGATCCTCGGATGCGCCGGGATCAGGATCGGCGGGCGGCGGGCCGACGGGGATGCCAAGGCCCTTTTTGGCAAAGTAGATCAACGGATTGCGGAACATGGACGCGAAGGCAAACACTCCAGCAAGCGCAATCCAGACACCGTAATCATAGGCGAGCCATCCAATCAGAACCGGTGCAAGCACCAACAGCGTGATGCCCGGCGGGTATTGACGGCGCATCGGCAGCATCGCCGTGATCGCCGATGCAAAAACCCACAGGCACCCGGCAAGCAGTGACCAGTTCATCCCCGACCTGCCTTGAAATATTCGCAGAATATTTGCGGCCCCAAGAATGTTCTGCGAACATTCCCAACGCGCATCACGCAGCCTTGCCCATCAGCCGAGCGGGCAGACCGGTCGCCCAGCCTGAAATCGTACCGGCGCCAAGGCACACCACCATGTCGCCCGGCCGGGCCTGTTCGCGCACAAGGCGTGCCAGATCATTTTCATCTTCCACCGCGCGGGCATGTCTGTGGCCATGGGCAACCAGTCCCGCCACCAGATCGTCGCGGCTTGCACCCGCAATGGGGTCTTCGCCTGCCGCATAGACATCGGCGATGGCGACCACGTCCGCCTCGTTGAAACAGGTGCAGAAATCCTCGAACAGGTTCGACAGCCGGGTGTATCTGTGCGGCTGATGAACCGCGATGATACGCCCCTTGGTGGACTGGCGCGCCGCGCGCAGCACAGCTGCGATTTCAACGGGATGGTGGCCGTAGTCGTCGATGATGGTCACGCCGTTCACCTCGGCCACCTTGGTGAAGCGGCGGTTGACACCCGCGAACCCGGCCAGCGCCTCGCGGATTTCGTCTTTCTTCATGCCCAGATGGCGGGCCACCGCAATCGCCGCCAACGCGTTCGAAACGTTGTGGTCGCCGGGCATCGGCAACGTGCAGCCGTCGATCACCGCCCCGTCGCCTTCGCCCTGCAGTGCCACGTCGAAATGCGCGACGCCGTTTTCATAATGCAGGTTCATGGCGCGCACATCGGCCTGCGCGTTAAAGCCAAAGGTGACCACACGCCGGTCCGTGACACGCCCGACAAGAGCCTGAACCTCGGCATGATCGGTGCAGCACACCGCAAGGCCGTAAAACGGGATGTTGGAGACGAAATCCAGAAACCCTTTGCGCAGATCGTCAAAAGTGCCCCAGTGTTCCATGTGTTCCGGGTCGATGTTGGTCACGATGGCGATGGTGGCAGGCAGGCGGTTGAACGACCCGTCGCTTTCATCCGCCTCGACCACCATCCATTCGCCCGCCCCGGCGCGCGCGTTGGACCCGTAGGCGTGGATCACGCCGCCGTTGATAACCGTGGGGTCAAACCCGCCCTTGTCCAAAAGTGTGGCCACCATCGTCGTTGTGGTTGTCTTTCCATGTGTGCCGGCGATGGCGATGTTGCTGCGCATGCGCATCAGTTCGGCCAGCATTTCTGCCCGGCGCACGACGGGAAGCCCACGGCGTCGCGCCTCTTCCAGTTCGGGATTGCCCTTTTTGATGGCCGAGGAAATCACGACAACTGCCGCCTGCCCCAGATTGTCGGCGCGCTGCCCCTCGAACACCGTGGCGCCAAGGGTCACCAGCCGGTCGGTGATCTTGGACGCCTTGGCATCAGACCCCTGCACCCGGTAACCATGGATCATCAGCACCTCGGCAATGCCGGACATGCCGATGCCGCCGATGCCCACGAAATGGATGGGGCCAAGTTCCAGCGGCAGTTTTGTTGCTGCGTTCATCGCCTATTCCCTTCCCGTCAGACCGGTCACCAAAGCCACCAGCCGCTCTGTCGCATCCACCCGGCCTATACCAAGCGCCCGTGCCGCCATGGTTTCCGCAACAGCGGGGTCACCCAGAATGGCCGCCAGTTGCGATGCAAGCCGCGTCGTGTCAAGCGCGCTTTCCGCGATCATCACTGCTGCCCCCGCGTCAACAAGGCCGCGCGCGTTGGCCGTCTGATGGTCCCCGGTGGCAGCACCATAGGGCACAAGGATCGACGGGCGGCCAATCACCGCAATCTCGGCCACCGATGACGCCCCGGCGCGGGCAATGACCAACTGCGCCTCGGTCAATCTGCGGGGAACATCGGTGAAAAAGCTGCTGACGTCGGCCTTGATGCCCACCGCGTCATAGGCCGCCGTGACCCGCGCCACATCCTCTTCGCGGGCCTGATGCGAAATGCGCAACCTGTCACGCAACGCAGGCGCAAGGGCGGCAACAGCACCGGGCACCACATCGGAAAGGATGCGCGCACCCTGGCTGCCGCCGATGACCATGACGCTCATCGGGTAATCGCCGGGGGGGATATAGGGGGCCGCCGCCCGGTCAAGCACCGCCGCGCGCACCGGGTTTCCGACGTCATCACCCACAACGCCCTGTGGCAAAGGGGTGGGCCACGTGCCGCAGGCCACCTTGTCGACGTGTTTTGCAAACCGCGTGTTGACGCGGCCAAGGACGCCATTCTGTTCATGAATCATGCGGGGCAGTCGCAAGATCCACGCCGCACCCAGCGCCGGGATCGTGGGATAGCCGCCAAAACCGATGACAACAGCGGGCTTGTCACGCAAGAACGAAAGCGTGGCCCCAATGACGCCGCCAAGAACCCGCACCGGGACCGCAAGCTTTGCCAGCACACCGCCGCGTGCAAAGGTGGCGGAACTGACCTGCTCCACCTGCACCGTATGGGGAAATCCGCCAGTGTAGCGCGCACCGCGCGCATCGGTTGACAGCTTGACCCGCCAACCGCGCCGCACCATCGCCTCGGCAAGCGCCTGCGCGGGGAACATGTGCCCCCCGGTCCCGCCCGCCGCGATCAGCAAAAGCGGCGCAGCGGCCATCAACGGCCCCTTCCGTGGAGGATGTCACCGATCTCCCCCTGCGGGCGATTTCGGGTCAGTGCCAGCAACATTCCCACTGTGATCCCCGCGGCAATGACCGAACTGCCGCCATAACTGATGAAGGGCAGTGTCATGCCCTTGGCAGGCAAAAGTCGCACGGCCACACCCATGTTGATCATCGCCTGAACGCCAAAGATACAGGCCAGCCCGGCCCCGGCCAGCCGGACAAAGGTATCGCGCTCGCGAGTCAGCCGGTACAGCGACCGCACCACGATGATCGAATACAACAGGATGATGAACACGACGAGGACAAGGCCGTATTCTTCGGCAGCAACTGCGATGATGAAATCGGTATGCGCATCAGGCAGCGCCCATTTCACCTGCCCTGCCCCCACGCCGACGCCAAAGAAGCCGCCTTCCTGAATTGCATTGGCGGCATAGCCAAGCTGTGTGCGCGGATCGAGATCGGGCGACAGAAAGCCGTCG
Organism: Gemmobacter sp.; assembly: GCA_031425195.1. Taxonomy (GTDB): domain Bacteria; phylum Pseudomonadota; class Alphaproteobacteria; order Rhodobacterales; family Rhodobacteraceae; genus JANPIX01. Next base: position 70,336 of record JANPIX010000013.1, on the reverse strand, counting down.
ATCCGCCGGGCAAAGTGTTCGGAATGGGAATAGGCCGTCACCCCGCCCAGCCCAACGATCCCGACCACCACACTGATCAGAAGGAAAGGTGCGCCCGCAATGAAATACACGACCCCCCAGCCAAACAGAACCAGCATCGCCTGCCCAAAGTCAGGCTGCAGTGCCAGAAGCACCACGATCACCGACGCCAGCGCGAACGAAATGGATTTGCCCGGCGGGCCGTTCAGATCTTGGGACGCCGCCATCAGCCAGGCGGACAGGACGATGAACCCGGGCTTCAGGAACTCTGACGGTTGAACGCTGGCAAAGCCAAGGCTGAACCAGCGCACCGCGCCCTTGCCGAAATCCGTGCCGAACAACGGCAGCAAAGCCAGTGCCGCGAACGACACCGCGAACCCAAGCACCCCGATACGCCGCACCATTGCAGGCGAAAGCATCGAACAGACCACCATGGCAATCAGCGCAAGGCTGCCAAAAAACATCTGTCGCTGCACGTAATAGAACGGATCCAGCCCGTTACGGGTGGCAAGCGGCACCGACGCGGCCAGACCCAACAGGATGCCGATGCCGAACAGGATCACCACTGCCGCCATCGACCAACGGTCAATCGTCCGCCACCAACGCGAAAATATCGGTTCGCGCACCCGAATGGGCATCGAACCATAGACCATCTCAGTCATGGAAACCGCCTGATTTGCCTGCACTGCCACTTTGGCCCGGTTTTCCCGGATCTCAGGCGAAAGAATATGCCAGATCGCCGCATCTGACTAGCACAAAAGCCGCGTGCCGCCTTTGCGGTTCAGCCAGCCCGAAGAACCGCCAGTCGTTCCAGCGCGGCCTTCGTCCAATACTGCTTGCGGTCGTAATACGCAGGCAGGTTAGGAACACCCGGCGGCACCACATACCAGCCCTGTTTCGTCGAGGTGAAAATATGGATATCCGGCGGAAAGGTGTCGGGATCCGCAAGCGTGCCCGTCCGCACGAAGGCAAGTTTGCGGCCCATGCCGGAATAATGCGACCACAGCGCCACATGACAATCCGGGCAGCGCAGGATGATCTGCCCCTTGCCGGAATTTGACGGCGTTATGATCTCGGCCGGCTGTCCGGCAAGAACCCGCACCCTGTCGCCTTCGATCATGGCGTTGATGGCATGGGGGCCACCGGTTTCCCGCTGGCACCAGGTGCAGTGACAGGCGTGCACGAACAATGGCGGACCCGTCATTTCAAACTGCACATGCCCGCACGTGCAGGTGCCGATCATGCCGCGACCCACTGACGAACCTGCGCCACGAAATCATCGCCCCGCCGTTCAAAGTTCGGGTATTGGTCGAACGATGCCGCAGCCGGGGCCAACAGAACCACCTCGCCCGCCACGGCATCGCGCGCAGCGGATGCCACAGCCTGCGCCATGGTTTCCGATATCTCATACGGCGTGTCGCCCAGTTGCAGCGCAAAATCGCGGGCCGAATGGCCGATCAGATAGGCTTTGACCACCGACCCCAGATACGGCGTCAGCGCGGCAATTCCGCCGTCCTTGCCCATGCCGCCCGCGATCCAGCGAATGCGGGGAAACGCCTGAAGCGCCTTGGCGGCGCTGTCCACATTGGTGGCCTTGCTGTCATTGACGAACCGCACACCGGCCTTTTCGCCCACGGCCTGACTGCGGTGCGGCAGCCCGGCAAAGGAATGGAACGCCTCTTCGATCACGCGGGGGGCGATCCCAAGCGTGCGAACGGCGGCATAAGCGGCACAGGCGTTCTGATGATTGTGCGCACCGGGCAAACCGGCAATCGCGCGCAGATCAATGCTGGCCACCTGACGGCCCTTGCGCCATTCCGCAAGAAACCCCTTGCGGGCAAAGACGGACCAGCCGAACGACTCCAGCTTTTGCCCCGACGAAATGCGGATCACGCGGTCATCCCCCGCCGCCATGGCCAGATGATTGGCCAGATACCGGCCTTCTGGTTCGTCCACCCCGATGATGGCGCGATCGGGGCCGCCTTCGGAAAACAGGCGGCGCTTGGCCGCGAAATAGCCGCCCATCCCGCCGTGCCGGTCAAGATGATCGGGCGAAAGGTTGGTGAACACTGCGATGTCAGGCGTCAGGGACCGGGCGAGTTCCGTCTGATAACTGGACAGTTCAAGAACGATCACCGACCCATCCGTCGCCGGTTCAAGATCAAGAACACCGCGACCGATGTTTCCGCCCATCTGGGTGGGCCGTTCCGCCACCTCCAGAATATGGTGGATCAATGCCGTGGTCGTGGATTTGCCGTTCGACCCCGTCACCGCGATCACGCGCGGCGCAATCTCGAAATCATCCCAGTCTGTCGTGGCAAAGCTGCGGAAGAACAGGCCGATGTCGTTGTCCACCGGAATGCCTGCCTCCATTGCCAGCCGGATGACGGGGTGCGGGGCCGGGTAAAGATGCGGGATGCCGGGGCTGGTGATCAGACAGGCCACGCCCTCCAGCGCGCCGGTACGGGCAAGGTCGGTCAGGGTAAAACCTTCGGCCGACGCCGCCTCGCGCGCCTCGACGCTGTCATCCCAGACAATCACCTCGGCCCCCCCCGCGACAAGCGCGCGCGCCGTCGTCAGGCCCGATCGCCCTAACCCCAGTACAGCAACCTTTATGCCGTCGTAGCCCCGAACCGGTATCATCGAATTTGCCCTCGCATCTGACGTTGGTGGCGGGATAATGAAGATTGCCCGCCGTTGAAAGGGCCCCGGCGCCCCGTCACCACGCAATCGGCTGACGGTCGCGGAAGAAGCCGCCCGTCGGGCCATCTTCGGGCAACAGTGCAAGCCAGACCGGCGTATCCGCCCCCTGCTCTGCTGTGCGGGGCGCTTTATCACCGCCCATCCGCGTCATCACCCAGCCCGGACAACAGGCGTTGACCTTGACCCCCGGCGGCAGGTCGCGTGGCAACGCCCGTGTCAGCGCATTGAGTGCAGCCTTTGCCACGCCATAGGCACCCGGCCCGCCCAACCCCTCGGCATGGGCCCCCCAGCCCGAGGACAGATTGACGATCCGCCCCCATCCCGTGTCACGCCAATGCGGCACGCACATGCGCACAAGATCAAGCGGTGCCGCCACCATCACTTCCATCGCCACTGCGAAATCGCTTTTCGGGGTCAGCAGCGACACGTCGTTCAGGATACCCGCATTGTTGACCAGAATGTCATAGCCGCCTGCCGCGGTGACGGCGGCGAAACTGCTGTCAGGATCCGTCAGATCAATGTGCACCGACGCGCATCCGATGGCCTGCGCCGCCGCCTGCCCATCGGCCAGCACCCGCGATCCGATCGTGACCCGGACGCCACGCGCGACCAGCCCGGCCGCGATGGCACGGCCAATGCCGCGATTGCCGCCAGTCACAAGGGCGGTCGGATGCAAGGGGCGGGGCATAAGCGGCTCTCAAGGGCGGATGACCCGCGCGACTTTGCCGGGCCCAGCCGCGATTGTCCAGTTGCGCGCGCACGGCCGCCGCCCCAAAAGCGAGATCCGGTAAGGTTCGCCACCGACCGACGCAATCAACCCCTTGCGCCGCAGTTTCTGAAAGACCGGCACGGTGCAATCGCCAGTACCAGACCATCGCGCGTGTGGCAGATCACCTCGGTAATGCGCAGGCCTCCGTTATCGCGCAGGTGGCGGATGTGGCCACCCTGCGCCGGCACGTGCAGCACGCGCTGTTCGTTTCTTGAAATGTTCATCGAAAGATCGTCCGAATTGGGTTGCAATAACAACACCAACAGGGTCGCCGAATGGCTGGCCGCTGCGGGACATCCCAAGGTCATTCCGGCGGGAATACCTCAGGCGTTGGTTGCAATCTCGGACATGGGTCCCTCACCCCGGCTGGTTCGCCTGCGGATGTTTTAGCAAGGCTGGGCAGCAGTGGCAACCCGACCAACGCAGGGCTGCAGGGTCACCGGACCTTCAGCGTCGCCAGACCAATCATCGCGAGGATGAGCGAGATGATCCAGAACCGGATCACGATCTGCGGTTCGGCCCAGCCCTTCTTTTCGAAATGGTGATGGATCGGGGCCATCAGGAAGACGCGGCGGCCGGTCCGCTTGAAATACAAGACCTGAATGATGACGCTCAGCGCCTCGACCACGAACAGTCCGCCCACGATGGCCAGCACGATTTCATGCTTGGTGCAGACGGCAATGGCACCCAGCGCCCCGCCAAGGGCCAGTGACCCGGTATCGCCCATGAACACCGCGGCGGGCGGCGCGTTGTACCACAGAAAGCCCAGCCCGCCCCCGAACAGTGCGGATGCGAACACGAGGAGTTCGCCGGTGCCCGGCACGAAGTGAATGCCCAGATATTCAGAGAAATTCGCGTTCCCCACGACATAGGCGATGATGCCCAATGTGCCGCCCGCAATCATCACCGGCATGATGGCCAGCCCGTCCAGACCATCCGTCAGATTGACCGCATTCGCCGCGCCCACGATCACGATCATGCCGAAGGGCACAAACAGGACGCCAAGGTTGATCAGCACATCCTTGAAGAACGGCACGGCAAGCTGATTGGTCAGACCTTCCGGATGGAACATGGCGGCGGCATAGGCGGCAAGTCCGGCGATCACCAGACCCAGAACGAACCGGACACGGCTGCTGACACCCTTGGTGTTCTGCTTTGTAACCTTGGCATAGTCATCGGCAAAACCGATCAGGCCAAAGGCCAGCGTGACCAGCAGCACGATCCAGACATAGGGGTTGGTCAGTTGCGCCCACAGCAGCGTCGAAAAAATCACCGCCGACAGGATCAGCAACCCACCCATCGTCGGGGTCCCGGCCTTGGCGAAATGCGTTTGCGGGCCGTCGTCCCGGATCGGCTGCCCCTTTCCCTGCTTGCGGCGCAACAGGTTGATCAACGGGCGGCCAAAGATAAAGCCGAAAATCAGCGCAGTCATGAAGGCAGCCCCCGCGCGGACCGTGAGATAGCGGAGAAGGTTGAAAAGGTCGCCACCATCCGAAAATTCGGTCAACCAGAAAAGCATTATCCTGCCTCGTTTGTTTCTTGGGGGCGCGACTGCCCCAGTTTGCGCAGGGCGTCAACCACCAGCGACACCTTTATTCCCTTGGAACCCTTGACCATCACCACGTCGCCTGCATCGAACAACCGCCGCGCACGCGGCACAAGATCCTGTGCCGTGGCCACCCATTCCCCCCGCTGTCGCTGTGGCAGCCGGTCGTAAAGCGCGCGCATCCGGGGGCCGACGCAGTGGATCGTCGAGATGGCCGCAAGCGCCGGCAGGTCGGCAATGCCCGCGTGCAGCGCCCGTTCCGTCGGCCCAAGTTCCAGCATGTCGCCCAGAACAGCGATGCGGCGGCCAGCGCCCACAGAACCGATGCCGTTCGTCGGTTCAGTGATCGCCAGCACCTCAAGGCTTGCCGCCATCGACGCCGGGTTGGCGTTGAAGGCGTCATCGATCAGATCGAAGAACAGGTCTTCCACCGGGTCAACCATGATCCGTTCACGCGTGCCCCGGCCTGCGGGGGGTTGCCAGCGCCCCAGATCATGCGCCGAAATATCCGGGTCAAGCCCAAGCACATCGGCCACCGCCAGCACCGCCAGCGCGTTTACGGCAAAGTGACGACCTGGCGATGATACCTTGAACAGACGCGAAGCGCCGTGGTGAACCGCGTGACCGCAGGTCGCCTCGGCCGTCGCGCGGGGGTTTTCAAGCCAGTAATCGGCTGCGGACGTTTCGCCGAACCTCACGATCTGCGCACCCTGCGCCTGTGCCGCTGCCATCAGAATATGTGTCGTGCCGATATCCGCCCGCAGGATGGCAGTACCACCGGGCCGCAAGCCCTGAAAGATCGATGCCTTTTCATGGGCGATGCCGTCGATGCTGTCGAACGCTTCCAGATGGGCCGCGGCAACTGTGGTGACGATCGCCACATCAAGTTGCGCCAGTCGCGCCAGCGGTGCGATTTCGCCCGGATGGTTCATCCCGATCTCAATCACCGCAAAATCAACGTTTGCCGGCATCCGCGCAAGCGTCAGCGGCACCCCCCAATGGTTGTTGTAACTTGCCGCTGCCGCATGCACCCGGCCTTGCCCCGACAGCATCTGCGCCAACATGTCCTTTGTGCTCGTTTTGCCAACCGACCCCGTGACGCCGATGACGCGCGCCTTGGTCCGCGCGCGGGCGGCGCGGGCCAGACACTGCAATCCGGCCAGAACGTCCGGCACGACCAGAAGCGGCGCGTCGATGGCGACACCGGCAGGAACATGCGTGACCATGGCCGCCGCAGCCCCCTTTTCCAGTGCTGCCGCGACAAACTCGTGCCCGTCCCGCGCATCCGAAAGGGCGATGAACAGATCGCCCGGCTGCAGGGTTCGGGTATCAATCGACACGCCTGTGGCCACCCAGTCGGACGTGGCTTTTGCCCCGGTCGCCTCGACGGCCTCTTGTGCTGTCCACAGTGCCATCAGATCACCCCATCCAGTGCTGCCACCGAAACGCTGGCCTGTTCCACATCGTCGAAAGGATACACCTCGCCCGCGATTGTCTGCCCGGTTTCATGCCCCTTGCCTGCAATCAGCAGCGCGTCTCCGGGCAACAGCGCATCAACCCCGCGCAATATCGCCTCGGCGCGGTCACCCACTTCGGTGGCGTCAGGACAGGCGGCAAGGATTGCGGCCCGGATGTCCGCGGGGTTTTCGCCGCGCGGGTTGTCGTCCGTCACAAACACGACATCCGCATTTTCGCGCGCCGCCTGCCCCATCAGCGGGCGCTTGCTCCGGTCACGGTCGCCACCAGCCCCGAAAACCACCACCAGCCTGCCCATCACATGGGGCCGCATGGCACGCAGGGCCGTGGCGATGGCGTCGGGGGTATGGGCATAATCCACATAGACAGCGGCACCATTGGCCCGCGTCGCCGCCAATTGCATCCGGCCCCGCACCCCGGTGAGTTGCGGAAGAACGGCCATGACGTCGCCCGCAGGCGCACCCGCCGCAATCACAAGCCCCGCCGCCAGCGCTACGTTTTCCGCCTGAAACCCGCCAATCAGGCCGATCCTCACCTGATAGGCCCGGCCCTGCCAGTGCAGGCGAACCTCTTGCCCCGTCGCATCGAACCGCTGCCCCAGAAGGCGCAGATCGCAGGCAACGCCGTGACCCACGGCCAGCAGCCGCTGCCCCCGCGCATCGGCGCGGGCGGCAAGGTCCGCGCCGCGCGGATCGTTCAGGTTGATGACGGCCACGCCGTCTTCGCCCAGAACACGGTCGAACAGGCCTGCCTTGGCCTCGAAATAGGCGTCCATCGTGCCATGGTAATCCAGATGGTCCTGGGTGAAATTCGTGAAGCCCGCAGCGCGCAGCCGAACCCCGTCAAGCCTGCGCTGGTCAAGCCCGTGGCTTGACGCCTCCATCGCCGCATGGGTGACCCCTGCGGCAGCCGCCTCGGCCAGAACCCGGTGCAGGGTGATCGGGTCGGGCGTCGTGTGGGCGGAAGGTGCGCTCCACGCCCCTTCGACGCCCGTCGTGCCGATGTTGATGGCCGCGTGGCCCAGTGCCGTCCAGATCTGGCGGGCAAACGTGGCGACCGATGTCTTTCCGTTCGTTCCCGTCACGGCCACCATCACCTCGGGCTGGGCTGCAAACCAAAGCGCGGCGGCGCGGGCCAGGGATTCGGCTGCGTTTTCGACAACGATCAGATCGACGTCCGGCGTCAACAGGCCGCTTTGCGTCACCACAACCGCCCCGGCGGCATCTGTCAGAATTGCCCCCGCCCCCTGCCGCAAGGCAAAGCTTGCGAATTCGGCGCCATGAACCCGCATTCCCGGCAGCGCTGCGAACAGAAATCCATCGCGCACAGCCCGGCTGTCGGTGGCCAGACCCGTCACCCGCCGGCCTGCGTCCGCACCGCCCCGCGCGGTCAGGCCCAGTTCTGAAAGTGTCTTGCCCGACCCGCCCATTTCCGCCCGCCCCTTATTCTTCGACTGCCACCGCACTGACGGCAGTTACTTCATCGGCGGGGGCAATTTCAATCTCGGGGCGCAAACCCAAAAGCGGCGACGTGCGGCGGATGATTTCGGCGGCGACCGGCACCGCCGTCCAACCCGCCGTCCGGCGCGGTTTGGGCCCCGACGTTTCGACGGGTTCATCCAGCGTCACGACAAGCACGTATTTCGGGTCGTTGGCGGGATAGATGCTTGCAAAAGTGTTTACCACCTTGTCTTCGTAATATCCGCCTGACCGCCGGGGCTTGTCCGCCGTTCCGGTTTTCCCGGCCACTGCGTATCCTTCGACTTCGCCCAGACTTGCCGTGCCGCGCGTTACCACCTGCCGCAGCATCGACACGGAATTGGCCGCCACCTCGGCCGACATGACGCGAACCCCGGCAGGCGGCACATCACGCCGCAGCAACGTGGGCGTGACCGCAACCCCGCCGTTCGCAATCGTCGCATAGGCCGCCGCGAGATGCATCGGACTTGCCGCCACGCCATGCCCATACGAAGCGGTGATCGTCGTGATATCCGCCCAGCGCGACGGGACAAGCGGCTTTGCCCCCGGTGCCTCGATCAGTTCAATGGGCGTCGCGTCGAACAGGCCCAGCGATTTCAGGAACGCCTGCTGGCGCAGACCGCCGATTTGCAGCGCGATATGCGCCGTGCCCACGTTGGAGGATTTCACGATCACATCGGTCACCGACAAAAGCGGGCCATAGTTGTGGCCTTCGAATTCGTCGATCTTGAACTTGCCCCAGCGCATCGGTGCGTTGGCATCGACCATGGTTTCAGGCGTTACCAGACCAAGTTCCATCGCCTGCGCAATCGCAAAAATCTTGAAAGTGGACCCAAGTTCATAAACCCCCTGCAAGGCGCGGTTGAACAGCGGGCTGTCGCCGGGTTCTGCGTCCTTGCTGACCAAGGGGTTCGGGCGGTCATTCGGGTCGAAGTCCGGCAGCGACACCATCGACAGTATTTCGCCAGTGTGCACATCCAGAAGAATGGCGGCCGCCCCTTTGGCGTTCATCATCTTCATGCCGGCTTCCAGCACTTCCTGAATCGTCGCCTGTACCGTCAGGTCAATCGACAAAGCCAATGGCGCGCCGCCTTGCGCCGGGTCACGCAGGCGCGCGTCCATGGCCTTTTCAACCCCTGCCGTGCCGATCACTTCGGCAGAATTCACGCCTTCTGCTCCAAAACTTGCCCCGCCCAGCACATGCGCCGCCAGCCGCCCGTTGGGATACAGCCGCATCTCACGCGGGCCGAACATCAGGCCGGGATCGCCGATTTCATGAACCGCCTGCATCTGTTCGGGGCTAAGCACCTTGCGCACCCACAAAAAACTGCGCCCGTCAGTGAACCGGCGCTCAAGGGCCGGGCCGTCCAGATCGGGAAAGATCGCAGCCAGTTCGCGGGCCACCCGTTTCGGATCGACCATCACCTTGGGCTGCGCATAAAGCGCATGGGTCAGCATGTTGGTGGCAAGGATACGGCCATTCCTGTCCGTGATGTCCGCGCGCTGCGCCAGTATCTGGGTGCCCGCCGCGGCGGCCTTTGGTTCCACCGGGTCGGTGGCGGCCATCAGGCCCATGCGCCCGCCAATGGCCGAAAAGGCAAGAAAGAAGAAAAGCCCCAGAAACAGAAGCCGCCCTTCGGCCCGCGCGCGCGCCTTGTCACGAATGACCTCGTGCCGCTGGGCCAGATTTTCGCGTTCGATCACGTCAGGGTTTTCACCCGCTGCCCGGGCCGACAGTATACGGGCTAGCGGACGCAGAGGGGTACGGGTCATGGGAAATCCTCCTGCGGTTGCTGTGTGCCGATCACATCGACGGGATCTGTGATGAAGGGCAGTTTCGGGGCTGGGGTCGCCACCTGCGCCACAGTCCCGAATTGCGTCGGTTCCAGTGGCAAAAGGCCTAGCCTGTCGAAATTCGCCTCAGCCAGCGCGCGAAGACGGTCCGGCCTGTTCAGATAGGCCCATTCCGCCCTCTGCAACGTCAGCGATTCCCGCAAAGTGGCAATTTCCGACTGCAGCGCCTCTACATGGTCAAGCGCGTCCTTGGTGGCATAGTTCTCGCGGTAGGCCCAGAATCCCAGACCGATCATGCTTGCGAAGATCAGGATAAACAAAACCGGGCGCATCAGCGGCGTCCTTTCACTGGCAAGGCAGGTACTCCAAGCGCATCGGACGCGGCCCGACCCGCAGGTGCATCCGTGCGCCGCCCAACGCGCAACTTGGCAGACCGGGATCGTGGATTGCGGGCAAGTTCGTCTGCGTCTGCCGTGACGGCACGCTTGGTCAGAACCTCGAAACGCGCGGCATCCTCCACGCGGGCAGGGGCATAGCGGTTTGATTGCGCCTCGCCGCCCGACCTCAATTGCAGGAACCGCTTGACGATCCGATCTTCCAGCGAATGGAATGTCACGACCGCCAGAAAGCCGCCCGGTTTCAACACTGCTTCGGCCCCCGCCAGCCCCTGTTCCAGCTCGGCAAATTCCGCGTTGATGTAGATGCGGATGGCCTGAAAACTGCGCGTGGCGGGATGGGCCTGACCGGGTTTCGGGCGCGGCAGGCAGGAGGTCACGATTTCGGCAAGGCGCAGCGTCGTGCGGACCGGTTCGGTTGCCCGTGCCGCGACGATGGCCCGGGCGATGCGGCGGCTCATCCGTTCTTCGCCGTAATGGTAAAGGATGTCGGCAAGCGTTTCTTCAGACGCAGTGTTGACCAGATCGGCCGCAGTTTCGCCCTGCCCGCTCATCCGCATGTCCAGTGGGCCGTCCTTCTGAAAGGAAAATCCGCGCTCGGCCTGATCTATCTGCATGGAAGACACACCAAGATCCAGAACGACGCCATCCAGCAATCCCCCCGCATGGCTTGCCAGATCGGAAAACGTGCCTTCGACCACCTGCAGACGCCCTGCAAACTCTGCCAGCATCGGTTCGGCCATCCGCAACGCCAAAGGATCGCGGTCCACGCCAATCACCAGACCCGCCCCGGCGGCCAGCAGGCCGCGCGCATAACCGCCCGCGCCAAAGGTGCCGTCAAGCCAACGGCCCGATACGGGGGATACGGCGGCCAGCAACGGCTCCAGCAAAACGGGCACATGGGGTTGGCGATCAACGGCAGGATCGCGCGGGGCCATCATAACTCAGGCTCCGGGCAGATCAGGCAAAAGCGACAGCATGTCCTGACCTTCAGCCAGGAACTCCGGGTCTGCTTCGGCAAGATGGGCGAGATCAGCCTGATAGGTGTCGCGTCGCCAGATGTGGAACCTGTCGAGCGCACCCGCAAACATGCAATCCACGCCGTCCTTCAGAAGGTCAGCCGCCAGACCGATCTTTTCGCGCGCCTTGGGCGGCAGCACGATGCGACCATCATCATCAATCTCGGCCGTCAGCGACATGGTGATGTTGTTGTGTTCCATATAGCGGCGCTTGTCCGAGCCAATGGGCATCAGCTTGATGCGTGCCTCAAGGTCGGTCATGCCCTGAATGGTGTGGCATTCTAGAAATTTGCGTTGCGACCCGCCGCCATAGACAATCACGAATTTCGGGCGTCCGTCAGATGCCCCGGGATCGCCAGCCTCGATCACCCGGCGAAAGGGCGCGGGCACGGAAACCCGTGCCTTGCTGTCAACCTTTTGGTTGAATTCGCCTCTGAACGCCTCCGACACGATCCCTTTGTCCCTTCACTCTGCCCCCCAGAACGGAAAGCGGCGGATTGAGCGGCTGCCACTGCTCAATCCGCCGGTCTGTCCCATCGCTGGGGTGTCCAACTACGCGCACCACCTGGGGGAGATGTCTGCTCGCGCACGCGCCGGATCTGTTGCCTGATGAAGCCGGGAGCCTGTATGAAACCTGACTTTTGCCTTTGGGTCTTGATGCCCGTGTCGTAAATGCCCGTCGTCATCTGGTGAAAACAGATAGCCATGGGATTTCATGGGAGGCAATGGAAATGTTTGGTCAAGAACGGGAGGGCTGGCCCGACGGGACCTTATACTGAACTAGATATAGAAACATTGCCGCCTATTTCTGGCCAAAGTTTTCCACGTAACTACTACATATTGATTTTTTGCGCAGCGGCAACATTTCCCAAGATTTCCCAATGGCAGCGCGACAAGCACGCAGTCATCGCCATGTGTGACGAAAAAGCCGCAAGAATTTGCCCCAGACTTGGGCAAAAAACCTGATCACGCCCGAATCACGAACCCGCGATTCGGGAGTGACGGGGTGATCAGCCAGGACGTTCCATGAATTCCCGGATCAGGCCATACCGCCGGCGATCAATCGTTGCGCCAACCGGGCATAGGCATCCGCCATCGGCCCGTCGCTTGCAGCTATCGGTGTGCCGCTGTCGCCGGCCAGTCGGACAGACAAATCCAAAGGCAGTTCCCCAAGGAACGGCAGATCAAGCCGCGCCGCTTCGGCGGCCACGCCGCCATGACCAAAGATATGCGCCTCGTGCCCGCAGTTGGGGCATATATAAGAGGACATGTTCTCGATCAGGCCAAGCACAGGTGTCTTGAGCTTTTGAAACATGTCGAGCGCCTTTCGCGCATCCAGAAGCGCCACGTCCTGCGGTGTGCTGACCACAATGGCCCCAGTCAGATGGGTGCGCTGGCACAAGGTCAGTTGAATATCGCCCGTGCCGGGCGGCAGATCGACGATCAGGATGTCGAGTTTGCCCCATTCCACCTGCGAGATAAGCTGTTGCAGCGCCCCCATGATCATCGGGCCGCGCCAGATGACGGCCTCATCATCCTTCAGCATCAGACCAATCGACATCATCGTGACGCCGTGCGCCTGCAATGGGATAATCGTCTTGCCATCGGGGCTTGCCGGGCGCGCCGACACGCCCATCATCTTGGGCTGCGACGGCCCGTATATATCGGCATCCAGAAGTCCGACACGCCGCCCTGCGCGGGCCAATGCCACGGCAAGGTTTGATGCCACCGTGGATTTTCCAACCCCGCCCTTGCCCGAACCCACCGCAATGATGCGTTCAACACCGCTGATCCGCTGCGGCCCGCCTTGTTGTGGCGTGGGATGCTGGCCGATTTTCAGGTTGGGTGGCGCTGGACGTGCGGCGGGGCCATGCGCCGTCATCACCACACGCACCGACGCTATTCCGGTTTGCGCCAGCAGCGCCGCCTCGGCCGCGGCCTGCACAGGTGCCAAAGCGCGCGCCACATCGGGGCTGGGCGCCTCGATCACAAAGCGGACCTGATCCCCCTCGACAACAAGCGCGCGAATCAAATCCCGCGACACCAAAGTGCCACCGCCAGGCACGTCGATCCCGTCCAGAACCGCAAGCACGCCTTCTTTTGTAACAGCCATGTCAAACCCGCCTTCAATTTCCCTTCAAACATGACGGCATTGCGACAAAGGGCAAGGCCGCGTTTGCGCCTTGCTGAAATTTCGGGCGAAGGCCACGGAAAACAAAAGGAAAAGCGGCAAATGAGTTATGCGGATGCTGCATGGCAGCATTGCACCCGTGCGGTATTGTGCACACGCAGCAAGTGGCCCATCTTCACCCCATGGAAAGCGCAACGAAGGACAATCCGGTCCCCCGCTGGCGCCAAGAATGAAAGAAAGAGGCTTAGCATGGCTTATGCAAATACAACCCGTAACGGCACGTCGTCGTTGTCTGACCGTCTGGTGGCGGTCCTTGGTTCTTTGAAGGCAAGTCTGGCCCAGCGCCGCGTCTATTCGCGCACTGTGTACGAACTTTCCGGCCTGACCGATCGCGAACTGGCTGATCTGGGAATTCATCGTTCGATGATTGCCGACATCGCCCGCGAAGCGGCTTACGGCAAATAAGGTTTCTTGCGCGGGTCCGATCCTCCTCCCCGGACTCTTTGCAAAAGCGGCGGCACTGTTCCTCCTCCCTGGTGTCGTCGCACTTTCTATACGGGGCCACTTGCCCTGAACGACGTAGCCAAGGCCCCCTCCTCCTCCCTGGGGCCGGTTGCACTGGCGGCGATGCGGACCTCCTCCCCTGCATTGTCGCATTTACAAGGCGGCGACACGGACCTCCTCCCCCGTGTCGCCGTTTTTGTTTTTCCGGGACAATTTTCCAACTTGAATAAATGGCTTGGCCGCTTCGGCGGGCCGAATAGGCCGCCGTCACCGGAACCGATGTGGTAGATGTCCGGACCGGGCCGAGTCGGCCCGATTAAAGGGAATACATCTATGCCAATTTGGAAATACTCCTTGCTTGAAACCATGTCGCCGGCAAATGAGCCGGTCTTTTTTTCACCGGGAACAGAGGCCGTTTTCGGCGTGCTGGCGGGGCAGCCAAATGTCACAACAACTGCGACGTCCATGCGCTATTCGGGGGCCAATTCATCAGTTGGGTTGTATCAAGGAACCGGAATCGTCACAGATCTGTCCGACAACGTGAGCGGCGGGACAATCAACAAACTGACCGTCAAGGCAGAGGGTGTCGTTCTCCTCACTGCCACCGATCTCAATATATCTGCAGAACGCGTGTTTGACGCGATGACCGGTGATTCCTACCAATTGGCGGAGCTGGCGTTTTCCGGTCGCGATACTGTCTTTGGTACGACCCGCAGTGACAGCCTGTACGGCTTTGCCAAAGGTGACACATTGTTCGGTCGTGGCGGACTGGACGCCTTGAGGGGCGGCATTGGTGACGACAGGCTGTACGGCGGGAACGGTGACGACTCTCTCGAAAGCGGCAATGGAAAAGATCTTTTGTCGGGTGGCAACGGGAACGACTTGTTGGACGGAGAAGGGGCCGGGGCGGACCGGTTTGTTTTCAATAGCACCCTCGGCAGCGCGAACGCCGACACAGTCGCCGGGTTCAGCAGTGCCAGCGACGACCTCATCCTGCTCGACAACGACATCTTTGTGGCACTTGGCGCGGCAGGCAACCTTGCCGGGGCGCATTTCAGGGCTGGCACGGCCGCGACCGATGCATCTGACCGTATCATCTATGACAGCGCGACAGGCAAACTGTTCTACGACAGGGATGGGACTGGCAGCGCCGGTCAAAAACTGATCGCGACGTTCGAAATTGGCGGGCCTGCCCCGACCTTGCATGCCAGTGATTTTCTGATCATCAATTGACATGCGCGACGCTTCGGTCCTTTGCAGATGGAAATGCGTCGGATCGGAGTGTTGATGCGAATGTCCCTTTGGTCGGCGGCTCTGGTCGCCGCATTGGTCGGGTACGGCGGCACCATCGCTCTGGTGCTTGCCGCGGCAACTGCCGTCAGCGCCACACCGCAACAGACAGCCAGCTGGATTTTCGCCATCTGCTTGGCCAAGGCCATCGGCAGCGCGGGGTTGTCGTGGTTCACACGGGTTCCCGTTGTGCTGGCCTGGTCAACACCGGGCGCTGCACTGATTGCTGCAACCGGCGGCGTGACCATGCCACAGGCCGTCGGTGCCTTTGTCCTGTGCGGCCTTCTGGTTCTGGTGACAGGGGCCATCGGGCCGCTGGAACGTGTGGTCAGCGCGATACCTGCGTCCATCGCATCGGCCATGCTGGCGGGTGTTCTGCTGCCTTTCTGCTTAAATCTTCCGGGGGCGGCACAGGCCCTTCCCCACATCATACTGCCGATGATCGCCGTTTTCGCGACGGTACGGCTTTTCAATCCTCCAATGGCCGTTCTGGCGGCGCTTGCGACCAGTCTGGCGCTTGCCTTCACACTGGGCGATGCGGCCTTGCCACATTTGACGATCACGCAGCCTGCCCCGGTTTTCATCTGGCCGGAGTTTGATCTGACGGTTCTCGTCGGGCTGGGGCTTCCTTTGTATCTCGTGACAATGGCCTCGCAGAACCTTCCGGGTTTCACAACGTTGCGAGCAGCGGGCTATGCCCCTCCCGTTCGGCCCGCGCTGGTGGTCACCGGCGGGCTGAGCAGCCTGTCTGCCCTGTTCGGTGCCCATCCGATCAGCATGGCCGCGATTACCGCTGCGATCTGCCTTGGTGACGACGTGCATCCGGACCCGGATCAGCGTTGGAAAGTGGGGCTGGCCTACGGCGCGGTGTGGGTTTGCCTTGCCTTTCTTGGGCCACTTGTGCTGGCCGTTCTGGGCACCCTGCCGCCCGCCTTGATTGCGGCGATTGTCGGATTGGCCCTGCTTGGTTCGCTGACCGGGGCTTTGGGGACCGCCTTTGCCGACCCTCCCCTGCGCTTTGCCGCCAGTGTGACGCTGGTGGTCACGGCTTCGGCGGTGACGGCCTTCGGCATCGGTGCTGCGTTCTGGGGCCTCATGGCCGGGCTTGGCATCTGGGCGTTCGACAGGGTCGCCGAAAGATTCAAGTGATATCTGATGCGGAAGGTGTAGTCTGACATCACGTTAAACAAACCCGATTTAAGCATAGGTGGATATCATGCCTGTTTGGAAATACAGTTTGGTGGATGGCCCTGACCGCGGAACCGAATTTCTGTTCGAAACCACGTCTGGGCTTCCGGATTTCAACTTTGGTCCAAACCAGTTGCGTTGGTCGGGGGCCGATCAACTCGTCTCACTGTTCAAGGGGTCAGGCATCACGGCAGATGGCTTGGATATTGTTTCTGGCAGGATAACATCGGTCACCATGCGTCTTTCGGGTGACGTCGCCTTGTCCGGAACTGGGCTGAGCTTCAGTGCCAAGATTCTTTACGACCGGATGGCAGCCCAGGCAGGCGAAGGGGTCGCTGCCCTGTCGTTCAGCGGCCGCGACAAGATCTTTGGTTCAACACGGGGTGAAGATCTTTACGGCTTCAAAGGGGCCGACACAATTTTCGGCAACAAGGGCGACGACTATCTCTATGGTGGCAATGGCGACGACAGCCTGTACGGCGGTGGCGGCAATGACATCGTCGTCGGCGATGCGGGAAACGCTTTGCTGAACGGCGGTGTGGGCATCGATGTGCTGGTCGGCAATGATGGCGGCAAGGATCGTTTCCTGTTCAATTCAAACGTGGGGGCTGCAAATGCCGATACGATTGTCGACTTCAACGCCTCGAACGACGACCGCATCTTGCTCGACAATGACATCTTTACAACTTTGGGTAGGCCCGGCACTCTAAATGCAGCTAAATTCCGCATCGGAACCGAGGCCGGCGATCAAAGCGATCGGATCATCTATGACGATGCGACCGGACGTTTGTACTATGACAAGGATGGCACGGGGGCCGCGGCACAAAGGCTGATTGCGGTGATGGAGGACGGCGGTCTTGGGCCGTCTTTGACGGTTGCGGACTTTGGTATCGTGAACTGACGACCAACGCGCACGGCCCTGCCCCGCCTTAAAACGGAACCTCGTCCACCCCATCCGCATCGGTCACAAACGACGCAACAACGCGTTTTATCCCGGCCTTGGTGAAATCGATCTCCAGCTTGTCGCCTTCGATACCGATCACGGTGCCATAGCCGAACTTCTGGTGAAACACCCTGTCGCCTTCGATATAGGATGACACCGCGTTCAGGTCGATCACGGTGTTGCGCGCCTCGCGCGGTTGGGACATGGGGCGCTGTCCGGCGCGGTCCTGCATCCGCCGCCAGCCGGGCGAATTGTAGACATCCGCACTCGCCGCCTTCATTTCAATGGTCGACGCCATGCCCGCTGCACCAAAGCCCCCGCCATACAGCCCCGGCGGCGTCAGAACATCGACATGGGCATCCGGCAGTTCGTCGATGAACCGCGATGGCAGTGACGATTGCCACTGGCCATAGACCCGGCGATTGGCCGCGAAACTGATGGTACACAACCGTTCCGCCCGCGTGATGCCAACATAGGCAAGGCGGCGTTCCTCTTCCAACCCCTTCAGCCCGCTTTCGTCCATGCTGCGCTGGCTGGGGAACAACCCGTCTTCCCACCCCGGCAGGAACACGACCGGAAACTCAAGCCCCTTGGCCGCGTGCAGCGTCATGATGCTGATCTTTTCCGAGGCTTCTTCCGTTTCGTTATCCATGATCAGGGACACATGCTCCAGAAACCCCTGCAGGTTTTCGAACCCTTCCAAGGCCTTGACCAGTTCCTTGAGGTTTTCAAGTCGGCCCGGCGCCTCGGGCGTCTTGTCCTGCTGCCACATCTCCGTATAGCCGGATTCGTCCAGAATCGTCTCGGCCAGTCGAACATGGTCATACTGCGCGACCCGCGTTGCCTGATGCCAGCGATCGACCCCTTCGACAAAGCTGCGCAGTTGCCCCGCACCCTTGCCGCCAATGGCCCCCCGCGCCAGAATTTCGCGCGATCCGTCCAGCAGACCAACCCCCGCCGCACGGGCAACGCGCTGAATATCCTGCTGCGCCTTTTCACCAAGGCCCCGCTTGGGCGTGTTCACCACCCGCTCAAAGGCAAGATCGTCGTCGGGTGAAACGGCCATCCTGAAATAGGCCATGGCGTCGCGGATCTCCAACCGCTCATAGAACCGGGGGCCACCGATCACGCGGTAGGGCAGACCGATGGTCAGGAAACGGTCTTCAAAGGCACGCATCTGGTGGCTTGCCCGCACCAGAATGGCCTGATCGTTCAGACCAACCGGGTTCCATCCGCGTGTGCCCCGCTGAATGGCCTCCACCTCGTCGCCGATCCACCGCGCCTCTTCCTCGCCATCCCAATGGCCGATCAGACGCACCTTTTCGCCCGGCTCGCCTGCCGTCCACAGCGTTTTGCCCAAACGGCCCGCGTTCGCCGCGATGATGCCCGACGCAGCCGCAAGGATATGCGCCGTCGAGCGATAGTTCTGTTCCAGCCGCACGATCTGCGCACCGGGGAAATCCTTTTCGAACCGCAGGATGTTGCCCACCTCGGCCCCGCGCCAGCCATAGATGGATTGGTCGTCATCCCCGACGCAGCACACGTTGCGATGCGCCTGCGCCAGAAGCCGCAGCCACAGATACTGCGCCACGTTCGTATCCTGATATTCGTCGACCAGAATATAGGGCAGCCATCGCTGATACTGTGCCAGCACATCGGGGTGGGTCTGAAAGATCGTCACCACATGCAACAACAGATCGCCAAAATCGGTGGCGTTTAAAGCCTTCAGCCTGTCCTGATAGGCGGCATAAAGCTCTGTTCCCCGGTTGTTGTAAGCTCCGGCCTCGCTCGACGGAACCTTGTCGGGGGTCCACGCCCGGTTCTTCCAGCTGTCGATGAACCCGGCGAGCAACCGGGCAGGCCACCGCTTTTCGTCGATGTTGGCGGCCTGTATCAGTTGCTTCAACAGACGAAGCTGATCGTCGGTATCGAGAATGGTGAAATTTGACTTCAACCCCACCAGTTCGGCATGGCGGCGCAAAATCTTGACGCTGATCGAATGGAAGGTGCCCATCCAGGGCATTCCTTCGGCGGCATGGCCCAACATGCGGCCCACCCGATCCTTCATTTCGCGCGCGGCCTTGTTGGTAAAGGTCACGGCCAGAATCTCGTTCGGTCTTGCCCGCCCGGTGGTCAGAAGGTGCACGATCCGCGCCGTCAGCGCCTTGGTCTTGCCTGTGCCTGCCCCCGCGAGCATCAGCACAGGCCCGTCAAGCGCCAGAACCGCCGCGCGCTGCGCCGGGTTCAGGTCATCAAGGTATGGTTGCGGCCGCGCCGCCATGGCGCGTTGCGACAACGGGATCGACGCCGCCGCGAATGAGTCACTGTCGTCGTAACCGTTCATCGCTCAATGCTAACCCGCTTTGCAGCGAAGTTAAAGAAGTGTTCTGCGATTGTTCACAAAGCCCTGATCACACAGAGGTTCCGAACGCGCGCCGCATGTCGGCGCAATACTGGCCGAACAGCTGCGAAAACCGGGCCACGTCGTCGTCCGGCCAATCCCGAAAGACGGTCAGCCACTTGTCCCATTTGCGGTCACGGAATTCCCCGAACGCAGTCACCGCCTTGTCGGTCAGAACGAGCACCGATTTGCGCCCGTCGGCCTGTACCGCCTCACGCCGCACGAATCCGCTGGCGATCAGATCGGCGGCAATTCGGCTGGCGCGTGACGGATCAAGCGCCATTTCCTCGGCCAGAAGGCCCACTGTCGCAGGCTGTGGCGCATCCCGGCCAATGCCGCCTTCGATCCGCGTAATGGCCGTCAGCGCATAGAAATGCGAAAGCTCCAGCCCAAGGCCCATGTCGGCAATCAGGCGTCCCGCGATTTCGCCCTTCATGGCCATGCGGTGCCACAGGAACATGTCCTGATCCAGGGCCAGCAGTGCCTGCGTGGCCGCCGCCGAAACACCGGCATCGGCCAGCCTTTCCGGTAGGCCATCCTGAAAACGCGGGGGAATTGCGGTCTTTTGAAGTGTCATGACCTGCATCTGCGCATCACGACTGCACATGTCAAGAAGTTGTATCGCGCATTTATATGCGATTGACATATAACCTACCCCGGACTACTTCAAACCTCCCTCGCCCCGAATGCAGAAAGTGCCGACATGACGCCCCCGAACGCGGCTGACACCCCACCCGCAACCACGGCCGCTTCGGTGCGACTGGTCACGATTTCCATCGGGCTGCTGTTGTTGCTCGCGGCACTGGACCAGACCATCGTGGCGACAGCCTTGCCGACGATTGTCGCGGATCTGGGCGGGCTTGACCATCTTTCCTGGGTGGTGACCGCCTATATCCTTGCCTCGACTGTATCTGCCCCGCTCTATGGCAAACTCGGCGATCTGTATGGCCGCCGTCTCATGGTGTTCTTTTCGGTGGCGCTGTTCCTGATCGGGTCCACGCTCTGCGGTCTGGCCCAATCCATGCCTTTCCTCATATTCTCTCGCACGGTACAGGGTCTGGGCGGGGGCGGCCTGTTTGTTCTGGCCTTGGCCGTTGTGGGTGATGTCATTGCCCCCAAGGATCGCGGCAAGGTGCAGGGCGTGTTCGCCGCCGTGTTTTCCCTGTCGAGTGTGATCGGCCCCCTGATGGGCGGCTGGTTCGTGCAATCGTTCAGCTGGCACTGGATCTTTTTCATCAACCTGCCGCTGGGTGCGCTGGCCGTCATCGCCTTTGCAAGCAGCTTTGCGGCACGGGCGGAACGCGTATCGCACAAAATCGACTGGGCCGGTGCTGCCGCCCTGACGGCAAGCCTTGGCGCGCTGATCCTTGTGACCAGTCTTGGCGGCCACACCATCGCCTGGTCGTCGGCTGAGGCGATTGCGCTGTGCGCGCTGGCCGCAGGCTCCATGCTTGCCTTCGTGATGATCGAACAACGCGCGCAGGAACCGATCCTGCCGCTTGACCTGTTCCGCCGGAACGTCTTTGTCGTGACCAATCTGCTGGGGTTTGCGTCAGGTGCGGCCTTCTTTGGCGCGCTGACGTTCCTGCCCATCTACCTGCAAGTGGCCAAGGGAATTGCGCCCACCGCATCGGGCATGTTGCTCATCCCCATGACGTTGGGCATTGTCATCACAGCGAACGTTTCAGGCCGCTATATGGGCAAGACAGGGCGCTACCGGATACTGCCGATGATGGGGACGGCCCTGATCACCATTTCCGGGCTGCTGCTGACCACGCTTGACCAGAATACCGGCAACGTCGCCTTTGGCTTGTTCATCGTGCTGTTCGGCTTTGGCATGGGCTTCATCTTTCCAGTCGTCATCACCTCTGTCCAGAACGCCGTTCCCCGCGAACAACTGGGTGCCGCAACGGCGGCCAGTGTGATGTTCCGCCAGATCGGCGGGTCCCTTGCCGTCGCCGTCTTCGGCGCGATCTTTACCAGCGGTCTGATGGCGGGCAGCGGCGGCAATCCTGAAATCAACGCCCAGCTTCTGGCCCAACTTCCCCTGGACCAACGTCAGGCCATCGCAGGCACTGTGGCCGATGCCATCCATCCGATCTACTGGATCGTGGTCGCACTTGGCATCATCGCTTTTCTGTTTGCGCTGATGCTGAAGGAAATCCCGCTTCAGAACCGGCTGGTCCCGAAGGGCGAATAGCATCCGGCAAGGAAGAGCCCCCCCGTCAGCCAGCCCGTTTCGGGGGGCGTACCGTTTTTGTCGATTTCGACGAAAAAACCAGATAGAAGCTCCATACCGCCGCCAATTCGGCGCGTGGTGCATTTTATTTTGGGGCAGGAATTTTCATGGCAATCGACAGACTTTATGTGACTCTGGCATTTTCTTGGCTGTTGGCCGCAATGCTGTTCGGCATCTATATCGGCATCAATGAACTTCCCATGCATGCGAATGCACATGCCCATGCGGGCATCCTGGGATTTCTGATATCGTCCCTGTTCGCCCTGTTCCATCGCGGTTGGCCGGCAATGCGCCAAAGCCGCCTCGCGCTGCCGCAACTTCTGATCTACGAAATCGGTGCAGTTGTGCTGGTCATCGGAAAGTACCGGTTTGACGAAAACGGCGATGCAAGCCTGACCGCACCGGGGGCAGTCGCCGTCGTCGTCGGAACTGCTTTGATGGCCTGGCTTTTTCTGGCCAAATCGCGCGACTGACGGTATCTGGCACTTGCGTCCAGTCAAACTTTGCGCTCGATTCTGACGGGTGGGCTTGCGCTGCATTGCAGCATGCCTAGAGTGGGGCCGATTGCCCATCGTTACGGAGTGCCCCGATGCCCGAGTTCAAGAAGATCCTGATCGCCAACCGGGGCGAAATCGCCATCCGCGTCATGCGGGCCGCCAACGAAATGGGCAAGAAAACCGTCGCGGTCTATGCCGAGGAAGACAAGCTCAGCCTGCACCGCTTCAAGGCGGATGAGGCGTACCGCATCGGCGAAGGCCTGTCGCCGGTCGGGGCCTATCTGTCGATTCCCGAAATCATCCGCGTGGCGCGTCAGTCCGGTGCCGATGCGATCCACCCCGGCTATGGGCTATTGTCCGAAAACCCCGAATTCGTCGATGCATGCGATGCGGCGGGGATCACGTTCATCGGCCCCCGGGCTGAAACAATGCGCGCCTTGGGCGACAAGGCATCCGCCCGGCGCGTGGCGATGGCCGCGGGCGTGCCCGTTATCCCCGCCACCGAAGTGCTGGGCGATGACATGGAACTGGTCAAGAAACAGGCCGCCGAAGTGGGCTATCCCCTGATGCTCAAGGCATCCTGGGGTGGCGGCGGGCGTGGCATGCGCCCCATCAACAATGAGGCCGAACTTGCCGACAAGGTCCGCGAAGGCCGGCGCGAAGCTGAGGCCGCCTTTGGCAACGGCGAAGGCTATCTTGAAAAGATGATCCTGCGCGCCCGCCATGTCGAAGTGCAGATCCTTGGCGACAAGCATGGCAACATCTATCACCTGTGGGAACGCGACTGCACCGTACAGCGCCGCAACCAGAAGGTCGTCGAACGCGCCCCTGCCCCCTATCTGACGCCCGAACAGCGCGCCGAAGTGTGCGATCTTGGCCGCCGCATCTGTGCCCATGTGAACTACGAATGTGCGGGCACCGTCGAATTCCTGATGGATATGGACAGCGGCAAGTTCTTTTTCATCGAGGTGAACCCCCGCGTTCAGGTGGAACACACGGTGACGGAAGAGGTGACAGGCATCGACATCGTTCAGGCACAGATCCTGATCGAAGAAGGCAAGACCCTGGCCGAAGCCACCGGCGTCGCCCGTCAGGAAGACGTCATGCTCAACGGCCATGCCCTGCAATGCCGTGTCACGACCGAAGACCCGCAGAACAACTTTATCCCCGACTATGGCCGCCTAACCGCCTATCGCAGCGCCACGGGCAACGGCATCCGGCTGGACGGTGGCACGGCCTATGCCGGGGGCGTCATCACCCGTTATTACGACAGTCTGCTCGTCAAGGTCACAGCCCATGCGCAGACGCCGGACAAGGCCATCGCCCGGATGGACCGTGCCCTGCGCGAATTCCGCATCCGGGGCGTTTCGACCAACATCGCCTTTGTCGAAAACCTGCTCAAACATCCGACGTTTCTGAACGACACCTATACCACGAAATTCATCGACACGACGCCCGACCTGTTCAACTTCAAGAAACGGCGTGACCGTGCCACCAAGATCCTGACCTACATCGCGGACATCACAGTGAACGGTCACCCGGAAACGGCAGGCCGACCCAAACCCCCTGCCGAGGCAAAGATGCCAAAGCCACCCGCCCCGCTCGCGGAACCGGCGATGGGCACGCGAAATCTTCTGGAACAGAAAGGCCCGCAGGCCGTGGCCGACTGGCTGCGCGCGCAGCAAAAGGTTCTGCTGACCGACACGACGATGCGTGATGGCCACCAGTCGCTGCTTGCCACGCGGATGCGGTCGATTGACATGATCAAGGCGGCCCCCGCCTATGCCGCAAACCTGCCGCAACTGTTTTCGGTGGAATGCTGGGGCGGGGCAACCTTTGATGTGGCCTACCGTTTCCTGCAGGAATGCCCGTGGCAGCGCCTGCGTGAACTGCGGGCCGCGATGCCGAACCTGATGACGCAGATGCTCCTGCGCGCCTCGAACGGTGTGGGCTACACCAACTATCCCGACAACGTGGTGCGCGCCTTCGTGCTGCAGGCCGCCAAGACCGGCGTCGACGTGTTCCGCGTGTTCGACAGTCTGAACTGGGTCGAAAACATGCGCGTCGCGATGGATGCCGTGGTTGAATCGGGCAAGGTCTGCGAAGGCTCTATCTGCTATACCGGCGATATCCTTGACCCCGACCGCGCCAAATATGATCTGAACTACTACGTCTCGCGCGGGCGCGAACTGAAGGCCGCGGGCGCGCATATCCTTGGCCTCAAGGATATGGCCGGGCTGTTGAAGCCTGCCGCCGCGCGCATCCTGATCAAGGCGCTCAAGCAGGAAGTGGGCCTGCCGATCCATTTCCACACGCATGACACATCGGGAGCCGCCGCCGCCACGGTTCTGGCCGCCTGCGACGCCGGGGTCGATGCCGTCGATGCCGCGATGGATTCCTTCTCGGGTGGCACGTCGCAGCCCTGCCTTGGGTCTATAGTTGAGGCGCTGCGCCACACCGACCGCGACACAGGCATCGACATTGCCGCCGTCCGCCAGATGTCGAATTACTGGGAACATGTCCGCGCGCAGTATGCGGCGTTTGAATCCGGTCTGGCCGCACCCGCGTCCGAGGTTTACCTGCACGAAATGCCGGGCGGTCAGTTCACCAACCTCAAGGCACAGGCGCGCAGCCTGGGGATGGAGGAACGCTGGCACGAGGTCGCGCAGGCCTATGCCGACGCGAACCGCATGTTCGGCGATATCGTCAAGGTGACGCCGTCGTCCAAAGTGGTGGGCGACATGGCGCTGATGATGGTGGCACAAGGACTAACCCGCGCGCAGGTCGAAGACCCTGCTGTGGACGTGGCCTTCCCGGATTCCGTCGTCGACATGATGAAGGGCAACCTTGGCCAACCCCATGGCGGCTGGCCCGCCGCCATTCAGGCCAAGGTCCTGAAGGGCGAACCCGCCATGACCACCCGCCCCGGCGCCGCCATGCCCGCAGTTGATCTGGAAGCCGCGCGTGCGAAACTCGCAACCGAACTGCGTATCGGTCAGGACGATGCCGAAGACGAGGTTGTGGATGACGAAGACCTGAACGGGTACCTCATGTATCCCAAGGTGTTCATGGATTACCGCATGCGCCACCGCGCCTATGGCCCTGTCCGCGTTCTGCCGACACGCACATTCTTTTACGGCATGCAGGCCGGGGACGAAATCACGGCCGAGATTGACCCCGGCAAGACACTGGAAATCCGCCTGCAGGCCGTTGCCGAAACTACCGATGATGGCGACGTCAAGGTGTTCTTTGAACTCAATGGTCAGCCACGCGTCATTCGTGTGCCCAACCGCGCCGTCAAGGCAAAGACGGCGGCCAAGCCCAAGGCACAGGACGGTAACCCCGCCCATATCGGCGCGCCGATGCCCGGGTCTATTGCCAGCGTGGCGGTGACTGTTGGCCAAAAGGTGCTCGCGGGCGATCTGTTGCTCACGATCGAGGCGATGAAGATGGAAACCGGGCTGCACGCCGACCGCTCTGCCGTGGTCAGGGCGCTGCACGTTCAGCCGGGCACCCAGATTGATGCCAAGGACCTGCTGGTGGAACTGGAAAGCGACTAACGCGTGGTGTCCCCCGCCGAACGGCGGGTGACCCCCCTGAACGTGCGGATTGGCGCGGCAGATATCGCGCGTCGCCTGTGTGATGCGCGTCATTCGCAACGCCTGAATATGCCGCGAAAGGCAGCCGCGCGGCAGCCCTTGGTCGCCGGGTGAAATTTCCATCTTCACCCCCACAAACCCGCTTGCCCCCGCCGAAATCATGCACTAGTAACCGCCCACGGAGTGCGGGCGTAGCTCAGGGGTAGAGCATAACCTTGCCAAGGTTAGGGTCGAGAGTTCGAATCTCTTCGCCCGCTCCAGTCGAACCGATGATGGCCACCGCAGGCCATCGGATATCTGACCAAACGCTTGCATGGGTGAAAACCAATGCAGGCGTTGTCATTTCGGGCGTCACAGACACACCGATGTGGTGGCCACAGGCATCAGCGTCCAGATCCCGGCCACAAGCGCGACAACCGCAATGCCCATTGCAACCTTTTGCACAAGAGCCGATCGCGACGGCGCGCGGCGCACCGCCATCAGGGCAATCACCTGCAGCGCAAGACCCACGCCCCATGCCGCCAGCAGAACAGGCCGCGCCCACAGATCCTCGGGCCAATGTCGCGAACAGGTGAACCCCTGCAGCGCGTACACAGCGCTGAAAACAGTGACCCATATCGTCATCGGCCCGGACAGGCGCAAAATCTCGATCATGCGAAAGCCCCCGGCAGCCACGCGGCACCCAGCGCGACAAGCCCCGTCGCCGCCGTGAAATCGGCCCAAAGCCCGGCAATCCGCGCCTCCCCGATCCGCGCAGGCGACGCATAGCCCCGCGCCACCCGCGCGGCAAAGTAGATCAGCATGATCGCGGTCAGCCCTGCGTGCAACCCGACGTGCCCCGCCAACAGCCACAACGTCGCATCATAGGCGTGCCCGGCAGGCTCTGCCCGGGCCAGCGGAATTGTCGCCGCGGCCGCAGCTATCGCGCAGGCCCCCACAAGGCCAAGCGGAATGCCGGGCCACGCAGCACGCCCGCGCCTGATGGCACCGACAGCAAGGCGCGGCCCGGCAACCAATGCCGCCGCACCGCCAACAGCCAGGGAAACGCCCCAAAAATCAGGCTGCAGATAGGACTGCGGCGGCCAATTCGGGGCCACCGTCCAAAGGAACGCATAGCCGAACAGCAGGGATCCGAAATGCACGCTATCGGCCAAAAGCAGGAACAGCGACCCCCACCACCCCGGCGGGTCCGGCGTTTCGGATGCCAGCGGCAGCATCGCGCCATGCCCCGCGTCCACCAGCCCTTCATCCGTCCGCGACCCAAGCCCCCAGGCCCAGATCAGCGCCAGGATAACCACACCGATCAGCGCCAAACCCGAAAGAAGATAGGCCCCGAACAATGGTGCCAGAAACGATGTGCTTGTCACAACAGCCAGCAGAAACGGCACCACCGAATTGCCCGGCAACACAACCACCAGCGAAGGTTCCCCCTGCGCCGTCGTCACGATCAGCGTTTCGCGGCGGTTGCGTGACGCATCGCCCAGATACCCCTCGCCCCGCGCAATGCGCACGGCAAGGTCGGGGTCGTCATGCAAAGGATAGCGGCCCGACACGATGGGGATCGACGCAAAGCCATAGGCTGGCGACGGGTTCGCTGCCGCCCATTCCAACGTCGCCGCCCCCCACGGATTGCGTCGCCCGCGCACCGCGACAAACGCATTCACCGCCACATCCAGAATGATCAGCGCGAAACCAATGGCCATCACGAACGACGCGACCGAGGCGACAAGGTTCAACACCTCCCACCCCTGCCCCGGATCATAGGTGGACGTGCGCCTGCGCTGCCCCAAAAGCCCCGCCACGTGAACCGCAAGGAATGTAACGTGGAACGCAGGCACCACCAGCCAGAATGCCACCTCGCCCAGCTTGAAGAACCGCGTCCGCCCCGTCAGCAGCGGCATGAAATAATAGATCGCCGCCACCATCGGAAAGACATAGCCCCCGATCAGAACGTAATGCAGGTGCGCCACCACGAAATGCGTGTCGTGAACCTGCCAGTTGAATGGCACCACCGCCAGCATCACGCCGGTCAATCCGCCGATCACGAAAGTGGCAAAGAACCCCATGATCCACAGCATCGGAAGGTCCATCCGGGGCCGGCCCTTCCACAGCGTGCCAATCCACGAAAAGATCATCACCGCCGTCGGCACCGCGACAAGGGTCGAGGCGGCAGAAAAGAACGCCAGCCCCATGTGCGGGATGCCCGTCGTGAACATGTGGTGCACCCACAGCCCGAAACTCAGCACCGCAAGCGACACCGCTGCCGCCACTACCCACCCGTATCCAAGCAGCGTGGTCCGGGCCATGACAGGCAGGATCGTGGCGATCATCCCGGCGGCAGGAAGAAAGATGATATAGACCTCCGGATGCCCGAACAGCCAGAACAGGTGCTGCCACAACAACGGGTCACCGCCATTTTCCACCTGAAAGAACGGCCAGTCGAACGCGCGTTCCACCTCCAGCATCAAGGATCCCAGGATCATCGGAGGAAACGCCGTCAGGATCATCACCGACACGATCAGGATGTACCACGCAAAGATCGGCATGCGCGACAGGCTCATCCCCGCCGCCCGGTACCGCAGCACGGTCACGATGACCTCGATGGCCGTCGCAATGGCCGATACCTCGATCGAGGTGATGCCCAAAAGCCAGACATCCGCCCCGATCCCCGGCGAAAACGCGGCGGACGACAGGGGCGGGTACATGAACCACCCGCCATCGGGTGCCAGTCCCATCAGCATGGCGATGATCACCGCACTGCCACCAAAGATATAGACCCACAGCCCGTAAGCACCAAGCCGCGGAAACGCCAGATCGCGGGTGCCCAGCATACCCGGCAACATGAGCATCGACATGGCTTCAAAGAACGGGATGGCGAACAGGAACATCATCACTGTGCCATGCATCGTGAATATCTGGTTATAGACTTGCGGCTCCATGAAGGCCGACTGCGGTGTCGCAAGCTGCGCGCGGATGAGCATGGCAAGGATGCCCCCGATCACAAAGAACGTGGTCGCGACGATCAGGAACAGGATGCCGACGTCATTGTTGTTGCTGGTGGTCAGCCAGCCGCGCAGCCGTGGGTCGGACGCCCAGATCCGCGACAGCCCCCGGTGCAGGCGCAAGGCCGTGCCGCGCTGTGTTGCCCCCGTCATGGCGCACCGTCCCGCAGGAACGCAGCCCAGCCCGCCGCATCATGCGCGATCAGAGTAAAGACATGCCCGCGATATCCGGCCCCGCTGAACTCGGCACTTTGCCCGTCATAGGTGCCCGCGCGCGCCGCCTCGATGCGCAACACGTTCACATGACCGGGCACCGCGTCAAGCTTGCCCGCAAGGCGCGGCACCCAGAAGGAATGGATGACATCGACGCTCGTGATTCTGACATTCACGGGGCGGTCGGCGGGAATGTGCAATTCGCCTTCCGTCACACGTCCGGGTGCATCCGCATAGCGAAACGCCCACGCCCATTGCCGCGCCTCGGCGCTTACCGTCACAAGGTCGGGCCCGTCACGCGGCAGCAACCGCTCGCCCATGAACAGGCCATAACCGGTGAGAGCGGCCAGCGTCACCATCGGAAAGCCCAGCCCAAGGCCCCACATCCAGACCCGCGCACGCCGCCCGTCATCGCCGGGGTTCAAAGTGGCAGGCCGCGTCCAGGCGGCAACCAGCAACGCCATCACAAAGACAAAGATCACAACAGCGCCAACCAGCATGATCCACCACACCTGCGCGATGGTCTGGGCCGCCGGGCCTGCCGGATGCAGGATCGAAAGCCGTTCCTCGCAACCCGACGTCACCTGCAACGTTGCAGCCATAGCAACACCACAAAGGACCCGCCGATGGCACAAAAGATGGCGCAGGGCGAAGATGACGTTCGCCCCTTCACCGACCCGATTGTCAGCGACCCCGCTTTTCAACAGACGGAATCGAAAATTGCCATTCTGGGCCATCCGCTGCACGCCATGTCGGTGGCCTTTCCCGTGGCGCTGACGTTCTGTGCCTTCGGGGCCGATCTTCTGTATTGGTGGTCGGGTCAGGAACGATGGGCCTGGGCCGCACTCTGGGCCACGGGCACGGCCTTTCTGTTCGGCCTTCTGGCAGGTGCCAGCGGCACGATGGAGTTGCTGATGGTTCCCGGCATCCGCATCCGCGCGGCAGCGTGGACGCATTTTGTCATTGCCGTGATGCTGCTTTCCCTGCTGGCGCTGAACTGGGGCTGGCGTCTTACGGGCTACGAAGCCGCCGTCCTGCCCTGGGGCCTTCTGATGTCCGGCTTTGCGGTCATCGCTGTATCTGCAACAGGTTGGCATGGCGGCAAACTCGTCTTTGACTATCGGTTGGGAATATCAAAGGGCAACTGACGCCCCAGCGGCGTTACGGCCCAATGCGGCATCGGCACTTCCTCCAGTTCCGGCTTGGCCAGTACCAGAAACAGAATGCCGATCACCAATGCGGTAATAATCAGTGTCGACACCAAAGGCTCGGGCGGTTCATGCACCCCTTCGGTTTCAGCCACGGCGACGATGGTATGACCCACCCAGGCGTGTACCGCGACAAGTCCGGTCACCAGAACCAGCTTGGCAAAGATCCACACCGTGAACACCTCGCGCAGAAAGATAAGTGCAGCGCCGGACGCAATGGCCAGAACGGCGATGGGCGTGATGACCCAGACATAACCGAAATGCGTGGCGCGGCGGATCTGCGTGAATTCTTCCTGCACAATCGCCTGGTCATGGCGCGACAACATCTGGGGCAAGGCAAACAACCCGGCCACCCAGACCGCAATGAAACCCAGGTGCAGCGCCTTGACATGCGGAACCAGAGCCTCGACCCAGTTCATGCCGCAGGCCCCATATCGCGCCAGGCGCGCCGGGCCAGCATCCCGCCCCAGACCACAAATGGCACCCCGGCCGGCATCCACATCAAAAGCCCGCCAAGCTGTTGGTCGGACAGGGGCGAAAATCCCCACATGAATGGGGCTACCGCGTGGCTTGCATAAAGCCCTTGGGGCGCAAGGGTCAAAAGCGCGCCCAAAAGCCCCATCGCCAGATAGGCCAGAAAAACCCAGAACGCCCCCGCCCCGCCCGGCTGCGAAAAGGCCGCCCGCCAAAACAGCCAGGCCGAGGCGAACAGACTGCCCTGCATCACCCCGTAAACCGCCATATGCCCCAGCGCCGCGTCATAGGCGGCAGGGGCATGCCACAACCACAGCGCCGCCGTCGCCAGCAAGAATGGCAGCCCCACAGGGGTGGGCGCACGCGCGGGCCGCGACAGCGCGAACAGCGGCGCGGCCACGGCCACCAGCAGCACATGATGCACCACGCGCGCCGAAAACAACGCCGCTGACAATGCGCAAAGCGGTGACAAGAATACGACGATCAGCACCGCCATCCCGGCTGCGCCGAACCGGCCCCGCCCAGCCCAAAGCGCAATCGCAACCAGCAGGGCCAAGGCAAACAGATCAAAGTTCCAGCGCAGCCAAAGATCTGCCGGGGCGGGCGCAGGGCCGCAATAGCTGCCCACCCACCCGGTCATTCCGTGCCAAGCCTGTAGGCCACCACCTGATCGGCCACTTCCGGCTTCAGGATCGAATTGCCCCCCACGGCCCAGACGACATAATCGGCCCCTTCATGGGTAAAGACGGCGGGAATGGACACGGCAGGGGCCGCCACAAGGTCGGACCACAGTTCCGCACCCGTCGCCGCATCCATTGCCCGCACCCGGCTGTCCATCGACGCACCGATCATTACCACGCCGCCCGACGTCACCACCGGCCCGCCCAGCGTGGGCGAACCCCAATCCCGCAGCCCGTAAAAGCCCCACTGCTGCGCCAATCCGAACGGCCGTTCATAAAGCCGCTCGCCCGTGTTCAGATCATAAGCTGCGAACGTGCCAAAGGGTGGTTTCCAGCAGGGCAGACCAAGGGCGGTGCGCCATTCGAACAACTCGAGCCCAAAGGGCGATCCTTCCTGCGCATAAAGCCCCGCCTCATTGCCGCTGGCATCACCACCGTCGGCTGTCGCGGCCTCTACCTCGGCCTCAAATTCCGCGCGGGGGATCAGGCGGATTACCTGCACCACCTGCGATGTGTTCACATACAGGATGCCGGTTCGCGGATCGACCGCCGCCCCGCCCCAGTTGTTGCCGCCCGCTGTCGCAGGCCACAGGAACGTGCCCTGCACCGATGGCGGCGTATAAAGCCCTTCATAACGATAGGTTTCGCGGTCGCGACTGCACTGACCGAATGAAAGTGTGTCCGCCAAAGGCCAGACATCGGGCAATGCGGCATGGTTGATCGTCGGGGTCGGCACATCGGCAAAAGGCTGCGTTGGCGACACCTGTTCGCCTTCGACGTCGCTTGCAGGAACCGGACGTTCCTCAACCGGGAACAGCGGTACGCCCGTGCGCCTGTCTAGCACGAAGATGAACCCCTGCTTGGTCGTCTGAACCAAGGCAGGCACGCTCTCCCCGTCCCGGGTGATGGTCAGCAACGTCGGCGCAGACGGCGTGTCGTAATCCCAAACATCGTGGTGGACATGCTGAAAACTCCACGCAACCGCGCCCGTTTCGATGTCAATGGCGGTGATCGACGTCGCCAGCGGGATGGGCGCTGTCCGGTTGCCACCCCAATAATTGGGCGACGGCGACGACACGGGAACATACACAAGGCCAAGCTCCGGGTCGGCCGACATCGACGACCAGATATTCGCCGTACCAGTGACCGGGATCATTTCGGGCGGGATGAACCCGGTATCCCACAGCAACTCCCCCGTCCGCGCATCCACAGCGATCAGGTTGCCGGGCGGCTCCACTGTATGCGCCCAATCCTTGCCCGCCCACCCGATCAGGATCGTATTCCCCACCGCAGTGGGTGGCTGTAGTAATGAGAATGGAAAAATGGCGTTCGTCTCGTTCCACTTGTTCACATTCAGGACACCGTTTTCGCCAAACTCGGTGCAAGGCTGGCCCGTGTCAGCGTCCACCGCATGCAGGGTGGCGTCCATCGTGCCGATCATCACCCGCTTTTCGCACGGCCCCTCGGCCCCGCTTTCCCAATAAGCCACACCCCGGTTTTTCAGCGCGGGCTGGGTCAGCGTTTCAAGGGCGGATTTGGTATCGTAACTCCACCGCTCTGCCCCCGTGGCGGGATCCAGGGCCAGGATGCGATAGAACGGCGTGCCAAGGTACAGGGTGTTGTTGGCATAGATCGGCGTGGCCGACCAAACCGTGGCCGGAACCTCGCCCGTCCCGTCCGATACATCGCCCGTCCGCACCTCCCACGCCCGCACAAGGCCCGGCACGCTTTGCGGGGTCAATGTCGCCGCGTCCGCAAACTTTGTCGCGGCAAGGTCACCGTTGAAGGTGCCCCATACGGGCTGATCCGCCCACGCCTGGCCCGTTGCAAGAACGGCCAGCGCCGCCAGAATACCAAATCTGTTCAATATGCTTTCTTTCGTTGACGGGTAACGCCGCTCAGAACCAGCGCCAGAAATGAAACGACCATTGCCACAACCAGCGCGTCGTGCATCAGAAACCAGGCCGCCACACTGGTCAGAATTGCGGCGAACCCGGCAAGAAATGCAAAGAACCCACGCATCCACGCACCACCCACGCCACCCCACACGATAAGAAGTGACGCAGTGACACCAACCGTTCCCAAAAGGGCCAGATAGGCACCGATCGAATGGTCAATGCCGGTGTCGGCCTGAAATGCTGCGACCCCCGCAAGGCCGATGCCGCTGATTGCGGCCAAAATTGAAATCAGAAAGAACATTGCGCTGCCCGTGATTTGTTACTTTGCTGAACACCTGTGCCTGATGATTGTTCCCTCTGGTCATTTTCGTCGGAATGGACCACCAGCCGCCGGGCGCAGCCGCCCCGCCCTTGGCGGACCATTGCCGTTGATCAGGCAGCGGCCTTGCCGCGTTGCCCCGGGATCAATAAAGTAGTTGCATGTTCATTGCCCGTCATCTTGCAGCCGCTGCCCTCGCGGTCTTGCCCCTGACCAAGGCCTACGCCCATCCGCATATCTTCATCGACGCGGGGCTTGAATTGATCTTTGACGATCAGACCAAACTCAGCGCGGTCAGGGTGACCTGGGCCTATGACGAATTCTATTCGCTGCTCATTCTGGAAGACAAAGGTCTTGACCCAGACGGCGACGGCGTTCTGACAGACACCGAACAGAAATCCATCCAGGGCTTTGACATGAACTGGACCCCCGGGTTCGCAGGCGATCTTTACGCCCTGCAGAACGACATGCCCCTGCCCCTGTCAGGGCCGCTGGACTTTACCGCAACGCTGAAGGATGGCCGGTTGATCAGCACCCATTTGCGCCGCTTTGACCCCGCCATCGCCATGACCGATGCTCCGCTTCGGCTGCAAATCTATGATCCCGAATATTATACCGCCTACACTGTCGCCAGTGATCCGGTCCTGCAAGGCCACACAGGATGTCGCGCAAGGATCGTCGTCCCAGATCCGACCGAGGCCAGCAAGGCATTCGAAGCGGCGCTTGCCACCTTGGGCACCGATCAGACCCTTGATGATCTGGCGGTCGATAACTTCCCCGCCATCGGTGCCACCTTCGCAGAAGAGGTTCAGTTGACATGCGCACCATAGCCTTGGCGACCGGCCTTGTTGCAGCCCTGCTCGTGGCCCTGCTTTGGGTCACCGGCGGGCTGGACGTTGTGGCCGTCTGGGCGGCCGAGGGGCAGCGTGCGTTCCAGAACAGCATGGCCGGGGCTTTGCGCAGGCTCAAGGCGGGCGATACCGGCGCGGTGTTTGGACTGATGGCACTGTGTTTCGGCTATGGATTTCTGCACTCCGCTGGCCCGGGCCACGGCAAATTCCTGATCGGTGGCTATGGCCTTGGCAGCGGCGTGCGCCTTGGCCCGCTGCTCGGCATTGCTGTCGCCTCCAGTCTTGGGCAGGCAACAACCGCCATCGCACTGGTTTATGCGGGCGTTCTCGTGTTCGAATGGACGCGCGAACAGATGGTCGGCGTGACCGAACAGGTCATGGCCCCGGTCAGCTATGCCGCGATCCTGTTTATCGGCATCTGGCTTGTGTGGCGCGGGCTGCGCACAGTGAGGCGGCGAGCGGGCGCCCCGGCCCCGGCCACGCCGGGGCACACGCACGATCATGCACACCCCGCGTCGCCCGATGATGTTTGCGACCATTGTGGCCACAGCCACGGCCCGACGGTGCAAGACGTTGCCCGTCTATCGGGCTGGCGCGATGCGGCGATCCTTGTGGCGTCCATTGCTGTGCGCCCCTGCACCGGTGCCTTGTTCCTGTTGATCCTGACCTGGCGGATGGGCATCGCCGAGGCTGGCATCGCCGGAACCTACGTGATGGCGCTTGGCACGGCCTCTGTCACGGCAAGCGTCGCCCTGATTGCTGTCTTTGCCCGCGACGGCGTTCTGGCAACGGGTTCCCGGTTCGGTGCGGCGCGTGCAATTCTTCCCACACTCGAAATCGCGGCCGGTGCGACAATCGTGCTGATCTCGATCCAGCTTCTTCGTCCGTTTTTCTGAAACACCGCACCCGCGCGCCCTGTTGCTGATGCGCTTTGCGCCACCGCCCCACCCCGGACAGCAAAGCAGATCGGACGGCCGGCTGCGTCAGGCGAGGCGGTTCTTGCACATCTGGAAAGCAGCGCCGGATCTATTCGGCAGGTGCCACCTGAACACCGTCTGATCCACCGCGTTCCGCAGGCGCGCCGATCCCACCGGATGCTTTCGGGCCGTGTGGCTCTTCTGCATTATAGGAATGCGTCGACAGGTCACCCACATCCGCATCAACCCCGTCCGGGCCATAGATCAATAAATGTGTGCCCCAATAGGCAGTCGCGAACACGATCAACGCCCCGGCCAGACTGATTGGCACGGCCAGCAGCGATTGCCGGATCTTCGGCGCAAGATGCAACTGCCGCTCCGGGTCAAGGGCGATCAGAACGATGGTGGACATGATCAGGGCATGGCCGATCATATCCACCCGTCCAAACGGCCAAACGGCAGTCAGAAAGATCACCAGCAAGGCGACAGAGGAAAGCCTGCGGATCAGCGGGGTCCACAAAAGCCCGAACCCCATCGTAAATTCGGCAACGCCCGCCATCGGGATGAACACGTCGCGCGGCAACCCGAACGTCAGAAACGGCTTTTCCAGAACAAGCGGGTAAAACCAGTCGGGATAGGCGAATTTTTCCAGACTGGACCACATCAACGCGATCGCAACACCCCAGCGCAGCACCTCAAAGCGATGTTTGTGCCAACTCTCACGCGAACTCGCGGCAAGCACCAGATAGCCCGCCACACCAAGGCCAAGCGCCAGATAATCGAGCAGATGAAACAGATCATAATCACGCAGCGCAACAGCCCACAGCACGATGATGCCCGCCGCAGACAGGGGCATGGTCCTGCGCCAGAACAGGCCTGCGGCGATAAGCAACTGAAACCATGACACCCACTCCGACGGCGTCGCAAGGTCCGGGGTCAGATAGACACCGCCCACCGCAAAGATGGCAACGAAAAACGTGCCAACGGCCACACGCATGAAATCGTCGGCGCGCGCCCATAAAGGTTCCGCTGCACGGTCCAGCCGGGCGAGAAGCATCTGCCCGGCATTTGCGCGCTCAAATGCCCGTGTCGCCACAAAAAAGAAAAGCACAAGCAGCAGGCCCGCCCAGAACCATTCGTTGACAAGCGTCGCAAGCACGGGCTGCGGTGCGGCTCCGACGATATAGGGGGCAAACCATTTCACATGCGCCAAGGCAGGCTGCGCAATCAAACCTGCGCCAGCCCCCGCCACCGCCCACAGTGACCCACGGCGCCAAACCCCGGATTCATTCTGCAAACCATCGTTCGACCATGACCGCATCAGTTTTCTCGTTGAATAAAGGTCCAAACGCGGACGGTGGTTTTGCAGCCCCAAACAGGCTTCGCATATACCACATCCATGCCCGCCGCAGCAAAGACAAGGCGCATCATCCGCGCACCACACCGTTCCGAACAGGCGTCTTGGCCATCGGTTCGCGCCCCCGACGGCCCAAAGCAACCACGCAGCCCGCACAAGCATCACGACAATGCGTCTCGGTTCGACAATGGTCTTCCATTAGACAGGGGCCTGCAGCAACGGATGGAACAATGACTTGGCACGCACATCGCTTCCCGACTTCGGCCTGCTCGCAAGCAGACTTCTAATCGCTGCACTTTTCGTTGGCGGGGCGGTGCAAAAGATTGTCTCTCCGGGCGACACCATGGCTTTGCTGGCGGCGCATGACTTGCCGCCCGGCATTGTCTGGCTCGCCCTGATATTCAACGGGCTAACCGGCGCTATGCTGTTGGCGGGATGGAAGGTCAGGTCTGTCGCCATCGTCCTTGCCGCCTACTGTGGTGCCACAAGTTTCTTTCACTGGATTCCCGAAGACCCTTGGCAGATGTCAATTTTTGTCAAGAACTGGGCCATTGCCGGGGGATGCCTTGCACTCGCCGTCGCGGGGTCAGGGCGACTGGCGGTCAGGCCCGACTAAACCGCACTGATTAGCCACAAGTGCGCGACCGCCGGCAAACTTTTCGCAAGATGAGCTTTGACACGACGCCCATGTTTGAACTGCGGGTTTGAACCGCCTGCGCACAAAGGCTCAGCACGGCGTCGCATTGCATGTCCACCTGAACCATGCGATCTATATGTTATAGTATAACATTACGGAGTTTCGCATGCGCGACCGTCGCCTTCCTGTCACCGTCCTCTCTGGCTTCCTCGGGGCTGGCAAAACCACGCTCTTGAACCACGTCCTGAACAACCGCGAAGGGCGGCGCGTCGCGGTGATCGTCAATGACATGTCCGAGGTGAACATCGACGCCGATCTGATCCGCGACGGGGGCGGGTTGTCGCGGTCTGAAGAAAAGCTGGTCGAAATGACCAACGGCTGCATCTGCTGCACCCTGCGGGGCGATCTGTTGGAACAGGTGCGCAAACTGTCGGATGAGGCGCGCTTCGACTATCTGCTGATCGAATCCACCGGCATTGCCGAACCGCTGCCCGTCGCCGCCACATTCGATTTCCGCGATGAAGACGGCGACAGCCTGTCGGATGTGGCGCGTCTGGATACAATGGTGACAGTGGTCGATGCCATCAACCTTCTGCGCGACTTTTCCAGCCATGATTTCCTGATCGACCGGGGGAATCCCTTGGCGAAGATGACACGCGCAGTCTGGTCAACCTGCTGACCGAACAAATCGAATTTGCCGATGTCGTGGTGTTGAACAAGACGTCAGACGCCGGTCCCGGTCGGACCGACGCCGCGCGCCAGATTATCAAGGCGCTCAACCCCGCTGCCCGCCTGATCGAGACGGACCTTTCCCTCGTCGAGGGCAAAGCAATCTTTGACACCGGCCTTTTTGATTTCGACCGCGCGCACGAACATCCGTTCTGGGCCAAGGAGTTGTATGGCTTTGCCCATCATTCTCCCGAAACGGCAGAATACGGGATCAGCAGCTTTGTCTACCGCGCCCGTGCGCCGTTCCACCCGGGCCGCATACACGCCCTGCTGAACGGCGATCTGCCCGGCGTGTTCCGCGCCAAGGGCCATTTCTGGCTGGCCTCGCGCCCGAACTGGGTGGCCGAGTTTTCGCTGGCAGGGGCTGTGTCGTCCGTCACGCCACTGGGCGGGTGGTGGGCGTCGGTGCCGCGTGAACGCTGGCCCACCCATCCCGACGCGCTGGCAGAGGTGATGGAAAAGTGGGCCAAACCCTGGGGCGACCGGCAGCAGGAACTTGTGTTCATCGGCGCGGGCATGGACGAGACGGCAATCCGCGCGCAACTCGACGCTGCTCTGGTCCCTGCCCATGACTTCACCCCCACTGCCTGGGCCAGCCTGCCCGACCCCTTTCCAGATTGGCGGCGAAAGCAGGCGGCATGATGCGGCCAGATCGCGACAGAGGGAAGCGCCGCCTGACCCGCTCAAATGGCGGCGTTCGGGTGCCAAACCTTCAGAACGCCCGCATCTTTATACATCCTTTACGCCATTTCGCCCAAACGCGAATGGCATCCTTACGGCCAACTGATCCAACGTCGCACGATCTTGAATGAAGGATCCCGCGATGCTTGACATCATCTACATTGGCCTTGGACTCGGCGGGTTCGCCCTGTTTGCCGTGGCCATCCGCAGCATGGAGCGAATGTGACATGCCGCTGTTCGACTTGATCTTGGGTGCCACCGTGGCCGCAGGCCTGTTTGCCTATCTCGGCGCTGCTTTGCTGCGCCCTGACTGGTTCTGAGGGGGCGGATCATGACACTATTGGCTTACACCCTCTATTTCGCCGCCCTGATCAGCACCGCGCTTTGCCTCGCGCTCTGGATGAGCAGGGTCTATGGCGGCCTGCCAGCACTCGCTGGCTTCGAGCGCGCGTTCCTGCGCACCAGTGGCGTCGACCCCGATCGTCAGATGACATGGGGCACTTACGCCATGGCCGTCTTGGC
Source organism: Gemmobacter sp. (assembly GCA_031425195.1). Lineage (GTDB taxonomy): Bacteria > Pseudomonadota > Alphaproteobacteria > Rhodobacterales > Rhodobacteraceae > JANPIX01. The sequence goes on along the minus strand of JANPIX010000013.1, from coordinate 30,858 downwards.
GTTCAATCTTGTCTGCTTTGTCGTGCTCTACGCGATCTTGCGGGCGCAAGGCGCGCTGCCATTGAATCCTGATGGCATCGGCGGAATGCCCCCCGACCTTGCCTTCAACACGGCGGTCAGCTTTGTGACCAACACGAACTGGCAAGCCTATTCGGGCGAGGCGCAGGTGTCCTACCTGTCGCAAATGGCAGGACTGACAGTGCAAAACTTTGTCAGCGCTGGCACAGGGATGGCCGTTGCTGTTGGGGTTATCCGAGGGTTCACTGCGCCAAAAGGCAACACGCTTGGCAACTTCTGGGTCGACCTTACGCGGTCAGTCCTGTGGATATTGCTGCCCCTGTCGATCATTCTTGGGCTGTTCCTCGCCTGGCAGGGCGTGCCGCAGACTTTGCAGGGGGCCGTCACCGCGACTGGCCTTGAAGGGGGCGAGCAGATCATCGCGCGTGGCCCCGCAGCCGCACAGATCGCGATCAAGCAACTCGGCACCAACGGCGGCGGGTTCTTCGGCGTGAACTCCGCCCATCCGTTCGAAAACCCGACCATTGCATCGAATCTGGCGCAAAGCCTGTCGCTCCTTCTGATCCCGGTGGCTTTCTGTTTCCTGTTCGGACGAATGGCGGGGGACCGGCGGCAAGGCTGGGCGATCTTTGCAGCGATGGCCGTCATGTTCGCAGCCGGGCTTTGCGTGATTCACATCTACGAGGTTGCGGGCAATCCGGCGCTCGGCCTTGGGGCAAACATGGAAGGCAAGGAGCAACGCTTTGGCGCGATGCTGTCATCGCTTTGGGCCGCGTCCACCACGGCGGCGTCAAACGGGTCGGTCAATGCAATGCATGACAGCTTCATGCCGCTTTCGGGCCTTGTGATGATGGTGTTCATGCAGATCGGCGAAGTCATCTTTGGCGGTGTCGGGGCGGGCCTTTATGGCATGCTTCTCTACGTCGTGCTGGCGGTGTTCCTCGCCGGGTTGATGGTCGGGCGCACGCCGGAATACCTTGGCCGCAAGATCGAGGCGCGGGAGGTGACGCTGGCTGTGCTCGCCTTTCTGTCGATGCCGCTATGCATCCTCGTGGGCGGCGCCATTGCCACAACCGTCCCGGCGGCGCTGGCCTCGGTGCAGGACCCCGGCCCGCATGGGTTCAGCGAAATCCTCTATGCCTACTCGTCTGCCACAGGCAACAACGGGTCGGCTTTCGGTGGCTGGGGCGCAGCAAACACATGGCACACGACAGCCCTTGGGCTGGTCATGCTGGCGGGCCGCTATGCGATCATCATCCCTTTGCTGGGGATTGCAGGTTCGTTGATCCGAAAGCCCAAGGCGGCCGCCACCAGCGGCACCTTCCCGACGCATGGCCCGCTGTTCGTCACTCTTCTCGTGCTGACTGTGCTGATCCTTGGCGCGCTCACCTTCCTTCCTGTCCTCGCCCTTGGCCCCATCGCGGAAGAAACCGCGCGGGTGGCCGGGCAGACCTTTTGAGGCAACCATGTCCAGAAATGATAAATCGGCTGATATGCCCGGACTTTACAGCGCCGCCGCCGGGCAAAGCGTGACCAAACTTGATCCACGTCAGTTGTGGCGCAACCCGGTCATGTTCGTCACGGCCGTCGTGGCCGCGATGACCACTGTGCTGGGCCTGCGCGACCTGATGTCAGGCACGCCCGGGGCAGGTGTGGCATTGCATATTGCATTCTGGCTGTGGCTTTGCGTCCTGTTTGCCAACTTCGCCGAGGCGTTGGCCGAAGGTCGCGGCAAGGCGCGGGCCGATACGCTGCGCGCCACCAAGTCGGAAACCAAAGTCCGCGTGCTTGCCGACCCGGATGCAGACCCCGACACTGCCAGCGAGGTTGTGTCGACAACGTTGCGCGAGGGGCAGTTCGTCTATGTTGCCGCAGGCGACATCGTGCCAACCGACGGCGAAGCGGTGCGCGGCATGGCAAGCGTAAACGAAAGCGCCGTCACCGGTGAAAGCGCACCGGTGATCCGCGAGGCGGGGGGCGACCGGTCATCTGTCACCGGCGGCACGACCATCGCCTCGGACTGGATCGTGATGAAGGTCACGGCGGAACCGGGCAAAAGCTTCCTTGATCGGATGATCGCCCTGGTCGAGGGGGCGGAACGGCAGAAGACCCCGAACGAGATCGCGCTGAACATCCTGCTGGTGGGCCTCACGCTGATCTTCCTGTTCGTCGTCGTGACATTACCCGCTTTCGCCAGCTATTCTGGCACCACGATCCCGGTCGTCGTCCTTGGCGCGCTGTTCGTTACGCTGATCCCCACCACCATCGGCGGGCTTCTCAGCGCCATCGGCATCGCGGGCATGGACCGGCTGGTGAAGGCCAATGTCATCGCCAAATCTGGCCGCGCGGTCGAGGCGGCGGGCGATGTGGACACTTTGCTGCTGGACAAGACGGGCACCATTACCTTCGGCAACCGTATGGCCGATACCTTGGTTGCGGCACCGGGCGTCGACATGCACAGGCTGGCCCGGGCGGCGGCATTGGCATCACTTGCGGATGAAACCCCTGAAGGAAAATCCATCGTGGAAAAGGCGCGCGAGATGCTGGGGGCAATCCCCCCCATGCCAACAGGCGCAACCTTCGTCCCGTTCACGGCGCAAACCCGTCTTTCCGGGCTGGATCTGGCGGATGGCCGGCAGTTCCGCAAGGGCGCGATTGATGCGGTGATCCGCCTGACCGGGCAGACCCCTCCCGGCGCGCTGGCGGCACAGGTCGATGCCATCGCCCGGGCCGGCGGCACGCCTCTTTTGGTTGCCGAAGACAGCACGATCCTAGGGGTAGTCCACCTCAAGGACATCGTGAAGCCCGGCGTGCGCGAGCGCTTTGCCGAACTGCGCGCCATGGGCATTCGCACGGTAATGATCACCGGCGACAATCCCCTGACCGCTGCCGCCATCGCCGCCGAGGCCGGGGTCGATGACTTTCTGGCCGAGGCCACGCCCGAAATGAAGTTGGACCTGATCCGCCGCGAACAGGCGGGCGGGCGGCTGGTCGCGATGTGCGGTGACGGATCGAACGATGCGCCCGCCCTTGCGCAGGCCGATGTGGGTGTAGCGATGAACTCTGGCACCTCAGCCGCGAAAGAGGCGGCCAACCTGATTGACCTTGACAGCGACCCGACCAAACTGATCGAGGTGGTCATGGTCGGCAAGCAGTTGCTGATCAGTCGAGGGGCACTGACGACGTTCAGCATTGCCAACGACGTGGCTAAATACTTCGCAGTTTTGCCTGCGATCTTTGTTGCGGCCTATCCGGGACTGGCAGTGCTGAACATCATGGGACTTGCGTCCCCAACCTCGGCGATTCTGTCGGCAGTCATCTTCAACGCACTGATCCTGATCGCCCTTGTGCCTTTGGCGCTGCGCGGGGTCGCCTACCGTCCGGCAAGCGCCGCTCAACTTCTGCGCCGCAACCTGCTAGTGTACGGGTTGGGTGGCCTGATCGTGCCCTTCGTGGGCATCAAGGCCATCGACCTGTGCCTTGTCACTTTGAACCTGGCCTGAGGAGAAAATGATGCTCACCCATTTGCGCCCCGCGATTTCCCTCACAGTCTGGTTTACCCTGCTAACCGGACTTGCCTATCCCCTTGCCATGACCGGCCTCGCGCAGGGTCTTTTTCCCGCTGCCGCAAACGGCAGTCTGATCCTGCAAGGCGAACAGGTGATCGGCTCCTCCCTCATCGCGCAGCCGTTTGAAGGCCCTGGCTATCTGCATCCCCGCCCTTCTGCGAGCGATTGGAATGCCGCCGGGACGGGTGCATCGAACCTTGGCCCTACCTCAGCCAGCCTGATTGCTGCGGTCGCAGAACGCAGAAGGGTATGGGAGGCACAGAACAGTCAACCGGCCCCGATCGATGCTGTCACCGCATCCGGGTCCGGGCTTGATCCGGACATCAGCCCCGAAAATGCCCTGGCTCAGGCAAGCCGGATCGCCACCGCGCGCGGGGCGGATACCGCTGCAATCCGCGCGGTGCTTGAAAGTGCAGTGCTGGGCCGAACATTCCAGCTTTATGGCGAGCCGCGCGTGAATGTTCTGGAAACAAACCTTGCCCTTGACGCAGCCTTTCCGCCGCCCGCTGCGGCAGGGCTTGGAACGCCCTCGGAATGACATCTGACACCGCGATCCGCCCATCGCCCGACGCCCTGCTGATGCAGGCCGCGAGGGAAGGGCGTGGGCGGTTGAAGATATTCATCGGCGCAGCACCGGGCGTGGGCAAGACCTGGGCCATGCTCGACGACGCGCATCGCAGGTATGCCGAAGGCGTGGATGTCCTGGCAGCCCTGATCGAAACCCACGGCCGGGCCGAGACTCAGGCAAAGCTTTCGGGCCTCCCAACGCTGGCCCGCAAACCCGTCATCTACAAAGGCCGCGCCCTGACCGAGATGGATCTTGACGGTCTGCTGGCCCGCCGCCCCACGCTCGCCCTGATCGACGAGTTGGCCCACACCAACGCAGAGGGCGGCCGCCACGAAAAACGCTGGCAGGATGTCGAAGAGGTGCTGGCCGCCGGCATCGACGTGTTCACGACCCTGAACATCCAGCATATCGAGACGCTGAACGAAACGGTCGCGCGCATCACCGGGGTCAGGGTGCGGGAAACCGTGCCCGACCGCGTGCTGGAAATGGCAGACGAGATCGAACTGATCGACATTCCGCCGGACGAACTTCTGCAACGTTTGAAGCAGGGCAAGGTCTATCCGCAGGATCAGGCGGCCCGCGCGCTCACCTCGTTCTTTGCAAAGGGAAATCTGACCGCGCTGCGTGAACTGGCATTGCGGGCCGCCGCCGACCGGGTCGATGCACAATTGCGCGAACACATGGCCGCCAATGCGATAACCGGGCCATGGCCGACACAGGAACGCATCCTTGTTTGCGTCAACGAAAGCCCCGCCTCGCGTGAGGCGATCCGTGTGGCCAAACGGTCTGCCGACCGCGCCCGCGCCGAATGGATTGCGCTGAACGTCACTCAGGCGCGTTCCGAATCCCTGTCCGATGCCGACAAGGACCGTCTGGCGGGCACGCTTCGGCTGGCCGAACGGCTGGGCGGAGAATTGGCGACGCTCGATTCTGAACATGACGTGGCGCAGGCGATCCTGACCTATGCCACCGACCGCAACGTCAAACGGATCATCATTGGCCGACCGCGCCGTCGGCCGGTCTGGGCACGGCTGACCAGCGAGGATGTGGCCAGCATTCTTCTGCGTCAGTCCGGCAAGTTCGAAATTACCCTTGCCGCCGAAGCCGAAGACCGCAAGCGGAAGCCCGGCTTCAACCTGCCCCGATTGTCCGGCGAACCGCGCGCCTGGGCCGAAGCACTTGTGGCCGTTGCCATCGCATCACTGTGTTCCTACGCCGCCGAACGGTTGTTTCCCGTGGCAAGCCTTTCCGTGATCTACATGACAGCGGTGGTGGTCGTGGCCAGTCGCCGCGGCCTTGGCCCGGCACTTGCCACCTCGTTGCTTGGATTTCTGGCATACAACTTTCTGTTCACGGAACCGCGTTACAGCTTTCAGATCTCGCGGCAGGGCGAATTTCTGACACTCGGGCTGTTCCTCGTCGCTTCGCTGATCACCGGAAATCTGGCTGCCCGTCTTCGCGCGCGGATCGATGCGCAGTCCGCCATCGCCGACCGGACCAACAAACTTTACGACTTCAGCCGCCGGGTCGCTGCGGCCGCAACGGCGGACGACGTCATCTGGGCGTCGGTCAGCCATGTTGCCAGCACGCTGCGATGTGAAGTCGTGCTGCTGCGCCCTTCGCCTGCGGGCGATCTGCACGTTGTGGGCGGATTTCCACCCGAAGATCGTTTGGACATTCGCGACCAGTCTGCCGCACAGTTCACCTGGGACAAGGGCGAACCTGCCGGTATGGGGTCCGACACCTTGCCAACTGCGCGGTGGTTCTTTCTGCCGCTCGTGGCGGGCGAAAGAAAACTTGGCGTTCTTGGCATCGCCTATACCGATGACCGGCTTTTCGCGCGCACTGACCGGCGGCTTCTGGATGCGCTGGTGGATCAGATCGCCCTTGCCCTTGAACGCCTGCGCCTGACCGAAGAGCTTGCGGAATCGCGCCTCGCGTCCGAAACTGATCGCCTGCGCACGGCCCTGCTGTCATCCGTCAGCCATGACCTGCGAACACCGCTGGTGACGATCATCGGCGCGGCAGGCAGCCTTGCCGATACGCCCGACCTTGCCGCAGCAGCCCGCAGAGATCTGGCAGAGAACATCCGCGAAGAAGGCGAACGGCTGGACCGTTATGTGCAGAACCTTCTCGACATGACAAAAATCGGCCATGGCGCGCTGAAACCACGCCTTGCACCCGTGGACGTGGGCGAACTCCTTGGTGCGGCGCGCCACCGCCTGCGCGCGCCTCTTCGGGCCCATCAGGTTTTGGCCCACCTGCCGGACAGTCTGCCGCTGGTGCTGACGGACGAAGTTCTGCTGGAACAGGTGATGGTCAACATCCTGGACAATGCCGCGAAATACGCTGAAGCCGGATCAACCATCGCTGTCGCGGCGCGCTCAGACGGGGCGCGGCTGGAGCTTTCCATCACCGACAGCGGCCCCGGAATCCCGGCTGCCGATCAGGCACGGGTGTTCGACATGTTCTACCGCGTCACCGAAGGCGACCGTCAGCGCGCCGGAACCGGACTTGGCCTTGCGATCTGCAAGGGCTTGACCGAGGCGATGGGCGGCACCATCAGGGCCGAGACAGCATTGCCTGACGGCACAGGCACACGGATTGTCCTGTCGCTACCGCTTTTCAACCCCGAGACATCCACATGACCCCCGCAACACGCATACTGGTGATCGACGACGAAGCCCCGATACGTCGGTTCCTGCGCATTCCGTTGGAGGCAGAAGGCCATAGCGTCATCGAGGCAGGAACCGCGAAAGACGGCATCCTCGCTGTGGCGCGGGAAACACCCGGCTTGGTGATCCTTGATCTTGGTCTGCCCGACGCCGACGGTCTCACAGTCCTGCGTGAAATCCGGGGGTGGAGCATGGTTCCCGTCCTTGTCCTGTCCGTCCGCGCGGATGAGGCTGGAAAGGTCGCCGCACTGGATGCCGGCGCGCAGGATTATGTCGTAAAGCCCTTTGGCGTGAACGAACTCCTCGCCCGCATTCGCAGCCTCCTGCGCGACCGGGCGGGTTCATCCACTCCTGCGGTGATCGAGGCTGTCGATCTGCGGATCGATTCCGCCAACCACACCGTGACACAGGCCGACATACCCCTCCACCTGACGCGAAAGGAATTTGACCTGCTCTGGCTGCTCGCCAGCCATGCGGGAAGATTGGTCACCCAAGGGATGATCCTGAAATCGCTCTGGGGTCCGGCGCATGCCGAAGACAGCCAGTATCTGCGTGTCTATGTGCGACAGCTGCGCCAAAAACTGGGCGACGACGCGGCCAATCCCCGTTACATCATGACCGAACCCGGGATTGGCTACCGCTTTCTGGGGTGAAGGGCGCGGGATCCGGCCTTAATAATTACCCGGCGGATCACTCGCCGGAAAAGATGCGTCCGACTGTTCGTCGACCAGATCCCATTGGCGCGGCGGGTCGCGCATCTCGTCAGGCCCGGCGTTCCTTACGGCCGCCGCCCGCGCGGCGAGCACTTCCGCTTGCGCTTCCAACCAATACTCATCCTCGCCGCCGTGCGGACGCCCACGCTCGATCCATATCTCATGTGCGCGGTCGCGGATCTCATCCGTCAAGTCTGACATTTCATTCATCGGTCGCTCCTGTCCGGTAAAGGACTGGAACCCCTTGGGCACCTGAATGTTGCGATAATGTCCGCTGTATTCTCAAGTCTACAGGATTGCCCGGATCGCCTTTATCAAATCAGAAGCCAAAAAAGGCTTCTGGATAAGCTGCGCCCCGGTAAAGGCCGGGTCAGGCACCATATTGTCGCTGTATGGCCCGGCCAACATCCATCTCGGTGATGTTGAAAAGATCGGCCATCGGCGGTGAAAACATCCTGATCCGCAGTTTTGCGTCAAGGAAAAGCGTGCCGATTTCGGTCGCGGCAGTCAGGTTCTGCAGATCACTATGCGCGGTCGAGATGCTGTCGAGCTTGGCCTTCAGTTCGGCATTGACCGTCTGAAGTTCTTCGTTCAGCGATTGCAGTTCTTCTTTCGAGGTTTCCAGTTCCTCCGAGTTAGAGCGATACTCTTCGTTGATCGACTGCAGTTCCTCGTTGGCGGCCCGCAAATTCTCCATCGCCAGACCATGTTCGCTTCGGTTGGCAAGCAGGGCATCCTGTGCGGCACGAAGGTCGGAATACAGCCGCCGGACTTCGTCACCTGATGCATTGACGTCGATCTGTTCGGGCTGAACTGAATCGTCCGGCCCTGCGTCAAGAAACATGACCAGAGCCTGACTTAGAGAGTTCTCGCCAGCCAGCACGGGCGAAATGTGCAGCGCGACGCGCCGGCGGCCATGGTCGAACACAACGGGTACGGGATAACTCATCAAGGCTTCGCCTTGGGTCAAGGCGCGTTCCAATCCGATCTTCAGATCGGGCCGCAGTTCGGGTCGAACGATGTCACCCAACTTGGCCGAAAATGTTCCCTCGGTATGCAGGATGAACCGCCCCGCACTTTCCGACATGTGCAGAATCTGGCGTGTCTGGTCGACCAGCACGCTGGGGGGCGCGCTGTCTTCCAGTGCGCGCGCATGCACCTGCAACAGGGGGTCGCTCCGCTTTGCCGACACTGCCTTGTCAGGCAGGCCTGTGAACGCAGGTGGTTGCCCGATCAAGACCGGTGGCTGACGCTCATGCCCGCCTGTGGCGACATAAATCCGCGCGTCAGCGTCAACCGGGACAAAACATTTCACCTTGCTCTCGGCATTTTCCGCCGACCCAAGGAACAGGTGACCATTCGCATTCAGACCATAGTGGAATATCCGCAGCAGTTGTTCCTGCATCGACCGGTCAAGGTAGATCATCAGGTTGCGACAGGTGATCAGGTCCAGCCGCATGAACGGGGGGTGCTTCAGCACGCTGTGCGAAGCGAACAGCACCAAGTCGCGCACTTCACGGCGCACCCGGTAATGCGTACCTTCATCGACGAAGAACCGCTTGAGCCGCTCTTCCGAGATGTCTGCCTCGATCGACCGGGGGTATCGACCTTCCCGCCCGGTCTGCAGGGCCCCTTCATCCATATCGCTGGCGAAGATCTGCACGTTGATTTTTCTATCCGCGCGCTCGATCTCTTCAAGAAAAAGGATCGCAACGCTATAGGCTTCTTCCCCGGTCGCACAACCGGCCGTCCACACCCGGATCGTCTCGTCACCCGCCGATACCACCAGCGGCGCAACGACCAACCGGGCAAGTGCATCGAACGCTTCTGATCGCGAAAAAAATGGGTGACTGAAATCAGCAGGTCCGAAAACAGCAACTGCGCCTCTTCGGGGGTCGTCCGGACAAGTTCGCCATATTCCTTCAGATTATCCACCCGGCGGACCTGCATCCGCCGCAGAACGCGCCGCATCACGGTCGCCCGCTTGTAACTGGCAAAGTCGTGCCCCGTCCGCGTGCGCAAATGTGCAACGATCCGGCGCAGGTCATTCGATGCGGTGTCGATGTCCAAGGATCGGACCGCCTCTTTGCTGCGCGCAACCTCGGCAATCCGTTCCGCAAGCCGGGGCAAAGGCCCAACAAAATCAACCAGACCGGTCGCAATCGCATTTTGCGGCATCGGGCCGAACTCTGCATCCGCGGGTTCCTGCGTGAAAATCACGCCACCACCTTCGTGGATCGCCCGGATACCATTGGAACCGTCCGCGCCCGAACCGCTCAGGATAACGGCCATGCCGTCGCCGCGCGCCTCTGCCACCGACCGGAAGAACCGGTCGATCGGCGCCCGCTTGCCACGTGGCTCGTTAAATGGCCGTGCCGCGACCTGATCACCATCGATGACAAGCTCACGGTCCGGCGATATCACATACACGCAATTCGGCTTCAAATCTGCCGCGTCCGTGACTTCCAGAACGTCCATCTTTGTGCAAGAAGCAAGGATCTGTGCCAGCACGCTGGGATGCTCGGGCGACAGATGCAGGATGACGACATACCCGACGCCAAGATCGTCCGGCAACAGTCTGAACAATGTCCGCAACGCTGTGACGCCACCGGCCGACGCCCCGATAGCACAGATCGGAACAAACACGTCCGACGGCGATTGTGGGTCTGCTTTCACCGCTCCCGATCCACGCTGCTGTGACAAGACACCACTCCATGCGGCAACTTTGGTCAAGGGCTCGGGTTCCGGCAGTGACCGGGAACATTCGCTATGCGGGAAGCCTGCGCTAGGTGATCATCCGGCGTACGGCGTCAACCACGATGCCGGGTTTTGCGTGGTGAACAGCGTGTCCGATGCCGGGAAGCACCTGATAATCAAGATCAAAGACATGCCGCCTTAGCCACGGCAAGTGCCAGTCGGGGTCGCTTGTCTGGTCCTCCGCGCCAAAGATCGCGACGACGGGCGATGACAGCCTGACCCCCAGAAAGGTTTGCTGCATGCCAGCATTGAACTGACGAAGCTCGGCGGCGGTGGTCAGAATGGCCTCCGACTGTCCGGCATGGGATATCGGAAGGTCTGCAAGCGACCTTGGCACGTCGTTCGGCGCAGTCAACGCGCGCAGAATGCGCTGGCGCAGCACCGGCAGCGCAAGCGGCAGGATAATGTGCCGAAGCACCGGTCCCAGCACCGGCATGACGGCGGCGCGCAGACCAAGCATCCAGCGATGCGGCGTCGGGCGGCAGAAAGGGGAAATCAGCACCAGCCCATCGATCCGCTCCGGATGGCGGGCAGCCAGACACAACGCCGTTCCGGCAGCAAGCGAATGGGCGGTGACGACCATCCGGTCAATCTCCAGTGCGCTGGCGACGGCGACAACCCAGTCGGCCAGCACCGCCGGGCTGTACCGCTCGACAGGAAGCCCTTCACTCAGGCCATAGCCGGGCCGGTCTGGTGCAATCCATGCAATCCCGGGCTGCGGTGTCACGTTCCCAGGATTTCCTCACCCAGGCTCGCATTGCCATGCAAAAGGAACACGGGCCGGCCAAAGCCAACCTTGTGATAATGGACCCGGTGACCCCAGACCTAGACCATCTGACCGATCCGCGGACTTGCCTCCGGATGCTGCTGCTGTGCCGCGTCTTCCATGCCCATCATCTTGCGTGTTGCGTGGTCGGCCAACTGCTCACCCCTAAGTGCTACGACACGGGGCAGGCCGTTGCGGACGAACATCGCCATGCCCGAATATGTTGCGTCTTGTGGATCGGTTTGCCGGGCCTGCGCAGTTTTCAGCCTCTTTTGTGCCGACGTCGCCCGCGCACGGCCACACACAACCGTCGCGGGCAACGTCGCGCTCAAACCCGCGCCACAGGCTGGAACGCAAGGCCAAGACCCTGCACCGCGATTTGTGCCCGTCCCGGTCAATGCGCGTGGAATATCAAAGGCAATCGTCTGTTGTCTGGCAACCACCCAGCAATGGCTGCCAAGAACTCCCTTCGCTTGGGGGTGCTCACCCACCCAGCGTCGGGCAGACGCGCGCTTTCCGGTTCCGCAATCTGAATCTTGCGGGGGCCTCATCTTTATTCACAGACACCGATGGTCCGGCTTCAGCTGGACCTTGGCGATCTTGAGGACGCACCGACAAGCCAGCTGGAGGGATTCATCGACGCGCTTCTGCGCCAGCTGCCGGGATTGGAGCATCATGGATGCAGCTACGGCCCGCCGGGCGGCTTTGTCCGACGCATGCGCGAGGGGACCTGGATCGGCCATGTGGTCGAGCATGTTGCGCTGGAACTGCAAACCCAGGTCGGCATGCCGGTCAGCCGGGGCAAGACACGCGGGGTGCGCGGGCAGCCCGGCGTCTACAGCGTGATGTATTCCTTTGTTGATGAAGCCGTGGGGCTGCTCGCGGGCGAGGTGGCGGTGCGACTGGTCGCAAGCCTTCTCCCAGCGCCGTTTGGCGCGGTCGAGGGGCTTTCGGAAACCCTTGCGCTGGACGTCGCGATGGCCGACCTTCGCGCCTTGGCGGCGCGGCGGGCACTTGGCCCAACGATTGCCTCGGTTCTGCACGAGGCGGACAGGCGCAACATCCCTGCGCAGCGGCTCGACGATGACAGCCTGATCATGTTGGGTCAGGAAATTCACCAAAAGCGAGTGCGGGCAAGCTGTTCCGACCTCACCTCGCAAATTGGCGCGGACGTGGCATCGGACAAGGACCTGACCAAACGCCTGCTGTCCCAGGCGAACCTGCCGGTGCCGCAGGGCGAACTGGTAAGGTCCGAAGACGACGCGGTGGCAGCAGCCGAACGGCTCGGCTTTCCGGTGGTGACCAAGCCGCTTGATGGCAACCATGGCCGGGGTGTGACAATCGGCATCCGCGCCTGACGAAGTTCGCAGTGGGTTCCGCACGGCACGTGAACACGGCCGTGTCGTCATCATAGAACAGCAGTTCAATGGGTCTGACCACCGCATTCTGGTGATCAACGGCGAGGTTGTTGCCGTTGCCGAACGCGTCCCGGCGTATGTGGTGGGTGACGGGCACCGGTCCATCGCCGACCTTGTCGCCGAGGTGAACACTGATCCCAAGCGCGGCAAGGGCCACTCCTCGGTCCTGACCCTGATCGATATCGACGACTGTGTCCTCCGCTTTCTGGAAACCGCAGGGCTGACCCCCGACAGTGTACCGGCTGCGGGGCAGACGGTGATCCTGCGGCCCACGGCGAACCTCTCGACCGGTGGCACGGCGATCGACCGCACCGACGAGATCCACCCCGAAAACGCCCTGATTGCCCGCCGGGCCGCGCGGATCATCGGTCTCGATATCGCCGGGATCGACTTTCTGTGCACTGACATCACCCAGCCAGTGCGCCTGACGGGCGGCGGCATCATCGAGGTCAACGCCGGCCCCGGCTTCCGGATGCATCTGGAGCCGTTCCAAGGCCGCCCGCGCAACGTCGCCCGCCCGGTGTTGGAACTTCTGTTCCCCGGCGGCTCGGAAGGCCGCATCCCGATCTTCGCGGTTACCGGCACCAACGGCAAGACGACCACCGCACGGATGCTTTCGCATATCCCGCGGCAGGAAGGGCTGACGGTGGGCACGACCTCGACCACCGGGATCTACCTCAACGCGGACCGCATCGCCACGGGCGACTGCTCGGGTCCGAAAAGCGCGCGCGTCGTGCTGCGCGAGCCCAGCGCGAAGGCAACGGTGCTGGAATGCGCGCGCGGTGGGATCCTGCGCGAAGGTCTGGCCTTCGACGAATGCGATGTCGGTGCGGTATTGAACGTATCCGAGGATCGCATGGGCCTGAACGGGATCGACACCATCGAAGACCTTGCCGCCGTCAAGTCCGTCGTCGTGGAATCGGTCCGTCGCGGCGGGTGGAGCGTGCTGAACGCTGACAACGCCCTCAGCGCCGGAATGGCCCGCCATGCGGGTGGCAGCGTCTGCTATTTCACGCTGAAGGACGAGAAAGATTGGCCGGACTTCCTGAAGTCCCATGTCGCCAAAGGCGGCCGCGCGATCAGCCGCGAAAGAATGGGCGACGGCTGGGATATCGTGATCCATGAGGATATGGAGGCGATCTATTTCATGAAGGCGCGCGAAATCCCTGCCACTCTGGACGGCGCCGCCGCGTTCAACGTCGCCAACGCCAAGGCGGCCATCGCCATGGCCCATTGCCACCGCATTCCGCTCAAATCGATCCGCACCGCGATGCGCAGTTTCGAAACCACGTTCGATCAGCTTCCGGGCCGGATGAACATTTTTGACGACCACGGCTTTCGCACAATCCTGGACTACGCACATAATCCCGACGGGCTGAATTCGCTTGGCGCCGTGTTGGATGCGATGCGGCCCGCTATGGGCAGGTCATCGGCCTGCTTGGTGTGGCTGGCGACCGGCGGGATGTCGACATCCTGAAGATGGGTGAACTTGGCGCGTCCCTGTTCGACCACATCATCCTGCGCGAGGATGACAACCTGCGCGGCCGCGTACCCGGATCGGTGGCGCGAATGTTGCGGGACGGTGCCGAACACGCCGGTTGCGGTCCGGACCGGATCGAGACAGCGCCATGTGAAATTGATGCTGTCGATGCGGGCCTGCGCAAGGCCCGCCCGGGTGATCTGCTGGTCGTGCTGGCGGACGATATCGAAACAGTCTGGCACCGGATCAAGTCGTTCAAACCTCACCCCGCAGCGCCTCTGCTGTCTGGCGCACCCATGCCCGTGCCCACCGACGCCGCGATGGCCCAGGGTGCAGCATGACCTGGGCCCTCATCGTTCACGGCGGCGCGAAAGAGATCGAACCCGCGGAGGCCGAGGCGCACCGCGCCGGCGTTTACCGCGCCGCGCTTGCCGGACGCGCCATACTTCAGGCAGGGGGCTCGGCCATCGATGCGGTCGAAAATGCCTTGCGCGTGCTGGAGGACGATCCGACCTTTAACTGCGGCTATGGCAGCGCCCTGAACGATGCGGGCGAAGTCGAGATGTGTTCGGGCCTGATGGATGGCGCGACGTTTGACGTGGGTGCTGTCTCCGTGCTGCAGGGGGTACGCCACCCGATCAGCGTGGCCCGTGCGCTGTTGCGCGACAAGACTGTCCTGCTATCCGGGCCGGGGGCGCGGGCCTTTGCACAAGCAAGCGGGCAGGAACTGTGCGAACCATGGGATCTGATCCCGGGCGAAGGGACAAGCCAGAAGTCCGGCACGCATGACACTGTCGGCTGCGTTGCGCTTGACACTTCGGGGCTTCTGGTCGCCGGAACCTCAACCGGGGGTCTGGACGGCACACGGGTCGGCCGCGTCGGAGATTCGCCGATGCCAGGCTGCGGCTACTACGCGGACAACCGGGTGGGGGCAGTCGCCCTGTCGGGCGATGGCGAACTCATCGCCCGCAAAATGCTGGCCGCGCGCGCAATCTTCAAGATGGCCCCCGACCCCGACGCGTCCCTTCTCGCCGCGATCAACGAGGTTGCTGCCATTGGCGGCGAGGCTGGCCTGATCGCCATCACGCCTGACGGACGCATCGCATGGCAACACAACTCGCGCGATTTCGCAGTGGCACTGTGCAGCAGCGCCCAATCCGAACCGCGCGCCTTCATCAACTTGGACGAGATGACCGATGCGCAAGGCTGAAGAAAACCGCGACGGAACGCTCGTCATCATTGGCGGGCATGAGGATCACGACGACGATCGTACCATCCTGAAGGAAGTGGCAAACCTGGTCCCGAACGGCAAACTTGTTCTTGCCACCATCGCCTCGCACGATCCCGGGGGCTATCTGGAGAAATACCGGGACACCTTCAGGGAACTGGGCATCCCCGATGTGGTGGAACTTTACATCAAGGACCGCTTCGAAGCCGGCGATGCCGACCTTCTTGCCCTTCTCAACGACGTCCACGCCGTATTCTTTTCGAGCGGTGACCAGTTGCGCATCACGAGCCAGATGGGCGGCACAGCGCTTTCTGATCGCGTCAGGCAGATCTACCGCAGCGGCGGGCTGATCGCCGGCACCTCGGCAGGAGCGTCGATGATGAGCGAGACGATGTTGGTAAAAGGCCCAAGTGGCACATCGTTCCGCACGGGCGATCTTCGGATGGCCCCCGGGTTGGGCCTGCTGCCAAACGCGATCATCGACCAGCATTTCGCCGAACGCGGCCGGATCGGACGCCTTATCGGGGCCGTCGCGCAGAACCCGCGAGAGTTGGGCATCGGAATCGACGAGGATACCGCCATCGTCGTCAAGGGTGACGAGTTCCGCGTGATCGGCAGCGGCGGAGTCTACCTCGTGGACGCGTCGTCAGTCACCCACTCCGGCGTGGCCGACGCTGCAGCAAACACGACGGTGTCAGTGCATGACTTGTGCATCCATGTGCTTGCGTCTGGCGATGTGTTCAATCTGCGAACCCGTCGGCCAACTGCCCGAACGCCGCGTTGACCACCATCCCACGCCCGGCAAGCACTTGTGCTTGCCCGTCCAACCACTACGCATCCTCACCTCGGGCGGACAGCCCCGCTCGATTGATGTCTATTGTTGCAGCGCTTTGGCGCGTGCCACCGGCACATCTGCGAACCGCTTCGCAACCCGCCGCCTCCGATAAAAGGTCTGGCTGTGAAGCACGATTGTCATGCCGCCGTCATGCAATATGCCGCGTGTCGACCAACGGGCGGGTAAACTGCCAAGCGGTGCAAATGGTGGGGTTTTACCATGTGACAGAGAGCAATTCATCGTCTGGCCTGCAAGTTTCGGGGATTTCGGTGGACAAAAGGCAAGGTTGTGGCGGAGCGAGAGGGATTCGAACCCTCGAGACGGTTCCCCGCCTACACACTTTCCAGGCGTGCGCCTTCGACCACTCGGCCACCGCTCCGTCGGGGGTTTCCTACCCTTGTTGGGGCGGGGCGCGCAAGGGGGCATGGTCGCGGCACCACCCGGAATCCGTCAGCAGCAATCAGGCAACCGCCACAAGCATAGGGCGCGGGGCGGGTGCCGGTCGCTGGTACAGCACATCCACCAGATCCGGGGCGTGGCCGTGTTCGATCAGCCGCAGGTTGGCGCAGTTTCGTGCCGCCGCGGATGACCGCAGATCAAAGGCGACATAATCGCCGATCGCCACCTGTTGCGTCGGGTTGGCCCAGGCCATTGCGTCGCTGGCATAGGCCAGTTCGCCGCTGTCGTCGCACCAGACCACGGCCCGTCGTGTGTTTTGGCAATGCCAGATGATGACGCCGCGCATGTCACCCCGTTCTTCGTTGTTGGGACAAAACCCCGTCAACTGGTTGAATTTGAGACTTTCCTGAACTTAACGTTGGCGGTTTCGAAACGGCAGGGGCAGGGATGATTCAAAACAGGTGCAAAGCCCATATGTTTGTGTCATACCTGACGCTGATTAGCGTCAACTCTTGGCCAAGTCCTTGGATCGCGGCCAAAAAACACTGGGTAGACTGTCGCGTGTCTGGAAACTCTTCGCCTTCGCCGTCGGCCTTGCGGCAGGTTCTTGGTGATAATTTAAGGCTTTTGTGTCGGGATGTGCCTTCGGTCAGCAAGCTTTGTACCGAAATCGGCGTCAATCGAACTCAGTTCAATCGCTACCTCTCGGGCGAGGCGTTTCCCCGTCCCGATGTGCTGTTTCGAATCTGTGCCAAGTTCAATGTCGATGCCAATATCCTGCTTGAACCGCTGAAACCGCGCATCCGTGACGCGATGGAACTTGCAACCGAGGTGCTGTACCGGGATGTGATGTCGCTCAACCGGCGGCCGTTTGATCATTATCTGCTGCCCGATGCGATGTACCGGTTCTGGCGCATGTCGTTCCAGCGGCCCGGTGCGGTTTATTCCAGCATGGCGCGCATCTATTCCGACGGGACGACAAAACACTGGAAGGCAACCGACGTGTTCGCCGCCCCGGTGCGCCCCGGATCGCCCCGGTTTGCCCGCACGAACCAGTTTCGCGGCGTGATGTTTCAGCATTTCGATGGCGTATCGCTGATTTGCGCCACCTCCATCGAAAGCACCTTCAACCTGACCTTCTTTGAATACGGGTTGGCCGGGCAGACGCGGTATTACACCGGTCTGTCGTTCCTGACCCGCCGCCGCACGATGGACAGCAACCGGCTCAGCGTCACGGTGATGGAACGCCTGCCCGACGACCCCGCCCTGTGGCGGCAGGTGGCGCGCCAGTCGGGCCTTGGCGCGGCGGCGAATGTCCCGCCCGAAGTGCTGGCCGCGCTGCAGCGCCTGCCCGACAGGATCTGACAGCCCTCAGTCAATCAGGTGTAGACTGACACGCCGGTTTTCGCGTCCCTTCTTTTCGATCTTCCCGATCTCCACATGGCCAATCTCGGCAGTGCGCAGCACATGCGTCCCGCCGCAGGGCTGCAGGTCGATCTGTCCATCCCCCTGCCCGATCCGCACAAGCCGGACCCGCCCCTGCCCCATCGGGGGTGCCACGCGCAGCGTCTTGACAAGGCCGGGGTTGGCCAGAAGCTCATCATCGGTGATCCAGGTTTCCGTCACGGGCAGGTCGCGGTCGATCAGGGCCGCCAGCGCGGCGTCCAGCGTGGCGATGTCCGCCGGCGGTTCAGGCATGTCGAAATCAAGCCGCCCCTTTTCCGCACCGATCTGGCCCCCGGTCACAGGCAGGGGGATCACGACAGACAACAGGTGCAGTGCCGTGTGCATCCGCATATGCCGATAGCGCCGCTCCCAATCCAGCACCTGTGTGACGTCGGCCCCAACCGGCGGCAGGGCCACCGGTTCGCCCGGCACCACGGCAACCCACCCACCATCCATCTTGACAGAGGTGGCAATCGGCACCGTGCCCCCGTCCCACCGCAACAGACCGCAATCGCCCGGTTGTCCGCCGCCGGTGGCATAGAACAGGCTCTGGTCAAGGATGATCCCGCCCTCGGCCGTGATCCCGGTCACACGGGCCGGGGCTTCGCGCAGATAGGCGTCGTCGCGGAACAGAAGATGCGTGGTCACAGGGTCGGCTCCTCGGCATCAGGGCGGCGGGGTGCGGCGGGTTCACTGCTGGCCATAGGCAGGGCGCGCGGCACGTCGGTCACAGGTTCGGCACGCGGCGGGGCCAACGGGCTTGGCGTATGGGCCATGATGATGCCCGCCTCGGCAAAACGCCGCAGAATCTCGTGATTGATGGCCGACCGGACATTCAGGCTGAAATTCACGTCGCGCAGAATGACGCGCAGTTCGAACTGGATGGCGTCCATCGTGAACCCCACCAAAGCAATCGTCGGCGGCGGGTTCAGCACGGCAAGCGGCTGTGCCTCGGCAATTGCCCGCAAGACCTTTTCCACCTGCCCCGGATCGCTGCCATGAATCACGTTGACCGGCACGATCAGCCGCCCCGTCATGTTGAACCGGGTCCAGTTGGTCACCCGCTGCGATACAAGGTCGGCGTTGGGCACGATCACGTCGCTGCGGTCGAACGTCTGAATCCGGGTCGACCGAACCGAGATCGACTTCACCGTTCCCGATACCGTGCCAACCTCGATCCAGTCGCCTTCGCTGACCGGGCGTTCAATCAGCAGGATGATCCCCGATACGAAGTTCTGCACGATGTTCTGCAGACCAAAACCGATCCCAAGCGACAGGGCACCGGCCACGATGGCAAGGCCGGAAAGATCGATCCCCACGGCCCGTATCGCGATCAGACCCGACAGGAAGATCCCCAGATACCCGGTGCCCGCGACAATCGCGTTCTGCCCGCCCGTATCCAGCCGCGTCTTGGGCAGGACGCTAGATTTCAGCGCCCCCTGAACCAGCCGGGTCAGAACATAGCCAAAACCGAACAGCAGCGTGAAATACAGAAAATCGGTCGGCGAAATGCGCGTTTCGCCCATCTGAAAGCCTTCGCGGAACCGCTGCCAGATTTCCGTCAGGTCATCCGCCCGCGCGCCCCAGATCATCGCCAGCAGCGGGATCGCGGCGAGGCTGAGCGAAAACCCCACAAGCACCGGCAACAGCGCCAGTTGCCGCTCTGTTTCGTCCCGCACCAACAGACTGTGCAGGTCGGCCACGGCCTGCTGCATCACGATCAGCGTGGCCAAAAGCGCAAGCGACAGCGTTGCCGGAAACACAAGTGCCGCCGCGGCGGAAACATAGCCCACCGCGCCCAGAAACGGGCCAAGCAGCCCGATCACCAGCAGGCCCTGCCCCACGAACCCGATCAGCTTGTTGCGGTAACCCGACTGCTCGCCCACCGGGAACGGCCCGCGCGCATGCTGCCGCATCAATGCGCCCAGCCGCACCAGCGCAAGGCCGGTGATCGCAAGGAGGGGCAGGCTCAGAACGGCCGTTGCCGCATCGCCCACCTCGCTTGGCGGAAAGACAAGCTGCCGCAGCACGTTGGCGGCCAGCAAAAGGCCCAGCGCAAAGCTGTGGAACCGCCCTTCAGCCCGCCGTTCCGCGGGAAGGCGCAGGAAACTCGACTTGGCCTCGGTCTGCGGAAACAGACGCCAACTCAGCCAGATGGCACTGAACAGGATCACGCCAAGCCACGGCAGGGCGCGGATGATTTCCTTGCCCTTCGCCCCCAGAAGGCCCGTCAGTTCCATCGCTTCGGCCAAAGCAAAAACCCCGGCCACCGGCACCGCGATCTGACCAACGGATGCCAGCATCGCCCAAAGCGTGCGCGCCCAGTCCGGCCCCATCGCGGCAAATCGCTGTGTCAGCGCACTGATCCACCTGCGGCCGCGCGCGATCAGAACAAGCGCAAGCACCAGCAAGGCCACGATAAGCGGCAGGTTATCCTTCAGATCACGCAGCGCACGGGGGCCGGTTGCCACCGTCCGGGTTTCTTCCCACAGGTCCAGCGATGTGGTGGTGATACCCTTCAACGCGAGCGGCCAGTTCGCCGGGTTGATAGGCATCGGCCAAAGCTTCAGCAACTCGTTCGCCTGCCGTTCGCGCAGTGTGCGGTCAATCTCTCCGATCAGCCCATCGGCGCGGGTATAGGCCTCCTCGGCGGCAATGCCGGGGGCCTGCAGACGAACTAGCTGATCCGTCAGCGCCTTCCGGCGCGATGCGATCTCGTCGGCTTCCGGTTCACCCGCCGCAGGCGACGGGCCAAGCGCCTGAATTTGCGTGCGCAGCGTGCCGATGCGCGTCGAATTGGTGTTCTGCGCAAGCAGCAGCGCCGCCCGCCAGTCAACCAGTTGTGACCGCAGCAGTTCCAGCCCTTGGCTGGAGGTGCTGCCATCCGCAATCGCCGTTTCCGCCCGCGTGGCAAGCCTGTCCCACGCGGCATAGTCGGGCGCATTCGACGCGGCAGGCGTGATGGAAATGGACTTGGTCGGTTTCGCTCCCGGCTGTGCAGGCACGGGGTCCGGCCGGGTTTTCGGCAGATCCTGGCCAGCACCGGGCTGTTCCACCGTCTGCGCCAAAACCGCAACCGGCGACCCCAGCAGCAGCATCAAAAGCAGCGCCCGGATCACCAGCCCCGCCATGCCGATGGGGCGCGCCTTGTTCATGCGTCCTGATACACTTCCGGAATGCGCCTTGGCCCGCGGTCAAGCCATTCCGGTACCGGCAGGTCCTTGGACCGCAGGAAGGCCGGGTTGAAAAGCTTGGACTGATAACGGTTTCCATAGTCACACAGGATCGTCACGATCCGGTGCCCCGGCCCCATCTCGCGCGCCATCCGGATCGCCCCCGCAATGTTGATCGCCGCCGAACCGCCCAAACACAGCCCTTCCTCGGCCAACAGATCAAAGACCAGCGGCAGCGCCTCTGCGTCCGAAATCCGATAGCTGAAATCCGGGGTGAACCCCTCCAGATTGGCCGTGATCCGCCCCTGCCCGATGCCTTCGGTAATGCTGTTGCCGGGCGCATCGAACGTGCCCTCGGTATAAAACGAATGCAGGGACGCGCCTTCCGGGTCGGCCAGCCCCATCTTCACGCCCTTGTGCTGCAACGCCATGGCAACCCCCGCAAGCGTGCCCCCGGTGCCCACAGCGCAGATGAACCCGTCCACCTTGCCGTCCGTCTGGTCCCATATTTCGGGGCCTGTGCCCTCCACATGCGCCTGCCGGTTGGCCACGTTGTCGAACTGATTGGCCCAGATCGCACCATTCGCCTCGGTCTGCGCCAAGGCCTGCGCCAACCGCCCGGAATAGCGGACATAGTTGTTCGGGTTCTTGTAGGGCGCCGCCGGAACCTGCACCAGTTCCGCACCCGCCAGCCGCAGCATGTCTTTCTTTTCCTGACTTTGCGTTTCAGGAATCACGATCACTGTCCGAAACCCCATCGACGCGCCCACCAGCGCCAGACCGATCCCGGTGTTACCGGCCGTCCCTTCCACAATCGTGCCACCGGGTTTCAAAAGCCCCTTCGCCACAGCATCCTTGATGATGTAAAGTGCGGCCCGGTCCTTGACCGACTGGCCCGGGTTGAGGAATTCGGCCTTGCCCAGAATGTCGCAGCCCGTCAATTCGCTCGCCTTGCGAAGCCGGATCAGGGGGGTCTTGCCGATGGCGTCGGCAAGGTCACGTTGAATGTGCATGGCGGCGTCCTTGAACTGTTTTGTCAAGGTTTAGGCGCTGAAACGCGGGAACTCAATAACCCGCCATTCATGGACGCCCCTCAAAGCGGATTAGCACGCAGCCGTGACCGTTCCCGCTGCAGCCACAGCCCCGTCAGGATCAACGGCGCATTTGGCACATCGCCCCGCGCCATCATGTCCACGAACGCCTCGAACGGTACCAGATGCGAACGGATATCTTCCGCTTCGGTGGCAAGTCCGAACACCCCTGTCACACTGTCAGGCAGGTCGCACAGCGCCACAAAGGAATAAAGGTATTCGGAATTTGCCCCCGGCGTCGAATAATACGCGGCCACCGGCAGCAATTCCGTCAGCGTCAGCCCCGCCTCTTCCGCCGCCTCGCGCCGCGCGGCCTCGGCCGGTGTCTCGCCCGCGTCGATACGGCCCGCAATGGCCTCCAGCAGCCACGGCTGAACATCGCCCCGCGCCATCGGCCCAACCCGGAACTGTTCAATCAACAGCACCCTGTCACGCACAGGGTCATAGGGCAGCACGGTCACCGCGTCACCTGACAGAAACACCGCACGCCGGGCTGCATCCCCGAAGGTGCCATCAAACTGCCGCCACGCCACGTCATATTCCTCGACCGCGAAAAACGCGGCATAGGGCGTGGACCTTGCGTCGATCCTTACATCGCCCTTCGGCGCCACAGGTCGGTGCGTCGCCGGGTCCGGCCGGCCCGCGCGGGCCCTGCTCGCCCCGCGCACCAGCATCATGTCATACCGCGCCGCAAGCGCCGCATCCGGCACCGACCCGTAAACGCGCATCACATCGCGGGCCGTCATCAGAACAGTCGGTCCCCAGACCCGCCGCCAGACATCGGCATCAAAGGGCGCAAGCTCAGGCCGGGGCTGGCAGGCAAAGATCAGGCCATTCTGTTCAACACCCTCGGCCACGATGTCGGCCCGCTGCGCCACGTTGCCTTGCAACCCTTCGTAAAATCCCACCCGCGCCATTTCCTCGGCGGACAGGCCCGCCAGCACCAAACCGTCGGCACGCGCGCCCTGCTGCGCCACTAAGCCGGTGCCGCCCCGTCCGGGTGCCTGCATCACACAAAACCCCGGCAGATGCGCCGGGTGGGAAGGCACATCCCGCCCCAGAACCACGCGTCTCAGATCCAGATCAGTCAGCGTTCCGGCGACAAAGGTGCCACTGTCCGTCAAAGGCTCAGGTCCACCGGCGCGCCGACCATTCGGTCAGGATACCACCGACGGCCCCCCCGATCAGAATCGTCAGGATGAACCGCTGATCCACCATCCCGGTGCCATATTGCAACACCAGCGCAATGGCCCCGATGACCGCGTCCATCGGCCCGTCATAGCGCAGCTTCATGGACCGCAGCACCATTTCATAGGTGGCAAACAGGATCGTGGCAAAAAACACCGCCGTGATCGCCGTCCGAATACCCAAACCCCAGGCCCGCCCATAGCCACGCCCGACCAAAGGCCCCATCACGATCCACCCGCACAACAGCCCGATGCCCGCACAGATTTCCGCGAAATAACCGAACCGCATGCCCTCGGGCTGTGTCGGCTTGTACGCTTCGGCCATCAGATAACCCAACGCGGCAAAAAATACGGCTGCAACCAGTTTGGCGGCTGTCGGCATATCGTGTCACCTGACCCTGTGCTGTCGTGCGCGCCTCTTAGACGGGCCGCGTCACGGTAATTTGCGTCACGTCACAGTTTCCCCCCTCGAACGCTGCCGCGCAAGAGGTCAGATAATAATTCCACATCCGCCGGAACCTTTCATCAAAGCCCAACGCGGCCACATGATCCCAACGTTCGTTGAAGGTTTCGTGCCAGCGGCGCAAAGTCTGGCTGTAACTCTGGCCGAACTCGACAGACCCCTTCAGCCCCAGGCCCGCCCGCGCAATTTCCGCGCGAAGGATCGAAGGCGATGGCAGCATGCCGCCGGGGAAGATGTATTTCTGAATGAAATCAACGCCGCGCTTGTAAACGTTCCATCGGCGGTCTTCGACCAGAATGATCTGCAGCGTCGCGTGCCGCCCTGGCTTCAACCGTTCACGAACCGTGTCGAAATAGACGGGCCAATACTTCTCGCCCACCGCCTCGAACATCTCGATGCTGGCGATCCCGTCGTAAACGCCCCGTTCGTCGCGGTAATCCTGCAGCTTTATGGTCACACGGTCAGACAGCCCTGCCTCTTTCATCCGCGCCACAGCATAGTCGTATTGCGCCTGACTGATTGTCAGCGCCGTCACTTTCAACCCCCGCTCACCCGCCGCATAGGCGGCAAACCCGCCCCACCCGCAGCCGATTTCGAGCACATGATCACCCGGCTGCGCGCCCATCTCGTCAACCATGCTGGCGTATTTCTGGATCTGCGCCTTCTCCAGACTTTCCTGCCCTGTTTTGAAAAGGGCCGACGAATAGGTCATCGTCTCGTCAAGCCACAGGCCATAAAACGAATTGCCCAGATCATAGTGATATTCGATGTTCTTGCGCGCCTGACGCCGGGAATTGGATTGCAACCAGAACCGCAGCTTTTCAAACTGGCGGATCAGGCCGGAACCGGGATACCCGTCATAAACACCCTCATTGCCATCGGCGATCAGGTCCATGAAGGCCTGCAGATCCGGCGTCGACCACCACCCTTCAAGATAGGCGTCGGCAAAGCCAAGGTCGCCTTCGCGCACCAGCCGCGCAAAGGTTTCATTGTTGTGAATGGCCAGTTCCGCCGTGTGGCCCGGCTCTGCGCCGTCAAGACGAAACCGACGCCCATCGTCCAGAACAAAATCCAGCCGCCCTTTGCGAAGGGTCTTTGCCACTTCAAAAGCGGTCGCAAAATATCGCGGGAGGGATTTCTGCCCCTTGATCGACGTCAACACAGTCATTGAATGGTCACAACCCTCTGGGATCTTCTGTTTGTTATCTACTTAAAGCTACGAAGCAAAACCTCAAGAGTTTCGCATTGCATAGGCGTCCAGCGCCCGCTGCCGCCCCGTGGCAAGGTCGATCATCGGCATCGGATAGGGCGCATCCGCCCGCAACCCCCACGACCGTGGCACAGCCTCGAAATAGGACAGGGCGACAGGCCCCGGCACCCGCGACAACTCCGCAATATACCGTTTGCGGTAGTCGCCCTTGGGGTCGAACTTTTCCACCTGCGTGGTCGGATTGAAGATCCGGAAATAGGGCGATGCATCCGGCCCCGACCCCGCCGCCCACTGCCAACCCATCGCATTCGAAGCCGGGTCCCAGTCCGTCAGGCAGTCAGCAAACCACGCCTGCCCCACCCGCCAGTCGGTCATCAGATGCTTGGTCAGATAGCTTGCCACGATCATCCGTGACCGGTTGTGCATCGTTCCCGTCACATACATCTCGCGCAGGCCCGCATCGACGAACGGCTCGCCGGTCATGCCTCGCCGCCAGCGTTCCGCATCGGGATTGTCGGCCCGCCAGGGGAAACGGTCCCACTCCTCGCGCCAGTTGCGGGTCGCGATGTGGGGTGTGTGATGGATCAGATGATAGGCAAATTCACGCCACACGATTTCCTTCACAAAGGTTTCGGCGTCGCCCCGACCCTGATGAACCGCGCTCCACCCGGCGTGCCACACCGTGCGCGGCCCGATCTCGCCATAGGTCAGGTTTTCCGAAAGGCGCGACGTCCCAGGCTCGGCAGGCAGATCGCGCCCGGCGACATAGGCCTGCACCGGCCCCTCCAGAAACCGGTGCAACCGCCCCAGCGCCGCCGCCTCGCCCACCGCCTGATAAGGGGCCACGATGGCCGCCCCCCGGTTCATCGCCCGGCCAAGCTGCCAATCCTCGATCCGGTCCGACGCGGGCCAGACAGCGGCTGGGCGCAGCGCGCTTGGCGCGGGCGCGGGGGCGGCCACATCGGCCGACCGCACGGCGCGCCAGAACGGGGTGAACACGCGGTAGAACCCGCCACTTCCCGTCGAAACCGTCCACGGCTCGAACAACAGATGCCCCGGATGGCTGACCGCCGCCAATCCACCCGCTCGCAATTCGGCCTTCACCCGCGTATCTCGGGCTACCGAAACCGGGTCATACAGCCGCGACCATTCCACCCCCGCAGCCCCGGTTTCCGCCGCAAGTTGCCGCAACACGGCCACCGCATCGCCCCGCCGCAGGATCAGGCGGCTCCCCACCCCTTCCAGCGCCTTGGACAGCGCCGCCACGCCAAGCCCCAGCCGCCACCGGGCAGCAGCGCCCACCGCCTCGGTGTCCGGGTCAAGAATGAACACAGGGATCAACGGCCGCCCCGATGCCACGGCACCCGCCAGCATCGGATTGTCGGCCAAACGCAAATCCCGCCGGAACCACAGGATCAAAGGGGCATCAGTCACGTCAATCAGTCCTTTCTGCCTGCAAGGTCGGCACCCGCCCCAGCCCGGTGCCGCTACAGCACAGCGTCAAGCGCGCCAATCAACCGGGTCACCTCGTCGGCATGGGTGTAATGCACGAAACTAAGCCGCAAAACGCCGCGGTCCAGATCAACCCCCATCGCGGTCAGTGGCCGCACGGCATAAAAGTCACCACCCCCCGCCATGATGCCATGATTGGCCAGCGCCGCAGCCACCGGCAGGGCCAGCGTATCCAGCGCAACAGCCACTGTCGGTGCACGAATGGCCGCGTCCCGTGGCCCGATCAGACGCAGGTCGTTGCGCGCCGCCAGATAGTCCAGCAACGGCTGCAACAGCGCCACCTCGTGCCCTCGCATCAGATCGTGAACCGCCACCCCCTTGGCCACGGCCGTCACCGCCCCGCCCCCCGCCGCAAAGTGATGGTCGTACAGCGCCTCGATATAATCGGCCATCCCGGCACTCGCCGCGATCTGCGCATGATCCGGGCCCGCCGGGGTGAACCGCTTGTACAGCGCGTCACCGTTGAAATAATGCCCCTGATTGGGCAGTTCCGCCCCCATGGCCGCCCGGATCACCATGATCCCCTGATGCGGGCCATAAGTCTTGTAGGCCGAAAACAGATACACGTCGGGGCCAAGTCCCGCCACATCAGGCAACCCGTGCGGGGCATAGCTGACCCCGTCCACACAGGTATAAGCCCCCGCCGCCCGCGCCATGGCGCAAATCTCGGCCACCGGGTTGATTTCGGCCACCACGTTGGAGCAATGCGGAAAACAGACAAGCCTGACCCGCCCGTCCGCCAACAGGGGTCCAAGCGCCGCCGGATCAAGATGCCCGGTATCCGGGTCGATCTTCCATTCCCGCACCTCGATCCCTTCATCCGCCAACCGGCGCCACACGCCGGAATTCGCCTCGTGGTCCTGATTGGTGACAACGATGGCGGCGTTCCGGCCCTTCAGCCAGATCCGCACGGCCTGCGCCAGCACATAGGTATTGGCGCTTGTCGACGGCCCGAACGACACTTCCTCGCGCGCCACCCCCATCAACGCGGCAAGCCGGGTGCGCGCCTCGTCCATTTCAGCACCCCCCGCTTCGGACGCCGCATAGGGCGCATAGGGCTGCACCTTGCGGTCGTGGTAAAACCGGGTCAGCCGGTCGATCACCGGCTTGCAGGTGTAAGACCCGCCCGCATTCTCGAAAAATGCCTGCCCTTGCAATGCGGGGCTTTGAAAAGCGGGAAACTGGCTGCGAACAAAGTCGATATCAAGGGGGGCCATGGGGTATCCTGATGCTGAAACAGGCACCGATCCTATCCGGATGACGCGGCGGGGCAAGGGCCGCGAACGGCACGGCAACCACCTATTTTGCTCATTTCATGGGCACCTGACCAACCATTCGCTTAACTGGCGGCGTCAACTGATGAACTTTATGGCATCTTTCTGCGTTAACTCTTTACGTCGGGACTTGAGCCATCAAGATTCCAGCCATACCTTGTTCCTGCCCGGGACAGCGCCGTCCGGAACAGCACCGCACAATAACAATGAACGTGAGGTCTTATGAAACTTCGACACGCCCTGATGGTCAGCGTCTTTGGTCTGGCCACCCTGCCCGCCTTTGCCGCTGATCCCGAGTTCACCATTTTCGACTGGTCAGGTTGGGAAAACCCGGACCTGATGGCCGATTACGCCGCCAAGAACGGCGTCATGCCGACCTATTCGTTCTTCGCCGATGATGACGAGGCGTTCCAGAAGGTGTCGTCCGGCTTCCGCGTCGACGTGGTTCACCCCTGTTCGCAGATGGTGCCGAAATACCGCGAAGCCGGCCTGATCGAACCGTGGGATGTGTCCAAGATCCCGGAATTCGCCAACATCAAACCGGCCTTCCTTGACAGCCCGTCCTTCAAGGATGCCGAAGGGGTGTGGTTCCTGCCCACCGACTATGCCTACACCGCACTCGCCTACAACACGAACGAGGTGACGGCCGAAGAAGTGGCCACGCTCAACGTGTTCAAAGATCCGAAATATGCCGGCCGCATTTCCCTGCCCGACAACACCGATGACATCTGGGCCCTGGCCCTCCTTGCCACCGGGGTCAGCGACTGGACAGCCGTGACCGACGAACAGTTCGCCGCCGGTGCCGCATGGCTGCGCGAAGTGCATCCGAACGTCCGGTCCTACTGGTCAGACCCGGCGGAACTTGCGCAGTCCATGGCGTCCGGTGAGGTGTTGCTTGCCTGGTCGTGGAACGACGCCGTCGCCATCATGAAAAGCGAAGGCTTCCCCGTCGGCTTTCAACGGATGGCCACCGAAGGCGCCTCCAGCTTCATCTGCGGCATCGTCAACATGAAGGACGCGCCGGGGACCGAGGAAAAGGCATATGACTATGCCAACGCCTTCCTGTCCCAGAAATCCGCCCCGATCCTGCTGCGCGACTTCGGCTATGCCAGCACCAACGACGCCGGAATGGCCGCCCTGCCGGTTGAGGATCAAAAGGCCGCCGACGTAGACCCGATCACCGGCAAACTCCTGGCACAAACCCCGCTCCCGGCGGGCATGCGCGAAAAGATGCTGGAAGAGTTCGAGGCCATCAAGGCCGGGTTCTGATTTACGGCTGAACTGCAAGGAACGCCCGCCGATGAAACGGCGGGCGTTTTTTATGAGCGGGATAGGGCGGAAGGAACTGAGGTGGTTTAGCCGCGACGCGGCGCTGAACGCCTGCAATTGGATAGCTTCGCTAGGTTCTGCGACTTTCTGTTACTAAATACGAAGGATTGGCCGAGGGCCTGTCAGACCCGTACCGCTCCCCGCCAAAGTGCTTCGTATATACCAATTTTGGTCGGCGACATGCCTGGTTGAAGCGGCACTAAATAGGTCGGTTTAGCACCTGCATCCCTAATCGACCCACCTACAATCCAACAATCAGAACCGTCGATAATTACAAGTCGATCATGAAGATCGCGGCTACTGCGTAGTTCTGGGTTAACCTTATATTGGGCCGCAAATGCCGAGACATGACCGGCAACATCACTCGAGTGTTTACTGCAAAGAATTCTGATCGCACATCTGCTGCCTATCGGACTTAGAAACGTCTGAAAAGCTTTCCCATCAAAGTATGGATCGACCACAAAACCTTCCATTTGTGCCCCTAGAATTATCTTGTTCAGATCGCGAAGAAAATCATATTGCTGCTGGGATTCGTAAACTTTCCCAATCTGTTCATGGCCTTCAAGTTCTAACGAAAGTCTGATTTCCTCAGCTGCGGCCAGAATCTTTCGTCGGTACACTTCTCTGACGACTGACCAATACTGAATTTCTGTTCTTTGCGTGCTTTAAATTCCACATTGTGCACAATACTCACGCGCGTAAGTAGCGCTCCAATTCGTGCGATCCAACGTTGGGGTTCAGAATCGGCATCAGCGATATAAGTTTCCCCAAAGTGTGGTGATAATTCAAATTCATGCATGAGCCTAAGAAGCAGAACTTGTTTCTCTGCGGGCCCATCCCCTAGTAGCTGCTTTTGCTGCCCTTCTAAGTCACTACTCATCCAACTGCCCCTAATCTACCAATGACGCATAGTGCTAACTATGAGGACTATACAACTACAGCGTTAATAGTAGCATATACTGGTCATTTTGAAAGGTCATCAGCTGTGCACCTGCATCCTTCACAGTGACATGGACGTCCACAAACGGGGCGAACTAGACGTTGAACACACAGCTCGCCCCGCCCAACAGAATGATCGCTGCCCCATGTTTGGCCATTCGTCATCGAAACCGACGTGGCGTCGAAACTTTCCTTTGCTGCCGACTTCTGAGGTCGTTGTGCGAACCAATCGCGACCTCAACACGACGGGACGACACTGGCGAAGCCAACGAAAAGCAAGACTGTGCCGAAGACTGCTCGGCAGGCTCTCTCGCTTCATGTCGCAGCCAGCGGAATGCGTCGACAGAATGGCGAGCGTTCCATTTCTTGCACCCTGACCGCATGAAAATGTTCAGCCCCGCCCCTCCGCCACACCCCCTTCGACGCTCCCACCCGCCCCGCCGCCCTGTACATACGCTTTGAATACGCCCGCAATACGCCCCGCATACAGTATGAACACAGCGTTTCGCCGCCCCATCACCCGCCCCACCCCACTTGCGCGGCGGCAACCAACGTCCTATATCAGGCATGTCCCGGGCAACCGGGACTATGGCGATAAACGCACCCATAATAAGCGGATCGGACCCGGGGGCGGTACCCGGCGACTCCACCAATACTCCCTCATTGGGGGCGGAGGGGGTCGAAACAGGATCGACGAACGTCCAAAAGGGCCAGCTTTTGCTCGGTGAGGTACCACCGTTATCGGTCCAAATGTACAGTTGCCAATGACAACCGTGCTCCGATGGCTCTGGCTGCGTAAGCAGTTCGA
>JANPIX010000012.1:0-1775 GCA_031425195.1 Gemmobacter sp. | reverse complement strand
ATGTCGGCAAAGCCGGGGTCGCGATCGATTCGGTCGAGGACATGAAGATCCTCTTCGACGGAATCCCGCTGGAAAAGGTCAGCGTGTCGATGACGATGAACGGCGCGGTGATTCCGATCCTCGCCAATTTCATCGTGGCGGGGGAGGAGCAGGGGGTCGCGAAAGCCGATCTCTCCGGCACCATTCAGAATGACATTCTGAAGGAATTCATGGTGCGCAACACTTATATCTACCCGCCGGAACCCTCGATGCGGATCGTGGCCGACATCATCGAATACACCGCAGCACACATGCCCAAGTTCAATTCGATCTCGATTTCGGGCTATCACATGCAGGAAGCCGGGGCCAATCTGGTGCAGGAACTGGCGTTTACGTTGGCCGACGGGCGCGAATACGTCAAAACCGCCATCGCGCGCGGCATGGCGGTCGATGATTTTGCGCCCCGGCTGTCATTCTTTTTCGCCATCGGCATGAATTTCTTCATGGAAGCCGCCAAACTCCGCGCCGCCCGACAGCTTTGGCACCGGATCATGACCGAATTCGGAGCAACGAACCCCGCGAGCCTGATGTTGCGGACCCATTGCCAGACCAGTGGCGTGTCCCTGCAGGAACAGGACCCCTACAACAACGTGATCCGCACGGCGTATGAGGCGATGGCGGCGGTTCTGGGCGGCACGCAGTCGCTGCACACCAATGCGCTGGACGAGGCGATGGCCCTGCCCACCGATTTCAGCGCCCGCATCGCCCGCAATACCCAATTGATTCTGCAGGAAGAAACCGGGATCACCCATGTCGTCGATCCGCTGGCCGGGTCGTATTACGTCGAAAGCCTGACCGCGCAACTGGCCGCCGAGGCGTGGATCCTGATCGAAGAAGTCGAGGCGATGGGCGGCATGACCAAGGCGGTCGCCAGCGGCATGCCGAAACTGCGTATCGAAAATTCTGCCGCCCGCCGTCAGGCCGCGATA
This sequence comes from Gemmobacter sp., assembly GCA_031425195.1. Lineage (GTDB taxonomy): Bacteria > Pseudomonadota > Alphaproteobacteria > Rhodobacterales > Rhodobacteraceae > JANPIX01. Next base: position 807 of record JANPIX010000012.1, on the reverse strand, counting down.
GACCGGGGCGACGATGTGATCGTCGGCGTCAACAAATACCAGTTGGCGCAGCAGGATGCCATCGACATCCTGTCGATCGACAACGTCGCGGTGCGCGATGCCCAGATCGCCCGCCTGCGCGCGATCCGCGCCGCGCGGGATGACAAGGCTGTCGCGGCATCGCTGGCCGAACTGTCCCGCCGCGCGGGTGAGGGCGGCAACCTGCTGGACGCCGCCATCACCTGCGCCCGCGCCCGCGCCACGGTGGGCGAGATCAGCGACGCGATGGAAGCGGTCTTTGGCCGCCACCGGGCCGAGGTGAAAACCTTGGCCGGGGTTTATGGTGCCGCCTACGACGGCGATGCCGGGTTCAAGCAAATTCAACAGGATGTCGAACGCTTTGCCGAGGAAGAAGGCCGCCGTCCCCGGATGCTGGTGGTCAAGATGGGTCAGGACGGCCACGACCGGGGGGCCAAGGTCATCGCCACCGCCTTTGCCGACATTGGCTTTGATGTGGACGTGGGCCCGCTGTTCCAGACGCCCGAGGAAGCAGCACAGGATGCCATCGACAATGATGTGCATGTCATCGGCATCTCGTCTCAGGCCGCAGGCCACAAGACGCTGGCCCCCAAACTGGTGCAGGCGCTGCAAGCCGCCGGGGCTGGGGATATTCTGGTGATCTGCGGCGGGGTTATCCCGCAGCAGGACTATCAGTTTCTGTATGATGCCGGGGTCAAGGCGATCTTCGGTCCGGGCACCAACATTCCAGACGCCGCCCGCAACATACTGGCCTTGATCCGCGCCAACCGGGCCTGATTTCGGCTTGGC
>JANPIX010000011.1:0-160614 GCA_031425195.1 Gemmobacter sp. | reverse complement strand
GCTAAATGGAATTGGGTGGCAATTGCGTGCGGGGCTCAAGCCCGGCCTACCCCCCCCTTAGGCGGGGATTCAGCCCGGCTTCCCACTCCCGTAGGCCGGGCTTCAGGCCGGCATCCCAACGCCACACCCACCAACCCCGCCTCCCGCGCCCCGACCCCCATCCCCGGCCCCAGACAAAGCGCATTGATCCGCCCATCCTCCAGCACCCCGGCGAGCGCATCCCCATCCGCCAGCCCCCGCAGCATCACCGCATCCAGCCGCGCAGCGTTCTCCGGAACCGCATCCGGCGGACACCCCACTGTCACCACCCCCGCCCCGATCCGCAACGCCCCCCGCGCCGCAAGCCGCGCCGCCCCGCCATGGCCGGAGGGGCCGGAGAGGATGAGGGCGTGGCCGTGGGAGTATTTGTGGGCGTCAGACCGCTTCTCGATGAAGTAACGGCTCGCCCTAAAGAGTGTGATCGACCGTTTGGGTGGGCTGCTCGCCAATCCGATGTCAACTACAGTAACTTTTCCGCAGCGTGAGGGTCCGTCTGCTAGCCTATGTCCAAGCTTCTCAGCGTGGAACGTCACGGTGAGCTGAACACTTGGCGCTCTAAGACCGTGTTCTGGCCGACTGCCAAGAATCCGCCCGCAATCTGCGTCCATCCCCGATGGAATGTCGATAGACACTGTGTTCGGCATTCGAACGCCGCGGCTGTCCAATCCTTGTTCGTCCACGGCCACGTCCAACACATCTTCTACGTCCCAAAAGTGTTCCCAAAGGTAGGGGTCATCTACTGGTCGGGACAGCCCAATTCCAAAAACCGCATCGACTATTAGCGCGAGAACTGAGGTGAAATCCGAGAAGGCGTCTATTGGGTGCACCTCCCCCATCCCCCGCCACCGCTCATAATTCACGCGCGCATCCGGCGGCAGCCGTTCGGGGTCCCCATACAGGAACACCTCCACCTCCCAGCCCCACTCCTTCAACAGCCGCGCCACCACGAACCCGTCGCCGCCGTTGTTGCCCGGCCCGCACAGCACCGCCGCCCGGTGCGAGGTGGCGCGCAACTCGGGCCACTCCTCAAAGATGGCCTCGACCACGCCCCGCCCGGCCCGCTCCATCAGCTCCAGCCCCGTCACCTCACCCGACGCAATCGCCGCTGCCTCGATCGCCCGCATCTGCGCCGCCGTCAGAAGTTCGGTCATGGCAATGTTCTCATTCTGCTCATTCTTTCATCGCCTCGCCCAATAACTCAGCACCGCCCCAGTTTTCCGCCCTGCGCCCCCCTGCCCGCTCTTGGCCCGGATTGTCCCTCCGATGCAGAAATGATCAGTCGGCACAGTATATCCGGGGGGAGTCGGCCCATGAAGAAGATCGAGGCGATCATCAAGCCGTTCAAGCTTGATGAGGTCAAGGAAGCGCTGCAGGAAGTGGGCATCCAGGGGCTCTCCGTGACCGAAGTCAAAGGCTTCGGCCGCCAGAAGGGCCACACCGAACTGTACCGCGGTGCCGAATACGTGGTCGATTTCCTGCCCAAGGTGAAAATCGAGGTGGTCTTGCCCGACGATCTCGTCGATGCCGCCGTTCAGGCCATCATCTCTGCCGCCCGCACCGACAAGATCGGCGATGGCAAGATCTTCGTCAGCACCGTCGAACAGGCGATCCGCATCCGCACCGGCGAAACCGGCGACGACGCGATCTGATGCTTTCCGGCGAGGTTCCGCCGCACACCATGACCCTTAACCAGAAGGACCCGAGAATGAGCACGGTCAGCGATGCCCTCAAACTGATGAAGGATGAAGAGGTCGAATATGTCGACGTCCGCTTCACCGACCCGAAAGGGAAACTTCAGCACGTCACACTGATTGCCGATCTTGTTGACGAAGACTTCTTCGAAGAAGGCTTCATGTTCGACGGTTCGTCGATTGCAGGCTGGAAATCCATAGACCAGTCCGACATGAAACTGATCCCCGACGCAGGGTCGGTCTACATTGACCCCTTCTATGCCGAAAAGACGATGTGCGTGCACTGCGTCGTCGTGGAACCGGACACCGGCGAAGCCTATGCCCGCTGCCCGCGTCAGACCGCCCTCAAGGCCGAAGCCTACCTCAAGTCGAGCGGCATCGGTGACACCGCCTATTTCGGTCCCGAGGCGGAATTCTTCCTGTTCGACGACGTGCGCTACTCGGTCACCCCGCGCAAGGTGTCCTACCAGATTGATGCCGAGGCAGCAGCCTGGAACACCGACGCCGAAACCGAAGGCGGCAACTACGGCCACCGCGCGGGGCACAAGGGCGGCTACTTCCCCGTCAACCCGGTGGACGAGGCGCAGGACATTCGCGGCGAAATGCTGTCCACGATGAAACGCATGGGCATCCGCGTCGACAAGCACCACCACGAAGTCGCCACCTGCCAGCACGAACTCGGTATGGTGTTTGGCGGTCTGGTCGAACAGGCCGACAACATCCAGAAATACAAATACGTGATCCACAACGTGGCGCACGCCTATGGCAAGACCGTCACCTTCATGCCCAAACCGATGAAGGGCGACAACGGGTCGGGCATGCATGTGAACATGTCGATCTGGAAAGGCGGCAAGCCGCTGTTCGCAGGCGACAAATATGCCGATCTGAGCCAGGAGGCGCTGTATTTCATCGGTGGCATCCTCAAACACGCCAAATCGCTGAACGCGATCACGAACCCGGCCACCAACAGCTACAAGCGTCTGATCCCCGGCTTCGAAGCACCGGTTCTGCGCGCCTATTCGGCCCGCAACCGGTCGGGCTGCGTTCGTATTCCGTGGACGGAATCGCCCAAGGCAAAACGTGTCGAGGCGCGCTTCCCCGATCCGGCGGCCAACCCCTATCTGGCCTTCGCGGCGCTGATGATGGCGGGCCTTGACGGCATCAAGAACAAGATCGACCCCGGCCCGGCATCGGACAAGGATCTGTATGATCTGCCGCCCGAAGAACTGGCCGAAATCCCGACAGTCTGCGGCTCGCTGCGCGAGGCGCTTCTGGAACTCGAAAAGGATCACGACTACCTGCTCGCAGGCGACGTGTTCACCAAGGACCAACTCGAAGGTTACATGGCGCTCAAGTGGGAAGAGGTTTACGCCTTCGAACACACGCCCCACCCGGTCGAATACCAGATGTACTATTCCTGCTGACGGAACAGTAACCTGTGCGATCTATGATCAGGGCGTCCCTCGGGGCGCCCTTGTCAGTTGGTGCAGGTGAGCGATACTGGGGCTCGGTGGTCAGTGTTTGCGTCGATCCCGTTGCGAACATTAGCCCGAACTCCTATCGATGTTGATCGGGCACAGGAGCATGTCATGCGATCGGGAAATTTCGCAAGTCGTCCAGTTGAGTTGGAAAAGTGTTGGGCCTTCGTCCGAGGCGACATGGACATTCCAGAGTTTGAAAACTGGCTCTATTTCGACAGCATCGATGAGATTTCACTGGGCCCTGACGCGTATTTGGACGCTGTTTCAACAGATTTTGGAAGCCCGAAGCAGGTGAACGACCTTCGGCATTGGCTTGCAGAATTCCTGCCCGCCCCAGCCACCTGCACATGTCACACAATTCCAAACGGACATCTTTCCACTATCGGCTCGTCTTCACCTGATACTTTCAATCAGGTTGAAAGCGCGACCGCCGTTTTTCTGTGGGAGTACCCCGCCCAATGCAAGGTATGCGCGACCGAATGGTGGGTGGTTGAGGAAAGCAGAATCTACGATGTTTGGATACTGTTCCGAGGCTGGGACAATCCACCTAAAATCGATACCTACCGGGGGCTTTTGGCGCTTGCCGTCGATAAGGGTGCCCGGGTCCAATACGTTGATCCATACATGTCGATCGAGATTCCAGCTGCAATCGAAAACCTTGCCAACGAAACACCCGGGATCGCTGTTAGCGAACTTGCTAGTTTGCTGCTGATCCCTTTGGACGTAATTCGCTTTCATGCACACCGCGCCTTACAAGAGGCTGGGTTCAAAATAGACCTTGAAAGCTGAGCAGCGGCGTCCTCCACAAACCAAACATATACTTTGAAAAGGCGTCCGGAAATCTCTGCAGGAGATTTTGATCGATATCGCCTCCCAAGTCCCAAGGGCAAGGGCCCGTTCCGAACTGTGGACCCTCTCCTGCCAAGGGCGTCCTCGGGGCGCGGTGTTTCCTTCGCGGGCGGCGATTTCGCAGTTTGACCTTAACCCCGCCCGATTTCTGACATGAAACCAGACAAAGGATGACAAAAGTCAGCGGGAGTTTTGGTTCATGATTGCGTCCCCTCCACACAGAACGAATTACCTGCGCAACGACCGCCTCAAGGCTGCGCGTGATCGTCAAATGGCCGCATCCCTGTCCAAACTCCGCCAGGCCGCAATCACGGTCTGTCTGGTCACAGCCTTCGCCACCGGTGCTTTCTTCTACTACGGTTGCAGCCTGACCACCGGATGCACCAGCACACCCTACGGTGCCCTTCAGGTCGAAGTGGTGGCTGATCTGGACCCGAATTCCTGACCGGCTATATCCCGGCTGCGGCCAACCCGTCCCGCACATCCGGGGCAAGATCGCTGATCCTGACAAGATACGTGTGGATGGAAAACACCACGGCGCGTGATCGGGGCAAACGAATCAGGCACTGCCGCTCTGACCGCAGGTAGTCGCGCCTTGTCGGCGCAGGGCGGCGTTCATGTTCCAGCCGGGGCTGGTGCAGCGTCGGATCGTCATACACCAACGCATTGGCCCGCCACAAAGGCTGCTCCGGCCGGATCGCATCAAAAAGCCGCTGCACCCGCCGGGCAATATCCTCGGTATAGGGTTCGACAGGCTGGTGAATCGCCGTCATCGGCCGCCCGATCTTTTGCGCCAGCGTCCAGCTTGCCGGAAAACACAGACAGGCTCCGGTCAGGACATGTTCCGCACCATCCTGTTCCAGCAGGCACAGATCCTCTTGCACCAGCCGGCCCAGCGACAAAAGCGGCTGGTCCCTGTCCAAGGCAACCGTTTGACCGTCAGGCCGCAGGGCAGACCCTGCTCCGATGTGGTAGCCCGGCGTCACGGTCAGTTTTGCAATCACCGCGTCAAACAACTCCTCCGCCGCCAGACGCCCCGCGTCGATCAGCGCGTGAACCAGCCCCGGCGACTGTGTGATCAACCGGTCCCGTTCCGCCATCTGCCCCGCGAAGGCATCATCAACCCGCAGCCAGTCGTCGCCCACCACCGGAAGAATTCCCGGCAAACGGGCGGTGCGCGGGTCCATCCACGGCGCAAACGGAAGGGTCGATTGCAGGATCGGTTCCATCTCCACCTTCATAGTAACACCCGCCAAGGCTGGCCAGATGCGGCAACGGTCAGCAGCGGGTGTCCATACAGAAAACATACACACCGCATACGGCCCGAATACGACGTTCCAATACACGACAACAAGACTTCGATTGCTGTCCGGAATGAATAAAGGCACCGCCTGCGACCTGCGTCCGACGGGGGGCTGTCTGCCCCCCGCACCCCCCGAGGATATTTTTGCAAAGAGGATGGGCATTTTCGTTTTGTTAAGGATGGTTTGGCACATTCGTCATGCGGTACAGGCGGGGACGCCGATGACCGCCGAAGGGGATGGCGCCCTGTCCCGACCCGCCGGGACAGGGCGCTTGAACCACTTCCTTCGTGCCTCATCCTCTTTGGACAAATATCCTCGGGGGGTGAGGGGGGCAGACAGCCCCCCTCTTCGCGCTTGCAGACAGGCCAACCCGAAGCTATGCGAACCCCAGCGTCGCGCTTTCAGAGGTTTGCCCATGATCCCCCGCTATTCCCGCCCTGAAATGGTGGCCATCTGGTCACCCGAGACGAAGTTCCGGATCTGGTTCGAGATCGAGGCCCATGCCTGTGACGCGCAGGCCGCCCTTGGCGTCATCCCAAAGGCGAACGCCGAAGCCGTCTGGCGCGCGCGTGATGTGACATTCGACGTGGCCCGCATAGACGAGATCGAGGCGGTGACCAAGCATGATGTCATCGCCTTCCTGACGCATCTTGCCGAACATATTGGGGCTGAGGATGCGCGGTTCGTGCATCAGGGCATGACGAGTTCCGACGTGCTTGACACGACGCTGAACCTGCAACTTGTCCGTGCCAGCGATCTTCTCCTTGCAGGCGTTGACCGGGTTCTGGCCGCTTTGCGCACGCGGGCGATGGAGCACAAACACACTGTTCGCATCGGGCGCAGCCATGGCATCCACGCGGAACCTGTGACCATGGGTCTGACCTTCGCACGGTTTCATGCGGAAATGGCGCGCGGGCGGCAAAGGTTGGTCCATGCCCGTGCCGAGATTGCGACCGGGGCAATTTCCGGGGCCGTCGGAACCTTCGCCAATATCGACCCGGCTGTCGAGAAACATGTCTGCAAGATGCTTGGTCTGACGCCCGAGCCGATCAGCACCCAGGTGATCCCGCGCGACCGTCATGCGATGTTCTTTGCGACACTTGGCGTCATTGCCAGCTCCATTGAAAACATTGCTGTCGAAATTCGCCACATGCAGCGCACCGAAGTGCTGGAGGCGGAAGAATTCTTCAGCCCCGGCCAAAAGGGCTCCAGCGCCATGCCGCACAAGCGCAACCCCGTGCTTTCGGAAAATCTGACTGGTCTTGCACGGCTGGTGCGGATGGCCGTCATTCCCGCACTGGAAAACGTGGCGCTGTGGCATGAGCGGGACATCAGCCATTCCTCGGTGGAACGCGCCATCGGGCCGGATGCCACGATCACGCTGGACTTCGCCCTTCACCGGCTTGCCGGGTTGATCGAAAAGCTGGTGATCTATCCCGAAAACATGCTTCGCAACATGAACCAGTTCCGTGGTCTGGTGATGAGCCAGCGTGTTCTGCTGGCATTGACGCAAGCCGGGGTAAGCCGTGACGACAGCTACCGTCTTGTGCAGCGGAACGCGATGAAGGTTTGGGAAAAAGGTGCCGATTTCAAGACAGAGCTTTTGGCCGATCCCGAAGTCACGGCAGTGTTGAGCGCGGCCGAAATTGAGGACAAGTTCGATCTGGCTTACCATACCAAACATGTTGACACGATTTTTGCCCGCGTTTTCGGCACAGCCTGCTGACGCAACCGGCGGATGACTTCACGTCACTGTGATCTTGGCCCATGACCTTGGTTTGAATAAACTTGGGCACTGGTCCGTATCTTTTTCATGCTACCTTCATGAGCAAGTTTGAAAAGGATGTTGACCATGCGCCTGATTGCCAGCCTGTTCCTGTCTGCCCTGCCCTTGGCCGCGTTTGCCGCTGGCAGCGACGATACCGCGCCGCCGGTGAAGACGGAAACCACGACCCAATGTGAGGAGGGGTTTGTGTGGAATGCCGAAACCAAGGCCTGCGTCGCCCCAGACGATGCGCGTCTGGATGATGATACGCGGTTCAAGGCCGTTCGCGAACTTGCCTATGCTGACCGCCCGGAAGAAGCGCTGCGCGTCCTTGCTGCAATGACCGAAGGCAAGACTGATCGTGTGCTGACCTACATGGCCTTTGCCAACCGCAAGGCTGGCCGTCTGGAAGAAGGCATGGCGCTTTATGACCTGGCGCTGACCCAGAACCCCGACAACATTCTGGCCCGCAGCTATATGGGTCAGGCGCTGGTCGGGATGGGCGAAACCGATCTGGCCGCTGCACAGTTGGACGAGATCAGGGCACGCGGCGGTGAGGGCACGTGGGCCATGGCGTCGCTGGAACAGGCCTTGGCCACGGGGCAGACCCTGAATTATTGAACGACGAACGACCACTCACCCTGAAAGGAGGACGACCATGAAGATCAAGACGACACTTGTTGTAATTACGCTGCTGTTCGGGCCGACATATGCCTTGGCAGAAGGGTGCCCGCATGACCGCCAGCAAGAAGCCAGCCTGACCTGTGCCACCGGCACGAATTACGATGCAGCGACGAAAAGCTGCGTCGCGACAACCAGCTAAGCCTGCGTTAACGCAAAACTGCGAGACTGCCCCCGGGACTGGAATCGGATCGGGGGCAGCACCATGAAGGCTTTGACACAGATCACGCCGGGGCAACGGTTCGCCGCGCGTGACGTGCAACCCTACAATGCCGAAGGGCGCGTTCCGGCCCCGGTCAGCTTTCGTGAAAAGGCAGCAATCATCGTGCGGCTGATGCTGCAGGAAGGCGCGCCGCTTCCGCTTTCCGGACTGCCCGAACACATGCAGGCAGCGCTTGCCGAACAGATCGGCCACATGCGCCTGGTAGACCGTGCCACACTTGACCGGGTGGTCGACGATTTCCTTGTTGAACTGTCAGATGTCGGGCTGTCCTTTCCGGGCGGTATCGAAGGCGCGCTGTCGATGATGGATGGCCACATCAGTGCGACGGCGGCCAGCCGGTTACGCAGGCTTGCCGGGGCTTCGGCCAAGGCCGACCCTTGGGATGGGATCATGGCCCTTCCGCCGGAACGTCTGGTTTCGGTCTTGCAGGACGAAAGCATCGAGGTGGCGGCGGTTATGTTGTCGAAGCTGCCGGTGCCAAAGGCCGCCGATCTTTTGGGGCGGCTGTCGGGCGACAGGGCGCGACGCGTGGCTTATGCGGTATCCATGACGGGAAATGTGGATCCGGAAACCGTTCGCCGGATCGGGCTTTCATTGGCGGCACAACTGGACCATCTGCCGGCCCGCGCCTTTGAAACCGGCCCGGTGGAACGTGTAGGGGCGATTTTGAACGTTTCCCCAAGTGCCACGCGCGATTCGGTGCTTCAAGGGCTGGACGAAACCGATGCGGAATTTGCCGAACAGGTGCGCCGGGCAATCTTTACCTTCGTGCATCTGCCCGACCGCCTGCTGGCGCGCGATGTGCCAAAGATTCTGCGCTCTGTGCCGCAGCCTATGGTTGTGACGGCTTTTGCCGCAGCCGCCGCCAAAGCAGAGGTCGCGGCGACCGTCGAATTCCTGCTGTCCAACATGTCGCAGCGGATGGCCCAGACACTGCGCGAGGAAATGGCGGAACGGGGCAAGGTCAAGGACCGCGACGGGGAAGAGGCGATGTCGGCCATTGTCACAGCCATCCGCTCGATGGAAGCGGCAGGGGAACTGACACTCGCGTCCGATGAGGATGAACGACGTTGACTGTTGGGGCGGATGACCGGCTTTTATCACGGTTGAACAGGGTGCCAGAGGCGCGTCCTGCTGTGCGTCTGATCATCAAGGCGACCAAAGTGTCATTGTCGGGTATAGCCAGCCGCCGACACGGCCGCGATTGAAGCAGGCGGTTTTTGGGTCTTTTGCCGCGCATGTGGGGGTGCAGTCCACCGCGCAGCGCGTTACAGAAAGGGGCATTACCCCGGAATTTGAAGCAATGATCGCCATGCCAGCCCCCGCAGCCACCGCCGCGACCACACGGGCGGGCATTCTTTTCATGCTGACGGCCATTCTGTTGTTCACCGCCATGGATGCTGTGGCGAAATACCTGATCCAGTTCTATCCAACGTGGCAAATCGTGTGGGTCCGCTTTATCGGCCAGACCTTGATGGTTGCGCTGTACCTAAACCGGCGGTTGCCCGCCTTGCTGCGCACGCGCCATCCGCGGTTGCAGGCATTCCGATCTGTCTGTCAGTTTGGTGCGACAGGCCTTTTCTTTCTGGCGCTGGGCTATATCGGGCTGGCCGAAGCGCATGCCCTGACGGATATCAACCCGGTTCTGATCACTCTTGGCGCAGCGCTGTTTCTGGGGGAACGACTGGGATTGCGGCGGATTTTCGGGGTCGCGCTGGCGCTTGTCGGCGCGTTGATCGTGATCAGGCCAGGGGTTGCGGTGTTTTCGCCCGCCGCTTTGCTGCCGATTGCCTGCGCCTTCTGTTATGCAGCCTATGCCCTGACGACGCGCTACATGGGACCGAACGAGAATATCTGGACGTCGATATTCTATGCCAGTGTGCTGGGTACAGTCGTCACCACAGGCATGATGCCGTTCGTTGGCGTGCCGGTCGAGTGGGTGCATGTGCCGTTGTTTCTTGCCATTGCCGGTCTGGGCACGGGGGCGCAAATCTGCCTTGTGCGGGCCTATACGCTCGCCGAGGCATCGGTGATCGCGCCGTTCGGCTATGCCGGGATCCTGTTTGCGACCCTTTGGGGCATCCTGATTTTTGGCGAATATCCCGATATGTGGACGGTCATCGGTGCCCTTGTGATCGTGGGGGCCGGTCTTTATGTCTGGCATCGCGAAACAAGGGTCGCCCGCCGCGCATGACATTGAGGCACCGCTTTCATTTCGGACACTGGGTGCAGAACGCGCTGATCCGGGCGTTGATCTGGGTGCTGCTGTGCCTGCCCTACCGCATCCGGGTGCCAGTCTGTGGCTGGGTAATGGCACATCTGATTGCGCCTTTCGCTGGCTATCGCCGCCGGGTCATCCGCAATCTGGCGCTCGTTCTGCCAGACTTGCCACAGGATGAGGTGCGCAGGCTTGCCATTGCCGTGCCTGACAACGTGGGCCGCACGATCATCGAGATGTATTCAGGTGCCGAATTTGTGGCGCACGTCCTGCGTCGGGCACCAACCGGACCGGGTCTTTTGGCGCTTGACGCGGCACGGCGTGCAAAAAAGCCCGTGGTGATGGTGACCGGCCATTTCGGCAACTACGATGCATCGCGCGCGGCCCTTCTGGCGCAGGGCTATCCCATCGGCGGATTGTACCGACCGATGAAGAACACGGCGTTCAACCGGCATTATGTTGCGGCCATCGAAAAAATCGGCACGCCGCTGTTCCCGCGCGGCCGCGAAGGGCTTGCCAACATGATCCGGCATCTGCGGCAGGGTGGCATGCTGGGTATCGTGATCGATCAACACATGAAGGCCGGGGCGGATCTGACGTTCTTTGGCCGCCGCGCCAAAACCGCACTTTCGGCGGCGGAACTGGCAATCAAGTTTGATGCGCCTGTCATCCCGATGTATGCAACGCGCCGCCCCGATGGTCTGAGTTTCGATCTGGTTGTCGAAGAACCCATCCCGCGCGGCACGGCAGAGGAAATGACCCAGGCACTGAACGACAGTCTGGAACGGCAGGTGCGCCTTCATATGGATCAGTGGTTCTGGATCCATAACCGTTGGAAATAGGTCATTCGATGCGGGCTGCGGCGATGATTTCGGATGGTCCCGCCTTTTGCAGAATGACGACAAGGGGGGCGGTTCCAGAGACTGGTGCCGTGATCGCAAGGTCGGCATCGCCAGACCATTCCCCAAGCGATGACCATTCCGTGACGATATTGCGGTATGTAACCGATTTACCGGCATTTTCCCCGCGTTCGATGCTGACCGTCTCGCTTGGGACATAACGGACGAGTTGCACGACGATGGGCCCGCCCAACGCCTTGGCTGCGGTTGCCGAAATGCTGATCTGATCGCCCGCGCGCGTGACCTGCAGGTCAAGCTGCGGCGCAAGGCCAAGATGCGCAGTCACGATCGTGTTGACTTTGGCGGCGTTGTTCCCCTCGACCCGGTCCGTTCCTGCCACGATCATCTGCGGGGTATAGACCATGTGATCACCCACGGCACGGGCATAGGAATGCTGCCGTTCGGTAAATTTGGCTTGGGCAAAACTGTCTTCCCACCCGATATAGTCCCAATAGTCGACATGCAGGGCAAGCGGCAGAACGCCGGGAACAGTGGCAAGCTGCGCCAGAAATTCGTCGGCTGGCGGGCAGGAAGAACACCCTTGCGACGTGTAAAGTTCAACCACCACCACCGGCTGCGACACGCTTTCCGCCCATACGCCAGATGTGCTGGCCAATGTTGTCGCCGTCGTGACCAGCGTCGCCAGACACAGGCGCCATGCGCTGCGCGTCGATTGATGTGACATTGTAACCCCGTATAACGTTCCCCGCCCCTGTCTAGCCCGTCCTGTGCTGTCAGGCCAATCAATGAATTGCGATCCAGCGTGTGGGCCGTTGTGTCGGGTTGTGCTTTCAGGCGGCAATGCGCCCTGCAACGGCTGGACAAATGCGCGATTGCGGTATACTGTTGTATACAATCAAACAACGCTTGCCGTTTGGCCGGAACTTTGGGCAGAACGGGGCATTGCCCTTACATATCCACAACGCAGCACGTGGCCACGCTCAGGAGAAGATGATGACCGTCACCGTCGGACATGACACGATGAAAACCCGGACGCAGTTGACTGCTGGGGGAACCACGGTGGCCTATTATTCCATCCCTGCGGCACAGGCGGCGGGACTCGGCGATTTCAGTCGCCTCCCGGCCAGCCTGAAGGTGGTTTTGGAAAACATGCTGCGGTATGAAGATGGCAAGACTGTCACGGTTGATGATATCCGCGCCTTTGCGGAATGGGCCACGAAAGGCGGGCAAAACCCGCGCGAGATTGCCTACCGCCCGGCGCGGGTTCTGATGCAGGATTTCACTGGCGTGCCAGCCGTGGTCGATCTTGCCGCGATGCGCGACGGTATCCTTGGGCTGGGCGGCAACGCGCAGAAGATCAACCCTTTGGCCCCTGTCGATCTGGTGATCGACCATTCGGTGATGATCGACGAATTTGGCACGCCGCGTGCGTTTCAGATGAACGTCGACCGCGAATATGAACGCAATCTTGAACGCTATGTGTTCCTGAAATGGGGTCAGAAGGCGTTCAACAACTTTCGCGTCGTGCCGCCCGGAACTGGCATCTGCCATCAGGTGAACCTGGAATACCTGGCACAGACAGTCTGGATGGATGCAGATCAGAACGGCGAACAGGTCGCCTATCCAGACACGCTCGTCGGTACCGACAGCCATACGACAATGGTGAACGGGCTTGCCGTGCTCGGCTGGGGCGTTGGCGGGATCGAGGCGGAAGCCGCGATGCTGGGTCAACCCGTGTCGATGTTGATCCCGGAAGTCGTCGGGTTCAAGCTGACAGGCACGATGATCGAAGGCACCACGGCCACCGACCTTGTGCTGAAGGTTGTGCAGATGTTGCGCAAGCATGGCGTTGTGAACAAGTTTGTCGAATTTTATGGTGACGGGCTGGACCGCCTGCCGCTGGCCGACCGCGCCACGATTGCCAACATGGCACCCGAGTATGGAGCGACCTGCGGCTTTTTTCCGATCGACGCGGAAACGCTGCGTTATCTGCGCGGCACAGGGCGTGACGAAGGCCGCGTCGCGCTGGTAGAGGCATATGCCAAAGCAAACGGCATGTGGCGCGGGGCCGACTATGACCCGATCTATACCAGCACGCTGGAACTGGACATGGGCACGGTGGTCCCCGCCATCTCGGGCCCCAAGCGCCCCCAGGATTTTCTGCCGCTGAACACGACGGCGCAGGCCTTTGGTGAATTCATCCGCACCACGCGCAAATTGCCCGCCGTGGCCGAGGCGCAAAAGAAGGAATGGGTCGACGAAGGCGGTGCGTTGGCCACCGAAGTGTTGCCCGGCAATTTTGGTGGCTTTGCAACGGCCCCGGTGCAGGGGCAGGATTACACGCTGCGCGACGGATCTATCGTGATCGCGTCGATCACATCCTGCACCAACACATCGAACCCATATGTGATGATTGGCGCGGGCCTTGTTGCGCGCAAGGCGCGTGCCTTGGGTCTGAACCGCAAGCCCTGGGTCAAAACCTCGCTCGCCCCCGGTTCGCAGGTCGTGTCGGAATATCTGAACGCGGCCGGGTTGCAGGAAGATCTGGACGCGCTTGGGTTCAACCTTGTCGGCTATGGCTGCACCACCTGCATTGGCAACTCTGGCCCTCTGCAGCCCGAAATCAGTGCCGCGATCACCGAAGGCGATCTGGTGGCCGTGTCGGTTCTTTCGGGCAACCGCAATTTCGAGGGGCGTATCAGCCCCGACGTGCGCGCCAACTATCTGGCCTCTCCCCCGCTTGTCGTGGCCTATGCGATTGCGGGCGACATGAACATTGACATCACCACGGAACCCCTTGGCACAGGGACCGACGGCCAGCCCGTCTATCTGCGGGACATCTGGCCGACGAACGCCGAAATCGCGGAACTGGTGGAAAAGACGGTCACGCGCGCGGCGTTCCTGTCCAAATACGCCGATGTCTTCAAGGGCGACGAAAAGTGGCAGGCGGTAGAGATTACCGACCGGGAAACCTATGACTGGCCCGCGTCTTCGACCTACATCCAGAATCCTCCTTATTTCAAAGGCATGGCCAGAACCCCCGGCGTTATCAGCAACATCGAAAATGCCCGCGTTCTGGCAGTTCTGGGCGACATGATCACCACGGACCACATCAGCCCGGCCGGGTCTTTCAAGGCATCGACGCCCGCCGGCCAGTATTTGACAGAACGGCAGGTCCCGGTCAGTGAATTCAATTCTTACGGTTCGCGCCGGGGGAACCATGAGGTGATGATGCGCGGCACGTTTGCCAACATCCGCATCCGCAATGAAATGCTTGACGGGGTCGAAGGCGGTTACACCTTGGGCCCCGATGGCAAGGCTGTGTCGATCTATGATGCATCAATGGCGTATCAGGCGGCGGGCACACCGTTGGTCATCTTTGGCGGGATCGAATACGGTGCCGGTTCATCGCGCGACTGGGCGGCCAAAGGCACGGCCCTGCTTGGCGTCAAAGCCGTGATCGCGGAGTCGTTCGAGCGTATACACCGCTCCAACCTTGTGGGGATGGGCGTCATCCCGTTCGAATTTACTGGGGGTGCCACGCGCAAGACACTTGGACTGAAAGGCGACGAAATTGTCAGCATCAGCGGGCTGTCTGGCGATCTGAAGCCGTTGTCGCTGGTGCCCTGCACGATCCGCTTTGCCGATGGCAACGAGAAGGTCATTCAGATCAAATGCCGGATCGATACGGAAATCGAAATTGAATACGTCGAACACGGCGGCGTGCTGCATTACGTGCTGCGCGATCTGGCAGGCGCGGCATAGGTCGTCACCCGTCATAAGGTTTGTCATTTTGGACCGGCAAAGAAATTTGCCGGTCTTCTTTTGTCACGATTGCGACACGGAACCCGTCTCGCGGTTCGGTGTGCCCGGCACGTGCACATGCAACGGTCTATCCCTTTACCCGCAACAAACTGTTTCCAGATCAGTTGAAAGTTACGGTGGCGGCTGGATCAATTCTTAAGTTTTGGCGCGTACCGTGAACAAACCAGAAACCGTCAATTCAAGGTTGATCCCATGCGCACCCCTGCCGTTCCCCCTGCAAGTCTGTTCTATTCCTCTGACCGCAACCGAAACACGACCCGGGTATCGTTGGTCAGCGTTCTGCCGTGGGGTGAGATTTTTGTGGCAGGCGTGTTGTTGTCAATCGTCGCGTTTCTTGGATAAACCGCCTTATTGCCCAAGTGCCGCTTTCAGCGCGGGAACGAACTGCTGTTCATAATAGCTTCCGATCAGCGGGCCCTGAAACCTGAACAGGACTGTCCCGTCGCCGCCGACGATGAACGTTTCCGGTGGTGCAGTAACACCCCAATCGATGGCCGTCCTTGCCTTTGGATCAAAGGCGATACCCAGAAACGGATTGCCTTCTTCGGTCAGATAAGCGGTGGCGGCGGTTTCCTGATCACTGAAATTGACGCCAATGATGCGGATCCCTTCGGTCGCCATGCGCAGCAAGACGGGGTGTTCGGCGCGGCAGGGGGGGCACCAGCTCGCCCAGAAATTCACCAGTGTCACTTGGCCGGTCCGCAATTCGGCATCTGCCACAGCGGGAAAACCCGGCAACGACGCGTCAGGCAGGGCGGGCGCTTCCAGACCAATGCGGGTGGACGGCAGACCGTTGGGATCATCACGCCCCATCCCGACCCAGAACATAACAGCCAGGCCAAGAAACAGAAGCGGCGGCAGGACCATCAGTAATCTAGACATCCCGATGGCCTTCGGCCTGCTTCAAAGCGCGCTTCATCCGCCGCGATTGCCACAGGCTGAACAGGATCAGACCTGCAATAAGGAGCAGCGTCACAATATACGACCCGAGGACGGCACCTGCATATTTTCCAAGATCGGGCATCATGACGCCATTCTTTCGCGTGCCCGAAGCGCCGACAACCGCCGCGCCCTGATTTCTGTGCGAGTGCGCAACAGGACAAGCGACACGAACAAAAAGCCAAAGCCGAATATGGCAATCACGAGGGGCACCCAGAACACGTCGGAAATGTTTTCTTCCTTATCAAGGCTAAGAGTCGCCCCCTGATGCAGCCCCTGATTCCAGAAGTTTACCGCATATCGGGACAGAACCGCAAAAACCGAGCCGACAATGCACAGGATGCTGGTCAGATCGGCCGCGGTATCGGAGTCTTCGATGGCCTGCCACAGGGCCAGATACCCGATGTAGAACAGGAACAGGATCAGGAACGATGTCAGGCGCGGATCCCATGCCCACCACGTGCCCCACATGGGTTGGCCCCACAACGCGCCGGTGACCAGCGCAATTACCGTGAAGATCACACCAACCGGGGCCGCAGCCTTGGCGGCAAGCGCGCTGACGTGGTGGCGGCGGACCAGCCAGACCAGCGACGCCACCAGCATCATGCCCCAGGCATTGATGGCCATCATGGCCGAGGGGACATGCAGGTAGATGATCTTGACTGTTGATCCCTGGCGGTAATCATCGGGCGTCAGGAAAAAGCCCCAGCCAATACCTGTGACAAGGCAGATCGTCGCCAGTGCTGTCAGCCAAGGCAAAAGCCGGGCCGACAAGCCCATGAACCGTTTCGGATTTGCAAATTCCCAAAGTGACATGACCGTTTGCTAAGTCCTTCTGCATGGCAGGGCAAGGGTTCTGCCGGGCCACCTCACCGAAGGTTGACCCGCAAAGCTGCCGCTGCGGCAAAGGGCAGCAGGGCCAAGGCGCCCAGCGTGATCCCCGCGAGCAACAGAAGCGACGTTTCAACCATCTGACCGGCGGCACCACGCCGCGCAACCTCGGCCCCGAAAATGAGCGTTGGCACATAAAGGGGCAATACCAGAACGCTCAGCAGCAACCCACCGCGCTTGAGCCCGACGGTAAGTGCAGCACCAAACGCGCCGATGATGGAAAGCGCCGGTGTCCCAATGGCAAGCGACACCAAAAGCCACAGATAGCCCGGCCCCGGCAGATTGAGAAGCACACCCAAGGCCGGCGCAGCCAGCGTCAAGGGCAAACCCGTGACCACCCAATGCGCCGCCGCCTTTACGGCAACGACGCCTTCGAGCGGCAATGGAGCGGTGGCCAGAAGGTCGAGCGAGCCGTCTTCGTAGTCCAGCGCGTAAAGCCGGTCGAGCGACAGAAGGCAGGCCAGCGCCGCGCCAACCCACAGAATGCCCGGCGCAATGCGGCCCAGAAGCCCCCCTTCGGGGCCAACGCCCAAGGGCACAAGAACTGCCACCAGCAGAAAGAACGCGAGGCTTAACCCGAAACCACCCCCGGCCCGCAGGGCAAGCCGCAGATCGCGGATCATCAAGGCAGTCATGCGAACTCCCCCCGTGACAGGGGCAGGATCTTGGCCCGGAACCGAATCAGATCAAGGTCGGTTGCACCGGGCAGGCCCAGATCAATGTGCGTGGCAATCAGGGCCGAACCACCCGCGGACAGATGGCGCTGCAAAACTGAGGC
Organism: Gemmobacter sp.; assembly: GCA_031425195.1. Taxonomy (GTDB): domain Bacteria; phylum Pseudomonadota; class Alphaproteobacteria; order Rhodobacterales; family Rhodobacteraceae; genus JANPIX01. Next base: position 143,070 of record JANPIX010000011.1, on the reverse strand, counting down.
GAACTGTGCAACCGAAGTCGTATCCAGCGACACCGTCGGTTCGTCCAGAGCCCAGATCTTGCGACCTGTCACCACGAGCCGCGCCAGACCCAGTCGCCTGCGCTGCCCTGCCGAAAGGCTGCCCCCTGCCCGATCGGCAAGCGGCTCCAATTCCAACGCGGCCATGGCGGCATCCACCGTGCCGCCACCATAGACCGATGCCCAGAACGCGAGGTTTTCACGCACGCTTAGCGTTGGTTTGACGCCGTCGGCGTGGCCCGCATAAGCGACACCGCCGTCGGGCACCGAAAGCCGGCCCTTGACGGCTGGCTGCAGGCCCGCAACCACGCGCAGCAGCGTTGTCTTGCCAACCCCATTGGGGCCCCGCAAGATCAAGGCCTGCCCCGATTTCAGGCGGAACGTGACGCCCGCAAGCACCGGCATTCCCCCTCGTGCGCAAGCCAGATTTTTTGCAACCAGTTCCATGCCTTTGGCCTAGCCTATCGTCCGGGCTTGGGAAAGGGCCACGCTGACTCAGCCTTAACGCGGGGTCTACACAGGTTGAATCTGTCGCACCGCGATGGCACAAGCAGGCAACCCCGAGCCTTGGAGATTCCGATGACCCTGACCACCCGCCCCTTTGGCCGCACTGGCCGCACCACCACCCGCATCGGTTTCGGGGCTTGGGCCATCGGGGGAACCTGGGGCGAAGTGACCGAAGCCGAAGCGCAGGCCGCCCTCCACGCAGCGCTTGATGCTGGCATGACCTTCATCGACACAGCCGATGTCTACGGCGACGGTCGCTCGGAACGCATCATTCGCGATGTGCTGCGGGCGCGGGGGGGCGAACGTCCCTATGTGGCCAGCAAGGCGGGCCGCCGCCTTTCGCCGCATGTCGCCTCGGGCTACACGGGTGAAAATATCGAGGCGTTCATCGACCGGTCACTGACCAATCTGGGCGTTGATTGCATCGATCTGGTGCAACTCCACTGCCCGCCCACTGAATGTTATTCCAACCCGGATCTGTTCGCCGCAATGGATGCGATCAAGGCAAAGGGCAAGATCGCCGACTACGGCGTATCTGTCGAAAAGATATCCGAGGCGATGCAGGCCATCACCTATCCCGGAGTCGTAGCGGTTCAGATCATCTATAACCTGCTGCGGCAGCGCCCTGCCGAGGTTTTCTTTCGCGAGGCAGCCGCGCGCAACGTCGCGGTGATCGCGCGTGTGCCGCTCGCCTCCGGTCTGCTGACGGGCAAGATGTCTGCGGCAAGCACCTTTGCCGCTGATGACCACCGCGCCTTCAACCGCAACGGCGAGGCGTTTGACAAGGGCGAGACGTTTTCGGGTGTGCCGTTCGATGTGGCTTTGCAGGCGGTCGAGGAACTTCGCCCGCTTGTTCCACAGGGTGCCACGATGGCGGCCTTTGCGCTGCGTTGGATTTTGATGGATGACGCGGTATCAGTGGTCATCCCCGGGGCAAAGAACGCGGCGCAGTCGCAAGCGAATGCCGCCGCCGATGGGTTGCCCGCCTTGCCGCCCGCCACGATGGCAGCGGCGCGCGATATCTATGCCCGTTTGATTGCGCCGCACGTTCACCATCTTTGGTAACGCGCGCCGCACGTCAGATCGGCAACACCGCCAGGGCAATGCGCCGCCCCTCGCTCAGCAGCACGTTATAGGTGCGGCAGGCGGCGGGCGAATCCATCACTTCCACCCCGATGCCCGCGGCTTCGACCAGAACCCTGAACTCGGATGGGATATGGGCGATGCTGGCCCCTGTTCCAACGAACAGAACGTCGATCCTGTCCACAAGGCTGAGCGGACCTGCGGTATCGGTCAGCCCGCCCCACGCGCCGGCGTCCCAAGGGGTGATGAGGCTTGGCCCTCGCAGAACCTGACCATCCACGCGAAAGAAGCCCGGCCCATAACCGTCAACGGGTTTGGCAGTGCTATAGGTGATTTCCGTCAGTCGCATCGCAGGTCACGCGTCGATGTTGGCATATTCGCTGGGGGTGCCACGATCTTTCTTGGGCTTGTCGCTGCGATCCAACCCCAGAAACAGCACAATGTTCTTGGCGACATAAAGCGTCGAATAGGTGCCAACGATCACCCCGAACAACATGGCAAACACAAATCCCCGGATCACGTCACCGCCAAAGATCAACAAGGCAGTCAACGCGATCAGCGTGGTCGATGCCGTCATAATCGTGCGGCTAAGTGTTTCGTTGGCGGTCAGGTTCATCATATCGCGCAAGGGCATCGTCTTGTATTTAGCAAGATTCTCGCGAAGCCGGTCAAAGATCACCACGGTGTCGTTCACGGAATAACCAAGAATCGTCAGCAGTGCCGCCACGATTGTCAGGTCGAATTTGAGCTGAAACAGGGAAAACACGCCCACAGTCACAATCACGTCGTGAAGCAGGGCTGCCACCGTGCCGACGGCGAACTGCCATTCGAAACGCGCCCAGACATAGACGAGAATCCCGAACGACCCTGCCAGAACGGCGAACAGGGCAGACCAGATGAGTTCGGATGACACCTTTGGCCCCACAGATTCCACGGCGGGAAACGTGATGGCCGGATCAACGGTTTTCAGCGCCGCCTCGATCTGGCTGATCGTTTCGGGTGTGACTGCCTCGGCCCCGTCCTGCGCCTGAATGCGGACCATGGCCACATGCTGATCGTCGCGAAAGTTGGGATCAAAAACCTCTGCAATCGAAACATCGCCCAGATCAAGCTGATCCAATGCGCCGCGATAGATACCGACATCCACTGCCTGAGTGGATTCCGTGCGAATGGTGGTGCCACCCCGGAAGTCGATCCCGAAGTTCAGGCCCATCGTCGCCAGCAGCACAAAGGTCACCAGTACAGCCACGATAGACGCGCCAAATGTCACATACTGCGCGCGAAAGAAGTCGATGTTTGTCGTTTCAGGAACCAGTTTCAACCGCATCGGTCACTCTCCTCAGACGGTGATGGTTTTCGGACGCCGCCAGGCCATCCAGGTTTCAATGACAAGACGTGTCACATAGACGGCGGTGAACATCGACGTGATGATCCCGATGCCAAGGGTGACTGCAAATCCGCGCACCGGGCCAGACCCGATCCAGAACATGATGACGGCCGTAATGATGGCCGTCACGTTGGAATCGACGATGGCGGAAAACGCCTTGTCGAACCCGATCTCGATGGCACGCGAGGGGCTGACCTTCTGGCGCAATTCCTCACGGATACGTTCGTAAATCAGCACGTTGGCGTCAACCGCCATGCCCATCGTCAGCACAATACCCGCGATGCCCGGGAGCGTGAGCGTGGCCCCGATGGTCGACAGGATCGCAAAAAGCAGCACGATGTTGATCGCAAGCGCAATGTTCGCCATGACGCCGAACCAGCCGTAGCAGGCGACCATGAAGACCACGACGGCAATCATCCCGACAAGTGCTGCAAGCCGCCCGGCGTCGATGCTGTCCTGCCCGAGTTCCGGGCCGATGGTACGCTCTTCCAGAAAAGTCATTTCGGCAGGCAGGGCACCAGCACGCAGCAAAACGGCAAGGTTGGTCGATTCTTCCACTGTGAAATCGCCGGTGATGATGCCTCTGCCCCCCGGAATGGCACTTTGGATCACCGGGGCCGAAATCACCTCGTTGTCCAGCACGATGGCGAAGGGTTTGCCGATGTTCGCAGCAGTATAATCGCCAAAGGCGCGGGCACCCTGCGCGTCGAACTGGAATTCCACGGACGGGCGGTTGTTCTGGTCGAACGATGGCTGTGCGTTAGTCAGTTCCTCGCCTGTGACGACGGGCGTTTCCTCGACCACATAGAACACGCCTTCCTGTTCGACTGCAGGCAGCAACAGGTTGCGCGGCCCGGGGTCGGCCCCTGCATCAGTGGTTTGCCGCACAACTGGGCTGAAGGTCAGTTTCGCGGTCGTCCCGATCAGCGCCTTCAACTCGGCAGCTGACCCGATACCCGGCACCTGAATAAGGATGCGGTCGGTTCCCTGACGTTGAATCGTCGGTTCGCGCGTGCCCACTTCGTCAACGCGGCGGCGAATGATTTCAAGGCTTTGCTGGATCGTGCGATTGTCGGTTGCGGCACGTTCCGCCTCGGACAACTGAATGACGATCTCGTCGCCATCCTGCGCCACGTCGATATCGTTCGATCCGATACCGGTCAGACTGACGACAGGTTGGGCCAGCGCCTGAACCGCCGCAAGCGCAACAGGCATGGCCGATTGCTCTGTAATCGAAACCCGCAGAATGCCGGGCACGGACGGTTGCCTGCGCACACTGCCAACCTGATCGCGCACGTCACGCAAGGCATCACGTACCTCGGGCCAAAGCGCGTCGATGCGAGACTTGTAAACGTCTGCCACATGCACTTCGGCCAGAAGATGCGCGCCGCCACGCAGGTCAAGCCCCAGATTCACCAGATTAGATGGCAGGAACGATGGCCAATCCGCAAGGGCGGCCTCCTGTTCGGGTGTGACCACCCCGCCTGACTTTTCGATCGACGCCACCGCATCATTGTGGAGTTCGACGCGGCTGTAAAAAAGGTTTGGGGCGGCCGCAGCAATCCCAAGCGCCACGATCGACCAGATCAGCAGGCGCTTCCACAATGGGGTGGTCAACATGAGGTCAGTCCTGCGTCAGGCTGTTGCGGGTTCGGTCTTGTTGATCACATTGGAGATCGTCGCCTTCATCACCTTGACCTTGACGCCATCAGCAATTTCAACCTCGACGATCCCATCTTCCTGCACCTTGACGACCTTGCCCAGAATGCCGCCCTGCGTGACCACCTGATCGCCCCGGCGAAGTGCGTCGACCATGGCGCGGTGCAGTTTCAGCTTTTTCTGCTGCGGGCGGATCAGAAGGAAATACATGATCGCAAAAATCAGGATCAGCGGAAACAATTGCAGGAACGCTGCCCCGCCTGCGGGTGCTGCGGTCTGGGCAAAGGCGGGTGTGACGAACATGGTTGTCCTCTCTGACTGATGGGAAGGATAACCGTCCCCGAACTGGCGCGCACCCTATCCCCGGCCCGGCAGGATGACAAGGCGGGCTGGGCAAGGTGTGGGCCGATCTGAACCGTCGCACCGCGATTCCGGTTCCCCTTGGCGTGGTGATCGGGCATATGGGGGCGGTTGAAGACTTAACCAAGGACGTTTGAGGCGAACATGCACGATATCCGCGCCATCCGTGAAAATCCTGCCGCTTTTGATGCGGCACTGGCCCGTCGCGGATTGCCCGAAGGTTCAGGTGCGCTTCTCAGACTGGACGAGGCGCGGCGCGGCGCAATTCTTGCAGCCGAAACCGCGCAGGCAAACCAGAACAGCGCCAGCAAACTGGTTGGGGCTGCCAAGGCCCGCGGCGACGAACCCGAGTTCGAAAGACTGCGGGCGATGATTGCCACGACCAAGGAAGAAATCGCCCGGTTGACGGCAGAGGCCGAAACGCTTGACCAACAATTGCGCGACGCGCTGTTGCAGATCCCCAACCTGCCCCACGCCGATACGCCCGACGGGTTGGACGAAGCGCAGAATGTGGAACTGCATCGCTGGGGCCAGCCGCGCGCCTTCGATTTCACGCCGCGCGAACACTTCGACATTCCGGCGGCAAAGCACGGGCTCGATTTTGCCACGGCGGCAAAACTGTCAGGCAGCCGCTTTGTGGTGCTGCGGGGGGCGGTGGTGCGCGTGCACCGGGCCCTTGCGCAATTCATGCTGGACCTTCACGTCAACGAACATGGCCTGCAGGAAACCTGGACGCCGGTTCTGGTCAAGGAAGAGGCGATGTTCGGCACCAACCAGTTGCCGAAATTCGCCGAAGACAGCTATCAGACGACGAACGGCTGGTGGTTGATCCCGACGTCCGAGGTGACCCTGACCAACACTGTGGCGGGCGATATTCTGGATCAGTCGGTTCTGCCCATCCGCCTGACCGCCCACACGCAATGCTTCCGGTCCGAAGCCGGGTCTGCGGGGCGCGACACAACAGGGATTTTGCGTCAGCACCAGTTCGAAAAAGTCGAAATGGTCAGCATCACCACACCAGAGACGAGTATGGAGGAGCATGAACGCATGACCTGCTGTGCCGAAACCGTGCTCGAACGGCTTGGCCTGCCCTATCGACGTGTCGTTTTGTGCTGTGGTGACATGGGCTTTGGCGCAACCAAAACGCACGATCTGGAAGTGTGGCTTCCCGGCCAGAATACCTATCGGGAAATCAGTTCGGTATCGGTCTGCGGCGATTTTCAGGCGCGTCGGATGAATGCGCGCTATCGCCCCGCGGGTGGCAAACCGGAGTTTGTTCATACGCTCAACGGGTCAGGCCTTGCTGTGGGACGCACGTTGATTGCGGTTCTGGAAAACGGTCAGCAGGCAGACGGTTCGGTCGATCTGCCCGAGGTGTTGCGGCCCTATCTGGGTGGCAAGGGCCGGATCGGTGCGGACGGCTTGCTGGCCTGACCGGCGCGCCTATTCGCCCAGAATGGCCAGCACATAGCCCTTTGTTTCGGCGTAGGGCGGCACACCGTCATGTTGTTCGACGGCCAGCGGACCCGCGTTGTAGGCGGCGAGGGCAAGCCGCCAACTGCCGAATCTGCCATGCATCATGGAAAGATAACGCGCGCCACCTTCCAGATTTTCTTGCGGATCTGAAATGTCCACGCGCAGGAATTTCGCAGTGTCAGGCATAAGCTGCGCCAGCCCGGTGGCCCCTTTGGGCGAAACCGCACCGGGGTTCCAGCCCGATTCCTGCTGAATCAGACGCAGGAACAGGTCTTCGGGAACGCCGTGCCTGCGGGCGGCAGCCTTGGCCACTTCCAGATATTCGCCTTTGTAATTGCCGCGAAAGACCGGAACGCTCCCGTCTTCCACAATCTTGTCGGCATTGGGTGTAAGCCGCACCGACCCTTCATATTGCTTGGCCAAACGACCATCCAGAAGATCGGCCTGCTGCGAAAAAAGCGCCAGACGTGACTTGCTTGACCCTGACAGAACCAGACCTTCGGCGTTTGACACCAACGGCCATGTCGCCGTGGCCAAAAGCAAACCCATCAGTCCTGCAACCATCCGCATGCCAGAATCCCAAGCCGTTTCGACAGTCACTCTACATGGAGTTCACAATTTTGCCAGTGACTCTAGGCAGCCGAGCGCTCCGAAATCGGTGCAGCGTCGGCGACCAGCGGCGCGCGCATCAGATCTTCGATCAGGATCGACACCAGTTGGCCACGCCCCGATACCCCGGATTTGCGGTAGATGGCGTTCAGATGCGTCTTGACGGTGGCTTCGGCAGAGCCGCGCAGTTCGGCAATTTCAGCGATGGTATAGCCCTTGATGGTAAAGGTCGCGACATCCTGCTCGGACGCCGTCAGCTTCCATTGGCGAAAGTAATCCTCCATCAAAAGGGCCAGTTGCCCTGCGGCAACGCCAAGCCCGCGTTCCAGATGGCTTTGACGCCGCAACAGGTTCATCAGATATCGTCCCTGAAACGCCAGTCCCAGCATCATGCCGGCAATCGCGGCCAGTTCGGGAAGCATATGGGCATTCCACAGACCGGCCCAGCCGGAACCGCCCATGTCTTCGACCACATCGGTCAGAAAGAAACCAAGGCAGACCAACTGAAACAGGACCAGAAGGGTCAGTGTAAGGCTGCGTTTGTCAGGGGTGGTCTGCATCGGCGACTCGGTCAGGCATGAACGTCTTGTAACCGGTCACCATGGATTTAGGAAGGTTGACCCCAAGCCTGCGACTTTCGAACAGGACCGCCGCCACATGCAGGCAGATGCAGATCTCGGCCCAGACAACGAGCCCCTGATGGATCGTTTCAACCCATTCGACGCCAAAGAATGTCAGCGTGGTCAACATCCATCCCGTCAGGCCGATGATCAGCAATGTTCCAAGCATGTTATACACCATCAGTGCGCCCAGCGGCGAATGTCCGATGTGGCGTTGTCGCCTGCCGGTGGCGATCTGCCCCAGATGTTGCATGGCACCGCCAATGCTTGGCGGAAAGCTGGCAAAGCGCGCATGTGAAGGACCGGTCAGCCCCCAAAGGATCCGTCCCGCAATCAAGCCCATCAACACATATCCGACATAGCGGTGCGTCTGTTTGCCGGGTGCGTCAAACAGCGCATTGGCGGTAAAGCCCACAACAAGCGACCAGTGAAACAGCCGCACGAACGGGTCCCACACGCGGAGGGGTTTTTCCATGATCACGCCTTTCCATCCATTGAAACTGCGCGCCGAAAGCCGGAACGACCTTCGGCGCGTCAAAAGGTTCGGGCGCTTATTCGGCGTCTTCGGTTTCGGTGATGTTCATCGCCTCGTCGAGGATCAGCGTCACGGTCTTGCCGTCCTTCACGGCATAAACCTCGATTTTGCCGTCTTCGCTTTCCACTTTGCGCACTTCATAGCCAAGTGCTGTCATCGCGGCGGTGGCCTTTTCGGCGGTGGCGGCATCGACCGCGTCACCGTCTGCACGGGCGATCTGGGCGGTCAGCATGGTCAGGCTCAGTGCTGCAATGGCAGCGGCACGCAGGGTACGGTTCATCTTGATGGTCCTTGTGATTGACAACGGGGCCAAACGCCCTGTTCGGTGAGGGCGATGTGGCGCAGTTACTCGCCCCGTTCCATGGGCCGCAGGGTCCAGATCGGCCATCTGCAACCCGAGTTGCAGGCAAGGTTGCAGGTCTGTCAGGGCGGGCTTATACCCTTGGTTAACCATTTTCGGGGGATGCTGACCCCGAAGAAGAATCGCGGAGGATAGGATGGCAGGTTCGGTCAACAAGGTGATCATCGTGGGAAATCTGGGTCGCGACCCAGAGGTCCGGTCGTTTCAGAACGGCGGCAAGGTGGTGAACCTGCGCATTGCAACGTCAGAAAGCTGGCGCGACAAGGCGAGCGGCGATCGCAAGGAACGCACTGAATGGCACTCGGTGGCGATCTTCAACGAAAACCTTGCCAAGATCGCGGAGCAATACCTCAAGAAAGGCTCCAAGGTTTACATCGAAGGGCAGCTTGAAACCCGCAAGTGGCAGGATCAGGCGGGTGCCGACCGGTATTCCACTGAGGTTGTCCTGCGCAACTTCGGCGGCACACTGACGCTTCTGGATGGGCGCAGCGAAGGCGGGTCGGGTGGCGGTTACGATGACCGGGGCGGTTCGGACAACTATGCCGAAGGTGGTCAGGGCAGTGGCGGCGGGGGCGGCGGTGGTTACCGTGGCGGTTTGCAGGGCGGTGGCAGCGGTGCCGGGGGCGGTGGTGGCGGTCGATCAGACATGGACGACGAGATTCCCTTCTGATCGGCGATCACGTTCCGGTCTGCGGCTCTGGACGGTGGCGGTCCTATTCCCTATATAATTGCTCAGGTACCCGAGCGAGGCCAAGATGAACCAGACCGACACCCAGATCGAAGGGACGCCCCTGATCCGGCCTTCAAGCACCGATCACCCGTTGTATGACGCGGTTGTCGATGCCTGCCGGACAGTATTCGACCCGGAAATCCCGGTCAACATCTATGACCTTGGGCTTGTCTATACCATTGATATCGACACCGAAAATGCGGTGGAGATCACCATGACGCTGACCGCACCGGGCTGTCCCGTGGCAGGCGAGATGCCGGGCTGGGTGGCCGACGCAGTCGAGCCTTTGGCCGGTGTCAAACAGGTAGACGTCAAGATGACGTTTGACCCGCCTTGGGGCATGGACATGATGTCGGATGAGGCACGGCTTGAACTGGGCTTCATGTAATCAAGTTTTTATGCTTGATTTTTGTGTATCAAGTCCCTTAGCTTGATTTGATGATATCAAGTGCCGGGGTTTTCATGCGACAGACCCACCTGCCCTGCGACGCCGCGGTTCTGACAGGCGATCTGAAGGGATCGACCAAAGGCTCTGCCGACGATCTGGGCCGCACCATGGCCCTTTTGGCCAAAGCGGCAGACGAACTGGCCGACTGGCCAGACAGCCAGGATGCCCGCTTTACCCGGTCACGCGGCGACGGGTGGCAGATCGTCGTCCTTCCACCACAGCGTGCCTTGCGCGCCGCCCTGTTCCTTGTTGCACGACTCGCGGCCAGCGGCGACGCCTTGCCGACGCGCATCTCCATCGGTTTGGGCGTGGCTACATCGCTGGGAACCACAAACCTGTCGGACGCCACGGGCAGCGCCTTTGAACATTCGGGCCGCGCGCTTGACAGAATGCGCGGATCGGCCCTGTTGTCCATCGACGGGGACGGGGTCGGCCCCTATCATCGCATCATCATCAGGCTGTTGTCGGAGCGTTGCATGCGTTGGACCCGCGATCAGGCCGCCGCCATGGCCTTGCATCTGCACCCCGACAACCCAACACTGGGCGATCTCGCTCCCCAATTTGGCATCACACCCCAGGCGGTGAATTACCGCCTGATAGGTGCCGCCGCGACAGAAATACGCGCCAGCCTGAACGAATGGGAAACGGCAGAGCGCCGAGCGGGGCACGGCGATGCTTGAGACGTTGACAGCCCTTTTGTGTGCCCACGCGCTTGCCGATTTCATCTTTCAGACCAATGCGATGGCGACGCAAAAGCGAAATCCCCGGATCATGGCCGCGCATATCGGTGTGGTTCTGGCAACGTCGATTGCGGTCACCGGGTCGATTCATCCGGCCATCGTTGTGGTGGCACTGGCGCATCTGGTGATCGACCTTGCCAAGGCATGGTCGCCGTGGCGCGGCTTTGTACCCTTTCTTGTCGATCAGTTGCTGCACATCGTCAGCCTGATCGCGGTTGCACTCTGGGTGCCCGGCCTGTGGCAAGGTGGTCTGTGGACGGCGCAAACAGGCGGCATGATCCTTCCCAGCCTGTGGCCGGCAAACACGCCCGGTGTCGCAATCCCCGGCATCCTTGCCCTGATCACAGGCTTTATACTTGCCACGCGGGCGGGGGGCTTTGCCGTTGGCCTTTACATGGCGCGCTGGTCCGAGGCATCGCCCAAGGGGCTGCCGGGCGGTGGCCGCGCCATCGGGATGCTGGAGCGCGGGCTGATCTTTCTGCTGGTGCTGACCGGTCAATCCGCCAGCATCGGCTTTCTGATCGCCGCCAAATCGGTGCTGCGTTTCGGCGCGGTGGGCGATGACCGCGCGATCAGCGAATACGTCATCATCGGCACTCTTGCCTCGTTCGGCTGGGCGATTGCCGTCGCGTTCGCAACGATTGCCTATCTTGCCCTGCTCAGCCCGCTTGGATTCCCGGTCGCAAGTCCTTAGATTACACCCAAAGGAGATCACCATGTTCGGTATTCCAGGAAAACAGGCCGTGACCATCACCCCGGCCGCTGCCCGTCAGATTTCAACGCTCATGGCCCGCCAAGGGTCAAGCGGATTGCGAATCGGCATCAAGAAGGGTGGTTGCGCCGGTATGGAATACACGATGGACTATGTGGCCGACGTAAACCCCATGGATGAAACCGTGGAACAGGATGGCGCGCGGGTCATGATCGCACCCATGGCGCAGATGTTTCTGTTCGGCACGGAAATCGACTATGAATCCGATCTGCTGACGGCAGGCTTCAAGTTTCGCAACCCCAACGTGGCCGAGGCATGCGGCTGCGGTGAAAGCATCAAGTTCAAGGACGCGCCCGCCGCCTGACCGCGTGGCGCAAATCCGCCTTTTCCTTCTCCGCCTGACCGTCTAATCCTTGGGCCTCAACATGGGGTAGGATGATGCGCAAACTCGCCGCCGGAAACTGGAAAATGAATGGCAGTGCTGCAGCACTTGCCGAGGTTACGGCGCTTGCTGCGGCGCATCCGTCCCCCGGCTGCGACGTGCTGCTGTGCCCCCCCGCAACGCTGATCGCGCAAATGGTCTGGGCGGCGCGCGGCACCCCGGTCAAAGTTGGCGGTCAGGATTGCCACCCTGCCACCAGTGGGGCGCACACCGGCGACATTTCCGCAGCGATGCTGGCCGATGCCGGGGCCACGCATGTGATCCTTGGGCATTCAGAACGCCGCGCCGACCACGGCGAAACGGATGCCTTGGTGCAGGCCAAGGCCGTGGCGGCACTTGGTGCAGGCCTGACCGCCATCATCTGCGTTGGCGAAACCGAGGCGGAACGAGACGCGGGCCGAACGCTCGATGTCGTTGCCGCACAATTGGCGGGGTCGGTGCCGACTGCGGTCGACAGCATTGGCAAACTCGTGATCGCTTACGAACCCGTCTGGGCCATTGGCACTGGCCGCACACCGACCAATCCCGAAATTGCCGAAGTTCACGCCCATCTGCGCGCCCGGCTGACCACACTCATCGGCGGCCAAGCGGCGCAGGTGCCGCTGTTGTATGGCGGATCGGTAAAGCCCGGCAATGCGGCAGACATCTTTGCCCTTGCCAATGTCAACGGAGCGTTGGTAGGCGGGGCCAGCCTGAAGGCGTCCGACTTTGGGGCCATTGTCGCTGCACTGTCCGCCGCCTGACGGCGATGCAGATCAGGCCGCCCGGCGCGACCTGATCTGTCGGGAACAGAACAGCCCAAGGCAGGACGACACCCCTATTTTGCCAGCATGACAACATCCCCTGCCATCCCGACTTCTGCGGCTACGGCCAACCTGTTGTGCGTCGCGTCCATGCTCGTCTGGGCGGGCGGTCTGCCCGCCGCGGATCTGATCATCCCGCTTATTCCGCCCCTGCCCTTGACCGCGATGCGGACGGGGCTGGCGGCAGTGGTGCTGATGGCGATCTGGCTGATGGTCGAAGGTTTTCGCCCGGTTGTTGGGGCCCAGTGGGGCCGTGGCATCTATGTGGGCGGCATTTGCATCGGGCTGGGTGCGGTGTTTCTGGTGATAGGTCAGGCCTATACCGACGCGGTGACGGTTTCGATCATCACGGCGAGCATGCCTTTGATCGGGATCGGGTTGGAATTGCTGCTGGATGGCCGCAAACTGACCCTAGCCCTGATCCTTGGCCTGTTGCTGAGCCTTGGGGGCGGAATGATTGCCTTGGCGCAAGGCGGGTTCAGCCTTGACCTGGGGCTGGGTGCGATTGCCGCCTTTTCGTCTTGTCTTGCCTTTACCTGGGGGTCGCGCGCCACGGTGAAATCCTTTCCCAACATGACGCCGCTTGGGCGCACGACGCTGACGGTCTGCGGGGCCTTTATTGCGTCGCTTGTCATCGCGGTGGGCTGGGGTGCCGTCGGTGGCGCGCCGGTTCAGTGGGCAGCCCTCGGGCCAAAGGAGTTTGCCGCTTTGGCGATGTTCGGCATCGGTTCGCTTGCGCTTAGCCAGATCCTGTGGATCATGGGCGTCGAACGCATCGGCATTGGTGCGGCAAGCCTGCATATGAATGCCGTACCGTTCTATGTGATGATCTTTGCCTTTGCCCTTGGTGCCGACTGGAACTGGCTTCAGGCGTTTGGCGCGGTGATTGTCGTGATTGGCGTCATGGTGGCGCAAGACATGTTCCGGATGCCGCGCCGATGATCAGCCTGTCGCAATCACCCACGGATGCTGCCTTTGTGCAAAACCCCCACCCTTTCTACGAAGGCGCGCGGGCCAAGGGGCCGTTCTTCCGCTGGGAGGATTACAACCTTGTCTGCACCGGCAACGCAGCCGCCGTTAATGCGATTTTCCGCGACCGCCGTTTCGGGCGCGAAGTTCCTGCCGAGGCCGCACCCGTCATCCCGCCGCATCTTGCCCCCTTTTACGCGGTCGAGGCGCATTCCATGCTGGAACTGGAACCGCCCCGCCACACGCGGCTGCGCGGCCTTGTGCTGCGGGCCTTCACGTCGCGCCGCATCGCCGCCCTTGCCCCGGAAATCGAGGCTTTGACGCAGGATTTGATCACGGCCCTGCCCGACGGGCCGTTCGACCTTTTGGCCCATTTCGGGCAAAAGCTGCCCGTCACGATCATTGCGCGGCTGCTTGGGGTTCCGGAAACAATGGGCGTCGATCTGCTGCGATGGTCGAACGCGATGGTCGGCATGTACATGGCGGGCCGCACCCGCGAAACGGAAGACCGTGCGGTCGCGGCGACGCAGGCGTTTGTGGCGTTTCTGCGCGACTATGTGGAACAACGCCGAGCGCGCCCGGCGGACGATCTGATTACTCACCTGATCGCCGCAGAGCAGGATGGCGACCGGCTGTCGACGGACGAACTGATTACCACCTGCATCCTGTTGTTGAATGCCGGGCATGAGGCGACCGTTCATACCATCGGGAACGGGGTCAAGACCTTGTTGGAAACCGACACGCCGCGATCGGCGCTTGCGCCCGACAATATCGCCGACACGGTCGAGGAACTGCTTCGTTACGATCCCCCGCTGCACATGTTCACGCGCCATGCCTATGAAACCATCGACGTGATGGGCCATGTGTTTCATCGCGGCGATCAGGTGGGCTTGCTGCTGGCTGCTGCCAATCGCGACCCCGGCGTGTGGGATCAGCCGGATCGTTTCCTGCCCGGCCGCCCGGCCACCGCAAACGCCAGCTTTGGCGCGGGGCTGCATTTCTGTGTCGGCGCACCCCTTGCCCGGCTTGAGTTGCAGATTGCCCTGCCCATCCTGTTCGCGCGCCTGCCCGGATTGCGGCTTGTCGAAGCGCCGCGCTATGGTGACGTCTATCACTTTCACGGGCTGACGCGTCTGATGGTGACGGCGTAGGCCCCTTTTAAAGGGGGAGCATCGTTGTCGACTTGATTTCTTCCATGCTTAGCAGGGCCGTGACATTGTAGATGCGCACTTCGGAAATCAGGGCCTGATAAAACGTGTCATAGGCGCGGGCATTGCGGACGCGGACCTTCAGAATATAGTCGATGTCCCCGGCAAGCCTGTGCGCCTCCATCACCTCGGGGCGTGACCGAAGTGCTGTCAGAAAGCGTTTTTGCCAGTCTGCCTCGTGTTCGCTGGTGCGGATCAGCACAAAGAAACAGGCCTCAAGCCCCAAAGCCTCGGGGTCCAGAACGGCGGTCTGACGGGTGATGACGCCCGCCTCGCGCATGCGGCGGATGCGGTTCCAGACCGGGGTCTTGGATGACCCCACCTTGCGGGCGATTTCATCAAGCGACTGGCTTGCATCCTCCTGCAGTTCACCAAGAATTTTCCGGTCCATGTCATCCAGCCGGACTGTCATTCGCAATTTCCCCCCTGTCTTGGAACCCTGTTCCATGGTGCCAAAGTATTGGAACATTCGTCCTTATCTGCAAGGGTATCTGGTGTCTGGGCGGAAAAATATTCTATATTAAAGTCTTCAATACCGATTGGACATCGCCATGGCCCCGCGCTTCACGCCCAAGATCGTTACTGCGAATGCGCTTCTCGAAGGGGATGTCGTCTATCTGACGGCTGATGACCGCTGGTCGCGTCACCACCACGAGGCCGAACTGATCGATGACGAGGCGCATGCCCAGATCAGGCTCTTGCATGCCGCGTCGCAGCGCAGCAAGATCGCTGGGGCCTATCTTGCAGATGCACGCCACGGCCCTAATGGCCCCGAACCCACCCACTTCCGCGAAGAATTCCGCACCCGCGGCCCTTCCAACTATTTCCATGGCAAACAGGCAGACAACCGCGATGTATAAGTATTCCGATTTCGACGAAGCCTTTGTTCGCAGCCGCGTTGCCCAGTTTGCGGGCCAGGTGGAACGGCGCATCGACGGCAGCCTGACGGAAGAGGAGTTTCGCCCCCTTCGCCTGATGAACGGGCTTTATCTGCAATTGCACGCGTACATGCTGCGTGTGGCCATCCCCTACGGCACGCTCAATCCCCGTCAGATGCGGCAACTCGCCTATATCGCCGACACCTGGGACAAGGGTTACGGCCATTTCACGACCCGCCAGAACATCCAGTACAACTGGCCCAAACTTCCCGACGTGCCAGCCATTCTTGGCGCACTGGCCGATGTGGAGATGCACGCGATCCAGACGTCGGGCAACTGTGTGCGCAACGTCACCGCAGACCATTTTGCCGGTGCTGCCGCCGACGAGATCGAAGATCCGCGTCCGGTTGCCGAACTGCTGCGTCAGTGGTCGACCGACCATCCTGAGTTTCAGTTTCTGCCGCGCAAGTTCAAGATCGCGATTACCGGCAGCCCGAATGACCGCGCTGTGACGCGGGCGCATGACATTGGGTTGCGCATGGTGCGCAACGCGGCAGGTGAACCGGGATTTGAGGTGATCGTGGGTGGCGGCCTTGGCCGCACGCCGATGATTGGCGTGACAGTGCGGGAATTCCTGCCAAAAGCCGATCTTCTTCCCTATGTCGAGGCAGTGCTGAGCGTTTACAACACGCTCGGGCGGCGTGACAACAAGTACAAGGCGCGGCTGAAAATCACGGTGCATGAAACCGGTGCCGAAGAAATCACCCGGCTGATCGAAACGCGCTTTGCCGAACTGCGGCCCTTGTTCGGCGGGCATGACCAGACGATGCTGGCCGAAATCGAACAGGCATTTGCGCCCCCGGCATTCCGCAATGCGCCAATTGATGCCTTTATCGCCTTCCACGCCGCTGACCCCGTGTTCCGCGCCTGGGCCGACACCAATCTTGCCGCGCACCGCAACGACCAGTACGCGATCGTCACGATCAGTCTGAAAGCCCACGGCGAAACGCCAGGTGACGCGACAAGCGCGCAGATGCGGCTGATGGCTGATCTGGCGGAAACCTATGGCCACGGCGAATTGCGGATCAGCCACGAACAGAACGTGATCCTGCCGCATGTGCACAAGGCCGACCTGCCCACGGTTCACGCTGCACTGGCGCAGGCCGGGTTGGCCACCGCGAACGTCGGGCTGATCAGCGATATCATCGCCTGTCCCGGCATGGATTACTGCGCGCTGGCGACAGCCCGCTCCATCCCGGTAGCTCAGAAAATTGCCATGCGGTTTGACGAGTTGAAGCTGGAGCATGATATCGGCCCGTTGAAGATCAAGATTTCCGGCTGCATCAACGCCTGCGGGCATCACCATGTCGGGCATATCGGAATTCTGGGGCTGGACCGTGCAGGGGTGGAAAACTACCAGATCACTCTGGGCGGCGACAGCACCGAAACCGCCATCGTGGGCGAACGCGCCGGACCCGGTTTTGCCTATGACGAGATTGTGCCGGCCATCGAACGACTGGTCCTCGCCTATCTGGAGGCGCGCCAGTCGCCGGACGAGACGTTCCTTGAGGCCTACCGCCGCCTTGGGATCGGTCCCTTCAAGGCTGCCCTTTACCCCGAGGATGCGGCGCGCCATGCGGCATGAACCCGTAACATCTGGCGTTCTTGCGCCCGTGGCCGAACGGGCCTTGGTGCTGAACCATCAGTATCGGCATCATTCTGCGACGTCGGTTCTGACCGACGCGTTGAATGATCCGGCTGTCGGTCGGGTGGCATTGGTTTCCAGCTTCGGCGCGGAATCGGTGGTTTTGCTGCACCTGCTGTCGGTCATCAAACCCGATACGCCAGTGTTGTTCGTCGACACGCAAATGCTGTTCGCCGAAACGCTGGCTTATCAGGAAGAACTGGCCCGGTCTTTGAAACTGACCGACATCCGTACGATCTTTCCGGATCCGGTTCAGGCAGAATTTGACGATCCGGACGGTACCCTGCACCAGTTCAGCACGGATGCCTGCTGTGCGCTGCGCAAGACCATTCCGCTTGAAAAGGCGTTGGGCGGTTTTGATGCGTGGATCACGGGGCGGAAGCGGTTTCAGGGAACCACACGGTCAGCCATCGACTTCTTCGAAGCCGAGGGCGATGTTCGCCTGAAGATCAATCCGCTGGCCCATTGGGGCCGGGAAGATCTGGAGGAATACATTGTGAACAACCGTCTTCCACGCCACCCGCTTGTGGCCAAGGGTTATCCCAGCATCGGCTGCGCACCTTGCACCAGCCCTGTCAAACCCGGTGAAGATCCGCGCGCAGGCCGTTGGCGCGGCACGCAAAAAACGGAATGCGGCATCCACTATATCAACGGGCGTGCCGTGCGCGTGCCGATCACCAAGGAAACCGCAGCATGAGCATTCTGATCACTGACACAGGTTTTCATCCCCTGCCCGAAGCGCCGGAGCCGGTGCCTTTTGCCGACCGCGAACATCATACCGGATCAGTGGTCCTTGCCAGCACCGACGACCCGGCGGAACTCGTGCCGTATTTTGACCGGCTGACCCTTGTGCATGTCGATTTCCCGGCCTTCAGCGATGGGCGGGGGTTCACCATTGGCCGCCGGTTGCGGATGCTCGGCTACTCCGGGCACCTGCGGGCGCAGGGTCATGTGCTGCCAGATCAATACGCGATGGCGCGGCGTGTCGGATTTGATGATGTCGAAATCAGCGATGACCTTGCAACACGCCTGAAAGAAGCAGACTGGAAGGCGCGCGCCGATTGGCAATCGAACCACTATCAGGCACGTTTGCGCGCCTGACGACCCCCCTGCCCACGTTCTAAGAATCTGGAAACCTATCATGTCCGACCTGCAAAAACTGGCCGATGCGCCCAACCTGACCTTGCCAGACGCGCAGACGGTCACCGCTGTGAAGCACTGGACGGACAGGCTGTTTTCCTTCCGCGTCACACGGCCGGCCAGCCTTCGGTTCCGCTCCGGCGAATTCGTCATGATCGGGCTTTTGGGTGACAATGGCAAACCCCTGCTGCGCGCCTACTCCATCGCCTCGCCCGCCTGGGACGATGAGTTGGAGTTCTATTCGATCAAGGTGCCGGACGGGCCGCTGACATCAAGATTGCAGCATATCCGGGTTGGTGACCAGATCATCCTGCGGCCCAAACCCGTGGGCACACTGGTGCATGACGCGCTTTTGCCGGGCAAACGACTGTGGTTTCTGGCCACTGGCACGGGCATCGCCCCCTTTGCCAGCCTGATGCGCGAACCGGACACGTATGAAAAATACGATCAGGTCATCATGATGCACACTTGCCGCGAAGTGGCCGAACTGGCCTATGGCCGCGAACTGGTTGAAAATCTGAAGGATGATCCGCTGATCGGCGAACTGGTCGCTGACAAGCTGATCTATTACCCAACCACAACGCGCGAACAGTCGCCCTTCATGGGGCGTGTCACCGACAATCTGGCCTCGGGCAAGGTGTTCGCGGATCTTGGTTTGCCGCCGATGGATCCTGCAAGTGACCGAGCAATGGTGTGCGGCAGTCTGGCGTTCAACGTGGACGTAAAGGCGATCCTTGAAGGCTTCGGCCTGCGCGAGGGTGCAAACTCGGAACCGCTTGAGTATGTGGTCGAAAAGGCGTTTGTCGGCGACGGCATCTGACCATTGCCTTCCCTTCGGACATTAAAAAGGCCGCCGTTTGACCGGCGGCCTTTGTCATTTCGCCAAGGATTACATCCCGAGCGCGGTTTTCACCTGGTCGATGGTTGCCTGAACCAGCGCCGGGTTCGATGCCGCGGCCGTGACGGCGGTTTTCAGCGTCGTCTTGGTTGCATCGTCCAGCGTCGAGGCGTCGATCATTGCAGTAACCTTGGCTGCGTCAAAGCTTGCCGGGTCAAGGGCCGCCATCGCGTCCGTCGCAGCAGTGCCTGCATCAGCAGCAGCTTCGGTTGTTGCTGCGGCAGCATCGGTCGCGGCTTCGGTGGTCGCAGCGGCGGCATCGGTTGCAGCCTGGGTCGCGGCGGCAGCAGCAGCCTCGGCAGCGGCGGCAGTTTCGGCAGCAGCGGCTTCGGCAGCGGCAGTCGCTTCGGCTGCAGCAGCCTCGGCAGCAGCGGTTGCTTCGGCGGCAGCGGCAGTGGCCGCAGCTTCAACCTGAGCAGGTTTGTAGCTGAATTGATAATAACCCGCAGCGGCAGCAATCACCACAACGGCCCCCAAAAGTACTGTCCTGTTCATCTGTCTGTCTCCTGACATTGACGGTAATCGTATGCGGCGCACATAAGCCACATCGTGCTGAATGAAAAGTGCCCAACGTCAATGCGCACCTGTAGCCCCATGGCAGACGGATTCCGGAACGCTTGGGTGCATTGCGGGTTGAACTGGCGCGCCCCTCCGTCTATTTTGCGGGCGATCTCTGAAACGGCACAAGGAACGACACCATAGCCCGCAGACCCCACAATGCCCCGCCACAGCGCGAAACCGGCCCCCGTATCAACGACCGTATTCGCAATCCCGAGATTCGCCTCATCGGTGCGGATGGGGAAAACGTCGGGGTGGTTACACCGGAACGCGCGATGCAGATGGCTGAAGAGGCCGGGCTTGATCTCGTGGAAATCTCGCCAAACGCCGAACCCCCGGTGTGCAAGATCATGGACTTCGGCAAGTTCAAATACGAACAGCAAAAGCGCGAGGCTGATGCCCGCAAAAAGCAGCACATCATCGAGATCAAGGAAATCAAGTTCCGTCCCGGAACGGATATCCATGACTATGACGTCAAGATGCGTTCGGTTCTGAAGTTCCTGAGCGAAGGCGACAAGGTCAAGGTAACACTGCGTTTCCGGGGCCGCGAAATGGCGCACCAGGATCTTGGGCTTGAACTCTTGAACCGGGTGGCTGCCGATGTGTCCGAGGCGGGGAAAATCGAATCCATGCCGCGGCTGGAAGGCCGCCAGATGGTCATGATGGTCGGCCCGAAATAACCGGACCGCCTGTTGTGCAGTCCGGCGCATATCACGCCGGACGACGCCACTTTAGAACTCTGCCTCGTTGTCGGGTTTTGCCATCGCCCTGTGACTTTCGGCTGTCATCCCGGCTGGCATCACATGGGCCAACGCTGCCTGAATTTTAGTCTGGAAGCCGCTGACCACCTGCTCCTTGCCGGACATGAGCGCCTCGTAACCGTCCCGCGCGACCTTTTCGGGCGCGTATTTCGCGCCTTCGCCGACAGGCGTATCCTCCATTCCGGCGCGGTCGAAAAATTCCGTGTCCACCGGGCCGGGCATCAGGCAGGTGACGGACACGTCGCTGCCTTTCAGTTCATGGCTCAACGCGATGGCAAAGCTGTCGATGAAGGCTTTCGTCGCATTGTAGACCGCCTGATAGGTTCCGGGCATGAATCCTGCGACCGAACCTGTGAACAAGATCCGCCCTTCGGCAACACCCACCATCCGGCGTGCAATGTCATGGGCCAGCATGACCGTGCCAGTCACGTTCGTGCCGATCACTCTCAGGATTTCTTCGCGGTCCTGATCGATGAAATCGTCGCCCAGACCCCGCCCCGCATTTGCAAAAAGCAGCGCCGGTATGCGGTCACCCAGACAATCAAGCAGCTTCTTCAAACCTTCCTCGGTGGCGAGGTCTGCCTGAACCGCCTCGATCCGGACGCCAGTATCAGACAGCCGCATCTTTGCCGCCTCGATCTCGGGCTCGTCCGCCACGATCAGCAGGTCATAGCCGTCCTTGGCGGCCAGCCTTGCCAGTTCTTCACCAATTCCGCTTGTCCCACCGGTCACAAGCGCAAGTCCTTTTTGGTCCATCTGCCCAGTCCTTATGTCTGTTGCGACCAGACAACCGAGCCTGCGACCAAAAGTTCACGCATTATCCCTGACGCAGCACCTGCGTCATCTGGGCCATGACCGAAACGGCGATTTCGGCAGGGCTTTTGGCCCCGATATGCAGGCCCACCGGACCATGCAGCCGGGCAATCTGCGCCTCTGTCACGCCTGCCGCGCGCAGCCTGTCCAGCCGCTTGGCGTGGCTGCGCGTCGATCCAAGGCAACCGATGTAAAACGCCGGGCTGGACAGCGCCACATGAAGGGCCGGATCGTCGATTTTCGGATCGTGGCTTAACGTGACAATCGCCGTCCGGTCGTCAGGATCAAGAGCCTGCATCGCTGCATCGGGCCAGTCCGTCACGACAATCTCGCCCGGAAAACGCGCCGCTGCGGCGAATGTCTCGCGTGGGTCGATCACCGTCGGCGCATAGCCGCACAACCGCGCCATCAAGACCAGCGGTTGTGCGATGTGCACCGCACCCACAAGGATCAGGCGCAGGGGTGCTGCGTGTGGCACGATCAGGCGGCCATCGGGATCAACGCCGGCCTTGTCAGACCGCAGACGCGCGGCAACAGGCGGATCATCGCGACCGTCCCCAAGGCTGCGCACCCATGTCTGAAGGTTGACCGAATAGGCAATCCCACGCCCTGCCTGCCGTGCCGCCACAAGGCTGGCCAGCATTGTTTCGGTCAGGTCCGTCCCCACAGGCTCCACCAGAACCCGGATCGTCCCGCCGCAGGTAAGACCAACGGCAAATGCATTTTCATCGCTGATTCCGAATGTCAGAAGCCGGGGCCTGCCATCACGAATAGCATCCGCCGCTTCGGCGATGACCGCGCCTTCGACGCAGCCGCCAGATACCGAACCCATCATCTGCCCGTCGCCCGAAATCGCAAGCTGACTTCCTGCGGGACGGGGGGCCGACCCCCAAGTTTCGACCACAGTTGCCAAAGCCGCGCCTTGCCCGGCGCGATGCCAGGCAAGGGCGGTTTCTGGGATCTGCTCGTATTCGGCCAAAGACATAGGGTGGGTCTGACAGGAAATCCGCCCCCGGACCATTGTTCTTTGGTCGCGAGCCTGCTGCTAGGCAGGCTCGCACACTTGTCGTCAGCGCGACGCAGTCCGGTCAAGCAGGCCAGACACAACCCGCACTGCCGTCCGACGGTTACGCGGTTCGTCCCCGGCGCTTTCCACCAGCAGTTCGGATTCGCCATAGCCCTGCACCACCATGTTTTCCGGCGGCACGGCATAGTATTCCGTCAGGGCAAGCGCCAAAGACTCCGCACGACGGTCGGACAGGGCAAGGTTGTAGGCCCCTGAACCAACCGCATCCGTGTGCCCTTCGATCAGGAACAGTTCCGACGGGTTATCGCGTACCATCTGGGCCATCAGTTCGCCCAGGCGGCCAAGTTTGCGCGCTTCCGAGGCACGGATCGCGGCAGAACCGGTGTCAAAGGAAATCGCAGCCACGTCGATGGTCGGGGCAAACGCGCGCACTTCCGGATATTCCCGCACCTGACGCAGACTGAACGAACGTCCGATCCGGGCAGTTTCCTCGGCCATCAGGGCTGCGCGAAGTTCGGCATCCTGATCGTCAGCGCCGATGACGCGGCCCTCTGGCAACGGTTTCGGCAGTGTGGTCACGTCGATCCGCTCCACAGGGGCCAGATCGTTGATCAACAAGGTCTGGCGTCCATTGACGTCGATGCGCGTGCGTCGAAGCACACGACCGGCGGCATCGCGGATCGTCACGATCTGGCTACCGTCTTCGTAAAGCACGGTCGAGCGCGTCGAACCATCGTCATAGGTTTCGGTTTCGACCGAACTGCCCGGGCGACGGATCAGCGTATCGTCATCTTTCAGGACGACATAGGTACCGTCCGGCTGTTCGACCACAACACGGTCACCGGTGTTCGATACGACGCGGTCACCGTTTTTCAGCAAGGCCCCCACAACAAGGGCGCCGACCACCACCAGACCGAACTTTTCAAGGTCACTCAGCCGCTTTTTGCCGTCATTATCGCGCGCGGCTTCGGTCGCAAGCGCGGATTCTTCGAAATCCTGATCGGATGTGCGGGTGTCTTCCTTGGTCACTTCCGTTTTCACGGCGCGCGGCTTGCGTCGCTTGCGCGGCTCTGGCGCGGTTTCCGTGGCTTGTGCCTCGGTTTCAGCGGCGGTTGCAGAGGCAGTAGCATCCGGATTGGCCTGATCATCGCCTTCTTCCGCCGCAGCAGCGGCAGCTTCGGGAAGGGCTTCACTGGATCCGTCACCAGATGGATCAGCGGCCAGAATGTCGGTCAGCGCATCGACGGCTTGGGCAGTCGGTGCTTCGACACCGTCGGCGGTTTCCAGCACGATGGCCGCTTCTTCTTCGGTCATCGGTTCAACTTCGGAAGCCACGGCGGACGGGTCGACTGCCTGTTCATCTTCAACGGCGGCAGCGGCGGCAGCCTCGGCTTCGGCGGCGTCAGCAGCATCCGCTTCGGCGGCGGTGGCGGCATCGGCTTCGGCCTGGGCTGCAGCTTCAGCAGCAGCGGCGTCGGCCTCGGCTTGGGCGGCAACAGCATCATCCTCTGCCTGGGCAGCGGCGGCTGCGTCCGATTCGGCTTGTGCTGCAGCAGCAGCGTCTTCTTCGGCTTGCGCGGCATCAGCGGCTTCTGCTTCGGCCTGTGCAGCAGCGGCTGCGTCAGCTTCGGCCTGTGCAGCGGCGGCAGCGTGGGCCTCGGCCTGTGCAGCAGCAGTGGCGTCAGCCTCGGCTTGGGCTGCAGCGGCAGCATCGGCCTCGGCTTTGGCTGCAACAGCAGCTTCATCCTCGGCAGCAGCGGCCGCTGTCTCGGCGGCGGCATCGGTTTCAGTTTGCGCTGCAGCGTCCGCTTCGGCGTTTGCAGCGTCGTCGGTCACGATGGCATCAACCTCGGCCTCGGCCTTGCCTGCGGCGTCAGGTTCCGGTGCCACGTCAGCAGCGTCTGCCTCGGGCTCCGCCGCGTCGTTGGGCGGAAGGCCCAGCGCCTCAAGTGCGCGGGCTTCGCAATTCCGTTCCCGTTTTGCCACAACGCAAAACGCCCCTTTAGGGCATTCCGTTTTCTGGTTGGGCAGGCAAATAACCTCTTGTTCGCCGATTTGAAGCACGGTCTGGGCCGACAGTGGCAAGGGGCCGGATGTCAGCACCATCGAAAAACAAGTCGTGGAAATCAGCAGTCGTTTCATGAAGATGTGTCCTTTGACTTCGACGGATCAAATGAACCGCCATTTCGCATATGCCAATGAACGGCAAATTCCGGTGATATGCGATAACGAAACGCCGTCATCGGCTAGCAGTTCCCGGCCAGCGGTTATCCGCTTTGCATCACCTGCAAAAGGCGCGTCTTTTCGCCGGTATCGCGACTGTCAGAAATGGCATCGGCCAGCGCCGCAAGGGATGTGATGTTGTGCCCGGCGCGAAAGCTGTCCACGTGGGGCAGCATTGTCTGAATACCCGTCGCGCGCGGCGCGAATCCGTCCCATCGCAGCAACGGGTTAAGCCAGACGAGCCGCCGCGCCGAAAGCTGCAACCGCCGAATTTCATGGGCAAGTGCTGCCGGATCACCCAGATCAAGCCCATCGGTAATGATCAGGACAACCGCCCCCTGCCCCAGAACGCGGCGTGACCAGTCCTGATTGAAGCGGTGCAGACAATCGCCAATCCGCGTGCCGCCCGACCAGTCCTGTGCCTGCCCCCCTGCAAGCGCAAGCGCCTGATCCACGTCGCGCGTCGCAAGGTGGCGCGTGATGTTGGTCAGTCTTGTGCCAAAAGTAAACCCATGAACATGCGCCCAGCCCTGGCCGCGCGCGTTGCTGACGGCATGCAGAAAATGCAGCACCATCCGCGAATATTGCGCCATCGACCCCGATATGTCGCACAAGACCACAAGGTTCGGCCAACGCGTCCCGCGTGTGGTCCGCGCCAGTTGCCCGATTTCGCCGCCCCGGCGCAGGCTGTCGCGCAGGGTGCGCCGTAGATCGATGCGCGTCCCATGCGGTGCCGCCTTGTGCCGCCGGGTGACCAGGGGGGCTACGGGCAAGGTCATGCGCGCCAGCATTCGCTTGGCCTCGGCCACTTCGGCTGTCGTCATCTGTTCGAAATCGAGGTTGCGCAGCCGTTCCTCGGGGCTTGCAGTGGCCGTGGCGTCGATATCCAACCGCGTCTCTTCGGGCTCATCCGTTGCGGTGGCAGGCAAAGCGCTGCGATCAACCCCGTCCAGCAGTGCCTCGGCTGCACGCTTTTCCCCCGGCTCGACGATTCGGTCGTCGGCAACGCCCCGGATCGCGGGCATCACCAGTGACATCATGTGTTCCAGATACCGTGGGTCGCGCCAGAACAGGCGAAACACCTGCGCGAACACCGGGCGATGTTCCGGGCGACTGACGAAACAGGCGTGCAGGGTCCAGAAAAAATCATCGCGCTGCGTGAACCCTGCCGACTGAACGGCCTGTATCGCGTCGATGATCCGCCCCGGCCCGATGGGCAGCCCCACCTTGCGGAGCGCGCGCGCGAAATGCGCGATGTTGCGGCCAAGTTTGCCTTCGGCGGGCAGATCAATCGGAAGATAGGTCTCCACGTCAGGCCACCGCCAGATCGCGGCGCACCTCGTCCAGCAGGCGGCGGGCCTCGCTCCCCTGAATTTTCTGGATATCATCCTGATACTTGAGGATCGCGCCAAGCGTGTCGGAAATAACCTCGGGTGACAGGGTCATCACGTCGAGCGCCAGAAGACAACGCGCCCAATCGATGGTTTCGGCCACACCCGGCTTTTTGAACAGATCTTCGCGCCGCAGCCGTTGAACAAACGCCACCACCTCGCGCGAAAGGGCGGCATCGGATTCCGGCGCGCGTGATTGCAGAATGGCCATTTCCCGCGCTGCATCGGGGTAATCGACCCAATGATAAAGGCATCGCCGTTTCAGCGCGTCATGCACTTCGCGGGTGCGGTTGGATGTCAAAATGACGATAGG
The DNA here is from genome assembly GCA_031425195.1 of Gemmobacter sp. Classification (GTDB taxonomy): domain Bacteria; phylum Pseudomonadota; class Alphaproteobacteria; order Rhodobacterales; family Rhodobacteraceae; genus JANPIX01. The sequence goes on along the minus strand of JANPIX010000011.1, from coordinate 116,696 downwards.
CGGTTCCGCCGCGCGGATGGTTCCAAGTTCCGGGATGGTCACCTGAAAATCCGACAGCGCCTCAAGCAGAAAGGCTTCGAACGGTTCATCGGTGCGGTCAAGTTCGTCGATCAGCAGGACGGGCGGCCCCCCCGCCTGCGGGCGCATTGCCGCAAGCAGTGGCCGTTCAATCAGGTAGTCCTCGGTGAACAATTCCGCCTTCAGGCTATCGCGATCCGCGCCGCCGGACGCCTCGGCTGTGCGAATGGCAATCATCTGAGCGGCAAAGTTCCAGTCCGCCACCGCCGACGCCTGATCCAGCCCTTCGTGGCACTGCAGGCGGATCAGCCGGCGGCCCAGGGCCGCGGCGATGGTCTTGGCGATCTCTGTCTTGCCGACGCCAGCCTCGCCTTCAAGAAACAACGGCCGCCCAAGTTTCAAAGCCAGAAACACAACAGTCGCAAGCGGGCGTGATCCGACATAGCCCTGCCCTGTCAACATGGCCTCGGTCGCGTCGATGCTGTCGGGGGCAGGGATCAATGGATCACCATTCACGCTGGGAAAGCTGTCAGCAGGGTTCGCCGCCGGCGCGGCGCGGGTCAAGCGGGCGCTTGGCCGGATGCGACCAATGGACAGGGCGGTTCAGTCTTCGTCATCATCAACGGCGGCCGCCACTGCGACACGCGGATGCAGGGGTGCGGCAAGCGGGTCGATCCGGTGTTTTTTCAAAAGCTGGCCGATCAGGCTGCGCGGACGGGGAACTCCATCCTCTTTTTCAAGGATGCGGGCGCGCATTCTGCGGCCATAAAAATGGATCGAAAAGGTTTCCTGCGTCACATAGGGCGACACGTCAAACCCGGGCCGCAGCATCAGTACGCGATCCTTGAAGGCAAAGGGGTATAGCGCCGCCTGCGGCAGGGCGTGGCGCACTTCGCCTGTCAACTGCAGGAAATGCGTCAACGCATGCGGACCCCAGACACCCCAGGGCAATTCTGACACGTGGACAGGGTGGCCCTGCGCCTTGGCCTGTTCAAGCTTGTCGCGGTCTGGCCCGGTTATCCAGTCGGGAATGGCAAATTCGTCGCGGGTAAAGTCGAGCAGGGCCGCAAGGGTTTCACTGTCGCGCGGCAGGCCAAGCACGCCACCGTTCAGTGTGGAGCGCGATTCCCAGCCATAGAAATGCCCTGTCGGCGTGGTGAAGGGCTTGACGCAATAGGCATCCGTATCGGCCCAGATCATGCGGTCGCACTTCGCCAGCATGTGATAGCGGAACAGATCAGAGTGCAGTGCGGGGCTGCCTGTCCGTTCGTGACGCAGAAATCCGGTCTGCGGCAGAATGTCATTGGCGTCGGCCAGTTCCACCCCATCGGGGACATTGGGAATGGGTTCATAGGAATAAAGCCGAACCGCCTGGCCGGCATGCACATAAGACACAAGGCAAAGCTGTTCCAGAAAGCTGAGCGCGCCGCCGATCCACAAGGCGCCGATCTGATATTCCGTTGCCATCACTACCTCGTTCCGATCCAAAGCCACAGGGAACCTTGGCCTGTGTGTCCAGTGGATCGGGATCAAATGCAACAAAATTGCGGTAACAACGACGGGCCAGTGCGCGGCAGGTTCAAGAAGGGTTGGGCGCGTGTTATTCAGATCCAGCGATGCCCGCCCATTCGGGCGGCGCGCAGTTGCAGAAACGGCATGGCGCGCGAATGACAGCCCAGAAGAAATGAAAACGGCCCCCCTGCCCCTCGTTCTGCGGCACCCCTTGGGTGCGGTGACCATCGGACGTGATGGTGTCACCTCACTCATCGCCTGCACGCGTGATGATGCGGGCCGCACGGTCGCCTGTTTTGGCACCGGGACGCTGCCTGATGCCTTTTCGATGGTGCCAAGGGACGGCTGTGCCACGCTGATCGGCTGTGTGGAGGTGTCGCGTGGCACGGTGGTCACAATCTCTGCCACCGACCCGCAGCGCCTTGGCCTTGCCTCCGGGGCGCATCTTGATCTTGCGCCGTCGGATGCTGCGACAGACCTGTTCGCGGGGCAGAACACCATTCTTGCAATCCGCTTTGGCGAAACCGCGGAACAGGTGGCACAGGGGTTGATCTATCATCACCGCCATCATGGGCTTGAGGCGGCCCTGATCGTGAACCGGCTGCCTGCTGGTAGTGACGACACCTTTGCCGAAAACTTGCGCGTCGCGCTGCGGGGGTATGGCCTTCTTGTTGTCCTCCTCGACGTGGAAATTCCTTTGGGACGGGCTGACGAAATCGCGGAATCGCATCCGCTGCTTGCACCCGATGCGCCCGGCAAGGACCGCATGGCGCGACCTGATCCTGATCCCTTTGCGTCACCACTGGCCGAAGGCACATTGCACGAGGCGCTCAAGTTCCGCTATCTGGCGCGGGCACGGGCGGTTCTGACGCTTGACGTGTGCGACGTGCTGCAACCGCGCGACCCCGGCACGCCTTCGGCCTTTGATCTGTGCCAGATTGCGCAGAACGGCGTGATCCTGCTGGCCGGGCACCGCATCTATCCCTGGCGCGTGCGCGAGGGGCAGGCAGCGGGGTTTGGCGATCATATCTGCCAGATGTTCGACCGGCGGCGCGGCTTTGCCCGCTGGGGTGCGGCACCGCAAAAGGCCGGTTTGCACAACACCTGGCGCAGCACGCGGGTGTCGTTCGCCAAGCCTGATGCGGGTGTTACGGTACCCTTCTACCGGGCCATGGCGATCAAGGTTCCCGGCCGTGCCACGGCGGAACTTGCCCCGAAAACTGCCCTTGTGGAAGATCCGGCGTTGTTGAAGCTTGCCGAACATGTCTTTGGCACCAAACCGGTGCGTGCCCCTGTGTCGCAAAGCCGCAAGGCCCCCCTTGCCGCTGCCGACGCGGGTCGCACCGTCATCATCACGACAATGAAGAACGAAGGGCCGTTCATTCTGGAATGGCTGGCCTATCACCGGGTGATCGGCGTGAACGACTTTCTGATCTACACCAATGACTGCACGGACGGCACCGACACCATGCTGGATCTGTTGCAGCAAAAGGGGCTGGTCCAGCACCGCGACAACCCGTTTCGCAGCACCGATCTGAAACCCCAACACGCCGCCCTGCAGGCTGCCGAAGCGGAGCCTGTGGTTCAGAATTGCGGTTGGGGCATCTGCATGGACGTGGACGAATTCATCAACATTCGCATTGGCGACGGCACGCTTGGCACCCTGTATGCCGCGATGGGTGATGCCAACATGATCAGCCTGACATGGCGGTTGTTCGGCAACGGAAACCGGCACGGTTATGTGGACCAGCCGATCATCGAACAATTCACCGAATGCGCCGCCGAACTGACGCGCAAGCCCCATCAGGCCTGGGGCTTCAAGACGCTGTTTCGCAACCTCGACATCTACAAGAAACTGGGCGTGCACCGGCCCAAGGGGCTGCGGCCCGATCTTTGGGGCAAGATCCGATGGCTGAACGGATCAGGCAAGCCGCAGCCAACAGAGATGTTCCGCAACGGATGGCGTTCGACCATCGACAGCTATGGCTATGACTGGGTTCAGTTGAACCACTATGCCGTGCGGTCCGTGGAAAGCTTTCTGGTCAAGCGTGACCGGGGCCGGGTGAACCATGTCGACCGGGATCAGGGGCTGAACTACTGGTTCCGGATGAACCACAACATCACTGAAGACAGGTCGATCCTGCGCATGGTGCCCCGATTGCAGGCCGAGCTTGGCAGGCTAATGGCCGACCCCGAAATTGCAGCGGCCCATGCCCATTCGGTGGCCTGCCACCGTGCAAAGATCACCGAACTGCGGGCAAATCCTCTGCATCAGCAGTTCTACGACGAACTGGCCGGGCCACGCATGGAACGCCTGTGCCACATGCAGCCGCATTTCGGGTCTGCCGTCTTTACGGCGGGGCCGCAGGTCGTGCCCGATGAACTTCTGACCCGTGATCTGCCGCCCGACTACTTTTTCACGATCAATGCCGCCGACGTCGCCCTGCCCAACGCCGATGGGTCTGCGCCGTGACAGCGCAATCGCCCCGGGTTCTGGCCGTTCTGACGGTGCGCAACGAAGGATCGTTCCTTTTGGAATGGGTGGCCCACGCGCGGGCTTGCGGGTTTACCGATATCCTTGCTTTTTCAAACGATTGCGACGATGGCACCGACAGGATGCTGGACCGGCTTGCCACAAAGGGCTGGGTGACCCACGTGCCCAACCCCGGCCCGCATCCAAAGGGGCCGCAGTGGCAGGCGTTGAAACAGGCCGATCAGCATCCCTTGGTGCAGGCCGCCGATTGGATACTTGTCTGCGACATCGATGAATTCGTGAATGTCAAAACCGGCGACGGCACGTTGCAGGCGCTTTTGGCCGCACTTCCCGGGGCCACTGCCATCGCGCTAACATGGCGTCTGTTCGGAAATGCCGGGGTGGTGGAGATTGAAGACCACCCCGTCACCGACATTTTTTGCCGGGCCGCGCCACCCGATCTGGCCTGGCCGTGGCGAAGCCAACTGATCAAGACCCTGTTCCGGCGCGATGGCACCTATGCCAAGCTGGGCGTCCACCGACCGCGCGCGCCGGACGCCACACGCCTGGGGGCCGCGCGTTGGTACGACGGTTCTGGCCGCCCGTTGCCCGACAGTTTTCGGTCGGTGCGTCTGTTCACGCCCATCGGCTCTGACCCCTATGGCCTTGTGCAGTTGAACCATTATCCGCTCGGCTCGATGCAAGGCTATCTCGTCAAGGCCGACAGGGGGCGCGCCAACCGCGAAGCGTCGGGTTTTGATCTGACCTATTGGGTCGAACGCAACTTCTGCGATGTGGAAGACACCACCATTCACCGCCTTGCACCCGCCCGCCAACGCCATCTGGCAACGTTGATGCAGGACGACGAACTGGCGACGCTGCACCTTGCGGCAGTGGCTTGGCGAAAGGCGCGCTTTGCCACGCTGATGCGCAACGAAGAGTGGCGCAAGCTCTATGGTTGCTTGCGGATGACCCCACCTTCCCGCGCGCTTGGCGCAGCCGAGGCGCAGTCGGTGTGGAAACATGGGCAGGGCAGGCCTGTCGATGCTGGGTTATAATATTTTTGTTATTGGCAACAATCTGAAACGATTGTTCAAGTTATCGTTCAAAATGCCACGAGTCTGCCCCCGTCTGTCCGCATCGGCGACACGCCAAGTGGTGATTTTCAAAACCTAATTCGCGGTGTTCGCGAGATGTGATAGTGTGGCGTAAACGGTGATGGCAACAGACGGGTCGGAAGACACGGGGCGTGGCGGCAGCTATCTGTCCGGCGACACGAACAGCTGGTTAAGCGGTTTTGCCGAAATCCTGGCCGACACCGGGATGATCGAAACACTGGGAACGCGACACTGGGCTGTGTTTTCGGAACGCGGGCCCATTCTGCTGATCAGTTTCGAGGGTCTTGACGATATCCGCTCGGAACACCCCACGCAGCTTCCCTTTGGTTACAGGCTGGCGCAAAGCAACGGGTGGTCGCACCTGTGCATCATCGCCGACGGCCCGACGTGGTGGCGTGATATCGCGGTATTCGACTACTTTGACCGACTGATAGATGCAGAGTTTCTTGAGCGTTTTGATCGTGTTACCTTTTTCGGGGCCAGTGACGGCGGATATGCTGCGGCAGCGTTTTCGGTGGCGGCACCGGGCGCGCAGGTGTTGGCCTTGCAACCGGTGGCCACATTGAACCCGACAATGGCCGGATGGGACCGCCGGTTCATGGAACACCGGCGGTTGGATTTCACCCGCCGCTATGGCTATGCGCCTGACATGATCGAAGGGGCGGAACAGGTTTTCGTCGTGTTCGATCCAACGCAGTCCGAAGATGCGATGCATGCTGCCCTGTTTCAGGGCCGGCAGGTCACCCACCTTCTGTGCCCGCATCTGGGCGAACGTACGGATTTTGGACTGGGTTCGATGGCGCTGTTGACGCGAATTGTCGAGGCGGTCTGCGAGGGGCAGCTTTCACGTGCCGAATTTGCACGGCTGTGGCGCGCGCGCCGCCGCCACCGGCCCTATCTGTCTGATCTGATTGCGCTAAATGTCAGGCGCGGCAAGCTGGACCGCGCGATCCGGGTTTGCCGTTTTGCCGCCGTTACGCTGCAGGATCTGCGGTTTCGCAGGCGGCTTGACGAACTGGAGCGGGAACGCGACCGCTCCTGATGGCACGCGCCTAGTATTCTTCGGCCAATCCGAGCAGGTCTTCCGTGCGCTGTTCCGTCAGGCGGGCCTTGCAGGACAGGACGACCATGGGTTCCGCCGATCCGCCACGCCACTTGAAACCTTCGGACGTGCAGGCGGTATCGCGGTACGTCAGCCACGCGCGCTGTGCGGCACGAAGTGCGTCTTCGGCACCGGCAAGATCGGGGTCAAGGTTGCTGTCGATGGATTGCATGATATCCATCGCTTCGGCATAGGCTGCGTTCAGGTCGGCATCGGCGGTTTTCCAATCCTGTGCGGCACATTCTGTCATGTCGGACTGGGTGGCAGGATCGGAACAGTCGATATCCTGAGCAAAGGCGGCCATTGGCATAAGGGCGAGTGCGAGGGCCAGTTTCATGCGGAACGGCCGTCGTGATGGTAAGCGGTTTTTGCGATTTCGCGGGGGTCGACGGCGTCGAGGCAGTTCACATTGATCGCCACCATCGGTGCGCCGTCTGGCATCACACCAAGGGCATAGCTTTCGATTCCGCAGGTTTTGCAGAACAGATGCCGTATTTTTCCCGTATTAAATGTGTATTCGATCGATGCATCCACGCCCTGTTCCAGCGTGAATGCGGCGCGGGGCGCGAACACGAGGATGCTGCCCATTTTCTGACAGCGCGAACAGTTGCAGGTGACGGGTTGGTCAAGCGTGGCGTCGACCGAATATCTGACAGCGCCGCATTGGCACCCACCGTGATGGATCATAGGCTGCCGCCCCCCTTGCATTGACTGATCATGGGATATCAACCCGACCGTCCAACGTCCAGCGCAGCATTCCTGCTGGAATCCGGACGGCAGTTGCGCTAGGCCGTTTTCATGGTTCGCACGATTGAAATCCGCCGTCCCGACGACATGCATCTGCACCTGCGGGACGGGGCGATGTTGCAGGCCGTTCTGCCCGAAACCGCCCGGCATTTTGCGCGCGCCATCATCATGCCGAACCTTGTGCCGCCTGTCGTGACTGCGGCGCAGGCTGTGGCCTACCGCGACCGGATTATGGCGGCACTGCCCGCCAGCATGACGTTCGAGCCGCTGATGACGCTTTACCTGACCGAAGGTACCGATCCGGATGATGTGGCCCGGGCGCAGGCGTCGGGGATCGTCAAGGCGGTGAAACTTTATCCTGCGGGGGCCACCACGAATTCCCACGCCGGGGTGGCGAACCTTGACCGGGTGATGCCGGTGCTGGAGCGCATGGCGGACATCGGCCTGCCGCTTTGCGTGCATGGCGAAGTGGTTGACCCGGCGGTGGACATTTTTGACCGCGAGGCGGTTTTCATCGACACCGTTCTTGACCCGCTGCGCCGGCGGTTGCCGGGTTTGCGGGTGGTGATGGAACATATCACCACATCGCAGGGGGTGGACTATGCCCGTCATGGCGGCGACGGGCTGGCCGCGACGATCACGACCCATCACCTGATCATCAACCGCAACCACATTCTGGCAGGCGGCATCCGGCCGCATTATTACTGCCTGCCGGTGGCCAAGCGGGAAAGCCACCGCCTTGCCCTGCGAAAGGCCGCGATATCGGGTGATCCGCGGTTCTTCCTTGGCACGGATTCCGCGCCGCATGCCGACGCGATGAAGGAACTGGCCTGCGGCTGTGCCGGGTGCTTTACGGCGACGAACACGCTGTCGATTCTGGCGCAGGCGTTCGAGGATGATGGCGCGCTTGACCGGTTGGAAGGGTTCACGTCTCTGTTTGGCGCGGCGTTCTATGGCCTGCCCGCAAACGAAGAAAAGCTGACCCTGACGCGGGAAGATGTCGCCGCAGCCTACCCGCCCAAGATCATGACGGAAGCGGGCAGCGTGACCGTTTTTGACCCCGGTTTCCCCCTTCACTGGCACGTCGCACGATGACGAGCCCCCACCCCGACAAGGGACTGTCTGCATGATCCCCTCTTCCTATCCGCCCGCCGATGAAATCGCCCGACTGACGGCGCGCATGCTGCTGGAAATCAAGGCCGTTCATTTCAACGCGGCCACGCCATTCGTTCTGGCCTCGGGTCTGCCGTCGCCAACGTATATCGACTGCCGCAAGCTGATATCGTATCCGCGCATCCGTTCGACACTGATGGATTTCCTGACCGTCACGGTGATGCGGAACGCCGGGTTCGAGGCGTTCGACAACATTGCGGGCGGCGAAACGGCGGGTATTCCGTTTGCGGCACTGGTGGCGGAACGCATGGCCCTGCCCATGACCTATGTGCGCAAAAAGCCGAAAGGGTACGGTCGAAACGCCCGCATCGAAGGCGTCATGGGGGAAGGTGACCGCGTTTTGCTGGTCGAAGACCTGACCACGGACGGCGGATCAAAGCTCAGCTTTGTGGATGCGATCCGGGAAGCCGGGGCAAGCTGCGCGCATACGGCCGTCATCTTCTATTACGGCATCTTTCCTGAAACGACGGCGCGTTTGGCGGATCACGGCGTGGCGTTGCACCACCTGTGCACCTGGTGGGACGTTCTGGCCGAGGCGCGCCGCACCGAAGCCTTTGATACTGCCACCCTGCGCGAAGTGGAGACGTTTCTGACATCGCCGCGCGCCTGGCAGGACGCCCGCAAGGATTGATCGCCTGCGGTGGCACGGGTCGGTCATTGTTTGCCGGGTGGGGCATCCAGAGCAGTGGATCACGCGGGATAACTTTCCCCCGAATCGCCTATTGTGATAGTATTCTGAAACTGACCCACAATATCTTGCGCCCGGTCTGGGCGATCCGGCTACGACGACGATTGCCGCACAGGGTTATCCCCCGGCTTGTCAGGTGATTGATCCGCTGCGCGGGAAACGGTTAAGACATCGCCACGGTCGCGTTGGCAGCCCTGCCAGACGGGAGCCGGAACAGGAAAGCGGACATGAACGAAATCGCCACGCTGCGCCCCTCACTCCCCGCCGCTGCGCCGAGCACCGAACCAGAGGCCCTGCCCCATAACATCGAGGCGGAACAGCAGCTTCTAGGCGCGATCCTGACCAACAATGATGTTTACGACCGTATTTCGTCACTGGTGCGGGCGGAGCACTTCTTTGATCCGGTCCATGCCCGCATCTTCGAGATTGCCGCCGCGCGAATTCAAAAGAACGCGCTGGCCTCGCCCGTGACGCTCAAGGCGTTTCTGGAAGATGACGCCGGGCTGAAGGAACTGGGCGGGCCGTCGTATCTGGCGCGGCTTGCCGGGGCGGCCATCGCGGCCTTTGCGGCGCGGGATTATGCACAGATGATCTATGATCTTGCCGTGCGCCGCGAACTGATTGGTTTGGGGCGTGACATTGCCGCACAGGCGCAGAAGATCGACATCGAAAGCGAACCGCGCGACCAGATCATCGAGGCCGAACAGCGGCTTTACAAGCTGGGCGAACAGGGCCACGCCGAACGCGGATTCCAAAGTTTTCTCAAGGCGGTAACGGACGCCGTCAACATGGCCAACGCGGCCTATCAGCGGGACGGCGGGTTGGCAGGCATTTCGACCGGCCTGATCGACATGGACAAGAAGCTGGGCGGGCTGCATCCGTCAGACCTTCTGATCCTGGCCGGGCGTCCGTCGATGGGGAAAACCTCGCTTGCGACCAACATCGCGTTCAACATCGCCAAGGCCTACCGCCGGGGCCGCAGGCCGGACGGCACTGAGGGCGCGGTGGATGGCGGTGTGGTCGGCTTTTTCTCGCTGGAGATGAGCGCGGAACAGCTTGCCGCGCGGATCCTGTCGGAGGCGTCGGAAGTGCCGTCCGAACAGATCCGCCGGGGCGACATGACCGAAGGCGAATTCCGCCGCTTTGTGGAGGCCGCCAAGGCACTGGAGGCATGCCCGCTTTATATCGACGACACGCCCGCCCTGCCGATCAGTCAGGTGGCGGCGCGCGCCCGCCGTCTGAAACGGACCCACGGCCTTGACGTGCTGATCGTGGACTATCTGCAACTGCTCAAGGGATCGAGCAAGGAAAACCGCGTGCAGGAAGTGTCAGAGATCACCCAAGGCCTGAAGGCCATTGCGAAGGAACTGAACATCCCGGTCGTGGCCCTGTCACAGCTGAGCCGGGCCGTTGAAAGCCGCGACGACAAGCGGCCGCAGCTGAGCGATCTTCGGGAATCCGGGTCGATCGAACAAGACGCTGACGTGGTGATGTTCGTCTACCGCGAGGAGTATTACAAGGAACGCGAAAAGCCCGGTGATCACGAGTTGGAAAAGATGGCGCAGTGGCAGTCGATCATGGAAAACGTGCATGGCAAGGCCGAAGTCATCATCGGCAAGCAGCGGCACGGGCCGATTGGAAGCATCGAACTGGCGTTCGAGGGCCGCTTTACCCGCTTTTCCAACCTTGCCAAACCGTGGCAACAGCCGGGCACCGACGTGGGTTTCTGACCGGCGCCGGGGGTGTGCCCGGTTTCCCCTTGACCTTGCCCCCCGTGCTGTCAAAAGACGCGCATGGCTGCCGCAACCCTGACCATTGACCTTGATGCCATCGCCGCCAACTGGCGTGCGCTGGATGCATTGTCGGCCCCCGACACGCAGACGGCCGCCGTCGTGAAGGCGGATGCGTACGGTCTGGGCCTGAACCGGGTGGCGCGGGTTCTGGCGCAGGCGGGGGCGCGGCGGTTCTTTGTGGCGCAGGCGGCCGAAGGGGTGGCATTGCGCGCGGCACTTGGGCCGGGGCCGCAGATCAACATCCTGTCCGGGCACATGGCGGGCGATGCCGCAATGTTGCAGGGGGCCGAACTGACCCCGATGCTCAATTCCATCGACCAGATCACCCGGCACCTTGAAACGCTGCCGGGGCACAGCTTCGGCGTGCAGCTTGATACCGGAATGAACCGGCTGGGGCTGGAGGCGTCGGAATGGGCGGCGGTGGCGGAACTGGTGCTGCGGGCGGACCCTGAACTTGTCATCAGCCACCTTGCCTGCGCCGACGACCCCAACCACCCGATGAACCGCCAGCAGCTTGCCGAATTCCACCGGCTGACCGATGGCATTTCGGTGCCCCGTTCCTTTGCGGCGACGGGGGGCATCCTGTTGGGCCCGGACTATCATTTCGATCTGACCCGACCGGGTATCGGGCTGTATGCCGCGGCACCCTTTGAACACGGGACCCCGGCGGTGCGTCTGGCCCTGCCCGTCATTCAGACGCGCGACGTGGCCGCAGGCCAAACCGTGGGGTATGGCAACACCTGGACGGCCCCGGGCCCCGCACTGATCGCCACAGTATCGGGCGGATACGCCGACGGGCTGTCGCGGCGGTTGTCGAATGGCGCGGTTCTTTGGGCGGGCGATGTGCCCTGCCCCTTGGTGGGGCGCGTGTCGATGGACCTGATCACAGTGGACGTCACACATCTGGATGACGTGCCCGACACGCTTGATATCATCGGGCCGCATCAGTCGGCGGATCAGCTTGCCGCACAGGCGGGGACCATCGGGTATGAGGTGCTGACCTCGCTTGGCGCGCGGTATCAGCGTCATTATGTCGGGGGTCAGGCATGACGTCGGTTCTGTCGCCCGTCGCGGCCCTTGGCCGGGTCGTGCTGGGGTTTCTGGCTGGCATCGGCCGGCTGGCGCTGTATGCCGCTGCAGTGCTGTCGCATTTGGTGCGCCCGCCGTTCTATTTCCGCGAGTTCCTGACGGCCCTGTTGCAAGTGGGCTGGCTGTCGCTGCCAGTGGTTGGCCTCACGGCCTTGTTCACCGGCGGCGCGTTGGCCCTGCAAATCTATGCAGGTGGCCAGCGGTTCAGTGCCGAGGCTGTGGTGCCGCAGATCGTGGCCATCGGCATGGTGCGCGAACTTGGGCCCGTTCTGGTGGGGCTGATGATCGCGGCACGGGTCACATCGTCCATCGCCGCCGAAATCGCCACGATGAAGGTGACAGAACAGATCGACGCGCTGGTGACGCTTTCGACCAACCCGTTGAAATACCTGACAGTGCCCCGCGTTCTGGCGGGTTTCCTGACGGTGCCGTTGTTGACCGCCGTGGGCGACGCCATCGGGATCATGGGCGGGTTTCTGGTCGCCACCGGGCAATTGGGGTTCAACCGGGCGAGTTACATCCAGAACACGGTCGATTTTCTGGAAACCCCCGACATCGTGTCGTCCCTGATCAAGGGGGCCGCCTTCGGGTTCATCGCCACGCTGGTTGGGTGTTACCACGGGATGCAATCCGGGCGCGGAGCGATGGGCGTGGGGCAAGCCACCAAGACGGCGGTTGCAGCCGCATCAATCCTGATCCTGGCCGCGAATTTCGTGCTCACATCCGTGTTGTTCGGCACATGATCGAGCTTTCCGGCGTCCACAAGGCCTTTGGGTCGAACCGGGTTCTGCAGGGGGCCGATCTGACCATCCAGTCGGGCACCAGCATGGTGATCATCGGCGGATCGGGCACGGGCAAATCCGTCCTGCTCAAATCCATTCTGGGCCTCGTGCGCCCGGACCGGGGCAGCATCACCCTGAACGGTCAGGATGTGACGCGCGGCGACAGAGATGCGTTTCTGGCGCGCTTTGGCATGTTGTTTCAGGGCGGGGCGCTGTTTGACAGTCTGCGGGTCTGGGAAAACGTGGCCTTTCGCCTGATGCGCGGCGTGGGCAAGCGCCCGAAAGACGAGGCGCGCGCCATCGCCTTGGGAAAACTGCGCCGCGTGGGCCTTGGGCCACAGGTGGCCGATCTGTTCCCCGGCGAATTGTCGGGCGGGATGCAGAAACGCGTGGGCCTTGCCCGCGCCATTGCTGCCGAGCCCGCAATCATCTTTTTTGACGAACCCACAACGGGCCTTGACCCGATCATGTCGGGCGTCATCAATGCGCTGATCCGGGAAATCGTGACCGAAATGGGGGCCACCGCCATGACGATCACCCATGACATGAGTTCGGTGCGTGCGATTGCCGACAATGTGGCTATGCTGCACGGCGGGGTAATACGCTGGACCGGGCCGGTGGCCGACATGGACGCGACTGACGACCCCTATGTGCAGCAATTCATCCACGGGCGCGCCGATGGACCGATTGAAAGTGTGCGCTGATACCCGGCAGACGGATTGGGCCGGCAGATGACGCAGGCGCCTTCCCTCTTGAAACTCTCCAATCTTGCCCTGCTTGTCCTGTTTCCGGTTGCGTGGTTCGCGCCCCTGATGCGGGCGGGTTTGCTGCCGCTGTTCGGCCTTTCGGAAATCTCGGTCCTGACCGGGCTTCAGTCGCTCTGGACCTCCGACATTCCGCTGGCCTTGCTTGTCACCGCCTTCGCCCTTTTCGCGCCCTATCTTAAAACCATTGGGCTGGCCCTTCTTCACTTTGGGCTTTTGTCGCCCAAGGTGCTGCCCGCGCTCCATATTCTGGGCAAACTCGCCATGGCCGACATCTTTCTGATCGCCATCTACATCGTCGTGGTCAAGGGCGTCGGCTATGCCACAGTCGAGGTTGCCTGGGGCCTTTATTTGTTCACCGCCTGCATCCTCGCCTCCGCGGCCATCGGATTTCTGTCCGACAGACGGTAATCATCCTCTTTGCCCAAATATCCGCGCTGCAGGCACACGCCGCGCAGCGGCGCCGAAAAGGGCGTGCCGCGCAAGCGGCACTATCGGATCAGGCATCCCTTGCCCCGCCTTCGGTTCCGCGCCATGAAAGGCCATGGCAAAATCCTCACCTCAATTCGTCTGCCAATCCTGCGGTGCGCCCCATACCAAATGGTCGGGGCGCTGTGATGCTTGCGGGGCGTGGAATTCCATCCAGGAAGAATCTGCTCTATCCACGGGGCCAAAGGCACTTGGTGCAAAAGGGCGGACCATCACCCTGTCTGATCTTGCCACGGATGAACCTTTGCCGCCGCGCGCCGGATCGGGGATCAGCGAATTGGATCGGGTGCTGGGCGGCGGGCTTGTTCCCGCCTCGGCCATCCTTGTGGGGGGTGATCCGGGCATCGGCAAATCCACCTTGCTGCTGCAGGCGACGGCCAGTTTTGCGCGGGGCGGGATGAAGTGCCTGTATGTTTCGGGCGAAGAGGCCACCGCACAGGTGCGGATGCGCGCGCAGAGGTTGGGGCTTGCTGATGCGCCGGTGTCGCTTGCCGCCGAGACGAACCTGCGCGACATCCTGACCACGCTTGACGCCGAAAGGCCGGGGCTGGCGGTGATCGATTCGATCCAGACCATGTGGCTCGACACCGTGGAAAGCGCACCGGGATCGGTGGCGCAGGTGCGTGCGGCGGCCCATGAACTCGTCAGCTTTGCCAAGCGGCGCGGTGTCGCCATTATTCTTGTGGGCCATGTGACCAAGGACGGCCAGATCGCGGGGCCGCGCGTGGTGGAGCACATGGTCGATACGGTATTGTATTTCGAGGGTGAGCGCGGGCATCAGTTTCGCATCCTGCGGGCGGTGAAGAACCGGTTCGGCCCGGCCGACGAAATCGGCGTGTTCGAAATGACAGGGGCCGGTCTGGCCGAGGTTCCGAACCCGTCGGCGCTGTTCCTGTCGGATCGGGGCAATCCGGTGCCGGGGTCTGCCGTGTTTGCAGGCATCGAGGGCACGCGGCCTGTTCTGACCGAGATTCAGGCGCTGGTGGCACCGTCGACCCTTGGCACGCCCCGGCGCACAGTGGTGGGTATCGATTCCGGGCGTCTTTCGACCATTCTTGCGGTGCTTGAGGCGCGCTGTGGCGTGCCGTTCACCGGGCTGGACGTTTTCCTGAACGTCGCGGGCGGCCTGCGTGTCAACGAACCTGCCGCCGATCTTGCCGTGGCAGCCGCCCTTCTTTCTGCGCGTGAGGATGTGGCAATTCCGCCAGATACTGTGCTTTTCGGAGAGATCAGCCTGTCCGGCGCGCTCCGCCCTGCGGTTCAGACTGAAAACAGGTTGAAAGAGGCGTCGAAACTTGGTTTCTCACAGGCAATTGCGCCGACGGGGACAAAGTCGGTCACGAATGATGGAATACAGGTGCGTGCCTTCGCCGATCTGACCGCCTTTGTGGGCGAGATGTTCGGCGCCGGCTAGTCCCTGAAGGAGAGCGGTATGGAAGGCTTTACGATCGTTGACGCGGTTGTTGCGGTTGTTATCCTGTTGTCGGCCATTTTGGCATATTCGCGTGGTCTGGTCCGGGAAGCCATGGCGATCCTCGGGTGGGTCGGGGCCGCCTTCCTTGCCTTTCTGTTCGCGCCACAGGCGCAGCCGCTGATCAAGGAAGTGCCCGTTCTGGGCGAATTTCTGGGTGACAGTTGCGAGTTGTCGATCATCGCCGCCTTCGCCGCCGTCTTTGCGCTGGCGCTTGTGGTTGCGGCGCTGTTCACTCCGCTGTTTTCTTCGGCCATTCAACGCACGGCGCTTGGCGGTATCGATCAGGGACTTGGCTTTCTGTTCGGGGTCGCGCGTGGCTTGCTCCTCGTTGCGGTGGCGTTCATTGTTTATGATCGTGCCGTCGCCGAAAACACCATTCCGGATATCGACAACTCCCGCTCGGCCAAGCTGTTCGCTTCGGTTCAGGCGCGGGTGGATGACATGATCCCCGATGATGCGCCCGGCTGGATCGTGCAACAGTATGAGCGGCTGGTGAACAGCTGCACCGTGACCGACGCGCCCGTTGACGCGACGCTGCCTGCTGATGGTACGGCCCCCGCGACCGATGTGCCTGCCGACGGTGCGACCACGACACCGCCCGCCAACAACTGATGGGTTGCACCCTTTGGGGGCGTGACACTTGGGCCGCAAAAGCTTAAAGCAACGCTGACGGCCCTGCCGGACCAGGAGGCTTATCTTATGATGTTTCGCCATCCCTTTGATCCCGACATCGATGGAGACAAGCTGCGCGAGGAATGTGGCGTGTTTGGCGTCGTTGGCGTGGCGGATGCAGCGAATTTCGTGGCTTTGGGACTGCACGCCTTGCAACATCGCGGCCAAGAGGCGGGCGGGATCGTCAGCCACGATCCGGTACACGGGTTCAATTCTGCCCGGCGATTCGGGTATGTGCGCGACAATTTCACCAATGCGGCGCTGATGGACACCCTGCCCGGGCCATTGGCCATCGGGCATGTCCGGTATTCCACCGCGGGTTCGAAAGGGGCCACGGCGATCCGCGACGTGCAGCCGTTTTTCGGCGAGTTTTCGATGGGCGGCTGCGCCATTGCGCACAACGGTAACCTGACCAATGCCGCCGCCCTGCGCCGCGAGTTGATTGAACGCGGGTCGATCTTTCAATCGTCGTCCGACAGCGAATGCATCATTCACCTGATGGCGCGATCCATTCAGAAGAACCATTCCGAACGCATCAAGGACGCGCTGCGCCGCGTCGAAGGGGCGTTTTCGATTGTAGCCATGACCCGGTCGAAACTGATCGGTGTGCGCGACGCGCTTGGCGTGCGGCCCTTGGTTCTGGGACGGGTTGGCGAGGGCTGGGCGCTGAGTTCGGAAACCTGTGGGCTTGACATCATCGGGGCCGATTTCGTGCGCGAGATCGAGCCGGGCGAAATGGTGGTGATCGACGATACCGGCATCACCTCGTCCCGCCCGTTCGGGCAGGCGTCGTCGCGGTTCTGCATCTTTGAAAAGGTGTATTTCAGCCGCCCCGACAGTATTCTGGGCGGCACCTCGGTGTATGAAACGCGGCGTCAGATCGGCGTTGAACTGGCCCGCGAGGCGCCGGTGGAGGCTGACCTTGTCTGCCCGGTGCCCGACAGCGGCACGCCCGCCGCCATCGGGTTCAGTCAGGAATCCGGGATACCCTATGCCATGGGGATCATCCGTAATCAGTACATGGGCCGGACCTTCATCGAACCGACCGAGCAGATCCGCAACATGGGCGTGCGGTTGAAACTGAACGTCAATCGGTCGCTTATCAAGGGCAAGCGGGTGGTTCTGGTGGACGATTCCGTGGTGCGTGGCACGACCAGCCGCAAGATCAAGGAAATGATCCTTGAGGCGGGGGCCGCAGAGGTGCACTTCCGCATCGCGTCGCCGCCGACAGCCTGGCCGTGCTTTTACGGCGTCGACACGCCTGAACGTTCGAAACTTCTTGCCGCCACGATGAGCGAAGAGGAAATGCGGGCGTGGATCGGCGTTGACAGCCTTAAGTTCGTGTCGCTGGACGGTCTGTACCGTGCGGCGGGAGCGGCACAGGGGCGCAACAACGAAAGTCCGCAGTTCTGCGATGCGTGTTTTTCAGGGCAGTACCCTGTCGCCCCATCGGACAAGATCGAAGAAGGATTCCAGATGAAAGCCGCCGAATAGCGCGGCTGTCATCGCGGCGGGTGGTCTTGTCGTTTCAGGACGACTGACATATGCCCGCCCCAGTTTTTCACCATGCTGTATCCAAAAGGTTTGTCGCCATGTCGCAACGTCTTGCCCTTGTTACCGGTGCCTCGCGCGGGTTGGGGGCAGCCGTGGCCGAGGCATTGGCTGGGCAGGGCTGGCACGTGGTGGCGGTGGCGCGCACTGTTGGCGGGCTTGAAGAGCTTGATGACCGGGTGAAGCAGGCGCACGCGACCGGGGCGCTGACGCTTGCGCCGATGGACGTGACGAATGATGATGCAATGCGGCATCTGTGCCGTTCGGTGCATGATCGTTGGGGCCGGGCCGATCTGTGGGTGCACAGCGCCGTGCATGCAGCCCCGCTTGCCCCCGCCGGGCAGATGGATGCAAAAGACTGGGAAAAGTCGATTGCGACCAATGTGCGGGCAACGGGCATTCTGATCCCGATGATTGATCCGTTGCTGCGCGCCTCCGGTGCGGGCGTGGCGGTTTTTCTGGACGATCCGCGCAGCGGCACGCCGTTCTTTGGGGCTTACGGGGCCAGCAAGGCAGCGCAGATTGCATTGGCGCAAAGCTGGCAAGCGGAAACCCGCAAGACCGGGCCGCACATCATCATCCACACCCCTGCCCCGATGGCGACGGCCACGCGCGCGCGGTTTCACCCCGGCGAAGACCGCAGTGCGCTGGCCGATACCGGGGGGCAGGCTGCGGCGCTTCTGGCCAAGATCATCCCTTTGTCCTTGTCGGACACACAAGCGGCATTGTAGCCTTTTTCAAAGGCATGCCGTGCCTTGGTTGCAGGTTTTGCCGGGTGGGTTCATGCTGACTTCTCAAACTGGGACCAAAGCGTCCTCTGCGGTAGGCGGACTGACTGACCGGGAATTCCGGGAATGGCCAGTTGAAAACCCGCGCATTCTTGTCACCACCTGCATGAAGGATGAGGGACCGTTCATTCTGGAATGGCTGGCCTGGCATCGCGCCATCGGAGTGACGGACTTTGTGGTTTTCACCAATCACTGCACTGACGGCACCGACCGGATGCTGGACCATTTGCATGACATGGGCGAAGTCACGCATCTGCCTAATCCGGCGCTGGCCACAGGGAGCACCTTCTATCAACCCGTCGCCTTGGCGTATCTGCACCACTTGCGGGCGTTCCGGGAGGCGGATTTCGTAATTTCGATGGATGTGGACGAATTCATCAACCTGCGTCCGGGTCAGGAGTCGCTTGCCGAGTTGTTTGGCAAGTCGGGACCGTTCGACGCCTTGTCGATGACAGAGCTTAATCACGGTTCAAACCGACAGATGACGTATTCGCGGGGCTGGATCACGGAGCAGTTTCCGTTGCACGAAACCGAAACTCCCGGAAAGTTCAAGGCGCGCCACGGGGTCAAGACCATCACGAGGCTGTCGCCTCTTGTCAGCAAGATCCGCAACCATCGGCCTGATTTTTCCGGGCATGGTCCCCCGGCCCGCTGGCTTGACGGATCGGGGCGCGTTCTGGGCAGTCTGGCGGCGGACGCATCGGAAAACGGGATTGATTGCAGGGGCACCTATGGTCTTGTTTCGCTTGACCACTTTCCGCTTCGATCGCTGGACAGTTACCTGATGAAGATGCTGCGCGGGGATGTCGTGGTTGCAGACAAACAAGTGTCTCAGACCTATTGGCGGGTCCGGAACAGAAATCATGACGACACATCCCGTCTTGCCCGGCATCTGCCAAAGGCGCGCGCCTTTCATGAGCGCGTGTATGCGCCCGACGCGCGATTGATGGCGATACATGACGCGGCTTGTGCCGCCCATGAGGACCGGATCACGACTCTGGGCGATATTCCCGCGCTGGCCGAGCGTAAGGCGTGGATCTTGCAGGAAAGCTGGTAGCCCGCTATTCCAGTCGCGCCGGAAAACCGGGGGCGCGCAGGTCAGTTCCCAAGACATCTTCGAGCAGTTTGACGATCTGGGTGGATTGGGCGCGCCCGCCATAGGCCGCCTTGCCGCGCAGAAAGGTTTGCTGCGTCATTGCCGCAAGGTCGAGGGGCACGCCGAATTCGCGGCCGAACCCCATCGCGAACCCGAGGTCTTTCAGCGCAAGATCCATCGAAAAGGCGATGTCATAACTGCCGTTCAGGATAAGCTGGCCTTCGGTTTCGTGGACGAAACTGCTGCCGGATGAGGCGGCAATCGCCTCCCACGCCGTTTTCAGATCAAGACCGCCGCGTTTGGCAAGCATCAGCGCCTCGCCGTCGGCGACAAGGTGGATGAAGGCCAGCATGTTGGTGATCACCTTGATCACCGCCGCCGAGCCAAGCGGCCCCATGTGAAAGATGCGCGAGCCTATGGCCTGCAAGGCGGGCAGGTGCAGGTCATACAGATCACGGTCGCCGCCCGCCAGAACGGTGATTTCACCACGCGCCGCCAGATGGACGCCGCCCGTCACCGGTGCTTCGAGCATCCGGACGCGATTTGTCGCGGCAAGACCGGACAGGCGCAGAACGTCGTCGCGGCCCAAAGTGGAGTTTTCGATCCAGTGTGCGCCGTTACGCAGGACGGGCAACATGCGGGCCAGCACGACCTCGCTTGCCGCGGGGGACGGCAGGCAGGTAAACACGTGGTCGACCTGCGCTGCCAGATCCTCGGCGCTGTCGGCCCAGTGCGCGCCGCTGTCGAGGTGCGGTTTTGCCAGCGCGGGATCAAGGTCATGCACCGTGACGCGAAACCCGGCGTTGATCAGGTTCTGCGCCAGATGCCCGCCCAGATTGCCCAGCCCGACATAGCCGTAATGCATCATGCGGCCCCGTAGCCGACGATGCTTTTGACCTCGCAAAAGTCGTGGATGCCCCAGTCGGCGTATTCGCGGCCGTTGCCCGACTGCTTGTATCCGCCGAAGGCCGAGAACGTATCCCACGCGGGATAGTTGAGGTTGACGGTTCCCGCACGCAGATGGCGCGCTACCCTGCGGGCTTCATCAACCGGGCCTGCGATATAGGCGGCAAGGCCGTAGGGGCTGTCGTTGGCCATCACGATCGCCTCTTCCACGGTGTCGTAGGGCAGGATGGCCAGAACCGGGCCAAAGATTTCCTCGCGCGAGACGGTCATTTCGTTGGTGACGTTGCCAAAGATGGTCGGGCGCACGAACCAGCCGCGGTTCAGGCCGGCGGGCCGTCCGGTGCCGCCGGTGACTAGTGTGGCACCTTCGTCGATGCCCTTCTGGATCAGGCCTTGGATCTTGTCGAAATGCATCTTGCTGACAACCGGGCCGTTCACCGTGGCGGGGTCAAGAGGATCGCCTGCGATGGTTGCCTCGGCCGCGGCCTTGGCGATTTCGAGGGCGGCGTCATGCTGGGCGCGGTGGACGAACATGCGCGTCGGCGCGTCGCAGGATTGGCCGGAATTGCCGAAACAGCCGTCAACGCCGCCTTTGACTGCCGCCTGCAGGTCGGCGGTTGGCAGGATGATGTTGGCCGATTTGCCACCAAGTTCCTGCGCCACACGTTTGACTGTGGGGGCGGCGGCGGCGGCGACCGCAGTACCCGCGCGGGTCGATCCGGTGAAACTGACCATGTCCACCTCCGGGTGGCTGGACATGCGGGCACCGACCACGGCGCCGGTGCCGTTTACGAGGTTGAACACACCGGCAGGCACGCCCGCCGCATGCATCACCTCGGCAAACAGAAGGCCGGACAGGGGTGCGATTTCGGACGGTTTGAGCACCATGGTGCAGCCGGCCACGAGGGCCGGGGCCACCTTGCAGGCGATCTGGTTCATCGGCCAGTTCCATGGCGTGATGAGCGCGCAGACGCCGATGCCTTCGTAGACGATCCGCGTGTCGCCGCGCGAGTATTCCCAGGCCATGTCGCGTGCGGCCTTGATCGTGCTTTCGATGTGCACCTGACCGGCCCAGGCCTGCGCCTCTTTCGACCAGGCAACGGGCGCGCCCATCTCCAGCCGCATGGCATCGGCAAAGTCGTCATAGCGTTTGTTGTATTCATCGAGCACGGTTTGCAGCAGGTCGATGCGCTGTGAAACGGGCGTCATGGTGAAGTCCAGAAAGGCCGCGCGGGCCGCCATGATGGCCGCGTCAATATCTTCGACAGACCCAAGGGCGATTTCGCCAAGGATTTCTTCGGTGGCCGGATTCTCCACACCCAAGCGTTCGGTCGAACGCGGATTGACCCAGGCACCGTTGATGTAAAACTTCAGACTGTTCTCGGATATCATTGTTTTTTCACCTGAAATAGATGTTGTGCGTTGCGCGGATGGCGGCGTCCATTTCGGGGTCGATCTGGCAACCTGCCTTTGCGAGTATGTCATTCTTGCGCTTTATCGCGCGGTCAAGCAACTGTGGTTTGCCAGCCTCGGCCCATTCCTTGGGGCTCATCCGGTTGCCCACGGCGGGGTAGATGTATTCGGTCTGCATCAGGGCGAGCGTCTGTTCGTTGCCAAGATAATGGCCTGCCCCGCCCGGCAGGCAAACGGCCTTCATCGCGCTGATGGAGGTGCTGTCAGGTGTCACGTCAATGCCGCGCACGGTGCGCATCACCTGCCCCAGAATATCATCACCGAGCACAAGGCTTTCCAGACAGAAGCCCAAAAGCGATGCGTGCATCCCCACCGCCTCGTACACCATGTTGAGGCCAGACAGTCCGGCCAGAACGTTGGTGATCATCTGTTCCCAACCGGCCTGCATGTCGGGCAATTTGCTGTCGCTGATCCCGGCGGCGGCCCCGCCGGGCAGATCGTAGAAGCGGTGCATCTGCGCGCAGCCTGCGGTCAGAAGCGCCTGTTCCGCGCTGCCGCCCGACATGGCCCCGGTGCGCAGATCGCTGACGAACGGCCAGGTGCCAAAGATGCAGGGGGCACCCGGCGTGATGGCATTGGCGTAGACCACCCCCGCCAGACATTCCGCCATGGCCTGCACGATCGCAAGGGCGATGGGCGCCGGGGCCGTGGCCCCCGCCTGCCCTGCGCTGAGCAAGAGCATGGGCATGCCGCGACGGATGCAATCTTCCATCGTGATGCAGCTTTCCTCGGCGAACTTCATCGGCGGCACGACGAAACAGTTGGAATTGCTGACGAAGGGGCGGGCGCGCCATGCAGCCTCGCCCCCCGCCACGGTGTGCAGCAGATCAAAGCAGCCCTTCACATGGGAGGGATCACTGAACGACGTTCCCACATGTTTTGTCGTGCCCGAAAGGCAGGCATACAGCGTGTTGATGTCCATGTCATAGTTGTCAAGAACATCGCGGCAGACCATGGCGCGTTGAAAGAAGTGAACGTTGTCAAGGTGATGCGTGATGCGCGCGGCATCATAGAGGTCTTGCGCGGTGGATTCGCGGTATTCGTTGGTCAGGGGTTCCACGATATGAACGGCGGCCCCGGCCGTGCCGAAATGGACCTTTGTTCCGCTCAGATGCAGGTCGTGCTTTTCCTCGCGTCCGAACAGGGTGATGTCGCGCGCGGCGATGGCCAGCATGTCTTCGACCAGGGCGCGGGGGAACCGGATGCGCCCGTCGTCGCCCTGCACGGCCCCGGCACCTGTCAGGAGAGCCACGCCCGAGGGTGGGGCCTGACTAAGGCCGATCACCTCCAGCGCGTCAAGGGCGGCGGCATGGATCTGCGCGATGCCCGCGTCGGTCAGGGGTTTGTATTGCCCGCCCGACATGCCAGCGCGCACCGGGCGCAGGTTTTCGGCCAAGGGGGAAGACCGCAGGGCCACGCGATTGGCCCGCCCACCAGACCGCCGCGCCCGTTCCGGTTCGCAAATCTCGCCAATATCGCCCATGTCATTCCGCCTTTCATCTGTCGCAATTCTTGTAGGTGGTCGCTTCCCGCAGTTGTCAGCCGCCCACCCTTACCCCGACCCGCGCTGCAACAGCAGATCGACCTCATCGCCCGACATGGCAGCGGTCAGGGGCGCGAACGAGCCGTGGTGCAACATTGCCGTCGTCGCATCATGGATCGCCGCATGTGTCAGGCGTGCAATCTGACTGCCCGTCGAGATGCGCCGCACCCCCATCGCGCCAAGTTCGGTCACCGATAACGATTTCAACGGCCCTGCTGCCAAAACGTTCAGCGGCGCGTTCACCGATGCGAGGATGCGCGCAAGTTCAGCCTTGCCGGGGGGGACGGGCAGATACAGAAGGTTGGCCCCTGCCGCCTCGAACGCCTGAAGGCGGCGAATGCCTTCGGCCAGATCATAGACGCCGTTCATCACGCCATCGGCGCGGGCGCAGAACACGAAGGGGCGGTTGAGCGCGCGGGCGGCTGCGGCGCCGGCCCTGATGCGCTCCACCGCAAGGCCGTGATCGTAGGCGGGATGGCCCGGAACCATGCGGGTGTCTTCAACCGATATGCCCGACAGCCCGACCTCGGCGGCGAGCCGCACTGTTTCGGCCACGCCATCCGGATCATCGGCAAACCCGTTCTCGAAATCGCCCGACACGGGCAGTGGCGTGGCGGCGATCATGTCGGCGGCGTGGGCCAGTGCCTCGTCCCGGGTGACGCCGCCCATGTCGGCGCGTCCGAGTGTGAAGGCATGGGCCGCCGACGATGTGGCCAGCGCCCTGGCCCCAATGGCGGCCATCATCCGGGCGGAGCCTGCATCCCATGGGTTCGGGATGACAAAGCAGCCTGACAGATGCAGATCGGCAAAAGCCTGATGACGGGCGGCGAGTGTCATGCGCGCACCCGTTCGGACCGGGGGTCGTACATCGGTGACAGGGATGCGACAGCCTCGTGCCGCTTGCCCGCCACTTCGATTTCGTAGGTGGAGGCAAGGATCTGCGCCGCGTCCTGCCCCATACACGGGACATAGCCCAGCGCCACCGACCCGCCCAGCGCGTGGCCATAGGCACCGCTTGTCACCGGGCCGACAATGCGGCCGTCACGCACCACAGCCTCGTTGTGATAGACCATCACCTCGGGGTCGTGCAGGCGGAACTGCACCAGACGCCGGGACAGACCGGTTTGCTGTTTGCGCAGGACGGCGTCGCGCCCGATGAAATCGGGCTTGGCAGTCTTGACGGCAAAGCCGAGCCCCGCCTCCAGCACATGATCTTCGTCGGTGATGTCGTGGCCCCAGTGGCGGTAGGCCTTTTCCATGCGGCAACTGTCCAGCGCGTGGATACCGCACAGCCGCACCTCGGGGGCCGTTTCGCGGATCGTCTCGAACACATGGGCGGCCTGATCGGCTGGGACATAAAGCTCCCACCCGAGTTCGCCCACATAGGTGACGCGGTGCGCGCGGGCGATGCCCATACCGATTTCGATATCGCGCGCGGTGCCAAAGGGATGGGCGGCGTTGCTGAAATCCTGTGGTGACAGGCGGGCCAGCACGTCGCGCGATTTTGGCCCCATCAGGCACAGCACCGCCTCGGCCGCCGTCACATCGGTGATCACGGCAAAGGCGTCGCCCAGGTGGCGGCGGAGCCAGGCGAGATCGCGCTGCAGCGTGGCGCCGGGGACGACCAGCAGATAGGCGGTTTCGGACAGGCGGGTGACAGTCAGATCACTTTCGATACCGCCGCGCGGGTTGAGCATCTGGGTATAGACGATCAAGCCTGTGGCCACGTCGATCTGGTTCGCGCAGAGGCGGTTCAGAAAGGCGCAGGCATCACGGCCTTCGACGCGGATCTTGCCAAAACTCGTCATGTCGAACAGGCCCGCGCCCTGACGCACCGCCATGTGTTCGGCGCGCTGGTTTTCGAACCAGTTGGCCTTGCCCCAGCCATAGCGGTATTCGGCGGCCTGCCCCGGTTCGGCGAACCAGTTGGCGCGTTCCCACCCGGCCACTTCGCCGAACACCGCGCCTGCGGCTGCCAGTTGCGCGTGCAGCGGCGAACGCCGAACGCCGCGCGACGTGGCCATCTGGCGGTAGGGGAAGTGGTCGGCATAGAGCAGGCCCAGCGTTTCGGTCACGCGTTCCTTGAGATACCGGCGGTTGCGCTGAAATGGTTGGGCGCGGCGAATATCCACTTCCCACAGATCAAACGGGGCCTCGCCTTCCGTAATCCAGTGGGCAAGCGCCATGCCTGCCCCGCCCGACCCTGCGATGCCCACCGAATTATAGCCCGCCGCGACCCAGTAGCCGCCGAGTTCTGGCGTTTCGCCCAGATAATAGCGGTCATCGGGGGTAAAGCTTTCCGGGCCGTTGAAAAACGTGTGGATGCCCGCCGTCTGGAACAGGGGCATGCGCTGTGTCGCGGCCTCCAGGATGGGGCCAAAATGCTCCCAGTCTTCGGGCAGGGTGTCGAATTCAAAATCCTCGCGGATGCCCGCCATGCCCCAGGGTTTGGCCTTGGGTTCAAAGGCACCAATCATCATCTTGCCTGCGTCCGATTTATAATAGGCGCATTCGTCGGGCACGCGCAGCACGGGCAGATGGCCCAGCCCTTCGATTGGTTCGGTGACCAGATAGAAATGTTCGCAGGCATGAAGCGGCAGCGTCACGCCGTTTTGCGCGGCCAGATCGCGGCCCCACATGCCGCCGCAGTTGATCACCACGTCGGCGGTGATGTGGCCCGGCCCGTCCCCGGTTTCATAGTCCACGCCGGTAACCCTGCCGCCGTTTTGCGTCACGCGGGTGACTTTGGCCCCTTCGACAATGCGCGCGCCGCGCATGCGGGCCCCTTTGGCGAGCGCCATGGCGATGTTTGCCGGGTCGCACTGCCCGTCAAGCGGGAGGGCGACAGCGCCCACCACATCGCCCACGTTCAGATGCGGATACCGCGCCTTCACCTCCGCCGGGGAAATCTCGTGAACTTCGACGTCGAAAATCCGCGCGACAGTGGCCTGTCGCAGCAATTCCTCGTGCCGCGCTGCCGTCAGGGCGACCGAGATGCTGCCAACCTGCCGCATGCCGGTTGCGACGCCTGTTTCAGCCTCCAGCCGGACATAAAGATCGGCGGAATACTTGGCGAGCCGGGTCATGTTGGCAGAACCCCGCAACTGGCCGATCAGACCAGCGGCATGCCATGTGGTGCCGCTGGTCAGACGCTTGCGTTCCAGCAGGACAATGTCTGTCCAGCCTGCCTTGGCCAGATGATAGGCCACCGAACAGCCGGACACGCCGCCGCCGATGATCACGGCCCGCGCTGTTTTGGGTATATCGTTCATCGGACCACTTTCATCTTGCCAACACCATCATGCGCGCAGGCGCAGGTTGCCAGCGTCCCAGGCCGGGCCGGGCAGGACTGTCGCCCCGACCCTTTCGCCGAATACGTCCACTTCGAACGCCGTGCCCGGAACCGCCAGTTCGGCGCGGACCATGCCCAGCGCCACGCCATGCCCGACGCGGTGGCCCATCGCCGCCGATGTCACTTCGCCCACAATCGCGCCGTCGTGCCAAAGGTTCGCCATGTAGGGCGGATCGCATGCCGACGCCTCGAACCGCAGGTGAACGAAGCGTTTGGTGACGCCTGCCTGCTTTTCCGCCAGAAGGGCCGCCTTGCCGGGAAATTCCTTGCCCCAATCGATGAACCGCCCAAGCCCCCCTTGCAGCAGGGTATAGTCGGTGGACAGATCGCCTTTCCACGCGCGGTAACCCTTTTCGACCCGCAGGGCGTTAAGCGCACGCATCCCGAACGGCGTGGCCCCGCCGGCCAGCAGTGCCGCATGGATTGCAGGGGCGTCTGCCGGATCACAATGCACTTCCCAGCCGAGTTCGCCCGCGAAACTGACGCGGATCAGGGCGACATCACAGCCTGCCACACGCGCCGAAAACTGGATCGACAACCACGGAAGCGACAGATCGCCTTCGGTGATCGGGGCCAAAAGGTCACGCGCGCCGGGGCCCGTTACGATCAGACAGTGAATCCGGTCGGACCAGTCTTCCAGCACCACGCCGTCCGGCAGACCCCGGCGCAGCAGATCGGCGTCGTGGCTTTGTGCGACGGCGGCGGTGATCACGCCGATGTCGTCATCACTGAACGGGAGGACGGTCATTTCGGTGACGATGCGGCCACGATCATCGGGGAAATAGCACAGGCCGATGCGACCGGGGGGTGGCAGGCGGCTGGCGGTAAGACTGTCGAGATGTGCGCGGGCACCCGGCCCGGCAAGGCGCAGCCGGGTGAAACCGGGCAGGTCCAGCACGCCGACACCGTCGCGCACGGCGGCACATTCGGCGGCGATGCGAGCGTCCCACGGGCCTGCCCGTTCCCATGTCTGGGTGGCCTGCCAACCCGTGTCATCGCCTGGATGTGCGAACCATTCGGCGCGTTCCCAACCGTTGTAGGGGGCCATCACAGCCCCAAGTGCCTTGAGCTTTTCGTGATTGGGCGAGCGTTTGCGATCCGGCCCAGCGGGCCAGCGTGCCATAGGGAAGTGCATGGCATATTCGTGGCCATACACTTCCTTTCCCTTGGCGAGGCAGTAATCCTGATCTTCCCACCCGGTGAAACGGCGCGGGTCGCAGGACCACATATCCCATTCGGTGCCGCCTTCGGTGACCCATTCGGCGAGCACCTTGCCTGCGCCCCCGGCCTGACAGATGCCAAAGGTAAAAACGCAAGCCACGAACGCGTTGGGCACGCCGGGCATCGGGCCGATCAGGGGATTGCCGTCTGGGGTATAGGGGATCGGGCCGTTGATCACCTTTTGCAGGCTGGCCTTTTCCAGAAGGGGAACACGCGCCATGGCGTCGGCGATGTGCCATTCCAAACGCTCCAGATCGTCGGGGAACAGTTGGAAACTGAAATCTTCCGGCATCGGATCATCGGGCGTGGTCCAATGCGCGCGGCAGGGGTTTTCGTAGGGGCCAAGGTTAAAGCCCATCTTTTCCTGCCGCAGGTAATAGGACGAATCCACGTCGCGCAGCAGCGGCAGCTTGCGCCCGGTGCTGGCCGTCCATTCGGCGAGTTCGGGAATCGTGTCGAACAGAAGGTACTGGTGGCTCATCACCATCATCGGCACGCGGCGGCCGAACAGGCGGCCAACCTCGGCGGCGTAATAGCCGCCTGCGTTGACCACATATTCGCAGCGCACCTCGCCCTTGGGGGTGGTAAGCACCCATTCCGCGCCTTCGCGACGGGCGGCGGTGACGGGGCAGAAACGTTCGATCCGCGCGCCCATCTGGCGCGCACCGGCCGCCAGCGCCTGCGTCAGTTGGGCGGGGTCAATGTCGCCGTCGTTGGGATCGTAAAGCGCGCCTTGCAGATCATGGGTTTCCAGAAAGGGATAGTGCCCCCGAATGTCATCAGGGCCAAGGATATCAAGGTCCATGCCCTGATAGCGCCCCATGCCGACCACACGCCGAAATTCCTGCATGCGTTCGCGGCTGTGACCAAGCCGGACGGACCCGGTGACGTGGTAGTTCATCGGATAGCCGACCTTGGCCCCCAGACCCCGGTAAAGTTCCGCCGAATAGCGCTGCATGTTCATGATCGACCAGCTTGCACTGAAGGTCGGCACATTGCCCGCCGCGTGCCAGGTGCTGCCTGCGGTCAGTTCGTTCTTTTCAAGAAGCAGCGCATCCGTCCACCCGGCAAGCGCCAGATGATAAAGGCAGGACGCGCCCACGACACCGCCGCCGATCACCACCACCCGCGCCTGTGCCGGAAATTCCAAGACTGCTCTCCCCCCCAATCCAACTCTGCTGACTATCGGCCAGCCAGCGCCTGCTTTCAATTCGACAAATCTGCGGCTATTGATCGGAAAATCCGATCAGGGGCCCCCATGCAGATTGATCTTCTGGATACGTTTCTGGACCTTTGCGAAAGCCGGAGTTTCAACCGCACGGCGGAACGGCTTGGCATCACACAGTCAACGGTGTCAGCGCGGATCGCATCGCTGGAAGGGGCGCTTGACGCGCGGTTGTTCACACGGTCGCGCGCCGGGACGGATCTGACAGTGGAGGGGCAGCGCTTTCAGGCACACGCCCGCACGCTTCGCCATGAATGGAACGAGGCGCGGCGGCGTATTCAGGTGCCGCGCGGGGCGGCCACGGCAGTGCGCCTTGGCATTCAGAACGACCTTGCCGCGCAATATATCGGGCAGTGGATTGCGGATTTCCGGCGCAGTTTTCCCGACACTGCGTTTTACATCGAACCGGATTATTCCAACCAGATGTGCGCCGACCTTGTGACCGGCGCGCAGGATTTCGCGGTGATGTTTTCGCCAAAACCGCATCCCGATCTTGATTTCACCTCGCTGGGCGAGGTTCCTTACCGGATGATCAGTTCAAGCGCCACGCGCCGCGCCGATCTGGACCCCGAAAGCTATGTCATGGCGCATTTTTCTCCGGCGTTCGAAGCGATGCACCGTGAGGTTCTGCCCGAACTGGGGGAAACACGGGTGTCGGTTGGGCAAAGCGGGGCGGTGACGGCGCTTTTGAACACCATGGGCGGGGCGGGTTATGTGATCGAGCCTGCGTTGAACGCGATGCTGCAGACGGGCCGGTTTGCGCTGGTGGAAGATGCGCCCGTGTTGCGCCAGCCGGTCTATGCGGCGACGCATCTGCGCAACCGGATCAACCCCTTGCACCGCCGCCTGACGCGGATCGTGCAGCGCAACATCACGGGCCGTCAGGCCGATCAGAGAAGCGTGTGAACCCGGTAGCCCGGGGCATAGGCCAGCCGCACATGGGTGACGGCTTGTTCATCCGTCCATGTCATCCGTTCTACCACGAACAAGGCGGCTCCGGGGGTGGTGCCCAGCAGCGCCGCCTCGGCCTCTGTCGCGTTTGCGGCGGTAAAGTCGATGCTGCCGGTATCAAGAGGCACATTGCCGACCAGCCATTCATTCACCGAAACCTTCGCAAAATCGGGGGCCGGGTCGGGCAGGACATGGGGCGATAGCCAGCGATCTTCGACCATCAGCGGGGCGCTGTCGGCAAGGTGAAGGGTTTGCAGATGCCAGAACCGGCAGTCGGCGGGCAGACGCAGGCGGAATGCGATGTCGGCGGGCACGGGTTCCAGCGCCTGATGGAGCAGGCGCAGGCCATGGACCTTGCCCCCGGCCTCGACCTCCAGCCGGATGACCGGAATGTCGAACCTTGCGCGCCGGGCCGGGTGCAGGGCCACGCGCGTGCCCGCCTTGCGGCGGCGTTCCAGCACACCCGCATCGGCAAGATCGCGCAGCGCCCGGTTCATCGTGGCGCGGGCCACGCCGAATTCGATGGCCAGCGCCTCTTCGCCCGGAATGGTGGCACCCGGCAGCCAATCCCGCGCGCGGATACGGCGCAGCAGTTCTTCGCGGATCGTCTCCCACGCCGTCATCACAGGATGCCGGTCAGGCGGGCCATGACACGGCGGTAGGCCGCTTCGATTGCGGGGCGGGCGCGGTGCTGCCCGCCCGTCACCATATGCCGCCCGGCGGCCCAGACGTCCGCAACCGCGCCCGCGCCGTCCGCAAAGATCCATGCGTCAAGGATGGCGTCCCCTGCGCGCCCCGCCAGATCGACAGGCGTGCGGTCAAGTGCCAGAAGATCCGCCCAGTCGCCCGCACGGATACCGCCCGACAACCGGCCCGCCGCGCGCGCGCCGCCGTGGACTGCACCGTCGAAGAGCACCCTGCCCGTTGACCTTGTGTCGGTGGCCAGCATCGCGCGGCCCTTGTGGGCAAGGCGCAGCGCGTATTCGTAGGTGCGCAGTTCTTCTGTCAGCGAAATGCGCACATTGCTGTCGGACCCGACACCCCAGGCACCCCCCGCCCCCTGCCAGCGCAAGCCATCGAAAATGCCGTCGCCCAGATTGCTTTCGGTGATCGGGCAAAGCCCTGCCACAGCTCCGCTGGCAGCCAGTGCAAGGGTTTCCGCCGGGTCCATCTGGGTGGCGTGGATCAGGCACCAGCGCCCCGTCACATCGGCATTGGCCAAAAGCCATTCCACTGGGCGCGCGCCGGTATGGGCCACCAGTTCCGACACCTCGGCCACCTGTTCGGCGATGTGCATGTGAAACGGGGCATCCGGGGAATGCCGTTGCAGCGCCGCAAGGGTTTCGGGGCGCACGGCGCGCAGCGAATGGGGGGCGATGCCGCAAACCGCATCGGACGGCAGATGGTCCATGTGATCGACGGCCTTTGACCACAGGCGCAGAAAACTGTCTTGGTCGTTTCCAAACCGAAGCTGCCCCGCAGACAAGGCACGGTTGTCGCAGCCGCCGCGTTCATAGGCCACGGGAAGCAGCGTCAGGCCGATGCCAGTAACAGCGGCCGCCGCCACGACCCGCGCCGCCATTTCTGCCGGATCATCGTAGGCAGCACCGCCGGGTTGATGATGCAGGTAATGAAACTCGGCCACGGCGGCAAAGCCCGCCTCCAGCATTTCCATCTGCACGAAGGCGGCAATCGCCTGCACATCGTCGGGCGTCAGATGATCTAGAAAGCGGTACATCAGATCACGCCATGTCCAGAAACTGTCCTGTCCGCTGGCACCTTTGCGTTCCGTCATGCCCGCCATGGCGCGTTGAAAGGCGTGCGAATGCAGGTTGGCGGGCGCGGGAAGAAGGCAGTCCACCCGAAGATCACCGCCCGAGGCAGGGGCTATTACAACATCTGCAATCCGCCCGTCCCGCAGAGTCACACGCACGCCGTTGGCCCAACCATCGGGCAACAGGGCGGTTTGTGCCCACAGGATCTGTTCTGTCATGGCGACCTCTTGACAGGGATTATTATGTATAGACATAATAATCGCATCCCGACCCAAAGCAAGCGAAACCGCGATGATTCTGACCCATGCCACCTTGGCCACGATGACGGGCGGCTATGGGCTGATCCCGGATGCGGCCGTGGTGATGAAGGGCGATCGGATTGTCTGGGCCGGGCCGATGGCGGATTTGCGTGCGCGTGCGGATGATGGGGAAACGATTGATGTTGAGGGGCGGCTTGTCACGCCAGCCCTGATTGATTGCCATTCGCATCTGGTTTTTGCCGGGCACCGCGCCGCCGAGTTTGACACGCGACTGTCGGGGGCGAGTTATGCCGATATCGCGCGGGCGGGCGGGGGCATCCTGTCGACAGTAACCGCAACCCGCGCCGCGACCGAAGATCAGTTGCTGGCGGCGGCCCTGCCCCGTATTGACCAGATGATTGCGGGCGGTGTTGCGACAATCGAGATCAAGTCGGGCTATGGGTTGGACGTGGACACCGAACTTCGCATGCTGCGGGTGGCGCGGCGGATTGCGCAACTGCGCCCGGTTGAGATTGTCACCACCTATCTTGCCGCCCATGCCGTGCCGCCCGGGTATACGGGCCGCAGCGACGACTATCTGACCGACGTGGTGTTGCACGGCCTGCACCAAGGCCATGCGGAGGGGCTGATCGACGCCGTGGACGGGTTTTGCGAAGGCATCGCGTTTTCGCCAACGCAGATCGACAGGCTGTTCAGGGTGGCGCGGGGGCTGGGTCTGTCGGTCAAACTGCATGCCGAACAACTGTCCAATCTGGGCGGCGCCGCACTTGCGGCACGGCATGGGGCGCTGTCGGCGGATCATCTGGAATATCTTGATCCGGCGGGCATCGACGCCATGGCAATGGCGGGCACGGTGGCGGTGATCCTTCCCGGCGCGTTTTATACTCTGCGGGAGGCGCAGCTGCCGCCGATACAGGGATTGCGCGAAGCGGGCGTGCCGATGGCGGTCAGCACCGATTGCAATCCTGGGTCGTCGCCGATGACCAGCCTGTTGTTGGCAATGAACATGGCCTGCACCCTGTTTCGCCTGACCCCGGCCGAGGCGCTTATGGGCACAACTGCGCGTGCGGCGCGCGCCCTGGGGATGATTGATCGGGGGTGCATCGCGCCCGGTATGCGGGCCGATATTGCCATCTGGGACGCGGACCATCCTGCCGAACTGGCCTATCGCATCAGCGGCACGCCCCTTTTCGCCCGCATCTTCGGAGGCCGACGTGACGAATGAAGTCCTGACGCCCGGCAATGTGACGCTTGCCCAACTGGAACGCATCTGGCGGGGTGACGCGCCAGTGACGCTTGACCTGTCGGCCAAACCTGCCGTGCTGGTGGCGGCGGCGCGGATCGCACGGGCAGCGGCGGGAACAGACGCGATTTACGGCGTGAACACCGGGTTCGGCAAACTGGCGAGCCTGAAGATTGCACCTGAAGATACTGAAACGCTTCAAAAAAACCTGATCCTTTCGCATTGCTGCGGGGTGGGTGATCCCATGCCCCGTGACGTGACGCGTTTGATGATGGTGTTGAAACTTTTGTCGCTTGGCCGGGGGGCGTCTGGGGTGCGGTGGGAGATCATTGCCCTGATCGAAGGCATGATTGCCCAAGGTGTGATGCCTGTCATCCCTGCACAGGGGTCTGTCGGCGCATCGGGTGATCTTGCACCCTTGGCCCATATGGCGGCGGTGATGATCGGGCACGGGTCGGCGCAGCATCAGGGCCTGACCCTGCCGGGGGCTGAAGCGCTGCGCGCGGCTGGTCTGACGCCGGTTGTCCTTGGCCCGAAAGAGGGGCTTGCCCTGATCAACGGCACACAGTTTTCCACGGCTTATGCTCTTGTCGGCCTGTTCGGCGCGTGGCGGGCGGCCCAGTCGGCGCTGGTGACGAGTGCGATGTCCACCGATGCCATCATGGGGTCCACGGCACCCCTGCACCCGCAGATCCATGCGCTGCGCGGCCATAACGGGCAGATCGAGGCAGCCGCTGTGATGCGGGCACTTTTGGAGGGGTCGGTGATCCGCGAAAGCCACCGCGAAGGCGACGCCCGGGTGCAGGACCCCTATTGCATCCGGTGTCAGCCGCAGGTGACGGGGGCGGCGATGGACGTTCTACGCATGGCTGCGGGGACGCTGGAGGTGGAGGCGAATGCCGCAACCGACAATCCCCTTGTGCTCGACGATGGCGAGATCGTGTCGGGGGGGAATTTCCACGCGGAACCCGTTGGATTTGCCGCCGACATGATCGCGCTTGCGGTGTCGGAAATCGGGGCGATTGCCCAGCGCCGGGTGGCGTTGATGGTGGACCCGTACCTGTCGTTCGATCTGCCCCCGTTCCTGACACCCCGGCCCGGCCTGAATTCCGGCCTGATGATCGCCGAAGTCACGACTGCAGCGTTGATGAGCGAAAACAAGCATTTGGCGCATCCGACCGTAACTGACAGCACGCCCACATCCGCCAATCAGGAAGATCATGTCAGCATGGCCGCACATGGCGCGCGGCGGTTGTCGGCGATGGTGGGGAACCTGAATGTCATTCTGGGTGTCGAGGCGATGTGCGCCGGTCAGGGGATCGAATTTCGCGCCCCGCTGCAAAGTTCCGCGCCGCTGTGCCGCGCGCTGGCGGCGCTGCGCGGACGTGTGGCCACGCTGGGCGATGACAGGTTCCTTGCTCCAGACATTGCCGCCGCAGCCCGCCTGATTGCCGATGGCAGCCTTGCGCGGGCCACCGGCATTTCCCTTCCCACCTTGTGAGGTTTCGATGAACACCCGCCACAACATGCGTGACATCTATCCCGCCACCGGCACCACGATCACCGCCAAAAGCTGGCTGACCGAAGCGCCGATGCGGATGTTGATGAACAACCTGCATCCGGACGTGGCCGAGAACCCGCACGAGCTTGTCGTCTACGGCGGCATCGGGCGCGCGGCGCGGACGTGGGAGGACTTTGATCGCATCGTGGCGGCGCTGAAGGACCTGAATGAAGATGAGACGCTGCTTGTCCAGTCGGGCAAGCCTGTGGGCATTTTCCGCACCCACAAGGATGCGCCGCGCGTTCTGATTGCCAATTCCAATCTTGTCCCACACTGGGCGACATGGGACCATTTCAACGAACTGGATAAGAAGGGTCTGGCGATGTACGGCCAGATGACGGCGGGGTCGTGGATCTATATCGGCACGCAAGGCATCGTACAGGGCACTTTCGAAACCTTTGCCGAGGCGGGCCGTCAGCATTACGATGGCAACCTGACGGGGCGCTGGATCCTGACCGGGGGTCTGGGCGGAATGGGCGGGGCGCAGCCTTTGGCGGCTGTCATGGCCGGGGCCTGTTGTCTGGCCGTGGAATGTGACGAGACGCGGATCGATTTCCGTATCCGGACCAGGTACTTGGACGCCAAAGCTCATACGCTGGACGAAGCGCTGGCGATGATTGCGGACTGGACATCGCAGCGTTTGGCAAAGTCTGTCGGACTGGTGGGCAACGCCGCCGACATCTTTCCGCAACTGGCGGCGCGGATGAAGGCGGGCGGTGTGCGGCCCGATATCGTGACCGACCAAACCTCGGCGCATGATCCGCTCAACGGGTATCTGCCGTCAGGATGGACGGTGGCCGAGGCCAAGGCAAAGCGCGAGATGGACCCGAAATCGGTGGAGCGTGCCGCGCGGGCTTCGATGCGCACCCATGTGGCCGCAATGGTGGATTTCTGGAACGCGGGTGTGCCCACGCTCGACTACGGGAACAACATCCGGCAGGTGGCACAGGATGAAGGGTTGGAGAACGCCTTTGCCTTTCCGGGCTTTGTGCCCGCCTACATTCGCCCGCTGTTCTGCCGGGGGATCGGGCCGTTCCGGTGGTGTGCGCTGTCAGGCGACCCGGCCGACATTCACGCCACAGATGCCGCGATGAAGCGGTTGCTTCCTGAAAATGACCATCTCCACCGCTGGCTTGACATGGCATCCGAACGGATTGCGTTTCAGGGCCTGCCGGCGCGGATCTGCTGGATCGGGCTGGGCGACAGGCACCGAGCGGGATTGATGTTCAACGACATGGTCGCATCGGGCGAATTGAAGGCCCCCATCGTGATCGGCCGGGACCATCTTGACAGCGGATCGGTGGCAAGCCCCAACCGGGAAACCGAAAGCATGCAGGATGGATCGGACGCGGTCAGCGACTGGCCGCTTCTGAACGCGCTTCTGAACACCGCCTCGGGTGCCACCTGGGTGTCGATCCATCATGGCGGCGGGGTCGGCATGGGGTTTTCGCAACATTCGGGCATGGTCATTGTGGCGGATGGCACACCTGACGCGGCGCGGCGTTTGACCAATGTGCTGTGGAACGACCCGGCGACCGGGGTCATGCGCCATGCCGATGCGGGCTATGACATCGCGCTGGACTGCGCGCGGGACCACGGTCTGCGGTTGCCCGGTATTCTGGGCAACTGAATTACCTTCGATCGGCCAAGTGATGTGCGCCGTCCGGGGCAAACCGGGGCGGCGGCGGAGGCACCGGAAGGCAAATCCCGCGCCAAGCCGCAGATTGCGGGCGATCAGCCCTTTACGAATCCGGCATGATCGCTATTTCCTTGTTCTATGAATGTTCTTGTCTGGTTCAAACGCGATCTGCGCATTGCCGACCACCCGGCACTGGCCCATGCGGCCGGTTTGGGCAGCGTCTTGCCGCTTTACATCGTGGAACCCGAGTATTGGCAGTTGCCTGACGCATCGGCCCGGCAATGGACCTTTACGGCGGAATGTCTGACAGACCTGCGACGCGATCTGGCGGGGTTGGGCGCGCCGCTGGTCGTGCGCTCCGGCGATTCGGTGGAGATTATCGGCAGGCTGTTGCGTCAGTGCCGGATCGGGCGTGTGGTCAGCCATCAGGAAACGGGCAACCTTTGGACCTATGGCCGTGATGTGCGGGTGGGTGCCCTGTTGCGGGATTGCGGGGTGACGTGGGATGAGTTGCCGCAAACCGGGGTCG
Organism: Gemmobacter sp.; assembly: GCA_031425195.1. GTDB lineage: Bacteria > Pseudomonadota > Alphaproteobacteria > Rhodobacterales > Rhodobacteraceae > JANPIX01. Next base: position 79,689 of record JANPIX010000011.1, on the reverse strand, counting down.
TGCGGCGGATGCCCACGCGCGACGGGTGGGCGCGCGGCCGGGATGCGTTTTATGCTGCAGATCAGGCCGGAACGCCGCCAGCACTGACGCCGGTGCCGCACATCGAACCCGGCCCTATTCCCGACGCGCGTGCCCTGCGGCTTGCACCCGACCGGTGTCCGCACGGGCAGGCCGGTGGCCGGGATCAGGCGATGGCCACACTTGACAGTTTTCTGAACCACCGGGGTGCGCCTTACCGTGCGGCGATGGCCTCGCCCCTGACGGGCGAGCGGGCCTGTTCGCGCCTGTCGCCGTTTCTGGCTGTGGGGGCCATCTCGGGGCGCGAGGTGGTGCAGGCCACGGCAGCCCGTCAGGCCGAACGGCCGGGTGGCGGATGGGGGCCAAGCTTGCGGAGTTTCCAAAGCAGGATGGCGTGGCGCGACCATTTCACGCAAAAGCTTGAAGATGCGCCGGGGATCGAAAACCGCTGCCTGCACCGCGCCGCCGAAAACCTGCGGCCTGCGGTTCCGGACGCCACCCGGCTTGCCGCCTGGGCCGAGGGTGAGACGGGCTTGCCCTTTGTCGACGCCTGCATCCGGTATTTGCGGGCAACCGGGTGGATCAATTTCCGGATGCGGTCAATGCTGATGTCCGTTGCATCCTATCATCTTTGGCTCGATTGGCGCGCAACGGGGGCGGTGCTTGCGCGGCGATTCACCGACTATGATCCGGGCATCCACTGGCCGCAGGTTCAGATGCAGTCGGGGACAACGGGGATCAACACCATCCGGATGTACAATCCGATCAAGCAGGGGTTGGACCAGGACCCCGACGGGATTTTCACCCGGCGGTGGGTGCCGGAACTGGCCCCCGTGCCCGACATGTTTCTGCATGAGCCGTGGAAGTGGCCCGGCGCGCAAACCCTGCTGGGGCGGCGCTATCCCGAGCCGGTTGTCGACATTGCCGTCGCCGCCCGTGCCGCCCGCGATGCCGTCTGGGGTTTGCGGCAGGAACCGCAATTTGCTGGCGAGGCGGCGCGGATCGCAAAAAAGCACGCCAGTCGCAAGGACGGAACCGGCCGTTTTGTGCGTGACCCGATCACCAAGCCGCGTCCGGCCGATGCACAACTGAGGTTCGATCTTTGACATGGCCAAACAGATCCGCAAATCCGATCTGCCGAGCAAGACCTGTGCCACCTGTGGGCGGCCGTTCCAGTGGCGCAAGAAATGGCAAAAGGTGTGGGACGAGGTGCGCTATTGTTCTGACCGATGCCGGGGCGAACGCCCAAAGTCCGGCGCACGTGGATAGGGAGGGAGGGCTGTCTGCCCTCCCACCCCCTCCCGAGGATATTTGATCAAAGAGGATGGGGGCCAAGGTTTTCCGCGAAATGGGCGAGTTTTGCCATCGTGGTGTTGCCGAGTTCGACGGCGCCGAACCCTTCGACCTGCTTTCGCTGGGCAAGCGTCGGGAACGTCATCACCTGCGTAAGAAGTGTGCCGCCCGGTACTGCTTCTATGGTGACGACGACTGGCACCGGGCTGTCATCGGCATCGTCGTCCATCAGAAATGCAATGCGGCGGGGCCGGTCCATCAGGGTATAACGGTGACGGTTGGGCCAGACCTTGCCATCCGGCCCCCGCATGTCAAAGCGCCACAGGCCGCCTTGGCGCAGGTCGATCTCTTTGGTGTGGCAAGTGTAGCCTGCGGGGCCGAACCATTGGGGCAAGAGTGCAGGGTCTGTCCAGCAGCGCCAGACCACGTCGGGCGTGGCCAGAATATGCCGGGTCAGGGTGATGGTAGGATCGTCTGCCATGCTTTGCCTGTGTGCGATTGTCAGTTGTTGAGCGTTTGCGCGTAGGTTTCCAATTGCGTGGCGGCGGTGCCCCAACCGGAATGAAAACCCATATCCGCGTGTTGTTTGGCAATCTCTGCCGTCCGGTGCCGCACGAGCGCGGTATAGCGGGTGCGCCCGTTTCCGATATCCTCAAACGTGATGATTGCGGTCATGAAGGGTTCGGGGGCGGGTTTCCAGCCTTCGGAATAGGCGTCGGTGAAGACCAGCTTTTCGTGTTCCACCACGTCCAGATAAACGCCTTCGTTTTCGACGATGTTCCCTTCGACGTCGAAGGTCGTGTTGAAGGCCCCGCCGACGCGCAGATCGAGACGGCAATGTATCACGCGGTGGGGTGCAGGCACGAACCAGTGTGTCAGATGTTCGGGCCGTGTCCAGCATTGCCACAGCGTCTGCCGGGGCACGTTCATGTCACGGGTCAGGACAAGATCCCGTTCCGGGTCAAGTGTCGGGGTCTGGGTCATCGGATTGGTCTTTCATCAATTGCAGGGCATAGGTTTCAAGGCGGTCAAGGCGCGCTTCCCATTCGGCGCGCTGACGGGCGAGCCAGTCTTCGACACTGGCAAGCGCGCCGGGTTCGGCGTGACACATGCGGGTCCGCCCGGTTTTGGCGGTGCTGATCAGCCCGGCATCGGCCAGCACCTCGATGTGGCGCAGCACCGTGGGCAGCGCCATGCCAGTGGGTTTGGCCAGTTCGGTGACGGGAAGTGCGCCACCGGCCAGCCGCGACAACATGTGCCGCCGGGTGGGGTCCGACAGGGCCTGAAAGATGCGCGAGAGATCCGGTTCATGCTTAGCCATTATGCTAAGTAACATGAGCCGGGCCGGAATGCAATGGTTATGGTAGGGCGACACAGTTGCCGACCGACCTTGCAACCCCCGCCTATTCCTGCGACCTTTTCCGCAATCAGAGGATTTTGCCATGACCGAACGCCTTGCGTGCAATGGATTGCTTGTGGACAGCACGCTGCATGCGTTCGTGATCGAACAGGCGTTGCCCGGCACGGGGTTGGATGCGGCTGCTTTCTGGGCGGGAATGGCAGATGCGGTGGCCGAGCTTGGCCCGGTCAACCGTGCGCTTTTGGCGCGTCGTGCTGAATTGCAGGCCCGGATCGATGATTGGCATATCGCGCGGCGCGGCATGACGTTCGATGCAGCGGCCTATCAGGGGTTTCTTGCCGAAATCGGGTATCTGGTGCCGGATGGGCCGGAATTTGAGATCGGGACGGCGGGGGTTGATGGTGAAATCGCCTTTGTCGCGGGGCCGCAGCTTGTGGTGCCGGTGATGAACGCCCGCTATGCGCTGAACGCGGCCAATGCGCGGTGGGGCAGTCTGTACGATGCGCTTTATGGCACGGATGCCTTGGGCGACCTGCCTGTCACGGGCCAGCCCTATGACCCGGCACGGGGCGCGCGGGTCGTGGCTTGGGGGCGTGCGCATCTGGACAGCGTGGCGCCGCTGGCACAGCAGTCGTGGGGCGGTGTGTCCGCCCTGACAGTCGAAGGCGGCAAGTTGGTCGTCAGAACGCCGGGGGGTGTGACCGGATTGCGGGATGAAGCGCAGTTCGCGGGGTACCGAACCGAGGCGCAAGGGCAGGAGTTTCTGCTGCGTGTGAACGGTTTGCTGATTGCGCTGATCATCGACCCATCCACCCCGATCGGTGCAGTCGATGCGGCGGGGCTGTCGGACATCCGCATCGAATCCGCGCTATCCGTCATCATGGACTGCGAGGACAGCGTCGCCGCTGTGGATGCGGGCGACAAGGTTCAGGCCTATGCCAACTGGCTGGGCCTGATGAAAGGCAGCCTGACCGAAGATCTGGTGAAAAACGGGCGCGGGGTCACGCGGCGTTTGAACCCGGATCAGATCTGGACAGCCCCCGATGGCACGCGGTTTACAGTGCGGGGCCGCGCCCTGATGCTGGTGCGCAACGTCGGACATCTGATGACCAGTCCGGCCATTCTGGACACCGATGGCCGCGAAATTCCGGAGGGTATTCTGGATGCTTTCCTCACCACCCTTTGCGCGATGCATGATCTGAACAAGACGTCGGGTCAGCGCAATTCTGAACAGGGCGCGGTTTATGTGGTCAAGCCCAAAATGCACGGCCCTGACGAAGTGGCCTTTGCAGACACGCTTTTTGACCGGGTGGAAACGGTTCTGGGACTGCCGCGCCATACCGTTAAACTGGGCATCATGGACGAGGAACGCCGCACCAGTGCAAACCTGCGGGAATGTATCCGCGCGGCCAAGAACCGGATCGCGTTCATCAACACGGGATTTCTGGACCGGACCGGGGACGAGATTCACACCTCCATGGAGGCAGGGGCGATGGTGCCGACGGGTGACATGAAGACCACCCGCTGGATCACGGCGTACGAAGACCGCAATGTGGATATCGGGCTGGCCTGTGGTTTGCGGGGGCGTGCGCAGATCGGCAAGGGAATGTGGGCGGCACCTGACCTGATGGCGGCGATGCTGGATCAGAAGATCGCGCATCCGATGGCCGGGGCCAACTGTGCCTGGGTTCCGTCACCCACGGCAGCGACGCTGCATGCCACGCATTATCACCGGGTGGACGTCATGGCCCGGCAGGCGGACATCGCGGCGGGTGGCCCACGCGCCGGTCTGGCCGATCTGCTGGCCATCCCGCTTGGCACCGGCAACTGGGACGCTGATGCCGTGCAGGCCGAGGTGGAAAATAACGCGCAGGGCATTCTAGGGTATGTCGTGCGGTGGGTGGATCAGGGCGTCGGATGTTCCAAGGTGCCCGATATCCACGACGTTGCATTGATGGAAGATCGCGCCACCTGCCGCATTTCATCGCAGGCGCTGGCGAACTGGCTGCATCATGGTGTGGTGAGCGCTGCGCGGGTGCGGGCGGCGATGGAAAAGATGGCGACAATTGTGGACAGTCAGAACGCGGGCGACTCGGCCTATCGGCCGATGGCCCCCACGTTTGACGGCGCGGCTTTTCGGGCGGCCTGCGACCTTGTATTTCAGGGGCGCGTCCAGCCTTCGGGCTATACCGAGCCTGTGCTGCACGCGGCCCGTCTGGCCGTCAAGGCCGCCTGGTAGGCCCGGCTATTCCGGCGTCGTCAGCGCCGCCGTGACGGGAGCGATGGCAAGCTCTGCGCCGCGCCCTTCCAGCACCCAGACGACAAGCGCGGCAAGGCTTGTGGCCCCTGCGTCGGCCACGACGATCACCCGGCCGACCTGCCCCGCCTTGAACGCCGCCTTGTCGAGGTTACGGCGAATTGCGGCGATATCGCTGGCACCGTCGTCCACACGGCGGAACACGACGCCGGCGGGCACCGCTTCACGGCGGGCGACCTGATCGCCGGCATTCAGACCCTGATCCCAGGTGATGACGGCGCGTCCTTGATCCTTGATTGCCGGGACAACCATGGTGGCGAGCGGGCGGTTGCCCTGAAAGCCGCCTTGTTCAATATCCAGCACCGCCACGGCCTCGGGCAGCACTTCGGCGTTGCTTTGGAAGGTGACGGCGATATCGGACGCAGCGGCACCTTCGGGAATGCCGGTCGCGAGCATGACCACTTCGCGCCCGGCGGCACGGTAAGCCTCGGCTGTGGCGGCGGCGTCGGGGGCCAGCGGGTCAATTGCCACGCTGATCGGGAAAGGCAGGCCTGCCACCTTGTCACGGTCGCTTGCGGACAGGCCCTTGTCGATCAGAACAATCGCGAAAACGGGCCGAGCCTCGGGGTTTTCAAATGCGGCGGCAAAGCGGGCAACGGGCCGCATGTCGGGTTCGGGCATCTGTTCCACGGCCTCTGGCGCGGGGTCGGTCCCGATGCGCGGCAGGCGGTTTGCCATGACACCGGGGACGACCTTGGTGAATCCGGGTGCAGGGGCAAGGGTGTTCGGCTGGTCCGACGTGGTGAAGGTGTCGGCGGCGGGCGCTGCCGGATCGGTGGCATCGTTCATTGGGACATCGGCTGTGGGCGCGTCGGGATCGGGTGCCACGGCGACGATCTGGGGAAGGCTGCGTTTGACGGCGGGTGCTGCAGGGGCCGGTTCGATGACGGGTACGGGTTCCGGTTCGGCGGCAGGTTGGGGTTCCGGCTCGGCCATGGCGGGCACAGGTTCAGGGGTGGCTACGACGGCCGCGACGGCGGGGGCGGGTTCAGCGGGTTTCACTGGTTCGCGTGCGGGTTGTGCAGCTTCACTTGCAACCGGGTCGGCGGGTGCGGCAGGCGGCGGCTCGATTGCCGCGGGCTTTTCCAGTGTTTCGGCAGGCACATCGGTCACGGGCGTATCCGCCGCGACCGGGGTTTCGGGGATGGGATCAATAACCGGCGCTGTCGGGGCCGGTTCGGAGACAACGGTGTTGGCCGCAAGTTCGGGTGCCTGTTCTGAAACGGCGGGGGCCGGGGTCGCGTCAACCGGGGCCGGTTCCTCGGCGATGGGCAGCGCCGGTTCTTTTGGCACGTCGCCGATGGCGGTTTCCACCGGCGTTTCGGACGCCGCCGGGGCTGGTGCGGCAGCGGGTGCCACTGGCTGATCCATCAGCGGGTCACTTGATGGTGCGGAAGGCTGTGCCGCTTGCGGCATCGGCGCGGGTGCGGTGGCCGGTTGCGGCGCAGGTTGTGGTTCGGCGGGCTGTTGCGCGACGGCGGGCGCTGGTGTGGGCGCTGGTGCTGGCGCAGGGTTGGGCGTTGGTAGCTTTACCGGTTCAGGGACAGCCACCAGGGCGGGCGCAGCCGCGTCCAGCGAGGCCCGCACATCGCCCGTCATCGTGAGTTCCGATATGACGGCCAAGCCCGCCACCGTGGCGATACCGCCCCAGAACACCCCTGCCCCAAATCCCCGCACGGCTTTGCCTCCTGCCTTGACAGCCTGATGCCGCGACTGCAGGGCGCGCATTTCTGGCCCGTGACGCCCGCGGCAGACTTGGCTTTTGTATAGCCTCACACGCCTGCGCATTCACCCCAAAAATGAGCACGCCATAGATATAGTGCCCGATCCCGCCCATGGCCGCAATGGGCGGCTTTGAACAGGCCAGTTTACGCTTTGACCCGCGCGTTTGTCGGGTCGTAAAGCGCACCTGTGTGAAGCTGCGCCGCGACCCGGGTTGACGCAACTTCGAGTTCCCAGCGGCCTGTGGCAAGCATCGCTGCGTCAACGCCCACGGGATGGCGGACATAGCCGTACCCGATGGCGCAGCCCAGCGTGTGCCCAAAGCCGCCCGACGACAGCCAGCCCACCCGTTCGCCGTCGCGGTAAATCGTCTCGCGTCCCAGAAGGATGACCTGCGGGTCATCCACCGTGAACCCGGCAAAGCGTTTGGTGACACCGTTTGCCAGTTGGGCGGCCACAGCGTCGCGCCCGATGAAATCCACCCCGGACTTCATCTTGACGGCCCAAGCCAGTCCAGCCTCCACCGGGGTGTGGTCGGGGCCGATATCCGAACCCCAGGCGCGGTACGCCTTTTCAAGGCGCAACGTTTCAATCGCGCGGTAGCCTGCGTTGACCAACCCGAGATCGGCCCCTGCCGCCATCAACGCCTCATACACCGTGACGGCAACTTCGACGGGCATGTGAAGTTCCCAGCCCAACTCGCCGACATAGGTCACGCGCAGCGCCAGAACGGGGCACATGGCAACCGAGATGCGCCGTGCCGAACCAAACGGCGCACCGCTGTTCGACAGATCATCCGGGCAGACGCGGGCCAGCACGTCGCGGGCATTTGGCCCCATCAGCGACAGGACGGCATAACCACCCGTCACATCCACCAATTCCGCCCGCGCACCGCCCAGATTGCGGGCGATCCAGTCATAATCATGCGTCGCAAAGCCCGTCCCGGTCACGATGTAGAATTCATCACGGGCGACGCGGGCGACTGTCAGATCACATTCGATGCCACCCTTGGCATTCAGCATCTGAGTGTAGGTCAGGCTGCCCACAGGACGATCGACATTCCCGGCGGCGATCCAATTCAGTCGGGCGGCGGCATCCGGACCTTTCAGCGTGAACTTGGCAAAACTGCTTTGGTCGATCAGCACCGCCGCCTGCCGCGCGGCCTTGTGTTCGCGGGCCACGGCGTCGAACCAACCGGGGCGGCCATAGGAGTATCGGTCCACCGGAACCTCGCCAAGCGCTGTGTCGGCGAACCAGTTGGGGCGTTCCCACCCCAGCTTTTCCCCGAAACAGGCCCCGGCGGCCAACAGATGCGCGTAAAGCGGCGACCTGCGGGTCGGGCGGGCCGATGTCATTTCCTCGGACGGCCAGGCGATGGTGTAATGTTTGCCGTACGCCTCCACCGTTCGCGCGCGCACCCAATCGGTGCTGCGGTGAACGGCGCCAAACCGGCGGATGTCCACGGGCCAAAGATCATAGGGCGCGCTGCCATGGGCCACCCATTCGGCCAGTGCCATGCCAGCCCCGCCGCCCGCTGCGATGCCATATGCGTTAAAGCCCGCGCCGATGAAGATGCCCGGCTGCTCTGGCGCTTCGCCCAGAATGAAATTGCCGTCGGGCGTGAAACTTTCCGGCCCGTTGATCAATTGTTTCACCCCTGCCGTGGCCAAGGCAGGCACGCGGGCAATCGCATCATCCATGAACTGCCCGTAGTGGTCGAAATCGCTGGTCAGAAGTTCGAAGTGGAATCCTTCGGGGATGCCCCCCACAGCCCATGGCTTTGGGTTCGGCTCGTACCCGCCCCAGACAAGGCCGCCCACTTCTTCCTTCCAGTAGGTCAGACGGTCGGGGTCGCGCAACGTGGGCAAACCCGGAGTCACACCGTCGATCCGTTCTGTCACCATGTACTGATGTTCCATGCTGACCAAGGGCACGTTTACGCCCAGCGTCGCGGCCAGTGTGCGCGTCCATTGTCCGGCGCAGATCACCACTTTTTCGCAGGCGATTGTGCCCGCCGGGGTTTCCACCCCGCGCACCCGCCCGTCTTCCACGATGATCCGGGTCACGGGCGTGTCTTCAAAGATCGAAACCCCCGCCATCCGCGCCCCGCGCGCGAGGGACTGCGTGATGTCGGACGGGTTTGCCTGCCCGTCGGTGGGCAGATAGGCCGCGCCGACAAGGTCGTCGATGGTCATCAGCGGCCACAGATCCTGCGCCTCGCGCGGGGTCAGAAGATGCATTTCAAGGCCAAAGGAATGGGCCGTCGTCGCCTGCCGTTTCACCTCGGTCCAGCGTTCGGCATTGCAGGCAAGGCGCAGCCCGCCGTTCATCTTCCATCCGGTCTGCAGGCCGGTTTCCGCCTCCAGCCTGCGATAAAGATCGACGGAATAGCCCAGAAGCTGCGTGATATTGGCCGAGGTGCGCAATTGCCCCACAAGGCCCGCCGCATGGAAAGTTGTGCCGCTGGTCAGTTTCTTGCGTTCCAGAACAACGGTGTCGGTCCACCCCAGCTTGCCCAGGTGATAGGCCGTCGAACACCCGACGATGCCGCCGCCGATGATGACGGCCTTTGCCGTCGAGGGAAGCTCTGCCATGGGTTGTCCTTCAGGATTGCAGATAGGTGTCGAATGCCGCGCGATAGACGGCAAGATTGCTGGCGGAATAGGCGGAATAGTCGAAGGCAAGGTCAGAGTGGGTTTCCGACACCATGGACCAAAGCGTTTCGCGAAGCGCGCTCGCCGCCTTCATCGCGGTATAGCGGTGCCAGAGATCGGCGTTCGGGGTGCTGTCGAAATAGGCCGTCAGCATCCGGTCTTCCTGCGCGTGGTCGAGCGCGTTGTTCGCGGCCAGCCCCCCCAGATCGAATAACGGCGAGTTGAACCCGGCATAATCCCAATCCACCAGCCACAGGCGGTTCGCATCTTCGATGAAATTGGCGGGCAGCAGATCGTTGTGACCGAACACGATATCGACACGGCCCACCCCGGCCTCAAGCTGTTCCGCCTCGGCCATCAGAGCGGGGATCAGCGGGGCGTGGGCGGAGCCTTCGGCGATCAGCCGCGCGCCGTAATCGCGGATCACATGGAACACCCAGAACGCAAGGACCGGCCCGCGCAGGTGCCTTGGAATGTCGCGGTGCGTTCGCGCGATCAGATCAAGCGTGGCCTCAAGATTGCCCTGCACATCGGATGCGTCATAGGTCCGGCCATCGATGAACCCGAGCACCAGTGCCCCTGGCGATGCGAACAACACCGGGGGCGAAATCCCGGCCGCATGGGCCGCGCGGCTGGCCGCCTGTTCGTTGAACCGCAGGATCTGATGCACCGGGATATCGTCACCGATCCGCACGACAACGCGGCCACGATCATCTTCAGCCAGAAAATTCACATTGGTGATGCCGCCACCCAAGGGGGCAGCTGTGACGTTGCCCTGCCAGATCGGCAGCGCCAGAAGACGGTCCATCGGAGTCATGTCATTGTGACCAGCCGGCGGACATTAAAAAGGGGATGGCCCTGGGACGCAGGCCACCCCCCGACTGCGGACTGTCCAATCCACAAGGACAGTATCGCCGTGACCTTCATGCTGAAACGTTCGGCCCATGCAGGACAGATGCCCTGCGCAGTAAAATCATGGTCATTGGTGACCGTCTCCCCCTGATGCCTTATGTGTCGAAGGGGCCTAACCGCCTGCACTTCCCGACGCCGGTCAATCTCGTAAATCTGCGCTGTCGCCCGAGTCGAGTCAAACGTCGTTTTTGGCTTTTTGTTGGATTGTGCCTTCATCTTGTGGTTTTATGGTGGAAAGTTGCGATTTGTCTATCCATTCCAACACAAAAGGCCACAATGCCCGAAACGTCGCGTGAACTGGCCCTGCTTGATCTGTTGAAACCGGATGGTCAGGCCCGGGTGCAGGATTTGTCACACAGACTGAACGTGACGGAAGAAACGATCCGGCGCACGGTTCGCAGGCTTGAAGCCAAGGGTCTGGTGACCAAGGTGCATGGTGGGGTCCATCTGCGGGACTGGGGGCCAGAGGCTTCGTTTGCACTGCGGCTTGGCTTGAACACGGCCCAAAAGCGGCGGATCGCCACGCGGATGGCGGCGATGATCGGCGACGGAGCGTCGCTGTTTCTGGACATCGGCACCACGACGGCCTTTGTCGCCCAGGCGTTGCGCGGGCACCGGGAGCTTTTGGTCGTGACCAACTCCCTTGCGGTGGCCCAGTCGCTTGCCACACGCAATGGCAACCGGGTGTTCATGGCGGGCGGTGAACTGCGGTCGCATGACGGCGGTTCGTTCGGGGCGGAGGCGCTGGCCTTTGTGCGGCAGTTTCAGGTGACCCATGCGGTTATGTCGGCGGCGGCCGTCGATGCGCGTGCCGGGTTCATGCTGCAGGACATGCGCGAGGCAGAGTTTTCGCGCGCCATTATCGAACGCGCGGATCAGGCGGTGATGGTTGTGGATGCGACGAAGTTCGGGAAAGTGGCCCCGATCCGGATTGCCGACCCGAGCGCCATCCGCCGCCTTGTCACGGACGCACCCCCGTCAGCCGACATTCTGGCCATGCTGACGGCGGCGGGGGTGGAGATCATTGTGGCGTGACAGCCCGGAAATCCTGCGCTTGTGTCGACAGGTGTTCGGGCACTGCCTGCGGCACTTCGGCAATGATGAGTGTTGCGGACCGGCCCGCCTGCGCCACGATACTGCCATCCGCCGCGGCAATCAGCGACCCGCCGACATAGTGAAGGTCGCCCTCGGTTCCGCAATAATTGGCGTAGACGATGGTCATCCCGTGGTTGGCCGCCATCGCCGGAACGGTGGCCCGCACGACATGGGTGAAGGGTTCCATGTTGGCCGTCGGCACGAGGATCAGTTTCACGCCCTGCGCCTCAAGCGCCGCGATATGGGGGGCAAATTCGATGTCGTAACAGATCAGCATGGCGGCGCGCACGCCTGCCACATCAAACGTGGAATAGACGCTGCCCGGTTCGTAGATTGCTTTTTCGCGGGGGCCGTACAGTTGGATCTTGCGGTAATGCCCCAGCACTGTGCCATCCGCGCCAAGGGTGATGGCGGCGTTGAAGGTCTGATTGCCTGCCCGTTCGGCATATCCCACGCACAGCCCGCAACGGGCGGTGCGGCAGGCGTCGGCAAGACGGATCTGCCAGTCGCCATCCTGCGGCAGGGCACGGTCTGCGATATCGGGCTGGTTATAGCCGGGAAGGTAGGCTTCTGGTGCGACGAGCATGGTGGCCCCGGCAGCCCCGGCGGCGGCAACCGCTGTTACCAGTGTCGCCAGTGCCGCGTAGGTGTCGCCCATGGGCGACGGCCCCTGCCACAGTGCAACTTTCATGGCCTTGGCCCCCTCAGTTTGTTCAACGCAAAGTCAAACCGGAATGGCGCGTGGCCGCAAGGCCATTCTGCCCCACTGGACAGGGCCGCGCCCTGCCCTATCCTGCAGATGTCGAATGAACAGGTGGCCGATGCCCGATACGCTTGCCCGGTTTTCCCCTGCCGATCCGCCGCCACAGGTGTTGATCGTGGCGCATGGGTCGCCCGCCGATCCGGTGCCGCAAGAGGCGGCGTTGAGGGCATTGGCCGTGCGCGTGGCGATGTGGCTGCCCGGGTGGCAGGTTCGGGGCACAACGCTGGCAGCCCCGCAGGCGCTTGAACACGCGCTGTCCCGGATGGAACGGCCACTTGTGTATCCGTTCTTCATGGCCGAAGGGTGGTTTACGCGCTCCACCCTGCCCAAGCGCCTTGCTGCCGCAGGCAAGGCCGCAGCACCGCAGTTGCCTGCCTTTGGCCATGACGCGGGCATGCCCGCATTGATGGCCGACCTTGCCCTTGCCGCCTGTGGGGAACACGGGCTGGTACCCGGACAGACGACCCTGCTGATTGCGGCGCATGGCAGTCAGGTGTCGCGTGCGTCGGCCACGATTACCGAACAGATGGCCGCGCGGCTGCGTGAGATCACCGGCTTTGCCCGTGTCATCACCGGCTATGTCGAAGAAGCCCCGTTTCTGGCAGAGGTGGCCCGTGTCGAAGGCCCGGCGATCTGTTTGCCGTTCTTTGCGCTGAACGCGGGCCATGTGATGGACGATGTTCCGGCGGCACTGAAAGAGGCTGGTTTTGAAGGCGTTCTATTGCCCCCGGTGGGTGCCGTGGCCCCGGTGGCGCAAATGATCGCCGCAGCCGTCATGTCCCACCGACATGCCGGGGCGGATCGCGATGCCTGACGCCCCGCGCCTGCGGTTGCGCATCCATTTTGCAGGCGATGCGATGCTGGGCCCCGGCAAGGCCGATCTTCTGGAAACGATCCGCGAAACAGGGTCCATTTCCGCCGCAGCACGTCAGATGGGGATGAGCTACAAGCGCGCCTGGCAACTGGTTGAAACGCTGAACAGCATGTTTCGCGTGCCCCTTGTGGTACGCACGCGGGGCGGGGCGGCGGGTGGCGGGGCCGTGGTCACCGAGGAAGGACTGGCCGTTCTTGCCGATTTTCGCGCGCTGGAACTGGTGCTGATGGAACGGGGGGCGGGTGCGCTTGCAAACCTGTCGGCCCGGCTGGCGGATAATGCGACCCCGAAATAAAAGTTGCTTTTGGCACCGCCCGCTGTCGTTATGTCCCACAGAACATAACGAAGGAGCCTGCCCTTGCGCCGTCTGATCCTGTCTGCCGTAATGGCACTTTTGCCTGCCGTGGCCCAAGCAGACCGGATTACGGTTTTCGCAGCGGCAAGCCTGAAGGACGCGCACGATGCGATTGCGGCGGACTGGCAGGCCGAAACCGGCCATGAGGTTGCGATTTCCTATGCCGGAAGTGCGCAGCTTGCCCAGCAGATTGCGGCGGGTGCGCCTGCCGATCTGTTCGTTTCCGCCAGCGAAGACTGGATGGATGATCTGTCGGCAAAAGGTCTTGTCATACCGGGATCGCGGGTTGATCTGCTGGGGAACACCCTTGTTCTGGTGGCGTCAGGCAGACAGGCGGCACTGGTCGACCTTGCCACGCTCGACATCGCGGCGCGGGTGGGACAGGGCAAACTGGCCATGGCGCTGGTCGATTCCGTGCCTGCGGGCGTCTACGGCAAGCAGGCACTGACCAAACTTGGGCTTTGGGAGCAGGCCGAACCGTTTGTCGCACAGGCCGACAATGTGCGCGCGGCACTTGCCCTTGTTGCGGCGGGCGAGGCGACGCTTGGCATCGTATACGGCTCTGACGCTATTGCCGCCGCCGCTGCGGGCGAGGCGGTGACACAGGTGGCGCAGTTCCCGCCCGACAGCCACGACCCGATCCTGTATCCCATGGCGTTGATCTCAACCTCCGTGCCCGCCGCCGAGTTTGCAGCCGCGCTGCAGGGCGCTGACGCGCAACGGGAATTTGCGGCGCAGGGTTTTGTGGTGCTGCGCTGACGATGGGTGACTGGCTGACCCCGATGGAGATAAGCGCGCTTGGCCTGTCACTGCGCGTGTCTTTCTGGGCGACGGTCGTGTCGCTTCCACTTGGGGTCGCGGTGGCCTGGCTTCTGGCGCGCAAGCGGTTCTGGGGGCATGGGCTGTTGAACGGGCTTGTCTATCTGCCGTTGATCCTGCCGCCTGTGGTGACGGGGTATGTTCTTCTGATTGTCTTTGGGCGGCAGGGGCTGGTGGGGGCGTTTCTGGATCAGACCTTCGGTCTTGTCTTTGCGTTTCGATGGACGGGGGCCGCGCTGGCCGCCGGGGTGATGGCGTTCCCATTGATGGTTCGCGCCATCAGGCTTGCGATCGAGGCTGTTGATCCGCGTCTGGAACAGGCGGCGGGCACGCTTGGGGCAAGCCCGGTGTGGGTGTTCGTGACAGTCACCCTGCCCCTGATCCTGCCGGGAATACTGGCGGGGGCGGTCTTGTGTTTTGCCAAGGCCATGGGGGAATTCGGGGCCACGATTACGTTCGTGTCGAACATCCCGGGCGAAACGCAAACCCTGCCTTCGGCCATCTACACCGCGTTGCAGGTGCCGGGTGGCGGGCCACAGGTGGTTCGTCTGGTGCTGATTTCCACAGCCATTGCGATGATCGCCATCGCCTTGGCCGAATGGCTGTCACGCCGCGTGGCGCGTCGGATTGCCGGGCGAAGCGGCGGGGCGGGTGCCTGATGCTGAGCGTAAAGTTGACCCACCAGCTGCCGGGGTTCACACTCGATGTGGATTTCACCGCCCCTGCCGGTGTCACAGCCCTGTTTGGCCGGTCGGGTGCTGGCAAATCCACCACGGTGCACGCCATCGGCGGGTTGCTGCGGCCCGACAGCGCGCAGATCACACTGGATGGCCGCGTGTTGACGGACACAGCGGCGCGCGTGCATCTGCCTCCGTATCGCCGCCAGATTGCAACTGTGTTTCAGGATGGGCGTCTGTTTCCGCACCTGTCGGTGCGCCAGAACCTGAGTTACGGGCGATGGTTTGCCAAGCTGCAGGGGCCGGATGATCTGCCACGCGTGGCGCGGATGCTGGATATCACGGCGCTTCTGGACCGGGGCATCCACGGGCTTTCGGGGGGTGAGCGGCAACGGGTGGCCTTGGGGCGCGCGCTGCTGTCCGGCCCCCAGCTTTTGTTGATGGATGAACCCCTTGCCGCGCTGGACGAGGCGCGCAAGGCCGAAATCCTGCCCTATCTGGAGCGGCTTCGAGATGCGGGCGGCGTGCCGGTTTTGTATGTCAGCCATGCGCTGGACGAGGTGGCGCGTCTGGCCAACACGATTGTCATTCTGGATGCGGGGCGCGTCGTTCGGGTGGGTGGCGCGGCCGATCTGCTGTCTGATCCCGACCTTGCATCGTATTTTGGTCAGCGGCAGGCTGGGGCGATATTGCACGCGCGCGTTACCAGCCATCAGGCCGACGGGTTGACCGAACTTGCAACCAGCGCGGGGTCGGTCTGGTTGCCACGGATTGCCGCACTGCCGGGTGCAGAGGTGCGGCTTCGGGTGCCCGCGCAGGACGTGATCCTGTCGCGAAGCCGCCCCGACGGGCTTTCGGCCCTGAACATCCTGCCTGCGACGGTTACCCGTGTTTCGGGTGACGAAGGCTTTGGCGTGCTGGTGCAGTTGCAGGTGGGCACGGATCTGATCCTTGCCCGCGTGACGCAGCGGTCGGCTGTAGCACTGGACCTGCAGCCGGGGACGGCCTGTTTTGCCATCGTGAAATCAGTGGCGGTGGCGCAGGCGGACAGCGGTATTGGGGCCTGATGTTCAGCCACCAGGGCGAAAGGCCGCGCAGAGTTCAGGGTCGGTTTCGATACGCGCGGCCCCCGTCAGATCAAGACAGTAGGGCACGGCGGGAAACACGGCGTTCAGGCAGGTTGCGATGGCCGAAGGTTTGCCGGGCAAGGTGATGATGAGGCATTTGCCGCGCGTCCCCGCGCCCTGCCGCGACAGGATGGCCGTCGGCACCTCGTTCAGCGACACGCGGCGCATCAGTTCGCCGAACCCCGGCAGATCCTTTTCGATCACGTCGGCCGCACCCTCGGGCGTCTCATCGCGTGGGGCGGGGCCGGTCCCGCCGGTGACAAGGATCAGATCGACGCCGGCATCATCGACCAGCGCGCGCAAGGTATCGGCAACTGAGGCGCGGCCATCCGGGATGATGACGCGCGTGATGTTCACCGGCGAAATGATGATGCGGCGCAACCATTCTTCGGCGGCGGGGCCGCCCTTGTCTTCATACTCGCCGCGTGACGCCCGGTCGGACACAACGACAATGGCGATCCTTGCCGTCATGCGGGCACCGCCGTGAGAACCCAATCCACCAGCGCCTGATCCGGACCATCAACGGGTTCGGCCAGATCCCCCGCAAATTCAAGAAAAGCCGCGTGGTTGCGGGTATTCACCCCCACAAGCACCGGCACCCCATCGGCAAGCGCCTGCCCGATCAGCGGGCGAAAGCCCCGCCCCTCGGCCTCGTGCTTGCCGAATTTGTTGAGGATCAGGACCCGCGCCCCGTTCATCCGTTGGCTGACCGCCGCGACCGCCGTTTCAAGGGCTCCCGGGTCAAGCCGACAGCCCTTTGACCCTTCGCCAAGCCGTTGGCTGATGCGGATGGTGGGCCCGCCCGGCAGCACCGACAGATCCATGTCGCAGCCCCCTGTGGTGGGGCAATCGCTGTTGGTCTGAACAGCAGCAACAATGGCCACACCCTGCTTCTGCAGCAGGGCCGCGATGCGCGACAGGCGCAGGTCGGTTTCCCCCCTGTCAGGCGATGTGATGTATCCAAGCCGCATGCCCGACCCTATGGCGCGCGGCGGCGCACGTTCAAGTCAAAACAATAAGATCGCGTGCGGCAAAACTGATTTCGGTCGCCGCACCAATCGCGGGCGGGGGTGTGTCGGCCCGGTTGAACGTGTCGAGCGAAAAGCTGGTCCCCGCGGCCATGGCCTTGATGCGGATCACCGACCCCATGAAATGCACTTCCGACACCGTCGCGGGCAACACCACGTCGCGCCCATCGGCGCGGCCCAGCCAGACCGCCTCGGGGCGGAGCGCCATGGTGACGGGGCCGCCTTTCTGCGCTGTCACCGGGTCGAACGGCGTGACCAGATTGTCACCCAGCGTGACGCGGCCATCGCCGTTCGCCACGCCTTCGATCAGGTTCAGGGTGCCGACGAAACCTGCCACAAAGCGGGTCGTGGGGCGGTTATAGACTTCGAATGGTGTGCCGACCTGATCGGCAATTCCGCCGTTCATCACGACGATCCGGTCGCTCATCGACAGGGCTTCTTCCTGATCGTGGGTCACGAAAATCGTGGTGATGCCAAGCTCGCGCTGAATTTCGCGGATTTCGGTGCGCAGACTGACGCGGATCTTGGCGTCGAGTGCCGACAAAGGTTCATCCAGCAGCAGAACGCGCGGGCGCGGAGCCAAGGCGCGGGCAAGGGCCACGCGCTGTTGTTGTCCGCCCGACAGTTGGAACGGATAGCGTGCGCCAAGGTCGGACAGGCCGATCAGGCGCAACATTTCCGTCACACGCGCGTCCGCCACATCGCGGGCGACACCGGCGATCTTGAGCCCGAACCCGACGTTCTGCGCCACGGTCAGGTTGGGGAACAGGGCATAGGCCTGAAAGACCATGCCGATCTGACGCTGATTGGGGCGCAAGCCAGTGACGTTCTGCCCGTCGATCCGGATTTCCCCGGCTGTCGGCGTCTCGAACCCCGCAACCATGCGCAGCACGGTCGTCTTGCCGCAACCCGATGGGCCAAGCAGGGACACGAATTCGCCCTTTTCGATGCCAAGATTGAAATCCTTGACCACACGGTTCGTGCCAAAGGACTTTTCCAGATGGTCTATCGTCAGAAATGGCATCAGCTTTGCGCCTTCATGTTTGTTGCGCCCGCGTGTGTTTGGAGAACCGGGTGACAAGCTGGATCAGTCCCATGCAGGCCCAGGTGATGGCAAAAGCAATCACCGCAAGTGCCGCGGGTTCATACGCCCGGTTCGCGCCCAAAAGCTGCATGTAGGGGCCAAAGGCGGGCCGGTCGAGCAGTGCCGCCATGGTGAATTCACCGATCACGATGGCAAAGGTCAGGAAAGCCCCCGACAGCACCGCCGCGAGCACGTTGGGCAGGATCACCCGCCCAAGGATCGTGCCCCACCCGGCGCCAAGGCTTTGCGCAGCTTCGGTCAGGGTGGCGACATCAATCGTGCGCAGGCCGGTATCGACGGCCCGGTACATGTAAGGAAGCGACAGAGTTGCATAGCCGAACATCAAAAGGATGTTCGTTCCGGTTGCCGTGCCGGTCAACGGCAGCCAGCTGGATGTGTTGTAAAGGCGGATATAGCCGAACACGATCACGATAGCCGGAATGACAAGCGGCAACAGCGTGATAAATTCCACATAGGGGCGCAGTTCCGGCATCCGAAGGCGCACCCAATAGGCCGTTGGCACCACCAGAAACACCCCGAACACGATGGTGAACAGCGCCATGATGACCGAAAAACCAAAGGTGGCCTGAAAAGCAGGGTCTGTCAGCACGGCGCTGTAGGCGTCAAGAGAATAGACGCCCCGCCGCATCCGCAGGGAAAACTCCGCCATGCCGTAAAGCGGCAGGATGAAGTAGATCAACCCCAGGATCAGTGCAGCCCAAGCGGCAAAACGGGTCATTTCAGCCACCGCTCAGACCGCGCACGCAGCACGATGTAGATAGTGTTGGCAGCCCCCGTGATCACGATCATGCCGAAAGCCAGCGCATAACCAAGGTTGGGGCTGCCCAGCACATCCCCCCTTATCTGCGCATAAAGCAGGATCGGCGCGATGTTCAGCGAAGGCCCGGTCAGGGCGATGGCCGTGGCGACGGCCCCGAAGGCATTGGCAAACAACAGGGCCATGGTGCCGAGGATCGACGGAAACAGGATCGGAAAGGCGACCATGCGCCAATACTGCGGGCCTGTCGCGCCCAGAATGGCGGCCGCCTCGCGCCATTCCTTTTTCAGACCGTCAAGGGCGGGTGTGATGATCAGGATCATCAAAGGAATCTGGAAGAAAAGATAGGTCAGGATCAGGCCCCAGGACGACAGCAAATTCCACCCGTAGGCACGCAGGTTGATCCCGAATTCCGTGCGCAGATACAGCGTGATGATCCCGGCCGGGCCGACAGTTGCAATGAACGCAAAGGCCAGCGGCACACCTGCAAAGTTGGACGCCACGCCCGAAAACGTCAAAAGCGGGTTTCGCACGCCGCGATTGACCCGGCCGACAGTAATCGCCGCCGCCATCGCGAAACCGATGATGCAGCCGAGGAGTGCGGAAAAGAAGCTGATCTTGATGGACAACCAGTAGGCATTCAGGATGCCCGGCGCATTCAGCGCCAGAATGTTGTCAAAGGTGAACGACCCGTCAGGTGTCCGGAACGCGCCGACAACGATGTAAAGGGTCGGAAGGATCAGGAAAAGAAAGGTAAAAACAAAGAAAGGCAAAATGCCCAACCAGCGAAGCGGCACAAAACGGCCCAGAGACGGGGGATTGGACATTGAGCCTGTATTTTTCCTGCAAGTTGGCCACAGATCAGGGGGCGGATGTTTCCATCCGCCCCGCAACCAGCTTTACATCATTCGACGACGTTTGCGCCGACAACGGTATCCCAGCCAGCCTTGACGGCGTCGGCATTGGCGTTGACCTGATCCAGCGACGGGAAGACCGCTGCCTCATAGGCTTCTGCCGGGGGCAGCGCATCGATCAGCTCTTGCGGGATCACGCCGCGCGCGGCCAGATCGTTGAAGCGGATCGGGTGACAGCCACCCTTGAGCCAGCCAAGCTGTCCTTCGTCGGAATACAGGTATTCCATCCAGAGCTTTGCTGCGTTCGGCTGCGGCGCATAGGCGCTGATCGCCTGAACATAGACACCGGCCAGAACCGCGTCCGACGGAACGACGACTTCAACCGCAGGGTTGCCCGCCAGCGACTTCTTGGTGTCGAGCGCGTTGTAATCCCACTGGATGATGATCGGTGTCGTGCCTTGTGCAAGCGTGCCTGCCTTGCCGATGACCGGAACGAAGTTGCCGGCCTTGTTCAGTTCGGCAAAGTATTCAAGGCCAGCCTGTGCTGCGGCGGCACCGGGTTCAGCGCCCTTGGCCATGCCTGCGGCCAAAACGCCGAGGATCGCCTGGTTCGATGCGCGCGGGTCGCCTGCAAGGGCCACCATGCCTGCGTATTCCGGCTTCAGCAGGTCAGCGAACGACGTCGGCACGTTTTCCACCAGATCGGTGTTCACGGCAAACGACATCACGCCGTAATAGTCACCATACCAGTGGCCATCTGCATCCTTGGCATCGGCGGGAATCGTGTCCCATGTCGATACCTTGTAGGGCTGCAGCAGACCTTCGGCCTGTGCTGCCGGACCGAACGACAGACCGACGTCGATGACGTCGGGGGCCTGCGGGCCCTTGTTGTCCTTGTTGGCGCGGATGGCTTCGATTTCATCGGCCGAACCTGCGTCCGGGTTCAGTTCGTTGACTGCGATTTCAGGATACTTTGCCTTGAACCCGGCGATCACGTCGCCATAGCCACACCACGAATGCGGCAGCGCAATCGTGGTCAGCGTTCCTTCGGCCTTGGCCGCAGCCACCAGTTCATCCATCGACTGGGCAAAAGCGGCCCCGTTCGATGCAAGCAACGCCGCAATCGCAAGCGATGCGGTTGTTGATTTCAATGTCATCTTTTTTATCTCCCCATGGGCATTCGTGACAGCGCGTGTCTAGACGCCGTTTGTGACAGTTCCGTGTAGGCTGCCTGCGCATGATCTAATCGGGAAAATTTGTTTGCCGCAACTGTGACGTTACAAATCTGTTACTTTTTGTTCATCAACGCGCGCCGCGACCGAACCTATTCAATCGCAAAGCGAAAACAGGGATGCCGCCAAACGAAAAGGGCCGCAGATTGCGCCCCTTTCCTGCAGTGCTTAGGGTTTCAGGCGGCGACCATCATGCCATCGCGCTTCAGCCCGGCATGACATTCATCAAGCGACTGCACGGCGCGGTCGATCAGAATGTCGATCTCGGCCGGGGTGATCACCAGGGGCGGGCTGATGATCATGCGATCACCGACATGGCGCATCACCAGATTGTTGGCAAAGCACCGCTCGCGGCAACGAAGGCCCACAGTCCCGGCTTCGGCCGCGAACTTGGCGCGGCGGGCCTTGTCAGGGGTCAATGCGATTGATCCCATAAGACCGACCAGTTTCGCCTCGCCCACCAGCGGGTGATCGGCCAGTGCTGCCCATTTGGCCGCAAGGTAAGGGTGCGCCACATCACGGACGTGATCGACGATGCGTTCTTCCTGCAGGATGCGCAGGTTCTCAAGGGCGACTGCCGCCGCAACCGGATGGCCGGAATAGGTATAGCCGTGGTTGAAATCGCCCGCGTTACCGATGGTGTCGGCAACCTCGTCGTTGACAATGGACCCGCCGATGGGCTGATACCCCGACGACAATCCCTTGGCGATGGTCATGATGTGCGGCTTGATCCCGAATGTCTGCGACCCGAACCAGTTGCCAGTGCGGCCGAACCCGGTGATCACCTCATCCGCGATCAGCAGGATGCCGTACTTGTCGACGATCCGCTGAATCTCAGGCCAGTAGGTGCTGGGCGGGATGATCACCCCCCCTGCCCCCTGAACTGGTTCACCGATAAAGGCGGCGACATTCTCGACGCCGATCTCCAGAATCTTGTCTTCCAGTTCGCGGGCGCGCATCAGGCCGAAGTCCTCGGGCGTCAGGTCGCCGCCTTCGGCATACCAATGCGGTTGGCCGATATGTTCGATCCCGTCGATCATGCCGCCGTGGGCGTGAATGTAGGTCATGCCGCCCAGACTGCCGCCGCCCATGGTTGAGCCGTGATAGCCGTTCTTGCGTGCGATGATGACCCGTTTTTGCGGCTGTTCCTTGATCTGCCAATAGCGCCGCACCAGCCGGATGTTGGTGTCATTCGCCTCAGACCCTGAACCGGCATAGAAGACGTGGTTCAGATCACCCGGGGCCAGTTCCGCCAGTTTGGTGGCCAAGGCGATGGCGGGCACATGCGATGTCTGGAAAAACGTGTTGTAATAGGCGAGTTCATCCATCTGCCGTGCGGCAACGGCACCCATTTCAGGCCGGCCATAGCCAATGTTGACACACCAAAGCCCTGCCATCCCATCCAGAATGCGGTTGCCTTCGCTGTCGGTCAGCCAAACGCCCTTGGCTTGCGTCATGATCCGCGCGCCCTTTTTCGCAAGCGCCGCCCCTGCGGTGAACGGATGCATGTGGTGCGCGGCGTCAAGCGCCTGCAGCTCTGCCGTAGGCATGTGATTGCTGATCTTGTTCATGACGGACCCCAAAAGTCAGGCAGCACATCCGCCTGTGATGCCCACCCATAGGCGCAAATTCTGACCAATGCAATAATTTGATCAAATTATTCCGCGGCGAGGTTCAACATCAGATTTCGCCTGCACGCAGCGCGTCGCGCACCTGATCTACGCCTTGAGCGATGTCATCGCGGATCGCCTGCGCCAAGGCGTCGGCATCACCAGAACGCATCGCCTGCAAGGCCCGCCCATGCTGATCTGGCAGTGCCAGCGCACCATAACGCCCGGCCACGACCCGCAACGATGGCCCGAACCGAAGCCACAGTGACCGGGCGATATCTTCGAGCACCGGCGCTTTGGATGCTTCGTACAGGGTGAAGTGGAACTGGTGATTGCCTTCCAGATAGGCGGGCAGATCGGCGTTGGAAATCGCGGTGTCAATTCCACGATCAAGCGTTTCAAGCGTGGCGATCCGCGCGGGCGTCAGATGTGGCATCGCAATGGCGGCCAGTTGCGGTTCGACCGCCAGACGGACAAAGGCCATCTGATCCAATGCTGTCATCGTCAGACGCGGCACCACGACGCGGCGGTTGCCTTGCAGAACCAGAGCGCCTTCCGCCGTAAGACGGCGGATCGCCTCACGCACGGGGGTCATGCCAGCCCCCAGTGTTTCGATCAGACCCTGAATTGTGACGGGCTGGCCCGGTTCCAGATGGCCGAACAGAATCATGTCGCGCAAGCGTCCATAAGTCACCTCGTGGGTGGGCACCTTGCGCGCAGCGATATCGTCCATGCCTGACTTTCCCACAGGGTGAATTGGCGCGCACCATAGCCAGCGGATCGCTGCGGGTTCAAGCCTTGGCAGGTGCGCCACGGGTGGGCAAAGCGCAGTTTGACCTTGCAAGGCCGCCCTGTCCCGTCAATGCATGGCATGAATAACACCGGAACACATAATGCCTAATCTCCCGCTTGTCCTGTCTGCCCCCGAACCGCGCAGCCTTGATCTGATCTTCACGCCGCAACAGCGGGCCAATCTTGAGGCGCAGTTCCGCATTCATGAATGCCGCGCCGACGGCGTGGCCGACCTGTCGCCTGACCTGCTGGCCGAGGTCCGCTATATCATCGGACAACCGCCGCTCGACGACGCCACGCTGGCCGCATTGCAGAACCTGCGGTGCATCTTCAACGTGGAATCCAACCTGATCAACAACATGCCCTATGACACGCTGTTTGCGCGCGGCATTCATGTGGTGACCACGGGTGCGGTCTTTGCGGAGCCGGTGGCGGAAATCGGGCTGGGCATGGCACTGGCCCTTTTGCGCGACATTCACACCGCTGACGCGCAATTCCGTAATGGCAGCGAGGTGTGGGGCGGTGAAAGCAACACGCAGGCGCGGCTGTTGTCGGGGGCCGAGGTTGGCCTGATCGGGTTTGGTGATCTGGGCCGCGCGATGCTGCGCGTGCTGTCCGGTTTCCGCCCGCGCCTGCGGATCTTTGATCCTTGGGTCGCGCCGTTGGTGATCCGTCAGGCCGGGGCAGAACCCGCGACGCTGGCGCAGGTCTTGTCGGACAGTGATGTGGTGTTCGTTCTGGCGGCGGCAACCTCGGACAATCAGGCGTTTCTGGATGCGACGGCCTTTGCCGCCATGCGCACGGGGGCTTGTTTTATCCTCTTGTCGCGCGCGGCGGTTGTGAACTTCGACGATCTGACACAGGCCGTGGCGTCGGGCCACATTCGCGCGGCCAGTGATGTCTATCCGTTGGAACCCTTGCCACAGAATGATCCTGTGCGCGGCCTGCCCGGTTTCCTGCATTCCGCCCACCGCGCAGGCGCGCTTGACGTGGCGTTCAAGCGCATGGGCGACATGGTGTTGGAGGATATGGCGCTGTTGGAGCGTGGCTTGCCCCCGATGCTGTGCAAACGGGCCGAGCGTGAAACGGTGGCACGGATGCGGTCAAAGCCTGTGGCCGTCAACTGAGCTCTCAGACATGAAAAGGCCCACCCGCCTGCGCGGATGGGCCAGAGTTTCAGTCCGGGTGATCAGCCAACCAGGTCCCACACGACGGTGCGGTTGGCGAAATGCGCCTGTTCGATATCGAACAGCGTTACAGTTGCCCCCGTGTCACGGTCGATCACGGTATGACTGCCGCCGCCATTGTTGACGATGCGGTAGTCGGCGCGATCACCCGAGAACCGGGCAACATCGGTATCCGCGCCGCCATACGCCCTGTCCCGTCCGCCCGAAAAGATGAAAACATCACTTCCATCGCTGCCATACAGCTTGTCGTTCCCCCGTCCGCCGTTCAGACGGTCTGATCCTTCACCGCCGCGCAGGATGTTGCGCCCGGCATTGCCCGTCAGCACATCGTCAAAGTCGGAACCGATGACCGCTGCGAACGATTTGAACCGATCCCCCGCCGCATCGCCGCGTGATCCCGTCCCGGCATTCAACCGCACCGTGACCGCCGAATCCGACGAGTCGTAGTTCAACGTGTCATACCCACGCCCGCCGAACATAAGGTCCGCCCCGTCCAGGCCGGTAATCATGTTGCCTTTGGCGTTGCCTGTCAGACGGTCAACCGACGACGACCCGACGATCCGTTCAAACCCGGAGATCTGGTCGCCCGACGCAAACCCGCCCGATGCAAGGCCGCGGGAAAGGTTGACCCTGACCCCGGATGCCGAGCCGCTGAAGTCGATCACGTCGACCCCTGCCCCGCCGATCAGCGTTTCGGAACTTTGCCCGGCCATGATGTGATCATTGCCCGTCCCACCGTCGATTGTGTCCGCACCGCCGCCGCCGCCGACGGTGTCGTTGCCCACGCCACCGAACAGATGTTCTGCGGCACCCGTGCCGGTCCAGTTGTCATTGTTGTCGACACCGTTGATCATGAACGTCGCGGTTGCCGTATCGTCGCCGTTGACCTGATAGGTAAAGCTGTCGGTCGCTGTCGCACCCACGGGCAGATGTTCGAACATTCCATTCGGATTGTAGGTGAAGGTACCGTTGGCATTCATCACGACCTGCGCGCCGGATGCCAGCGTGATCACCGTGCCGAAGTTCACCACAGCGCCGTTCATCTGCGTGATGACAAGCGGCGAATCCACGTCGATGTCAGCACCCGCGCCATTGTTTGCGAACAGGTCCATTGGCACCGGCGTGCCGGTTTCGGAAACGCTGAACGCATCATTCTGCGCGACAGCAGCGTCTGCGACTGCGGTCACCGTGATCGTTGTCGTATCCGAATCCTGAACTGTTCCGTCGTTGACTGTCACAGTCAGGTCCACCGACCCGGACGCATTGGCGGCCGGCATGAACGAAATCCCGTTCAAAAGCAGATAGGCGTCGATGGCGGCACCCGTTCCCACCAGCGTGACAGTGCCAGTTCCCGATCCCGACAGCACAACCCCGATGCCGTTCGCGCCCGTCAACGTGCCCGATGAGACGGCCAGGGTGACCGTAAGGTTCGTCAAAAGGGTGTCCACATCCGAAACGGTAACGCCGGTGAGGGCGACCGCCGTATCTTCGTCCGTGGTAAAGGTTGGCAGGTCGCCCACAACCGGCGCGTCATTGCCCGGCGAAATGATGATGTCGAGCACGTTGTCGACAATGGTCACCACCCCATCCGTCAGATCAAAGCTGATCGCATCAAGCAGCGTTTCGGTGCCGTCGTGCAGGTATTTGATCAACCCTGCGGCAACATCAGCCAAAGTGAAGGTATCGCCGCTCAGCAGTTGTTCGGCGATCTGGAAGATGCCATCGCCGTCATCCAGGAACAGGATACCATTGGCAAGGTTTTCGGTCAGGGTGAACACAAGGTCCGCCGGCAGCCCGTCGTCCGACACACCAAGGATCGCTTCGGTCAGTGTCGCGATCGCCCCTTCGCCCACCGGCAGGGTACCAAGATCGACAAGCGGAACGTGATCAAGGATGATTTCAACAGTCTGAGTGACCGTGCCGAGCAGGCCACCGATAAGGTTGAACCCGGTCGACACGACGCCCGTCAACAGATCGACAACCGGGTCAAGCAGACTGACCACACCTTCGATGACACCGGTCGACCCTGTCGAATTGATATCAAGAACCGACCCGATCGTGTCACTGACAATGTCGGATACCGTGACTGTCAGGTCACCAAGGAACCCCACGCCGGTAAAGGACGTGACGTAACCTGTATCAGTGAGATCTATCGAGATGACACCGTTGATCAGGCCCGCCAGCAGGTTGACGGCTTGGGTAATCTCGACGCCTTCACCGATTTCGATATCGGTAAATGTGATACTGTCCGAACCCAGCAGGGTCACATAATCAACAACAATCGTTACAAGTTCACCGTTCAAACCAGCCATAATTGTGCTCCTGTTGGAAACAGTTAAGGTATTTACGGCCCGCAGCACGCGAAACGCATCTATATTGAAAACATTAAGTTTTTCGAACTTAGCTCAACCATCACGTGCGTTAATCAATTGCTTGTCAATCGATTCATATATTGACCTTGCGTCATGTTGTCGCAGCCAATTGCACCAGATTGTTTCTTGGTTTTGGCTAGTTATCAGCGGTCACGCGGATACGCAGCCGGGCCGTAAACTAGCCGCAGCGCAGCACGGCGGCGGCAATTATGCACACCGCCCGCATCTGACATCTTGCAAGGCGACGGCCAACCGATTAGGACATGCCGACCTCTGAACACGGCGGGTGGGCAGGCAGGCTATGCACCGGATTGCAAATCCGAGTAGACCGGTTCGATTCCGGTACCCGCCTCCACAGATGTGTTGACCTGCGGGCGGTCAGCCCCAGTCGAGAACGACTTTTCCGCTGATCCCCGACCGCATCACTTCAAACCCGTTGCGGAATTCGTCGACGGTAAAGCGGTGGGTGATGACCCGGCGGACATCAAGACCGTTTTCCAGCATCGCAATCATCTTGTACCACGTCTCGAATATCTCGCGGCCATAGACGCCCTTGATCGTGATTGCCTTGAACACGATCCTGCTCCAGTCGACCGGGCTTTTGCCGGGGGGGATGCCCAGCATGGCGATACGCCCGCCCATCACCAGCGCCTCGACCATCTGGTCAAGGGCGGCCTGATTGCCTGACATTTCCATCCCGACATCAAAGCCTTCGGTCATCTTGAGCCGGGCCATCACGTCGCGCAGATCTTCCGAGGCGACGTTGACGGGCACCACAT
The DNA here is from genome assembly GCA_031425195.1 of Gemmobacter sp. GTDB lineage: Bacteria > Pseudomonadota > Alphaproteobacteria > Rhodobacterales > Rhodobacteraceae > JANPIX01. The sequence continues at coordinate 51,987 of JANPIX010000011.1, read as the reverse complement.
CGGTGACCGTGGCTGCGAGCGCAAGCCGCGTCGGGTTGACGTCGGTGATCACCACATGCCGCGCACCCACATGGCGTGCCACGGCGGCAGCCATGATGCCGATGGGCCCTGCACCTGTGATCAGAACATCCTCGCCCACCAGATCAAACGACAGGGCGGTGTGGACGGCATTTCCCAAGGGATCAAGGATCGCGCCGATTTCATCGTCGATCGCATCGGGCAGGGGCACGACGTTGAACGAGGGCAGCCGCAGGTACTCCGCAAAGGCACCCGGTTCATTCACCCCGATGCCGCGCGTTGCAGGGTCCAGGTGGAACTTGCCGGCGCGCGACTGGCGCGACTGGCGGCCGATCAGATGCCCCTCGCCCGAGCATCGCTGACCCAGATGCAGACCATCCACATTGCGGCCCATTTCGACGATTTCACCGGCGAATTCGTGGCCCGTGACAAGGGGCACGGGCACCGTGCGAGCGGCCCAGTCGTCCCAGTTCCAGATATGGATGTCGGTGCCACAAATGCCGGTCTTGCGCACGCGGATCAATACGTCATCCGGGCCGATTTCAGGCACGTCGCGCCGTTCCATCCACAGCCCCGGTTCCGCGCGGGCCTTGACCAGCGCCTTCATCTGATTGCTCATATCGCCCCCACTTCGCGACCTGCCTCGGCAAAGGCCGCCAATCCCCGATCCAGATCGGCACGGGTCAGCTCCGCGTTCATCTGCGTGCGGATGCGCGCCTGCCCTTTGGGCACGACCGGAAAGAAAAAGCCCGCAACATAGACGTCACGCGCAAACAACGCCTGCGCCATGCGTTGCGCCAGAACGGCATCGCCCAGCATGACGGGAATGATCGGATGTTCGCCCGGCAGCAGTCGAAACCCGGCGTCCGTCAGCCCTGCGCGCCAATGGGCAGCATTTTCGAACAACTGCTGACGCAAATCATCAGCGGCCTCTACCATTTCCACCGCGGCAAGGCCCGCGCCCACAATGGCGGGCGGCAGGGCGTTCGAAAACAGATAGGGCCGCGCCCTTTGACGCAGCAGATCGATAACCGGCTGCGACGCCGCGACATAGCCCCCCAGCGCACCGCCAAGCGCCTTGCCCAGCGTGCCGGTCAGGATATCGACCTTGACTCCGGCGTGGCTGGGTGAGCCCCGGCCCTGCGGCCCCATGAACCCAGTGGCGTGGCAGTCATCCACCATGATCATCGCGCCAAACCGGTCGGCCAAAGCGCGGATACCACGCAGATCCGCCAGCGTGCCATCCATCGAAAACACGCCGTCTGTGGCAATCAGGATGAACCGCGCGCCATCGTCGCGCGCCTGTTTCAACTGCACCTCCAGATCCGCCATGTCGTTGTTGCCATAGCGATAACGTTTCGCCTTGCACAACCGGATGCCGTCAATGATCGACGCGTGGTTCAGACTGTCGGAAATCACCGCATCTTCGGGCCCCAGCAGCGGTTCGAACAGCCCGCCATTGGCATCGAAACAGGCCGCGAACAGGATGGAATCCTGCATCCCAAGATAGGTCGCAATCTTTTGTTCCAATGCCCTGTGTCCGGTATTGGTGCCGCAGATGAACCGCACCGAAGCCATGCCAAACCCATCCTCGTCCATCGCCCCCTTGGCCGCCGCCACGAGCCGCGGATGGTTTGCAAGGCCAAGGTAATTGTTTGCGCACAGGTTCAACATGCTGCGGCCGGCCACCTCGATATGCGCACCCTGCGCGCTACTGATCGGGCGTTCCTGTTTCATCAGCCCCTCACCCTCGATCTGGTCAAGCGTCTGGCGGATGTGGGTAAGGAAATCGGATGCGGACTGCTGCAAGGTCAACCCTTTCGGTTGGAGGCATTGCTGCACCCTATGCCGAACCGAGGTGATTTGAAAATGGTCGGAGCGAGAGGATTCGAACCTCCGGCCCTCTGGTCCCAAACCAGATGCGCTACCAGGCTGCGCTACGCTCCGACTGGGGGCTTCCTAACGGCGAAACGCGCGCTTGGAAAGTGTCAATCACAGGGCCAGGCCGCATTTGTCTGATCAATGGCCGGGTGACGCAACTCCGACCCCTTCACTATGCCCAACCGGGACGCAAGACCGCCGTTGATTTCCAGAACGAACTGGACACCTGAACCACCGTCGATAGGCGTGCGGTCACGCGGTATGGCGTTGGCATGTACCGTGGTCACGCGACCCGCCGCGTCGGCAAAGATCATGTCAAGCGGGATCAGGGTGTTTTCCATCCAGAACTGCGCGCGCTGTGGCTTGTCATAGACAAAGAGCATGCCCGCCGACGACGCCATCCGTTCACGGAACATCAGACCCTGTGACCGTTCGGCCCCGTCATCTGCGACCTCTACGCGAAACTGCATCACGGTCCCGTCGCTGCCCCGGATCTGGACGGTTTCAGGCTGGCACGCCGCAAAAGCGGTGCCCGCCCAGCCCACCAGTACCGCCACCATCAGGCCCGTGCGGCAGTTTCCCATGATACCACCTGAACCGCCATGCGGCCGCGCTTTCCGTCGATGATCCGCAGGCAAACCGCTTCCCCCGCGCCAAGATCGGCAAAGCCGGACAGGCGCAACACTTCAATATGTATGAACACGTCTTCAGAACGGCCGAACACGTTGGCAAACCCGAACCCCTTGCCCTTGTCGAACCATTTGACACGTGCCGGTTCCAAGGGGCGCTGCATGATTTCGTCGACGGTGGCGGTGACGCCATCTTCGCCCAACGGAAACACGGCGCCTGGGGGTGTTTCGATACTGATAACTTCCACGGCCTGCACACCGCGGGCCGTCATCTGCACAGTCACAGAAATCACCGCCCCATCCGCGACTGAACTCTGACCGAAATTTCGCAACACGTTCGCATGCAGCAGAATGTCCGACCCGCCTTCATCGGCAACGATGAAACCAAAGCCCTTAACGGTATCGAACCACTTTACCTTGCCTTGCACCATCGTGACGGCATGTTCTTCTTCAGACATTTTGAGAGCCGTTCCTTGCATTAAGCTCTGATTGACCACTCATTCAACAAAAAGCAAAAGGCGGCGCAAGGCCGTGGCACAAATTATCTGGCATTCCGTAAGGTAAACACCGCTTAAGGATTCAACCGAGAAACAGTCCAGGGGTCTTGCAAGGTATTGCGTCGCCACTGGAAACGATCATGCAAACGGAACTCTCCATCTGCCCAGAACTCCAGTTCCAGCGGAAAGATCCGTATCCCCCCCCAAAAAGGTGGTCGGGCGGGGTTTACGCCATGTTTCAGTGTAACTTTCGCGACTTCCGCCACCAGCGCCGCGCGTGACGACAGTGGGGCCGACTGCTGCGACGCCCAGGCACCAAGGCGGCTTTTGAGCGAACGGGACGCATAATAGGCGTCGGCCAATGACCCGTCCTCGAGTTCCGTCAAACCGCGGACGCGGATCTGGCGGCGCAGGCTTTTCCAGTGCAACACAAAGGCAACCTTACCCGCCGCGGCGATCTCCTGCCCCTTGCTGCTGCCATAATTCGTATAGAAAACAAAACTCTCGGCTTCGATATCTTTCAGAAGAACCATGCGCGCGTTGGGCATCCCGCTGGCATCGACTGTGGCCAAGGCAATCGCGTTGGGATCGTTCGGCTCTGTCCGCTCTGCCTCGGCCAGCCAGTCACTTGCCAGACGAAACGGGTTATCCCCGGCGAAAATGCCACTACGATCCATCAACCATCCATAAAATCTGCCCCGAACCGGGCTTTTTCCTTCAAGCGCCTGTGCACGCCTTGCGATTTCGTAGGCAACTTCCAACACGGCATCAAGGGCCGTTAACACTTTTGCCAAGCTCCGCGCTCCACTTGATGCGCAACGCCGGATCGCCTAGACCAATGCGCAAACCAGTTAGGACAGGCGGGGCCAATGACAAGTGGACTTATGGCGGGCAAGCGGGGGTTGATCATGGGCCTCGCAAACGACAAATCCATCGCATGGGGCATCGCCAAGGTTTGCGCGGAACATGGTGCGGAACTGGCTTTTTCCTATCAGGGTGACGCCTTCCGCAAACGGGTGGAACCCCTCATCGCCACCATCGGCATGACGGAAATGGTGGATTGTGATGTGTCCGACCCTGCCTCGCTCGATGCGCTGTTCGCGCATGTGGCGGCGATCTGGGGCAAGCTGGATTTCGTCGTCCACGCCATCGGGTTTTCAGACAAGAACGAATTGCGCGGACGTTATGTCGACACCAGCCCCGAAAACTTTCGCATGACGATGGACATTTCGGTCTATTCCTTCACCGCCGTCTGCCAACGCGCCTGCGCGATGATGCCGGACGGGGGCAGCTTGCTCACGCTCACCTATTACGGGGCGGAAAAGGTCATGCCGCATTACAACGTGATGGGTGTGGCCAAGGCGGGGCTGGAAGCATCGGTGAAATATCTGGCCGAGGATCTGGGCAAGGACGGCATCCGCGTGAACGCAATCTCGGCCGGGCCGATCAAGACGCTGGCCGCATCCGGCATTGGCGATTTCCGCTATATCATGAAGTGGAACGAGCTGAACTCGCCCCTGCGCCGGAATGTGACGCAGGAAGAAGTGGGCAAGGCAGCACTCTACCTTCTGTCCGATCTCGGCTCGGGGACGACGGGCGAAAACCTGCATGTCGATGCGGGCTATCATGTCGTTGGAATGAAGGCTGTAGACGCGCCGGACATCGACGCCGCCACTGGTCGCAAGGAGTGACGCCGGCGGCCTTTCTTGCTGTCGCGGCGCTGTTGACCATGGGGGCGGTCAGCCCCGGCCCGGCTGTGCTGATGTCGGCCCGAACGGGCGTGACCGAAGGGTTGCGAACCGGATTTTTCCTTGCCATGGGCATCGGTCTGGGGGCGGTGTTCTGGGCGGTGCTGTCGCTGTCAGGGCTGGCCGTGCTGTTTCAGATTGCCCCTGCGCTCCTTTGGGCCTTCAAGATTCTGGGTGGGCTTTATCTGGTCTGGATGGCCATCGGGATGTGGCGCGGGGCAAATCTGCCCTTGCCCGACCGTGGCGATACACCGCCGCGCACGGCGGGATCAGCATTTCGCCTTGGCCTGTTGACCCAACTGTCCAACCCGAAACCGGCGGTCCTGCTCAGCGCGATCTTTATCGGGACCGTGCCGCCGGGGACACCGGTCTGGGTTCTGGCCGCGCTGATGATCTATCTGTTTCTGGTCGAGACAACATGGAACACGCTGGTCGCCCGCGTCTTTTCGCTTGAACGTACCCGGTCAGGGTACATCAGCCTGAAATCCACCATTGACAGGACGTTCGGGGGGCTTCTGGCCCTGCTGGGCGTCAAGATTGCTGCCACCTGAAAGGACCCGCGATGAACGACCGCCTGCCGCATGAAAAAGGCTTTCACGTAAGCTGGGACCAGATCCACCGCGATGCGCGGGCGCTGGCGTGGCGTCTGGATGGCAAAGGACCTGACGGCGGCGCGTGGCGTGCGGTCGTGGGAATAACACGCGGCGGTCTGGTTCCAGCGATGATCGTCAGCCGCGAACTCGACATCCGGGTGGTCGATACGATCAGCATCAAAAGCTACAACCATCAGGCGCAGATGGAACCCACCGTAATCAAGGCCCCGCAAGCGGAACTGATGGGGGATGGCACAGGCATCCTGATTGTCGATGATCTGGTCGATACCGGCAAAACACTGGAAGTCGTGCGCAATCTTTATCCCAAGGCGCATTTCGCCACTGTCTATGCCAAACCCTCGGGCAAACCGATGGTCGACAGCTATATCACCGAAGTCAGTCAGGACACCTGGATCTTCTTTCCCTGGGACATGGCACTGCAATATGTTCAACCCTACCGCGGCGCCGACTGAACCCGACTCGCGCCCAGAGACGTAGCACGCGGGGGGTTTCACACCCCCCGCACCCCCCGTGGGATATTTTCATCTGAAAAGAGTGTGTAAGATGTTGTTAACCCCGATCTGCCAAACTGCAACGGCGGTACAGGCGGGGACGCCGATGACCGTTCTGGGAAGAGGGCGCGCCCTGCGGAAGGAGCGATCCCCCGTCGGGGCGCGTCACCCTTTTCCCCACCACTCTTTTCAGACACAAATATCCCGCGGGGGTGCGGGGGCGCGAAGCCCCTGCTTTGGCCGCGTCCATCCCAAAGGCACAGCATGATGATCCACCCGCTCAACCCCGCCATGGCCGCGACCGAAGCCCCCCCGGTGATGGAGGCACGGCGATGGATCGCCGGACGTGCATTTTCCCCGGACCGTCCCCTGATCAACGTAAGCCAGGCGGCACCCGTTGAAAGCCCGCCTTTGGCGCTTCGCCAGGCGATTGCAGAGGCGGCGCTGAATGACCCCGCGGCGCATCTTTATGGCCCCGTCCTCGGGCTGCCTGCCCTGCGCGCGGAAATCGCTTCACAGTTCGGTGCCGCTTATGGTGGGGTGATCAACGCGGATCAGGTGGCGATCACCCAAGGTTGCAATCAGGCGTTCACGGCTGTGCTTTCCACGCTCGCCGGTGCGGGGGACGAGGTGATCCTGCCCACGCCATGGTACTTCAATCACAAGATGTGGCTCGACATGTCCGGCGTTGTCACGGTGCCGCTTGCCACTGGTGCGGGCCTGGTGCCGGATGCAGACCTTGCCGCGCGACTGATCACGCCGCGGACGCGGGCCATCGTCCTTGTCTCGCCCAACAATCCGGGCGGGGTGGAATATCCCGCGGCAACGCTTTCGCGGTTTCGCGATCTTGCGCGCGCGCAGGGCATCGCGCTGATCGTCGATGAAACCTACCGCGATTTCGACAGCCGCAGCGGGGCGGCACATGATCTGTTCACCGACCCCGACTGGGACGACACGCTGATCCAGCTTTATTCCTTTTCCAAGGCCTACCGCCTGACCGGGCACCGTGTCGGGTCTGTCATCGCGAGCACCGGGCGCCTTGCCGAAGTGGAAAAGTTTCTGGACACTGTGGCCATCTGTCCGGGCCAGCTGGGCCAGATTGCGGCCCTTTGGGGCATGCGCAACCTGTCGCAATGGGTGGCGGGCGAGCGGGCCGAGATCCTGGCCCGCAAGGCGGCGATGACGGCGGGGTTCGCCGCCCTGCCCGACTGGCGGCTGCTGGGCTGTGGTGCCTATTTTGCCTATGTGGAACATCCCTATGCCCTGCCATCGGATGAACTGGCCAAGGCGCTTGTCGATCACGCGGCCATTCTGATGTTGCCCGGCACCATGTTCCAGCCCGCCATCCATGCAGAAGGCGCGCGCCAGCTTCGCATCGCCTTTGCCAATATCGACAGCACCGGCATTGCCGAGATGTTCGCCCGTTTGTCGGCCTTGCCCGCATCCTTGTGACGCAATAGACAGGGGCAGATTTTTCCGTGCAAGGGTGAAACACCATGGCGACCCAGAGGCCGACCGATGAAGCCAAACGCAAGCGCAAGGGTGCGAATGTCGTCGTCTGGGTTCTGATGGCCCTGATCATCGTGGGCGTCAGCGGTTTTGGCGTGACCAATTTTGGCGGCGGCGTCACGTCGATCGGATCGGTTGGCGGGCGCGAGATCAGCACCAACGAATATGCCCGCGCCCTGCAGCAGGAAACTGCGGCACTCAGCGCGCAGGTTGGTCAGACGATCCCGTTTTCGCAGGCGCAGGCATTCGGTCTTGATGCGCGTGTGCGCCAGCAGCTTGTCGTCAAGACGGCACTGGATGCCGAGGCGGAACGGCTTGGCCTGTCGGTGGGCGACGCACGCGTGGCCGAGGAATTGACCGCGATGGACGCGTTCAAGGGGCCCGCCGGGCAATTTGACCGCGAAACCTATCGGTTTGCGCTGGAACGCAGCAACCTGTCCGAACCGGAATTCGAAACAGGCCTGCGGGATGATCTGTCGCGCACCATCCTTCAGGGCGCAGTCGTCGGCGGCTTTGTGGCCCCCGCGCCATTGACCGACACGCTTTACGCCTATGTCGCCGAACGCCGGGGTCTGACCTTGCTGCGCCTGACAGAGGCCGATCTGCCCGCACCGCCGCCGGACCCGACCGAGGCCGATCTGCAGGCACATTATGATGCCAACATCGCCGAATTCACCAAGGCCGAGGCCAAGCGCATCACTTATGCCGCACTTCTGCCCGAGGCATTGGCCGAAACGATGATCGTGGAGGAGGCAGAACTTCGCAAGATCTATGACGAACGCATCGCGGACTATGTCCAGCCGGAACGCCGCCTTGTCGAACGGCTGGTGTACCCCGATCAGGCTGCGGCCGAGGCCGCGAAAGCGCGGCTTGACGCGGGTGAAACCTTTGAAACGCTGGTCACTGAGCGCGGATTGACGCTTGACGACATTGATCTGGGCGACCGTTCCAAAGAGGAACTTGGCGCTGCCGGTGATGCGGTGTTTGCGTTGGGCGAACCCGGCGTTGTGGGGCCATTCGATTCCGATCTGGGGCCGGCCTTGTTCCGCATGAACGCCATTCTTTCGGCGCAGGAAGTGACCTTTGAAGAAGCGCGCGTCGACCTGCGCGTTGAGGCACAGCAAGAAGCCGCCCGCCGGGCGATTGCCGACCGCGTGGAAGAGATTGACGACCAACTGGCCAGCGGCGCATCCCTTGAGGAACTGGCCGAAGGTACCGGGATGACGCTTGGCACGCTCGATTTCAACGCCGACAGCGATGATATCATGGCGCAGTACCCGGCCTTTCGCACTGTCGCCGCCGTGATCGAAGAAGGTGATTTCCCCGAGGCTGTGACGCTTGACGATGGTGGCCTTGTCGCGATGCGTCTGGATGAAATCGTGCCCGCTGCACCCATCCCGTTTGCCGATGCGCTTCCCGCTGTGACCGAAAGCTGGCGCGCCGCCGCACTGGCCAAGGCACTGTCGGCGCGTGCCACGGAAATCAAGGCTGCGGTTGAGGGTGGCGCCCCACTGGGAAGTTTTGGCATCCTGTCCGTCAGCCCCGAAGTCGCGCGCGACAGCGTGATCGACGGCACGCCAGAAGGTTTCATGACCAGCGTCTTCAAGATGGCACAGGGCGAGTTGCAAGCGGTCGAGGGGCCGGGTTTCACGGGCCTTGTGCAGCTTGACAGCATTAAGGCGGCGACCGGCGAAGGCGATGATGCCGCTGCGCTCAAGGGTGCAATTGCGGCACAGGGCGAACAGGCGCTGGCACAGGATGCCTTTGCACTTGTCAGCGGTGCGATAGCCGCGCAAGCTGGCCTGACCCTGAACGAGGCCGCCATCAACGCCGTTCACGCGCAATTTCCCTGATCGCGCCGCATGACCCTGACCCCTGCCTTTGAACAGTTCGAACGCGGCTGGAATGCCGGGCGCAATCAGGTTGTTTATGCCCGTCTGGCGGCGGATCTGGATACGCCCGTCAGTCTCATGCTCAAACTGGGCGAGGCGCGGGCCGACACGTTCATGCTCGAATCCGTCACCGGGGGCGAGGTTCGGGGACGTTATTCTGTCGTGGGCATGAAGCCCGACCTGATCTGGCGCTGCCACGGCGAGCAATCAGAGATCAACCGCGAGGCGCGGTTTGATCCGGCGGCGTTCCGACCGCTTGACGGCCACCCGCTCGACACACTGCGCACGCTGATCGGTGAAAGCCGGATCGACATGCCCGAAGACCTGCCCGCACTTGCGGCGGGGCTGTTCGGCTATCTGGGGTACGACATGATCCGGTTGGTCGAACACCTGCCGAATGTGAACCCTGATCCTTTGGGCCTTCCCGATGCCATTCTGATGCGTCCGTCAATCGTGGCCGTGCTGGACGGTGTAAAGGGCGAGGTGACTGTTGTCGCCCCCGCCTGGACAGGCACCGGTCTGTCTGCGCGCGCGGCCTATGCGCAGGCGGCAGAGCGGGTGATGGATGCACTTCGTGATCTTGACCGCGCCCCGGCGGCCGCGAACCGAGATTTGGGCGACGTTCATGCACCTGCCACACCGGTGTCCAATTTCACACCCGATGGCTACCGTGCCGCTGTGGAAAAGGCCAAGGATTATATCCGCGCCGGTGATATCTTTCAGGTCGTGCCCAGCCAACGCTGGGCGCAGCGCTTTCCCCTGCCGCCGTTCGCGCTGTATCGCAGTCTGCGCCGCACGAACCCGTCGCCGTTCATGTTCTTCTTCAACTTTGGCGCGTTTCAGGTTGTCGGTGCCAGCCCCGAGATTCTGGTTCGGCTGCGCGATGGCGAAGTGACGATCCGACCCATTGCCGGAACCCGCAAGCGTGGCACCACGCCCGAGGAAGACCGGGCGTTGGAGGCGGACCTTCTGGCCGACCAGAAGGAACTTGCCGAACATCTGATGCTGCTGGATCTGGGCCGCAATGATCTGGGCCGGGTGGCAAAGGTGGGGACAGTGCGCCCCACGGAAAAGTTCATCATCGAACGCTACAGCCATGTGATGCACATCGTGTCCAACGTCGTGGGGCAGATTGCGGATGGCGAGGATGCGCTGTCAGCCCTTTTGGCCGGTCTGCCCGCAGGCACTGTTTCGGGTGCACCCAAGGTTCGGGCGATGGAAATCATCGACGAGCTGGAGCCCGAAAAGCGCGGCGTCTATGGCGGGGGCGTCGGCTATTTCGCGGCGAATGGCGAGATGGATTTTTGCATCGCCCTGCGGACTGCGGTTCTGAAAAACGAAACACTGTATATTCAGGCCGGGGGCGGCGTTGTCTATGACAGCGATCCCGAGGCCGAATATCAGGAAACTGTCAACAAATCCAACGCACTGCGCCGTGCTGCCGAAGATGCGGGTCTGTTCGTGCGGCGCACAAACTCCTGACGCCGCCTATCCGATGTCCAGCGCCAGAGCGTGTATCCGCGTGTTCAGATCCCCGATCGCGGCGTGCACGGCGCGGTGGCGCGCCACGCGGTTCATCGGGGCGAACACGTCGGCGCGGATCACGACGCGGAAATGGCTTTCGCCCGAACCGTCATCACCGCTGTGACCGGCGTGTTTGTGGCTTTCGTTCTCGATCACCAGGGTGGTGGGCGAAAAAGCCTGCGACAAACGTTCTTTCAGGTCATCCTTCACAGCCATATGTCCCGTGCCCCCTTCTATCCCGCCGATAATCCCGTAAACTCTACGCCCCGAGTCGGAAAGGCAAGACTATGAGCAAACCCCCGTTTGAATTCGACATTTCGGTATCGTCCGACAAGAAACGCCGCAAGACGGGACGTCGTGGGATGTCGGGGGCGTTCGAGACGTCGACGCGGGCTTGTGACTTTCCGGGGTGCAAGGAGGATGGCAAGTACCGGGCACCCAAGTCCCCGGATTTGCTGGATGAATTCTTCTGGTTCTGCAAGGATCACATCCGGGAATACAACCTGAAATGGAACTTCTTTCAGGGCACCAGTGACGACGAATTTCAGAAGTTTCTGGACAAGGACCGGGTCTGGGGCCGCGAGACGCAACCCTTTGGCAAACGGCCTGACGAGGGGCGGGCATGGTCGCGCCTTGGGGTGAGCGATCCTATTGAAATCCTTGGCACAAATGCCACGCAGAACCCGGGGCGGACATTGTCCAACGCCAGCCGCAAACTGCCCTCGACCGAGCGCAAGGCGCTGGAAATTCTGGATGCCCGAGACAGTTGGACCAAACCCGAAATCCGCAAGCAATACAAAAGCCTGGTCAAGGACCTGCACCCCGACATGAACGGCGGCAACCGCGACGACGAGGGCCGCCTGCAAGAGGTGGTCTGGGCCTGGGACCAGATCAAGGACAGCCGGAATTTCCGGGATTGAGGGCGGTTGGCCCATATGCTTTGCGTCTTCAACACGTATGCAGCGCGTATTCTTTGCGTACATACGCCGTGATGGCCCATTTGGCGACCTGCCGTTAAGGTTTTTGCGGCCAACCGGCAGCACATCGCGCCGCGGTTTACAGGCAAAACCGCTTCGCGTTATGATTGCAAGCAAAGCGCGTCTCGGTTATCCGGAGTTCAGATTTGAAATATGGAATGCTCTGGCTGACGGCGGGACCGGTGCTTGTCGCTACGGCGGCGCGGGCTGAGTACAGCTTTCCCGAGCCTGTCTGGACCGACCCCTGCGCCCTGTTAACGCCGGATGCGACCTATGTCACCTCGACCATCGTGATGCAGTTGGAAAGTCGCAGGGTCAATCTGCGCATCCCTGTCGATTACTTCGAGGACCGCGCGGATCAGCAGAATGGTGTCGAAACAACATCGCAGTTGTTCAGTGTGGAGATTGGCAGTTTCAAACCTGTTACACGGCACGGCACGTTTATAAAACGACTGGGGGGGTTGAAAGACTACCTGTCATTTACTGTGGGCGACACGGTAGAACTGGACAAAATCGCGGTGAAGAGCGCGGAGAAATATGGATTGGGTATCCTTCCTGATCTTTCGGTCTATGCGCGCAAGAGAGGACCATTTAGTTTAAGCGAAATAAGATCAAGCGTCATGCAAATCCAGCCGCAATTTGAATTTAACGTTTACATCAGCGATCCCACCTTTGGAATTCCGGATGCCATACTAGACTGTGACGCACCCGGAACAGAAATTAATCCCGGATGTGATCACTTGTTCCGAGCATCCAGCATGGATGTAAATTTGCACTATGACCGCAACTACCTTCCCTATTGGCATGAAATTCAAGATAGCATCCCTGGATTTCTGATATGTGCGGCCAAACACGACATGTAAGGAGATAATTGTGAGTGCACTCAATTCACAGCAAATGGCCACTTTGAAGTATCATTCCGATGCGGGAGATCGCATCGCGTATTATTCCGCGCTGGCGGCGTTTGGTGTCGAATACGGTCGTCTGGCGCTTGGAGTTGTGTTGAACAGCACCACCTCTGGCGCAGCAGCGAACGCCTTTTTTTGGCGCCAACACCAAAAGTGTGTAGCCATGGCGCAGTGGCCAGAGCACGTCAGTGCCCCGGCCCGACTCACCGTCTAAGCCGCCTTGAACGCCAATGACACCCCGTTCATGCAGTAGCGCAGACCGGTGGGTGGGGGGCCGTCGTTGAAGACGTGGCCGAGGTGTCCGCCGCAGCGGCGGCAGTGGACTTCGGTGCGGGAGCCGAACAGGCCGGGGTCTTCCTTCGTGCCGATGGCCCCTGCGAGGGGTTCGTAAAAGCTGGGCCAGCCGGTGCCGCTGTCGAATTTCGTGGACGAGGCGAACAGGGGCAGGTCGCAGCCGGCGCAGTGGAAGGTGCCGGTGCGTTTTTCGCGGTCGAGCGGGCTTGACCCGGCGCGTTCGGTGCCTTCTTCGCGCAGCACGTCATAGGCGGCGGGGGACAGGCGGGCGCGCCATTCTTCCTCGGTCAGGGTGATCTCAAACACCTCCTCGGCGCGGAGGGTGGAGCTGGTGCCCAGAAGGGCGGCGAGGGAGCCCAGGAAGGTTCGGCGCATCATTCGATCTCTCCATATTTTGCTTTTGTTAGCATGGATACGGGGCGCGTGGGCGCAGGGTTTCAGCGCTTCACGCAAAGATGAGCCGGCGTGACGTTGCCGCAGGATGCGGGCGGGTCTTGCGGCCAAGGGGGATATGTTCCACTACACCATAGATAACATGCCACGCGGCAAGCGTGGCCCGAACACATGGACCGATACGATGTTGGATACCGCACAGAAACCTTCGGAAGAAATCTCGGTTCGGGATGTGTTCGGAATTGACACCGACATGAAGGTGAAAGGCTTTGCCGACCGCATCGACCGGGTGCCGGACGTCGATCCGACCTACAAGTTCGATCCCGACACCACCTTGGCCATTCTGGCGGGCTTTGCCTATAATCGCCGGGTGATGATCCAGGGCTATCACGGCACGGGCAAATCGACGCATATCGAACAGGTGGCGGCGCGGATCAACTGGCCCTGCGTGCGGGTCAATCTGGACAGCCATATCAGCCGGATCGACCTGATCGGCAAGGATGCAATCAAGCTGCGCGATGGCAAGCAGGTGACGGAGTTCCACGAGGGCATCCTGCCTTGGGCGCTGCGCAACCCGGTGGCCATCGTGTTCGACGAATATGATGCGGGGCGGGCGGATGTGATGTTCGTGATCCAGCGCGTGCTGGAGCATGACGGCAAGTTGACGCTGCTGGATCAGAACGAGATCATCACGCCGCATCCGTCGTTCCGGCTGTTTGCGACGTCGAACACCGTGGGGCTAGGCGATACGACGGGTCTGTATCACGGGACGCAGCAGATCAACCAGGCGCAGATGGACCGGTGGAGCCTTGTCGCGACGCTGAACTATCTGAGCCATGATGCCGAGGCGGCGATCGTGCTGGCGAAAAGCCCGCATTACAACACCGACAAGGGCCGCAAGACGATTGGCCAAATGGTGACGGTGGCCGATCTGACGCGCACGGCGTTTATGAATGGCGATCTGTCGACGGTCATGTCGCCGCGCACGGTGATCACCTGGGCGCAGAACGCCGAGATTTTCCGCAATGTAGGCTATGCGTTCCGGCTGACGTTCCTGAACAAGTGCGACGAATTGGAGCGGCAGACGGTGGCCGAATACTATCAGCGCTGTTTTGCCGAGGAATTGCCGGAGAGCGCCGCCAGCATGGCGATGAAGTAGGCGCGTGTCTGCGCATCACTTGCGCAGGTGATCGCGGGCCAGAAGCGCCGCTTCGGTGCGGTTGCGGACATGCAGCTTTTGCAGGATCGTGGTCATGTAGTGTTTGACCGTCTTTTCCTGCAGGTCGAGCAGGCGGCCCACCTCTTTGTTGCTTTTGCCTTCGGAGACGAGGCGAAGGATATCTTCCTCGCGCTTTGAGAGGTCGTCGAGGGGATTGACGGGTGCGGCGGCATTGCCGTTGCGCATGGTGTTGAGGATGCGGGCGGCCAGCGCCGGGGAAACGTAGGACCCGCCCGCCGCGATGTCCTTGACCAGCGAGATGAGTTCGCGCGACCCGACCCCCTTGAGGATATAGCCCTGCGCGCCGGCCTTGAGCGCCTGCATCACGTCTTCGTCCTCTTCTGATGCCGTGAGCATCGCCACGCGGGGCGGTTTGGCGCGTTGCATCACTTGACGCAGGGCCGCGATGCCACCGCCGTGCGGCATGGAGATATCCAGCAGAAGAACATCGGGTGTCAGGCGGTCGGACAGTTCCACGGCGGCATCGGCATCCTGCGCCTGACCGACCACAAGGATGGCGGGATCTTCGGACAGGCTGCGCGCCACCCCGTCGCGGTACAGGGGGTGGTCGTCGGCAATCACGACACGGATCGGGGTCATGCGTCACTCTCCAGTTCCAGAACCATGCGCAGGTCGGCCCCTGCGGGCCGTTCGGGGGTTGCGGGGCGGTTTGCCCGATCCAGCGTTCCACCAAGCGATTCCACCCGGTCGCGCAAACCGGGCAGGCCCATGCCGGCGCCATCATCCATCGGCACGGGACTGGCCGGAAATCCCGGCCCGTCGTCGCCCACGGTCACAGACAGCGTGGCCCCATTGAGCGTCAATGTCACGCTTTGACCTTTGCCATCCGCATAGCGCCATGCATTGTTCAGACCTTCCTGCACAAACCGGTAAAGGCAGATTTTCACGGCGGCAGAAAGGTCGGGCAAGGCGGTGTCAGCCCCGATCAGACGGACTGGCGTGCCGGTCCGGGCCTGATGCGCCTCGACCACCGAGGCCAGCACTTGGGCCACGGAGCGGTTTTCGATTTCGGGCAGCGACAGGCCACGCGCGATGCTGCGGATTTCCCGCATGGCATCCTTGACGGCACGGTCGATCTGCACAAGATCCTGCCCCGCCTTGTCGCCTGACACGCTGTCACGCAGGCCGTCGAGCCGGAGTGCGGCAAAGCCCAGAAGCTGTGCCGGGCCGTCGTGCAGATCGGCCCCGACCTGACGCTGTGCCTGATCGTTCATCGCGCTGGCGCGGGCGGCGGCATCCTGAACGCGGCGGCGCAGGGCCACGTTCTGCCCAGACAGATCGCGCAGTTCGTCAAGTTGAGTGGTCAGGACGCGGCGCTGATGGTCGATGGTCTGGCTGCCGCGCAGCACGATGGCATAAAGCGATGCGGCAATCGCCAGCATGACAAGCGCCACCGCCCCCCAACTGCGCCAGAGCGCCTGAGACAGATCGGCGGCCAGTCCGTCGGCCACTTCGTAAAACTCGGCCACGCCGATGATGCGCCCGGACCAGACTTCGCGGATTGGGCTGTAGATTTCCAGCAGGGGAATCCCCAGAGCAAATTCGGAACTGTTTTCCGCCCGTTCTGCCGTGCCAAAGCTGCCGCTGACTTCGCCTTTGAAGGCGCGTTGCAGATCGTCGTCGACATCGAACCGTTTGCCGATGATGTCGGGGTTCGACGCATGGATAACCAGACCGCCTTCTTTCCAGATCTTGTAGGACACCACGCGTTTGCCCAAGGGCGTGTTGGTGAACACCTCGTCCATGGCGCGCTGCGCACCCGGGGACAGGCTGTCGGCGCGTTCGATATCCTGACTGAGCGGCGACAGGAAACTCTCCATGTAAAGGGCCGTGGCGTTGGCGGTGTTGCGAACGACCCCTTCCTCGATCCGGTTCGACACCCACAGGCCGACAAGGACAGTGGCCACGAGCATGACCGCGCCGCCGCCGAGGGCGAACTGCGTGGCAAGGTTGAAACGCGGTTGCGTGGTCAGCGAGGGGGTCAAGGAGGCTCCGGCCAAAGACGTGGCATGATCTTAGCCGGATCGGTGGTGGGCGGAAACAGGCTTTGGTCTGATTTGGGGGAACAAGAGCACAAACAGATCGGTCAAGCGGGCAAAAGCGCGAGGCCGCCTTCGGTTTGCAGGAAGTCCACGATGCGGTCGACGCCCTGCCCCGCGCGAAGGCGGGCCATGACATAGGGCCGGGTGCCGCGCGCTGTTGCGGTATCGGACTGCAGCAGCGCCAGATCGACGCCGACATGGGGGGCAAGGTCGGTCTTGTTGACGACCAGCAGGTCGGACCGGGTGACGCCCGGCCCTTTCTTGCGGGGGATGTCCTGGCCTGCGGCGGTGTCGATCACATAGATCGACAGATCGGCCAGTTCCGGGCTGAAGGTGGCGGCCAGATTGTCGCCACCGGATTCGATCAGGATCAGGTCAAGGTTCTGATGCAGTCGGCGCAGGTCGGCCACGGCGGCAAGGTTGATGCTTGCATCCTCACGGATCGCGGTGTGGGGGCAGCCGCCGGTTTCGACGCCGCGAATGCGGTCCATCGGCAGAACCTGCGCGCGCATCAGGTATTCGGCGTCTTCGCGGGTGTAGATGTCATTGGTGATGACGGCCATCGAACAGCGGTGCGCGAGCGCGCGGCACAACTGTTCGGTCAGCGTGGTCTTGCCTGCGCCCACCGGGCCGCCAATGCCAACCTTTAGGGGGCCGTGCTGTGTCATGTGCGAAAGATCCTTGGTTGGTGGGTTTCGTGCAGCAGGCTGTGAACATCCGCGCGCAGGGCCGAAGTGGCAAGTTGTGCGTCGGGGTGCGTAGCGGCACGGGCAAGGCGGGTGATGTGGGGATGCAGCGCCGCGAGCACCTGTTGCCCCTGCGTCTGGCCAAGGGGGATGAACCGCACGGCACAGGACACGAGGTTGGAGGCGAAGGCGTGGAGGTAAAGGCCGACAACCTGTTCCACAGGCAGGCCAAGCGGGCGCGCCGCGTGGGCTATGGCAACGGGCAGGGGATAGGGCGGTTGGTCCGCGCCGGTAAGGGCAGCCACCGTGGCGGCAAGTGCGGCCCCCTGATCGCGGGTTTCCTGCCAGCGTTCGGCCGATGCCGCCAGCGCCTGTGCCAGATCGGCCAAGGGGTCAAGCGGGGCACCCGGCACCAGACCGCGCGCCAGAAGGACGGCATCCGTCCAGCCCGACCCGTGCGTCAGGATATCTGACAGCCAGTCGGTCAGGGTTTCGGTATCGGTCACCTCACCCGCGGCCATCGCCACTTCGAGCCCGTGGGAATAGGCATAGGCCCCGGTGGGAAAGGCCGGGGACAGCCATTGCACAAGGGACAGAAGGCCCTGCCCCGTGTCAGTGGCTGTGGTCATGGCCCATTGTCCGGCCAAGGCCATAAGCGCCGCCTTCGGGGGTGAAGGGTTCGGTGGCGGGGGTGACCTGCGCGCCCAAACCGCGCAGCATGTCGGCCAGCACGGGATCGGCGCGGATCACAAGGCGCGCGGGTTCGATCTGGCAGGGGGTGTGGCGGTTGCCGATGTGCCACGCAAGGCGGGTCAAATCGCCGGTGATCACCAGCACCTCTTCCACGGCGGCGGCGATTTCGATGATGCGGCCATCGGTCAGTTCGAACGCGTCACCGGCGTGCAGATTGGTGGTTTCGGCAAGGTCCACGACAAAGCTGTCACCACCCGACGTGACCAGCCGTTTGCGGCGCAGAAAGCGTTCGTCATAGCCCAGCACGACCCGGCCCGTGGCAAGGCGGGGCCAGTTGCCGGCGCGGTGCAGGGTTTGTGCGGTGGGCTGGGCGGGAGGGATCATCATTTCAATCGCATCAATACAGGAAATAGCGCTGTGCCAGTGGCAGTTCGCAGGCGGGGGCGCAGGTGATCACCTCGCCATCGGCGCGGACTTCGTAGGTTTCGGGGTTCACCGTGATGTCGGGGCGTTCCGCATTCAGGCGCATGTCGGCCTTGCCGATGGTGCGGGTGCCCGACACGGGCAGCGTCTGTTTGGCGAGGCCCAGTCTGCCCGCCACGCCGTCTGCCTGAGCGGCCTGCGACACGAAGGTCACGCTGGACGCGGTGCGGGCGCGGCCAAAGGCGCCGAACATCGGGCGGGAATACATCGGCTGCACCGGGATCGAGCCGTTGGGATCGCCCATCTGCGCCACAGTGATCATGCCGCCAAGCAGGACCATTTCCGGTTTCACGCCAAAGAAGGCCGGGTTCCAGAGAACAAGATCGGCGCGCTTGCCCTCTTCCACACTGCCGATGTGGGCGGCGACGCCGTGGGTGATGGCGGGGTTGATCGTGTATTTGGCAATGTAGCGGCGGACGCGGAAGTTGTCGTTGGCCCCCACCTCGGCGGCAAGTCTGCCGCGCTGCTGGCGCATCTTTGAGGCTGTTTGCCAGGTGCGGGTGATCACCTCGCCGATGCGGCCCATGGCCTGACTGTCGGAGGAAATCACCGAAAACGCGCCCATGTCGTGCAACACATCTTCGGCGGCGATGGTTTCGCGACGGATGCGGCTTTCGGCGAAGGCCACGTCTTCGGGGATCGACCTGTCAAGGTGATGGCAGACCATCAGCATGTCGAGGTGTTCTTCGACGGTGTTGACGGTGTAGGGCATGGTCGGGTTGGTGGAGCTTGGGATCACGTTGGCAGACCCCACCACCTTCATGATATCGGGCGCATGGCCGCCCCCTGCGCCTTCGGTGTGGAAGGCGTGGATCGTGCGGCCGGCGATGGCGGCCAGCGTGTTTTCGACAAAGCCGCTTTCGTTCAGGGTGTCGGTGTGGATCATCACCTGCACGTCCATGTCGTCGGCCACGCGCAGGCAGCAGTCGATGGCGGCGGGGGTGGTGCCCCAGTCTTCGTGGAGTTTGAGCGCGCAGGCCCCGGCGTTCACCATTTCCACCAATCCGGCGGGAAGCGAGGCGTTGCCCTTGCCCGACAGGCCGATGTTCATCGGGAAATCGTCGAACGCCTGCAACATGCGCCCGATGTGCCAGGGGCCAGGGGTGCAGGTGGTGGCGAGTGTCCCGTGCGAGGGGCCGGTGCCGCCGCCGATGAGCGTGGTGACGCCGGAATGAAGCGCATCTTCGAATTGTTGCGGGCAGATGAAGTGGATATGCGCGTCCATGCCGCCTGCGGTGAGGATGCGCCCTTCGCCTGCGATGATGTCCGTGCCGGGGCCGATGATGATGTCGACCCCGGACTGCGTGTCGGGATTGCCTGCCTTGCCAATCTTGTGGATCAGCCCGTCGCGCAGACCCACGTCGGCCTTGTAGATGCCTGTCCAGTCCACGATCAGGGCGTTGGTGATGACGGTATCCACGGCCCCCCCGACGCGGGGGATCTGCGATTGGCCCATGCCGTCGCGGATCACCTTGCCGCCGCCGAATTTCACCTCCTCCCCATAGGTGGTGAGATCACGTTCCACCTCGATCACGAGATCGGTGTCGCCCAGTCGAAGCCGGTCGCCTGTGGTGGGGCCATACATCGCGGCATAGGCGGCACGGGAGATTTCGAGGGGCATCGCAGGCTCCGGGATCAGGGTTTGGGTTTGGGGATCGCGGGGCCGCGCAAGCCCAGACGTTTTGCGTTGGCAGTCGTCTTTGCGCGCACCGGTTTCATCGCGGCAAGGGCCACCCCGGCGGGCGATTTGCCCTGACGGATGGCGCGGGTTGCAGCGCGGGCCGAGGCGGCAACGGCGATGGTCTTTTCTTCGACCATGCGGGCGTTTTCGGTGGGCAGGACGTTCCAGTACCCGCCCATGCCCCACAGTCGCATCATCACGATGCGCTGCGCCTCGAACGTCATCAGGCCCATCTGCATCGACAGGCGCAGCATTTCGGCGGGGGAATTGGCGGGCATGATGATCATCCTTTTTCGGGTGCCGGGACGGCGGGGGTACAGGGTACGCTACAACGCGCCCATGACAGCACCGTTGAAGCCATAGACAACCCGCGAACCGCCAAATGGCACCAAACGAACTTCGCGGGTCTGGCCGGGTTCGAAGCGCACCGCCGTTCCTGCCGCGATATCGAGGCGCAGACCGCGTGCCGCCGCCCTGTCAAAGGCCAGACCGGCGTTGGTTTCCGCGAAATGGTAATGCGAGCCGACCTGAATAGGCCGGTCGCCGGTGTTGGCCACGGTCAGCACCGTCTGGACTGCGCCTGCGTTCAAGGTGATCGTTCCAACCGCCACCATCACTTCGCCGGGGATCATTTGCGCCCCCAAAACCGCGACAGGGCAAGGCCGCCCACGACACCCGCAACGGCGGCGACCAGCCAGCCGAATTCGACGCCATGGGGATGATGATGCAGCCCTTCGTCGGCGAAGGCGGGGGCTGTCAGAAACAGAAAGAAAGCAAGACTGCGCATGTTGATGCCTTTACCTGATGGGGTGATGGACGGTCACGAGTTTGGTGCCGTCAGGAAAGGTCGCTTCGACCTGAACGGAATGGATCATGTCGGGCACGCCCGTCATGCACTGATCGGCGGTGATCACATGGGCCCCTGCCGACATCAGATCGGCCACCGTACGGCCATCGCGCGCGCCTTCGACGACGAAATCGGTGATCAGGGCAATCGCCTCGGGGTGGTTCAGTTTGACGCCGCGTGCAAGGCGGCCACGCGCCACCATGGCGGCGACGCTGATCAGGAGTTTTTCACGCTCTCGCGGGGTCAGGTTCATCGTCGTTCCTCATATTTGCCAGACACGTGGCAAGGGTCGTCCCGTCAGGTGGGCCAGCACGCGCGCCATCACCCGGCGCAAAGGCCAGCCATCGACGGCAAGCAGGCGCAGCACGGTCTTGCCGTCGAATCCGGATGCGGACCCTGTGACGCCGGGTTCATTCAGCATGTCCCGCAGGGGTGCAGCTGCATCTTCGGCACCGGGGGCGATCAGTGCGACGGTTGCAAAGGCGCGGTGGCCGGCCAGAAGCGCCGGACGCCGCGCGTCGGCAAGGAAGGCGTCGTCCAGCAGCAGCGGTTCGGCCAGCACCGGGCGTCCGGCGCGGCGGATCAGGCGGTCGTCGCGGAACTGCACCTGTGCCAGCGTTTCGCCCATGGCGGCGCGGCCCAGAACGACGGTTTCGGCGTAAAGGCAACGCGCATCAGCATGCAGGTCGATCCGGGTGGTGCGGTCAAGGCGTGCCCTGTCGAAAAGGATGGTTTCCTGCGGCATCCAGTCGACCGAGGCCCCTGCCCCGGCGGTGATGGCGATATCGACCCGCGCCGTGCCCGCATCGCTGCGATAGGCGCGTTCGGCGGTTTGGGTGGTGGCCAGAACCCGGCACCCCGCGCCAACATCAAGCGTGTAGGTCAGGCTGTCGCCGCCGGTCAGGCCGCCCGAGGTGTTCAGGAACACCACTTCGGGCACGCCGTTTTCGACACGGGGCAGGATCGCCTTGCCCGACCCCGATTGCCACAGCCGCGCCAGCCGTGTCTGGCCATGGCGCAGGTCAAGCGCGACCCGCGCCTCGCCCATGCTCCGTTGATGGATGATCGGTGTTGCGTCCAGCATTGTGCCCCCGGTGCCGACCGGACCACCCGGACCATCGGGGTGCAAAGGTGCTGCCGGGCCGTCCGCTGCCGTTGAGCGATATTAAGCGCCGGATGCCCATGCTTTGGGCGTTTTGCACAAGATTGGTGCAGGTGGCGAACAGGGCTTACGGGACAGCCATCAGCCGCGCGAGGGGCGCATTCTGCCGCGAGACGGCCTGTTTGAGGGCCGCGACGGAAAGGTCGCTTTTGGTGAATTCGATGAACATCATGTTCAGATTGTTGAACACCACCTCGCCCAGCGCCGCCACATCCAGACCGACGCGCACCAGACCGCGCGCCTGCATGGTGGCGATCAGATCGCAGACCTGACCGCGCAAAAGGCCATCAAGTTCGGTATAGCGGCGGCCAAACGGGGTATCGGGGGCCGAAATCGAAAACGCCATCGCCTGACGCCACATCCCTTTCGACAGGTAAACGAGCGAATGGTCGAAATAGACGGCGCAAAGTGCGTCAAGCCCGTCCTGAACGCTGCGCGGGGGTGCGGCCATCAGCGCCTTGCCCGCCTGCAGCACCTCTTCCACCTCGCGCGAGACGATGGCGACCAGAAGATCGCCTTTCGTCTGAAAGTAATTGTAGGCCGTGCCTTCGGACACTTCGGCGCGGGCGGCGATATCTTCGATGCGGGTGGCATCAAAGCCCTGTTCGCGGAACAGGTCTGCCGCCGCCTGAATGATGCGGCGGCTGCGGTCTGCCTTCTGACGCGCGCGAAGTCCTGTCATGGCGTCTGTTTCCAAAGTGATGAAAATTTGATGTTGACTTTAATTCTGAGCGAACTTCAATTTCAAAGCAAGCGCCCGCAGAGGCCCCAACAGTGGAGAGATGTGATGAAAGCGAAAACCACCCTTGCGGCCTCGATCGTGGCCCTGGCTGCGGCGCACCCTGCCTTTGCCGAAGAGATCAACGCGCTGGTCTGGTGCGACCATGCCGACGCGGCGCTGATCGAGCCGTTCGAGGCGGCGACGGGGCACAGCGTGAACCTGAAGGAATATGAGGGCACGGCGGCGGGGCTGGCCATTCTGGACCAGAGCCAGCCGGGCGACTGGGATGTTCTGGTGATCGACGCCGTCGATGTGGGCCGGGCCGTCGATGCCGGGCTGATGGCGGAGTTGCCCGCAGAGGCGCTGCCCACGGCGGATTTCTGGCCCGAAGTGGTGATGGCCGACAACAACACGCGGGATGGCAAGACCTATGCCGTGACCGAGAAGTTCGGATACAACACGATTGCCTATGACAAGACCAAGGTTGACCCTGCCGATATGGATGACATGGCGGCGTTGACCTCGGGCAAATATGACGGGCGCATCGCGATTTATGACTATTACCTGCCGGTGTTAGGGTTGGTTGCCATGGGGGCGGGTGTGCCGACAGCCGGGATCACCGCCGAAAACCTTGGCACGCTGGAGGCACCGCTGATGGCGCTGCGGGCCGCGTCGCGGCAGGTGAGCGACGTGGTGTCGGCGCAGACGGCGCTGGCGACGGGCGAAGTGGACATCGTGGTGGGCGGCGGCGAATGGCTGACGGCGGTTCTGGCGGGCGAAAACGCCAACCTCGACTGGACCATCCCGAAACAGGGTGCCGTCCGCTGGGCGCAAAGCATCGGGGTGCTGGAGGCGTCGACCAAAAAGGATGCGGCGCTGGAATTCGTGCAATACATCGTCAGTCCCGAGGGACAGGCGCGGCTTGCGACGAGTGCGTGTTACTGGGGGATGCCCGCGAACGCCAAGGCGGGGGATGCGCTGACGGCCGATCAGAAGGCCGTTCTGCGGTGGGACAGTCAGGCAGAGTATCTGGCGCGGGCGCAGCTATATCCGATCCCGGATGCGGCGCTGGATACGGCGATGCAGGACCTGTGGACCAAGATGCTGCAACAGTGATGCCGTCCGACCGCCGCATCGGGTTTGCGCTGCTAGCACCTGCGATGCTGTGGGTGCTGGCATTCTTTGTGGTGCCGTTTGCCGCGATGGTGGCGCTTTCCTTTGCGCGGATGCAGGGGCGGACGGTCGAACACGGGTTCTTTCTGGATAATTATGCCAAGTTTCTGGGCGATCCGGCCTATTTCCGGGGCCTGACTGTATCACTGGAAATTGCGTCGACGGTGACGGTGGTATCGGTGCTGCTCGCCTATCCGCTTGCGTGGATCATAGCGATGCGGGTGCCGACGCGGTGGCAGCGGTTGGCGCTGTTGATGGCGGTGCTGCCGTTCTGGACGTCTTATGTGGTGCGGTCTTACAGTTGGGCGCTGGTTCTGGGGCAGAACGGCGTGATTAACAAGGCGCTGATGGCGGTTGGACTGACCGGTGCACCCTTGGAGATTGCGGCGACGCGGACGGCGACGGTGATCGGGTTCACGCATTTCTTTGTCATGCTTCTGACGCTGACCGTCTATGCCAATCTGCGGCAATTGCCGCCCAATTATGCACGGGCAGCGGCCGATCTGGGGGCGGGGCCGGTGCGCGTGTTCTGGCATGTGATCCTGCCCCTGACGCTTCCCGGGATCATCACGGGGGCGTTTCTGACCTTTGTTCTGTGCATCGGCGATTATGTGACGCCGCAGATTCTGGGCGGCAACAACGAACTGACCCTGCCGCAGATCATCATGCTGCAACTGGGCCGGCAGGGGAACTTTCCGATGGCGTCGGCCTTGTCGGTGATCCTGATGGGGACCATCACCCTTGCCTATGCCGCGTCGGCGCGGTGGTTGCGGCTGGACCGGGTATGAAAGTTTTTGCCCCGATCTACGCGGCGGTGCTTTACGGGTTCATCTTCCTGCCTGTCGCGATTCTTGTGCTGTTCAGTTTTCAAGGCGGACGTCTGCCTGTGCCGCCGTTCAACGGGCCGTCCCTGAAATGGTATGAGGCGGTGTTGGGCGACAGTGATCTGATGGCGGCGCTTGGCCATTCGTTTCTGGTGGCTGTGGTGTCATCGGCAGCAGCACTGGTTCTGGGGTTTCTGGCGGCGGTGGCGCTGGCGCGGTACCGGTTGCCGGGATCGGCCCTGATGCGCGGGGTGCTGATCGCGCCGTTGACGACCAGTTATCTGATCATAGCACTTGGCCTGTTGGGGATGTGGAACAGTCTGGGGCTGACGGTATCGCTGTGGGCCACGGGGATCGGGCATGTGGTGATCAACCTGCCTTTGTGTTTTGCCATCGTCTATGCGGCGATGGGTGACCATCAGCGCAACGCGGAACGCGCCGCGCGGGATCTGGGCGCGGGCGAGATGCAGGTTCTGTGGCACATCACGGCACCGATGCTTGCGCCGTCGCTGTTGGCCGCATTCTTCCTGTCGGTCACGTTTTCATGGGACGAATTCATCATCGCGTACCTGCTGACCCGGTTTGACGTGACCTTGCCGGTGGAAATCTGGTCGCTGTTGAAATCGGGGCTGAACCCCAAGACGAATGCCATCGGCAGTCTTGTGTTTCTGGTGTCGGTGGTCATGGTGGTCACCCTTGAGTTGGCCGTATTCCGCAGGACAAGACGATGACAGCCGGGGTTGAAATCCGTGACGTGACAAAGACTTACGGCACCGCGGTCGCGTTGGGCGGGATCAACCTGACCATCGGGGCGGGCGAATATATCGTGCTTCTGGGGCCATCGGGGTGTGGCAAGACCACCCTGTTGTCGATCCTTGGCGGGTTTCTTGCGCCGACGGCGGGGACCGTGCTGATTGGCGGGCAGGACCAGACGCATGTGCCGCCGAAGGATCGGCCCACGACAACTGTGTTTCAGGATTACGCCCTGTTCCCGCACATGACGCTGCGCGACAACGTGGCGTTCGGGTTGCGGATGCGCAACGTTGACCGTGCCACGCGGGCGGCCAAGGCGGATACGATGCTGGCGATCGTCGGGCTGGAGGGCGCATCGACCCGCCGTCCGCACGAGCTTTCGGGCGGGCAGCGGCAACGTGTGGCACTGGCGCGTGCGCTGGCCGTGGAGCCGGAGGTTTTGCTTCTGGACGAACCGCTTGGGGCGCTTGACCTCAAGCTGCGGCGGCAGATGCAGGACGAGTTGAAGGCGATCCAGCGGCGGGTGGGCACAACCTTTGTGCATGTGACACATGATCAGGAAGAGGCGATGGCGATTGCCGACCGGATCGTGGTGATGAATGCCGGGCGCATCGAACAGGCGGCGACGCCGCGCCGGATTTATACGGCCCCTGCAAGCCTGTTTGTGGCGGGGTTCATGGGCGAGGTGAACGTGATCCCCCTGACGCAGGGGATGACGCCGTTGGGGCCGATCATGGCGGGGCATGGGACCGTGGTGCTGCGGCCCGAAAACATCGGGCCTGCGGGGCCCATTCCACTTGGCCGGGCGCGGGTGATCGATGCCGCCTATTTCGGCGGGTATCTGCGGGCGCATCTGACCCCGGTTTCTGACCCGGGGCGCATTCTGATAGCACATTTGCCGCAAGGCATGGATCTGGTCGCGGGGACCGAGATCGAGTTGTTCGCGCAGGACCCGATCCTGCTGGAGGGCGCATGAACCGCATTGATCCGGCCCAGTGGTGGCGCGTCCGCACGCTCGACGATGGCGTGACGATGATCGACGAGCCGATGGTGCATGAATTCTATCGCTGCAATGTGTGGCATGTGCGGGGGCGCGACGGCGATATGCTGGTGGACAGCGGCATGGGTGTGGTCAGTTTGCGGGCGCATGTGGCGCTTGTCAGCGAGCGCGATCTGGAGGCGGTGGCGAGCCATACGCATTTCGACCATGTGGGGTGCCACCATGAATTCGCCTGCCGGTCCTGCCACGGGGCCGAGGCGCATATCCTGCGCCATCCGACGCGGGCCAATACCCTTGCCGACAAATATGTGACCGACGCGATTTTCAGCGCCCTGCCGCCCGAACCCTATGCTTCGGCCAGTTATGCCGTGCCTGCGGCACCGGCGACACGGCTGTTGTGGGACGGCGACAGGATCGACCTTGGCGACCGCAGTTTCGAGGTGATCCACACGCCCGGCCATTCCCCCGGTGGCATCGCCTTGTGGGAAGCGGGCAGCGGCATCCTGTTTTCGGGCGACATCGTCTATGATGGCGAACTGATAGAGGGGACGACGGCGATGGAACAGGCGCAATACATCACGTCGATGGAACGCCTGATTGCCCTGCCGGTGCGGGTGGTGCATGGCGGCCATTTCCCGAGTTATGACGGCGCGCGGCACCGGGCGATGATCTGCGACTGGCTGGATGCAAAGGACAGAACGTGACGTATAATCAACCACTTGGCGGCAACTACATGCCACGGTTTGGCGGGCCTGCCACGATGATGCGCCTGCCGACGCAGCCAACCGCCCAAGGCCTTGACGTGGCGTTCATCGGGATACCGATGGATATCGGCACGTCAAACCGGCCCGGCACGCGGCTTGGCCCGCGCCAGATTCGCGACGAATCGCGGATGCTGCGGCCATACAACATGGCGACGGGGGCGGCGCCGTTCGACCATCTGCAGGTGGCGGATATCGGCGATGTGCCGATCAACACCTTTGATCTGAAAAAATCGGTCGACATCATCACGGCGTTTTATGACGAGGTTCTGGCCTGTGGTGCCGTGCCCCTGACGCTGGGCGGGGACCATACGCTGACCTGGCCCATCCTGCGGGCGATCCGCAAGAAGCATGGGCCGGTGGCGTTGATCCATGTCGATGCGCATGCCGATATCAATGACACGATGTTCGGGGAAAAGGTGGCGCATGGCTGCCCGTTCCGGCGGGCGTGGGAGGACGACTGCCTGATCAACGACAAGGTGTTCCAGATCGGGCTGCGCGGCACGGGATATGGGCCGGACGATTTTGACTGGGCGCGCGGCAAGGGGTGGACGGTCGTGCAGGCCGAAGAGTGCTGGCACAAGTCGCTGACGCCGATGATGGCGGATATCCGGGCGCGGATTGGCGATGCGCCGATGTATCTGAGCTATGACATCGACAGTCTGGACCCTGCCTTTGCGCCGGGCACGGGCACGGTGGAACCGGGCGGCCTGTCGATCTGGCAGGGGTTGGAGATTGTGCGGGGCTGTGCCGGGCTGAACCTGATCGGCGGCGATCTGGTGGAGGTGTCACCGCCCTATGACCCATCGGGGAACACGGCGCTGATCGGGGCCAATCTGCTGTATGAAATGCTGTGTGTGCTGCCCGGCGTGCCGCAACGGTGACGCCGGGCTGCCGCGTCAGATCTGCTTTTCGGGCATCTGCACCCGCAGGCCGTCAAGCGCATCGCTGACCTTCAGCTGGCAGGTCAGGCGCGAGCGTTCGGGATCGGGCTTCCAGGCGAAATCGAGCATGTCTTCCTCCATCGCGTCCTTCTTGGGCAGTTTGCCCACCCAGGCGGGATCGACATAGACGTGGCAGGTGGAACAGGCGCAGGCACCGCCGCAATCCGCCTCGATTCCCGGGATGCCGTTGTCGCGGGCCCCCTCCATCACGGTCAGGCCAGTGGCCACGTCTACCGTGTGTTCCTTGCCCCCGAATTCGACGTAAGTGATCTTTGCCATGCCTGCGTTCCCCGGTTTGCGTAAGCCACACTGGCCATAAGCGAAATCCAATCCCTTGGCCAGAGTGGGCAAGGGATGTTGCCCCTGCCCATCGCGAAAACGGGGCGGCCTGTGGCCGCCCCGTTTCAGTTTCGTGGTGGATCCTGACGCGTCATTCGTCGACGGACAGCGCCACAAAGCGCGGGTCGCCTTCGCGGCGGATCAGCAGGAGCAGCGATTTGCGCCCGGCGTCGCGCGCCTCGGTGATGCGGGCCTCCAGATCTTCGGGGCGGACCACTTTCTGCTGGCCCGCTTCGGTGATCAGATCACCTTCGCGCAGACCTTTCGTGAATGCTTCCGAGGTTTCGTCAACCTTTGTCACCACAAGACCTGTGGCATCGGCGGGCAAACCAAGGGCCTGCGCCGCTTCGGCATTCATCGGGGCGACGGTCAGACCCAGCACAGTTGATTCCGCCGGAGCTTCGGGTTCGACGGCTGTTAGCACGGGTTCGCTTTCGGCTTCTTCGCGGCGGCCCAGAACGACGGTAACGGTTTCCGTCTTGCCATCGCGGACAATCACCACCGGGACGCCTTCACCGATGGGGGCATCGGCCACGTGGCGGGTCAGGGCGCGAACGTCGCCCACGGCAGAGCCATCGAAGGTGGTGATCACGTCACCGGCCAGCAGGCCTGCATCCTTGGCCGGGCCTTCGGGCACGTCGGTGATCAGGACACCATCCTTCTGGGCAAGGCCCATCGCCTCGGCCACGTCCGGGGTCACGTCCTGGATGCGCACACCCAGCCAGCCGCGCCGGGTTTCCCCGAATTCGCGCAGTTGGTCGACCACTTTTGACACCACATTGGACGCCATCGAGAAACCGATCCCGATCGACCCGCCGTTTGGCGACAGGATGGCGGTGTTCACGCCGATCACCTGACCTTCGGTGTTGAACAGCGGCCCGCCCGAGTTGCCACGGTTGATTGCGGCGTCGGTCTGGATGAAGTCGTCATAGGTGCCGGAGAGTTCACGGTTCCGCGCCGATACAATGCCTGCGCTGACCGAAAAGCCCTGACCAAGGGGGTTGCCCATGGCCACGACCCAATCGCCCACGCGCATCAGATCGCTGTCGCCAAACTGCACGAAAGGCAGCGGTTCGGGGCTTTCGACCTTGAGCAAGGCGATGTCTGTTTTCGTGTCGGTTCCGACGAGTTCGGCCTTGAGCCGTTCGCCCGAGAAAAATTCGATCTCGATATCATCTGCACCTTCGATGACGTGATTGTTCGTCACGATGAAGCCGTCCTGCGAAATCACAAAGCCCGAACCCAGCGCCTCGCTGCGGCGTGGGCCACCGGGGCCAGGGCCTTCGCCATTGCGTTCCTGAAAATCGCGGAAGAAATCTTCGAAGGGCGATCCTTCGGGCAGTTGTGGCAGCCCTTCGGTGGGGGCTGCAATCACGGACGAGGTGGTGATGTTGACGACCGACGGGCTGATCGACTGAGCCAGATCGGCGAAACTTTCGGGTGTGGACTGGGCGCGCACCGCCTGCACCGGGCCAAGCACAAGGGCAAAGCCGATGAGGGCCGCGCCGATGAGATGCACCGGGCGCTGTAGGGCGGGGTGCAACTGGGGGGCAAGAGTTGTGACGATTGGGGGCACCGCAAGGCTCCTTTCAGGGTTCCTGACGGTTCGCGGCAACAACCGCGAACGATGAGTGATTAATTAAGCCAGCAGGGGCCAAATGCAATTCCGGAGTTTTGGTTTCAATCGGATGTGATGCGCCGTGCTGTGGCGTGTAAAAAATGTAACCTGCGGGCCGTCACAGCCCAAGATGGCGGGCCGCCCAGATCAGTGCCACACCCATGGCAAGCGTTGTCAGGCCAAGGATGCGGCGTTGATCGCGAGACAGGCGCGCCAGAAGGGCCAGAGCCTCTTCCAGACGGGTGGGGGCCAGCGAAATCGCCAGCCCCTCTACCGCCAGCACAAGACCGACGGCCAGAATGATGTAACCCATCACAGGTTACTCGGTTGCGGGCGCTGCCGGTGCCGCAGTGTCTGCAGGTGCGGCGGGCGTGGCCGGGGCCGCAGCTTCGGTTGGTGCGTCCGTTGCTTCGGCGGCGGCGGGTGCCGCTTCGGCTGCGGATGCTGGCGTGGTTGTCAACGGATCGCGAACTTCGTAACTGCGCAGGTAGTTGAAGAATTCACTGTCCGGTTGCATCACGATGGACGAATTCGCACCCTGAAGCGCGCGTTGATAGCTGGTCAGCGACCGGGTGAAGGCAAAGAATTCAGGATCACGCCCAAACGCTTCGGCATAGATGGCGTTACGTTGTGCGTCAGCCTCACCGCGGATCACTTCGGCCTCTTTCTGCGCCTGTGATGTCAGTTCCACGACTGTCCGGTCGGCGGTCGCCCGCACCCGGCTTGCCGCTTCGCCACCACGGGCGATTTCGTCGGCGGCTTCGCGTTCCCGTTCGGCGCGCATCCGGGCAAAGGTGGCTTCGAGGTTCTGTTCGGGCAGATCGGTGCGCGTCAGACGAACGTCGATCACGTCAATGCCCAGCGTCAGCGCCTGACGGCGGGCGATGTCACGGATCTGGTTCATCAGCGCGGTCCGGTCTTCTGACAAGACGCGGTTGGAGTTGACGGAACCCAGCACTTCCTGAATGGCGGGGTTCACGATCCCCTCCAGCCGGCGAAGGCCCTGTTCGACGCCGCCGCCGCCGACACCCTGACGAAAGCGTTCAAGATCGGTGATCTGCCAGCGCGCAAAGGCATCGACAACAAGCCGGCGGTCATCGAGCATGGTCACTTCGACAGCCTCGGTCGGGAGGCCGAGGATGCGCCCGTCATAGCGCACGACTTCCTGAATCAGGGGGATCTTGAACCCGAGGCCGGGTTCCTTTTTGACCTGTTTCACCTGACCGAATTGCAGGACCAGCGCCTGTTCGCGTTCGTCAACGATAAAGAAGGACGACAGCACCGTGGCCGCGGCAAGGGCCAACACGGGAACAATGATTGCGGATCGTTTCATGTCAGTTTCCCCCCGTGGTATTCGTGGTCGTGGATGCAGCAGCACCCGCCGGTGTGGCCGGGGCCATCCGGTTGAGTTCATTCAGGGGAAGGAAGGGCACAACGCCCTGCCCCGCCTCGCCACCGCCGACACCGTCAAGGATCACCTTGTTCATGCCGCCCAGAACGCCTTCCATGGTTTCCAGATACATCCGTTGACGGGTCACTTCGGGTGCTTTGACGTATTCGTCATAGACGCTGATGAAGCGGCTCGCCTCACCCTCGGCGGCGTTTACGACACGGGCGCGGTAGGCCTCGGCATCTTCGCCAAGGCGGGCCGCTTCGCCCCGTGCGCCTGCGGTCACGCGGTTGGCATAGGCGTCAGCCTCTTTTTCCAGCCGGTCACGTTCCTGCTGGGCGGCCTGCACGGCACGGAAGCTGTCGATCACTTCTTCGGGCGGGGCGGCGCGTTGCAGGTTGACGCGGATCACACTGATCCCGGCGTTGTAGGTATCAAGCGTGGACTGCACGGCGGCGCGCAGATCGGTTGCGATGACGCCACGGTCGCGGTTGAGGATGGGGGACAGTTCCGACCGGGCGATGATGTCGCGCATCGCACTTTCGGCGACCGCGCGGATCGTGTCTTCGGGATCGGACAGGTTGAACAGATAGGCTTCGGGATCGGCGATGTTCCAGACGACCTGAAAGCCGATGTCGACGATGTTCTGATCACGGGTCAACATCATGCCGCCGTCGTTGGCACCATTTTCGCCGCCGCCGATTTCAGTGGTCTTTTCGACGCGGACCTGCACGATTTCCGCCTTGACGATGGGCCAGGGCGCAAAGTTCAGGCCAGGTTCCCCAATAGCGGTGCGTTCGCCCAGCAGCAGTTCGACTGAACGTTCTTCGGGACGGACCGTGTAGAACGACAGGTAGGACCACAACAGGATAAGTGCCAGAACGGCCAGTGCGATGCCCTGGCGGGTAAACAGCGGGGCCAGCGGGTTCGGGTTCACGGGGCCGCCCGGGCCGCCCTGACGCGCACGCCCGCCCATCAGAACACGAAGCTGTTCCTGACCCTTTTTCATGATCTCGTCGATTTCCGGGATTTGCGGGCCTTCGCCCGGCCTGCGACCGCCGCCTCTTTGACCGCGGTTGTCGCGGCCATCGCCGTCGTCACCGCCGCCGCCATTGTTGCCGCCGCCGCCCCAGGGGCCCCCGTTTCCTGACATCCTGCACTTTCCCTTTTCTTCTCTGTCGTAAGCTAACTGGTCATTGCATCGCAAAATTCAAGCTGCGCGCTGGTGCCGCACGGCACTTAGCTGCGTCGCACGGGGTGGCGCATCGTCACAAGTTCTTCGGCCATGGTCGGATGGACGGCCACGGTTTCGTCAAACTGTTCCTTGGTGGCACCCATGCGGATCACGATGGCCGCAAGCTGGATCAGTTCGCCCGCATGGGGGCCGACGATGTGGCAGCCGAGCACGCGGCGGGTGGCCTGACTGACGATGAGTTTCATCAGGACGCGGTCGTTGCGCCCCGCGAACAGGCTTTGCATGGGGCGGAAGGTCGCGGCATAAACCTCGATCGGTTCAAGATCGCGCGCCGCTTCTTCGGACAGGCCGACGGCACCCAGTTCGGGCTGGGTGAACACGGCGCTCGCCACCATGGAGTGATCGACCATGCGCTTGGTGCCGCCAAAGACGGTATCGGCAAAGGCATGGCCTTCGCGGATCGCGATGGGCGTCAGATTGATGCGGTCGGTCACGTCGCCCACGGCGAAAATCGACGGCACGGCGGTCTGGCTGTACGCGTCGACGACGATCTGGCCGCGCCGGCCGAGTTCAACGCCGGTGTTTTCCAGACCCAGACCGGCCGTGTTGGGCGCGCGACCCGTGGCGAACAGCACAAGGTCATAGGTATCGGCGCTGCCGTCGGTGGCGGTCACCTGAATGCCGGCGCCGGTTTGCGTCAGGGCAAGGATGTTGGTGCCGCAATGCAGGCGGATGCCGCTTTCGATCATGGCGGTGGCGACATGGCCGCGCGCTTCGTCATCAAAGCCGCGCAGGATTTGTGCGCCGCGGTAAAACTGGGTGACCGCAACGCCCATGCCGTTCAGTATACAGGCGAATTCGCTGGCGATATAGCCGCCGCCCACGACAAGCGTGCGCGCCGGCAGGCGATCAAGGTGGAACATCGCGTCCGATGTGACGCCAAGATCCGCCCCCGGCAGATCGGGGCGCAGGGCGTGACCCCCAGTGGCAATCAGGATGTGACGGGCGCGAAACTGCTCACCCGTGGCGAGCCTGACGGTGTGAGCGTCGACAAGGGTGGCGCGGCTGTCGTGGATCGTGACGCCCGCCTTCAGAAGTGTGTTGCGGTAGGCCGCCTCGAGCCGGTCCAGCTCCACTTCCAGCCGGGCGCGAAAGCGGGGCCACTGGAACAGGCCCGGCGTCAGATCCCAGCCGTAGGCCACGGCGTCAACCATGGACTGGCGGTATTCGCTGGCGAACACCATCAGCTTTTTGGGCACACAGCCGCGAATGACGCAGGTTCCGCCCATCCGGCTTTCTTCGGCGAGGCCGACTTTGGCACCGTGGTCACCCGATGCGATGCGGGCCGCGCGAACGCCGCCGGACCCGCCGCCGATGACGAACAGATCATAGTCAAAGGCCATGCGGATCAATCCCCGAAGTCGGCAAAGATGTTGGAGGCGGCGGGTTCGCCCACCCCTTCCTGCAAGGTATCGGCCTGAATGTCGCGCACCTGCACGCGCCCGTAGCTGTGCCCGATGACCAGCACGTCGCAGATGTCGATGAAAAGCCCGTTTTCGACGACACCCGGAATCTGGTTCAGAACCATGGCAAGCTGGCGCGGATTTTCGATGCGTTTCAGATGCAGATCGATGATGTGGTTCGCCTCGTCCGTGATCAGGGGCGCGCCGTCGGGCAGAAGCCGCAGGTCGCATCTGCGATCCAGAACATCCATGCCTGACAGCATTTCCTCGATCAGGGCCTTGGTGGTTTTCCAGCCAAAGGGGACCACTTCAACCGGAAGGGGGAAAGCGCCAAGGGTTGCCACCTGTTTGGCGGCATCGGCGATCACGATCATGCGGTCGCTTGCCGTGGCCACGATCTTTTCCTGCAAAAGTGCCGCACCGCCGCCCTTGATCAGGTTGAGTTCGCTGTCCACCTCGTCTGCGCCGTCGATGGTCAGATCAAGCCATGTCACATCGTCCAGAGTGGCAAGCGGAATGCCCAGTTCGCGCGCCAATGCTGCCGTGCGCGTCGAGGTGGCCACGCCCGTGACGCGCAACCCTTCGTCGCGGACCCGTTCGGCAAGGCGGCGGACCATGAAGGCGGCGGTCGATCCGGTGCCCAGACCCACGCGCATGCCATCCTGGATGAAGTCGACCGCGCGGTGGGCGGCGGCCTGTTTGGCGCGGTCCATCGGTGAAAGCGTCGCAGACATGCATCCCCCATGCGCAGTTTGCCTGCTTATAGAACCTGGGAGGGGCAGGCGCGAGGGGCAATTTACCTTTGCAGCAGGGCGGCCGGCAGGTTGGGAGCCCGTCAGGCAGCGTCCTGCGCGCGTTTCACAACCTCGCGCACCTCGGCCATGGTCAGCAGCCCGTCGCCATCGGTATCAAGCGCCATCATGCCGCGCAGGGCTGCAACCTTGCCCGGCGACACGGCGGTTTCGCCTGCTATCGTGGCCTGCGCCTGCATTTCGACGAGTGAAACTGTGCCATCGTTGTCGGCATCTGCCGTCTGGAACGACAGGGCGACGCGGCCCCGGCCCTTGGCTGACGTTGCCTGAACAAGAACGCCGATTTCGTCCGCCGTGGCGGTGCCGTCGCCGTCAAGATCGGCCTGCATCATGCGGCCCATCGTGCGGCCGCGCGCCGCGGCCCGGTCGGCCGCAATCGCAAGGTCAATCCCTGCCGCAGCGATGCCCGCGTCGGTGCCATAACCGTAGATCAGGGCCGCCGCATCCTCGACAAAGGCGTCGGGCGAAGATTGCATCCGTTTGAACATCTTTTCCGACAGCCCGATGGGCATGGTGGATGGCATCGCAGCCGGTTTCGCCGTGTCCTGCGCCATGGCGGGGGCGCCGAGCGCAAATGCAGCTAAGGCCGCTGCCGTTACCCGTGCAAACATCCTGTCCATCGCAATTCCTTTCCCTGTCCGGTTGACCTGATCCGGGATAACCGTGCTTGGTTAACCGGCGGTAAACACCTAAATGGGCAAAAGGTGACGCTTTGACGTGCGGTCAGTCGGTTTTGCGCTGTTCGGGCGGGGAACCTTTGCGCGATAGTGGGCTGTGCTGGATAACGGGGGCAGAATGTACAGACTTCACTATACACCGGACGCGGCATCGCTGGTGGTGCGGATCGTGCTGACCGAACTGGGGCAGCCCTTTGACACAGTGCTGCTTGACCGGGACAGGGGTGACCACGACGCTGCGGGTTACCGCGCGATGCAACCGCTTGGCCTTGTGCCGGCGTTGGAAACGCCCGACGGCCCGATGTTCGAGACAGCGGCGATCCTGTTGTGGCTGGCAGACCGGCATCACGCGATGGCACCCGCACCCGACGCGCCCGACCGGGGTGATTTTCTGAAGTGGCTGATCTTCGTCAACAATTCCGTGCATACCACGTTGTTGCAGTTGTTCTATCCGCAGCGCGTGGCGGGCGAGGATTGTGTGCCGCAGGTCACGGCGCATGCGCGCGACAGGCTGGCAGGTTATCTGCAGATACTGGAGCAGGCCGTGGCGCAGGCACCGGGTTGGGCCGATACGGCGCAGCCGACGGTGCTTGCTCATTACATCGGGCAACTGCTGCGCTGGATGCAGTTTGGCGGGCCGGGGACACCGACACGGTTTCCACTTGCCGATTATCCGGCGCTGCGCGCGATGGCCGGGGCCTTGGAACAGCGCCCAGCGGTGCAGGCGGCGGCCCGTGCCGAGGCGCTTGGCCCTGCCGTCTATACCGACCCGGACAGGGTGGGCTGAGATGTTCCTGTCTGTGTTCGACATGTTCAAGGTGGGGATCGGCCCGTCGTCAAGCCATACGATGGGGCCGATGGTCGCTGCCGGGCGGTTTCTGGACACGCTGCGCGCAAGCCCGTTTCACCCCAAAGGGTTGAAGGCATCACTGCACGGGTCGCTTGCGTTTACCGGGGTTGGCCATGCAACGGACCGGGCCACTGTTCTGGGGCTGGCCGGGTTCTTGCCCGACACCTATGACGCAGAAAAGGCCGACGCCGCGCTGGCGCGGATCCGCGATGAAAAGGTGGTTCATGCCCCTGGCCTGCCGCCCTTGCAGTTCGATCCGCGCAGTGACCTGCATTTCGATTTCGGCCCCGCCCTGCCCGGCCACGCCAATGGCATGATCCTGCGGGCGACGGATGCGCAGGGAGACGTGATCCTGCAGGAAACCTATTACTCCATCGGGGGCGGCTTTGTTCTGACGGCGGAGGAACTGGCGCAGGCGGCGGAGCAAAAGCGCAAACCGCGCGCGGATGTGCCCTATCCGTTCGATACGGCGGCGGCGATGCTGGAGATGGCGAAAGCGTCGGGCCTGTCGATTGCCGCGATGAAGCGGGCGAACGAGTTGACGGTGCGCAGCGCCGCCGAGTTGGAGGCCGGGATGGACCGGATCTGGGCGGTGATGAACGATTGCATCACGCGCGGGATGGGCGGCGTGGGCATTCTGCCGGGGGGTCTGAAGGTGCGGCGCAGGGCCAAGGGCATTCACGACGCCCTGCTGGCCGAGCGCGGGCTGAACATGACGGCACCGCATACGATCAACGACTGGATGTCGCTGTATGCGATGGCGGTGAACGAGGAAAACGCGGCGGGGGGGCAGGTCGTCACCGCGCCGACGAACGGGGCGGCGGGGGTTGTGCCGGCGGTGATCCGGTATTGGCTGGACCATGTGCCCGGTGCGTCGCGCGCGCGGCTGGGCGATTTCCTTTTGACAGCGGCGGCGATTGGCGGACTGTGCAAGCACAACGCCAGTATCAGCGGTGCCGAATGCGGCTGTCAGGCCGAGGTGGGAAGTGCCGCGGCGATGGGGGCCGCCGGGTTGGCCGCTGTTCTGGGGGGAACGCCGGAACAGGTGGAAAACGCAGCGGAAATCGCGCTGGAACACCACCTTGGCATGACCTGTGACCCGGTGGCGGGGTTGGTGCAGGTGCCCTGCATCGAGCGCAACGGGTTGGGTGCGATCAAGGCCGTTTCGGCGGCGAGCCTGGCCTTGCGGGGGGACGGGATTCACCTTGTCAGTCTGGATGCCTGCATCGAGACGATGCGCCAGACCGGGCAGGACATGCACGAAAAATACAAGGAAACGAGCCTTGGCGGATTGGCTGTAAACGTGCCGAACTGCTGAACAGCCCGGCACGGTTGTGTTGGCGCGGTCAGATCAGGAAGATGTCGCCCACAGACAGGGTTTCGGACGGGAGCACGGTGGCAAGCAGGACGGCATGGGCGTTGCCGATACCGTCCTTGTCAAACCACAGGGTGTGGCTTGATGTGTCGAAGATGAACCGGTCGCTGGCGCGTTGCGCGAGGTGATCGGAACGCTGCTGAAATCGCGACGCGGCCAGTCCGCCGAGTTGCAGAGCCGGATCAAAGCCATCCCGCATCAGGATGATATGATCGTCGTTCCCGACAGAATGCCCGAAATCGGCGATGAAATCGCTGCCTTGGCCCGGTGCGATAAACAGGAATCCGTCGTCACCCGCTCCGCCCGTCAGCGTGTCTTTGCCAAATCCGCCGCCGATGAAATCATTGCCGCCGTCGCCAAGAAGGTTTTCGGCCCGCTTGCCGCCAATGATGCTGTCATTGCCCGAACCGCCATAGACGCTGCCGATCTGAATGCCGCCGCGACCATCGTAGATGTCCTCGCCGCCGTTCAATTCGACCAAGCCAATGATGCGTCCGGTGTTCTTAACCGCATCAGACGCATTGTCGCCGTCGACGGCAGCATAGCCGTTCGCTTCAATAAGACCGCTGTTCAACACGTTCAGGCGGGAATTCGACCCATCTATCGCATCGTTTCCATAGGCATAGATCTTTCCGCTATTCCTGATTTCGGCAATGCCGTCCGATGTACCGCTGACATAGATTGCGGTGGAGTCTAGTCCGATGATCAATCCGGTGTTCGTGATCTGGGTGTGTTCGTTGAATTCGTTCGAACAATAGATCGCGTAATCCGCAATGACAGTACCATGATTAACGATACGTGGGTCCCGGCTTGCGAAAGACAGGCCATCGTCAAAGTCGCCGATAACCATGCCAGACTTTTCAATGACGACAACATGGTTCTTGTCCGTGGAACTGTCACCGAATTTTATGGCATCATCACCTGTCACACTGACCGTGCCGCTGATCGTGAGTTTCTGATTGCTGCCGGTCAGATAGATTGCATAATTTCCGGATGAGTGAACAAGCGCGTCTGGCCCGATGACGACATCCCGCTCACCCCCGACAGTGACCTGAATTCCCGATCCGATCAGCGATGTGATAACTTTCTTGATAGCCATGAAATAACCCCTTCAATTCCGAATGATGTGAACCGGCCTGCCCGGCCAGTTCGGTGACATGCCGCATCTGAACGGGCCTTAAAAAATGACGATATCGGCCGCACTGAACGACCCGGTGGAATAGGCCGTGGCGATCAGAACGGCGTTGGCCCCGCCGGTGCCATCCTTGTCGAACCACAAGGTGTCATCGGTGGTGCGGTAGATGAACCGGTCGTTGCCGTCTTGCGCCACGTTGTCAACGCGGGCCTGGAATTTGGCTGCGGACAGCGTGCCGATGGAAAGACCTGCGCCAAAACCGTCGCGCGAAATCAGGATCCGGTCGTTATCCCCCACACCACCGCCAAAGTCGGCAATGGTATCACCCCTGTCGGACAGTGCGTTGAAGATGAAAGCGTCATCTCCGCCGCTGCCTGTCAGCGTGTCCTTGCCTGACCCGCCAAGCAGCCTGTCATTGCCTTCATCGCCAAACAACGCGTCGGCGCGCCTGCCGCCCAGCAGGCGGTCATTGCCGTCCCCGCCATGAACGTAGCCGATCGTCACACCTGAGCGGTTATCAAAAAGATCGCGGCCCAACCCAAGATCGACATCACCAATGATACGCCCCTTGTTCAGGACCGTATCGTTGCCGTTATCGGAACTGATCGCAGCATTGCCGTCTGCCATGATCAGCCCTGTGTTCACGAGGCTGAGCCGGATATCGTCAACACTCACCCCGTAATCACTCGCAAAAATCTTGCCGCTGTTGTTTATCTTGGCAACACCCGTCAGTTGACCGCTGATGGAAATGGCCGTGTATCCAACGCCAATGATCTTTCCGCTGTTCACGACTGTTGCCAAGGTCGTCTCATCGCTTGCCGAATAGATGGCATAATTTCCGATAATGGTTCCCTTGTTCAGGACAGTTGGATTCATGCTTTCAAACGACAGGGCATCGTCGTAATCGCCGATGACCATGCCGGATGCTTCAACGATCACCTTGTGGTTTTTGTCGGTAACCCCGTCTCCAAATTTGATGGCGTCATCGTCATCACCCTGCACGGTGCCGCGGATCGTCAGTGTCTGATTGCTGCCGGTCAGATAAATCGCATAGGCATCCGGCGAATAGACCAGGACATCTTTTGCGACAACAACATCGGTCTGTCCGCCGACCTGCAGCTGGATGCCCGTCCCTATCAGTGACTTGATTACTGTCTTAACAGCCATTTTTGCCGTCCCCTAATAATTCAAAATGCCTTGAGTCCTGGCCGATTTGGTCAGTAGATGTAAATATCGCCCGCCGTCACCGCTACGTCGCCAGTGAAAGCCGCCACAAGGATCGCGGCCCCGCTGCCTGTGCCATCGGCGTCGAAATAGAGTTTGTCTGTGGCGGTGTTGAAGATGAAGCGGTCGTTCGCGTCGCCAGCCAGGTTGTTGGCACCGGACTTGAACCGCCCTGCAGCAAGGAAGCCATCAGAAAGCCCTGCGCCAAAGGCATCACCCCTGATCGTGACGGTATCATTGCCGATGCCGAAGTCGGTGATAACATCACCGGCACTGTCCTTGGTTTCGA
Organism: Gemmobacter sp.; assembly: GCA_031425195.1. GTDB lineage: Bacteria > Pseudomonadota > Alphaproteobacteria > Rhodobacterales > Rhodobacteraceae > JANPIX01. The sequence goes on along the minus strand of JANPIX010000011.1, from coordinate 11,235 downwards.
AGGTGAAACTGTCACTGTCGTTGCCGCCCGTCATCGTATCGCGGCCGGTTCCTCCGGACAGGATGTCGTCGCCGTTGTTGCCCATCAGTTTGTCGGCACCGCCAAAACCGAACAGTTCGGTCGCAGCGCCGTCGCTGCGAAGTTGATCTGCGCCGGAGGTGGATCCGAACACCCGCTCGATCGCGGTATAGGTGTCGTTCTTTGCGCTGCCTGTGTTGCCGACCGTGTTGCCCAGATCGACGCGCACACCAGCGCCGCCCCGGAAATCGAGCGTATCGAAATCGGCCCCGCCGTCAATTTGTTCGCCGCGCAGGCCCGGCCGGAACACGTCCGCGCCATTGCCGCCATAAATCGTTCCGAATATTCTTCCGTTCAGGCCGTTGTAGACATCGTTGCCGGCAGAAAACGTGACATCGCCGATCATTGTTCCGCGGTTGAACAGGATGTCGCGCGCCCCATTTCCCTCGAACGAGTCCGCTTGTTCCGAGAGGATGGTTCCGAAATTTCTGAGAACTGAATTGGAGATTGCGCCGACGAGGACTGCGGTGCGATCCACCAGGATAGCCCCGTAATTGGAAATCTTTTCGGTGCCACCCTCGCCCTGAAGGTAGACGCCATAGTTGCCGCTTAGCAGGCCACGGTTGATCAGCGTGACGTTCTTGCCTTCGAAATTGATGCAATCGTCGGTAAGGCTGCGGACGGCACCGCCCTTGTTGATGAGGACAACAGCATTGTCGCCGGTCAGGCCGATACCATCACCATAACCCTCCACTGTGCCTGATACTGTCACGCGCTGGCCGTTTCCCGTTCCAGATACGGCCAGAGTGTCGAGCGACCGAACGACAACGCCGCTTCCGACCAACAAGTTCTTTGAAGTTCCAAGATCATACTGAACGCCGGTGTCTGACCGGGTCTGTGCATTGACTGTCAATTTCTGTGCTTTCCAAAAGTGGCCAATCGGGTTGGCCGTGATAAAAATAAGGGGTGCGAAAGGGATTGGCTATCAAAGCAAACCAACATTACCCTGTGGCGCGGGGGCGGGATCGGGGGGCAGGTCACAGCCCCCCATGCCATGTGCGATGTCGGATCAGAATATGAAGATATCGCCTGCGGTCAGCGTGGCACCGTTGGCAAAAGTCGCCACAAGAATCGCTGCCCCGCTGCCTGTGCCATCGGCGTCGAAATAGAGTTTGTCTGTGGCCGTGTTGAAGATGAAGCGGTCGTTCGCGTCGCCAGCCATGTTGTTGGCACCGGACTTGAACCGCCCTGCCACGAGGAAACCATCGACCAACCCTGCGCCGAAGGCGTCGCGGTTGATGGAGATGTCGTCAACGCCGTTGCCAAAGTCGGTTATGATGTCGCCGCAGCTTGCCTTGCTTTGGAAGGTAAAACTGTCGTCGTCAAAACCGCCCGTCAAAGTATCGCGCCCGGTGCCGCCGGACAAAAGATCGTTGCCGCTGTTACCGATCAATTTATCCGCGCCGCCATTGCCGTAAAGGTTGTTAGAAACGTTGTCGCCGCGAAGCGCATCTGCGCCGGACTGCGAGCCGTAGATCGTTTCAATGAACAGGTAATAGTCGTTCTTGGCATTGCCCGTGTTTTCGATTGCGTTGTTCAGATCGACGCGAAGGCCCGAACCCGCGCGGAAGTCGAGTATGTCGCCATCGTTCCCGCCGTCGATTGTTTCGGCGCGCGATCCTGCGCGGAACAGATCGTTGTCATCACCCCCATAAATCGTGCCGACAACGCGCCCATTCAGGCCGTTGTAGACATCGTCGCCTTCGCGCAGAACGATATCGCCCACCATCGTGCCACGATTGAACACTGCGTCGCGCTGACTGTTGCCATCAAACGACCCGGACGTTTCCGCGATGATCGTGCCGAAATTCTTGGTGAGCGACTTTTGATCGCCGCCAATGGAGATGCCGTTGCTTTCCGCCAGAATTGTTCCGTAGTTTGTAGCCTTGAACGTTCCGCCCGTCGCATCGGTATAAATTCCGTACACGCCTGACAGGGTGCCGCGGTTGATGACTGTTCCGTTGGTGCCTTCAAGGTTGATGCAATCATCGCCGCTGCCCCGGACCACGCCGCTGGCGTTGACGATCACGACAGCATCGTTTCCGGTGAGGTGAATGCCGTCATTGTCGCCTTTGACCGTGCCAGACACGGTCACCCGCTGCCCAAGACCGGTGCCCGAAATGGCATTTTCATCGAACGAGGTGACCACCACCCCAACGCCAACCGACAGATCTTTTGCGCCAAGATTGTATTGAATGCCCGAACCCACCCGGGTTTTTGCGATAACTACCAATTTCTGATCTTTCCGAGAGGGCGACCAATTCAGTCGGCCGCCGGTGAATTAAGATGGAATTTAGAGAATCATTTGAAAAAACAAAGTCAAAGCGCCCCAAGGCGTAGATCCCATTAACGCAAAAGTGCCCCATGGGCAACCACGTCCAGTGCACATGAAAAAGAGGGCAGGTTTCCCTGCCCCCCATCTTCGTACCTGCGTTCAGATCAGTAGATGAAGATATCGTTTGCGGTGATGGTGGCACCGTTGGCGAAGGTTGCCACCAGAACCGCATCCCTGTTGCCCGTGCCGTCGGCGTCAAAGTAAAGCTGATCGGTATTGGCATTGAAGATGAACCGGTCGTTCGCATCGCCGGCCTGGTTGTTGGTACCGGATTTGAAGCGGCTTGCCGCAAGGACGCCGTCTGCAAGGTCACCAAAGGCATCGTCATTGAACAGCAGCGCGTCGATGCCATTTGCGAAGTCGGTGATCACGTCACCCCGGCTGCTGTAGGTGTCGAAATAGAAGTTGTCGGCGTCGGCACCGCCTGTCAGCGTGTCCTGCCCGTTGCCGCCGAACAGGTCGTCATTGCCTGCGTTGCCGAACAGGCGGTCTGCATTGCCAAAGCCGCGCAGCACGTTTTCGGCCACGTCGCCGCGCAACTGGTCAGAACCGTCCAGCGAACCCAGCACACGTTCGATGCCGAAATAGGTGTCGCCTTTGGCGGCCCCTGTGTTGTCGATGGTGTTGCTCAGATCAACACGCACGCCGGCGGTTCCCTTGAAATCCAGCGTGTCAAATCCAAGGTCGCCGACAATGGTTTCAACCGAAGACGCAAGGCGGAAATAGTCACGGCCTTCGCCACCGAATACGTTGCCCGTCACGCGGCCACCCCGGCCGTCATAGATGTCGTTGCCCTGGGCCAGATTGATATCACCTGCAATGGTGCCCTGATTGACTACGGTATCGCGCAGGGCATCGCCAAAGTAGGCAGTGCCGCTGTTCGAAAAGATCGTGCCAAAGTTGGTGAGAGCCGTTCGGATCGCGCCGCCTAGTGTGACAGAATCGCTGTCTGTGTGGATATTGCCATAGTTGGTGACAGTCGCCCGTCCCGCCCCGCCATCGATGTAAATGCCGTAGTTGCCGGTGATGGTGCCACGGTTGACCAATGTGGGGTTCAGGCCTTCGAAGTTGACGGCATCGTCGGTCTGGCCAGTGACGATACCCGATGCATTGATGACGACGACGGCGTCGTCACCGGTCAAGTGAATGCCATCGTTGAAACCGACGACAGAGCCTGAAACGCGCACTTCCTGGCCATTGCCAGTGCCTGAAACAGCGTTGGTGTCAGTCGATTGCACGAACACTCCTTTGGCCACGAAAAGATCTTGCGTGGTGCCGAGGTTGTACTGAATTCCCGTGCCGCTTTGGGTTTTTGCCTGAATGACCATCTTCAATATTCCATGTGTTGCGCCCGGCCGGAAAGACCGATGCATTGTCCTTTGGCGGAGGCATGTGGGTCGGAACACCCCAAAGGCGAAAACACACCTGCATCCTGCCGCGACAACACTTTGGCAGGATAAACGTTCCAGCCCGCCGTTGCGTCAGGCAGCAGACGGTGCCGCGATTGGCGCGGGATAAAGCAGGGCCGCCACGGCCGCATCCAGAAAGCGGCGGGGCAGGATCACGATCATGCCGGGCTGTGCAAAGGTCAGCGTCACGTCACGGAGCGCGGCGCGGTTCGAGGTGCCGATCTGACGGTTGGGCGCGAAAGTAAGGCCGTTGATCGGCCATTCCAGACCTTGGGAAAGTCCTGTCACCTGTGACAGTGGAAAAAGGGAAACACGCGCACCCGCGGCCAGCCGAAGGGCGATTGCGCGCGCAGGCGGGGCCGCGAACAGGATATCGGGGCCGCCCAGCAGCACGCAGGGGCGATCATGGCGCACAAGGGCGTTCAGGGCGGCCAGAGTGTGATCGACGCGCCCACCGACGCAACCCAGACCGATGACGAACGGTGCGGAAACGGACCGCAGGGCCTTGTCAAAGTCGGTGGTTTCCTGTTCGGCGATAGGGTGAAGGCGGGACGGATCGATGGTTTCGCGTGCGCGGGGCGACAGGCTGTCGAAGTCGCCGATCACCGCCTGCGGCATGACCCCCCAGCGCAGCGCCGCATCGGCGCCGCCGTCGGCCGCGACAAGAATCGGCGCGCGCCGCTGGGCGACCTTCAGATCTCGTCGCGTGACAGGCCCGCCTGCAATCAGCGTCACACCGCCCAGGCTGTTAACAATGCTTGTTTCCATGGCCTGTTTGATCCCAATTATGGCGGCGATTCGTCGTGTCGGACATAATCAGTCCTTCAAATTACCCCTATCTGACGATGAAATGACTGACGAGTGGGCAGAATTCGCCCCAAGAAAAGATTAGGTGACGCCGCAATGACCGGAGCCAGCAAGATCCTGACCGTTTCCTACGGCACATTCTCGTGCACGTTGGAAGGGTTTGACGACCCGCTGACGACCATGAAGATCATTGCGGAGTATTTCCGGGATCTGGCAGCCGGCGACCGGTTTTTCGGGTCGGAACCGGCAATTCCTGATACCGCGATGTTGCACCGTATTGCCGAGCGGGAATCGCAGCGGCGGGTCGAGGCCAGCGTACAGGACGACGGCGGCGTGCATCTGCGCGCGACCGAACCTGCAGAACACGTCGACGCCTTTGATCAGGATTTCGACGCTGACGATGAGAGCGTTGCGGCAATCGATGCGCCGATGATGCTGACCACGCCCATTCTGCCAGTGTCAGCCCCAACGCCAGCCCCTGCCCCGGTGCAGGCTTCGGCATTTGTGACCCCCGCCAGTCCCACGCGGATCGAAGGCGTGGCCGCGAAATTGATGCGGATCCGCGCCTCTGCCTTGTCCGAGGGCGATACGATTGATGGATTTGCCACCGAGCAGGCGGCCCCCAGGCCGGCTGCGGATATTTCCGAACCGTCCGAGGCCGAGCCCGTTTCGGCCCCGTTTGTGGCAACGACGCCGGTTGACGATCCGATTTCGGATTGGCGGCTGAGCGAAAGCGACGGCTTTATGGCCGACGATGACAGCGGTGACGACGATGAGCCGGTTGAAATGGCTGCAGCGGACGACGACGTCGACGATTATGATGAACAGCTTGCGGAAACGATCAAGGCGGCGATGTCGATGAGCATGTCGATCGAACCGCTGCCGATCGTGGAGGCGGCCCCCGTTGCGCCAAAGGCGAAGCCGCCAGTGCGCAATTTTTCACTGTACGACGACGAAGATGATGACGTCGAAGAAAAGTCCGGTGACAACACTGCATCTGTGCCCGCGCCAGCGCCGGGTGCCCCTGTGGCAGAGCGGCTGTCGGCCTTGGGCAAGTTGCGGCTTGCAAGGGCACGGCTGATCAAGGTTCGCAAGGCGGACGTGGCCGAAGTGGAGGTAGCACCTGCGCCAACCGAGCCGCAAACGCTTGGCGATGCGTTGCGGCAACTGCCGGAAACGGCGGATGACACGTCATTCAACCGGTTGATCGAACAAACAAATTCGGAAATGGACGTGCCCGAACAGCGTGCGCGGTGGTCGGCCATTGCGCATCTGAAGGCGGCCGTTGCCACCACTGTGGCGGACCGCGCGGCGCGCGGCGGCGAAGACCTGCCTGACAACCTGACCGATGCCTACAAAGGCGAATTCGAAAAGATCGTTCACCCCGAACCGTCAGACACGCAGCTTGATCCGGATCAGGCCCCGCCGCTTGTGCTCGTCTCGGAACAGCGGATTGACCGGCGCATCGCGGAACAGGCCGATGAGCCTGCCCCGCCTTTGGTGCGGCCACGCCGGGTGGCGGTGTCAAATCTGGCCTTGAACAGCGTGATGGACGCCGTCGAGCACGACTTTGCCGAAGAAGAGGACGAAGACGAAGACGACACGGGCGATGTGAGCGTTTTCTTCGATCCCTTGGACTTTGCGGAGTTTGCCCAGCGGCTTGGGGCCGAGGATATGGGCGATCTCATTCAGGCGGCGGGCGTTTATGCGGCGCTGATTGAATGCCGTCCGCATTTTTCGCCCATGCACCTGATCCGGCAGATCATCACCTCTACCGAACTGGGCGATTTCGACCGCGAAGAAGGGTTGCGCGCCTTTGGTGTGCTGCTGCGCGAGGGCAAGATCGAACGGGTGCGCAAGGGCCAGTACATCGTCACGGACGAATCCGAATACATGATCGAGGCGCAGCGTATTCTGGGTTAGGGCCTAACGGTCGTCACGGTTAAGGGTGTCGGGATCAACCTGCCCGATGCCGCGAAACACGCTGCGAAATGGAATGGCCCACAAGAAGCCAAGGCCCACATAGATGGCGAGTTCGACCAGAACCGAGGGTCTGTCGATCATGTCGACAAGACTGACGGCCGCCACGATATACAGCGGCACGCCAACCACGAGAATCAGCAGGGACAGGCGTTTGCGTGCTTTGTAGCTTAGGGCCATCATTGTCTCAGTCGGAAAAGGGATCGGTGACGAGGATCGTGTCATCGCGTTCAGGTGAGGTAGAAAGTAGGGCGACCGGGCACTGGATCAACTCTTCAATCCGTCGCACGTATTTCACGGCAGCGCCGGGCAGGTTTGTCCAGGAACGCGCCCCGGCGGTGGTTTCCTGCCAGCCTTCCATTTCTTCATAGATTGGCGTGCACCGGGCCTGCTGATCGGCGGCGGTGGGCAGATAGTCGAGCGTGCGGCCGTCAAGATCATAGCCGACGCAGATCTTGAGCGTCTTGAACCCGTCGAGCACGTCAAGTTTGGTCAGGGCGATGCCCTTGACGCCACTGGTGGCGCAGGTCTGGCGCACAAGGACGGCGTCGAACCAGCCGCAGCGGCGCTTGCGCCCGGTGACGGTGCCGAATTCATGGCCGCGTTCGCCCAGCCGTTCGCCGTCGGCGTCCTTCAGTTCTGCCGGGAAGGGGCCTTCCCCGACGCGGGTGGTGTAGGCCTTGACGATGCCCAGAACAAAATCGATGGCCCCCGGACCCATGCCGGTGCCGGTGGCTGCCTGACCTGCGATCACGTTGCTGGAGGTGACAAAGGGATAGGTGCCAAAGTCGATGTCCAGAAGTGCGCCCTGCGCGCCTTCGAACAGAATGCGCTTTCCGGCGCGGCGCGCCTCGTTCAACACTTTCCAGACGGGTTTGGCATAAGGCATGACCTGTGGCGCAATGTCGTTCAGGGCAGCGATCAGGGCCTCCTTGTCGACTGGTTCCATCCCCAGGCCGCGCCGCAGCGCATCGTGGTGGCTGAGCAAACGGTCAACCCGCAGGGCCAAAGTCGCGGGATCGGCAAGATCGGCCACACGGATGGCACGGCGGCCAACCTTGTCTTCATAGGCGGGACCAATGCCGCGCCCAGTCGTGCCGATGCGGGCGACGCCTGTCTGCGCCTCGCGCGCGCGGTCAAGTTCGCCGTGGAGCGGCAGGATCAGGGGGGCGTTTTCGGCGATCATCAGGTTGTCTGGATTGATCTCGACCCCCTGCCCGCGCAGTTTGTCGATTTCCATGATCAGGTGCCACGGATCGAGCACGACACCATTGCCAATCACACTCAGCTTGCCGCCGCGCACGATGCCGCTGGGCAAAAGGCTGAGCTTGTAGACCTTGCCGTCGATGACAAGCGTGTGGCCTGCATTGTGGCCGCCCTGAAAGCGGGCAATCACATCGGCGCGTTCGGACAGCCAGTCCACGATCTTGCCTTTGCCCTCATCACCCCACTGGGCCCCCACGACGACGACATTGGCCATTGCGCACGCTTTCCTGTTATCTGCAAACCCGCGTTGGTATAGCCGCCAATGACGGCCTGTGAAACCCGAAACTGCCCGGATGCGATGTGGTTTTCCCCGCAACTGGAAGTTTGCGGCAGGGGGTGATAGGCAAGGGCTGCAAAGGTAAAAGGTGTGACACATGGGTATCCTGATCCGCTGGCTGGGCGCGTTTGTTCTATTGGCGCTGACCTACAACCCGACGCAGTGGAATTATGTGACCTGGGCGCAGGCGAACATGGCGGACAACCTTTCGGTCACGCTTTTGCTGGGGCTGCTGCTGGGGCTTGGCTATCTGCTGTATGGCAGTGCCACGCTGCGGTCGATCGGGGTGCTGGGCATCGTGCTGGTGGCGGCGCTGTTCGCGCTTGTCTTGTGGGTGCTGTATGACTGGGGCCTTCTGGCGCTTGGCAATTCCGCGTTGAACACATGGCTTTCGATCCTTGTCCTGTCGGTGATCCTGGGGGTCGGGCTGTCCTGGTCGATCCTGTGGCAGCGGTTGTCTGGGCAGGCCACTGTGGACGATGTGGAGCGGTGACCCTTGGGCCTTGCCTCGCCGCGGGCTTCCCCCTAGATAGGCGCGAGCATTGTTGAAAGCCGCGCCCCCATGCAAAACGTCGTTCTGACCATCCACCTGATCCTTGCCCTTCTTCTGATCGGCGTCGTTCTTTTGCAGCGATCCGAAGGCGGCGGGCTGGGCATGGGCGGCGGTGGTGCGACGGGCGGGGCCATGACGGGACGGCAGGCCGCATCGGCCATGACGAAACTGACATGGATCTTTGCAGTCGGGTTCATCATCACGTCGGTCACGCTCACCATTCTGGCCGCACAGGGTGCGGGCGGCGGATCGGTGGTTGACCAGTTCGGCGGAACCGCCCCGGCACCGGCACCTGCGACCCCGGTGGCACCGTTGGGTACCGATCTTCTGCCGCCCGCCAACCCGGATGCGCCAAGCACGCCGCCGCGCGCTGATGGCACGACGGCACCCGCCGATGCCACCACGACCCCGGCGGCACCTGCCCCGGCGGCACCCGCCACACCGCCCCCGGCGAACGGCGGCTGATACGCCACCAGAATTTGACGAAACCGCGGACCGCAGGACATCATCTTGCGGTTCGCTTGCTTTTCGGGCGGCGAGGCCTTACGTCTCAACTCCCGTGATGCTGCGATTCCCCAAGGGCGAATCGGTCGGCGCAAAATGACATTCACGGGGGTTTCACCACATGGCACGCTATATCTTTATCACGGGGGGCGTCGTGTCATCGTTGGGCAAGGGGCTGGCTTCGGCGGCCCTTGGGGCGCTTTTGCAGGCGCGCGGGTATACGGTTCGGCTGCGCAAACTTGACCCCTATCTTAACGTCGATCCGGGAACGATGTCGCCGTTCGAACATGGCGAAGTGTTCGTGACCGATGACGGAGCGGAAACCGACCTTGATCTGGGCCATTACGAACGCTTCACCGGGGTTTCGGCGCGGCAGTCGGACAGTATTTCGTCGGGGCGGATCTATTCCAACGTGCTGGAAAAGGAACGGCGCGGCGACTATCTAGGCAAGACCATTCAGGTGATCCCGCTCGTGACAAACGAGATCAAGGATTTCCTGCGCATTGACGCAGATGGCGTCGATTTCATGCTGTGCGAGATTGGCGGCACAGTGGGCGACATCGAGGGGCTGCCGTTCTTTGAAGCGATCCGCCAGTTCATCCACGAACGCCCGCGCGGGCAATCCATTCTGATGCACCTGACGCTGCTGCCCTATTTGGCGGCGAGCGGCGAGTTGAAGACGAAACCGACGCAGCATTCTGTCAAGGAATTGCAAAGCATCGGTCTGGCCCCGGATGTGCTCGTCTGCCGGTCGGAACATCCGATCCCCGAGAAAGAGCGCGAAAAGATCGCCCTGTTCTGCAACGTGCGCAAGGAACATGTGATCCCGGCCTATGATCTGAAGACCATCTATGACGCGCCCCTTGCCTATCACCGGGCCGGGCTGGATCAGGCGGTGCTGGATGCGTTCGGCATTTCGCCTGCACCCAAGCCGAACCTTGCACGGTGGGAAGACGTGATGGACCGCCTGACCAACGCCGAGGGCGAGGTTCGGGTGGCGATTGTGGGCAAGTACACGCAGTTGGAAGACGCCTACAAATCCATCGCCGAGGCGCTGACCCATGGCGGGATGGCAAACCGGACCCGCGTGCGCGCCGAGTGGATCGACGCCGAGGTGTTCGAGCGGGAAGACCCTGCCCCGTGGCTGGAGGGGTTTCAGGCCATTCTGGTGCCGGGCGGGTTTGGTGAACGCGGGACCGAGGGCAAGATCAAGGCGGCGCAATATGCGCGCGAAAAGCGCATCCCCTATCTGGGCATTTGTCTGGGGATGCAGATGGCCGTGATCGAGGCTGCGCGCAACCTGATCGGCGTGACCGATGCCGGGTCAGAGGAATTCGACCACGAGGCCGAGGTGATGGGAACCCCGCGCCGGTTCACCCCAGTCGTCTATCACCTCAAGGAATGGGTGCAGGGCAACCACGTCGTCGCGCGCAAGCATGGTGACAACAAAGGCGGCACCATGCGGCTGGGTGCCTATACCGCCAACCTGAAGCCCGGGTCGCGGGTGGCCGGGGTGTACGGTGCGACGGTCATCGAGGAACGCCACCGCCACCGCTATGAAGTGGACGTCCGGTATCGCGACAAGCTGGAGGAATGCGGATTGGCATTTTCGGGGATGAGCCCGGACGGCAAACTGCCCGAGATTGTGGAGTGGCAGGACCACCCGTGGTTCATTGGCGTGCAGTTTCACCCGGAGTTGAATGATGTTTCGGCGCGCCAGCCAGGGCGCACCTAAGGCCAGCAAAGCCGGAATCAAACCGATTGAAGCGGATTCTTCAAAAGACAAATGACGCGTGCTCCACTGCCAGATTGAATCGCCTCCGAAAAAATCAGGGAGCAGCAAGCGAACCAGACTGCGCCAACTACCAGAGCCGGTAATGGCGCTTTGATAGGTCATGCCAAATCGGCGCAATCCCAGCCCCGATGTTTCCACAAAAGGCAGCATGGACGCAGTGCCTAAAGCGACGCATAAAATCAAAATGGCTAAAGCCAGGTTCCAGGGCAGCCTTTTCCACTGGGCGCGATG
>JANPIX010000010.1:0-84045 GCA_031425195.1 Gemmobacter sp. | reverse complement strand
AAGACAGTGAAGCTGACACCTGTATCATCGGTCCACAAACGTCGCCGCCGCTTCCCTAACAGGTCGATATGCAAAACAGTCAAACGCCGATGCGCCCAAACCGCCCGCATATCCCTTCATAACCAACAGATTCAAAGAGCGCAGAAACAAAAGGCACCGTCCGCCAGAATAACCAGCGCACCGAACCGCCTTGCCTCCAGATTGTCTTGCGGTGGTCTTCGCCGCCGCCCCCGCTTCCGTTCCGCGTCTTCGCTTCCCGTCTTCGGTGAGGGGTGTTTACGAATTGAACTCCGTGGCCGCAAGAGGAAAAAAACACTTATATGACGTTTTTTTGGCGATTTCATAAAGTTGCGCAACATGTTGCGATTGGCGCAACATGTGCAACTAAATCCCCCCTGCCCGGCATCGAATTGTGCGCGGCGGCATCATCCGACGGGGCGATCAGGCGGTTACCGGCTTTCGCGCGCGCCGTGGGACGAGTCGCAAGGCCAGCAACAGGGCAATAACACCGCTGTAGACGACAAGTTCCGTCGTCCAGACCTTTGACTGCATGATGAAATGCACCGCACCCAGCCCGGCGGCCAGATAGACGAACCGGTGCAACCTTTGCCACAGCACGCCAAACCGGCGGATGGACCAGCCGTTCGAAGTCACCGCCAGCGCCAGCAAGATCACAAACGCCACCATCCCCACGATGATATAGGGACGCTTCACCAGATCGGCCCCGATCTCGCCCCAGCGGAACGCAAGATCAAGCGTGACCCACACCGTCAGATGCAGTGCCGCGTACCAGAAGGTCAAAAGACCCAGCGCCCGACGAAACCGCAGCAGGCTGATCCCCGCATAGCGGCGCAGCGGCGTGACGCACAGCGTGGCGATCAGGAATTGAAGCGCGTGAAGGCCAAGTGTGCGTTCCAGCGCCTTGACCGGGTCGGCACCAAGCCCCCCCGTCACCGCCTGCGCCACCAGAAAGAACAACGGCACACCCCCGGCAATATAGACGGCCCAAGGCGGCACACGGCGGGCGTAACCATTGATGCGGTCGGCCAGCATCAGAAATCCACCGTCAGGTCCTGACCTTCATACAGCGAGGCCACCTGATCCGCGTATCCGTTGAAGGGCAGCGTATCGATCCGCCCGCCGAACAGCCCGCTTCCAACCCGCCGTTCGCTCGCCTGGCTCCACCTTGGATGATCGACGGCGGGATTGACGTTGGAATAAAACCCGTACTCCTGCGCGTTCTGCATGTTCCAGGTGGTTTGCGGCATCTCGGCCACCAGATTGATCCGCACGATGCTTTTGATCGACTTGAACCCGTATTTCCACGGCACCACCAACCGGATCGGCGCGCCGTTCTGATTGGGCATCGGTTCGCCATACAACCCCGTGGCCAGAATGGTCAAAGGATGCATCGCCTCGTCCAGCCGCAACCCCTCGCGGTAGGGCCAGTCGAGCGCATTGGTCTGCTGGCCCGGCATTTCTTCGGGGCGAAGCACAGTTTCAAAGGCGACGAACTTTGCGCCCGCCTGAACCCCGACCCGGTTCAGCAGACTTGCAAGTTCAAAGCCGTTCCACGGCACGATCATCGACCATGCCTCCACACAGCGAAAACGATAGATGCGTTCTTCGATGGTGACCTGGGAAAGAATGTCGGCCAGATCATAGGTACCCGGCGTGTCCACCATCCCGCCAATCTCGATCGACCACGGCGTCGTGGTCAGCGATGCGGCATAGGCAGCCGGGTCTTCCTTGCCGTATCCGAATTCGTAAAAGTTGTTGTAGCTGGAAATGTCTTCCAGCGTGTTCGGCTCTTCCGTTGTCGAAAACGGGCTTTTCACCGCCTGCGCAAATCCCGGCGCCGCAACAAGCGCTGACCCTGCGGCCAATAGCAGGTGCCGCCTGTTCATCCAAAGATGCTTTGGCGTCACATCGGCACGGGTCAGGGGGGTGGCGTCGCGCGGGGGCATGGGCAATCCTTTTGGTATGATACAACGCAAACTTTGCCGCAGAACTGCGCTATGTCCAACCAACTCTTCTCACGTTAGCGCCAGAGTTTCGTAACAATTCCCGCGACGATGGTCTGGCTGGTGCAACTTTGGCCGCTCTGCCACGTTACTACAGGCAGACAGACCCGCTTTGCCGCAAAAATCGGCCGGCCGCGGGGCAGGTCTTGATCACGTGCAATCACGCCGGATAACACCATTTTGAGGTGAAATCTGAAACTTGCGTGGCTTAGCGTTGCGCTGAACTTCGTCAAGCCCGCCCAACGCGCTTGTCATATGCATCCAGTTGATCCTCCGCGACGTTTCCCCTCTGCCAAGCCAATTTGGTAGATCAAACGGAGAGACACCAATGATCCGCAGAACGTTCATCGCACTGACCACCACCGTATTCCTCGCAACCCCTGTGTTTGCACAGGATATGGACATCGTTGACACCGCCGTCGCCAACGGCAGCTTCACCACACTCGCCGCCGCCCTGACAGCAGCCGGTCTGGTCGAAACGCTGAAAGGCGAAGGTCCGTTCACCGTGTTCGCACCGACAGACGCCGCCTTTGCAGCGCTGCCGGCCGGTACCGTGGAAGACCTGCTGAAGCCCGAAAACAAGGACAAGCTGGTTTCCGTGCTGACCTATCACGTTGTGCCCGGCGCCGTCATGTCGACTGACCTGACCGAAGGCATGACCGCCAAGACGGTCAATGGTGCCGACGTGACGATCACGCTGGAAGGCGGGCCGAAAGTGAACGGCGCAGCCATCTCCACACCGGACGTCGCGGCGTCGAACGGCGTCATCCATGTGATCGACCAGGTCATCCTGCCGCCGATGTAATCGGCAAAGGGGCAGGCGGGTTCGCCCCGCCTGCCCCCTTCCAACACTTCAAGTATTCAATTCGTTCAATTCGATCCGCTTTATAACGCTAAAACCTTTCGGCAAGTCGGGCGGTTCCTCGCCGACCGTGTACGCAGGACTGATCGCTCGACCAAAGTCCGATGATCCTGTCCGCCCCTTTGCCTACGTTACACACGTTAAAGGTAATCTGCATATCGAGTGCACAGGTTAAGCCGCCTCAACGGGCGCACCGCACACACCCGCACTGACCTGACATTCAACCCAAAATGTTCAGTGCCTGAAATCGAAGGAATATGTCATGGCTACCATTGCAGGACTTGTCACTGCTTCGGGCGACTACGATACGAACAACGCCGATTTCGACATTCTCAAAAACGCGGTCATTGCCGCCGGCCTGACGGCTGCGCTTGATGATACCGCCGCAGATCTGACTGTCTTTGCCCCTACCGATGCGGCCTTCATCAGCCTTGCCACCTCCCTCGGGTTCGACGGCAGCGATGAGGCAGACGCCTTCGCCTATCTGGTCGATGCGCTCACCTTGCTGTCGGGCGGCGGTGACCCGATCCCGCTTCTGGCCGATATCCTCAGATACCACGTCCTGCCCCAATCTCTGACGGCGGCTGAACTGGGCGGGGTCACTTCGGTTGAAACCCTTCTGGGCACCGACATCGGCATCGACGGCACGTCGCTGCAGGACGCCGATCCCGATGTTGACGATCCGCAACTCGTCACCACCGACATTGCCGCCGACAACGGCATTATCCATGCCATCGACGGTGTGCTTCTGCCCCTCGATCTTCTTCAGTCCAATGGCGCGAATGATGTCGATTTGCGCATCGGTGACGATGGCCGCGACGTGATCGCCACAGGCCGTGACAATGATTTCATCAGCGGCAAGGGCGGCAGTGACCAGTTGGTCGCGGGCGGCGGTGATGATGTGGTGCTGGCGGGCGCGGGCAATGACTTCGTGTTTGGCGGCAAGGGCAATGATGTTCTGAACGGGGACGATGGCCGCGACAAGATCTTTGCCGGGCGCGGTGATGACACCATCAACGGCGGGGCAGACTTCGACGTGGTGCGCGGCTTCAAGGGCAACGACGTTTTCGTCTTCGAGGCTGGCAACGATACCGATGTCATCCTCGACTTCCGCCGTGGTGTTGACCAGATCGACGTGTCCTCGTTCGGTGTCACCAGCATTGATGACCTTGAACTCACGTCGACCCGGTCGCGCACGACCATCGACTTTGGCGACGATGAACTCGTTATCCTCCGGCTGCGCCACCAGCAGCTTGATGCGTCGGATTTCATCTTCGCCTGATGCGCTGCCACGACGCGAAAGGGGCCCGCAGTTTCGGGCCCCTTTTGCATGGAATATTGTGCCGCCCTCTCGCGTAACGGAATGGGCACTTGCGCCCGTCCCGCCCGGATACGCACAGAATGGTTGCCGAACGTCTTTCCCGATGTCACATCTGGCCGCAGCATTCCGGCACAGTTCTGCCGCGCGGCCGTCCTTCACGTTCCCTCACACTTCATTCTCCTGTGCATATGCCGTCACGCACCGATCTTTCAGGCCTTCTGATCGCCCTTCTGCCCCGGTTGCGGCGGTTTGCGCTGTCGATGACACGCAGTCCGGCCGATGCCGATGATCTGGTGCAGGACACCTGCGCCAAGGCCCTGGCTGGCGCCGCCGGTTGGGATGCGGCGCAGGGGCTTGATCGTTGGGCGTTCCGGATCATGCGAAACCTGTGGATCAGCGAACTGCGCAAACGGCAGGTCCGGCTTGGTCAGGGCCACATCGACGCCACCGAATCCGACGAGCTTCGCAGCGATTTGACCGGCGAAGATGCGGTCGCCCTGTCGCAACTCATGGGGCGGCTGGCCGCACTTCCGCCTGCTTATGCCTCGGTGCTGCTTCTGGTGGCGGTCGAAGGCTACAGCTATCAGGAAGCCGCCGATCTCCTTGATATTCCCGGCGGCACAGTGATGAGCCGCCTGTACCGCGCGCGGCAACTGCTCGCGCAGCAGCTGACCCAAACAACGGCGGTGTCATGATGAGCGTTCCTGGTCCCCGGCTTTCAGCCTATCTTGACGGCGCGCTCGACCCCGCCGAAATGGCCACGATCCGTGCCCGCCTGGCCGATGACCCCGCCCTGCGCGCCGAACTCGCGTCCTTGATCGCCGCCAATGATCAGGCAAAGGCAGATTTCGCAGACATGTTCACGGCACCCCTGCCGCTTTCCCTCGTGCGCGGGCTGGCCACACCGGAACCGGCCCGCGCCGCGCCACGCAGGATGCCGCGCTGGTCTGCCCTTGCCGCAAGCGTTGCTTTGCTGGCGCTAGGGGCGCTTGGCGGATACTCATGGGCACCTGCCGATCCCGATCGCGACTGGGTTGCCGAAATCGGCGAATACCACGCCGTCTATGCCGCCCAGAAACGCCACCTTGCCGAGGTGCCGGGGTCGCAGGCCGCGCATATCCGCGAATGGCTGGCCACGAATGTGGGGGTGGACGCCGCAATCCCCGATCTTTCCGCACAAGGCCTGACGTTTGAG
This sequence comes from Gemmobacter sp., assembly GCA_031425195.1. GTDB lineage: Bacteria > Pseudomonadota > Alphaproteobacteria > Rhodobacterales > Rhodobacteraceae > JANPIX01. Next base: position 78,643 of record JANPIX010000010.1, on the reverse strand, counting down.
GGCGGGCGCCTTCTTGTCGCCGCAGGCAAGCCCGTCGGCCAACTGATGTACAAGGATGCCGCGGGCGTCGTCTTCGCCGTCTGCTTCACGCAAAGCGATAAGGCCCCACCCGATGCGCCACAGCCGCGCCAGTTTGACGATTTCGACGGGCTGGTCTGGGGCGTGCCGGGCGGCCGCTTCCTGATCATCGGACCAAAGGGCGACAGCCGCCTACCCGCGCTGGCCGCCGCCGCCCAATCGGTCTGAACATCACAAACAAAAACGGCAGGGCGATCACCCGCCCTGCCACGCCTTTCTCATACCGCAATCAGGGCCGCGCCACGCTCCACACGCCGCCAACGCCGTCGCCCGTCGTGTCGCCCACCGCAGCATCACCCTGCCAGAAATACAGCGGCATGCCGTTCATCGCCCATTGACAGGTGTCATCCGCCCGTTCGATCACGGTCAGACCACCCTCACCCACAGCACCATCCTCGGCCATCAGCGGCGGCCATTTCACAGCGCAGTCGTCATTGCAGTTCGAAACCCCCGCCGCATCCTTGGCAAAGGTATAAAGCGTCATCCCGTTTTCCGCGACCAGCACATCGCCAAGCGCTGTCTTTGCCGTTGTAACGGGGCGGCCATGGCGGTTGTCGCCATCAGGCTGAACAGGGCAGCTGTCAAGAATTTCATCTGAAGTATCCTTTTCGCAGGTCAGGCCACGGCTGTTGCCATGGTCACAAGGTCTACGCCCCGCCCCTGCCGATTATTCCGACCCTTGCCGCCGATACGCGAAAGGCCGCAAGTTCCCCTGCGGCCTTTCAGATTTCCTATCAGTGAACCACCGCTTCGGGCGGCCGCGCCTGCCGCGTCGGAATGATCTGGTCACCCACGATCAATCCGTCGCCCCCCGCGCTGACCACAACGGTCGATCCGTCCATCACGTCGCCGCGCAAAATCAGGTTCGCCAGTTCATCCTGCAATGCGCGCTGGATCACCCGCTTCAACGGCCGCGCGCCGTACACCGGGTCATACCCTTCGTTGCCCAGCCAGGCCTTCGCTGCCGCATCCACGTCCAGCGTGATCTTGCGCGCTTCAAGCCGCTGTTGCAGCCGCTTCAACTGCACCTCCACGATGCCATCCATATTGGCCCGCGTCAGCCGGTCAAAGATGATCTGCTCGTCCAGACGGTTCAGGAACTCGGGCTTGAAATGCGCCCGGACGGCCTCCATCACCTCGGCCCGCGCAGCAGTCGGGTCAGCCCCGTCAGGCAAAAGGCTCAGCGCCCTTGCCCCAAGGTTCGACGTCAGCACGATCAGCGTCTGCTTGAAATCCACCTTGCGGCCCTGACCGTCGGTCAACACCCCGTCGTCCAAAACCTGCAAAAGCACGTTGAACACGTCGGGATGGGCTTTTTCCACCTCGTCGAACAACACCACCTGATAAGGCCGCCTGCGAACCGCCTCGGTCAACACCCCGCCCTCATCATAGCCGACATAACCGGGCGGCGCGCCGATCAGACGCGAAACGGCGTGTTTCTCCATGAATTCGCTCATATCGATCCGCACCATCGCGTTGTCGTCGTCGAACAGATACTCCGCCACCGCCTTGGTCAGTTCGGTTTTCCCAACACCCGTTGGCCCCAGAAACAGGAAACTGCCCAACGGGCGCCCTTCATCGTTCAAACCGGCCCGCGCGCGGCGCACGGCATTGGCCACCGCCGTCAGGGCGGCGGTCTGCCCGATCACCCGTTTGCCCAGCGCGTCCTCCATCGCCAGCAGCTTTTCCATCTCGCCCTGCAGCATCCGGCTCGTTGGAATCCCGGTCCAGCGTTCGACCACTTCGGCAATCTGCTCCGGCCACACCGCCTCGGACACAAGCGTATCCCCTTCGCGCGCCTCGGCATCGGACAACTGCTTTTCCAGCCCGGGAATGATGCCGTAAGACAACTCCCCCGCGCGGGCCAGATTGCCCTCGCGCTTGACCTGATCCAGTTCGGCGCGCGCACGGTCCAACTGTTCCTTCAACCCGCGCGACGCTTCCAGATTGTCGCGTTCCGCCTGCCATTTCGCCGTCATCGACGCCGACCGCTCCAGCAAATCGCCCAACTCGCGTTCAAGCCGCTCCAGCCGGTCCCGGCTTGGCGCGTCATCCTCTTTCTTCAGCGCCTCGGCCTCGATCTGCTTTTGCAGGATTTCCCGGTCGATCGCGTCCAGTTCCTCGGGCTTGCTGTCCACTTCCATCCGCAACCGGCTTGCCGCCTCGTCCATCAGGTCAATCGCCTTGTCGGGCAGGAACCGGTCGGTGATATAGCGGTGGCTCAGCGTCGCTGCCGCGACCAACGCGCTGTCACTGATCCGCACCCCATGGTGCAGTTCGTATTTTTCCTTGATCCCCCGCAGGATGGAAATCGTATCTTCCACTGTCGGTTCGTTCACGAACACCGGCTGGAACCGGCGCGCCAGTGCCGCATCCTTTTCCACATACTTGCGGTATTCATCCAACGTCGTTGCCCCCACGCAGTGCAACTCGCCCCGCGCCAGCGCCGGCTTGATCAGGTTGGCCGCATCCATCGCACCTTCCGATTTGCCCGCGCCCACAAGGGTGTGCATCTCGTCGATGAACAGGATCACCTCGCCCGACGCCGCCGTCACCTCGGACAGCACGGCCTTCAGCCGCTCCTCGAACTCGCCGCGATACTTGGCCCCGGCAATCAGCGCGCCCATGTCCAGCGCCATAAGCCGCTTGTCCCGCAGGCTTTCGGGCACGTCACCATCCACAATCCGCAGCGCAAGTCCTTCGGCAATCGCCGTCTTGCCCACGCCCGGCTCGCCGATCAGCACCGGGTTGTTCTTTGTGCGCCGCGACAACACCTGCATCGCGCGCCGAATTTCCTCGTCGCGCCCGATGATCGGGTCGATCTTGCCGTCGCGCGCCGCCTCGGTCAGGTCACGCGCGTATTTCTTGAGCGCGTCATACCCCTGTTCCGCCGTCGCACTGTCGGCCGTCCGTCCCTTGCGCACATCATTGATCGCGGCGTTCAACGCCTGCGCGTTCACCTGCCCGGCGATCAGCGCATCCTTGGCCTTTGACGCCACCATGCACAGCGCCATCAGAATCCGTTCCACCGGAACGAAACTGTCGCCCGCCTTCTTGGCCACCTTCTCGGCCTCATCCAGAACCCGCACCAGCCCGGGGTCCATGAATGGCTGCGCATCGCCCGTCACCTTGGGCAATTTGCCCAGCGCCAGATCAACAGCCTCCAGCACCCGCGCCGGATCACCCGCCGCGCGCCGGATCAGGTTGGCCGACAACCCCTGATCATCGTCCATCAACGCTTTCAAAAGGTGCTCCGGCCCCAGACGCTGGTGGCTTTCCCGCATCGCGATGGTCTGCGCCGCCTGCAAAAAGCCGCGCGACCGCTCCGTGAACTGTTCAAGGTTCATCGGCAATCTCCCCTGATAAAGCACCATCCGCCAGACGCCCACCTTGGCACGTCCGACCTGGCCTTGTTCAACAGATGGGGAAACGGATGTCGTTGCGCAAGATCAATCGATCCGTCAAAAACACCGCCCGTCAGGGGTGGTAGCTGACAAAGGCAAAGGCGCCCGAATCTGGTGCCCAGCACGGCACATTGATACTGCCCTGCCCGCCGTTGAACGCGATCAACCGGCGGCGGTTGCCCCCGTCCATATCGCACAGGCACAACGCAACGGGCAAATTCGCCGGATGGCCCAGCGTGCCCGGCGGATAGGCAAGGTAAAGCAGACAGCGGCCATCCGGTGACGGATGCGGGAACCAGTTGACGTACTCATCGGCAAACAGCTTGCGCTGGCCCGATCCATCGGCACCCATGACCCAGATCTGCGCGTGGCCGTCCCTGTCGCAGTTGTAAAATATGTGCCGCCCATCCGCCGAATAATCCGGCCCGTCGCAATGCCCCTCGCCCTGCGTCAGGCGCACCTCGGCCCCGCCAGCGACAGGAATCACATAAACATCGACGGTCCGCCGGTCCCCCCGCGCCGCCACATAGGCAAGCGTGGCCCCATCGGGTGACCAGCCGTGCCACCAGCTTGGGGCGTCGCCGGTCACGGCAACCGGCGTGCCACCCCCGGCGGGCAGGGTAAAAATCTCGCTCCCCCGCCCGGTATGGTGCGATATCACGATGCGCTGGCCATCCGGGCTGATCCCGTGGTCATTGTTGCACCTGTCCGCAAACCCGGTGTCCACCGGCACCAGCGAAGGCGCGTCCAGCGGCACGCGGAACAAGCGGCCGCCGCCATTCACCAGAAGGGTCCGCCCCGCCGGATCCCAGTTCGGCGCCTCGATATGGCTGTCAATGTCCAGCACGGTCCGCGCCCGGCCCGCCGCCACATCCCATATCTGCAACACCGACCGCATCAGCGATCTTTCGGTTTCAAAAGTTTGGGCGGACGCACCGCCTCGGCCGCCTTGAACAGGCTGAAGGTCTGGTTGACGTAATTCACCACCCCCCCGATCTTGTCCATATAGGTATTCAGTTCCGGCGTCCGCTCGGCCTCCACCATCTGCACTGCCCGGTCGGGGCCATCCGCCTCGAACTGGCAATAAAACAGCGGCTCGCCCCGCGCGATCTTGATGTCCTTCTCCGGCTCATGCCACTCGAACGCCCACATCAACGGCCGGGGCCAGATGTTGATCGGGAAACGCCCGCCGAAAATCGTGCCGGGCAGCGGATCGCGCCGGTAATGCGCAAAGGTGCCAAGCTGCGTCATGTAGACAAGCTCGTCGGTGATGAAACAGTAGGGAAGCACCATCTGCAACGTGGGCCGGTCGGGAAAACGCCACTCCACCTCGCTCACCAGCGTCAGCAGTTCACCCAGCTTGCTGGCCCGGATCGTCGAACTCACCCCGGCGCGGTTGATCAGATGGCCCTTGCCATCCTTGTCGCGCCCGAACCCGATATGCACATCGAACGGGCATTTCACCACGAAGTACCGGCTTTCCATCTGGATCACGGCAGGGCAGCGGCTCGCCGATTTCGCATGGGTCTTGTTCGTCTGCCGGAACATCAGGCGCTCTGGCGGGTCATACAGGATCGCCCCCTTGTCCTGCGTCAGAAACCAGCCCACCGTCACCGGCCCCGATTTTGGCCCATCCTCGGGTCGCTCAAAACTCAGATTGATATCCATCTTGCCCTATCCATTTTGGCAAACCGTTGCCAATGCACCGGGCAAAGTCAACCTTGCGGTCTACAGGATGAAATCGCTGATGGTCAGGTCGACCGGGCGGCGCAAGCTGATCACCATTTCGGCGGCTGCATCGGCATCGGTATCGATATATATCAACGCGCGATTGCCAAGATCTTCAAACCTGACCTCGCCTGCAGCAGACCGGAACCCCCCCTCACCCCGGAAAACGAATGCATCATCGCCCGCGGTCCCCGGGCGCGCGTCAATGGCCGACAGATCGATCCTGTCTTCGCCCGCGATAAAGCCGATGACGATATCGCTCGTGGCCTCGGTCAGCCCGCTGTCAGTGATGGCCAGATACCGCAACACATCTGCAAAACTGCCGTTTTCATTCAGCACAAGCTCGTCCACACTTTTGCCGCCGATCAGCGTGTCCCGTCCTTCGCCGCCACTGATCTCGTCAGCACCACCACGCCCGACCACAAGATCGCGACCGTCGTTGCCCACCAGATTGTTCGTGGTGTCAGTCCCGAACAATCTGTCGTTCCCAAAGCTGCCAAAAACTTGCTCGAAATTCCTCAGGATATCCTTGCCGAAAATGCCAAAGTCCTGCGCTGTGGTGATCGCCAGATCAACTGTCACCCCGACAAAGTTTTCGACAAACCCTCCGAAATCATCATAGAGGCCGGTGAACGAAACGGCATCGTTGGTCGCACTGCCACCGTCCATGGAATCGTTGCCGATCCCGGCGTTGACGTCATCCCGCCCGCTGCCCAACAGGTAACGGTCATTGCCGGATTGATCATAGACGATTTCCTCCGCGTCCCCGCCCAGAACCGTGTCGTTGTCCGCCCCGCCCCAGATTCGAATGTAGGACTCAAAATACGCATCCCGGGTATCGATAAGGTCGGCTCCACGATAGGTGGCTATTTCAAACAGACCCAGAATGTTATCGCGCAGCACATAGACGGTATCTGCAAAATACCCGTAAAAATCGGTCTCGTTATACAGATCACCGCTCGTGTCGTATTCGAAATCAACACCTTCGTACCGAATTGGCTTGAAAACCACCTGTTATCCTTTCCCCTGACCCCGCGGCATCCTGTGGTTTTTCAGGCGGTTCTGGCAAGCATATTAAGGGCCATGTTGTTTCTTCGGCGGCTTGGTTCTACCAAGGCCGCGAACGGAGAATGCCATGCCCGATGACCGCCTGATCGTTGCCCTTGATGTTCCCAACATCGTGGCCGGCCTTGACCTTGCCAACCGCCTGGGCGACGCCGTGTCGTTCTACAAGATCGGGCTCGGCATGTTGACGGGCGGCGGTTTTGCCCTGGCCAATGAACTGAAGGCCGAACGTGGCAAACGGGTCTTTCTCGATCTCAAACTGTTCGACATCGGCGCCACTGTCGAAGCGGCCGTGCGCGGCATTGCCCAGTATGACCTCGACTTTCTCACGGTCCACGGCGACCCGCAGGTGGTGCGCGCGGCGGCCGAGGGCAGGCGCGGCACCAGCCTGCGCATTCTGGCAGTCACCATCCTGACCTCGCTCGACCGCGCCGATCTGGATGCCAACCTCATCCACGCGGGCGACATTCACGACATCACGCTGGAACGCGCCGCCCGCGCACTCGAAGCCGGGGCCGATGGCGTGATCGCCAGCCCGATGGAGGCGCGGGCCATCCGCGCCCTGCCACAGGCGCAGGGCAAACTGATCGTCACCCCCGGCGTGCGCCCTGCAGGTTCCGCCTCGGGTGATCAGAAACGCATCGCAACACCGGTGCAGGCCATCCGCGACGGGGCCGATCATATCGTCGTCGGCCGCCCGATCTGGCAGGCGTCCGATCCCCGGCAGGCCGCCCTTGCCGTGCTGCGCGACCTCGACACGAACTAACCCCGTTCTTCCAGCCACATCGCCAACCGCCGTTGGAGATCCGGCACCGCGCGGTCATGCGCCAGAAACTGGGCAATCGGCATCATCTGCCAGTACTGCCCCTCATCCCCGAACCGGATCGCCCCGATCTCGGCATCGTCCAGCAATCCGCCAAAGAACCACACACGATGTTCCGGCCGGTGCGCCCAGTTGAACTGACGTTTCCAGATCAGCCGCCCGGGCGGCAGTTGCAGGCCGAATTCCTCCTCCAACTCGCGCAGCACGCAATCTTCGGGCGTCTCCAACCCTTCACGCCCGCCCCCCGGCAAATCCCAATGCGCCGGAAACGGCAGCCCCGCGTGATCATCCCGCAGATAGGTCAGCACCTCGCCGCCCCGGATCAGCGCCACCTTGGCCCCGTGAAAATCGCCCATGCCCTACCCGATCGTCAGCACAAGAAGCACCACCGCACCCACCACCAGAAGAATCCCCAGCGCCTCGCGCAGTCCCATGCGTTCGCCGAACACCACCGTCGACGCCACCAGCGTAAAGATGATCTCCACCTGCCCCAGCGCCCGCACATAGGCCGCGTTCTGCAGCGCGAACGCCGAAAACCAGCACAGCGATCCCATCAACCCGGTCAACCCCACCGGCAACGTCCGCCGCCAGCCCACCAGCACCCGCCGCAACTCGCCGGGTTCCCGCAGCCGCAGCCAGACGGCCATGAACACCGTCTGCAACGTCGTCGCCGCGGCAAGCGCCAGCATCGCGCGCAGGAAAAACGGCGCAGGCTCCAACGCCAATGTCGCCCCGCGATATCCCACCGCCGACACCGCAAACAACGCCCCCGCCATCAACCCGTATCCGGTTGACCGGCCAAAGAAAGACGCCCCCACCTCGGGTGGCCGTGACAGGCACAAGATGCCGACAAGCCCGACGCCAATGGCAAACATGGCCGGAACGGCGATAACCTCGCCCAGAACCACCGCTGAAAACAGCGCCACGATCACGGTTTCCGTCTTGGTGAACGCCACGCCCACCGCGAAATTCCGCATCTGGAACAGACGCACCGTCAGGTCGGTTGCGATGATCTGGGCAATGCCCCCCATCACTACAAACCCCCAGAACCCCACCCCCGGCAGGGCCAGCGGCGCGGGATACAGCATGACCAGCCCCGCCGCCGCAATGGTCGCGAAGGGTGCTGCAAACAGGAACCGCGCAAAGGTGGCCCCCGCCGTCGACAACCCCACCACGCGCAGCTTTTTCTGCAGCACAAAACGCAGCGTCTGCATCAATCCGGCAGTCAGGGTAAAGGCGATCCAAAGGCTCATCCGCGCCTTGTGGCATGGAACGCGGCGCAGCGTAACCCGCGCCAAATCCCTCAGTCGTTGATGTCACGATCCCACAGCTTGACCTGATTTGGCCGCACCCCCATGGATTTGCGCAACCCCAGCCAGGCCAGCAGCGACGCCACCGCAAAAATCACCAAAAGCGGCGGAAGGCTGGGTCCGACGACGCCAATTCCAATCAGAATACCCGTCAGCACGGCACCAATCGCAAAGCCAAGGAAGATGAATCCGGGAATGATCACCTCAAGCACGCCCAGCGCAAAGCCCCCGGCGACCCAGATCCACCACGTCGCCCACATCACACGCGCCCCTTCAGCATCTTGAACGCGTCACCAAACGCATCAAGCGCCTGTGCCGGCACGATGATCATCTGCTTGCCCGTACCCTGACCAACCGCCGTCAACGCCTCCACCTGTTTCAACGCCACCTGATACTGCGCGGCCTCGATCCCGTTTTCCTTGATGGCCTCGGCGATCACCCCGGTGGCATAGGCTTCGGCATCCGCCAGAATCCGGCGCGCCTTTGATTCCTGTTCGGCGGCGTACAACTGGGCATCCGCGTTCAATTCGACCGAACGCTTGTTTCCCTCGGCCTCGGTCACCTGCGCCCGCCGTGCCCGCTCGGCATTCAACTGCTGCAACATTGCGGCACGGGTCGCCTCGTCCAGATTGACGTCCAGAAGTTCGGCCCGCGTCACCTCGATCCCCCATTCATCGACCATCGCGCGCACCTGCTCGCGGATGTTCTGCGTCAATGCGTTGCGGTTCGACTGCACCTGATCCAGTTCCATCTTGCCGATCTCGGACCGCACGATCCCCGCCACCGTTGTCGCAATCGCGGCATCGACATCGCGGATCCGGTACACTGTCTTTTCAGGCTCGGTGATCCGGTAAAACACGGATGTTTCCACTTTCACCAACACGTTGTCCGTGGTGATGGCGTCCTGCTTGGCCGTGGGCAACTGCCGCTCCAGAATGCTGATCTTGTGGGCGATCCGGTCCAGAAACGGCACGACAAAGTTGATCCCCGGCCCCAGAACCGAACGCAGCCGCCCAAACCGTTCCACGACATGCTTTTCCGATTGCGGCACAATGCGCACACCCAGAAAGATGCAAAGAATGATAAAAGCGGCAATCGCAAGGTATACCGCATTACCGCCCAGAAATTCCCCGGCATTATTCATGTTTCAATGACCCTTTGCAAATTGTGACAGCCAACATCCCAGGCTGACGCAGACACCATGCCTACGCAAAGGCTGTACATCAAGGGCCAGCCACGTTTCAGGCGGCGGCGGCGTCGGAAAGACCGTCCAGAAACGCGGCCTTGCTGGCGTGATAACACCGCACGACGCCCGAAAGGTCGATCACCCCGTTACCGCCCGGGCTGGCCTGCCGCTCTCCGTCGGCGCAAAGCGTGGCGAGGTCACTGAACCCAAGGTTCAACGCGCTGCCTTTCAGGAAATGCAGGTCATCGGCCAAATGATGCATGGGGCGGCCGGGCAAAAGCCGCAGCACCACCTCGTCGGTTTCCTCCAGAAACAGATCCACCACTTCGGCAAAGTTGTCGTCGCCAATTTCCAAACGCAGGTCCGCTATTCGCGTCCAGTCGATCATCTTACCCTCCACCCGCCACCCCGGCGCATGACCGACACTGTTACCGCGCAGCGTTAACACCATGTAAGGATGTCGCCAAAGAACGCCGCGCATTTTAGATTTCATCAGCCCTTAAGGATTGGCCGTCACACACGGAATGTTCAAACGAATGGATATCGCGTGCAAACCGCCAGACCGATCGCATACCCGGATGCCCCCGATGACGCCGCCGTGACCACGCGCCGCCAGCAATCGCTGCATGTGCTGGTCGTCGATGACAGCCGGGCGCAGCGGCGGCTTTTGTCGATGTCACTGGCGCGCGCCGGCTATGCCGTGACCGAAGCCGCCTCGGGGGATGAGGCGCTGGTTCGCTGTCGGCAGACCGACTTTGACATCATCATCAGTGATTGGGTCATGCCCGGCATGTCGGGTATCGACTTTTGCCGTGCGTTCAGGGCGATGCCGCGCGAAAGTTATGGCTATTTCATCCTGCTCACCTCCAATTCCGACAAGGGCGATGTGGCCGACGGGCTGGATGGCGGTGCCGATGATTTTCTGACCAAACCCGTGAATGCTGATGAACTCCGCGCACGGATGCGCGCAGGCGAACGCATCATCGGGATGCAGTTGGAACTGATGGACAAGAACCGGCTGATCGGTTCCACATTGGGCCGCCTGCAAGCCATCCACGATTCGCTCGACCGTGACCTGATCGAGGCGCGAAAGCTGCAACAGGCCCTCGTACGGCACCGCCAGCGCGACTTCGACACCGGGGCCGTGTCGGTTCTGCTGCGCCCGTCGGGCCATGTCGGCGGCGATCTGGCGGGGTTCTTCAAATTGGGGCCATCAAGGCTCGCCATGTTCTCGCTCGACGTGTCGGGCCACGGTGTTGCATCGGCGATGCTCACGGCCCGGCTTGCAGGCGTGTTCACCGGCACCGCGTTCGATCAGAACATCGTGCAGTCGCGCGACAAACGGGGCCGCTGCACGATCTGGCCACCAGAAGAGGTGGCGCTGCGGCTTAACGACTTTCTGGTGAATGACCTTCAGGTCGATCCCTACCTGACGCTCGCCTATGCCGACATTGATCTGACCTCCGGCTTTGTCCGCCTTGTTCAGGCGGGCCACCCCCACCCCGCCGTGCTGCGCCACGACGGATCGGTGGATTTCGTGGGCAACCGCGGCCTACCCATCGGCCTGTTTGACCAGGCCCGCTTTGACCGCACCGAACTGCAGCTTTGGCCCGGCGACAGGCTGTTTCTTGTCTCCGACGGCGTCACCGAATGCCGCAACCAGCAGGATGATGAACTCGGCTCCGAAGGTCTGTCCCGCATCCTTCAGGCCAACGCCCGCCTGTCCGATGCCGCCCTTCTCGACGCGCTGGTATGGGATCTGCAAACCTTCAACGGCGGTGCCGATTTCCCTGACGACGTCTCCGGCGCCCTGTTTCGCTATACCGGGCCGGTAAGTTGATCTTTGTATGGCCGAATGTTTCTGCTTTACCGGAAAATGGGGCCCAACGGCTTGTAACAGCGTTTAATGGCACCAGGTCCTAACGCTACAATGGCGTTGTCGGGGATGCCGATCATGGATCGAGTCAAAAGCCAATTTGTGCTGGTCTAAGCTACAGCACACATGGCCACTCTATTTTCTTGAGCGATTATTCCTACTCGTCAACGATGCCACTGTTCATTGGACTTCGCCAACAATTGCGGTTCCTGCAACGATGTCAGCGATCACAGTGTGTCCTAATTGATCGAGGCGGATTGCGACGGTGCCATAACCAAGCGCAAAGTAGCAGATGCCGCGACAATCGTTACATTTTGGGATAGAAAATTCTTTCTTGAATTGATCAAAGAAATAGATTTTGCGGATAGTCTTTTCCTGTATTCCTTCGTTCTCGCACGAAAGCACTTTGTCCTCTAACATGCTTACCGCTAACCTCCGCGATCTCGAATTATCAAACTCTATGGCCCCACCTACTGGCCACACAGGTATTACCGTCCATGGCCCCGCCGTTGAATCTATTCTCACCCAACATCCACCCTTCATATTCGAAATCAGAATGGAAGTATTTTCTTCATTTTCGTAAATTTCGTACGGCGTCACATAGGCCGCGGACAATACATTAAAGAAATCTGGTTTCCGTTCGAAACCGTCGGGTGCTTGCGATAGGCTGCACAGTTTCGAAACGGTGAAAGTTCTTTCTGCAAGCGCAGTGGATGGTATTGTTAAAACAAGCGCTATCGCGGAGCACAGTATGCGCACTGCTGAAAGAAAATCTTCTGCGCTATATAATTTTATGTAAGCCATGTTGGTATCACCCTTGCATTATTGGAATTCGTATCTGATTCCAAAAGTACCACCATCACCAAACCGTGGAATCGAAGCCCTTAAGACTAGCCGCCAGCATGGCCCTGTCGCCCTCGTTCCCCAACCGCTGCAGTGCCTCGTCCACCGGCAGCCAGACGGCGCTGTGCCCCGCTTCGGTCGGCGGGCCAAGCCGCCGTACCGGCCGCGCGACATAAACGCTGCACAGCTTTTCCGCCCAAAGGTCATACTCCGGCATGAAGGTGAACCGCCGGAACACGCCGACCATCCGCACCCCCCCGATGCGCCACCCGGTTTCCTCGATCACCTCGCGGTGCAGGGCCGCAATCGGATGCTCGCCCCGGTCGATCCCACCGCCGGGAAGCTGAAATTCCGGCACCGGGGCCTGTTGAAACGTCACCAGAATGCTGTCCCCGCGCAGCAGCACCGCATATACCCCCGGCCTGCGCCGATACCGCTGCCCCGGCTTCACAACCTCGCCATACCGCCTGATCATGCCGTGCTCCCCTTGGCCGCTTGGTTGCCGTCCCTATATGGACGCGGTATGCCAATACATGTGCACCAAGGAAACCCCATGACCATCGGAACGCAAATCGCATGGGACGACACCGTTCTTCCCTTTCAACTGGATGTGTCTGACATTCGCGGCCGCATCGCCCGGCTGGACGGGGTGCTGGATCAGGTCTTGCGCCAACACGCCTATCCCGCCCCGATCGAGGCGCTGGTGGCCGAAATGGCGCTGCTCACCGCGCTGATCGGGCAAACCATGAAACTGCGCTGGCGGCTGTCGCTTCAGGTGACGGGTCTGGGTGCTGTCCGGCTGATCGCCACCGATTACTACGGCCCGACTGATGACGGGCAACCCGCCCGAATCCGCGCCTATGCCAACTATGACGCCGACCGTCTTGATCACACGGTGCCCCCCTTCGACATGATCGGCGGCGGCTATTTCGCCGTCCGGATCGATCAGGGGCAGGGGATGACCCCGTATCAGGGCATCACGCCCCTGACGGGCGGATCGCTGGCATCCTGTGCCGAAACCTATTTCGCCCAGTCCGAACAACTGCCCACCCGGTTCGCGCTCTCCTTCGGACGCAGTCGCACACCCGGTGATGCGGAACGCTGGCGCGCCGGGGGCGTCATGCTGCAACACATGCCCAAGGCATCGCCCTTTGCCGCCGGTGCCGCGGCCGAAGGCGGCTCGGGCGAAGGCGGGCTGCTCACGCACAGTGACATCCTTGACGGCGACGATGGCGAAAACTGGGCCCGCGTGAACCTGCTTCTGGATACCGTGGAGGATCTGGAGCTGATCGGCCCCACCCTTGCCCCCACCGATCTTCTGATCCGCCTGTTCCACGAAGAAGGCCCCCGCGTGTTCGATGCGCAGCCCGTCCGGTTCGGCTGCTCCTGCTCGGCAGACAAGGTGCGCAACAGCCTTGGCATCTATTCCCAGCGCGAAATCATGACGATGACCACCCCGGAAGGCATCCTGACCGCAGACTGCCAGTTCTGCGGTGCGCATTACGAATTCGATCCCAAAACCCTGGGGTTCGAGGCCGAAGCGGCGGCTCAGGGCGATGGGTCCTGACGCCCTGACAGCGGCGCTTTTGCGGCCTGCAAGGGCTTCGTCCGACTTTGACCTAAACCCGGCTTTTGCCCCGGCTCCGGGCCGGGTGCTGCGTCCCGCCGCCGTGCTCGTGGCGGTGTGGGCGCGTCTCGGCGGCCCGCGCGTGATCCTGACGAAACGGGCAAGCCACCTTGAACACCACCCCGGCCAGATCGCCTTTCCCGGCGGCAAGGTGGAACCGGGCGATGCAGGCCCCCCCGCCGCCGCCCTCCGCGAATCGCAGGAAGAAATCGGCCTGCCCCCCGCCCGCGTTCAGATCATCGGCGCGCTGCCCGATCATGAAACCGTCACAGGCTACCGCGTGACCCCGATCCTTGCCCATCTGACAGGCGACTTTGAACCTCGCCCCGAACCGGGCGAGGTGGAAGAGGTGTTTACCGTCCCGCTTGACCTGCTTCTGAACCCCGCCAACTATCGGGTGGAACAGCGGCAATGGCGGGGTCAGATGCGCAGCTATTATGCGGTTCCTTACGGGCCCTATTACATCTGGGGCGCAACCGCCCGCATCCTGCGCGGCCTTGCCGAACGGATGTCGGCATGAAGATCACGGGCGACTGGCTGTCTAACCCCGAAACGCAGGCTGTCTGCACGGCCCTCACGGCGGGCGGTCAGCGCATCCTGTTTGTCGGCGGTTGCGTGCGCAACAGCCTGATGGGTGCGCCGATCAGTGACGTCGATCTTGCCACCGATGCGCCCCCCGACCGGGTGATCGACCTTGCCAAGCAGGCCGGTTTGCGGGTCGTTCCAACCGGGGTTGACCATGGGACAGTGACGGTCGTCTCGGGCAACCGCCCGTATGAAGTCACCACCTTCCGGCGCGATGTCGAAACCGATGGCCGCCGCGCTGTGGTGGCGTTTTCCACCGATATCACCGCCGACGCACAGCGCCGCGATTTCACCATGAACGCGCTCTATGCCGAACCCGACGGCACCGTGATCGACCCGCTGCAAGGTCTGCCCGATCTTGTCGCGCGCCGTATCCGCTTTGTCGGTGATGCAAGGGCGCGGATTGCCGAAGATTACCTGCGCATCCTGCGCTTCTTCCGGTTCCACGCCTGGTATGGCGATCCGGCGCAGGGGCTTGATGCCGAAGGTCTGGCCGGTTGCGCCGAACTGGCCGATGGCATGGCGCAACTGTCCGCTGAACGTATCGGGGCCGAGGTGCGAAAACTGCTGTCAGCACCCGACCCCGCCCCAGCGGTGGCCGCCATGGCGCAATCCGGCGTACTGGCCCGCATCCTGCCTGGCGCGGATGCGCGGGTGCTTGGCCCCCTTGTTCACCTCGAATCAGGCCTGCCCCCCGATTGGCGCAGGCGGCTTGCCGCCATGGGCACTGGCGATGAAATTGCACCCGCGCTGCGCCTTTCGCGCGCCGATGCAACCTGTCTGGCCCAGTTGCGCCGCGCTCTGGCGTCCGGCGACACGCCTGCGCAGTTGGGTTACCACTTCGGTTCAGACCGCGCCGCCGATGCCGTCCTGATCCGCGCGGCGACACTCGCCTCTGCACTGCCCGACAACTGGCAAGGCGACATCGCTTTCGGCGCGGCACAACACTTCCCCGTCAGGGCGGCAGACCTCCCCGCCCTGCGCGGCCGCGCCGTGGGCGAACGCCTCGCCGAACTGGAAATTCGCTGGATAGCCTCCGGTTTCACCCTGTCGCGCGATGATCTTCTTGCGTGACCCCTGCCTTTCGCTTCGCCACAGTTTCCTTTAAGACCGACGTCTGACCACTGTTGAGGCGAATCCCGTGTTGCGGTTTTTCGAAAGCCTCGTGGACCCGTATGGCCCCTACGAGCGTACTGACACTCCGCCCCGGCGGTTGTGGCCCTTTCTCGCAGAATACATCCGCCCCTTCCGAGGGGTGTTTGCCGTCACGGCCATCATTTCCATCATCGTGGCCAGCTTTGACGTCACGCTGATCTGGTATGTCGGACGTCTGGTCGATCTGCTGGGCACGGGCACACCGGAACAGGTGGTGGCCGCGCACTGGTTCGAATTCGCCATCGTGGCCTTTATCATCCTGATCGTGCGGCCTGTTGTGGGCGGCGTGCATGTGGCCCTGCTGCACAACACCATCCTGCCCAACTTTGGCACGATGATCCGGTACCGCGCCCACAATCATGTGCTGCGCCAGCCCGTCGGCTGGTTCGAATCCGATTTCGCCGGGCGCATCGCCAACCGCATCATGCAGACGCCACCCGCCGCTGGCGAAGCGGTGTTTCAAACCTTCGACGCCGTGGCCTTTGCCTTTGTGACGGTGCTGGGGGCCGGGGCCATTCTCGCCGATGCCGACCCGCGGCTGATCCTGCCGCTTGTCGCGTGGTTCGTGCTCTATGCCCTTCTGGTGCGCTGGACGTTACGGCGCGCGGGCCCCGCAGCCACGGCCAGTTCCGACGCGCGCTCGGCGGTCACCGGGCGCGTGGTGGATGCCTATTCCAATATCCATTCGGTCAAGCTGTTTGCCCACCATGACCGCGAAATCGACTATGCGCGCGAATCCATCGAACACGCCCGCCGCACCTTTTTTGCCGAAATGCGCATCATCACCAAGATGGATGTCATGCTCACCTGCCTCAACGGCGCGCTGATCGTGTCGGTCACCGGCTGGGCGCTGTTCCTGTGGTATGGTGGCGATGCCACCATCGGAACCGTCGCCGCAGCCGTGGCGTTGGTTTTGCGGCTGAACAACATGACCTACTGGATCATGTGGGCCACAACCTCGCTGGTGCAGAATCTGGGTGTCGTGACCGAAGGCATGGAAACCATCGCGCAACCCGTTCTGCTGGTCGACCGCCCCGCAGCCAAACCCCTGTTCCTGACCCGGGGCCGGATAGAGCTTCAGGGCCTGTCCCACCACTACGGACGCGGGTCCGGCGGGCTTGACCGGATCGACCTCGTGATCCGCCCCGGCGAAAAGATCGGCATCGTCGGCCGCTCCGGCGCGGGCAAATCCACGCTGGTAAAGCTCATGCTCCGCTTTTACGACGCCGAGGCGGGCCGTATCCTGATCGACGGTCAGGACATCAGCGCCGTGACTCAGGACAGTCTGCGCCGCGTCATCGGCATGGTGCAACAGGACAGCAGCCTGCTTCACCGTTCGGTCCGCGAAAACATCCTCTATGGCCGCCCCGATGCGTCCGAAGCCGACATGATCCTCGCCGCCCAGCGGGCCGAGGCGGATGGCTTCATCGCCGATCTGGCCGATCCCGAAGGCCGCACCGGCTATGACGCGCAGGTCGGCGAACGTGGCGTGAAACTCTCCGGCGGTCAGCGTCAGCGCATCGGACTGGCCCGCGTGATCCTCAAGAACGCGCCGATCCTCATTCTGGACGAGGCGACAAGCGCTCTCGACAGCGAGGTGGAGGCCGCCATTCAGGATACCCTTTACGGCGTGATGGAAGGCAAGACCGTCATCGCCATCGCCCACCGCCTGTCCACCATCGCCGCGATGGACAGGATCGTGGTGCTGGATCAGGGCCGCATCGCCGAACAGGGCAGCCACGCGGAACTGCTGGCCCGCCCGAACGGCCTGTATGCCCAGTTCTGGGCGCGGCAGTCAGGCGGCTTTATCGGATTGGACACCACGGAATGACCGGACTGCGACGCATCGGATCAGCCATCGACGCCTTCAGCCCGGCTGAAGGTGCACCGCCGCAAACGCTCATGGCGTTCATGAAATGGTGCCTCAAGGGGTCATGGCCGATGCTCTGGCTGGCCTTCGTCGTATCCTCCATCACCGGCAGCATGGAGGTGGTCAGCGCCCTCATCCTCGGCTGGGTCATCGACGCGGCGCTGACGCAGGGCGCTGGCGGCTTTTTCTCCAACAGCCTGCCCCTGCTCGCAACCTTCGTCATCTTCTACATCGTCCTGCGCCCCTTTGCCTTTGCCGCCTCGGCCGCCACCAACTCCATCATCGTCGGCCCCAACATCATGCCGCTTGTCCTGTCGCGCCTGCACCGCTGGACGCTGGGTCAGGCCGTCACCTTCTTTGACAACGATTTCGCCGGCCGCATCGCGCAAAAACAGATGCAGGCCGCCCGCGCCGTGACAGATGTGGCAACCGAGGTGATCAACACCGTCGCCTTCGCACTGGCCTCGGTGATCGGTTCCGTCATCTATCTGATCGCCGTGGATGCCCGCATCGCACTGGCACTCGCCGTCTGGCTGGTCGTCTATATCGGGCTGATCCGCTACTTCATGCCCCGCATCAAGGTGAACTCTGCCGCCCGCGCCTCGTCGCGGGCCATGGTGTCGGGGCAGGTGGTCGACACCATCACCAACATCAAGACAGTCAAACTGTTCGCCCATGCCGCCTACGAAGACCGCGTGGCACTGGATGCGATGCAGGTCTTCCGCGACCGTTCGCTCGACTTCGGGGTCATCTCCACCTGGTTCCGTTTTGCCCTGATGACACTGGCCGGGGTTCTGCCCGTTCTCCTGATCGGCGGCACGCTTTGGATGTGGTCGAACGGTCAGGCCACTCCCGGCCAGATCGCCGCCGCAGGTGCGATTTCCATGCGCATCTCGCAAATGTCGGGCTGGGTGAGCTTTACCCTCATGTCGATCTACACAAGCGTGGGCGAAGTGGAGGATGGGATGCGCACCCTTTCCATCCCGCACAACCTTGCCGATGCGCCAGACGCCATCGACCTGCCCCGCGTCGCGGGTGAGGTTACGTTCGACAACGTCACCTTCGGCTACGGCCATGGCCGCGCCGGCGTGCGCGACATCAACCTGACGATTCGCGCGGGCGAGAAACTTGGCATCGTCGGTGCCTCGGGCGCTGGCAAATCCACCCTCGTATCGCTGCTTCTGCGCCTGTACGACGCCGAAACCGGCCGCGTTCTTGTCGATGGCCACGATGTCCGCGATGTCACGCAGGAATCGCTGCGCCGTCAGATCGGCATGGTCACGCAGGAAACCGCCATGTTCAACCGGTCGGCCCGCGACAACATCCTGTATGGCAAACCCGGTGCGTCAGACGAATTACTGATCGCCGCCGCCAAATCGGCCGAGGCTGATGGCTTTATCGGCCAGATGGCCGATCACACCGGCAGAACCGGCTATGATGCGTTTCTGGGCGAACGTGGCGTGAAATTGTCGGGCGGCCAACGCCAGCGCATCGCCCTGGCCCGCGCCTTCCTGAAAGACGCCCCGATCCTTGTGCTGGACGAGGCGACAAGCGCCCTCGACAGCGAGGTGGAGGCAAACATTCAGGAAGCACTGAACCGCGTGATGCAGGGCAAGACGGTGCTGGCCATCGCGCACCGCCTGTCCACGATCGTGGCGATGGACCGGATCGTGGTTCTGGATCAGGGCCGCATCGTCGAAGACGGCAATCACGATGCGCTGCTGGCGATGAACGGCCTTTACGCCCGCTACTGGGCGCGTCAATCAGGCGGCTTCATCGGTGTGGATACCAAGGAAGCGGCAGAGTGAACCTGACAATCGACCGTATCGGTCATCTGGGCGACGGCATCGCCCTTGGGCCGGATGGCCCGGTGTTCGTGCCGCTCATGCTGCCCGGCGAACTGGTGACGGGCAACCTGACGGCTGACCGCCTGACAGACGCCCGCATCGTCACCCCCAGCACCGACAGGGTGAAACCACCCTGCCCCCATTTCCGCACCTGTGGCGGTTGCCTGATGCAGCACGCCAGTGACGGATTCGTGGCAAACTGGAAAACCGGCATCATCTTGGGCGCGCTGGCCGGGCAGGGATTGTCCGCCCCGGTGCAAGACATGCTCACCTCGCCGCCAAACAGCCGCAGGCGCGCAACGCTGGCCGGAAAACGCACCAAGGGTGGTGCCATGATCGGCTTTCATGGCCGCGCCTCTGGCACCCTGATTGCCATTCCCCAGTGCAAACTTCTGCATCCCGCCCTGATGGCGGCCCTGCCCGCGTTAGAGGCGCTGGTTATCACGGGCGGTTCCCGCACCGCCGAACTTGCCCTGACCGTTACGCACATGGCGGGCGGCGTCGACGTCTCCGTCGCCGGGGGTAAACCGCTTGACGGTGATCTGCGTCTGGCCTTGGCGCGGTTTGTGGAACAGTTCGGCTTGGCCCGCCTGACGTGGGATGGCGAAACCGTGGCCCTGCGCACCACCCCGCTGCAATCCTTCGGGCGGGCCCGCGTGCCGCTTCCACCCGGCGCGTTCCTGCAGGCGACTGATCATGGCGAGGCTTCGCTTCTGGCCGCCGTCCGCCGCGCCATAGGCCCCGCACGGCATCTGGCCGATCTGTTTGCAGGGGCCGGCACCTTTGCCCTTCCCCTCGCCGAACAGGCCGAGGTTCACGCCGTCGAAGGCGACGCCGCCATGGTCGCCGCCCTCGACAAGGGCGCCCGCATGGCCGATGGGCTGAAACGCGTGACGATGGAAACGCGCGATCTGTTTCGCCGCCCGCTCGACGAAGCCGAACTGAAACGCTTTGATGCCGTGGTCATCGACCCGCCCCGCGCCGGGGCCGAGGCGCAGACGGCACGGCTTGCAAGGTCGGGCGTGCCCGTCATCGCCTACGTGTCCTGCAACCCTGCCACCTTCGCACGCGATTCCAAGGTGCTTGTCGATGCCGGATACCGGCTTGACTGGGTGCAAGGTGTGGATCAATTCCGCTGGTCTGCGCATGTCGAACTCGTGGCGCGACTGTCACGGTAACAGCGACGTGAGAACGTCTGGTTTGCAGCATCCGCCGATTCGGCGTATTTGAGTGAAAAATCAGGCTTTGACCTGGGCAAAAACAGCGTTGGGGCAGCGGAACGATGCGACTGATGAAAGTTCTTTTGGCAGTCATGCTGGTCTTCGGGCTTGCGTCCTGCGGATCAAAGATCAAAACCTACAACGGTCCGGCCGTCACCTTGATTCAGGTGCAAAAGGCCAATCGCAAGATGTATCTCCTGCACAATGATACCGTTCTGCAAAGCTATGACATCGCCCTTGGCTTCGAACCAACAGGGCACAAGCAGTTCGAAGGCGACGGTCGCACACCCGAAGGTCTGTATCTGATCGATCGCCGCAATCCGAAAAGTACTTATCATCTGTCACTCGGGATTTCCTACCCGAACGAAAACGACGTGGCCTACGCCAGCAGCATGGGCAAGCCGGCAGGCGGCAACATCTTCATCCACGGTGCCAACAACATCGGGGACAAGACCGGCGATTGGACATGGGGCTGCATCGCTGTCGAAAATGACGAGATGGAAGACATCTATGCCATGGTGAATGACGGCACGATCATCCAGATCCTGCCCTGACACGCAGGTCAGATCGTACATACGGTTTGAATACGTTTTGCATACGGCCTGAATACTGGATGCATACATGATTTTTTCAATGAATTTAACGCGTTCGCGGCTTAACGCGAAAACGCCGAACTGCCCGGAATAATCGGGTTGACCGAAGGACTGACGCTTTGATACGGCGTCGCCCCGGCGGTTCCGGTCAGCAACGTCCACCAGATTTTGCCATTCGGTTCCTGCCACCAGGAAAACCCGATTTCCGTCACCGCAGGGTCCAGAACCACAGCCCGCGTATCGGCTTGCGCCATCCAGGCTGACAGGGTTTCCAGTTCGGTTTCATAGGTTTCCGAGATGAGTTCCCCCGACAGCCGCCCCCGGTATCCAACCCGCTGAACCCGCGTCAGGGGCGATGATCCGTCCGATCCAAAGTGCCACGGGCGATTCTGTACCGACATGTCCCGCGAATGCGTGGCGGCGGCGGCGTTCAGTTCGGCATTGAACTGAACCTGCGGCAGATTGCGCCCCTGACGCAGCGAATTGACGCTGTCCAGCAACCGGAAATAGATATCGTTGGTATTCGCGGGCGTGATTTTATACAGTTGTGGCAAGGGCTTGCCATCAGCCCCCAGCTGCGCGCCACCCGAACTACAGGCGGCCACCAAGGCCATACCACCCAGCGCCAGTACCAACCGTCTTTGCATCATCTGCCTCATCTTCTTTTGCGGTTGTGTAACGGCATCTGCGGAAAGGTTCAAACCCGCCTTTGCACTATTCCGCCGATGTCACGCCGCTTTGAATTGCGAAGCGGGGTTGCCGGGCGTAAAAGACCAAAAAACAAATGAGGCTGGCAGATGGTCGATGACAATGGTGGCAACCCAAACCGCCGGGCCCTGATGGCCGGCGCGGCAGCGGTTCTTGGTGCGGCGGCAGCAGGCCCGGCACTGTCGCAGGTGCAGGACGGCACCACTGTGTTCGACCCCGCCCCCGCAGTCCGCAACAACGTGTCGAGCTTTCGGATGCTCGACTGGCAGCCTTATTTTACGGACACCCGCAACGGCGCGATCCTGGTCGATACCCAATCCCGCGCCCTGCATTTCTGGTCGGCAGATCAGTCAACCTACAAGCTTTACCCCACCTCCGTCCCCCTGACAGATGACCTGCTTCGCACGGGTCGGACAGAGATCATCAAAAAGGTCGTCGGCCCCGATTGGCGCCCGACACCGTCGATGAAACTGCGCAACCCCGACTGGCCCGATTACATTCCGGCAGGGCCTGACAGCCCGCTTGGAACCCACGCCATGTGGTTGACCTGGCCCGCATATCGCATCCACGGCACGCACGACACGCGCAAGATCGGACGGCGTTCTTCGAACGGGTGCATCGGTCTTTACAATGAACATATCGCCGAACTGTTCGGCCTGTCTGTCCTTGGGACACAGGTTCTGGTGGTCTGACACCGGTTCGAAACTGCAAAAAGGGCGGCCTTTGGGCCGCCTTTTTCATTTGACCCAGCCGCCCAGATTTTCTTCGATGATGGCAACCAGTGCCGCAATATGCGCGTCGTCGTCGTTCAGGCACGGGATATAGGTAAACGACTCACCGCCCGCATGTTCAAAGGCTTCGCGGATTTCGCCGTTGATCTCTTCCAGAGTTTCGATGCAATCGGCGGAAAACGCGGGGGCCATGACCGCAATGTGCTTTTTGCCCTGCTTGGCCAATTCGGCAACATGTTCAACGGTATAGGGCTTGAGCCACTGTTCCGGGCCAAAGACGGATTGGAACGTTGTGTCGATGCTGCCCTTTTCCCAACCCAACCGTTCGCGCAAAAGCCGCGAGGTTTTGGCGCACTGGCAATGGTACGGATCACCCTGCCGCAGGTATCGCTGTGGCATCCCGTGATAGCTGGCCACCAGCACATCCGGTTTGTGATCCAGCGCGGCATAGGCCCGTTCCACCGATTGCGCCAAGGCATCGATATATAGGGGATGATCGAAATACTCAGCCACCGTTCGGGCGGCAGGTTGCCGCTTTTCCTTCATCAACACGCGAAAGAACGCGTCGTTGGCCGTGGCGGATGTTGCACCGGCGTAGTGCGGATACAGCGGGAAAAACAGAATCTTTTCACATCCGGCATCCACCATGGCCCGCACCTTCGACGCTGTCGACGGGTTGCCATAGCGCATGCAGAAATCCACCATCACATCGTCGCCGTGCACCGCCCGCAAGGCGGAACGAATCGCCACCGTCTGATCCTTGGTGATCGTGAGCAGCGGGCTTTCGTTCTTGTCGTGATTCCAGATCAGCTTGTAATTGGCACCCGAGGCAAAGGGCCGTTTCGTCAGGATGATCATTTGCAAAAGAGGTTGCCAAAGCCAGGCGGAATAGTCGACCACACGCTTGTCCGACAGGAATTCGTTCAGATACCGCCGCATCGACCAGTAGTCATAATTGTCGGGCGTGCCGAGGTTCGCCACCAACACACCCACCTTGGCGCGGCGCACCGGCGGATGGTCGGCAGGCGCATGGGCCAAACGACCCTGCCCCGGCGAAACAAGGGCATCGACGGGTGGCTGTATCTGGGCCGATTTGGCATCCAGCATGGCTTTTTCCTTGGATAATGGCATTCGGCGGCAGTCCACAGGACATAACCGCAAGCGCGCCGGGGTCAACCGTTGGCGGGGTGGTCTGGCAGGGGGATTTCGCTGGTATTCAGTGCCGCAGCGAGTTTTTGGGCGGCCGATCCGGGGCGAAGCGGTTTTTGCTGGCTTTCATGGGGCACCCAGCCTGTCAGGCACTGAATGTCAAAGGTTGCGCGCACCCGCCCGTCGGGTTCTGCGAACGTTGTGGCGTAAATTTCTGCGGCCCTTGCAAAGACAGCGCCGCGGGTGGCATGGCGCAGCCGCGCGGAAAGCGCATTCTGTTCGCCCATGCCCCGCAGATCGGCCACGAGGTGACCCATGTCACGGTAGCTGACGCGGCGCGTCAGGCTGTCTGCAACCGGCAGGGCAAAGCCTGCCCTTTGCAGCAAGCCGCCAAGCTCCCTGATCTCTGCCATCGGCAGTACCCGGGGTGAAAGCCCGCCCGTCACCTCTGACTCCGCCTGCGCCAGTGCGGCCCGCAGTTCAGACAGCGTTTGCCCCCCAAAAAGATAGCCAAGGAAAAGACCGTCCGGTCGCAGGGCGCGGCGGGACTGGACAAGCTGCCCTACCGCGTCGTTGGCCCAGTGAAGGGCAAGCGCGTGAATCACAAGATCATGCGCGCCAAGGCCAAGCGCCACAAGATCGTCATCCGGCACCACCACCGCACTGGGAAACGCCGCCTGCCAGAAATCGGGGTGCCCGGTCACGATCGCTGTCGACGTGAACGATTTGTTAACTTCGATCAGTCTTTCCTGAACATCTGACAGGATTTCGTCATGCAGGAACGTCACGGGGGCACTTGCCGCGCGGGCGCGGTGGCGGATCAGGGCCGGGCGGTCGGTGAGTTGTGGGGGGGCGTGGTCCATGATCGGGGAAACTAGGGTCTGATGATGCGAATGCAAGCGATCCTGCACATGGTCTATCCGCCACAGTGCCTGACATGCGACGCGCAGGTGACGACCGATTTCGGGCTTTGTGGCACCTGTTGGCGTGAAACGCCCTTTATCACGGGCCTTGTGTGTGACGGGTGCGGCGCGCCGCTGCCGGGTGACGATCCGGGCCACGCGGTACAATGTGATGACTGTCTGGCCATTGCGCGCCCGTGGTCACAAGGCCGCGCCGTGATGCTTTACAAGGATAATGGACGCAATCTGGTGCTTGCCCTCAAACATGGCGACAGGTTGGATCTGGCCCGGCCCGCCGGGGCGTGGCTGCTGCGCGCCGCCCAACCGATGCTGCGTGCGGGCATGATCGTGGTGCCTGTTCCGTTGCACTGGACCCGGCTTTTCACGCGGCGATATAACCAGTCGGCCCTTCTGTCGCGGGCGCTGGCGGTTGGGGCCGGGCTTGACCACTGCCCTGACCTGCTTGTGCGACGCCAGTCAACGGGCACCCAGGACGGGCGAAGCCGCGATGCGCGATTTGCCAACATGAATGGCAAGCTTGCGGTTCATAAACGCCACCAAAGCCGGGTCGAGGGGCGCGAGGTTCTGATCGTCGACGACGTGATGACATCCGGCGCGACCTTTGCTGCCGCCGCCGAGGCCTGTGTGGCGGCTGGTGCCGTGCGTGTGTCGGTATTGGCGTTGGCGCGCGTTGCGAAGGACGGTTAATTCCGTATAGTCGCACCAATCCAGAAGGTGCGTCATGAAAACCGTTGAAATCTATACCACGCCGACCTGCCCCTATTGCCTTGCGGCCAAGCGCCTGCTGACCCGCAAAGGCGCTGCATTCACCGAAATTGATGTCAGCCGTGACCCGAACGTCCGAACTGCCATGACGGCGCGGGCGGGTGGGCGGCGCAGCGTGCCGCAGATATTCATCGGCGGGGTCCATGTCGGTGGCAGCGATGATATCCACGCGCTTGATCATGAAGGCCGGCTTGATCCGATGCTGGCAGACTGATCGATGCGCGCCGGGCTTGTGCAACTGACGGTCGGCGATGACCCGGAAGGGAATTTGCCCGCCACGGTCAGCGCCGTGCGCGAGGCTGCGGCGGGCGGTGCCACGTTCATTCTGACGCCGGAATGCACAAACATTCTGTCGTCCAACCGTGACCATCAACGCCGCATGCTGCGCCACGAGGCTGAGGATGAGACGCTTGCAGCCCTGCGAAACCTTGCGGCTGATCTTGGGATATGGCTGCTGATCGGGTCATTGGCCGTCTTGACGGATGATCCCGATGGCAGGTTTGCGAACCGGTCCTTTCTGATTGCACCGGATGGCCGGATCGCGGCGCGGTATGACAAGATCCACATGTTCGATGTGAATGTGACCGAAACGGAAGTGTACCGCGAATCCGCAGGTTACCGCCCCGGTGACACCGCCGTGGTGGTGGAAACTCCGTTCGCCAAAATCGGCATGACTGTCTGTTACGATGTCCGCTTTCCGCATCTTTACCGCAAATTGGCACAGGCGGGTGCGGGTATCCTGACGGTTCCGGCGGCGTTCAACCATCTGACAGGTGCAGCCCATTGGGAAACCCTGCTGCGCGCACGGGCCATTGAAACGGGATGCTTCGTTCTGGCCCCCGCACAGACCGGCTTTCACCCCGAGGCGCACGGCAAGGGGCGGCAAACGCATGGCCATTCGCTTGCCATGGCACCGTGGGGCGAGGTATTGGCGGATGGTGGCACGATGCCCGGCGTGACGTTTGTCGACCTTGACCTGTCCGCAGTTATTGCAGCGCGGGCGCGCGTGCCGTCACTGACACATGACCGCCCGATCAAGGGGCCATAGATGCCCGAACGAAGCGAAGACATCGCTGTTGCCCTGTTCGGCGAACTGTTCATGGCAGATCAACTGGCGCGCAACCGGCTGTCAAAGGTGTTGCCGCGCGGGATGGAGTTATCGCATTTTTCGGTGCTCAACCATCTTGCGCGGAGCGAGGGGGAACGCACGCCGGCGCAGCTCGCGCGGTCGTTTCACGTCACACGGGGGGCCATGACGAACACGCTGGCGAAGCTGGAATGGGCGGGGCATGTCCACATCAGGCCCGATTGGGATGATGCCCGCAGCAAGCGCGTGACGATCAGCCCGTCTGGCCGCGCGGCGCGGGATGCGGCGGTTCATGCGATTGCGCCAATCATTGCGCAGGTGGTTGATCAACTGGGCGCTGACAGGGTGCGCGCGGTGCTTCCGGTTCTGCGTGAGATGCGCATCCGGCTGGAGGGCGAAGCGTGACTGAGGGGTCAGCGGTGCTGCCAAATATTCTGGTAACGGGATCAAACGGTAAACTGGGCCGCGTCTTGCGTGCCTGCTGGCCTGCCCAGTTGGCCGGACAGGCGCACCCCGTGTGGCAGGTACGATCCGCACCCGGGGCAGGTGATCTGGTCTGGACCATTGGGAAGGACCGCTATGTTGGCCCATCGCTGAAAGGCGGAGTGGTGCTGCATCTGGCCGGAGGCAGGCAGGATCTGGCGGCCAACGTGCCCTTGGCGATTGCCGTGTGCGAGGCTGCGGCCGTTTGCGGGGCAAAGCACGTCTTTCTTGCCTCAAGCAGCGCCGTCTATGCCGCTGATGAAACCGCCGACTTGACGGAAACAAGTCCGGCGGCACCCGGATCAGACTACGGCCGCGCCAAGCTTGCGATGGAAGGGGCGGTCGCGGAATGGGTGGCGTCTGCCGGACCGGATGCGCCGGGCGTGACCGTTCTGCGGATCGGAAATGTGCTTGGCTGCGACAGTCTGATGGGCAGCGTCAGACCGGGCGAGCCTATGATCCTGACGCCCGTGCCCGGCCGCAACGGCGGTCCGATGCGATCCTACATCGGGCCGGCCAGCTTTGCCGAGGTCTTGGCGCGGCTGTGCCGAAAGGCTGTTTGCGAAGAACCTCTGCCTGCCGTTCTCAATATCGGCGCGGCACCAGCGGTGCAAATGGCAGACCTTCTGACCGCAGCAGGCGCAGAGTGGAGCTATGGTCCGCCCACCGACGATGTTCAGGCCCGGGTTGTGTTGGGGGTGGACAGGCTGCGAGGGTTGATTGACATGCCTGCACTTGATGCTGCGGACCCTGCCATGATGGTGGCGGAATGGCGGGCGATACGGGGCCAGACACGATGACGCTGTCGAAACGCATCATGGACGTGGTTCTTGCCCTGATGCTGGGGGCGTTGCTGGCCTTGCCGCTGCTTATCGTCATGGCTGTCATGTTGATCCGGGACGGACGTCCGGTGTTCTACAAGGCAGAACGGATGCGCGCGCCTGACCGGCCCTTTCGTCTTTGGAAGCTGCGCACGATGACCGTGACAAAGGACAGCGGCGTTTCGGGTGGTGACAAGTCGGCGCGCATCACCCGAACCGGGCGGTTCCTGCGGCGCACCCGTCTGGACGAGGTTCCGCAGCTTTGGAATGTGCTGCGTGGCGACATGAGCTTTGTCGGCCCGCGCCCGCCGCTTCGGCAGTATGTTGAACGTTTTCCTGCGCTTTACGCGCAAGTCCTGCAAAGCAGGCCCGGTATCACTGGGATGGCCACGCTTCATTTTCACACGCATGAAGAACGGCTTTTGGCCCAGTGCAGAAGTGCGGGCGAAACTGACGCGGTTTATTCCCGCCGGTGTGTGCCCGTGAAAGCGCGGCTTGATCTGATCTATCAGCGCCATCAGACGGTGTGTCTTGATCTTGCGCTGCTGGGTCAGACCATCGGGCGCATGTTGGGCCGGATGTTGCCGATGCGCCGCTGACTGTGGCGCAAATGTTTCAGAATTGCTGGGATGCTGCGACAGGCCCCTGCGATCAACCGCTTTTTTTACGGCAAATTTCGTGACAAGCGTATAGAATGACGGGAAATGCGCCCATGAAACCGGGCCGCCACGAGGTGGGAATGCAAAGTCTGAAACGCAAACTGTTCAACAGTGTTGAACGATTGTCGCGGCCCCAAAAGCGTCTGGTCCTGATGTTGGTGGACATGCTGCTGGCGCCCGTGTCGCTGCTGCTCAGCTTTGTTCTGATCTACGGACCCTGGCACCCGCTTTGGTCCGTTCCGGTTTTCTGGTTTTGTGTGCCCATTCTGGGCGTTTTTGCCGGGGTGGCGGCCGTCGCCTTTGGCATCCCGCGCATCAAGTTGAATGCCTATGAAAGCACCGCTGTCATCAAGACCGGCGGATATTCATTTGTAATGATGCTTGCGCTGGCTGGGATCAACGCCGCAACCGGGTTTGGTATGCCGGTGTTCGGCACAGTGCTTTACGGGCTGATCCTGTTTGTCGTGTCTGTCGCAGCGCGGCTTGCGATGCTGGAAATTCTGACCTGGATCTTGCGGCAGGGCGAGGTGAAACGCCGTGTCCTCATCTATGGTGCGGGCAATACCGGCACCCAGTTGGCCGCCGCCCTGCGCACCCACAAGTCACTGGTCCCTGTGGGGTTCGTCGATGACAACCCGGCGCTGCAAGCCGTGACAGTCGCAGGCCTGCGGGTAATTGCCCCTGAAAAACTTCCCAAATTCGTGCGTGAACGAGGTGTTGACCGGATCGTGCTTGCCATGCCGTCCGTGCCCGCGCCCAAGCTGGGCCAGTTGACACGACAGCTGCGACAGATGGGGCTGGAGGTTCATACACTTCCGTCCTTCTCGCAGTTGGTGGGCGAAGAAAAGCTGATTGACCGCCTTGGCCCCGTGTCACCGGGCCATTTTCTGAACCGTCAGCAGCATGGCGACAGCCTGCCACAGGGGACCGAGGCCTATTTGGGGCGTTCCGTTCTTGTATCCGGGGCCGGAGGGTCGGTCGGTTCGGAGTTGTGCCGCCAATTGCTGACCAATCAGCCAAAACGCATCGTTCTGTTCGAGGTCAGCGAGATCGCGCTTTACAACATCGACCGGGAAATGCGCGAATTGGCCGAAGGCACCGGGGTGGAAATTGCGGCTGTACTGGGGTCGGTTACAGATTCCCGCCTGTGCCGGGCGGTGCTGGCTGATTTTGCCGTGGACGTTGTGTTCCATGCGGCGGCGTACAAGCATGTTCCGCTTGTGGAGATCAACCCGCTTGCCGGACTTGCCAACAACGTGCTTGGCACGCGGACGCTGGCGGATGCGGCGCATGAAGGCGGGGTCGAACGGTTCATCCTGATTTCAACAGACAAGGCGGTTCGGCCAACAAATGTGATGGGTGCATCAAAGCGCCTGGCCGAACTTGTGCTTCAGGATCTGGCAAAGCGGTCACAGGGCACAGTGTTTTCGATGGTGCGCTTTGGCAATGTGCTGGGATCGTCAGGGTCGGTCATCCCGCTGTTCAAGGAACAAATCGGGCGCGGCGGGCCGGTCACCCTGACCCACGAGGATGTCACGCGCTTTTTCATGACAATTGCCGAGGCGGCCAAACTTGTCCTGCTGGCCGGATCCTTTGCTGACGTCGGCAATTCGCGTGGTGGTGATGTGTTCGTGCTCGACATGGGGCAACCTGTCAGGATCCGTGATCTGGCGGTGCAGATGATTCACGCGGCGGGGTTTTCCGTCAGGGATGCGGGCAACCCCGATGGCGATATTGAGATTGTGGTGACCGGCCTGCGTCCGGGCGAAAAGCTGCACGAAGAATTGTTGATCGGCGAAGGGTTGCTGACGACGCCGCACCAGAAAATTCTGCGGGCGCGCGAAGGCAGCCTGTCGGAATTGGAAATGGCCAGCGCCCTGCGCGCGCTCCGCTCTGCCGTAGCCGTTGGTGATACCGAGGCCGCACGCGACGTGGTGAAGCGGTGGGTCGAGGGGTATCAGCCACCTGCCGTTGCCAATGTGCCTTGACGTGCCGATGCGTGGTTTGCGGCCAAGAAAACCGATTGTTGCGACAGACCGCTTCGCCTAATGTGCAAGGCAGTAAAAATGAGGCCGATATGACCCTGATTGCCCTGCCCCGCCGCGCCCTGATGGCGCTGACCACGGCCCTTGTCGGGCTGGGGGGTCATGGAGCGTTGGCGGAAAACCGGGCGACCCTCAATTTCTATGGAGCATCGGGCGGGATCGACATGCCTTCGGGCGAGTCGCAGCCGGATGGGATGCTGAACATATCTACCGCGCATTTCGGCCCGATTGGTCGCACGACACTGACATTCCAGGTGTCGCC
This sequence comes from Gemmobacter sp., assembly GCA_031425195.1. Taxonomy (GTDB): domain Bacteria; phylum Pseudomonadota; class Alphaproteobacteria; order Rhodobacterales; family Rhodobacteraceae; genus JANPIX01. The sequence continues at coordinate 47,800 of JANPIX010000010.1, read as the reverse complement.
GCGTATTTCGGCCAGTTTCCGGTTTCTGGGTATCCGCAAGTTTGACGATGTCGTGCCATCGATCTTTGACACCTATTACGACCGCAGTTTCGACTTGCGCTATCAGGTGTTCAAGGAAGGCACCTATATGCCCGCCGTGACCGTTGGCTTTCAGGATTTCGTCGGCACCGGCATTCTTTCGGGTGAATACATTGCTGCGACCAAAAATCTGACACCACAGGTCAAGGTGACGGCCGGGTTGGGTTGGGGGCGGCTGGGCAGTTATGGTGCCATTGGCGCGCCGTTTGGCGACCGACCAAAGATCGACATCGGCAAGGGCGGTAACTTCAACTTTGGCACATGGTTCAAGGGTGACGCCGCACCATTTGCCGGTATCGAATACAAGGTCGATGACCGCTGGACGCTGAAGGCCGAATATTCGTCTGACAATTATGATATCGAATCCGATCAGCGTTCGACCTTTGATCGCAGCAGCCCGTTTAACTTTGGCGTCGAATATCAGGCATACGATACGCTTCGTCTTGGGGCCTATTACATGTACGGGCAGGAAATCGGCTTTGCGGCCCACCTGTTCATGAACCCCAAACAACGGTCGATGGGCAGCGTGTCCGGCCCCGCGCCAAACGCGGTCGAGCCGCGCCCAAGCCGGGCGTCCGATCCTGATGCGTGGTCACCCGAATGGGTCACGCAGGAGGGCGTTGGCCCGGTTCTGATCACCAGCATCAACAAGTTCCTGGCCAAGGATGGTGTGATCGTCGAGGCGATTGGCTATACCGGTTCAACCGTGCAGGTGCGCATCCGCAACACCCGCTATGACGCCGAGGCGCAGGCCATTGGGCGGGTCGCCCGCGCCATGAGCCAGGTTTTGCCGGCGTCAGTGGAAGTGTTCGAGATCATACCGCTGGTGAACGGGGCTGCGGCGTCGAAGGTCAGCATTCGCCGGTCTGATCTGGAACGCTTGGAATTTGCCCCCGATGCCGCAGCGAAAATGCGCGAACGCGTCACGATCACCAATCCCGGCCGCCCGATGGCGGGCCTTGCCTACGATCCCGAACTTTACCCGCGCTTTACCTGGGCTCTCACGCCCTACAACCGTGTTCGTCTGTTTGACCAGCGCGCGCCTTTCAAGATTGACGTGGGTCTGCGTCTGGCAGCACGGTATGAAATCAGGCCGGGGATGGTGCTGCAGGGGTCTGTGACCAAGAAGGTTGTCGGCAATCTGGATGATCCGCCACCGCCCATCGACGCCAAGCTGCAGCCCGTACGGTCGGACGGCGACATTTACGACGCCAAAGCGGACCCTGCGCTTGAATCGCTCAGTTTTGCGCAGTTCGGCCATCTGGGGGGCGATCTTTATGGCCGTGTTTCGGTCGGCTATCTGGAACGCATGTTTGGCGGTGTTTCTGCCGAAGTGCTTTGGAAACCGGTTGATCGGCGCTGGGCGCTTGGGGCCGAGGTCAATTATGTGGCGCAGCGCGACACGAACGGTGGGCTAGGGTTTTCGGAATACGATTACCGCGTCGCGACAGGGCATCTGTCGGCTTATTACGCCTTTGCCAACGGTATCCATGCGCAAGTGGACGTCGGGCGATACCTGGCTGGTGATGTTGGCGCGACGCTGACATTACAGCGCGAATTTTCGAACGGTTGGCGCGTCGGGGCGTTTGCGTCCAAGACCAACGTGTCTGCGGAAGACTTCGGATCGGGGTCGTTCGACAAAGGGATCAAGCTTGAGATTCCGTTCGCCTGGGGTACGGGCGAGGCGACCCGCAAGAAAACCGTTACGGTAATTCGGCCATTTGGCCGCGATGGTGGTCAGCGACTGGAAGTTGATGGACGCCTTTATGATTCGCTGCGCGACTACCAGGCATCGGGCCTTGATGAGCAGTGGGGAAGGTTCTGGAAATGATCGCGCCAAAAACGCTTGCGGTTTTCGCCGCGATCACGCTGGCCCTTGCCGGATGCGGAAATGACCGCGACGCCACGGCCGGGGCGCGGCTGACGGGAACAATCGTCAAGGCGGTCGTTGGCAAGAAAGACAAGCCAGCCGCCGCTGGCCCGCCAACAACGCGGGCCCGTCTTGCACAGTTCAAGACACCGATGATCATGGCCGAATTACCAAACCGGGGCACGTTCACATTTGTTGTGCCCAACGCTGTGAACGGTGATGTCGAAACCTGGGCCTCGGCTGACGACAAGACCATTTCGTTGCGTCAGGGCATAGTTGTTGCAACGCGCGGTTTCGGACCTGATCTCATGCAGTCTGTCGTCCCTTCCATATCGCAGGTGGCGAGCGGGAGCGGAACAGTGCAGCGGGTTTACTATTATCTGGATGGTGCGGATCAGACTCAGCGTCGTGATTTCACTTGCACACTGGCCAATCTGGGCCCTGCCACGATTACTGTGGTTGAGAGGCAACACACGACCCGTCATGTTGCAGAAGCGTGCACCGGAGATTCAGGCAGTTTCACGAACGAGTACTGGTTTGAAAATGGCACTTTGCTTCGCAAATCCAATCAGTTACTGAATATCGAATGGGGTCCGTTGGTTCTATCTCGCGTCATTGACAACGCTGGGAACTTAGGGCTTCCATAGAGCGTTCCTGTATGGTATCCGAACGTTAATCCATCAATTCAAGTCACGGAGAGTAAAATGAAAAAGATCGTCGCTATTACCGCTGCTGCACTGCTCGCATCGGTCACTGTCGCCACCGCTGGCGGCCCAGTTGTTGTTATGGAAGAGCCGGTTCCGGTTGTTGCAGAAGCTGCTGGCTCGTCGGGCGGCATCCTGCTCCCGCTGCTGGGCCTCGGCGTTGTTGCCGTTCTGGTTGGCCAGTCGGGCAGCCACTGATACGTTTGCCTTCGGGCAATCGTCGACAGTATGAATTGGGTCCGCTTTTGCGGACCCTTTTCTGTTTCTTGGGGTTAGGCCAGCAGACAATCTGATCTTTGCCAACGAACGGAAACTGCGTGTCGCTTTACTCCCGGTATATGCTTCGTATTCAAACGGCCAAATTGAGCATGGCTGCGGCCAGTGTCGCGTTCTTTGGCTTTCTGGCTTTGTTCCCCGGCGCGGCGGTGATCATTGCGATCTGGGGCGTAGCGTCCGATCCCGGTTTTGTGCGCCAACAGATCGACCCCTTGAAAGACGTGCTGCCGCCTGAGGCGTTCACGCTGTTTGCGGATCAGGTTCAGGCCCTTGTGGATGCAAGCACCCCAGGGCTTGGCTGGACCACCCTGATATCCACGTTGCTGGCCTTGTGGTCGGCGCGAGCGGGCACCTCGGCGCTGGTAAGCGGGCTGAATGCGGTTCATCACCTGCCGGATCGAGGCGGCTTTCTGCATGAAGTATTGTCGATGCTTTTGACGATGGCGCTGGTTGGGATCACCATCCTTGCACTTTTGCTTGCCGTTATCGTACCTGTGGCGCTTGCCCATGTCCCACTGGGTGCGTTTGCAGCCATTGCCCTGCAAGCGGCGAACATTTTGCTGGGGTTGGTTCTGGCCATTGTGGGGCTGGCCACCGCCTATCGGTTTGGGCCGAACCGGACAACGCCCGAGCCGATTTCGTTCTTTACGCCGGGGCTGATCGTTGCCTTGTTTTTATGGCTGCTGGCCTCGCGCGGGTTTGCGATCTATCTGACCAACTTTACCAGTTACAACAAGGTATACGGTTCGATCGGGGCCGTGGCCGCATTGATGATGTGGTTCTACTTCAGCGCCTATGCGGTGCTGCTGGGGGCCGCCGTTGACGCGGAGCGGGCAGCCCGGCGCAAGATTCAGTAGTCTTTTTCGAGGAACACACCCAGGCCCGTGTTGCCGTCGTCACCAACCCTGCCGCGCACTGTGACACTATCGGTCACATCAAGATTCAACTGTATTTCGCTTTTCCCGTCATCGCCCACGATCACTTCGGTATACAGGTTTCGCGACAGGTATTTCCCGACGGTGACACTGGTGCCACCTTCTTCGGACGATTCGAAGTCCAGATCATCAAGCCCGATACCCTGCCGCAAGCGACCAATGATCCCGATGCCCCCGCGGCCGGCAAGGGTGGCCACGGCACCTGCAAGCTGGACCGCCTGAAGCGGTGAAAGCTGCGTCAGGCCGCGTCCAAACAAAAGGCGCGACAGAACCTCCTCCTCGGGCAGTTCGGGGGATGAAACAAAGCTGACGTCAGGCGCGCTCGCCAGACCGGAAATCTGGACCGAACTTGTGATGCCGTCGCTTTCGGTGGATGCAAGCACGTCAAGGCGCGGATCGAAATTGCCTTCAAGTTGCAACCGGGCCTGCGACAGGACAAGCCTCTTGCCAAGAATGTCCAGTCTGCCCCGGATGAGATCAAAGCCGCCAATGGGCTGCACATTTGCAGTGGTACCGCCCAGTCGCAATTCCCCACCCAATTCTGCATCAAGCCCCCGTCCGCGAACGAAAACACGCGCAGGGGCAGAAATCAGCAGATCAAGGCCAAAGGGTTGGGCGGCGGTGCGCCCCGCGCCAGTACCCCCGCCTTGGATCAGCCCGGCGCGCACGCGGGTTTCCCGGACATCGGGTGGTTCGGCTGTGTGTTGCAGCGTGGGCAGCAATCCGTTCGCGCCAAGACCGGTTGACGGCACGCGCAGTTCGGTTTCATTCAGCGTGAGGTTGCCGCTGATAATGGCACCGGCGGTAAGGCCGCCGTTGATTGCCACGTCACCGTTCATCCGCGTCTCATAAAGCCGCGGATCACGCGCAATGACCTGAGTCAATGTCGCTGTCAGGTTGGTAGGATAGGGGGCCGACAGTCCGACCGATCCGCCGCCTTCGACCCTGCCCCCCGTTGTCAGGGCCGTGCTGAACGTCGTCTGCGCCCTGCCGCCCGACAGATCGGCTGTGGCAGTCACATCCTGAAGCGAGAACGGCAGGCCCGGGTCGGAAAACCGGCCCCCAGCCAGCGAAGCGCGCCCCGACAGCGCCGACAAGGCCAAAGGTCCTTGCAGGCGAAGATCAAACCGAACAGGGCCATTGATGCTGCGCGGTCGCAGAAACACGTCGGCAAGCCCCGCCTGCGCCGAACCACCGATGGTCAGATTGGCAGTCTGGAAATTCGTGGCGACCGTGCCGGCGACACGCGCCGCAATCTGGCCCGGGCCGGTTCCCGTGAGGTTTACCTGATAATCCGCGCCCGTCGCTGCGGCTGTACCCGACACCGTGACCGGCCCGGGGAAATCGGGAAGCACCACCGCAAGATTGCCGAGCCGCGCGTCAATGGCGAGCAGTTCTGCCGTGCCCGAGGCTGATGCCCGAAGTTGCGGGTTCGTCAGGCGTGCATCCTCAACCCGCGCAATCCCGTCGCGAACGACCAGATTGGCCGCAATGTCTGTTGCACCCTGCAGCAAACGGTCAATCTGCGGAATGCCAAGAGACAGGTTGTTGCCATTCCCGTCCATTTGCAGCCGACCGTTCGCCATCCCGCCCTGGAACATAGCCGAAGTTGTGATCGATCCGCCAAAACCCCCGCCAAGGGCGGCAAGATCAGTTACCGCGAGCTTGGCTTCGACGTCGCTGTTGCTGGCTGACAGTTGGCCCTGTGCGGTGGCCTCCATCGTCGCCGCCGTGATTCGAAAATCGCGCAGGTCAATCTGCCCCTGGGTCGCAACAGCATCAATTGTCAGCCGTGACGGCCCTTGCAGCAGGGCGTCAACGCGCGGCTGCCCTATGGCAAGCCCGTTTCCATCGGCATTCAGGGTGATGTTGGCCTGTTCAAAAGTGCCGGTCAGGGCCGCCTGACCCTTCAGACTGCCCTGATACCGCCCGCCCAGCGCGGAAAGATCGGCGAAATCGACGTCCGCCGTCAGGTCATTGCCCGCTGTTGCCAAGCGGCCCTGTGCTTTCATCGAAAGTGTGGCGGCCTTGACTGTGAGTTCCCGCAAAAGAGTGCCCGTTTCATCACGCATGACAGACAGATTGATGGTCGATGCGCCTTTCAGAAGATTATCCGCTTCGGCGATGCCGACGGCGAGGTTCTGGGTCAGAAGGGCGGCCTGCATGTCAAAACTTCCGGCAAGAATTGTCCCCCCGCCGCGAATATCGCCTGTGGCGCGGCCAGCAAGCGGCCGGTCGGCCAGCGTCGCAAAGCGGGACAAATCATCGGCCCGCAGCGTCGCACTTCCCGACAGGGGGAATCCCTGAATAAAGCCACCGATCACGCCCTTGGCCTCGATGCCATAATCATCCCCCGTAACCGCCAATCGCGGCAGGCGGAGCGGATTGCCCTGTTCCCAGAAGAACGTTGCATTGCCGTTGATCGCATCGCCCAGCGCCTGGCCAAGCGCGGGATCCGCGGGAACAACAGACGTGGCCGCGAAGCGAACATTGCCGCCAACGACCGGTCCGACGTCGCCTTGGGCCCGCGTAATACGACCCGACCCTTCAAGTGTCGTGGCGGCCATCGACAGGCTGGCACTTTCAAACCCGGCAATCTGCGCGTCGAGCGACCAGCCATTGTCGACCGATCGATCATAGGTCAGGGCAAGGTTCGCGCTATCGACGCGTGTATCAGGCTGGTTCGCCACAGGAAGGAGCACCGGTGACCCGTCCGGTGCAGCAAGGGACCCGATCAGGCTGAACTTTTCGGGCAGACCGCCCGCATCCGTCACAACCGACCCGTCGAGTTGCAGCGACTGGGTGGAAATCTTCAGGGCGCGCAGATCAAGCCCGCCACCGACGCGTGTCGTGCCCTGCGTTTGCAGGGTGACTTCGGGGCCGAAGAATTCGGCATACTGAGGCAGAAACAGGGGTGCGATGTCGCCGCGCAGATCGGCGACAAACGCTTGCGCGCCGGCATCTGACTGCGAAAGGCGTACTTGCCCGTTCAGTCGGTCAGCCCCATCTGACGCGAGGCCGATTTCGGCGTCAAAATCGGCCAAGGTGCCGTCGCCCACGATGGAAAGATCAAGCGACGGATCGCCCGGAATCCCCAACAGGCGGCCCGCGATACCACCCTGTGCCTCGACCGCGTTCAGGTTGACGGAAAGCGCCTGCGTGGCGTTGGCATAGCTTGCGTCCAGGCTGATCTGGCCATCGGGGCCGTCATCCGTTCGTTCAAGAAGAACCCGCGCCGTGCCCTCGCCCCCGGCAAGCGACATTGACGCGTCAAGCCGCCCTTCGATGGCAGTGCCGAACACCGCCTCGCCCACGACAATGCGGTCCGCGCCGATGGTCCCGATGTTGATCGATACCGGCAGTTCGGGCAGGGCAAACCCTCGCGCCTCTGGCGATGGAAGGCCATCGTCCGTCACCGGCGGGCGGTCGAGAATGATTTCGTCGGCCGTCAGTGTGTTGACGGAAAGGTTCCCGGACAGCAGCGCCGAACGCGTCCAGTCAAGTGTCACCCCGCGCAGGGTGATCCAGATGCCCTGCGCGTCGGCAATCGTCAGTTCCTGTATCGTCGCGCGCGATGACAGCGCACCTGCAAACCCGGTGACCGTTACGGTTCGGCCTGCGTCTGACAGGCGTTCTTCCAGAAAGGCCGTCAGAAAACTGCGGTCATCTGTTTGGGCCAGAGCAACAGCGGGAAGCAGATACAGAGGAACAACGATCCACCGCATCAGAATGACTGCCCGATGCCGACGTAAATCTGCACGCCATCGCCCGTGTCGCCCGCAACCGGGGTGGCCACATCAAGCCGGATCGGCCCAAACCCGGTTGCATAGCGCACCCCGATGCCCGCGCCCGCGTGAAACCCGTCAGACCCGTTGAAATCAAGCGCGCTTACCTGACCCACGTCCACAAACCCCACGACCCCGATTGTGTCTGTGACCATGGCGCGCAGTTCAACCGACCCGCCGACAAAGGCGGTACCGCCGGTTTCCACCAATTCGCCGCCTTCTTCCACGACAGCAACGCCAAGCGATTGATAGGGCTGTCCCCGCACCGTGCCGCCGCCACCGGAATAGAACAGATAGTCACGCGGGGTCGTGGCAATGTCGGCCCCAAATATCGCGCCCGCTTGTACCCTTCCCGCGATTACCACTTTGCGTGTGGTGCCAAAGCCGCGATAGGCACGGGCGTCCAGTTTGACCCGAGTGCCAGAGGCGCTGTCGCCAAGCCCCTGAAATGGCATCAGTTCTGCATCGATATAATAGCCTTTTGCGGCGTTGAGCGGATCGTCCCTGCGGTCCAGCGTCAGACCGATGGGCAGCGAGACCTGTTGAAAGTTGAAAGTGCCAGTTTCATCGGTAAAACTGCCGTTGGTGTATTCCAGCCCGATGCGACCCGTCAGGGTATCCGTAAAATCACGCGACAGTGTTGCGCCGATGCGGCCAAGCGTTGTTGTGTAATCTTCCTCATCCAGGCTTTCAGCGTCGATGTTGAAACTTAGCGTTGTGTCGGCGCGAAAGGTCGCAGGGCGGTCCAGTGTTACACCAAGGACGTAATCAACTCCGCTTTGCTGCGCGCCGATATTGGTCACCTCGCCATCGACAGTAAGGCGTTCCGCGCCACCGAAAAGGTTGCGGTGAATCCATTCGCCCGACAGCGTCACACCGTCAAGGCTGGCCAATTCCGCGCCAAAACTGTAACGCCGCCGTTTTTCCTCGACCAGCGTGGCGGTGATGCCCAGAAGATCGGGGTCGGTGATGGTTTCATCCTCGGTCAGGCTGATGGATTTGAAGACGCCGGTGCGACGAAGACGTTCGGCACTTCGCTCCAGGTCATCAGGGTCGAAGACACGCCCGACCGGCAGGCCTGCTATCGCGCGGATACGGCTTTCGCGCATGCGTTCCGCGCCTTCGATGCGCAGATCGCCAAAACGCAGACGTGGGCCGGGGTTCAAGGTGATATTTGCCGCCAGCCTGTTCGTTGCGTGGTCGGCCACGATGGATTCGTCGGCGGTCGCGGCTTTGGCATGCCCGGCATCGCGCCAACCCTTGATCCCTGCGGCGACAGCGTCCTGTACAAGACCACTTCGGGCGGGCTCTCCAACGGCGAAACCGGGTGGCAGCGTCGTGTCCGGCGTCAGCGGTGCCACGCGGGCCTGACCGAACTGGAAGGCCGGGCCGGGTTGGACGAGCACCTGTATCGCACCGATCTTGGTCGGCGCATCAACGGGCGGTATGCCAGCTGCCTCGCGCCCGTCGATCAGGACGTTGACGACGGGCGAATAGTATCCTTCGGAGTAAAGAGCACCCACGAGACGCCCGTATTCCGCAAGTGCTGCCGAAAACAAATCTTGTGGCTCGGTGGTTTCTTCCCGCACGGCCCCAAGCAAGGCGGACGATTCGCGCAAGGTGCGTTCCAACGCCGCGGGGGCACCTGTAACGCGGAAATCGACAGCATCGAAAGCCTGTCCCGGCAATGCGGTGATCGCGCAAAAAGCTGTCGCAACCGCCGTTTTCAAGACCGTTTTCAGCGCCACATCACGTCCCCCGATTCACCTCGCGACTATTGCAGCACCGGGCGCAACCGGCAACGCACAAGACGGAGAATGGTTCCGGGATCAGCGCAGCGGCGGTGTTCCGCCGTCTGTTCACTGCGCCGCGATATCACGCGCCGATGACAGCAGCCCCTCGCTCACTTCGCTGAGCGCGAGCGCTGCCGCGCCGTGTGCCCACAGCAGATCGCCCCAGGCGTGAATTTCGATCTTGGGCAAGGGGCGGCCAGTGGCGATGGCCATGTTTTCCATCTCGGCCAGCGTTTCGTTGGCATAAAGGTAGTCAAAGCGCATCCGTTCACCCGACAGGATGATAAGGGCGGGATCGAACAGGTTCACAACGTTGGACAGACCGACCGCCAGATACCGCCCTGCGCGCCGAAAGATCGACCGGGCGGCAGCATTGCCTGCCTTTGCGTGGTCATACAGACTTTCCAGCAGAACCTTCATCGACTGCCCGTCACGGTGCGTCAGGTTAAGCGCAACCGTCGCCTCGCGCGCCAAGGCGTAATCGGCGACATAAGCCTCCAGACAGCCGCGCTGTCCACATCGGCAAAGCGCACCGTCCAACTGCGCCTTGGTATGTCCAAGCTCCATGCCCAAGCCCCGTGCGCCGCGATACAGACGGTGGTTCAGGACCAACCCCATGCCCAGCCCGTGTTCGATGGTAACGACCGCAAAATCAGACCGTCCCCGGCCAGCGCCGAACCAAAGTTCGGCCATGGCGCAAAGATTGGCGTCGTTGTCGATATAGACGGGAAGCCCGATCCGGGCCGACGCGAGCGCCGCCAGCGGGACATTGCGTTCAGACAGCACGGACGACCAGATCACCCGGCCTGCCGCACTTTCGATATAGCCAGGGATGGCGATCCCGACAGCAGACAGGTCACTGCGGGCCATGTTCGCCTTTTGCGTGACCGCATCAATCAACGCCTCGATCAGATTGACGACGTCATCCGGGCTTTCAGCGGCGGGCCTGCGGTCGACCGAATGGTTGGCCAGATGATTGCCGGCAAAATCCGTGATCACAGCGGACAGGTTCTGATCCGACACCTTTAAACCGCACACCCGATGCGCATCGGCACGGACGCCAAGCGCCACCGCAGGCCGGCCGCGCCCCTGATCACCATCGCGCGACGTTGCGACCTCTTCTATCAATCCGGCTTCGATCAGTTCCTGCGTGAGCGTGGTGACCGAGGCTGGGCTGACCCCAAGTTCCTTTGCCACCTGCACGCGGGGAATGAGCCCCGCCGCACGAACACGTTCGAACACCTGCTGCCGCAACGGGCGCAGCGATTCGGCCAGTGGTGGGATCAGCGGGCCGCAGCCAGTTTTGATCTGTTCATTGCCAGACTTTCGCGTTGGCGGCATGATTTCTTTGGCCCTCGAACAAAATGGCGGCAGATTGCGCCGTTTCGTACATGTTTTTTCTGCGTTGCAGCGTGAAACTGACCATAACACAGGCAACTTCAGTTTTTCGCATCAATTTTATTTTGACAACTGAATTTATTCACGCCATTTTCCCCGCGTACCGGCGAATCTGTCGGGCCGGCCATGCATTGGCCGCATCCATGGGAGGATAAAAATGCGTAACGCAATTTTGCTGGCAGTCATCGCTGCTGCCGGCTTCTCGACCGCGGCTTTGGCCGAAGGCAAGAAAATCGGTGTTTCATGGGCAAGCTTTCAGGAAGAGCGCTGGAAGATTGACGAAGCTGCGATGAAAGCAGCGATCGAAGCAGCTGGCGACGAATACATTTCGGCTGACGCCGAATCGTCGTCTGCCAAGCAGTTGACCGATATCGAAGCCCTGATTGCACAAGGTGCAAACGCGCTGATCATCAACGCGTGGGACAAAGACGCCATCGGGCCGGCAATCGAAGCCGCCGCTGCCGAAGGCATCCCGGTCGTTGGTTATGACCGCCTGATCGAAGATGCACGCACCTTCTATCTGACATTCGACAACGTCGGCGTGGGCCGCATCATCGCCGAAAATGTGATGGCTGCAAAACCCGAAGGCAACTATGCCATCATCAAGGGCGATCCCGGCGATCCGAACGCTGCATTCCTGCTGGAAGGCATGATGTCCGTGATCGGTCAGTCCGTGACCGACGGCAAGATCAAGATCGTCGGCGAAGCGTTCTCTGACGGCTGGAAGCCGGAAAATGCTCAGAAAAACATGGAGCAGATCCTGACCGCCAACGACAACGCCGTTGATGCCGTTCTGGCAGAAAACGACGGTATGGCTGGTGGCGTGATCGCAGCACTTGCTGCGCAGGGCCTGAACGTTCCGGTCGGTGGCCAGGACGGTGACCTTGCCGCTCTGAACCGCGTTGCGCGTGGCAGCCAGACTGTTTCGGTCTGGAAAGACGCCCGTGCACTGGGCAAGGCTGCTGGTGAAATCGCGTCGGCTCTGGCCGGTGGTGCTGCGCTCGACTCGGTTGCTGGCGCAACCAAGTTCTCGGGCGGTGCAAATGGCGTTGAAATGAACGCTATCCTGCTCGACCCGACCCCGATCACGAAAGACAACCTGAATGTCGTGATCGAAGCCGGCCACATCACCAAAGAAGCGGCTTGCGAAGGTGCCATGGAAGGCGTCGCTGCCTGCCAGTAACTGGTTGAAGGTTTCGGCGCGGGCCATCTGGTCCGCGTCGAAGCATATTGAATTGTGAAGGCAGTTCTGGCGATTGCGGCAGATGCCTTTTCTGGCTGACGATCAGGCCATTGGCCCGGTGTCACATGCCACTTCACCCAAGCAGCGCTGGATGACGAAATGACCGAAACGAGCACTCCCAAAGCGCCGGCCGTCCCGACAAGCGGAGACGCCTATGTTGGCCCCGTCGGTCGATTCCTGCGCGCTACTGAAATTGACACGCGACTTCTGGGCATGGCGGGCGCGCTGCTTTTGATCTGGGTGGGGTTTCACATTTACCCCGCCGTCGCCAGTGTTCTGTCTGGCGGGTCCTTTGATCTGAGCCTCGGGAATTTCCTGACCCCACGCAACCTTTGGAACCTGTCGGTCCAGACATCCTACATCGGCATCATGGCCACGGGGATGGTGCTGGTCATCATTACCCGCAACATCGACCTTTCAGTCGGTTCGATTATTGGCGTCACCGGCATGGCGATGGGTCTGTTGCAGGCCGAAGTCTTGCCCGGGTACCTTGGCCTTGGGCACCCTGCCATCTGGGTCATCACCGCCATTGTCGGGCTGGTCTTGGGCGCGTTGATCGGAATTTTCCACGGCTGGTTGATTGCCTATCGCGGCATCCCATCCTTTATCGTCACACTGGGCGGCCTGCTGATCTGGCGGGGCATGGCGTTCTTGTCGGCAAGCGGCCGGACCATCGCCCCGCTTGACGAAACCTTTGCCCTGCTTGGCGGCGGCCCGTATGGCACCGTCGGCGCGGTGGGAAGCTGGATCGTTGGCGGTCTTGCCTGCCTTGGGTTGCTTTGGCTGTTGCAGAACGGCCGTTCCCAGCGCCGCAAACATGATTTCGCGCTGCGCCCCATGTGGGCAGAAACGGTCATGGCGGTTATCGGCTGTGGGGTCATCATCAGCTCGGTGCTTCTGGTCAACGCCTATCCCTGGGCGAAAGGGATCGTTGCGAACTATGCCAAGGCGACAGGACAGGACCTGCCCGAAGGTACCTTCATCAGCCACGGCTTTGCCATCCCGGTTCTGATCCTGATCGCCGTCGGCATTCTGATGACCATCCTGATGAACCGCACGCGGTTTGGCCGTTATGTCTTTGCGATTGGCGGCAACCCCGAGGCGGCACTTCTGGCCGGGATCAACACCCGTTGGGTGACGCTCAAGGTGTTTGCGCTCATGGGGTCGCTGGCGGGGCTCGCGGCGGTTATCACATCGGCGCGGCAAAACTCGGCCACCAACGCGATGGGCGAACTTGACGAACTGTACGTCATCGCGGCGGCCGTCATCGGCGGCACATCGCTCGCCGGGGGTTCCGGAACCATCTACGGCGCCATTCTTGGCGCGCTTGTGATTCTGAGCCTGCAATCGGGCATGGTTCTGATCGGGTTCGGCGACGGGTCTTATCAGAAGATCGTTGTGGGTACGGCGCTTGTTCTGGCCGTGTATCTTGACATCCTCTACCGCAAAAAAATCAAGTAAGGGGCGACCATGGCAAACACAGGAACCCCTTTGGTCGAGATGCGCGACATCTCGATCTCGTTCGGCGGGATCAAGGCCGTCGATCATGTGACCATCAATCTTTATCCCGGCGAAGTGGTGGGCCTGCTGGGCCACAACGGTGCAGGGAAATCGACGCTGATCAAATGCCTGTCGGGTGCGTATCAGGCCGACGCCGGTGAAGTTCTGATCAACGGCGAAAAGGTTGAAATCAGCAATCCGCGCGATGCGCGCGCCCAGAACATTGAAACGATCTATCAGACGCTGGCACTTGCCGACAATCTGAACGCGGCCTCCAACCTGTTTCTGGGGCGCGAACTGGTCAACGCGATGGGGTTCGTGGACGACAGCAAGATGGAGGCGGAAACCCGCAAGATTCTGGCGCGTCTCAACCCCAACTTCCGCAAGTTCAACGTGCCGGTCAGCGCCTTGTCAGGCGGGCAACGCCAGTCGGTCGCCATCGCGCGTGCGGTGTATTTCAATGCGAAGATCCTGATCATGGACGAACCGACGGCCGCCCTTGGACCGCAGGAAACCAACATGGTGTCCGAGCTTATTCAGGAACTCAAGGCGCAGGGGTTGGGCATTTTCCTGATCGAGCATGACATTCATAACGTGATGAAGCTGTGCGACCGCGCGTCGGTGATGAAAAACGGGCAGCTTGTCGGCACCGTCAACGTGAACGAAGTGAGCGACGAAGACATCCTTGGCATGATCATTCTGGGCAAGAAACCAGCCAAGGCCGCGTGATGTTCATCGGACTTGACCTTGGGACGTCTGGCCTGAAGGGCATACTGATTGACGACCGACAACGCGTGTTGGCCGAAGCGACGGCTCCCCTTACCGTAAGCCGTCCGCACGACGGGTGGAGCGAACAGGCCCCTGCCGACTGGATCGCTGCGGCGGAACAGGTTTTGGGCCAGCTTTCAGTACATGGTCTGGCAAAAGTGCAGGCCATCGGTCTTTCCGGCCACATGCATGGGGCCACCCTTCTTGATGCGGCGGACGAGGTTTTGCGCCCGTGCATCCTGTGGAACGATACCCGCAGCTTTGAAGAAGCGGCCGAATTGGACGGTGACCCCCTGTTCCGGCGCGTGACCGGCAACATCGTTTTCCCCGGCTTTACAGCGCCCAAGCTGATGTGGGTTCAGCGGCACGAACCCGCAATCTGGCAGCGCGTGGCCAAGGTTTTGCTTCCGAAGGATTATCTGCGCCTTTGGTTGACAGGCGATCACGTCGCGGAAATGTCGGATGCGGCGGGCACAAGCTGGCTGGATACCGGGCGGCGTGATTGGTCGGATGATTGCCTGAGCGCGACTGGTCTTAATCGCAGCCATATGCCCCGCCTTGTCGAAGGATCAGAACCGTCAGGCATGATGCGCGCAAGCCTGGCTGCGCGTTGGGGAATGCCGACTTCGGTTGTTGTGGCGGGCGGGGGCGGCGACAATGCGGCCTCGGGCGTTGGCGTCGGTGTCGTGCGGGCGGGGGATGCGTTTGTTTCGCTCGGCACTAGCGGCGTGCTTTTTGCCGCGAATGACGGGTATCAGCCCGATCCGGACACAGCCGTTCACACCTTCTGTCATGCCCTGCCCAATACCTGGCATCAGATGGGCGTCGTTCTGTCGGCCACGGATTCGCTCAACTGGTATGCCGGTCTCGTCGGCGCGGACGCCGCCACCTTGACGGGCGAACTTGGCCCCCTCAAGGCACCGGGGCGAACTATTTTCCTGCCTTACCTTGGTGGCGAACGGACCCCGCTGAACGATGCCGCGATCCGGGGGGCATTTCTGGGGTTGGAGCATGCCACTGACCGCAGCGCCGGAACCCGCGCCGTTCTGGAAGGTGTGACCTTCGCCATCCGGGATTGCCGGGATGCGCTGGCCGCCACCGGAACCCGGACAGAACGTCTGTTGGCAGTGGGCGGCGGGTCGCGGTCTGACTATTGGCTGCAGGCTATTGCCACCGCGTTGAACTGCCCGCTTCACCTTCCTGTGGCGGGGGATTTCGGGGGTGCTTTTGGTGCTGCCCGGCTCGCCATCATGGCCGCCACCGGCGCAGGTGCCGAGATTGCCACTCTGCCGCCGATTGCCCGTACGATTGAACCTGATCAAACCCTCGTCACCGCGTTCGACGCAGCCCATGCGCGATATCGCGCGGCCCAATCCGCCATCCAAGGCAAAGCCTTCTAAGGAACCCGCCATGACCGACTTTTTCAAGGGAATCCCCACCATCGCCTATGAGGGCGAGGGAAGCACGAATGAATTCGCCTTTCGTCACTACAATCCTGACGAGGTGATCCTTGGCAAAAGGATGGAAGAACATCTGCGGTTCGGCGTCGCCTACTGGCATTCCTTCGCCTGGCCGGGCGGCGACCCGTTTGGCGGGCAGACATTCGAGCGTCCCTGGTTCGGCGACACGATGGATCTGGCAAAGCTGAAGGCCGATGTTGCCTTTGAGATGTTCGATATTCTGGGCCAGCCTTTCTATTGCTTTCACGATGCCGATGTGCGGCCCGAAGGCGCAACATTTGCCGAAAGCCTGAAAAATCTGAACATCATGGTTGATTACCTTGGTGAAAAGCAGGTTGCGCACAAGGCCAAGCTGTTGTGGGGAACGGCCAACCTGTTCAGCCACCGGCGCTGGATGTCGGGTGCGGCAACAAACCCTGACCCGGATGTTTATGCCTATGCCGCCGCGACTGTTAAGGCCAACATGGACGCGACGATGCGGCTTGGCGGGCAGAACTATGTGCTTTGGGGCGGTCGCGAAGGATACGAAACCCTGCTTAACACCGATCTGAAGGCTGAACGGGCCCATGCCGGGCGGTTCCTGCAGCAGGTTGTTGATTACAAGCACAAGATCGGCTTCAACGGCATGATCCTGATCGAGCCGAAACCGCAGGAACCGAGCAAACACCAGTACGATTATGACGTGGCCACGGTTTACGGGTTCCTCAAGGAATTCGGGCTGGAAAAGGAAGTGGCGACCAACATCGAACAGGGCCACGCCATCCTTGCCGGACATTCGTTCGAACATGAAATCGCCCTAGCGTCAGCTTTGGGCATCTTCGGTTCGATCGACATGAACCGGAACGATTACCAATCCGGTTGGGACACGGATCAGTTCCCCAACAACCACGCCGAAAAGGCGCTGGCATTCTACGAGATCCTGCGTGCCGGTGGGTTTACCACAGGTGGCGTCAACTTCGATGCCAAGATCCGTCGCCAGTCGCTTGACCCTGCCGATCTGATTCTGGCGCATGTTGGCGGTATGGATACATGTGCCCGCGCGCTCAAGGCGGCGGCGGCGATGATGGCGGATGGCGCCATGGAAAAGGCCCGGAGCGATCGTTACGCCGGATGGGAAACACCAGCGGCCAAGGGGATGCTTGCAGGGGATCTGTCCACGGCTGCGGCACGCGTCACCGCCGAAGGGCTTGAGCCGCAACCAAAGTCGGGGCGTCAGGAACGGCTGGAAAATCTGGTCAACCGCTTCGTCTAGGCGGTTTCCTTACCGGTAACGGGATCGAAATGGCGTTGTCGAACGTCTATCCCTTGTGATCGCTGCCGGCCCCCTTGGGGCTGGTCAGTGTTACCCGCCTTTCAGCCAGATACGATTTCATCACCGGAAATGACCCATGACATATACCCCTGCCGCAAATCGCTATGACCGCATGATCTACCGCCGCTGCGGCGCGACGGGGTTGAAGCTGCCAGCCATTTCCTTGGGGTTGTGGCACAATTTCGGCCACGACACGCCCCATGATACCAAGCGGTCAATCTGCCAGACTGCCTTTGATCATGGGATCACGCATTTCGACCTTGCCAACAATTATGGCCCCCCTGCGGGCAGCGCAGAAGAGGCGTTTGGCGACATTCTGGAAACGGATTTCAAGGGCCACCGCGACGAGCTGATCATTTCGTCCAAGGCGGGATACCACATGTGGAACGGCCCTTATGGTGAATGGGGATCGCGGAAGTATCTGATCGCGTCATGCGACCAGTCGCTAAAGCGGATGGGCCTTGATTACGTCGACATCTTCTATTCTCACCGGTTTGACCCTGATACCCCGCTGGAAGAAACGATGGGCGCGCTTGATCATATCGTGAGGTCGGGCCGCGCGCTGTATGTCGGGATATCCAGCTATAATTCCGAACGCACCCGTCAGGCTGCGGCCATTCTGAAAGACCTGGGCACGCCCTGTGTCATTCACCAGCCCAGCTATTCGATCCTGAACCGCTGGGTCGAAACCGATGGCCTGAAAGACACGCTGCGCGACCTTGGCATCGGGTCGATTGCCTTTACGCCGCTGGCGCAGGGTATCCTGACCAAGAAATACCTGAACGGAATTCCGGAAGGCAGTCGCGCCGCGCAGGGTAAATCACTGGACCCGGCCACGATCACGCCAAGGGCGATTGCGTCCGTGCAGGCGTTAGATGCCATGGCGCAGGCCCGCGGCCAGACGCTGGCGCAGATGGCGCTTGCTTGGGTGTTGCGGGACAACGGGATCACCACCGCGTTGATCGGCGCAAGCAAGCCCGAGCAGGTGGTCGATTGCTGTGGAGCCATCGGCAATCTGGACTTCAGCGCCGACGAACTGGCGCAGATCGACCGGATTTCGGAAGAAAAGGACATCAACCTGTGGGCCAAATCATCCTCTGACTGAGTCTGCCGCCTGTGGTGCAGGCCATCTGCGCGCTGGTGCAGATGGTTTGCTGGCCACCGGTGGCCTATGTGCGGTTCTGCACAGACAGGAGCCTGCGATGGGATTGCTGATTGATGGAAAGTGGTACGCGGCCTGGTATGACACCAAGGCGACGGGCGGTACGTTCGAACGCAAGGCCGCCAGCTTTCGCAACTGGGTGACGCCGGACGGTCACCCCGGCCCTTCCGGCAGGGGTGGCTTTGTTGCCGAAAGCGGGCGCTATCACCTTTACGTCTCGCACGCCTGTCCCTGGGCGCACCGCACATTGATCTTTCGCACGCTCAAGGGATTGCAGGATCATATCGACGTTTCGGTCGTGCACCCCGACATGCTGACCGACGGCTGGACTTTTTCCACCGACTTTGATGGCGCGACCGGCGACACGCAGTTCGGCCTGCCGTTCCTGCGTGACATCTATCTTCGCGCCGATCCGGCCATTTCAACCCGCGTCACGGTGCCGATCCTGTGGGACAAGCAGACCCAGACCATTGTAAGCAACGAATCGTCCGAAATCATTCGCATGTTCAACGGGGCGTTTGACGGGTTGACTGGCAACACCGACGATTATTGGCCCGCCGAACTGCGCGACGCCATCGAAGTGGTCAACGCGCGTGTTTACGACACCGTGAACAACGGTGTCTACAAGGCCGGGTTCGCCACAACACAGGCCGCCTATGACGCAGCAGTTCATCCCCTGTTCGACAGTTTGGACTGGCTCGAGGCGCGGCTTTCAAGCAGCCGCTACCTCATGGGGAACCGGATCACCGAGGCGGACTGGCGGCTGTTCACCACATTGATCCGCTTTGATCCGGTGTATCACCTGCACTTCAAGTGCAACCGGGCACGGATCGTCGATTACCCCAATCTTTGGGCGTTCACGCGCGAACTTTACCAATGGCCCGGCATCGCCCAAACGGTTCACATGGATCATATTGTGCGCCATTACCATTACAGCCACGATACCATCAACCCGAACCGGATCATCCCGATCAACCCGGTTCTGGATTACATGGCACCACACGGGCGGAGTTAGACGCCCGTCTGCTAAGGCTCCGCAGAGGGTTTGCTACCTATCGTCCTTTGACACTTGCCGTAACGTAATTGCATGACAGATCCCTGTCGGACAAGGACCAAGACCAGGTGATCGGATTGAAAACCATGCCTTTCCTGTCTACCGGATCAAGGCCAGCGTTCCGGATCAGATCGTAAAGCTCGTCCGGTGTGATGAACTTCTTCCAGTCATGCGTGCCTTTGGGCAGCCAGCGCATCACCCACTCTGCACCGATGATGGCCATGACGAAGGATTTTGGATTGCGGTTCAGGGTCGAACAGACCATCAACCCGCCGGGTTTCAAAAGCTGCTGGCACGCCGAAAGATAGGCGAGCGGGTCGGCTACATGTTCCACCACTTCCATGTTCAGAACGACGTCGAACGCCTCGCCCGCTTCGGCCAGCGCTTCGGCGGTGGTGAAACGGTAGTCGATGGTCAGACCGGACTGTTCGGCGTGAAGCTGCGCCACAGGGATGTTACGCGGCGCGGCATCTGCGCCGACTACCGTGGCACCCAGTCGGGCCATCGGTTCCGACAAAAGCCCCCCGCCGCAGCCGATATCAAGAATGCGCAGGCCCGTGAACGGTTTGGGCGTGTTCAGGTCACGGTCAAACTCGGCGGCGATCTGCGAGGTGATGTAGTCAAGCCGACAGGGGTTCATCTGGTGCAGGGGTTTGAACTTGCCCTCGGGGTTCCACCATTCGGCAGCCATCGCTTCAAATTTTGCAACTTCCGAGGGGTCGATCGTGTTCTGCAATGTCATGGCATTTCCTTGCGATTGCCGCGTGGCGTCACGGGATTTTAAAGTTATATAGGGTGTATGGACCAAAGGTCAGGACACAAAAGCGCGCAGGAATACCTGTACCCGCCGATCGAGCCATTCGATCAGCGTGTGATCGATATGGGCGATGGGCACCGCATCTATATGGAACAGTGCGGACGGCCGGATGGCATACCCGTGCTTGTTTTGCACGGTGGCCCGGGTGGGGGATGCAGCCCCGCGATGCGACGCTACTTCGACCCGGCAATCTACCGTGTTGTTCTGTTTGATCAGCGTGGGTGTGGCCGGTCACGCCCGCATGCGTCGGTGCTCGACAATACGACGTGGCATCTGGTGGCCGATATCGAGGTGATCCGCAAACAGCTTGGCATCGACAAGTTTGTGTGTTTCGGCGGCAGTTGGGGGGCCACTCTGGCGTTGATCTATGCGCTCAGCCATCCGGACCGGGTGGCGAGGCTGGTGTTGCGCGGGGTGTTTCTGTCGACACAATCGGAACTGGACTGGTTTTACGGGGGTGGGGCCGGTGTGTTCTATCCTGACCTCTGGGCGAAATTCATAGACCCGATCCCGTTGGCCGAACGCGGCAATCTGATTCAGGCCTACCATCACCGGTTGTTCAGCGGGAACATGGCCGAAGAAACGCGGTACGCGCGCGCCTGGGCGTCGTGGGAAAACGCGCTCGCCTCGATCCAGAACGAAGGCAGCACAGGGGAAAGCCCGGCAGAATATGCCCGGGCCTTTTCGCGGCTGGAAAACCATTACTTCCAAAACCGGGGCTTTCTGGAGTGTGATGGGTGGATCGAACGGGAACGTTCACGGATTGAACATATCCCGACTGTGATCGTGCAGGGGCGGTACGACATGATCTGCCCGCCAATTTCCGCATGGCGGCTGTCGCGGGGCTGGGCGGCCTGTGATTTGCGGATCGTGGGGATGGCGGGTCATGCCCTGTCCGAACCCCGGATCAGCGCGGAACTTGTCCGTGTGATGGACGGATTGACGACGGCTTAGATCGGCAACGCCACTGCCGATCACGGCCCTTGCGGCGGTGGGACATTGCGCCTATATGCAGATCAACAGCGTTCCGGCCTCCACCCCCGGCACACCGAACGTCACAAGCGGGCCTGTCGGCCCGTTTTTTGTTTTCTGGAACCGCCCATGTCAGACCTTATCGCAAAAACCGCCATCGATCGCCGCCTTGCCGACATCGTGACCCCCGCCATCGAAGGGTTGGGGTTCGAGCTGGTCCGCATCCGTCTGATGGGGGGAAACACCCGCACGCTTCAGATCATGGCGGACCGGCCTGAAGGCGGCATCATCGTCGAAGATTGTGCGCGCATCAGCACAGCAGTTTCCGCCGTGTTGGACGTAGAGGACCCGGTCGAGGATAACTACGTTCTGGAAGTGTCCAGCCCGGGGATTGACCGCCCGCTGACCCGGCTCAAGGATTTTGAACTGTGGAAGGGTTGGGAAGCCCGGATCGAGACGACCGAACTGATCGACGGACGCCGCCGGTTCAAAGGCATGGTCGCCGGGGTAGAAGGCGACGAAGTCCTTATCGAAATCGAAGAGAGTGGCGAGCCGGTGACCATCGGTTTGAAATTCGAATGGCTGTCGGATGCAAAGCTGATCCTGACCGACGAACTGATCAGCGAAATGCTGCGTCAGCGCAAAGCGTCGGGCGTGATCGACGAAACCCAGTTCGACGAAATCGAGACAACGGAAGGGGACGACGATTCATCCCCCGAACCCAAAGACGAAATCAAACACTAACCTTTTCGGGAGGCCGTCATGGCGATCACTTCTGCAAACCAGCTTGAACTTCTGCAAACGGCCGAAGCCGTCGCGCGGGAAAAGATGATCGACCCCGATCTCGTCATTCAGGCGATGGAGGAAAGCCTCGCACGGGCGGCCAAGTCGCGTTACGGTTCCGAACTTGATATCCGTGTTCGCATCGACCGCAAGACGGGACGTGCCACGTTTGCCCGCATCCGCAGTGTTGTTCCTGATGACGCTGTGGAAAATCACCACGCACAGATGACGGTCAAGGATGCGCAAGCCCACAAACCGGATGCTGTTGTGGGTGACGAAATCATCGACGAAGTGCCGCCTGTGGAACTGGGCCGGATTGCCGCCCAGTCGGCCAAGCAGGTGATCCTGCAAAAGGTGCGCGAAGCGGAGCGGGATCGCCAGTTCGAAGAATTCAAGGACCGCAAGGGCACGATCATCAATGGTCAGGTCAAGCGGGAAGAATACGGCAACATCATCGTCGATATTGGTCGGGGCGAGGCCATTCTGCGTCGCAATGAAAAGATCGGACGCGAAAGCTATCGCCCCAATGACCGTATCCGTTGCTATATCAAGGACGTCCGCCGCGAGGCGCGTGGGCCGCAGGTTTTCCTGTCACGGACCGATCCGCAGTTCATGGCCGAACTGTTCAAGATGGAGGTGCCCGAGATTTATGATGGCATCATCGAGATCAAGGCCGTGGCGCGCGATCCGGGCAGCCGGGCCAAGATTGCCGTGATCAGCTATGACAACTCCATCGACCCGGTCGGCGCCTGCGTCGGTATGCGCGGCAGCCGGGTGCAGGCCGTGGTGAACGAACTGCAGGGCGAAAAAATCGACATCATTCCGTGGAATCAGGATCAGGCGACGTTCCTTGTGAACGCCCTGCAACCGGCCGAAGTGTCCAAGGTTGTGATCGACGACGAATCGGGCAAGATCGAGGTTGTCGTTCCAGACGAACAACTGTCGCTTGCCATTGGTCGTCGTGGCCAGAACGTCCGGCTGGCAAGCCAGCTTACCGGCCTTGATATCGACATCATGACCGAAAGCGACGAATCGACCCGTCGTCAGGCCGAGTTCGCCGAGCGGACGAAGCTGTTCATGGACACGTTGGACATCGACGAGATGATGGCCCAGCTGCTCGTCTCCGAAGGGTTCACCAACCTGGAAGAAGTGGCCTATGTCGAAGTGGAAGAACTTCTTTCGATCGACGGCTTTGACGAAGGCACGGCAGGCGAATTGCAGGCGCGCGCCCGCGACTATCTGGAGGCCGCCAACGTTAAGTCGATGGAAGCCGCACGTGCGCTGGGTGTCGAAGACAGTCTGGTTGAATTCGAAGGTCTGACACCCCAAATGCTCGAAGCGCTGGGCGAGGATGGCATCAAGACGCTGGAAGATTTCGCAACCTGTGCGGATTGGGAACTGGCTGGCGGGTGGACCACAGTCAACGGCACGCGGGTCAAGGACGAAGGCGTACTGGAAAAGTTTGATATGTCACTGGAAGAGGCGCAGCATCTTGTGATGACGGCGCGGGTCATGCTGGGTTGGGTTGATCCAACCGAACTGGCAGGCGAAGCAGAAGCAGACGTGGAAGAGGAGGCCGAAGCCTGATTCAGGCTTTGGGATCAGGGCGATGACGCGCGGTGGCCGGGATAAAGAACAGGATGAACCGGAACGGCGCTGCATCGTTACGGGCGAGGTCGGACCCAAAGGCGGATTGATCCGTTTTGCAGTCGGACCGGATGATCAGGTGGTGCCGGATATTCTGGGCCGCCTGCCCGGCCGGGGTATATATGTGAGTGCAGACCGCGCTGCGATTGAAAAGGCGGCGGCAAAGGGATTGTTCGCCCGCGCCGCCAAGCAGCCGGTCAAAGTTCCGTCAGGTCTGGCGGACATGGTGGAGTCTTTGGTGCTGCGCCGGGTGGTCGATCTGATCAGTCTGGCACGGAAGGCCGGGGATGCGATTACCGGGTATGAAAAGGTAAAGGACTCGTTGATGAAAGGCACCGCAGTGGTGTTGATCCAGGCGAGTGACGGATCGGAACGGGGCAAGTCCAAGTTGCGCCCCCCTGATAAGACCGGACTGTTCATCGGCTGTCTGACAGCAGGGGAATTGGGTTTGTCCTTCGGGCGGGAACATGCGATACACGGCGCGCTCAGCGCTGGTGGACTCACGCAACGTGTTGTAGAGGAAGCGGCGAAGCTCGCAGGTTTGCGCGGGCAGGTCGGCGGCGTGACCGCCGGAAGGGATAAGACAGACGCATGACGGATACTGACGGCAAAAAACCCCTGGGTCTTGGCGGAAGCGCGCCGCGACCGGGGCAGGTGAAGCAAAGCTTCAGCCATGGACGGACGAAAAGTGTGCTGGTGGAAACCAAGCGCAAGCGTGTGATGGTGCCGCCAAAGCCGGGCGCGCCCGGAGCGACAGGTACAACACCATCCAACGCCCATCTGGGTGACCCGTCCAAACGGCCTGCCGGAATTTCCGATGCAGAAATGGAACGCCGTCTGACCGCCCTGCGTGCCGCAAAGGCGCGCGAGGCCGAAGACGCCGTCAAACGTGCCGAAGACGACCGCGTCCGCGAAGAAGACCGTCAGAAACGCCGTGTCGAAATCGAAACCAAGGAACGCGAAGAGCGCGAAACGATCGAAGCAGCCAAGATCAAGGCCGCCGAAGAAGCACGCGCCCGCGCGGAGGCTGAAATCAGGGCGGAACGTGCCGAACAGGCCGCTCCGTCAACTTCTGCGGCGCGCAAGCCTGCCAATGGAACAGGTGCGTCGACGCCTTCCGTTGATGATCGCGGCCCCGCCTCGCTCAAGCCGGCTCTCGGGCCGCGCAAGACCGACCGGGAACGCGATGACCGTGGCGCAAGCGAGCGTGACCGCAACGCCAAGGCAAAGACTGCCGAAGACGCGCGCCGTTCAGGCAAGCTGACACTCAACGACGCCCTGTCGGGTGAGGGCGGGCGCACGCGCAGCTTGGCCGCCATGAAGCGGAAGCAGGAAAAGGCCCGCGCAAAGGCGCTTGGCTTGGGTCAGAAATCGGAAAAGCAGGTGCGCGACGTGCAGCTGCCGGAAACCATCGTTGTTTCCGAACTGGCAAACCGTATGGCGGAACGCGCTGCGGATGTGGTCAAAAGCCTGATGAAAATGGGCATGATGGTCACCATGAACGAGGCGATTGACGCCGATACCGCCGAACTGGTGATCGAAGAATTCGGTCACAAGGCCGTTCGCGTTTCGGACGCTGACGTGGAGCAAGTGATCGATTCGGTTGTGGATGCCGAAGAGAACCTGTTTACACGCCCGCCAATCGTGACGATCATGGGCCACGTTGACCACGGCAAGACAAGCCTTCTGGACGCCATTCGGAAAACCAGCGTTGTTTCTGGCGAAGCCGGCGGCATTACGCAGCATATCGGTGCCTATCAGGTCACAACCGACAGCGGCGCAAAGTTGACGTTCCTTGATACACCCGGCCACGCCGCATTTACGTCGATGCGGGCGCGCGGGGCGCAAGTGACCGACATCGTGGTTCTGGTGGTTGCGGCGGATGATGCTGTCATGCCGCAGACGATTGAGGCGATCAAGCATGCCAAGGCGGCGAAGGTTCCGATGATCGTGGCGATCAACAAGGTCGACAAACACGACGCCAACCCGACCAAGGTGCGCACCGATCTGCTGCAGCACGAAGTCGTGGTCGAGGCGATGTCGGGCGACGTTCTGGATGTCGAGGTATCTGCAAAGACTGGTTTTGGCATCGACACGCTGCTGGAAAGCATCGCGTTGCAGGCCGAAATCCTTGATCTGCGGGCGAACCCGAAGCGCGCCGCGTCCGGTGCCGTGATCGAGGCCAAGCTTGACGTGGGTCGCGGCCCGGTCGCCACCGTTCTGGTTCAGAACGGCACATTGCACAAAGGCGACATCTTTGTTGTTGGCGAACAGTGGGGCAAGGTCCGTGCGCTTGTGAACGACAAGGGCGACCGTGTCGATGAGGCAGGGCCCGCCGTGCCGGTCGAAGTTCTGGGGCTATCTGGCACGCCAGCCGCGGGCGATGTTCTGAACGTCGTGGAAACCGAAGCGCAGGCACGCGAGATTGTGGCCTACCGCGAAAAGGCGACCAAGGACAAACGTGCCGCCGCTGGTGCAGCAACGACGCTGGAACAACTTATGGCCAAGGCCAAGGCTGATCAGTCTGTGTCGGAACTTCCGGTTCTGGTAAAGGCTGACGTTCAGGGCTCGGCCGAAGCGATTGTTCAGGCGCTTGAGAAAATCGGCAATGACGAGGTTCGGGTTCGCATCCTGCATTATGGCGTGGGCGCAATCACCGATACCGACGTTGGCCTTGCCGAAGCAAGCCACGCGCCCATCATCGGGTTCAACGTTCGGGCCAATGCCAGTGCGCGCACGTCGGCACATCAGAAGGGCGTGGAAATTCGCTATTACAGCGTGATCTATGACCTTGTGGATGACATCAAAGCAGCCGCATCTGGCCTGCTGAAGGCCGAAGTGCGCGAAACCTTCATCGGTTATGCGCAGATCAAGGAAGTGTTCAAGGTGACGGGCATCGGCATGGTCGCTGGTTGCATCGTGACCGAAGGTATCGCCCGCCGTTCCGCTGGTGTGCGCCTGTTGCGCGACAACGTTGTCATTCACGAAGGCACACTGAAAACTTTGAAACGCTTCAAGGACGAAGTGAAAGAAGTTCAGTCGGGTCAGGAATGCGGTATGGCGTTCGAGCGGTATGAAGACATTCGCCAAGGCGACGTAATCGAAATCTTTGAACGCGAAGAAGTGCAGCGCACGCTTGCCTGATACTTTGAAAACATCGCGAACGGCCGGGCCTGTGCCCGGCCTTTTGCTTTCAGACGCGGCGACACCGGTGCCACCAACCCGGTAAACTTGACACGCCGCAGACTGGCGCGCATGTAGCGGCGCACGGCCCACCCGATTGGGCTGCAAACAGGGAACGGAACAGAATGGCACGCAGCACGGCAAAATCTGACGGCGGGATTGTCGAGACGATCAAGACAATCGTCTATGCCCTGCTGATCGCCGGCGTCTTTCGCACGCTGCTGTTCCAACCGTTCTGGATCCCTTCGGCCAGCATGAAAGACACATTGCTGATTGGGGATTTCCTGTTCGTGAACAAGATGGCCTACGGCTATTCCCGCTATTCCTGTCCGTTCGCCTTGTGCCCGATTTCCGGACGCATCCTGGCCAGTGATCCGGTGCGCGGCGACGTTGTCGTATTTCGTCATCCGGTCAATGGAACTGATTTCATCAAACGCCTGATCGGCTTGCCGGGCGACACGGTTCAGGTTCGCGATGGTGTTGTCATTCTGAACGGCATACCGGTTCCGCAGGAACCCGCAGGCACTTTTGAGGAAATCTTCGAAAAGCAGGGCCCGATGCAGGAAACCCCGCGCTGTGAAAATGGCCCTGTGGGAACCGGTGGCATCTGCACTTCGACACGGCTTCGCGAAACGCTGCCCGAAGGGCGCACGCACGACATTCTCAATATCGAAGACCAGAACTTTGGCGACAATACGGATGTATTTACCGTGCCTGAAGGACAGTATTTCTTTATGGGCGACAACCGCGACAACAGTCTGGACAGCCGCTATGGTCAGGCCGTGGGTGGTGTCGGTTTTGTTCCTGCGGAATACCTGATCGGCCGCGCGGACCGCATCATGTTTTCGTCTGCAGGCCGGTCGCTTTTGTTCTTCTGGACTTGGCGCAGTGACCGCTTTTTCAAGGCGGTGGAGTGAAACTGGCATCTGATCTTGTGGCCTTTCAGGGCCGGATCGGGCATCAATTTCGCAAGCCCGAACTTTTGGCACGGGCTGTCACCCATTCGTCGATTTCCACCCCTAACCGGACTTCAAATGAACGGTTGGAATTCCTTGGGGACCGTGTTCTTGCGCTCGCAATGGCCGAGGCGTTGTCAACAGCAGATGAATCCGCAACCGAAGGTCAGTTGGCCCCGCGACTGAACGCCCTTGTGCGGCTTGAAACCTGTGCGGCGGTTGCGCGTGAAATCGGGCTGGGGGATGTGTTGAAACTTGGCCGGTCAGAGATGGTTTCTGGCGGCCGGCGCAAGGATGCCCTTCTGGGCGACGCTTTGGAGGCCGTGATTGCCGCTGTCCATCTGGACGCCGGGTTTGACGCCGCACGAAGTGTCGTTCTGCGCCTGTGGGGCGAACGGATCAACAAGGTCAGCGATCTTGACGCGCGGGATGCAAAATCTGCGTTGCAGGAATGGGCGCAGGGGCGTGGCCTTGCGCCACCGGTTTATATCGAACTGGCGCGAAGCGGGCCGGATCATCAGCCGATGTTCACAGTTTGCGTGACACTGGATCAATTGGGCAGCGCCGAAGCGGTGGCCGGAACAAAACGTGCGGCCGAGCAGGCCGTGGCACGGCTGCTGTTGCAGCGGTTGGAGGATACCGAATGAACGAACCTGTCACCCATGCGGGTTTTGTTGCGCTGATAGGCGAGCCGAACGCTGGTAAATCGACGCTGCTGAACAAGATGGTCGGCGCAAAGGTCAGCATCGTCACACACAAGGTTCAAACCACCCGCACGCGCATTCGTGGGGTTTGCATGGCTGGCTCGGCGCAGATCGTATTCGTCGATACGCCGGGCCTGTTCCGCCCCCGCCGCAGGCTTGACCGCGCCATGGTCGCCGCCGCGTGGGGAGGGGCCGCCGATGCCGACATCATCGTTTTGCTGGTCGAGGCACATCGCGGCATGACCGAAGGTGTCAAGGCAATCATCAGTTCGATGCGTGACCGTATCCCGCGCGGCCAGACGGTAGCCTTGGCCATCAACAAGATTGACCGGGTCCGGGCAGAAACCCTGCTTGGCCTGTCAGCCGAACTGAACGAGGCTTTTCCCTTTGTGGAAACCTTTATGATTTCTGCCGAAAAAGGCTATGGGGTGGACAAACTGCGCGACTGGCTGGCGCAGGAATTGCCTGTCGGACCATGGTTTTATCCTGAAGATCAGATTGCCGATCTGCCGATGCGGATGATTGCGGCGGAAATGACGCGTGAAAAGCTGACGCTTCGTCTGCACGAAGAATTGCCATATCAGCTGACTGTGGAAACAGAGGCGTGGGAGGACAAACCGGATGGTTCGACTCGCATCGACCAGATCATCTATGTCGCGCGGGATGGGCACAAGGGAATCGTGCTGGGCAACGGCGGAGAGACGATCAAGTCCATCGGGCAGGCGGCACGGGCCGAAATCTCGGGTTTTCTGGATCGAACAGTCCACCTGTTCTTGCAAGTAAAAGTGCGCCCCGGCTGGCTGGACGAGGCGGAGCGGTATTCGGAAATGGGGCTTGATTTCAAGGATGGCGATATCAAATAGCCGCAGGGCGGGGTGACTGCTGATGTCTGTCATGCTCACCTCTGATCTTTGGGTTTCGGCCTATCTGACGCGGCTGCGCCTTGCCAGTATTCCTGCTTATGTCATCGCGCGCGGCGATGCGACTGCCGGGGCGGTTCTGGTCAAACTTGCAACTTTGGACGGGAACGCAAAGGTCTGGCAGAGGTCTTTTGATCTGCGGACCGATGCCCGCGTCTGGGTAATTCTGAACGAGGGCACCGAACATGGAGTCGACGCCACCATTGCGCGGCAAAGGGCACGCGACCCCGATATCTGGGTGATCGAGGTTGAAGATCGGGCTGGGCGAACGCTTTTGGATCAGCCCGGACTGGACTAGTTCACCGCTACACCGGAGAATTTTCTGATGGAATGGCGCGATAGGGGCACAGTACTTTCGGTGCGGCCGCACGGCGAATCGTCGGCCATCGTTGAGGTGTTCACGGCAGAACATGGCCGGCATCTGGGCGTGGTGCGCGGCGGCGGATCGCGCAGGATGGCCCCGGTTCTTCAACCCGGTGCCGACCTGTCGGTCGCGTGGCGCGCCCGGTTGCAGGAACACATCGGGTCTTTCGTGATCGAACCGGTGCGGTCGCGGGCCGAACTGATGGGCGACAGGACTGCACTTGCCGCGCTTAACGCTGTTTGCGGGCTGCTGCGTGTGTCGCTGCCGGAACGCGAAGCGCACCGCGACCTTTGGCAGAATACCGGTATCTTGCTGGACGATCTTGGCACGGCAGGGTGGCAGCCGCGCTATCTGTTTTGGGAATTGGACCTGCTGGCCGAACTTGGCTTTGGCCTGAATCTTGACCGCTGCGCCGTGACGGGGGCGCGCGACGGATTGGCCTATATCAGTCCGAAAACCGGGCGCGCAGTCAGTGCCGCTGCTGCGGGTGAATGGGCAGACCGCCTGTTCCCGATGCCCGACATCCTGATCGGAGCCGGGCCGTCAGGGTTGTCACAGGCGCTGCGCATCACGGGCCATTTTCTGGCGCGGGAACTTGCCCCGGTGTTGGGCGGCAAAGGCCTGCCGGACGCACGTGAGAGGCTGATAGGGATGATTGCGCCGGACATCTGACGTCACATTCGACGCCAGATGTCGCAGCAGGAACAGACCGTCGCGGGACCGTATTGTTCGATACCTTCATAACATCATGAATTTCAATATTTCAAATATGCGCCTGCCCGCCCGCCGCACGCCCCCCAGTGTTCGATCTTTCGCAACGCTGGGCGGGATCGAGGCTGTGGTACGCGGCACTACCCTTTCCGTCTATCCGGTGCTGTTGTATCGGGCATTTGGTGATGCGGCGATCGTCAGCCAGATCTATTTCACGGTCGGTGTTCTGTCACTCATCACCGGGCTGATGATTCCCGGACTGACCCGGTTGATCGCCCGGCGATGGGTATATTCGCTTGGTGTGGGATTCTATCTGACTTCGGCAGTCCTGGGTCTGATCGGCGGCAATCTGACGGCCGTCGCCCTGCTGTTCAATGCCATGGGGGCCGCCACCTGTTTCGTGTGCTACAATGCCTATGTGATGGACAACATCGCCAAGACGGATCTGTCCAGGCTTGAATCGCTCCGGCTTTTTTTCGGGGGCATCGGGTGGTCGGTCGGGCCGTTCCTTGGCGTCTTGTTGCTCCAGTTTTGGCAGGGATTGCCCTTTGTCATCGTGTTCGGTGCGGCCACTGTCATGATGACAATCTTTTGGGTGCTTCGCCTTGGCAATGGGCGAATTATCACTCGCGCCAAGGCGGCGTCGCCAAATCCGGCGGTCTATCTGCAGCGGTTCTTTTCCCAACCAAGATTGATTACCAGTTGGCTTTTTGTCGTGATCCGGTCCAGCGGATGGTGGGTGTTCATCGTCTATATCGGCATTTTTTCAGTTCAGAACGGGATGAGCGAAAGTTTGGGCGGTATCGCAACATCGCTTGGTAACTCATTCCTGTTCATCGCGCCGGTCATGCTGCGCTGGGTCAGGGCACAATCCGTTCGCCATGCAGTGCGCACCGGGTTCATGGGGGCAGCGATTTGCTTCATTCTGGGGACGCTGTTTTCACCGCTGCCGATGGCGACCTTTGTCATTCTGATCGTCGGCACATTCTTTCTGGTTCTTCTGGATATTTGTGGCGGTCTTCCCTTCATGATGTCGGTCAAACCGTCGGAGAGGACAGAGATGTCGGCGGTTTATTCGAGTTTCCGCGATGTGTCAGGAATACTGACACCGGGGCTTGCCTGGATTGTGTTGCAATTTGCGACAGTATCCGCGGTTTTTGCAGCCTGTGGCCTACTGCTATTGTTGGCTTGGGCATTGGCGGGAACCTTGCACCCACAACTGGGAATGCCCGGCGCCGAAAGGGCACGCCGCCGTTTGGTCAATCAAACCAGTTTATGACCAACGAGAAAGCGCGCCGACGCCAGAACCGCCTGTTCCGGCGCGACAAACGACATCCCCATTTCGCTGACGGCACGACTGTTGTTGATGTGCTCGACCTTGCCAAGCTGCGGCAGGATCGACCGCAATTCCGCATCGAACAGCGCCAGAATCCGAAGAACAAAGTTTGGCGCAGTTGCGGTTGCAATGCGCCGTTTGGGATAGGCTTCCTTCAGAACTCGGCCAATATCAGAAAACCACATCGTATCCGACGCGGCGAGATAGCGTTTCGCACCCGTTTCGGGCCGCAGAAGGGCGCGCACATGCATTTCAGCGACGTCTGTCACATCGACCACCGGAAAACCGATGGCTGGCATCATCGGGTCCTTCCCCGTCAGGAAGCGCTTTATGACGCCAACGGAACTGCCGTATTCCGCATCCAGCGGTGCACCCAAAACAAAGCCGGGGTTGATCGTGGTCAGTGAAAGTTCCGGTGCTTGATCGCGCACGAAATCCCAGGCCGCGCGTTCGGCCAGAACTTTCGATTTTGCATACGCTGTTGTCCCCGGTGTTGAAGGGTCGAGCCAATCACCTTCGTCATAGGTCTTGCCGTGAATTCCCTGCATGACCGAAACGATTGATGATGTCAGAACAACACGTCCGACTCCGGCTGCTTTGGCTGCGCCAAGAACCCGCAAGGTGCCATCGACTGCCGGGCGGATAAGGTCGCTTTCATCCTTCGGCTGGCTTATGGGAAACGGTGACGCAGTATGAACGATTGCGGCGCAGCCGTTGGCCGCCTCTGCCCAGCCATCGTCCCTTGTCAGATCAAGCGTCACAAATGACAGGTTTTTTTCCAGCGCCGGGTAAGTCAGGTGGGGGCGAACGGCGTCGCGCACCTCTTTTTCCCGGGCCGGGGTCCGAAGGCTGCCCTTGACGGTAAAGCCTGCGTTCAAAAGTTTTACGGCACAGTGTTTGGCAATAAAGCCTGATATTCCTGTCAGCAGAACCGTGTCGACCATGATGCCCCCAATCTTTTCACTGTCAAAATAAGATCGGCTGTGAGGCTGTCAAGGATGTTGAAAGTTATAAAGGGTTGGCCCCCTCCCAAAGGCCAACCCCCTCGCCTCGGCCGCGTCGATGTTATTCGAGCAAGCGGCGGGCAATCACCTGGGCCTGAATTTCGGCGGCCCCTTCAAAAATGTTCAGGATTCGCGCATCGCACAAAACGCGGCTGATAGGATACTCCAAGGCAAAGCCGTTGCCGCCGTGAATCTGCAGGCTGTTGTCCGCCGCCGACCATGCGACGCGCGCACCCAGAAGTTTTGCCATTCCAGCCTCCAGATCACACCGACGGCCAGTGTCTTTCTGATGGGCGCTGAAATAGGTCAGTTGCCGCGCGATCATGATTTCAACGATCATCATTGCGATCTTGCCCGACACGCGTGGAAACTCGATCAGCGCCTTGCCAAACTGACGCCGCCCCGTCGCATAGGTCAGCGCAAGATCAAGCGCATTTTGCGCCACACCAACCGCGCGGGCGGCTGTCTGAATGCGGGCAGACTCAAACGTTTGCATCAACTGCTTGAAGCCTTGCCCAGGAAGATCGCCCAACAGGTTGTCGCCTGACACGTGAAACCCATCGAAGGCAATCTCGTATTCCTTCATCCCGCGATAGCCCAGAACGCCGATTTCACCGCCGGTCATCCCATCGGTTGGAAACGGGGCTTCGTCGGTGCCCGGCGCTTTTTCCGCCAAAAACATCGATAGGCCCCGGTAATCTGTTGTGGACGGGTCTGTGCGTGCCAGCAGAGTCATCACTTGCGTGCGGGCTGCATGGGTGATCCACGTCTTGTTGCCTGTAATCTGCCAATCACGCCCCACCTGCACCGCACGGGTGCGGAGTGCGCCAAGGTCAGAGCCTGTGTCGGGTTCGGTGAACACCGCCGTCGGCAGGATTTCCCCACTGGCCAGACGCGGAAGCCAGTTCGCCTTTTGCTTTGGCGTGCCGCCGCACAGGATAAGTTCCGCCGCGATTTCGGTTCTGGTGGCCAGCGAACCCACTCCGATGTAGGCACGAGACAATTCTTCGCTGACGACAACCATGCTTGCCTTTGACAAGCCAAGCCCACCAAATTCTTCGGGAATGGTAAGCCCGAAAACCCCCATGTCGGCAAGTTTGCCAATCACATCGACGGGAATCAGTTCATCGCGCAGGTGCCACCCATGGGCATGAGGGGCGACTTCATTGTCGGCAAAACGGCGAAACTGTTCGCGGATCATCTCAAGCTCGGCATCAAGGCCGGTGTTACCGTATGTCGTGGCCCCTTGGGTTTCCTGAATCAGCGCGACGAGTTGTGTGCGGGCAGCCTGAGTATTGCCGTCCTGAATAAGGAGTTTCGCCGCGTCGCCCGGCTGAAAAGGTACGCCCAGATCGGAAAGGCGGGCGAATTCGCCCTGACTCATCGGGATGCCACCCGAAACCTGCGACAGGTATTCGCCGAACGCGATCTGAAGGATCAATGCTTCGGTCGACGAAAAGCGTCCGTCTTTCGTCAGGCGTTCGGCCCAGTTCTGCATCTGTTGCAAAGCCAACGAATAGCTGGCGAACCAAGCGAGGGCATGGGCGTTCGATTGGTGAGCATCCAGCAAACCAGTCGAAATGCGCCCCGCGATGCTGACAGTTTGTGACAGTTTCCCTTGTGCCGCAGACACAACCGCCGATAAATCCGCAGCCGCAGATTTCGTCAGGGCCAGCAGATCCGGAAGGATCGCGGATTTAGGCAGATCTTGTCCGTCGTGGGCCATCCGCTTTCCTTTATGCAAGCCATTTGTCTACCGCAAACCCGCATGACGACGCAATATTAAATCGCTATAGGCCGACCGATTGAACTAATGTGTCGCGCCCGATTATTGTTCATTTCACCGCAGCCGCCCGAATGTCGGCACCGACATGCGGCAAGTACTTTGCGAAATTCTCTTTGAACATGCCGACCAATCGCGCAGCCTGCGCATCGTACTGCCCTGCGTCTGCCCATGTGGTGCGGGGATCAAGCAGACCAGCCGTCACGCCTTTGGCGTCAGTCGGAACATCGAAACCGAAGTTCGTATCCGTCCGAAAATGTGCCTTTGCCAGAGTGCCATTCAAAGCCGCCGTCAAAAGCGCCCGTGTGGCGGCAATCGGCATTCTGCGTCCGGTCCCATAGGCGCCGCCGGTCCATCCCGTGTTCACCAGCCAGCACTGCGCCCCTGTCTGCGCAATTCTGCCAAGCAGCAGATTGCCATAAACCTCGGGCCGCCTAGGCATGAACGGCGCACCAAAGCAGGTGCTGAACGTCGGCACCGGTTCCGTCACCCCACGTTCGGTTCCTGCCACCTTGGAGGTGAACCCGGAAAGAAAGTGATACATCGCCTGCGCAGGTGTCAGGCGCGCAATAGGCGGCAATACCCCAAACGCATCACATGTCAGCATAACGATGTGCCGCGGATGCCCCGCCATTCCCGTTTGCGACGCGTTGTTGATATAGTCGAGCGGATAGGCGCAACGTGTATTGGCCGTCAAACTGTCATCATCAAAGTCGATTTCCAAAGTTTCGCGGTCGAACACCATATTTTCCACGATGGTCGCGAACCTGTGGGTTGTCGCATAGATTTCGGGTTCTGCCTTCGGATCAAGGTTGATCGTCTTGGCGTAACAGCCCCCTTCAAAGTTGAAGATGCCGTCATCCGACCAGCCATGTTCGTCATCGCCGATCAAAATCCGGGCAGGGTCGGCCGACAATGTGGTTTTCCCGGTGCCCGACAATCCGAAAAACACGGCCGTATCCTGCGGATTGTCAGGTGCGTGATTGGCCGAACAATGCATTGGCATCACGCCCTTTTCGGGCAACAGATAGTTCAATAGTGTAAACACCGCTTTCTTGTTTTCCCCGGCATAGGCTGTGTTGGCGATCACGATGATTTTCTGGTCAAAGTTCATCGCGATCACGGTCTCCGACCGGCACCCATGGCGCGCCGGATCAGCCTTGAACGTCGGGCAGTTGAGGATGGTCCAATCCGGCCGAAAACCTGCAAGCTCCGCCCTGTCGGGACGGCGCAACATGTGCCGCACAAACAGGCTGTGCCAGGCAAGTTCGGTCACAACCCGGACATCAAGCCGATGCGCCGGATCGGCCCCGGCAAACAGATCCTGCACAAAATAATCGCCGCCCTGCATGTGCGCCTTCATGTCGGCAAACAGACGATCGAATGCGTCGGGTGCCATGCCGGCGTTGTTGTCCCACCAGATGGACTGTTCCACAGATGGGGTCCGGACAATGTACTTATCTTTCGGCGACCGTCCTGTGAACTGCCCGGTAGAGCACAGAAACGCGCCGCCCTTTCCAAGGTGACCCTCGTGGCGGATCAGCGCGGCCTCGATCAGGGCTGGCTCCGTCAAATTGTAATGAACCTGGCGCATGCCAAAGAAGCCTTGGCTTTCAAGATCATAACGCACGATGCCGGCGGTGGTTTGAATGGGGGCCTGCATCATCGAAATTTTCCTTTTACCAGTGAATTTCGGACGGGACGCTCACAGCACACCGCCGTCGCCCGTTAGGTGAGCAACTACATTTCTTATAATACCATGTTTTTACATTAGAAAAGGCAGGATTATCGCTGTTAGCGCAACCAACATGCGGTTAGCGCAATCATTTTTAGTCCCTCGGGAAACAATGGCATTTTCGTCACCGTCCGGTGCCATTCCAAACCCATCTTGGTGACCTTTGGCTGCGATCCACAGTTTGAGGTTGATTCTTGCGCTAGGAACCCGGATCATAAGGAAAAAATACCTGGCGTTAGGCAGAACAGGAATTTTCAGATGTCGCGAATAGCGCTCGTAGATGATGACAGGAACATCCTGACATCGGTTTCCATGACACTCGAAGCCGAAGGCTTCGAGGTTGAAACCTATAATGACGGGCAGTCCGCCCTGGACGCCTTCAACAGGCGCTTGCCCGACATGGCCGTTCTTGACATCAAGATGCCCCGGATGGACGGGATGGATCTGCTGCAGCGACTTCGGCAGAAAAGCTCGATCCCCGTTATCTTTCTGACGTCCAAGGATGATGAGATTGACGAGGTTCTGGGGCTTCGCATGGGTGCCGACGACTATGTGAAAAAGCCATTCAGCCAGCGCCTTCTGGTGGAGCGTATCCGCGCCCTGCTGCGTCGCCAGGATGCGATTGCAACCGGCGAAGTGGCGACCACCGAAGAAACAAAGATCATGGAGCGCGGCCAACTTCGCATGGACCCGCTTCGTCATGCCGTAAGCTGGAAGGGTCAGGACGTTTCCCTGACCGTCACGGAATTCCTGCTGTTGCAGGCATTGGCACAACGGCCCGGCTTTGTGAAAAGCCGGGATCAGCTGATGGATGTGGCGTATGACGATCAGGTCTATGTCGACGACCGTACGATCGACAGCCATATCAAGCGACTGCGCAAGAAGATGCGGACAGCGGACAACGATTTCTCGGCAATCGAGACGTTGTATGGCATCGGGTATCGTTACAACGAAGAGTGACGATTAAATGACCGTCGCGCAGCGGATGCCCACGGCCAAGAAAGGCTTAGCCCGCCGGGGCGAGGTTCTTCTGGGTGAAGACTGGGTTGCGCCGGATGCCCTTGCCGACGAAGAATTTCGTGCCGTACGGGGCAGACGCGGGGTTACCGCGCTCAACCATTCGCCGCTCGCGCGCAAGATCATCATCTTCAATCTGATGGCGCTTGTCATACTTGTGACGGGGGTCCTCTACCTTAGCCCGTTCCGCGACGGGCTTGTGGTACAGCGTGAACAGGCCCTTCTGGCGCAGGCACGTTTGACCGCTTCGGTTGCCGAAGCGACCTTGGCGGGAAGTTTCGTGGGGCCGTTCAACGCTTCGCCAGTCGGACGGTTATCGCCGATGATGAACAATCTTGCGGTCAGTGCGGGAACCGAGGCCTTTCTGTTCGATACCGCTGGAACCCTGATCGCAAGCGGCAAGGCCACGCCTTCAGCCGACGCAGATCAAACACCGACAGAAC
Source organism: Gemmobacter sp. (assembly GCA_031425195.1). GTDB lineage: Bacteria > Pseudomonadota > Alphaproteobacteria > Rhodobacterales > Rhodobacteraceae > JANPIX01. Next base: position 10,087 of record JANPIX010000010.1, on the reverse strand, counting down.
AGCAGACCACCATTGTCACGGATTTCCTCAACACCATCTGGAATGTGGTTTCAGGCATCCTTGCGGCGTCAGACACCATCACGACACCGATGGACGGCGAAGGGCTGGCCCGCAATCTTTTGCCGCAGGCCGTGTCAGGCGAAACCGTCGTCTATACCGGTAGGGGGCGGGATGGCGGTGCGGAATTCACCGTGGCCACCCCGATCCGTCAAGGAGGAAACGTCGTTGGAGTCGTTGCCCTCACGTCAGCGGCAGGCGAGGTTGACGTGCTGACCCGGATCGCGCGGGAACAGGTGCTGCAGATGTTCGTCATCGCCTTGCTTGTTTCCATCGGGTTAAGTCTGGTTCTGGCATCAACCATCGCGAACCCGCTTTCAGACCTCGCGACGGCTGCAGAACTTGGGCGGGACCGCGATTCCCGAAAGATCTCGCCCGGACGGGTCCGCATCCCGGACTTGACTGCTCGCCCCGACGAAATTGGCCGCCTGTCGGTTGCCATGCGCGGGATGGTGGCGGCACTTTATGACAGGATCGACGCAAACGAACAGTTTGCGGCAGACGTGGCGCACGAAATCAAGAACCCGCTCGCAAGCCTTCGGTCGGCTGTGGGCACGATGCGCGTGGCGAAACGGGAAGATCAGCGTGAAAAGCTGCTCGAAGTGATCGAACATGACGTTCGCAGGCTCGACCGTCTGGTCAGCGACATTTCGAACGCATCCCGGCTCGACAGCGAACTGGTCAAGGAAGAAGAAGAAGAGTTCAACCTTCTGAAAACGGTTGGAAACCTGTCGGACTATCTAAGCAAGGAAGCCGGCGAAAAAGGGGTGGAATTTATCACCGACCTGCCATCCGATCCGATCAAGATTCGCGGGCTGGAAGGGCGTCTTGCGCAGGTGTTCGTAAATCTGATCACCAATGCCGTGTCGTTTTGTGAAGACGGTGACGCGGTGCGCGTCTGGGCGCGCAAGCGGGGCAACCGGGTGCTTGTTGTGGTCGAAGATACCGGGCCAGGCATCCCTGAACAGGCCCTGACCAAAGTGTTCAAACGTTTCTATTCCGAACGTCCCGAAGGCCAGTTCGGCAATCATTCCGGCCTGGGCCTTGCCATATCCAAACAGATTGTCGAGGCGCATGGCGGTGTCATCTGGGCCGAAAACATTCGCCCTACAGATGCCGACATCACGGCAGAGCCGCTGGGCGCGCGGTTTGTCGTCGGTCTGCCAGTTTGACACCTGCGCCGCGCCCGCATCACGCGACCTGCGTCGCCATCAATGGGCGCGGGTTGCTGATCACCGGCCCATCGGGATCGGGCAAATCGGCGCTCGCGCTTCAACTGCTGGCCCTTGGTGCAAAGCTGGTCGCCGACGATCAAACGCTGCTTGACCGTGATGGCGATCACATCATCGCAAGCTGCCCCGAACCGCTAGCCGGACTGATCGAGGCGCGGGGCATGGGCATCCTGCGCGTTGCTGCCTTGAAGGCGACGGCCTTGGCGGCAGTCGTCGATATGGGAGGTGCGACGACGACGCGGCTGCCCGAACCACGCCAATGTGATATCCTCGGCATTCAGATCGATCTTGTATGCCGTGTGGATGCCCCCCATTTCGCGTCTGCACTGATGTGTCTTTTGTCCAATGGACGCCATGCCTGATGACCACATCCTGACCGGCGCTGACGCGCGGTCGCAGACTTTGTCCCCCGAACACCGCCTTGTCCTTGTCACGGGGCCATCGGGGGCCGGGCGGAGCACGGCAATCAACGCGCTGGAAGATCTGGGCCATGAGGTGATCGACAACCTGCCGCTCAGCCTTGTTCCGCGCCTGATCGACGGGCCGCCGTTGGGCAGGCCCATCGCCCTTGGGCTTGATGTCCGCAACCGCGATTTCAACGCCACGGCCTTGATCGAACTTATCGACACTTTGACGCGCGACCCGCGATTGATGATCGAAATCCTGTACCTCGATGCCTCTGCGTCGGTTCTTGTCCAACGGTATTCGGAAACGCGCAGGCGCCATCCTCTTGCCCCGGACGGTGACCCCACCACCGGGGTGGATCGCGAAATTGACCTGCTCGCCCCCATCCGGGTGCGGGCTGATGTGCTGATCGACACCTCGGAAATGACGCCGCACGATCTGAAGGCTGAAATTGGGCACTGGTTCGCCCACGGCACAGCGGGCCGAATGGCCGTATCGCTCGAATCATTTTCGTACAAACGGGGGGTGCCGCGCGGGTTGGACATGATTTTTGATTGCCGCTTTTTGGCGAATCCTCATTGGGTGGCTGGCCTGCGCAACCTTGACGGTCGCGATGCGTCGGTCGAGGGGCATGTCAGGTCAGACCCACGCTTTGCCGAATTCGTCGACAAGGTGCGTGATTTGATCCTGTTTTTGCTTCCTGCGCAGGTCGCAGAAGGAAAGGCGCACCTGTCTATCGGTTTTGGCTGTACCGGCGGGCAACACCGTTCGGTTGCAATTGCTGAAATCATGGGCAATGCGCTTGCGGAACACGGCTGGCCAGTGTCAAAACGGCACAGGGAATTGGAACGCAGGGCCGCGACTGCCGCGGCGCCCACGAAATCAGGATGATCCGCGCGTGATCGGTATAGTGATTGTTGCCCATGGCGGGCTGGCGCGGGAATATCTTTCCGCTGTCGAACACGTTGTCGGCAAGCAGGAAGGCATGTCTGCCATTTCCATCGAAGATGACTGTAATCGCGATGGAAAACAGGCAGAAATCTGCGCCGCTGCCAATGCGGTTGATCGGGGCGAAGGTGTCGTTCTTGTCACTGACATGTTCGGTGGGTCGCCATCCAATCTGTCGCTTCCGGCCTGCGCCGGCCGCAATCGACGCATCCTTTACGGCGCAAATCTGCCGATGCTCATCAAATTGACGAAATCACGCGATCTTGCTGTACCCGAAGCGGTTGCTTTGGCGTTGGATGCAGGACGCAAGTATATCAACAGCCTTGATCTGGGTCAGGAAGAGGCAACCGGGTGACGGACTGCAGCCTTCAGATTGTAAATGAAAAGGGGCTCCACGCCCGGGCTTCGGCCAAATTTGTGGAATGTGTGGAAGGGTTCGACGCAAGTGCGGAAGTGACCAAGGACGGCATGACAGTGTCAGGTGACAGTATCATGGGCCTTTTGATGTTGGCGGCTTCACGTGGAAGCACTATAGATGTCCGCACCAGCGGGGCTGAAGAAGCCGCACTGGCCGATGCGCTGACGGTGCTGGTGGCGAATAAATTCGGTGAAGATTACTGAAGCGCCGGGTTCGAGAAAGGCTGACGCTTCGCTATGCAAATGAACACGCCCCCGCCGCCCGAAGGCATGCGCTTTGCCGACGACCCGGATTTTCGCCCGTATGACAAGCGCCAGCTGTCCTATGCACACACCTTCGACAGCAAACCCAAACAGATCATCATTCGCTGTCTGGAATGGATGACAGGCAAGATAAGCTTGCTGCGGCGCATCCGCCGGTTCGAACAAAGCGAAAAGGTCACCGGGCAGGCGTTCTGGCCCAAGGCGCTTGGCGCGATGGGAATCGACCTTCTGACGCCGCAAGATCAGATTGCAAGAATCCCGCCGACAGGGCCGCTGATTGTCGTCTCCAATCATCCGCATGGCCTTGTTGATGGCATGGTAATGGCCGAACTGATTGGCCGCGTGCGCACCGATTACAAGATTCTGACCCGGTCACTTCTGGCGAATATCCAGGAAGTGACCGAGTTCATGATTCCCGTTCCCTTTCCGCACGAACCAGACAGCCTTCAAAAGGGGCTGGAAATGCGGAACGACGCGATGGCCGTGCTGGCGAAGGGCGGCGTGATCGTGCTGTTTCCGGCCGGTGCTGTGGCGAACTCTGTCGGTTGGTTTGGGCGCGCCGTCGAAAAGGAATGGCATCCCTTCACCGCCAAGATGATTCTCAAAAGCGGGGCGACTGTTCTGCCGATTTATTTTCCCGGCCAGAACAGCCGCGCCTATCAGATTGCGTGCCAACTTTCGGCAACCCTGCGCCAAGGCATGCTGGTTCACGAAGTTGCCTACGCACTTGATAAACCGCAAAGCCCGATCATCGGCATGCCATTCGACAAGGAAGAAATCGCCAAATGGTCGGGCAACCCGCGCGGCTTCATGGAATGGCTTCGGGAACGTACGCTTGCGTTGGGTGACTGATGCAAACGCGTGCTGCCCCCCTTGATTTCCCCCGGCACCTGCCGTAACCCCAGCCTCAGTAGGGGTATAGCTCAGTTGGTAGAGCGACGGTCTCCAAAACCGTAGGTCGCGGGTTCAAGCCCTGCTGCCCCTGCCATTTCCAGAACAGGCCGCTGGTCACAGTCTGCCCATTGCAGAAGGAACAAGTGACAATGCTGGCACACATGCGGTCGAACCTTGCGCTGCTGTTTGCAGGTTTGGCGAGCTATATCGTGATGGGCGCGGGCCAGTCGCTTTATGGGCCGGCCCTGCCCTCTTTCGCGCGGACCTTTTCGGTGGATCTTGCGGCAGCAGGCCTGTTGATTTCGGCGCATTGGGTGGGCTGTGCCTTTGGCGTCGCAGCCATGTTTCTGGCCGGTCACCGCATTGCCCCGTGGCACGCCAGCATTCTGATGATGGCAGGTGCGGCAATGGTCGGTTGGAACGCAGGCTGGACGATGACCCTGACAGGGGCCTTTGCTTTTGGAATCGGGTACGGGCTTTGCACCGTAATCTTCAACCGCCGCTTCCTGCTCAGTTTCGGCGCGCGCGGGCCTGCCATGGTCAGTTTTGTGAATGCGATCTTTGGTGTGGGGGCCATCGGTGCCCCGTTGTTGTTTGTGGCATTGGACAGTCAGACGGAACTGACCTTCATGGTGGTTGCAGGTCTGTCCCTGTTGACGTTGCTGGGGTCTGCATGGTTGTCGCCGACTGCCCGCGAAACGGGAACCACCGCTGCGCCGGTAAGGATCAACCTGGGGATACTGTTGCTCGGCATGGCCGCCATCGCCGCCGAGGCTTGTTTGATCGGGCTGGGTCCAATCGCCTTGATCGCCCTTGGTGAAACCGAAGTGCACGCCGCGGAATTGTTATCCGCTTTTTTCGTGGCCTTTCTGGTTGCGCGGCTGATCCTCGCATTTTTCGCCAACGCGGTGCCGTCATTCATCCTGCTGATCGGGGCCTTGGTTTGCGCCGGACTAAGCTGCATCGTGACCGTCGCCCTGAACCCCAGCCTTGGTTTCATCGCGATCGGCGCTTGCGCCGGGCTGTTTTTCCCGCCGTATTTTGTTTGCGCAACGCAACTGATGGGCAACAACCCCCGGATCACCCCTATCATCGTGGCAGGCGGCCTTGTTGGCGGCATATCCGCCCCGCCGCTGATGGGCATCATCCTTGGTATGGCGGGCGAGCAAAGCTTTTTCTGGCTGATGGCGGGGCTTATGTTGATTGCGGCGACCTTGGGCATGTTGTTCCGCGCCAGACTGCACCCTGCCCTGTCGCCCGCAGTCTAACCGCCTGCCTGCCAGGCCTTTACCGAGTCGAGCGGGTAGACGAGCATCAGAACGTTCAACGCCAGACCATCCCGGATCAGCCAGATCGTCAGCGCCTCGAACCCGACGATAAGCGCCACCGAAAGCCAGATCGGCAGACGGCTGGCCAGAAGGAACCCAAGGATCATGGCAAGGATGTCGAAAACCGAATTCAGGACGCTGTCGCCATAGTAATCAAGACTGATCGTGACGGCGCGGTAGCGTTCGATGATGGCATCGGAATTTTCAACAATTTCCCACGCGCTTTCCACCAACGTCGCGATAGCGAGCCGCCATCCAAAAGACATCCGTCGCGCCATCAGCCACAGTGCCCCAAAGAACAAGATGCCATGAATGATGTGCGACGGAGTGTACCAGTCGCTGATGTGCTGCGAGTTTTCCGAACTGACAACCTGCCCGTGCCAAAGCTTTACATAGCCGCATTTGCAGATCAGCACCCGGCCATCCCAGAACAACCAGATTGCCGTCGCGGCAATGATCAGCACGGTCATCAGGTAAGGCAGGCGCGATTTTGTCATGTCGGGATGGAATCATGCGCGAAACAAACCGTCCAGTGAAAACTTGTCCTTTGCAAAAAGCAGTCCATCTGCTTCCCAAAGGGTTCGAAATGGGGTTGGTGATGCAAGATTACGGGCCGTCGCGCGGGGAATTGTGGTTTCGTATCGCCATTGCCGTTCTTGGACTGTGTCTGATCGCCTATGTGGTTGGCGTGCGCGGCGTGCCGAGCGGCCCGGCACTGGTAGAGGTGGTAGGCTTTGGCGGACTGTTTTTTGGCGGCACGCTCTATTTCGCGGTCCGCAGGCTTTGGAAACTGCCGAAGGATTAATCACACGATCAAAGGGGCCAGCCTGCGACGTCCGGCAACGCCAAGTTCCCAGACATCACGGCCTTCGATCACAACCGCAGTCATAGGGCCACCATAGGCCGCCCCGCTATCGATATTCAGGCGGTTGCCATAATGGGTGGCCTGATCAACGACGGTATGCCCGTGAACGATCAACGGGCCGAAATCACGGCGGTCCGTCAGAAACGCATCTCTGATCCACACAAGATCATCTTCCACCTGATGATCCAGGGCGATGCCGGGACGGATGCCCGCATGAACAAAGACAGCCTCACCCCGGCGGTACATCACTGGCAGACCCGCAAGGAAGGTCCGGTGGGCAAGCGGCACTGCCTCGATCGCGTCGGCCCAAACATGTGCGACAGGCCGGTCAGCCGCATTGGCAACACCATAAGACGCCAATGTCGCGGCACCGCCAAGTTTGGGATGCAACCACGACAGATCACTGCGCAACCGGGGATCGTGATAGTGCTGGTCGCCCAGGAATCCTGCGAACATCCGGTCATGGTTGCCCTTGAGGACAACCCAGTTCTGGCCCGCCTCGACGCCTGATCGAAGATAGTCGATCACGCCCGCGCTGTTGGCCCCCCGATCCACCAGATCACCGACATGGACCACCGGCGCATCAAAATCCGATGTCGCGGCACGGTCATCCGCGATGAGCGTATGCAGGTCCTGCAGTTTGTCTAGATGGCCGTGAATATCGCCGATGGCATAGGTTCGCATTTGATTTCCCGAAAGATCCAGGGTTACCCCCGGATCTTCGGGATATTTGCGCCAAGGCAAAAGCGCAAGAGCAGGTCAGGCGCCTTCGAATTCCAGTGCTTTCACCTGATTGAACATGCCCGTCGATTCAAGCGTTTCCACCACTTTGGGATCGATGCTTTGATCCAGATACAGAATGGCAATCGCATCCTGCCCCACGCCAGACCGCCCAAGGGTAAAGTTCGCGATGTTGACGTTGTTCTTGCCCATGGTCATGCCCAAAAGACCGATGATCCCCGGCACGTCATCGTTTGTCGTATACAGCATGTGCCGACCGATTTCGGCGTCGATGTTGATCCCTTTGATCTGGATGAAACGGGGCTTCCCATCACTGAAACAGGTGCCTGCGACCGACCGTTCCCGTTTGTCTGTCACCACCGTCAACTTGACATACGCATCGAACACGCCTGATTTTTCCTGCCTCGTGGTCGAAATCTGGATGCCACGCTCCTTTGCGACAACCGGGGCAGATACCATGTTCACGTCAGGATTCGTGGCCTTCATGATGCCCGCAATGGTCGCACAGTTCAGCGCGGCAAGGTTCATGTCGGCGACCGTGCCATCATAAAGCACGTTGATCGCCTTGATCGGTTCGTCGGTCATCTGCCCGACAAATGCGCCCAGATGGCCCGCCAGTTTCAGCCACGGACCCATCACTGCCGCCTCTTCTGCCGTCACCGATGGCATATTGAGCGCGTTCGACACTGCCCCCGTCAGCAGATAGTCAGCCATTTGTTCGGCCACCTGCAGGGCCACGTTTTCCTGCGCTTCGGTCGTCGACGCCCCAAGATGCGGTGTGCAGACCACGTTTGCATGGTGAAACAAGGGCGAGGCTGTTGCCGGTTCCACTTCGAACACGTCAAGCGCCGCGCCCGCAACCTGCCCGCTGTCAAGCGCATCCAGCAACGCCGCCTCATCGATCAGGCCGCCACGCGCGCAGTTGATGATGCGCACACCCTTGCGGGTTTTCGCCAGCGCCTCGGCAGACAGAATGTTCCGCGTCTTGTCCGTTAGTGGCACATGCAGCGTGATGAAATCCGCGCGGGCCAGAAGCTCGTCCAATTCCACTTTCGTGACGCCCAGCGTCCGCGCCCGATCTTCGGAAAGGAAGGGGTCATAGGCCACCACCTTCATATGCAAGCCAAGCGCACGGTCACAGACGATGCCGCCGATGTTGCCGGCGCCGATCACGCCCAAGGTCTTGTTGAACAGTTCCACCCCCATGAAACGGGACTTCTCCCATTTGCCCGCATGGGTCGACGCGTTTGCCTCGGGAATCTGACGCGCCACGGCGAACATCATTGCGATGGCATGTTCTGCCGTGGTGATCGAATTGCCAAACGGCGTGTTCATCACAATCACACCCTTTTTCGACGCCGCCGGGATATCGACGTTATCGACACCGATCCCTGCCCGTCCGACCACCTTCAGGTTCGTGGCCGCCTCGAGCAGTTTTTCGGTGACCTTGGTCGCCGAGCGGATCGCCAGACCGTCATATTGGCCGATGGCCGCCAGCAAGGCATCCTTGTCCTTGCCAAGTTTGGGCAGGTAATCCACCTCTACCCCCCGGTCGCGGAAGATTTGAACGGCGGTTTCGGAGAGTTCGTCGGAAACGAGAACACGAGGGGCCATGGCGTTAATCCTTGGAAATGCGCCTGTGCGTCCGCACAGGGCGAAGGGAATGGGGGCGCATGGTGCGTGACAACACGCACCGCACGAATTCAGGCGGCTTTTGCGGTTTCAGCAATTTCGGTGTGGAAGGCATGCGCGATCCACGGCATCAGGGCGGCAACATCGGCAGTTTCCACTGTCGACCCGCACCAGATGCGCAAACCCGCTGGCGCATCGCGGTAGGCACCGATGTCAAAGGCGACACCGGCCTTTTCCAACCGCTTGGCCACCGCTTTTGCAAACGCCTCACCATCCGTGATGCGCGCGTCATTGAAACGCAGACACACGCTCGTGGTGCTTGCCGTTGCCGGGTCTACGGCCAGATTGGCAATCCAGGGATTCTTGGCGCAGAAGTCGTGGATCACATCCGCATTTGCTTGCGCACGCGCGATGAGTGCAGGCAGCCCGCCAATGGCTTCCGCCCATTTCAGCGCAACAAGATAATCCTCGACGGCCAGCATCGACGGCGTATTGATCGTCTCGCCCTGAAAGATGCCTTCGATCAGCTTGCCCTTTGCCGTCAGGCGGAAAATCTTTGGAAGGGGCCAGGTGGGCGTGTAGGTTTCAAGACGTTCCACGGCGCGGGGCGACAGGATGATGACCCCATGGCCGCCTTCGCCACCCAAAACCTTTTGCCAGCTGAACGTCGTCACATCCAGTTTGTCCCACGGCAGATCCATGGCAAAGGCCGCACTTGTCGCGTCGCAAAGCGTCAGACCCGCGCGGGTGGCGGGAATCGCATCGCCATTGGCAAGGCGCACGCCGCTTGTCGTACCGTTCCAGGTGAACAGAACGTCGGCGTCGAAATCGACCTGCGCAAAATCCACGATCTCACCGTAGGGCGCGATGCGGGTCGTGACATCCAGCTTCAACTGTTTGATCGCGTCCGTTACCCAGCCCGCGCCAAACGATTCCCAGGCGAGCGCCTCAACCTTGCGGGGGCCAAGCATCGTCCACATCGCCATCTCGTACGCGCCGGTATCGGAGCCCGGCACGATGCCGATGCGGTGCGTGTCGGGGAGCTTGAGCACCGCGCGCATCAGGTCGATGCAATGCTGCAGGCGCTGTTTGCCGATCTTCGAGCGGTGCGAGCGGCCCAGCGAGTCGGTGGCGAGTTTGGTGGCGGACCAGCCGGGCGGTTTTGCGCACGGGCCGGAGCTGAAGAAGGGTCGTGCCGGCTTCGTATCAGGCTTCGTCACGCCCACCGGGCGCGTAAGGGTGTCAGTCATGTCTCTCTCCTTGCAGAGAGCTCGCGCGGCGTTGGGACCGCGTGGCCCGTCCCG
>JANPIX010000009.1:0-375119 GCA_031425195.1 Gemmobacter sp. | reverse complement strand
TGGTGATCAGGCTTTTGTCATTTTCCTGCACCAAACGGATCGACGGCAGCGACTGCATCGTCACCTGACGGGTCAGTTTCAGATCATGGACCCTGCGTTCCAGATCGTCGCGTGCGGCCCGGGTGTCGCGCAGTTCCTGCGCCTTCATCACCTGATCGGCCTCGGGGGCGGCGGCGACAGCGGCCTCTTTAGCTGGGATCAGAACCGTGTCCACCTCAGCAAGCTTGGCGGTGCCAGCGGCTATATAGAGGGCAAGTTCGTTGTAGAATGTCAGGGTCTTGTCATACAAGATATCGAGCGATTTCACATCCTTCAGCAAGGTGTGCTCATGGCTCATGAGGTCTTGGGTGATCTTGTCAATCTGGCCCTGAACATCTTCGAACTTGGACACGAACTCGGCAAAAGGGGCAGCGCGGCCCAGCAGTTTTTCCCACCAGCTGCGGCTGCGCCGAACGTCAAGTTCGCTGACTGAAAAGCCGCGAATGGTGGTGACCATGTCACGCAGACTGTCGCCTGCGGGGCCGACATCCTTGTTCTTTACCCCGGCCAGCATTTCCTGGCTGATGACCTGAAGTTCCGACTGCGCCGCAGAGCCGAAGGCGATGATCGACTGGGTGTTCTTCATGTCAAGTTCGCCCATCCGCGTGCGGATCGCCTCTGCAAGGGGCGGAGGGGCGGTTTCCAGCGGAACAATGGCAGTGCCCGGTTCTGCAAGGACAGTGGCAGTCACGGCTTCGATTTCGGCCAGTCTGGTGGTGGCTTCGGTGCGGTTGGCTTCTGTCATGGACAATCTCGCTTTCAAGGCCCGGTGCGGGCGGTTTGGGTTCGGGACTGGCCCTTACCCTTCGCGTTGCAGACGTTCGCGCAGTACACTTATTTCAACATCAAGATCGCTGCGGTTGTTGGACAAAAGGGCTTCGGTGCGGGCGGCGAAATGGGTTTCCAGATCGCCAAGCAGGGCGGTGAAATCCTCTTTCACCTTGGGGTCGCGGGTGCGGCCATAAAGATCGGCAAACTTTACGGCGGCATCGCGCGCGCCCATCATGTAAACGCTCAGATACTTGCGCGCCGCCGTCAGATCGCCGGGGTCGCCCTCGACCGTGCGGAACATCGACCTTGCGGCAGTGGCAAAGGCATCAACGCGCGCTTCGACTGACCGGTCATTGGCGCGCAGAACGGCATCCTTCATCGCCGCCAGATAGGTTTCCGCCTCGGTCACGGCGCGGGTGACGCGGTCGGTCTGAAAGGCATCCACGCCTTCCATCCCTTTGTCGGCCAAGGGGTCGGCACCGAAGGCCGCGAAATGCAGGCCGGCCCCGAACACGGCGAAACCGATCACCTGCAACGTCTCTGCCCCGGCAGCCACCCCGCCCAGACCAAGGGCAATACCCGTCAGCACACTGCCCATGATCTTGCGCGGAATGGCCGGACGACGCGCCACGCGGCGGGTGTCGAACGCGTCCTGTGCGCGCACGCCTTCCAGCGTCAGCCACACGGCGAGCGCCATGACTGCCGCCGCCGACAGACTAAACACAAGGCCATCCGCCGTGCCGGCAAAAGCGCGGATCACAAAGGGCAGGGGCGTCAGCGCATAGAAAAGCGCCTTGCCGCGCGGGCCCTTTGTGCGGGGCGGTGACGGATTTGCATCCGGATGGTCACGCTGGACCGAACCGTCAGGGCTGTGTTTGCCGCCAAAACGCTGCGCCATCAGCTTGTCCCCAGCGTTGCAACATAGATCACCAAGGCAAGCAGCACAAAGAAGGCGAGGCCCTGAAATCTGGTGCCGAACATCATCGTCCCCGCTGGTTGCCGCATGACAGACGCATCGCCCGTGGATGTGCCGAAGTATAGGTGAAGCTGGAATGCTCTGCCAATGGGCGCAAGGGGGAATTTCCGGTCATTCAACGCTTGTCCCGCAACGGGCCGGGCGGGCGGCGGGCGGGTTTCGCCGTGGCTCGGGCCGGGTCACCGGAACCGCCGCCCGTTTTTTGCGGCCGGGGTGCCAGCGTCCGGCGTGGTTTGGCCCCTTCGGCGGCCGCATTTTTTCGCGCCGCCTCGGTTGCACGAAACTGGCGTTCGTCGGCCGTCGGCGCCTCCATCCCAAGCTGTTCGCGCAGGACTTTCGGGCGTACCTCCTCAACCGCGCCGGGTTCGAGTTCGCCCAGCCGGAACGGGCCATAGCTGATGCGGATCAGACGGTTCACCGTCACGCCAATCTCGGTCATCGCGCGGCGGATCTCGCGGTTCTTGCCTTCGCGCAGGCCGACGGTCAGCCAGGCGTTTGCACCTTGATGGCGGTCAAGCACGACGACCATCGGTTGAAACCGCTCTCCATCAACGATCATCCCGCGGCGCAGCGGTTCCAGATCGGGGTCGGTCGGGTTGCCTTTGACGCGCACGCGGTATTTTCTCATCCAGCCGGTAGACGGCAATTCCAGACGGCGTTTCAGATCACCGTCATTGGTCAGAAGCAGCAAGCCTTCGGAATTGAGGTCAAGCCGACCGACGGACATGACGCGGGGCATGTCTTCGGGCAGGTTTTCAAACACCGTTGCGCGGCCTTTTTCGTCCGACGCTGACGTGACCAGCCCCTCGGGCTTGTAATACAGCCACAACCGGGCCGGTTCTGCGGCGGCCAATGGTGCGCCGCGCACCGTGATGCGGTCTTTGGCGGTCACGTTCAGCGCGGGGCTGTCGATCACCTTGCCGTTCACCGCCACTTCGCCAAGGGCGATCATGCGTTCCGCCTCGCGCCGCGAGGCGACGCCGGCGCGCGACAGCACCTTTGCGATGCGGTCACCGGGTGGCGGGGCGGGGGTTTTGGGGGTGTCTGTCATGTGGCGGTTTCCTTCACGGAGGCGCGGTTGGGTTATGATACCCGGGGGCACAGGGTAAGCGATGCGCGCAACTGGGGCAAGGAGCGGCTTGTCACCCGGTGGCTTGCAGGGCATTTTCACACCCATGAATGGATTTCGCAGTTACATGAGCCTTGCACTCGACGAGGCGCGGAACGCGGCCGCCCGGGGCGAGGTGCCGGTGGGGGCGGTGCTCGTGGCCCCGTCGGGCTACGTGATCGCGCGCGCCGGCAACCGGACGCGCGAACAGGCCGATCCCACGGCACATGCCGAAATGCTGGTGATCCGCGCGGCCTGTGCCGCGGTGGGTTCGGAACGGTTGGGCGGACACGATCTGTACGTCACGCTGGAGCCGTGCGCCATGTGTGCGGCGGCCATTGCGGCAGCGCGTTTGGCGCGGCTTTACTATGGGGCCGCCGATCCGAAATCCGGCGGCGTGGCGCAAGGCGCGCGGGTGTTCACCCATGCCCAATGTCACCACGCGCCTGAAGTCTATGACGGCATCGACGCCGCCCCGTCCGAGGCGTTGCTGCGCGCCTTTTTTGCGGAACGCCGCTGACGTCAGATCTTGATGGGCACAAGCACCTGCGGTTCGATCACCTCGATCTCGGCCGACAGCCCGGCGCGCAGCACCGACGCATCCTGCGCCAAAAGCGGGAATGTTCGATAATGGCAAGGGATGACAGTCTGGAACCGGAAATACTTGCGCGCGGCATAGGCGGCGCGCGCCATGTCCATCGTGAAATGGCCGCCTGCCGAAAGGATGCCAATGTCCGGATTGTGCAATTCGCCCATCCAACCCATGTCCGCCATGATATCCGTATCGCCGGACAGATAGATCGTGTGACCTTCGCCTGCGATCATGTAACCCGCCTCTGCACCGGCGTACACCGGCGCGCCGTCCGGCCCCGCCATCGACGATGAATGGCTGGCGTTGACCATCGTCACCTTGGCCCCGCCAAGATCGACCGTGCCGCCCTTGTTCAGGCCCATGCCTGTGATCCCATCCCGCTTTTCCAACCAGGAAATCAGATCGTAAATACCCACGACTGGCAGGGACAGTTCCTTGGCAATCGCCACTGCATCCGCGCTGTGGTCGCCATGGCCGTGGGTCAGCACCACATGCGTGGCCCCGGCAATGGCCTTGTCGCGCTGATCCGCCGGGAACATCGGGTTCCCTGTCAGCCACGGGTCGATCAGCAATGTTGCCTGTTCGATTTCGATGCGAAAGCCGGAGTGGCCCAGCCAGATGATGTTCATGCACAGCGTCCTTGATGTGGTTTGGCGATGAACTAACAGCAATCCGGCGCAAGGCAACCCGGCATCAACGAAGCCTTGCCACGGCAACGCCTTGCACCGCGTTTGCGGCGCGGTTAAACGATGCGCCATCATCTGTCTGGCACAATCTGGGGTCTGATCCATGACCATCGACGTCGATACCGCCCGCAAGGTGGCAAAACTGGCCCGCATCCGCGTGGACGAAGGCGATCTTCCGGCGTTGGCTGACGAGCTGTCGGGCATCCTCGCCTTCATGGAACAGTTGAACGAGGTCGATGTGTCGGGCGTGGAACCGATGACCAGCGTCACGCCGATGCGTCTTAAACGGCGCGTGGATGTGGTGTCGGACGGTGGCATTCAGGCGCAGGTTCTGGCCAACGCCCCCGATGCCCGCGAAGGCTTTTTCGCTGTGCCGAAGGTGGTCGAATGAACGCGAACGAACTGACCATTGCCGGTGCCCGTGACGCCCTGCGGAAGGGCGAGCTGACGGCGGTTGATCTGACCATGGCCTGCCTTGCCGCGATTGACGCGGGCGACACGCTTGGTGCGTTTGTCCACAAGACGCCGGACATCGCATTGGCACAGGCCCGTGCCGCAGATGCGCGTGGCCATTCCGATGCGCCCGCGATGAACGGTATCCCGTTGGGCATCAAGGATCTGTTCTGCACGAAGGGCGTGCCAAGCCAGGCCGCATCCAACATCCTGCGCGGCTTTCGCCCCGAATACGAATCGACCGTCACGGAAAAGCTGTTCGCGTCGGGTGCCGTGATGCTGGGCAAGGTCAACATGGACGAATTCGCCATGGGGTCGTCAAACGAGTCGTCCTGTTACGGGCCGGTCGTGAACCCTTGGCGCGTCGATGATCGCGAACTGACGCCGGGCGGATCGTCTGGCGGGTCTGCCTCGGCAGTCGCCGCCGATCTGTGTCTGGGCGCAACCGGAACCGATACCGGCGGGTCGATCCGCCAACCCGCAGCCTTTACCGGCATCGTGGGGATCAAGCCGACCTATGGCCGCGTATCGCGCTGGGGGATCGTGGCTTTTGCGTCATCGCTTGATCAGGCGGGGCCGATGACCAAGACGGTGCGCGATGCGGCGATCATGCTGGGGGCGATGGCGGGCCATGACCCCAAGGACAGCACAAGTGCCGATTTGCCTGTGCCTGACTTTGAGGCGGCGCTGACAGGGGACATCCGCGGCAAGAAGATCGGCATTCCGCGCGAATACCGCATGGACGGAATGCCCGCCGAGATCGAGGCGCTGTGGAAGCGCGGCACCGACATGATGCGCGACGCAGGGGCCGAGATCGTCGATATCAGCCTGCCCCACACGAAATACGCCCTGCCCACCTATTATGTGGTGGCCCCTGCCGAGGCGTCATCGAACCTCGCCCGGTACGACGGCGTGCGCTATGGCCACCGCGCCGCGCTGGCGCAGGGCGACGGCATTACCGAAATGTACGAAAAGACCCGGGCCGAAGGGTTCGGGGCCGAAGTGCAGCGCCGGATCATGATCGGAACCTATGTGCTTTCGGCGGGTTTCTACGATGCCTATTACAACAAGGCGCGCAAGGTGCGCGCCCTGATCAAGCAGGATTTCGAGATGGCTTTTACCAGTGGTGTCGATGCCATCCTGACCCCCGCCACCCCAAGTTCAGCGTTTGGACTGGGTGAAATGGCCCGTGCGACGCCAGTGGAGATGTATCTGAACGACGTATTCACGGTTACCGTGAACCTTGCGGGATTGCCGGGTATATCCGTGCCAGTCGGCCTTGACGGGCAGGGGTTGCCACTTGGCCTTCAGTTGATCGGGCGTCCGTGGGAAGAAGGGGCACTTCTTAATCACGCCTATGTGCTGGAACGCGCGGCTGGCTTTGTGGCCAAGCCCGATAAATGGTGGTAAATTGGCGATGAAAAATTTTAACGGGATATTGCACATGCGGGCGCGCGCGGTTTTTGGGGTTTGCCTTGGTCTGGCGCTGTCTGCCTGTGCGCCGCCGATACCGAACTCCAACCCCGCCGGTGTCGGGTTTCAGGATTACCCAACCTATCTGCGGCAACGCGAGGCGGCGCTTAACGGGGCGCAGGGCGCACCGATGCCACCGCAGGCCTTTGGCGCGCAGCCTGCTGACGGATTTTCGACGGACAGGATCGGCAATGCCATTGATGCCGCGTCGGGCGGCGTTCCTGTTGCACCGCCGGCCAACCAACTTGGCGGCGGCGTGGGCGCTGTGATCGGATCAACCGGCTATGGCCAGCCGCTTCCCGCGACGACCCCGCCGCTTGCCTCTGGCACGATCGATCCGAACCGCGCGCGCGGCGACACCCCGATGGGGATTGCATCGGACTCGGGCGAAGTGAACCCCAACAACACCGGCATTTCGGACGAACAGGAATTCAGCGCCGTGGCGGCGCGTGAAACCATCGAGTCTGATGCAGAACGTCTGGCCCGTAACCGCGCCCAGTATGAAGTGATCCAGCCCGGGGCCTTGCCGCAACGCACAGGGTCCGAGGGCGGCCCGAACATTGTCGCCTTTGCCATGTCGACCAGCCATCTTCCCGGCACCGCCGTCTATTCGCGTGGCGGGATAAGCCTGTCGAACCCGCAGAAGGCCTGTGCCCGTTTCGCCTCGCCCGATCTGGCGCAAGAGGCGTTTCTGGCCGCAGGCGGGCCGGATCGTGACCGCAAGGGGCTTGATCCTGACGGCGACGGCTATGCCTGTTCCTGGGATCCCCGTCCGTTCCGGGCCAACTGATCTGACCCCGCGTTCTGCGTTTCCGTCGCCAAACTGCGGTCCGCGCAGGGCAGGTGCCTTGCCCGGCCTGATCGTGCTGCATTACACGGCGATGCCCACTGCCAGCGCCGCGCGCGCGCGTCTTTGCGACGCCTCTGCAGAAGTTTCCGCCCATTATCTGATAGACGAGGCGGGCGGTGTCGACGCGCTTGTTCCCGAAGAACTGCGTGCCTGGCATGCCGGGGCGGGCGCCTGGGGTGCGGTGACAGACGTGAATTCGCATTCCATCGGGATCGAGTTGGCCAATGACGCGCAAAGCCCGTTTCCCTTGCGGCAAATGCGGGCCCTTGTCGGGTTGCTGGCAGACTTGCGGCATCGCTGGTCAATCCCAGTCGAGCGCGTCATCGCACATTCCGACATGGCCCCGTCCCGCAAGACAGACCCCGGCGCACGGTTTGACTGGCGTGGCCTTGCCCTTGCGGGTCAGTCGGTCTGGCCGAAGGGCACCGGCGATGCAGCGCCCGATTTGAACGGCTTTGCCGATGCGGCGCATGTGTTCGGTTATGCCGCCTTGCCCCATGACGTGCTTCTTGCCGCCTTTCGCCTGCGGTTTCGCCCGTGGGCCAAGGGGCCGCTTGATGCCGTTGACATGGGCCTTGTCCTTGACCTTGCGGCGCGCTTCCCAGTTGACGCAACCGCGCCGGGCGCGTAACCGACAGCCGTGCGGATGGCTGGATGACCGCGTGGGGCAGCAATGCCGTGCGAGGAAAGTCCGGACTCCATGAAGAAAGGGTGCCGGGTAACGCCCGGCGGGGGCAACCCCAGGGAAAGCGCCACAGAAAAGAAACTGCCCCGGGACAGCGAAGGTTCGCCTTTGTCATACCGGGGTGATGGTGAAACGGTGGGGTAAGAGCCCACCGCGGACCGGGCAACCGGGACGGCACGGCAAGCCCCACCCGGAGCAATGCCGAATAGGGGCCCCACGCGGTCTGGTCCCGACGAAGGCCGGGATACCGCCGCAGGGACGCTTCAGCCCAGGGGCCCGGGTTGGCAGCTAGATCCCGTCGGCAACGACGGGGGCAGAGGAATGGTCATCCAAGGGGCAGGGCCGCAAGGTTCCGCCCCCCGACAGAATCCGGCTTACAGGCCATCCGCACAATTTTATGTCGACGACCTTCCGTTTCACGCAGTGCCGGGCGTTTCGCGGTTGACTCTGCCGGTCTGATCCGTAAAAGGCGGGCTTCAGGATTTTATGGGGCGTACTGCGGTGCGCCCGACGCAGGAGTAAACGACCATGGCCAAACCGGCGACGATCAAGATCCGGCTGAACTCGACAGCAGGGACGGGCCATTTCTATGTGACCCAAAAGAACGCGCGCACGATGACCGAAAAGATGGTCGTCAAGAAATACGATCCCGTAAAGCGCGAGCATGTCGAATACAAGGAAGGCAAGATCAAGTAAGATCGCCTGACCTGAACCGACAGAAGGCCGCGCCGCAGGTGCGGCTTTTTTGTTTTCTGCAAACCGACAGGACCTTCGGATGGACGACCTTTTCACCTTGCGACTGGCCACACCCGCCGATCTGGCGCAAATGGACGATCTGCTGACGCGCAGCTATCCGCGCCTTCTGGCGGCAGATTATCCGCCTTCCGTGCGTGTCCTCGCCATGCCGCTGATCACCCGCGCACGGCCGCAACTGCTGGCCTCTCGACGCTACTACGTTGTGGAGGGGGCAGAGGGGCGGCTTTTGTCGGCGGGGGGCTACAGCCTGGCCGCGCCGGGGCCTGACGGTGCCGTGACGGCGCAGGGGGCGGGAAGCGGCCACATCCGTCACTTCGTGACTGATCCTGACGCAACGCGGCAAGGGCTGGCGCGGCGGATCATGGAGCAGATCCTGTCGGCGGCACGGGGCGAGGGTGTCGGTCGGATGGAATGTCTTTCGACGCGCACTGCTGTGCCATTCTACAGTGCGATGGGATTTGTGGCTGGGGCAGAGGTTGCCGTGCCCCTTGCGCCCGGCATCACCTTTCCCGCTGTGCAGATGCAGTGCAGCCTGCCTGCCAAATGAAAAGGGCCGGTCTTTCGACCGGCCCTTATAATCCAAATCCCTGAGCGGTTACTCGCGGTTGCCCAGGAACTGAAGCAGGAACATGAACAGGTTGATGAAGTTCATGTACAGGTTCAGCGCACCGTCGATGGCCGATTTCGCCAGCCAGTCGGTATCCCCGCCCTGCGCGTGCTGCAGGTAGGTGTTCTTGATGTTCTGCGTGTCGAACGCCGTCAGACCCGCGAAGATCAGAACGCCGATTGCCGAAATGGCGAACATCAGTGCCGACGAGGCAAGGAAGATGTTCACGATGGACGCGACGATCAGGCCGATCAGACCCATCATCAGGAACGTGCCCATGCCCGAAAGATCACGCTTGGTCGTGTAACCCCAAAGCGACAGGCCCGCGAACGAGATGGCCGTCACGAAGAATGTCTGCGCGATGGATACGCCCGTGAACACCTGGAAAATCCAGGCGAGCGAAAGGCCCATCACCGCAGCGAAGGCATAGAAGTAAAGCTGCAGCGTGCCGTAGCCCGCGCTGTTCCGCAGAGCGCCATAGCCGAATACCATGGCCAGGGGCGCGAACATCACAATCCAGCCCAGAATATTCGGGGCGAGGGTCACCGGGTCGCGGAAGATCGACAGCAATTCCGCGCTGGACCCGACGCCCCATGCCACAGCACCCGTCACGACCATGGCCACGGACATCAGCCCGTAGACCTTGTTCATGTGGGCGCGCAGCCCTTCGTCGATCGCCGCGGTGCGGGCACCAGCGCCAACCGAATTTATCGTTTGATATTGAGCCATACATAGCCTCCGTTGCGAACCACAGTTTTCTTTGCCTTTGCCGTTTCATGGGCAAGGGACACTCCTGCTAGATTGGGAAAGCGGGCAAGGAATTCAAGAGTGATCGCGGGATAAATGCAAAAAGGGCGTCAATCCTGCCAATGGGCCGGCACATCCCACATCGGGCGCGCGGATTCGGTCGCCGCAGCATCGCGTGTCAGGCCAATGTCGCGCAGCATGTGGTCATCAAGTTTTGACAACCTGCTCCGTTCGCGGCGGAGTCTTTGCGCCTGCATCAGTCGGGTCCACAGATGAATGAACAGTCCTTGCCGCCGGCTGGGCCGTGGCTTGGCAACGTGGGTATGCGTGGTTGAATGGTCCATGACAGCAGCCTTTCATCATAAAAGTTGATTTCGTTTGCGCCGTTCACGCAAATTCCTGATGACTATGCCGCAAAATATGCCATGATAAAAATGAATAGATGTGACGCCACCAATCAGGATTCGTGATATGAGACGAGAGTTTGATCTGACCGCCCTTCGTTCCTTTGTCGCGGTGGTCGAGGCGGGGGGCGTCACCCGGGCGGCGGGTCTGCTCAACCTGTCGCAATCCGCCGTGTCGATGCAGATCAAGCGGCTGGAGGATGTCTTGCAACTTCCCCTGTTTGACCGTGCAGCGCGCGGGGTGCACCTGACGTCTGGCGGCGAACAGCTTTTGGGTTATGCACGCCGTCTTCTGAGCCTGAATGACGAAAGTTTTGGTCGGTTGACGCATGAAAGTTTTGAGGGTGAAATCGTCCTCGGCGTACCGCACGATATCGTCTATCCCGCCATTCCGCAGGTCTTGCGGCGTTTCAGTCGCGACTACCCGAAGATGCGGGTCCGGCTGCAGTCGTCGTTCACGATGAAGCTGCTGGCCGAGTTTGACCGCGGCGATTGCGACGCGATCCTGACCACCGAAACGGTTCTGGGCAACGGCGGCGAAACGCTTGTGGAACTGCCTCTTGTCTGGATCGGCGCGCCAGAGGGAACGGCGTGGAAGGAGCGCCCGTTGAAACTCGCCTACGAACAGCACTGCATCTTTCGCCAAGGTGTGCAGGGCGCCTTGGACAAGATGGGCATCCCTTGGGAAATCGCCGTCGAAAGCAACAACAGCCGGACGATCGAGGCAACTGTCAGCGCGGATCTTGCCGTTCACACGGTGCTTGCAGGGTCGGAACCGCCCTATCTTGAACGGATCGCCCATGGCGGTGCCCTGCCAGATCTTTCTTCGATGAAAGTCAACCTTTACGTTCGGGATGCCGCCCACAACCCGGCGCTGATGGCCCTCGCGGACATGATTCGCGAGGCGTATCAAACCGGGCGTTCTCGTCACCCCACGCTCCACGCTGTGGCACAGCCTGTTTCGGCGTGATTCGAACCCGTTGTTGCCAGTTTTCGGCAGATCCACAGGTTGTCGTGCCAACTATTTCCAGGTTGGTTGCAATTTGTGTCGCGGGTGACTCACTCTTTCGATACCGCTCGTCAAAAAGGCGTTGTTCGGCGTTGCAAGGTCGCCTTTTACGAATGTATAATTGCGCAGCGAAATACAGATCAGTCGCGGGCAGGAAGGTTTGATAACCGCCTGACCAAACAAGTTCGCGAGTGGTTGTAATGGGTTCCCGCCACATTAGACGGGTTAGATTGAACAGGAGTTATCGGATGAAGCATCCAGTTGACGCCCACGTGGGCAAACGCATTAGACACCGCCGCTGGACTGTCGGAATGACACAACAGCAGCTTGCAGATCAGGTCGGGATCAAGTTCCAGCAGATCCAGAAATACGAAACCGGCATGAACCGCGTCAGCGCTTCCCGGCTTTGGGATGTGGCCGAAGCATTGGGCGTGGGCATTGCATTCTTCTTTGAAGGCATCGACGACGCGCGCCCCGCAGCAGCAGGCATCGAAGGCGACATTCTGGCAGATAAAGAAGCGCTGGAACTCGTCAAATCCTATTACTCCATTCCCGAAGAACAGCGTCGGCGTCTGTTCGACCTTGCCCGCGTTCTAAGCGACGCTGCGGCCTGACATGACGGCGATGCGGGCGGGCAACAGGCCCGCCTGATCTTGCTTGCCCCAAGTGAACTGTGCCAAGTTGCATAGGAAATGTGACGGGGGTGAGACATGCGCAATCAGGCGTTGGAACGCGAATTGCGCGAGGTGGCGCATCTGCTTGCCGATGCCGCGCGCACGGCGACGCTGCTGCATTTTCGGACATCCCTTACCGCTGACAGCAAGGAAACAGACCGGTTCGATCCGGTCACTGTCGCCGACCGTCTGTCCGAAACCCGTATGCGCGAGATTCTTGCCGCCCGCAGACCCGACGACGGCATACTGGGCGAAGAAATGGGCACCACGGCGGGCACAACGGGGCTGACGTGGGTTCTGGATCCGATTGACGGCACACGCTCTTACCTGGCGGGCACGCCCACCTGGGGGGTGTTGATCTCGGTCGCCGATGCCACAGGGCCGGTTTACGGCCTGATTGACCAACCCTATATCGGCGAACGATTTGAGGGCGGTTTTGGCCATGCCGAAATGACCGGCCCGCACTGGACACGCCCCCTGCGCACGCGTGGTGTGCGGGCCTTGTCGGATTGCCTGCTGATGTCGACATTCCCCGAGGTTGGTACGCAAGCCGAAGGCGATGCGTTTCGTCGTCTCGTTCCACAGTGCCGCATGACGCGTTACGGGACGGACTGTTACGCCTATGCGCTGATCGCGGCGGGGCATATCGACCTTGTTGTCGAAGCCGGTCTGCAACCCTATGACGTGCAGGCCCCGATGGCCGTGATCGAGGCGGCGGGTGGTGTGGTCACTGATTGGACGGGCCGCCGCAACCCGCAGGGGGGGCGCATCATCGCCGCCGCAAATGCGGATGTGCACCGCGCCGCTTTGGAGGTTCTGAATGCCGCATGACGGCGGCGAAATCCTGATCCGAGGGGCCGATGTGGTCGTGACCATGGACGCGGCACGGCAGGAACTTGCCGGGGCCGATGTATTGGTCAGGGGTGGGGTCATTCAGGCTGTCGGGGTCGGGCTGACGACGACGGGGCGCACGATATGGGCGCAGGGATGCGTGGTGACGCCAGGGTTGGTCAACACACATCACCATCTGTACCAGACCCTGACGCGCGCTGTTCCTGGCTGTCAGGACGCCTTGCTGTTCGGCTGGTTGCGCAGGCTTTATCCCATCTGGGCGCGGTTCGGACCGGAGGAGATGTTCGTGTCGGTGCAGGTTGGGCTGGCGGAACTTGCGCTGTCGGGATGCACGCAGACGTCGGACCATCTGTATCTGTTTCCCAACGGGTCGCGGCTTGACGATACCATTGCAGCGGCGGGGGAAGTCGGGCTTCGGTTTCATCCGACGCGTGGTGCGATGAGCATCGGTGAAAGTGCGGGGGGATTGCCGCCGGACAGTCTGGTTGAAGACGAGAATGCGATACTGGAAGACTGCATCCGGGTCGTCGATGCGCATCACGACCCGCGCGCCGGTTCCATGGTTCGGGTGGGGCTGGCCCCCTGTTCGCCGTTCAGCGTCAGCCGTGATCTGATGCGCAACGCGGCCCTTCTGGCGCGCGACAACGGTGTCATGCTGCATACGCATCTAGCTGAAAATGATGAAGATGTTGCCTATTCGATGGCAAAGTTCGGCTGCCGTCCCGGGCAATATGCCGAAGATCTGGGATGGACAGGGCACGACGTCTGGCACGCCCACTGCGTCAAACTTGATGCCGGCGAACAGGCGCTTTTCGCGCGGTCAGGCACTGGCGTGGCGCACTGTCCTTGTTCCAACTGCCGTCTTGGATCGGGCATAGCACCGGTGCGACAGATGCGGGATGCCGGGGTCAAGGTGGGGCTTGGGGTGGATGGGTCGGCGAGCAGCGATGCGGGCAATCTGATCGGCGAGGCGCGACAGGCGATGCTGTTGCAGCGGGTGCAGAGTGGGGCCGACGCGATGAGCGCGCGCGAGGTTCTGGAGATTGCGACGCGCGGTGGGGCCGAGGTTTTGGGGCGGGCGGATTGTGGATCGATCGAGGTGGGAAAACGCGCCGACCTTGCCATCTGGGACATGCGCACCGTGGCGTCGGCGGGGGCGTGGGACAGTGTGGCGGCACTGGTTTTGTGCGGACCGGGCAGGGTGCGCGACCTGATGGTGGAGGGGCGGATGGTGGTGGAGGATGGCCAGATGATGACCATCAACCTGCCCGCCGTGATCGCCCGCCAGAACCATCTGGCGCAGCGATTGGCGGGCTGACCCGTGACTAGCGGTTGCGACCGCCCCGGTCGAACAGGGAGATCAGCAACAGGAGTGCGGCACTGCCGAAATAGGTAAATGCGCCGTAGCCAAGCACCTGAACCGCCTGTTCGAACAGTTGTCGGAAATCGGCGGTCTGCGGTTGCGGCAAGCCAATATTCGAAAGTTCGTCCGACGCCTGAAAAATCACAAAGGCCAAAAGCCCAAGTGGCAACGCCCCGGTGAAAAAGGCCACCAGCCTGTTTTCCGAATTGGTCAGGCACAGCACCACAAGCAGTGCTGCAAGAGCAAAAGACACAATGAATCCAAGGATCAACGGCGGTGCGACGCGCAGGTCGTCTGCGTTCATCTGGCTGATCAGGTCCCATGGCACAAGAGATGCCCCGATGGGCGCATTGAGCCACGGCATGAACAGACTGACCACGATTGCGGCTGACAGGATCAGCACGAACAGCTTCATCGACATAGGCAGTTTTTCCTTGTCATTTGTCAAAGATTAGCGGGTTTTGATCCACATTGCATGGGAAAAGGTTGGCCCGTGACAATGGTTCCCGATCCGCGGTAAGCCCCGCAGGAAGGATACAAGAGGGCAAGATATGGCACATGATTTTGACGCGCAGCGCGCCGAGACGTTTGAGACATTTGTTGAATTGCGCAAGCAGGACGGCGTGCCGAAGCGGGCGGTCGTGCATTTCCTGTTCTATGCCGAGGATATGGAGCCTGACTGGGCGGCGCTGGAAAAGGCGCTGACGGGTGCCGGGTTTCGGGTGGAGCGGGACGAGGAGGAAGGGATGATCGACGCGGCCATCGGGCCGATTGACATCACCCCTGAAAGCATCTGGGACCATGAACGCGCGGCCACGGAAATCGCGTTGAAGTGGGAGTTCTATCCCGATGGATGGGACATGCTGGAGGACGGGGCCTGAACGCGGCAACGGATTGAAATTGCGCAAAAATCGTTGTGTTCAATGCGTACGCGCGGCGTATTCGGGCTGTATTCCTTGCGTATGTACATCTGCGCGCGTCAGTGCAGGCAGGTGCCGCCCACCCAGACGGACCTGATGGCGCGGTCATCGCCCATCATGATGGTGGGAAACAGCGCCTGCCAGATGTCGTCTGCACGCGCGCCCGCCTGTTCGAGGGCGGGGGTCGAGGCGAGATCGACGATCACAAGATCCGCCTCCATCCCCGCGGCGAGATTGCCGATCTGGTGATCGGCCCGCAGCGCACGGGCAGAGCCCTGGGTCGCCAGCCACCACAGGTGTGCCGGGTGCAAGGATTGGCCGCGCAGTTGCGACACCTCGTACGCGGCGGCCATGGTGCGCAGCATCGAAAACGACGACCCGCCGCCGGTATCGGTGGCCAGCCCCACGGGCAGCAAGGGGGCAAGCGTCATGTCAAACAGACCGGAGCCGATGAAGGTGTTCGACGTCGGGCAATGCGCAAGGCTGGCACCGGCGTCAATCAGGCGCGCGCGTTCGCGGGGGGTCAGGTGGATGGCGTGGCCGAACACCGCCCCCGGACCAAGGAGGCCCTGAACCTCGTAAGTGTCGAGGTAATCGCGCGATTGCGGAAACAGGTCTTTCACCCAGGCGATTTCATCCACCTGTTCGGAAAGATGGGTCTGCATCAGACATTCGGGGTGTTCGGCCCAAAGCGCACCCAGGGCTGCCAGTTGTTCGGGGGTGGAGGTGGGGGAAAACCGGGGGGTGACGACATAGGACAGGCGGCCCACGCCGTGCCATTGCAAAAGAAGTGCGCGGCTGTCGTCATAGGCCGACTGGGCGGTATCCATCAGCCCGGCAGGGGCGTTGCGATCCATGCAGGTCTTGCCCGCAAAGATGCGCTGGCCGCGTGCCTGTGCTGCCGTGAAGATGGCGTCGACTGACGCCGGGTGCACGGTGCCATAGGTGCAAAAGCTCGTCGTGCCCTGCGCGAGCGTCAGATCAAGATAGCGGTTGGCGATGATCTGCGCATAATCGGGGTCGGCAAAACGCAGTTCTTCGGGAAATGTGTAGGTGTTGAGCCAGTCGATCAGGCGCTTGCCCCAGCTCGCGATGATCGCGGTTTGGGGATAGTGGACATGCGCATCGACGAACCCCGCCGAGATCAGCGCGCGGCCATAATCGGTGACGCGGGCCTGCGGATGGGCGGCGCGCACATCCTGCGCCCGGCCAACCGCCACGATGCGGCCGCCGTCCACCAGGACGGCCCCGTCGGTTTCGTGGCGTGCTGCGCCCGGGCCTTCGTGGAAGGGGTTGCCCGCAAAGGAAAGCGTCTGTCCGAGTATCAGGTCCATCTTGGCAGGCTGCCCCCTTGGGTTCTTTGCGGCAGACTAGCGGCTTTGCGGCCCGAGGAAAATCGCCCTTCGCCCCTGTCTTTGCCCGCCACCCTTCGCTAGTGTCGGGCAAGGCCAAACAGGGGGGACGTCATGCCGGATTTCGATGCCGCCACCGAGGTTCGTGAGGATGATCCGTTGGAACCGCGCCGGGTGGATGCGGTTCTGGCCGCAGTCGAAGCGTCCGATACGGCGCGACTGACGGCCCTGTTGGAGCCGCTGCACGCGGCGGATATTGCCGATCTTCTAGAACAGATAGGGTCTGCGGACCGGCGCGATCTGCTGCGGCTTTGGGCCGGGGAAATTGACGGCGAGATTCTGTCGGAAATCGACGAATCGATCCGCGACGAGGTGATCGAATTCCTGTCGCCGCAGATGCTTGCGGAGGCGGTGCGCGAACTTGACAGTGATGATCTGGTCGACCTTCTGGAAGATCTGGAAGAACCCCAGCAAGAGGCGATCCTTGGCGCGCTTGACGTCACCGACCGGCTGGCGGTGGAACAGGCCATGGCGTTCCCCGAGGAATCCGCCGGGCGGTTGATGCAGCGCGAAGTGGTCACTGCACCGCAGGATTGGACCGTGGGGCAGGCCATCGACAATCTGCGCGGGGCGGAACATTTGCCCGACCAGTTTTATCATGTGATTCTGGTTGATTCGGGAATGGTCCCGCAGGGGTATGTCACGTTGGGGCGGCTGTTGTCATCGCGCCGGAACGTGGCGCTGCGCGACATTACGGAAGACAGTTTTCGCACCATCGCCGTGACAGATGCCGAGGGGGATGTGGCCTATATCTTCAACCAGTATCACCTGATTTCCTGCCCGGTTGTCGATGCCGATGACCGGCTTGTCGGGGTGATCACGATTGATGACGCCATGGCGGTTCTGGACGAGGAACATGAGGAAGACATGCTGCGTCTGGCCGGGGTGGGCGACGAGGCGAGCCTGTCTGACGGGCCGTTCGCCACGGTGCGGCAGCGGTTGCCGTGGCTGGTGATCAACCTGTTCACGGCCTCGCTTTCGGCGTTGGTCATTGCGCGGTTTGAGGCGACGATTGCGCAAATCGTGCTGTTGGCGGCGCTGATGCCGATTGTGGCATCGACGGGGGGGATTGCGGGGACGCAATCGCTTGCCGTTGCTGTCCGCGCCCTTGCCACGCGGGATCTGACGCGGGCCAACGCGCGGCGGGTGGTCACGCGGGAGGTGATTGCGGGGTTTCTGAACGGGCTGAGCCTCGCGATCATCCTCGGGCTGGCGGGGGCGGTGATCTTTGGCAGCCCGCCGCTGGGCGCGGTGCTGGCCGGGGCGATGATCGTCAATCAGGTGGTGGCAGCCCTTGGGGGGGTGCTGGTGCCCCTGACGTTGGACCGGATGGGGCTTGATCCGGCGTTGGCCTCGGGGACGTTCGTGACCACGTTGACGGATGTGATGGGATTTTTCGCCTTTCTGGGGCTGGCGTCGGTGGTGTTGATATGACGATTCAAGAGATCAAGGCGCAGGCGCGGGCGGACGCGTTTGCGCGGCGCAAGGTGGCGTTTGCGGCGGGGCAGGGGGCGGCCGCCGAAACGCTGGCCGGTCTTCTGGCGGGGCAGGCGGGGAAGATCCTGTCAGGTTACATGCCGATGCGGACCGAGATCGACCCCCTGCCGGCGATGGCGGGCCATGCCGGGCCGGTGTGCGTGCCGGTGATCATGGGCAAGGGGCAGCCGTTGCAGTTTCGCCAGTGGTGGCCGGGGTGCGAGATGGTTGTGGGCGAGTTCGGCGCAATGATCCCGGCGGAGGGCGACTGGCTGGAACCGGATGTTCTGATCGTGCCGCTGCTTGCGTTTGATACGCGGGGGTACCGGCTGGGGTATGGCGGCGGGTTTTATGACCGGACGCTGCAAGGCTTGCGCGCGCGCGGGCCGCGGTTGGCCATCGGGTTCGCCTTTACGGCGCAGGAAGTGCCCGAAGTGCCGATTGATGCCACGGACGAGCGGCTGGACATGATCGTGACCGAAGCGGGGTTCCGGCGGTTCGGGGCGACGGTGGTGTGACGAATGCCGGGGCGGCCCGGCATTCCATCCCTTACTTGGCGATCTTTTCGTCCTTGACGAACATGTTGGCCCAGGCGCGGTCGATCAGTTCGGGGGACATCTGGTTGGGGATGCCTTCGAATTCGCAGATGGAGATCATCTGGTCGATCAGGAAGACCGGCTGATAGTTGGCATAGTTGTTGTCGATGGTCGGGTATTTTGTCTTCATCAGATACAAGAGCGTGCGTTCATCCAGCGGCATACGTTTCTTGCGGGCCACCATGGCGAAGATCTTGAGATAGTTTTCCTGATTGGGGCCGTCGATCTTGATCTTGAAGAAGATCCGCCGCAGGGCCGCGCCATCGAAGATCTCGTTCGGGTGGAAGTTGGTGGAAAAGATAACCAGCGTGTCGAAGGGCACAGTGAACTTTTCGCCGGACTGAAGCGACAGGATATCACGGCTTTCTTCCAGAGGAACAATCCAGCGGTTGACGAGCTTTTGCGGGGGTTCCTGCTGACGGCCAAGGTCGTCGACGATGAAGATGCCGCCATTCGATTTCAACTGCAGCGGGGCCTGATAGGTGCGCGCCGTCGGGTTGTAGGTCAGGTCGAGCATTTCGAGCGACAGTTCGCCCCCGGTGATGACCGAAGGACGTTCGCAATAGACATAGCGGCTGTCAAAACGGTTGGACGAGCGGCGCAGGCTGCTGGGATCATCGACCTGTTCTTCGACTTTGGAGTGGATGATGGGGTCATACACCGTGATGACCTGACCGGAATATTCAAGAGCGCGCGGCACATAGATCATTTCGCCCAAGGCATCGCGGATGCCGTTGGAAATGCTCGACTTGCCGTTGCCGGGGGGGCCATACATCAGGATGGACCGGCCCGAGGTCACCGCGGGGCCAAGGTTGCCAATCAGATCTTCGGGCAGGATCAGGTGGCCCATGCCGGACAAAAGCTGTGTCCGGGTGAGTTTCATGTTGCGGATCGACTGGCGTTTGACCTGTTCCTTGTAGCTGTCCAAGGGGATCGGCATGGCGCCGTAATATTCCGACTGGCTGAGCGCATCGAGCGCGCGGTTCTTGCCGAGTTCGGTAAGCTGGTAGCCCATTTCGTTGCCACTTGTGGCGTGGAGCGTGCCTGTCGCTTCGATCATCTTCTGCCCGCGGGCGAGATCGACGAGTTCCTGGGTGACCTGACCGGGCAAGCAGATCGCGCGGCTGAGTTCGCTGACCAGATCAAGGTTCGTGCGGAACATGGTCTTGAGCAGGATATCCCGCATCATCACCACGGAAATTCCGGTTTCCGACATGTTCCGGGGCGCTACGGGTGCCAGCACATTGGGCACGGCGGGGGGTGTTTCCACGTTCATCAAGGCACCTTTGTCAGGGCAAGCGGGACTGACCCGGGAAATCGGGCGTTGATTCCGTCATAGTCATGGAAAGTGGCAATCAAATGGCGTGATTGTCTCAACCTGAGAAATCTGTGGCCGCCAGACTGACGATATAGATCAGGAGCGCGCCGGCCAGCGCCAGACCTGCGGGAAAGTCGGCGCGTGTCCATGAGAGCCAGTCGGGGGTCGCGGTGCGAATGGCAGGGATGCGGCGCAACAGGCGGTGGACGATCAGCGCGCCGATCAGGCAGCCCGCGATCAGCAGCATGACGTAAACCGTATCACCACCGACGAAATAGGGTGTCATGGCCGCCGCGAATTTGGCATCGCCCGCGCCGACCATGCGGAACGTGGACATCAGAAAGCCGATGGTCAGCACGATCAACATAAGCGCCAGTGCCCAGAGATAATCGTAAAATGGCAGAAGAATCGGCCCGATCACCAGAAACACGGCACCCAGGGCCAGCACGGCCTTGTTCGGGATCTTCATGAACTTCATGTCCGACCACGCCACCCAGACGCAAAGAACAAGAACGAACGGCAGAAAAATCAGGGCATCTGTGGCCGAAAGCATCGGTCAGCCCATGCTTTCCAACGCTTCAAGACTGCGCGCCGCAGCCTCGAAATGTTGGGGATGGGTTTCGACGGCATCTTCGAGCAGACCTTTGCCCACGATCACATCGCCCTGTTTGATTGCAGTCAGGGCGAGGGTGTACATGAGTTCGGCCTGTTCGGTTTGCGTCATGACGACGACCGGCATGTCGTATTGGCGCTGTGCGCCACGCGCGAGAACGAGGTTGTTCTTGGCGGTGAACAGAGTGGGATCGAAAGTCAACGCTTCGGTGAACAGCCGTTCTGCGCCGGCGTAATCGTCACGCGTCAGTTTGGAATAGCCCCAGTTGTTCAGGACATTGGCGGGTTGAGTGGTCAGTCCCACGGCGGTTTCGTAAAAGCTGTCGGCCTTTTTCCAGTTCTTCTGGCTGTCAGCGACCATCGCCTCAAGCCGGTAACGCTCAAAGGTTTCGTGGGTCGGGGGCACCTGATTGAGAACGGCCTGCGCCTCGTCCCAGTTGTTGGTGCGGATCAGTGCGCCTGCCAGCGAAACCTGATCATCCGGGCCTGAACCCGGTGACGCGACAACGGCCTTCCAGGCGGCGACGCCCTGCACGTTCATGTTGGCGCGGACGTAGGATTTGGCCAGACCGCGTTTCAGATCAAGGCGATCCGGGTTTTCGGCCAGCGTCTTGCTGAAATAAGCGACAGCCTCTTTGGGGTCGCCGGTCGTCAGCATCAGATCGGAAAGGTTGCTTTCGTCGATGACGTTGACGCTTTTGAGGGCGCGCTGAACGTCGGCGTCGGTTTTCTTGTCGCCGCACGCTGTCAGCGACACTGTGCTGGCCAAGCACAGGGCAATTATCACGGTGTGGCGCATTTTGCGTCCTTTTTGCTGCTCGAGTCCGGCGCTTAGAGCGAGTTCAGGGTTTCAAGGTTCCCATCCCCGCGGCGGATCAGATCGTAAAGCACCGGTTCATCACTTTCAGTATAGTCGGGATTTTCACTTTCCGCGATAGCGCGCATCAGATTTTCGCGGATCGAGTCTGTTTGGCCACTATCCTGCGCGAAGGCCTGTTGGAAGACGAGCTTTGCCTCGGCAGTCTTGCCGCGTTCCATCAGGACGACACCCAGATTGTTCAGCGCGGGGACGAAAGACGGGTCGAGTTGCACGGCCTGCCGCAGCAAGCGTTCGGCTTGGCCAAGCCTACCCAGATGCAGGTCGGCAGAGCCAATGGCGCTGAGGACATCGACGTTCATCCCGACTTCGGACGCGGCGCGCAGATAGGCGCGCAGGGCAAGTTCGTACTGTTGTGCCTCCATCAGGCGGTGGCCGACGAGAAGGCCATCGACGCCCTGGCCGTTGGGATTGGCAGAGGGCGGGGCATTGCGGGCCATGTCGCGTGATGAAAGACCGCCTGCGTTCTGGCAGGCGGTCAACAGACCCACAACGACAAGGGCAATGGCCGGTGATATGTTCATCGTTCCCGAAGGTTAGAAATTTGAAAATGCCTCGGCAATTCCAAAGATGGACGGCCCGATCAGGATGATCAGAAGTGGGGGAAGGGTGAACAGCATTGTGCCAAGTGTCAACTTTGTCGGAAGGACGTTCGCCTTTTCCTCGGCGCGCATCACCCGTTTGTCACGCATTTCCGCCGAGTAGACGCGCAGCGCTTCGGCAATCGAGGTGCCGAACGTGGCGGACTGGATCAGAGTGGTGACGAAGGATGACACATCGGCCACGCCCACGCGTTCGGCCATGTCTTTCAGAACGGTCACGCGTTCCTTGCCGGCCTTCACCTCTTGCGCGACCATATCAAGTTCGTCTGCCAGCGCGGGATAGCCCACGCGCGATTCCTTGGCGATGCGGTTGATGGACTGGTCAAGCGATTGGCCAGCCTCGACGCAGACGAGCATCAGATCGAGCGCGTCGGGAAAACCCGAGATGATTTCCTGCTGCCGTTTGGCAATGCGTTTGGTCAGCCAGTATTGCGGCAGGTAGTAACCCAACCCACCCATGCCGAAGGTCATCACCAGCTTTTTTTGCGTGCTGACGTCGCCCTGGCTTGACAGATACATGGTGTAGATCAGGCCGAGAAGCAGCAGGCCAATGCCCAGCGTGAATTGCGAAAAGTGGAACATCCGGACGGCATTCTTGTTGCGATACCCGGCGCGGACCATCTTGAGGCGCGATGCCGACATCGTGGCCGCATCCTGCGGTTCAAGGAAGGTCGCGAATTTTTCGAGCTTGTCTGCCTTGTCGCCCATGCGCAGCGACCGGCCCGTGGCAGACGCGCCAGTGCTGCCCGACATCGCCTTTAGCTTGTCAAAGGGTTCGGCGCGTTTGCGTAGGAAGATGGGCAGGGTGATCCCGATCAGGACAAGGCCGAGCAAACCCACCAGCATCAGCGGGCCAAGCGGGCCCATTGCGTCGATCAGCATCTGGTTAAAGCGATCAAACATCAGGTTTATCCCATCAGACTTTGATATTGCACATGATTTTCATGTAGATGACGTTGATCACCAGAAACGCGGCTACGACCAATGCCAGGGGAATGAACAGGGGGGTGTCCTGAACTTCGTCATAATAGTCGGGCTTCACGATCAAAAGCATGACGAGCGCCAGAATCGGGAAGACCGACAGGAACATGCCCGACCATTTGGCTTCGGCGGTGATGGCCTTGACCCTGCGGAACAGTTTGAACCGGGCGCGGATCACCTTGGCCAGACCGTCGAGGATTTCGGCAAGGTTGCCGCCCGAGGTTTGCTGGATGTTCACGGCGACGGCAAGAAAGCGCAAATCCTGACTGTCGAGCCGTTCGGCAAAGGCCTTGAGACTGTCGGCCATGTTGGCGCCGTAGGCCGCCTCGTCCGCGATCACGCCGAATTCGGTACCAAGGGGGTCGGCCACTTCCTTTGACACGATCTGGATGGCCGCCGAAAACGGATGCCCGACGCGCAAGGAGCGGACCATGAGTTCCACGGCATCGGGAAGCTGTTCTTCCAGCAGATACATCCGTTTTTTGGCTTTGTTGTTGACCCAGACATAGACGCCGCCGACTCCCATGCCGATCGACACAAGGATGCGGACCGCTGGCGCGGTTTCGGTGCCGATGGTCAGGCCGAGGAAGGCAAAAACCGACACCAGTGCCATCACCCCGATCAGTGCGCGGGGCGAAAAGGCGATGTTCGCCTTTTGCGCACGGTCAGCCAGTATCGAGTAAAGCGGTATCCCCTTGGAGCGGAGATGCTGGCTCATTTCCTTGCGGAGTTGTTCCAGAACCTGTTCGCGGTTGCCGTTCTTTTCCAGAAGCTGCAAGCGGCGGCTGACGCGGCTGTTCAAGCTGATGGATTTGCCGAAAACCGTGAGATAGAGCCCTTCGACCAGCACAAGTACCGCAACGAAAATAAGGATGTAGATGATGGGTGCGGCGCTGATTTGCATGTTCGGGGTGCCTTAGACGATGGGTTCATAGATGGACGCCGGCAAGTCGTAGCCCCATTGACGGAACCGTTCGGAATAGTGCGAGCGCACGCCGGTGGCGTTGAAGCGACCGATGATCTTGCCATCGGGTGCCAGGCCAAGGCGTTCGTAGCGGAAGATTTCCTGCATGGAGATCACTTCGCCTTCCATGCCGGTGATTTCCGTGATGCTGACCATGCGGCGGGAACCGTCCTGAAGGCGCGAGGCCTGCACGATCAGGTTGACGGCGGACGCGATCTGCGAACGCACCGCCTTGAGCGGCATTTCGATGCCGGCCATGGCGACCATGTTTTCCAGACGGCTGATGCCATCGCGGGCGTTGTTGGCGTGGATCGTCGTCATCGAACCGTCATGGCCCGTGTTCATGGCCTGAAGCATGTCGATGACTTCTTCGCCACGGGTTTCCCCCACGATGATCCGGTCGGGCCGCATCCGCAGGGCGTTGCGCAGGCAATCGCGCTGGGTGACGGCCCCCTTGCCTTCGACGTTGGGCGGGCGGCTTTCCATGCGGCCCACGTGAACCTGCTGCAGTTGAAGTTCGGCGGTGTCTTCGATGGTCAGCACGCGTTCGGTGTTGTCGATGAAGGACGAAAGGGCGTTGAGCGTGGTGGTTTTCCCCGAACCCGTACCGCCAGACACGATGATGTTCAGCCGGCAGGACACGGCAGCCTGAAGATAGGCGGCCATTTCTTCGGTGAAGGCCCCGAAGCGAACCAGATCAGGGATGCCAAGTTTATCTTTTTTGAATTTGCGGATGGAGACGAGTGATCCGTCAACCGCGATGGGCGGAACCATGGCGTTGAAGCGGGAACCGTCGGCAAGACGGGCGTCAACATAGGGGTTTGATTCGTCGACGCGGCGGCCCACGGCGGACACGATCTTGTCGATGATCCGCAACAGGTGGCGTTCGTCCTTGAAGGTGATGTCTGTCAGCGACAGTTTGCCGCCGCGTTCGATGAAGATGCGGAAGGGGCCGTTGACCAGAATATCGTTGACGGTTTCGTCCTTCAACAGCGGTTCGAGCGGGCCAAGGCCCATCACCTCGTCGTAGAGTTCCTGGTTAAGGATGGTGCGGTCTTCCTTGTTCAGGGAGACGGACATTTCATCCAGCGCCTCGGAGGCGATTTCGGCGATTTCGACCTTTAGGTTTGCCTCGGACGCATGTTCCAGAGCGGCTAGGTTCAGGTTTT
Source organism: Gemmobacter sp. (assembly GCA_031425195.1). Classification (GTDB taxonomy): domain Bacteria; phylum Pseudomonadota; class Alphaproteobacteria; order Rhodobacterales; family Rhodobacteraceae; genus JANPIX01. The sequence continues at coordinate 350,147 of JANPIX010000009.1, read as the reverse complement.
CCAAAAGGCGCTTGTGGAGTTCGACCTTCAGTTCCTGAAGCCGTTCCTTGCGCTTTTTTTCCTTGTCGGCGGCCAATGCTTCGGCGGGCGGTTTGGGCGGTGCGGACATTGCCGCGCGGGCGGCGGGCGCGGCCCCGCCGGCGATCGGGGTGGCGGGGCGCTGGCCGGGCAGGGCCACCCCGACGTTGCCGCCAACGGGTGTCTTGGCATCGCCGGGTTCAGGTTTCTTGAAGCGTGAAAACATCTGTCAGTTCCCCCAGTGATCAGACCTTTCGGCCTGTCTCGACTGCTTTGTTCAGATCATGAAGTGATTTGGCAAGTTTGGCGATTTCCTTGCGCAGCGGGTTCTTCGCCGCCGATTCTGCCAAAGGCAGTCCGTGGTCATTGGCCTGTGTCACCTGAATGGCGCCGTCGGGAAGTTGAACCTCGATGTCGATATCAAGGCTTTCTGCCATCCGCTTTACCCGCGATTTGGCGGTGAGATCGGTAAATTTGGGGGCGCGGTTCAGGATGAAGCGGAACCTGTCATGTGGCAGACCTTCGGCCTTGAGAGCGCGGATCAGGCGAAGGATGTTCTGTGCCGAGCGCAGATCAAGCTCCATCAGGCCGAAATAGACGGAGGAACGGGTCAGCACCGTTTCTGTCCAAGAAACAACGGTAGAGGGCATATCGATCACGACGAAATCGAAATTCGCCGTCGCAAGATCAAGCAGCTTGGTGATGTCTTCGCCGGTCACGATATCGAGCGGAAGCATGTCTGACGGGGCGGTAAAGACCTGCAGTTTTTCGTTGAAGGGCTGCAGCGCCAGCATGAACGCCTCGGAATCGGCATTGGCCGTATCGGACAGAAGTTCAAAGATCGACTCGCGCCGGGGCAGATCCAGATAGGTGGATATTGCGCCAAACTGGAAATCGAGGTCGATGAGGCAAACCTTGGGCGCGTCGGTCTTGCTGATCGTGGCAAGTTCCCAGGCAAGGTTGACGGCGAATGTGGATGCGCCCACACCGCCGGCCATGCCGTGCACGGGCAGGATCACGCCATTGCGGTCGGACGCGGATTTGAAACCGGGGGTGCCACGGCCGGGCATGGCGCCGTCGGGCAGCGCGCCGCCCAAGGCCGCGATGGCCGATGTGCCGGGGCGGCGCATCCGTTCAATCGAATCGTGCAACGCCCCTTCGGGCAGCGGATAGGGCACGAAATCATCGGCCCCAAGTCGAAGAAGTTGATGCAGGGCGACCGGGCTTACCTGATCGGCAATCAGCATCACCTTGATATATTTGGCTTTGGCGGCCTTGATGATGGCCGTGACCTGAGTCAGATCGGATTCGTCTTCGCCGTCCACGGCAACCACCACGAATTGCAAGGTGCGTGCGTCGGGCTGATCAAAAAAGGCAATGGCATCGTCGAAGGACAAGTCACCCCAGCTTTCGCCGAGTTCGATTTCCATGTCTTCGATGAGAAGATCAAAGTTCTGCACATCCCGCGAGATGGTGCAGGCCAAGATCGGGGTCGGATCAGGCTGTAGGTTTGCTACACTCGTCATCACTTCCGTCCTTCGCTGTTCGGCACAGTCACAAGGCCCCTGTTGCCAGCAAAAGGCAAGCAGGACATTTGCCAACATATGCGCAGGCCGGTGTCAATGACGCCAGCCCGTTCGATTGTTCTCAAACTCGCTGCTAATGTTGGCGAGAATGGGGCTAAAAGATCGTTAATCTTTGATTTTTTCTGTTCAGGAAACGAAAGAGCGCGCCACTGGGGCGCGCTCGATCAATGTCAGTGGTGTGGCAGGGTCATTCGGTGATCTGCACTTCGACTTCGCGGTTGGCCGGATGCGGCCTTTCCGCAAGGTCGATGTAGGTTCGCATGATGACTGCGGCGTATTTGCCGTTCAGCAGGGCAGGGTGGTTATCCACGAAACCGGACACTTCGGTGACGGTGCGGCGGTTTCTTTGTTCCGGCCCCGGTGTTGCAATCAAAGGCTGCGTCTTGCCGAAGGAAACCAGCGCCTCCAGCCGAGAACGGCTGATGCCCCTGGCGCCCAGATAGGCAACCACAGCCTCGGCCCGGCGTTGACCCAGTGCCTTGTTATAGGCGTTGGATCCGACAAGATCGGTGTGGCCGTAGACACGGAAGCGCACTTCGGGGAACTGGCGGATGAAGTTTGCCTGTTCATCGAGGGCCGCAGCCGCAGTGGCATCGATCACATCGCTGTTGAAGGCGAAGGTCACGGTCGACGGCACCTCGGCGGCGAAACGTTCGCCAAGGGCCTGCGTATAGGACAACTCGCCGTTTTGAAGCAGCATGTTGTTCATTGTGGCGTTGCCGAAGGTGCCATCGTCGATTTCAGCACCCAGTTCGCCGTTGAAGTTGGCGCAACCGGCAAGCGCAAGGGCTGTGACACTGCTGAGGACAAGCGTTTTGACGTTTTTCATCTGCTTACTCCATCACATAGCCGTAGGAGCCGCTGAAATCCTGTCGGGCGACTTCCCCGGCAGCACCTTTGCCGACTGCTGTTTTGCCGAACAGGAACAGTTCGCGTTCCGTCGGAATGCGGACCCTGTCGGTTGGCAGGGCCAAAGCCTCGCCGTTGGTGGGGCTGACAAGGTGCGGCGTGACAATGATCACGAGTTCGCTTTGCGCCCGCTGATAGTCGGAGCTGCGGAACAGGGCACCCAGAACCGGAACGTCGCCCAGCCATGGAACCTGACCTTTCAGATCGCGGAAGTCGTCTTGCAGAAGGCCCGCGATGGCAAAACTTTCGCCGTCGCGCATTTCCACAGTGGTGGAGGTTTCGCGGCGTTTGAAGGCGTTGACAGAGAAGCCGTTCGCTTCGACGGTCACGGTGTTGTCGATGGACGACACGGCCGCGTTGATCGTCAGGTTGATGACATCCTCATCGACCACGACGGGGGTGAAGTTGAGTTCCACGCCGAAGGGTTTGTATTCGATGGAAATGCCGCCGTTACCGTCGGCCACCGGGATCGGATATTCGCCACCGGCCAGAAACTTGGCTTCCTGCCCGGACAGGGCCGTAAGGTTCGGTTCGGCAAGCGTGCGGACCATTCCTTGCGTTTCCAGTGCTTCGAGCAGCACCTGAAAGGTCAGCGACCCCGAGGTGAAGCCGAAACCGAAGGTGCCTTCGGACGGGTTGCCGGACACCACGTTTGTATCGGGATCGCCGTCGAACAGGTTGCGTAGGTTGGCACCGTCAGCGATGACGCCGGAGCCGCCGGTAAACCCGCCGTTGTTGCCGCCGCCCGTCAGACCGACCGAGGAGGACAGGTTCTTGGCGACCGAACGCTGCATTTCGGCAAAGCGGACCTTCAGCATCACTTGCTGCACGCCGCCCACGCTCATCAGGTTGGACACGCGTTCGGGCGCGTAACGCTGGGCAAGATCAAGGGCGCGGTCCAGTTTGGCCGTGGACGACACGGTGCCGGAAAGGACGATGCCATCGTTGGCGGTGCGCACTTCGATCGCCTCGCCGGGAAGGATCTGGCGCAGACGTTCCTTGAATTCGGCAACATCGGGTGCGACCTGCACTTCGACGTTGGCGATCAGTTGACCATCGGCCCCCAGAATCGTCATCGTGGTGCGCCCCGGTGCCTTGCCGAGGACATAGATCGTCCGGTCGGTCAGCGTCGAGATGTCCGCGATGCCAGGGTTGGCGATGGAAATATCCGCAAAGGGGGTGTCGCTTTCGACGACGACAGCCCGGTTCATCGGAACGTTCAGCGCGCTGGTGGGCGCACCTTCCATGATTTTGAGTGTCTGTGCAGACACCATCGTCAGCGCTGTTGTTGACAGGGCAAGCCCCAGCAACCCAGCGGTCAAGTATTTCTGTATGCTCACGTGTGACCTGCCTTTCCGATCACGCCCCATCCCGGGTCTCTTTCGCCCGTTCTTGCAAGGAAGATGAAGTAGATGTTCTTTTATTGCAAGAATCAAAAGGTTGGAGGGCAATGCTCGTGTGGATAACCTGCAACAGGCATAAGGGTGACGAAGCGTAAACACCTATAGGTAGCAAAGAAAAATGGCGCGGCCCCAGATAAGGTGGCCGCGCCATCGGGTCAAATCGGACAGATCAGGGGCAGGGAACCGGGATTTCGACGATTTCGGTGCCCTTGCGTGTGCGGACGGTGCACACCTCTTGCGCCTGCACGGGGGCAGGGCGCTGCGCCTCTTCCACGCCCAGAAGTTCGTTCTGGTCGATCTCTACACTGGTGGCCGCCACGTCGTCACCGCTGCCGACAAGGGACAGGGCAAGACGCCCGGTGGCCTGCGCCTGGGCCAGGCGGGCAACCTGTTCGGGGGTCGCTTCCACGGTGACGGTGCGCGCCACCAGCGCCTCGCCAGAGCGGTCGTTGTTGGCGACCTGATCCACGGCGATGATCTTCATGGCGGTTTCGATCAGTTGGGTGATGTCCCCGCCCGTGGTGGATGTGCCGGTCCAGTAGATATCGACAAAATCGTTCGGCTGCACAAAGCCCGACACGCCAGAGGCCACGTCAACCTTGATGGCAAAGGCTCGCATCCCCTTGGCAAGGCGCGATGTCAGACCCGCGGCTTCGCCCGGTTCAGTGACCTTGATGGCCAGAACGGGTTCGAATTTTTCCATCTGGCGCAGGACATAGCGCGGATCGGCCCCGACAGGGAACAGCACGGCTTCGTCACGGAAGATCGTTTCGGGCAAGGCCGCTTCGGGCCACAGAATTTTCTGCACGTCTTCGGGTGTCAGAACGTCGCCGTAATTCAGCGGCTTGTTCACCACATACACTTCGACCATCGGCCCTGCCTTGAGACGGGCCGCGCGTTCCGCCTCCAGCTCGGCCTGCGTTTGGCTGATGTATCCGTTCACCATGTAAACCGCAAAGCCGGCCAGACCCAGCCCAAGGATCAAAACCAGTCCAAATACCATTCTCATCGATATTCCCCTATTGCAGCAGCCCCACCCCAGCGGTCTGCACCTTTACATACCATTAAAAGCGGCGGGCCGGTTACACACCCGCGGCATTACAAACATGCCCCATACCAAACTTGAGGTCTGCCACAAGCACAAGATCAAAGATCAGGAACACCGGCCGTCTGATGCGGGAAAGACGCCGAGCGGTTGGGATCATTCATCGGCAATCATGGCCGGGCAGTGATGCCATCCTGTTGTCGCCCGGGCGGTATCATGCGCCGATTGACAACTTTGCCAAAAGAAAAGGCCGCATCGAGGATGCGGCCCAAATCTTTGCCAATCCGAAAGGATGGCTCAGGGGGTGGTCGGGCCAGCGCCGCCAACCGGGGTCAGCGAAACCTGGGTGGCGATTTCGCCAGCAAGATCGGTGACGCTTGTGGAGATGGTCTGCATGACGACCACGCCCAGAACAACGATGCCTGCGGTCAGAACGACCCAGTCAACAGTCACGGCGCCAGCTTCGTCATTTGCGAAGTTCTTGAACAGGTTCAGCATAATGTTACCCTTTCCTGGGAGTTGATCAGTATCAGTCGCTCGCCTCGGGTCAACTCGCTCCGGCCTCTGTTCCGGTCCGATCTCCGTTTGGCATGGAGCGATATAGATCCTGAATCATGGCGGCAGTTGGGAAACGTTTCCGTTTTTTCAGAAAAAATCAAAGTATCAGAATATGTCAATAAAATCAGTTTCTTGTGCCGCTACGTCAAGGGCGGGCAGGGGTCTGGAACGTTGATGTTTCACCGATTGCTGCCCGAATCGGGGCCAATTGAGGCATTCCTGCCACGATTCAAAACATGAAAGGCTGGCGTCATTAACGATTCTTTGCGAGAGTTGGGGCAATAAAAAAGAAACGATCGAGGCTTCCGCAACATGCGGACATGGGCAGTGCAGGTGATCACGGCATTCGTGCTGTTGGGTTCGGATATGGCCCAGGCCCAGGTTTTGCTGGGGCAGGAGGACTTTACCTTTCGCCGGGTCAAAGCGCCAGAGCCGGGCGCCAAAGGGCCACGGATCACAGTGCAGATCGACCCGGTGGAACAGGCACGGCGGTTGGCTGTGCCGAAAAAGCCTGATCCTTTGCCAGTGGAGGACGCACCAACCGAAGTGGCCGAAGGATCGCCAGATGATCGCGACGCAGGGTCGGCTGGCAGCGTGAGTTCGGATTATTCGTGGTTCTGGGATACGGTTCCGACGGGGCAGAACGCGGTTCAGGGGCGGTTTCCCCTTGCCATGGCGGCGCTGGCACAGGGGCCGGGCGGGGCTTCGGTGCGGGCGCCGCGGATGCAGCACATGCAGGAAATCGCGGAAACCTATGGCAAGGACATTCTGACGGCGACAATCGGCACCGAGGTTTCGCCGGCGCTGGTTCTGGCGGTGATCGGCATTGAAAGTGCGGGGCGCGCCGATGCCGTCAGTTCGGCCGGGGCGCAGGGGTTGATGCAGTTGATCCCGGCCACGGCAGAGCGGTTCGGCGTCACCGATTCCACCGATCCGGGGCAGAACATCAAGGGGGGCGTGGCCTATCTTGACTGGTTGATGAAGCGGTTCGACCGTGACCCGCTGATGGTGCTGGCCGCCTATAATTCCGGCGAAGGCGCCGTCGAAAACAACGCCGGCGTGCCGCCCTATGCGGAAACGCGGGACTATGTGCCCAAGGTGCTTGCCGCCTGGCAGGTGGCGCAGGGTCTGTGCGAGACGCCGCCGGAACTGGTATCCGACCCCTGCGTGTTCAAGGTCATCCTGGCGAGCAACTGATGGGCCGGGCGTGGCCGACGCAGCGGCAGATTGCGGAACATTTTTGATGTGATCGGGTTTGACAGGCGGGCTGGATGCACCCAGTCGCAAAACCGGAGAACTGATCATGGCTGACAAAAAAGGCACTCAGGGCGGCACACCTCAGCAGCACGCGGAAGCGGGCCGTCAGAGCCACAAGAATGACGACAGCAAGGGTTCGGCTTCCAAGTCGGGCGCAAGCAAAAGCGGCGGTGGCACCCGTAGCGGCACGCCCGAGCAGCACGCCAATGCCGGACGTCAAAGCCACAAGAACGACTGATTTCGTTACGGATTTGCGGACAGGCCGGGGGACTCCCGGCCTGTCTGCAATCAGTTGACGAGCGTCGCCTCGGTGGCGGCGCGGAGTTCCGCCTCGGTCACGCCTTCGGCCAGTTGCACCAGTTTCAGACCGCCCGGCACCACGTCAAGCACGCCCAGATTGGTGATGATGCGGTTGACCACGGCCTGACCCGTCAGCGGCAGGGTGCAGCGACGCAGCACCTTGGATTCGCCGTGTTTCGAGGTGTGATCCATCACCACAACCACGCGGCCCACGCCTGCCACAAGGTCCATCGCACCGCCCATGCCCTTGACGAGTTTGCCGGGGATCATCCAGTTCGCAAGATCGCCGTTTTCGGCCACTTCCATCGCGCCAAGGATCGCCATGGCAATCTTGCCGCCCCGGATCATCGCGAAACTTTGGGCGGAATCGAAAAACGCGGTCTGGGGCAGTTCGGTGATGGTCTGCTTGCCCGCGTTGATCAGGTCGGCGTCTTCTTCGCCTTCAAAGGGGAAGGGGCCCATGCCGAGCATCCCGTTTTCGGATTGCAGCGTGACGCTGACACCTGCGGGGATGTAGTTCGACACAAGTGTCGGGATGCCGATGCCAAGGTTGACATAGGTGCCGTCCTGAAGTTCCTGCGCCGCACGGGCGGCCATCTGGTTGCGATCCCACATCAGACAGACTCCCTTTTGCGGACGGTGCGTTGTTCGATGCGCTTTTCGTGGGTGCCCTGCACAAGGCGGTGCACATAGATGCCGGGCAGGTGGATGGTGTCGGGGTCAAGGCTGCCCAGGGGGACGATTTCCTCCACCTCGGCCACGCAGATCTTGCCGCAGGTGGCGGCGGGGGGGTTGAAGTTTCGCGCGGTCTTGCGGAAGACAAGGTTGCCTGACGGATCGGCCTTCCACGCCTTGACGATGGAAAGGTCGGCCACGATGCCGGTTTCAAGGATATAGGTCTGGCCGTTGAATTCCTTGTGTTCCTTGCCCTCGGCAATGACGGTGCCCACACCTGTCTTGGTGTAAAAACCGGGGATGCCCGCACCGCCCGCGCGCATGCGTTCGGCCAGCGTGCCCTGGGGATTGAATTCAAGCTGCAGTTCGCCCGACAGATACTGGCGCATGAATTCGGCGTTTTCGCCGACGTAGGAGCTGATCATCTTGCTGACCTGCCGCGATTCCAAGAGCACGCCAAGGCCGAATCCGTCGACGCCTGCGTTGTTGGAAGCGATGGTCAGGTTGCGGGTGCCCGCCTTGCGGATGGCGGCGATGGACAGTTCAGGGATGCCGCACAGGCCGAAGCCGCCGCTGGCGATGAACATGCCGTCAAACAGCAGTCCCGATAATGCGGCGTCTGCCGTTTCGTAGATCTTGCCCAAGTAGTGCCCCCCTGTTGAACCACGGCCTGTTCTGGCGAACGGGGCGGCAGTCGTCAATCGCAGCGACCGGCATGTTCTGACAATTTTCCGCAGGATGGCTGTGCGCGGGTGCACGGGGCGAAATGGTTCTTGAGGCGGGGGGCGCTGCCGCCTAAAGACACGACAGGGCCGCTTGCCGAAACTGGTAGACGGAAGGGACTTAAAATCCCTCGGGCTTTGCCCATGTGGGTTCGATTCCCACAGCGGCCACCACTGACCGGATCAGGGCTGTTGCGCGCCGGTGGTCGTCAGATAGACGGCGTAGACCGATGTTGTGGCGGTGATGAACAGGCGGTTGCGGCGGGGGCCGCCGAAGGTGAGGTTCGCCACCACTTCGGGCACCAGCACCTTGCCAAGGCGCGTGCCGTCGGGGGCAAAGCAATGCACGCCGTCGCCCGCACTGGACCACAGGTTGCCGTGGATGTCGGTGCGGATGCCGTCGGGCAGGCCGTTGTCGATCAGGGCGAATACCGCGCCGCCGGTCAGGCGGCCTGCGGCCACATCAAAGGCGCGGATGTGGCGGGGGGCTGCTGGATCGTGGCTTGCCGCGCTGTCGGCGATGTAAAGGCGGGTGTGATCGGGCGAAAATGCAAGGCCGTTCGGTTGGCGGAAATCGTCCACGACGCTGGCGAGCACGCCGGTCACGGGATCAAGGCGAAAGACGTGGCGGGCGGATTGTTCGGGCTCGGACTTGAAGCCTTCGTAATCGGACATGATGCCGTAGGTGGGATCGGTGAACCAGATGCTGCCATCCATGTGGACGACCACATCATTGGGAGAATTCAATCGCTTGCCCTGAAAACTGTCGGCAAGGACGGTGATCCTGCCGTCATATTCGGTTCGGGTCACGCGGCGGGTTCCGTGTTCGCAACTGATCAGCCGGCCCTGACGGTCCCGGGTGTGGCCATTGGCAAAATTCGACGGTTCGCGAAAGGTGGACAGCGCGTTTTCCGCGCCGGGAACCCATTGCAGGATGCGCTGATTGGGGATGTCGCTGAACAAGAGGCACTGGCGGTCATCGAACCAGACCGGGCCTTCGGCCCAGCGCAGGCCCGTGGCGAGCCGGTCAAGATGGGCACTGCCGATATGGAGGGCGGCAAAGCGGGGGTCGTCGGTCTGATACGGCATTGTCATGGTGAAATCCGGTTACGTGCGGCCATGGCCGGGTTTTCGGCTGGCAAGCAGGATGACGGTGATGATGATGAGGCCGGTCAGGATCAGGCGCACCCCGGCCCCGAAGCCGTAAGTGTTGAGCATCGACACGACGAGGAACATGAACAAGGATGCGCCCCAGATGCCCGGCACGTTGCTGTTGCCGCCTGCGACGGCGGTGCCGCCGATCACGACGACGGCAATCGACATCAGCAGGTATTCGGCGCCCATGTTCAGGGCAGCACCCCCCGAAAAGCAGGCGAGAAGAAAGCCGCAGACGGCGGCCAGCACCGAACAGAGCACATAGGTTGCCGCCCGGACCCCATCGACGGGAAGCCCCGCCATGCGGGCGGCAGGCAGGCTTTGCCCGATGGCGGCGATCCACCGGCCATAGACGGTGCGCATCAGAAGCACCCAGGCCAGCACCGACAGAAGAAGGGCGATCCATGCCAGATTGGGGATGCCGATGGTGGACCGTATGGTGAAATCGGCGAGAATCTCGGGCGGTTTGACGCGCAGGCCGCGGTTCGTCCAGATCGCCGTCGACAGCACGATAAAGCTGCTGGACAGGGTGGCGATGATCGGGGGAATGCGCAGCGCCTTGATCAGCGCATAGTTGGCAAGGCCGACTGCCGCACCGATGGCCACGGCGATGAGCAGTCCGTGCAGTATCAGGGTGTTCTGCGTGTCCATGTATTTGAGCGCGACTGTGCCCGACAGCGTCATGGTGGCGGGCACCGCGAGGTCGATGTTGCCGGGCCCAAGGGTGATGACGAACATCTGGCCCAGCCCGACGATGACGCTGAAGGCGGCAAAGGTCAGTGCCGCCTGCGACAGGCCCACGCTGCTGGCCCCGGCGGTGGCGAGGACGGTGACGATCCACACGCTTGCCGCGGCAACGAAGGACCAGATCCACGGGCGGCGCAAAAGGCGGGTCATTGGCGCGTCTCCAGCCGGTACAGCGCAAGGCGGAGCGCCAAGACAAGGATCAGGATGGCCCCCTGCGCGCCGATTTGCCAATCGGGCGACAGACGCAGGAAGGACAGGAACGACCCGGCGAGCGTGAGGGTGAGTGCGCCAATCACCGCCCCGATGGCCGACACCCGCCCGCCGATGAATTCGCCGCCGCCAAGGATCACCCCGGCAATCGAGAGGAGCGTATAGCGCAGCGCTATGTTGGCATCGGCCGAGGTGGCAAGGCCGACGAGGGCGATACCCGCAAGCACGGCAAAGGTGGCGGCCAGCGCATAGGCCCCGGCGCGCGCCATCACGACCGACCATCCTGCCCGCGCGATGGACCGTTCGTTGCCGCCCAGCCCCCGGATCAGCACCCCGAAGGACGACCGCATCACCACAAGATGCGCCACGATGGCGATGATGATGCTGGCCGCGATGGCCATGGGCATCAGCGGCGGTTTGACGGTCATGATGCTGCGCACCCATTCGGGGGCCGCGCCGCCCGGTGCCGGCAGGATCAGGACGGCAAGGCCGGCCCACACAAAGCTCATCCCCAGGGTCACGACGATGGAGGGCAGGTTGCGCAGGTGAATCACGACCCCGATCACTGCATAGACCGCGATGGAGGCGAGCAGGATCAGCGCGCCGATCAGGGGTGCGTCGTTCAGGAAGGTGGCCGTCACGCAGGCCACGAAACTGACAAAGGCCCCCATCGACAGATCAAGGTCGTTGACCGAAATGATGACCATCTGCGCCAGTGTGGCCAGCGCAATGGGCACCGACAGGTTGAACAGAAGGTTGAGGCCGGTATAGCTCGCCGCGCGGGGCTGCATCCAGAACACACCGGCCAGAAGGGCCACGAGGGCGAGGACGGGAACGGCAAGGCGCAGTTGATCGCCGGACACGCGCATCACGCCGCCTCGGACCGGAAGGACGCGGCGAGGATGGCCGACTCCGTGATGGCGTCGCCGGACAGTTCGGCGACGATGCGGCCTTCGCGGAAGACGTAAACCCTGTCACATAATGCCATTTCGTCCATTTCCGTGGAATACCACACGAAGGTGCGCCCGGCCTGTGCTTCGAGGCGGATGATGTCGTAGACCTCTTGCTTGGTGCCGATATCGACGCCGCGCATCGGATCGTCCATCAGCACGACAGGCGCGCGGGTGGAAAGGGCGCGGGCGAACAGCACTTTTTGCTGGTTGCCGCCTGAAAGCGAGAGAATTGGATTGTCGAGATCGGGTGTCCTGATCTCGATCCGTTTGCGCCAGATTTCGGCGCGGGCGTTTTCGTCGGACTGACGGATCAGCCCGCCGCGACCGGCCATGTCGGCAAGGCTTCCCAGCGACAGGTTGCGCCGGATGCTCCACAGATCGAACACGCCGTTCAGGCGGCGGTCGCCCGCGACAAAGGTGACGGCGGGGTCGCGGCGGGGCCACCAGTTGGCGGTTTGCTGATCGTGCAGCGCCAGAAGCATTTCGGTCTGACCATGGCCGCCAAGGCCCGCAAGGCCGACAAGTTCACCCTTGTGGGCGACAAAGGGGGTGCCGGTGGGGAGGGTCAGGGTCAGAACCGCGGGCCCCGCCTTGGCAAAGACGCGGCGAGCAGCGGCGGCGTGGGCGGCGCTGCCCATCGCCTCGACCAGCGTCGTGGTGGTGAAGTCGGCGGCGGGGCGGTCGGCAACCACACGGCCATCCTTCATCACGACGATGCGGTCGGTCTGGCCCAGAATTTCCTGCAGGATATGCGAGATCAGAAGGACGGCACCGCCAGAGGCCACAAAGCGACGGACATGGGCCAGAAGCTGCGCCGCAAGACCGGCGTCAAGCGAGGAAGTGGGTTCGTCAAGGATCACAAGGCGCGGGGCGGATCCGGCGTCGGAAAAGGCCATCGCGATTTCGACCATCTGGCGCTGGGCGATGGACAGATGGCCAAGCTGGGTGCGCATGTCGATGCCGTGGCCGGGGAACACGGTGTCGAGGCTGGCGCGGATGACGGCGGCCGCCTTGGCGCGCCAGCCCCAGCCGCCAAGATTGCGGTGCATCAGGCGGGCGTTTTCAAGGATGGTGAGATTCGGACAGAGCGACAGTTCCTGAAACACGCACCGCAGGCCGTGGGCGCGGGCGACCTTTATCCCGTAATTGCCGATCACCGTGCCATCACAGGAAAGCGTGCCGGACTGGGGTGCTATGCCACCGTTCAACACGTTGACGATGCTGGATTTTCCGGCCCCGTTATGGCCGACAAGGCCAAGACATTCGCCTGCGGATATCCGCAGGGTGACACCATCAAGCGCCACAACTTCGCCAAAACGCAGGCGGGCATCGGCGATTTCAAGGACGGGTGGGGCAGGGGGCATGAGGGTGGGCTTTCACGCGGGACATTGGGGACAGGCGCGACAGGCAAGGGGAAAGCCGACCCAAGGGCAGATGCCAAGGGCCGGCTTTCAAAGGGTCTTGCAGACCCTTTTACATTGCGCTTTCGATCACCTTGATCGCGTCTTCCTGCGTGTATTCCACGTTGGCGACGCCGCCCACCTGCGTGGAGGCAAGGTTTGCTTCGAGATTGTCCTGGTCGATGCGCAGGAACGGCACGCTCAGATCTTTCGGCACTTCCTTGCCGTCGAGAATCTGCTGGGCGACCCAGAAGGCGAGGGTGGAGACGCCGGGCGCAATGGATTGCGACATTGTCTCGTAGCCCGTGGCGTCCTTCTGTTCCTTCCAGTAGGCCAGTTCATCCTGACGGTTGCCCATGATGATGAGCGGCAGAGGGCGGCCAGCGGCGGTGAACGCCTGTGCCGCGCCATAGCCGTCGCCGCCCTGCGTCACGACAGCCACGATATCTTCGGGAAGGCTGGGCAGGATGCCTGCGACGGCCTTTTGCGCCACGTCCTGCGCCCAGTCACCGTGGACCGACCCCACGACCTTGAACTGCGGGTTTGCGGCCACGCCTTCCATGATGCCTGCCGAAATCTCGTCATCCACGAACACCCCGGCAAGGCCGCGGATTTCAAGGATGTTGCCGCCTTCGGGCAGCTTTTCGGCAAGATAGGTGACTTCGTCCATGCCCATCTGCTTGAAGTTCACCGCGATGCGCCAGGCGCAGGGTTCGGTGACGATCCCGTCAAACGACACGACCGTGATGCCGGCATCGCACGCCTCTTTGATGGCGCCGTTCAGGGCGGTGGGGGACGCGGCGTTGACCACGATCGCATCATAGCCCTGCAGGATCATGTTCTGGATCTGCGCGGCCTGTTCGGTGGCCTGATTTTCCGCCGTGGTGAACGAGTCTGCAGCGGCGACGATGCCAGCCTCGACCGCCGGTTTGGTGATGGTGTCCCAGCTTGTCAGCATGGCCTGACGCCAGCTGTTGCCGGCATAGTTGTTGGACAGTGCAATCCGCTTGTCTGCCGTATCGGCAAAGGATGGCATCGCGGCGCAGGCAACTGCGGCGGATGCAAGCATCATCATCTTGGCTTTCATGTCTTTCCTCCCTGTGTGGTGTGCGGCCCGGGGGCCGTCGATTGCAGACCCCGCCCAGACGGCGGCCTCCGTGATCTGACTTTCCTACCATGGGCAGGGAACGGCGTTCTGTATAGGCCCTTTGCGGCAGGGCACTTGCGGGAAACCGCAGAAAATGTTGCGCAAGGCCGCAGGGACAGGGGGCCGTCACCACTGGCAAGCGTGGGCGATCTGCGCCATGCTGGACCAAGGTTTCATTCAAGGTGCAATTGCGATGCCCGGCACAGCCAGTTCTGCGCGACTGAACCAGTTCTTCCGGATTTCCCGCCTGCTTGCGGGGCAGTTGGATTTCCAGTCCGCAATCCGGGCGGTTGCCGCCGAAATCGCGCAGATCGTGCCGCATGACCATATGGATGTGTGCATACTGGGGTTCGACGGGCGGTTTCACACGGCCTATGAACACGGGATCGACACGGATTGGGGCAAGATGGCGCATGCGCCGATTGCCGACAGCCCGATCCGGGGTTTGCTGATGGGGGAAGTCGATCACATCCTGACCGACAACGCCTGTGACGACCCGCGGTTTACCGCCACGCAGTCATCGCATGGGCCGATCTTCGAGCATGAATTGCGCAGCCGCATCCATCTGCCGATGGTGGTGCATGGCAAGATCATCGGCGCGCTGTCCTGTTCGATGCACCGTGCGGCGCAATACCGGGCCGCCGACATCCGGAATTGCCGGTATGTAGCCGAGTTGTTGTCGCCTTATTTCTATGCCCTGCGGGCCGCCGAACAGGCGCGCCAATCCGCCGTGATCGAAGTGGAGGCGCAGGCGCGCGAGGAAGGTTTGCGGCTGGGTGCGCTGAAACTCACCGAGGCGTTGGAGGGGGAACGTCAGCGCATCGGGATGGATCTGCATGACCAGACGCTGGCCGATCTGACGCGGCTTGCGCGACGGGTGGACAGGCTTGGGTTGGCGGGTGATGTGACGCCGCCCGATCTTGCGGCAGTCAGTCAGGGGTTGCACGGCGCGATGCAGGCGTTGCGCCAGATCATCGAATCGGCAACGCCATCGGTTTTGCATCTGTTCGGCTTTGCGCAGGCGGTGGAAAACCATCTGGACCGGGTGGTGCGGGATGCGGGGTCGGGGTTGACCGGGCGGTTGACTGACAGCACGGCCGGGGCCGTCGACGCCTTGCCTGCAACGGTGCGGGTGGCGTTGTTCCGCATCACGCAGGAGGCGGTCAACAATGCGGTGAACCATGCGCAGGCGACGGTGGTGCAGGTGTCACTGGCGCAGCAACGCGGGCAGGTTGTCATTCAGGTGCGCGACGACGGGCGCGGCATCGGGCGGGGTGATACCGGGGGCGGGCGGGGGATTGAAAACATGACGACCCGCGCGCGGCTGATTGGCGGGCGGCTGGCACTGACGGGCGGGCTGTCGGGGCGGGGGCTGGGGGTGCGGCTGACGCTCGGCACCGCACCGGCGGAGCCAGAGGGGGCCGAGGCTACGGAGGGCGCGGGTGCATGGGCGACATGAAGGTGTTGATTGTCGAGGATGATCCGCTGCACCGGTCATACCTGCACGAGGCCGTGGTCGCAGCCCTGCCGGAATGTGGCACGGTGATCGAGGCGGTTTCGGGTGGCGAGGGTGAAATTCAGGCGCGTGCCAACCAGACGGCGCACATCGTGATGGACCTGCAGATGCAACCGCGCAACGGGATCGAGGCGGCGCGCACCATCTGGCAGGAGCGGCCGGCGACGCGCATCCTGTTCTGGTCGAACTATGCTGATGAGGCCTATGTGCGTGGCGTGGCGCGGATTGTGCCGGACGGGGCGGCCTACGGCTATGTCCTGAAGTCGGCGTCGGAAGAACGGCTGCGTCTTGCGCTGCGCAGCATCTTTGTCGAAAACCAGTGCGTGATTGACCGCGAGGTGCGCGGCACGCAGCAGATGAGTTTCGGGCGCAGCGTAGGGTTTTCGGATCGAGATTACGAGATTCTGATGGATATTGCGCTGGGCCTGACCGACCGGGCAATTGCGCAGCGGCGGCGGTTGTCGCTGCGGTCGGTGCAAAACCGGTTGCAGCAGATTTATGAAAAACTGGACGTCTATCCCACGGCGGGCAGCGCCGAGGGCGGTGATGTGCAGTTCAACCTGCGCGCGCGGGCGGTGACGACGGCACTGCTGCGCAAATTGTTGAACAGCGGGGCCATGGAACGGGCCGAAGCGGAATTGCAGGACTGGCTTGAAACAGCGCGGTAATCTGACGTCCGCGCAGTGGGGGATTGTGCTGTCGCTTGCTGCGATGGCGTTGTTTTCGTTTAACGACACGCTGGGCAAATGGCTGGTGGCCAAGCATCCGGTGGGGCAGGTTCTGGCGCTCCGGTCGCTTGGGGCGCTGGCGGTGCTGGTTCCGGTGATGGTGTGGACCGGGGCAATCAGAGCTGTGCTGCGGCTTGAAAAACCACGCGTGCAGGTGTTGCGGGTCGTGGCATCGTCTGTCGAGGTGGCGTGTTTCTATATCGCGGTGCGGGGGCTGGCGCTGGCGGATGTGATGGCGTTCTGGCTGGCAGCACCGATCTGGGTGGCGCTGCTGTCGCCGGTGTTTCTGGGCGAGCGGCTGCACCTTGCGCAGGGGATTGCCATTGCGGTGGGGTTTGTGGGCGTGCTGGTCATTCTGGGGCCGGGGGCCGAGGGGGCGGCGTGGCCCATGTGGGCGATTGTGGTGGCGATGGTGGGGACGGTATCGCTGGCGGTGATGGTGATGACGGGGCGCAGTTTGCGCCGCACGCCGGACATGGTGCTGGCCTTCTGGCAGTTGGTGGGGGCGGGGGGCGTGGGGATCATCCTGACGCTGTCGCCGTTTCCGGACCTGCCGTGGGCTTGGCCTGACGGGTTCGACCTGATGCAGCTGTGCAGCCTTGGGGTGGTGGCGATGGGGGCGCATCTGTGCCTGAACCGTTCGGTCAAGCTGGCCCCCGCCGCTGTGGTGGCCCCGGTGCAGTACACGTTGTTGCTGTGGGCGGTGCTGCTGGGCTGGATCTTCTTTGGCGATCTGCCGACGGCGCAGACGATTGTGGGGTCGGCCATCATCATCGTGTCGGGTCTGTATCTGTTCAGCCGCCCCATGCCCGTGGCGCGGGGGCAGCCGTTACAGGATGAAGTCCAGCGCTGAAAGATCGGATGCCAGTTGGTTCTGGAGGACAATCTGCATGTCAGCCTGCAGGGAACCGCGCAGGTTGACGGAGACGACGACTGACGTGCCCATGTGTTCAAGGCGGACCTGACCGCGCGCGGTGAAATCCGCGTCGTCGATCAGAACAAAGGCCTGATCGCCGTCTTCAAGGGGGCGCGCGTCAAGGCGGGACAGATCGATCCTGTCTTCGCCTTGGGTGAAATCATGGATCACGTCGCGGCGGCTGTTTGGCAGGGAATCGTCGGGAGTTACGAAAACGAACCGGTCGGCCCCCTGACCGCCATACAGATGATCGCGGCCTGCGCCGCCGGTCAGCACGTCGTTCTGATCATTCCCGGCCAGCGTATCGCCCCCCGCATCGCCGAACAGCCGGTCATTGCCGACGCCGCCCAGAATACGGTCGCGCCCGTTGCCGCCGCGGATCAGATCTGCACCGTCGCCTGCGCCTGCCTGCGGTTCGATCAGAAACACCTCGCCATCAATACCGATGGCGTAAAGGTTGCCGCGCCCGTCTTCCGCGAAGGAGGCGATGGCATCGAGGCTGCCCACCGCCGTCACGAATTGCGCCGTGCGGTTTTCGGCATCGACTGCCTTGCCGCCCACCATGCGGAACGACCAGACCTGATTGGTTATGAAATCGGCGTAGAAATACACGCCCTGCATGCCTTCGGACTGGCCACGGTAGACGTAACCGCCCGTCACCGAACGGCCGCCAAGGGGGGCGGGCACGTGATCGTAATCAATCACCGGGTCGGTCAGAAGGGGGGAATCCGGGTCTGGGTTGCCGGGGCGGGGAGTGCCAAAGGGGCTGTTGCCTTCCTTGACGGCCCAGCCATAGTTTTCGCCGCCATTGCTTTGCCCGGATTGAAAGTTCACCTCTTCATGGTCGCCCTGACCCACGTCGGCGATGTAAAGATCGCCTGTCTGCCGGTCGAACGACGCGCGCCAGGCGTTGCGCAGGCCGGTGGCCCAGATTTCGTCCGCGCCGGGAGTTGCGCCGGCAAAGGGGTTGTCGTCGGGGATGGCATAGTCGAGGTCGTCATCGTTGGTGAAATCATCGCCGTTCACGTCGATCCGCAGCATCTTGCCCAGCAGAACCCCCTTGTTCTGCGCGTTGTTAGGGAGGTCGCCGCCGCCACCGCCGTCGCCGACCGAGATGTAAAGATATCCGTCCGGGCCAAAGGCGATCCAGCCGCCGTTGTGGTTAGTTTCGTCAGGATGGGGGATGTGCAGGATCACGTCGCCCACGGGCGGGTCACCGGGTGCTGCGGTAAAGTATTCGCGCAGTTCGAGATCGCCGCCTGCGTTCACGAGATAGACGTAGAATTTGCTGTTCGTCGCGTAATCGGGGTGGAAGGCAAGGCCCAGCAACCCCTGTTCGCCCGAGGTGCTCAGTTCTTCGGGGGGGATCGTCAGGAAGGGTGTGGTCGTGCCCGTCGCAGGGTCGAGCGTGCGGATGGTGCCGCCCTTTTCGACGACGAACAGGCGGTCGGGGTCGCCAGGTGCCGAGGTGGCGAACAGGGGGGCGGAAAGGCCGCTTGCGATGCAGGTGGCGACGATGGTGCCGGAGGCCGCAGTGCCATCAGAGCGGCCAAAACCGAACAGCACATCATCGCCGTCGCCGCCGAGGAGTTTATCGCGGCCTTCACCGCCGGAAAGGGTATCGCGGCCCCGCCCGCCAAAGGCTGCGTCGCCCCCAGGTCCGGCCGAGATGCGGTCGCCCAGATCGGTTCCGCCGATCCTGTCGGCCCCGCGCGATCCGTTCCTGATAACCATGATGCCCCCGGCCTGATGCTGTCTGACAACGTCGTAGCACTCCAAACAAGTGTTGCGCAAACGCAAGCCGATGCCGCGTCAGTGATGGGCAGATCACCGCCCGAGGGAAAGCCGATTGGCGGAAAAATGTGCAAAATCGCTCTTCCAAAGCGCTTTGATGCGGTGGCGGGCGGGATGGCGTAAGATGCCGGACGAATCGAACGCGCGCCCTTGGGGCGGAAGGAAACAGCATGATCCGAACAACGGTGTGGGGCGAAAACGTCCACGAGCAGAAGAACAAGACTGTCGCCGGGCTTTACCCCCGCGGGATGCACGGCGCGATTGCCGACGCGTTGAACCGCGACCCTGGCATTCAGGCGACCACTGTGACGTTGCAGGACCCGGACCACGGAATGACGGCGGAAAAGCTGGCCGCGACGGATGTGCTGATCTGGTGGGGCCATGCCGCACATGGCGATGTGGCGGATGCGGTTGTGGAGCGGGTTTGCGATGCCGTCTGGGGCGGGATGGGGATCATCTTTCTGCATTCGGCGCATTTTTCCAAACCGTTCAAGCGGCTGATGGGCGCGCCCTGCAACCTGACATGGCGCGAGGCGGGCGAGCGGGAGCGGTTGTGGGTCACCAGCCGGAGCCACCCGATTGCGGCGGGTCTGCCTGACCATTTCGAGTTGGAAAACGAAGAGATGTATGGCGAGCCGTTCGGCGTGCCGGAACCAATGGAAACGGTGTTCGTCAGCTGGTTCGCAGGTGGTGAAGTGTTCCGGTCGGGGCTGACCTACAAGCGGGGGGCGGGATCGGTTTTCTATTTCCGGCCGGGCCATGAAACCTATCCGACCTACCACGATGCCAATGTGCAGCGTGTGATCCTGAACGGGGTCAAATGGGCGTTCAATCCAGCGGCGCGGATCGCCAATCCCAACGACGCGCCGAATGTGCCGGTGGAAACGGCGCTGGAACCGATCACGGAGCGTGGCCCGAGGCTGCATCAGGACGGCGAAGCGGGGTATCGGTGATGGCGGCATCAGAGGTGCGGATTCTAGTTCTGGGAACCGGGGGGATGGCGGCGAACCATGTCGCATCCTTTGCCGCGATGGACGGGGTTTCGGTGGTGGCGGGGGTCGATACGCGGCCCGCGCAGCTTGACGCGTTCTGCAACGCGCATGGGATCGAACACCGGTTTGCGACGCTGGATGCGGCGCTGGCCTGGGGCGAGTTCGATGCGGTGACGAACGTGACGCCGGATGCGGCGCATTACGCCACGACCATGCCGGTGCTGGCGGCGGGCAAGCATATCCTGTGCGAAAAGCCGCTGGCCACCAATGCCGCAGACGCAGAGGCGATGGCCGAGGCGGCGGCAACGGCCGGGGTCGTGAACATGGTCAACCTGTCGTACCGGAACGTGGCGGCGTTGCAGGAGGCCGCGCGGATGGTGCGACAGGGGGCGATCGGCCAGATCCGCCATTTCGAGGCGAGCTATCTGCAAAGCTGGCTGACGCAACCCGCCTGGGGCCATTGGGACAAGGAAAGCCAGTGGTTGTGGCGGTTGTCGACGGCGCATGGGTCAAAGGGTGTCTTGGGCGATGTGGGCATCCACATTCTGGACTTTGCCACCTTTATCGCGGGAATGCGGGCGACCGAGGTGTCGTGCCTTCTCGCGACGTTTGACAAGGCACCGGGTGGGCAGATCGGGGAGTATGTGCTGGACGCGAATGACAGTGCGACGATGCAGATCGTGCTGGAAAACGGCGCGCTGGGCACGGTTTCGGCCACGCGCTTTGCCACGGGCCATCTGAATGACCTGCGGCTGCGGATTTACGGTGACAAGGGCGGTCTGGAGGTGGGTCTGGAACAGGGCCAAAGCCGTTTGCGCGCCTGTCTGGGGGATGCCGTGGTGACTGGCAGCTGGCACGATGTGGAATCGCCGGTTCTGCCCACGATTTATGAACGGTTCATTGCGGCCATTCGCGGCGAAGGTGACGGCGATCCGGGCTTTGCGCGGGGTGCTGTTTTGCAGCGCCTGCTGGATACGGCGGAACGGTCTTCGGCAGAGGGGGGGCGCAAGCTGCGGGTCTAGAGGGCGGCGGGAATTCTTTACAGAATCGGGGCAGACCAGTAGAACCGCATTGTTGGCGACGTTGCCTTATTCCGGCAATGCGCGCGATATTTTGCGGTTCACATTCAAATGGTTGGGGATTCAAACATGCCACTGATTCAAGCGGAAAGCGAATTTGACACCAATGTCCGGTACTTCCTTTCGACAGACGATCTGAACGTCGGTGCGAACATCGTTCTGGGGTCGACCAACGACGTGGCCATTCAGGTGACCGGAAATGGCCGGACCGTATCCATTGACGGAACTGTGGGCGGTTTAGCGGGCGGGGTGGCGTTCGGAACCGATCTGGCGCTGGTGGACGGGGGCATTGTCACGATTGGTGCAGGCGGGCATGTGTCGCAATCGCTCAACAACACTCTTGGGGCCGGGATTGTTTTGCACGGGCAGGATTTTCTGGTTGAGAACGCGGTCTTATCAGCGGGCGCTTCGGGATCTTTTTCGACAACGACGAGGGGACGGGGTCGCGCGTCGTCAATTCCGGGGTCATCGAAGGCTTTGCGCGTGGCATCGGGCGGGCAAGTGCGTCGGCCCTTGAAACCATCACGATCATCAATTCCGGTGTCATCAAAAGCAGCGACGACGCCATCAATACGGCCAGTTCCACCGGGGTCGAAATCATCCGCAATACCGGCATTATCGTGGGCGGCATCAATCTGCATGGCGGGAACGACCTTTATGATGGCCATAAGGGCGGTCGGCTGACCGAAACATTGCAAACCGGGGATGGAAACGACACGATTTTGGTGGGCCGTTTCAAGGAAACCGTCGATGGCGGCGCGGGTGTTTCGGACGAGGTTCGCTTTACCAGTGCAAAGGCGGGCATCACTGTCGATCTTCTGGATTCGTCAAAAAACACCGGCTGGCCAAGGGTGACATTTATCTGAACGTCGAAGATCTGCAGGGTTCGGCCCGGTTTGGTGACAAACTGACGGGCAACCTGTCGTCAAATTCGTTGGCCGGGTTGGGTGGAAATGACCGGCTGACGGGCGGCGTCGGGGACGACACGCTGAACGGCGGCAAGGGCAGTGACCGGCTGTTTGGTGGCGCGGACGGCGATTTCCTGATCGGGGGCGCGGGGCGTGACACCGTGACAGGCGGGGCGGATGCGGACACATTCTATTTCCAGCGCCTAGCCGATCGTGGCGACACGATCACCGATTTCGGGCCAAACGACAGCCTGCGGTTTGAATCGTCCGTGTTCGGCGCATTGCCGAACGTGGCTGATGCCGAGTGGTTCGTGAGCCGTGCGACAAGCAATCAGGCGCAAGAGGCCGACGACAGGTTCATCTTCCGGCGCAGCGACAGCACGCTGTGGTTCGACGCAGATGGCAGGGGTGGAAATGCCGGCATTCTGATCGTGGACATGCAGGCCGGGGCCGTGGTGACGTCACAAAGTTTCGACATCCTGTGACATCTGCCCCAATCAGGGCAGCCGGAAATATTCCGCAGGGTTAGTTTTCGAAGTTTCTTGACTCTTTGGTCAGGAAGGTAAGGATCAGTCCACTGGCCCCGCATGACGCGGTGATCGCCGACCCTACAAGAATTTGATTTAACAGGGATAAAATCATGAAACTCGATCCTAGTCCTTCGCGTCTTGTTGCCGTTGCCCTTGCCGGTTTGCTGGTTGGCACGGCCCCTGCCGCCCTGTTCGCCGACACCCCTGCGGACACGATCGTGATTGCCGATGCGATTGACGACATCGTGTCGCTTGACCCGCACGAGGCCTATGAATTTTCCGGGCTCGATGTGGTCAACAACGTGTATGACGGGCTGATCGAACTTGATCCGGCCAAGCCGGGCGAATTGCAGCCGGGTCTGGCGGAAAGCTGGACCGTGGCCAACGACGGCATGACCTATACGTTCAAGATGAAACCGGGCATCACCTTTGCCAGTGGCAATCCGGTGACGGCGGCTGATGCGGCGGGATCGCTGCAGCGCGCGGTCAAGATCAACAAGACGCCGGCGTTCATTCTGAACCAGTTCGGGTGGACCGCCGAAAACGTGGACAGCATGATCACCGCCGAAGGTGACACGGTGACCATCAAGACCGACAAGGCCTATGCGCCGACGTTCCTTTACAACTGCCTGACGGCGGGTGTGGCGTCCATCGTCGACATGACCACTGTCATGGCCAACGATGTGGGCGGCGATATGGGCAACGAGTGGCTGAAGTCCAACTCGGCCGGGTCGGGCGCTTATGTTTTGAAATCGTTCAAGGCCAACGAAGGTTATCTTCTGACGGCGAACCCGACGCATTGGCGCGGGCCTGCCAAGACGGCCAACATCTTCATGCAGCACATTCCCGAGGCCGCGACACAGCGGTTGCAGATCGAAAAGGGCGATATCGACATTGCCCGCGAACTGACGCCGGTGGACATCGAAGGGCTGACCGGTAACCCGGACGTGCGGTTGCAGCAGGATGTGGGCGGGCAGGTGTTCTATCTGTCGTTCAACCAGAAGAACCCGAACTACCAGAACCAGAAGCTGCTGGAAGCGATGCGCTATGCCATCGACTATCAGGGGATGGCCGACACGTTCCTGAAGGGGAACATGGTGGTGCATCAGGCCTATCTGCCGAAAGGGTATCTTGGGGCGCTGGACGATATTCCGTTTGCGCTCGACATCGAAAAGGCCAAGGCGCTGGTCGCGGAAAGCGGCATCGAAGCGCCGAAGATCGTGATGGATGTGCGCAACGCGGCGGACCGGATGGATATGGCGCAGTCGATCCAGAACACGTTCGGGCAGGCCGGGATCGCCGTGGAGTTGAACATCGGCGAGGGGGCGGAGCAGTTGAAGCGTTACCGCGCGCGGGAACATGATGCGACGCTGCAAAGCTGGGGGCCGGATTATCCTGACCCGCACACCAACGCGTCTGCTTTCTCGATGAACGCGGACAATTCGGATGGGGCGTCGACGGGTGGCCTTGCATGGCGCAACGCCTATGACCCCGGCGAACTGCATGGCAAGACCGAGGCAGCGGTGATGGAACGCGATCCGGCGGCACGTGAAGCGATGTACAAGGAAATTCAGGAGGCACACCGCACCACATCGCCGTTCATCCTGATGTTCCAGATCGGATATCAGACGGCGCTGCGCAGCAATGTCGAAGGGTTTTATACCGGCGGGGCCATCGACAGCGCGGCCTACTGGCTGTTGACGAAGTAAGCCCGTGGCGCGCCTGCCCATGGGTGGGCGCGCCAGGCCGTCAGTCCTGCCATGACCGATACCTCCCTTTCCCCGACACCGTCGCGTCTTGTGCCCAGATTGCGGGCTGTCGCCGGTGTGATCCTGTCGCTGCTGGCGACGTTCATCGGGCTGTTGTTCGTGACCTTCATCATCGCGCGGATCGTGCCGATCGACCCCGTGCTGTCGATTCTGGGCGAGCGTGCGACCGACGCGCAGATCGCTGCCGAGCGGTTGCGGCTGGGCTTGGATGAACCGCTGTGGAAACAGTTTGGCCTGTATGTATGGCAGGCGGTGCAGGGCGATCTTGGCCTGTCGATCCGCACCCGCGAGCCTGTGATCGAAGAAGTGATGCGCTATTTCCCCGCGACATTGGAACTGGCGACGCTGGCCACGATTTTCGGGGTGCTGATCGGGGTTCCGGCCGGGGTTCTGGCGGCGACCAAGCCGGGGTCATTGTCGGATCAGATTGTGCGGCTGGTGGGGTTGATGGGGTATTCGATGCCTGTGTTCTGGCTGGGCCTGATGGGGCTTTTGCTGTTTTACGGGACGCTTGACTGGGTTGGCGGGCCGGGGCGATTGGATGCCGGGTTTGACATGATGTATGAATTCGAGGTGACGCCCTATACCGGCATGATCCTGATCGACACCGCGCTGAACGGGCGCTGGGACATGTTCTGGAATGCGGTCAGCCACATCATCCTGCCCGCCGGGATTCTGGGATATCTGTCGATGGCCTATATCAGCCGGATGACCCGCAGTTTCATGATGAACGAGTTGGGTCAGGAATACATCACGACGGCACGGGTCAAGGGGATGCCGGAGCGGCGTGTGATCTGGGTTCACGCGATGCGCAATGTGATGGTGCCGCTGATCACTGTGGTGGCGCTAAGCTATGCCTATCTGCTGGAAGGGGCGGTGCTGACCGAAACGATTTTCGCCTGGCCGGGGTTGGGCAGTTACATCACCGATGCGTTGCAGGTGAACGACATGCCCGCCGTTCTGGGGGGCACGGTTGTCGTGGGGGTGGCCTATATCGGGCTGAACATGCTGTCGGATGTGCTGTACCGGCTGGTCGATCCAAGGGCGCGGGGATGAGCGCGCTGACCACATGGTTGCGCGACCCGAACCCGTCGTCGCGCAGGCAGGCCCGGTTGGGGCAGGCGTGGTTCGGGTGGCTGCGGCTGCGGCGCAATCCGCTTGCGGTGGCGGGGCTGGTGATCGTGGGGGTGCTGCTGTTTGTGGCGGCGTTTGCGGCCTGGCTGTCGCCCTATGACCCGATTGCGCAGGACCTGTCGAGACGGTTGTTGCCGCCCGGCACGTCGGGCCATTGGCTTGGCACCGATGATTTCGGACGTGATATCGCAAGCCGGTTGATCCACGGGTCGCGGATCACGCTGTTCATCATTGCGATGGTGACGGTGACGGCGCCTGTTGCGGGGCTGGCGATTGGCACGGTGGCCGGGTATTTCGGCGGCTGGACGGATGAGGTGCTGATGCGCATCACCGATATCTTTCTGGCCTTCCCCAAGCTTATTCTGGCGCTGGCACTGGTTGCGGTGCTGGGGCCGGGGATCGAAAACGCGGTGCTGGCCATCGCGCTGACATCATGGCCGCCCTATGCGCGGGTGGCGCGCGCCGAAACCCTGACGGTGCGCAATTCGGATTACATCGCCGCTGTGCGCCTGCAGGGGGCCGGGGCGGGGCGCGTGATCTGGGGCCATGTGATGCCGATGTGCCTGCCGTCTGTGATCATCCGCGTGACGCTCGACATGGCGGGGGTCATTCTGGTGGCGGCGGGCCTTGGGTTTCTGGGGCTTGGCGTGCAGCCGCCCTTGCCGGAGTGGGGATCGATGATTTCGGCCGGGCGCAAGTATCTGTTCGAGCAGTGGTGGGTGGCAACGATGCCCGGCATGGCGATCTTTATCGTGAGCCTGGGGTTCAACCTGCTTGGCGACGGTCTGCGCGACGTGCTGGACCCAAGGGGTGCGGGCAAATGACGCTGTTGTCGGTGCGTGACCTGAAGGTGAGTTTTGACACCGAGGCGGGAGTGGTGGAGGCCGTGCGCGGGGTTTCGTTTTCGCTGGGCCGCGAACGGCTTGGCATCGTGGGGGAAAGCGGATCGGGCAAGACGATGACGGGGCGGTCGGTGCTGCGCCTGATCCGCCCGCCGGGGCGGATCGAGGCGGCGGAGATGACCTTTGACGGCATCGACCTGATGGCGGCGTCCGAGACGCAGATGCGCAGTCTGCGCGGGCCACGCATGGCGATGGTGATGCAGGACCCGAAATATTCGCTCAACCCCGTGATGCGGGTGGGGGCACAGTTGACGGAAGGGTTGCGCCAGCGCGACCGGCTGGGCAAGGCCGACGCCTATGCCGCCGCTGTCAGGGCGCTGGAGGCGGTGCAGATCCGCGACCCGGACCGGGTGATGCAGGCCTATCCGCACGAGCTTTCGGGGGGGATGGGACAGCGCGTGATGATTGCGATGATGCTGATCCCGAACCCGGACCTGCTGATCGCAGACGAGCCGACAAGTGCGCTGGACGTGACGGTGCAGGCAGAGGTGCTGTCGATCCTTGACGCGCTGGTGCGGGACCGGGGGATGGGGCTGATCTTCATCAGTCACGACCTGCGGCTGGTGGCGCGGTTTTGTGACCGGGTCATCGTGATGTACAAGGGCAGGATCGTGGAGGAACTGGCGGCGCGCGATCTGCTGAACGCGCGGCATCCCTATACGCAGGGGTTGCTGAACTGTCTGCCACGCATCGGGGGCGCGCGCGGGCCGCTGCCGGGGCTTGACCGGACTGCGGACTGGGCGGTGTGACATGGCATTGATCGAGATTGATAACCTGTCGGTCACGTTTCACGCCAAGGGGCGCGACGTGCAGGCCGTAAAGAACGTCAGCCTGTCGGTGGGTGAGCGGGAAAGTTTTGGACTGGTGGGGGAAAGCGGGTCGGGGAAATCGACCATCCTGCGGGCGATCTGCGGGCTTGCCCCGATCAGCGGCGGGGCGATCCGGATTGCCGGGGTCCCTGTGCCCACGCCGCGCGGGCGGGCGTTCAGCCGTAAGGTGCAGATGGTGTTTCAGGACCCCTATGCCAGCCTGCATCCGCGCCACACGATCGACCGCACGCTGGCCGAACCGCTGGCCATCCACGGCATCGGCGACAGTGACCGGCGGGTGGGCGAGGCGCTGCGCGACGTGGGGTTGCCCACGAGTTTCAGGTTCCGCTATCCGCATCAGCTTTCGGGTGGGCAACGGCAGCGCGTGGCGATTGCGCGGGCCCTGATGCTTGAACCCGCGATCCTGCTGCTGGACGAACCGACAAGCGCGCTGGATGCGAGCGTGCAGGCGGAAACCCTTAATCTGCTCACCCGGTTGCGGTCCGAGCGCGGGCTGACGTTTCTGATGGTCAGTCACGATCTGGCGGTGATCGACCACATGTGCGACCGGATTCTGGTGATGCAGAACGGGCTTTCTGTTGAAGAACTGAGCCGCGACGATCTGGCCGGGGCGCGAATGACAACCCCCTACGCGCGGGGTCTGTTCGACGCGAGCGCCGACCGGATGCTGGGGTAGGGCAGACCACCCCTGCGGCAAAACGGGGTCAAGGAAACCACAAGCCTTGGCCGGCGTTGACTTCAGCCGGGCAGTCGAGCGATACCCGGGCAACCAACAGGCATCCAGAAAAAAAGAGGCGATGATGGCGAAAAAGACCCTTCTGATGGTGGGTGCAGGTCTGTCTGGTGCGGTGATCGGGCGGCATCTGGCAGAGGCTGGGCATGGCGTTCACATCGTGGACAGCCGCAGCCATATTGCAGGCAATTGCCACATGTACCGGGACTCTGACACGGGCGTGAATGTGCATGCCTATGGGCCGCATATCTTTCACACCGATGATGACGAAGTCTGGGACTATGTGAACCGGTATGAGACGTTTCGCCCGTTCAAGAACCGGGTCAAGACGACGTCGCAGGGGCGCGTGTTTTCGCTGCCGATCAATTTGCACACGATCAACCAGTATTTCGGCCTGACACTGCGCCCTGACGAGGCGCGCGCCTTCATCGAAAGCAAGGCCGACACGTCGATCACCGATCCGCAGACCTTTGAGGATCAGGCGCTGCGTTTTGTGGGGCGCGATCTGTATGAGGCATTTTTCAAGGGTTATACCGTCAAGCAATGGGGCTGCCCGCCGACCGACCTGCCGGCAAGCATCCTCAAGCGGCTTCCGGTGCGGTTCAACTATGACGACAATTATTTCAACCACAAGCATCAGGGAATGCCGGAAAACGGCTATACCGCGATGGTGGCGGCTATTCTTGACCATCCGGGAATTACCGTCAGTCTTGACACACCGTTCAGCCGGGCCGATGCCGGGGCCTATGACCATGTGTTCTATTCCGGGGCGCTGGATGGGTGGTTCGACTTTTCGCTGGGCCGACTTGGGTACCGCACGCTCGATTTCGAGCGGTTTTCCTATGATGGCGATTATCAGGGGTGTGCCGTGATGAACTACGGGGACGAGGAAACGCCGTTCACCCGGATCACTGAACACAAGCATTTCGCGCCGTGGGAAACGCATCAGGGATCGGTGTTGTACCGCGAGTTTTCGCGGACCTGCGGGCCCCAGGATGTGCCCTATTACCCAGTGCGTCTGGTGACGGAAAAGGCGATGCTGGGGCGGTATGTCGAACTGGCACAGGCCGAGACGGGGGTGACGTTCGTGGGCCGGTTGGGCACCTACCGCTATCTTGACATGGATGTGACGATCCGCGAGGCGCTGGATTGCGCGCGGGTGGCGCAGGCGCGGTTTGCTGACGGCGGTGCCATGGGTGCCTTTAACGTGAACCCGCTGTAACGCAATGAAACTGGCCGCTGTTGTCGTTACCTATAACCGAATCGACCATCTGCGGCGAACGGTGGCGCGGCTGCTTCCGGAACCTGTGGACCATCTGATTGTCGTCGATAACGGATCGACGGACGGTTCACGTGAATGGCTGGCGAGGCTGGAGGACGGGCGGGTGAAGGTTTTGCTGCCGGGTGAAAATGGCGGTGGGGCGGCGGGGTTCGAGACCGGGCTGCGCGCGGCGGTGGCGCTGTTCGATCCGGATTGGACCGTGATCATGGACGACGACGCGCGGCCTGTTCCGGGTGCGCTGACGCGGTTCCGCGCGTTTTTGCCGCAGGCCGATGGTTTGGCCGCCGCTGTGATGTACCCTGCGGGCGGCATCTGCGAAATGAACCGCCCCTGGGTCAACCCGTTCTGGCACGGGGGGGCCTTTGTGCGGACCCTGATGGGGGGGCGACGCGCCTTTCACCTGGGCGATGCGGCTTATGGGGCGGGCGCGGTGTGCCCGATTGACGGGGCGAGTTTTGTGGGGCTGTTCCTGTCGCGGCGGGCGATTCAGTTGGCGGGTTATCCCGAGGGCGGTTTGTTCATCTATGGCGATGACGTACTTTATACCTTGACCCTTGCCAAACGGGGCGGAAAGATCGTGTTCGACCCTGCCGTTCGGTTTGAACATGACTGCGTGCAGGCAGACCCCGGGCGGGTTTGGCGGCCGTTGTGGAAGACCTATTACCTGCATCGCAACCGGTGGTTCGTTTACCGGCTTGCCGCCGGGCCGGTGCTGTTTCGCCCGCTGATTGCCGTTCTGGCCGCCAGGTGGCGACGCGCAGCAATTCGGTTGCCCGCCGATGACGCTGTGATTTACGGCAAACTATTAACGCTTGCCCTTCAGGATGCGCGGGCGGGGCGTCGGCACCGACCTCATGCCGAGATTTTGGCCATCGCAGGGGACCAAGTGGTTTGACGGCGGGCGCAAAACGTGGAAACCAGCATCAAGGTTGCCATTCTGAAAGAGTCCGATGACCAGTACAATCTATGTCGCTTATCACAAGCCTTCGTCGATGGTCGACGGGCCGTCGATCCAGCCCATTCATGTCGGGCGGGTACTGGCTTCACGACCGCTTGCCGGAATGATCGGGGATGATACCGGCGATAACATCAGTGCGCACAATGGCCCTTACTGCGAGCTGACAGCACTGTATTGGGCGTGGAAAAACGATAGCGGCAGCGACCGCATCGGGTTGATGCATTACCGGCGTCTTTTCGATTTCGCTGGGTGGTTTTCCACGACCGAGGCCGAAATCCAGATGAACCAGTTATATGTCGCGGACTATACGTCGCAGGCTGAGGCGTGGATCGCGGCAAACCCCGACGTCGATCTTGTCTTGCCCAAACGGCACACCATGCCATTCAGTGTTCGGCGCAATTACATGCAGGCGCACAGCCAAAAAGATCTGGATTGCTGCGAAAAGATCGTCGCAGAGAAGTATCCAGAATATTATCCCTATTTCAAAAAAGTAATGGACGGGCGCAGCATCTATCTTGCCAACATGTTCCTGGCACGGCGCGACATTATGAACCAGTACTGCGCGTTCCTGTTTGACATTCTGGGGCAGGTCTATCAGGCCGACATCGACCGCCAGTATTACAGCGCCTATCAGAAACGGTTTTTGGGCTTTCTGTCCGAGCGGCTGTTCACGGTGTTCATCACGAAGTTTTTGGCCGACAATCCTGCGCTGACAGTGCGGCACATGCATATCCTGAACCTCGCAAACGGAAGCTGCACACCGCATGTGTCCGATGACAGCCTGAACGGGCCAAAGAATGTGAACATCGCGTTTTCGGCGGATGGTAAGTATCTGCCCCATGCGGCGGCGATGGTGGTATCGGCGGCAGAATATTTTTCGCCCGACCGGACCTACAACCTGTTCCTTCTTTACACCAACATCCCGCCACGGCGGATCGAGCTTTTCGAGGGGTTGTTTCGGCACCATAGCAATATCAGGCTGCATTGCCTGAACATCGGCGACCCGTTCAAGGAAAGCTATCGCCCGTCTTCGCCGTCGCCATCAACGGCGACGTATAACAGGTTCATGCTGTTCGAACTTTTGCCGACCACGGACCGCATCCTGTATGTCGATTGCGACATGATCATGCGCGGCGATCTGGCCGAAGTGTTTGATATTGACATGGGCAACCACAAGGTTGCGGCTGTGCCTGATTTCATCATGACGCGCACCCTGACCAACCATGTCAAGACGCTCGACCCCAAGGTTCCTGACCTTTACGCCTATCAGCGTAAAAAACTGGGCTTGGAAGATCGGCACATTTACAACTATTTCAATGCTGGTCTGATGCTGTTCAATTTCGCCGCAATGGACGTAAAGGCCACCGGCAAGGAATTGATCAAAAAGGCGAAAACGTCGCAATTCCTGTTTCAGGATCAGGATCTGCTGAACAGTTATTTCAAGGACGATTATCTGCGGCTGCCCGCGAAATACAACGTGTTCAACAGCAATGACGCCACCTACACCCATGTCCCCGCCGGGAACCAGAAAGAGGCGTTGGAGGCAAGGCGCGACCCGTTTGTGATCCACTACGCTGCGGCAAGTTACAAACCCTGGGAAATCGCCGAGGTTCATTATGCCCAGTATTACTGGGCGGCTTTGTTAAAGACGCCGTTTTACCGTGAAGTGGTGGAACAGGCGGAACGGTCAATGGGTGACAATGGCATTTTCAGCCATGGCTTTTGGCTGAAATGGGGCCGCAGCATTGCCGCCCGGCACCCAAGTTGGGCACCGTTCATGTACCGGGTTTACAAGAGGTTGATCCGCCGGGGCCGTTGATTAGAACAGCGTCTGCAACAATTGGTGCAGACGCATGTCATTGCGGTTTTTTGAACGGATCAGCGTGATTATTTTATCCGGCGTCTTGGCAGTTTTGCTTTCCGCGCTCGCGGTGTTGATGTGGTGTTCGGCAAGCGACGTCAGGCCGTGAGAGGCAGAAAGATGCGCCAGTGAGGCGGGCAGTTTTTCGGTAAGGCCCAGAAACGTGTAATCGCGGATCAGCTTTTCCAGCGCCTGTTCAAAGCTGAAGGTCGGACCGACCATTGTGTATAGCTGAAAGTCTGGCGGCTGATCGTTGGCATAGGATTCGAGGGTCGGAAAGCTCTTGATGAAATCGGCCTTTGCGGGATGAGCGTCTGAGCTGTTGTAATTGAAGTTTGAAATCAGCCGCGCCACCGGGTCACGCAGGATCGCCGCCGCCTTGATCGGCAATTCGGCGTCACGCCAAATGCGGATTTCGTTGTACCCGAAATGACCCATGATGACCTGACGGCCGGGTCTTGCGCTGTGACGATAACAGGCGCGGTGGGTCATGATGCGGAAAGAGCCGGGAATGTTGCGCCAGTTCACGCCGTGAAATTTGTCGAATGCCTCTTGCAGGCTGCGGCCGACCGACATGCCGGCGGTTTTGGGCAGATGGACGAACAGCATGACATCGTTGGGGTCATGGTAGGTGTTGGCGGCCACACGGGCGGGGTCGAACTTGTTGCGAAAGCGTTCGATCAGATCGGCGGGAAGGCTGGCGTTCAGCGCCTCGATGTCGCTGGCTGCGAGGCTGTGGATGGTGTGCATGAAACTTCTTTCGTCATCGGGGCAAACGCGATTCGCCAGCCTGCTTGCGCGAAGGCATAATTGAAGGATACCAGTTTGAAAAGGCGACCGCGATTCCTGTCGCAGGGGCATTTCCCTTGGCAAGAGCGTTGGATAATATCGCACAGTTCAACAAACCGGGAATATGACCATGACCGAGCCGCTACGTTGGGGAATTCTGGGTGCGTCGCATTTCGCACTGCACCGCATGGCCCCCGCCATTCATTCTGCCGCTGGGGCACGACTTTCGGCGCTGGCCACGTCGAACCCGGCCAAGGCCGCGGGATTTCAGGAGTTTTGTCCCGATCTGAAGTTGCACGCGTCCTATGACGCGCTGCTGGATGACCCCGAGATTGATGCCGTCTACATTCCGCTGCCGAACCACCTGCATGTCGAATGGACCTTGCGGGCGCTGGATGCGGGCAAGCATGTGCTGGTGGAAAAGCCGTTGGCGATGAAGGCGGAAGAATTCGACGCGGTGATTGCCAAGCGCGATGCGACAGGGTTGCTGGCCGCCGAGGCCTATATGATCGTGCATCATCCGCAGTGGATCAGGGTGCGCGACCTGATCCAGTCGGCTGCCATTGGCCGGGTTGACCATATCGACGTGGCATTTTCCTATGACAACCGGGGCGAGCCGGAAAACATTCGCAACCGTCCCGAAACCGGCGGGGGCAGCATTCCCGATATCGGGGTCTATGCCTATGGCTGCGCCCGGTTTGTGATGGGTGCGGAGCCGGTTGACCTGCAGGCGCGCATCCGTTGGGAAAATGGCGTCGATGTCTGGGCGCAGGTGACGGGCAAGATGGCGGGCCGGATGGGCGAGTTCACCTATTCCGCGATGACGTCGATGCGGCTGTTCCCGCGTCAGGAAGTGGTCATTCAGGGCGAAACCGGGATGATCCGCGTGACCGCGCCGTTCAATGCCGATGTGTTTGCCGAGGCAACAATCGAAATACACCGCATGGGATTCGTGTCGACCTACGAACGTTTCCCTGTCGCGCGGCATTACCAGTTGCAGGTGGAAAACTTTGGCAACAGCGTGCGCAGCGGGGCCGTCTATCCCTGCACGCTGGAATTTTCGCGTGGGACACAAGCGATGATCGACCAGGTTTTCGCCGTCGCAACCAGCGTTTGACACCCATCCGATCCTTGAAAGGGCGGCGCGCCTGCGCCGCCCTTTTCGTATTGCCTGCATCCCGGACACCCCACAGCTGTCAACGCTGCGTCTGCAAAAAAAGTCGCGCTTGATTGACACTTTTTCTAGTCTAGATTGGATCCCATGAGGCGAGCGTGGAATCACCTGGCTTCTTGGCTGCAACGACAGCCGTTGGACTGCCGCAATGCCTTGCGGACAGTACCAATGAAGGGGGGACTATGCCGGAATTATCGTCAGGTGGCGGGGCGTTGGACAGGGATGCCCTTCAAAAGGCATGGAGTGTCTTTCACCCCAGATCAACGCGTCTGCATGATGAGGCGACGCACGCCCTTGCGGTCGAGGTTCTGTCCCGCATGGAACAGTCGCGGCGCACCAAGCCTCTTGACCCATCGTCGCACCCCACCAAGGCCGAACTTGACGATCTGTGCGCGGCGCTGATCGGATCGGATGAACACGCCGCATCTGACATGATCCTGCGCGCCCATGCGGCGGGAGTGGAGGTTGACACGATCTATCACGGCTATCTGACGGGCGCTGCGCGGCAGTTGGGGCAGATGTGGGACGACGACCGCATCAGTTCTGCTGATGTCGTGATCGGGGCAGGGCTTATCTATGGGCTG
Source organism: Gemmobacter sp. (assembly GCA_031425195.1). Taxonomy (GTDB): domain Bacteria; phylum Pseudomonadota; class Alphaproteobacteria; order Rhodobacterales; family Rhodobacteraceae; genus JANPIX01. Next base: position 315,583 of record JANPIX010000009.1, on the reverse strand, counting down.
ATGCGCGGGATGCGGCATCTGTTCGGCGGCGACAACATGCTGTTGCCGGACGAATTCCGCGCCGCTTTTGCTGCCACGCCGGGCGAGACGCATACCCTTGGCGTCACCATGGCGACCGATCTTTTGCGGCGGAACGGGTGGCAGATTGACCTGTGCGTGGGCATGGACCATGACGCGCTGGTGGACAAGATCGGGCAGACGCCCTACCCGATCATCGGATTGTCGGCCAGCACGTCGCGGATGATCTTCCCGCTTGCCAGATTGATCGTGGCACTGCGGCTGAGCAATCCGGGGGCGTGGATCATGGTGAGCGGCAAGATCACCGAGGTGGAGCCCGATATCCTGATGCTGGTGGATGCCGATGGCACGGCATCCGACCTTGCAAGCGCCGAGGCGCAGATGGAGGCCAGACTGGCCGCCAAAGTGAAGGTGATGAAAAGCTGAACCGCGCGCGGTTCAGCCCTCCATCGCTTCCAACTCGTCGATGAAGCCTGCGATCATCGACAGGCCCTGATCCCAGAACCTCGGGTCGGACGCATCAAGGCCAAAGGGGGCCAGCAGATCCTTGTGATGCTTTGATCCGCCTGCGCGCAGCATGTCGAAGTACTTTTCCTCGAACCCCGGCATGCCGCCCGCATAGGCCGCATAAAGGGCGTTCACCAAGCCGTCGCCAAAGGCATAGGCATAGACGTAGAACGGCGAATGGACGAAGTGCGGGATATAGCACCAGAAGGTTTCATACCCGTCCATGAAGTCGAAGGCGTCACCCAGCGATTGCGCCTGTATAGACATCCAAAGCGCGTTGATGTCGTCGGGCGTCAGTTCGCCGGTCGCACGGGCGGCGTGCAGTTTGCATTCGAAATCATAGAACGCGATCTGGCGCACGACAGTGTTGATCATGTCTTCGACCTTGCCCGCGAGCAGGGTCTTGCGTTCGGCTGGAGTCTTGGCCGCGTCGAGCAGGGCGCGGAAGGTGAGCATTTCACCAAAAACACTGGCCGTTTCGGCCAAGGTCAGCGGCGTGGAGGACAGCATTTCCCCCTGACCCGCCGCCAGAACCTGATGCACGCCGTGCCCGAGTTCGTGGGCCAGCGTCATCACGTCGCGCGGTTTGCCCATGTAGTTCAGCATGACATAGGGGTGCACCGTGGTGACAGTGGGGTGGGCAAAGGCACCGGGGGCCTTGCCCGGTTTGACGCCCGCGTCGATCCAGCCATCGGTAAAGAAGGGGCGTGCCACTTCAGCCATCTGCGGCGCGAAGGCGGCATAGGCGTCGAGCACTGTCTTTGACGCCTCTTCCCAATCTACAAGGCGGGGGGTTTCGATGGGCAGCGGGGCGTTGCGATCCCAGACCTGAAGCCTTTCCAGACCCATCCACTTGGCCTTGAGCCGGTAATAGCGGTGCGAGAGTTTCGGATAGGCCGCCACAACGGCATTGCGCAGCGCCTCTACCACCTCGGGTTCGACGTGGTTGGCAAGGTGACGGCCGGTTTGCGGCGTCGGCATCTTGCGCCAGCGATCCTCGATCTCTTTTTCCTTGGCAAGGGTGTTGTGGACGCGGGCGAACAGTTTGACGTGCTTGCCGAACTCCACCGCCAGCGCGCGGGACGCGGCTTCGCGGCGGCTGCGGTCGGCATCTGTCAGCAGGTTGAGCGTGGCTTCGAGGCTGAGCGGTTCTTCTTCGCCCGCGACGTTGAACAGCATCCCCGCCATGGTTTCATCGAACAGACGGTTCCAAGCGGCCGAGCCGACAGTGGACTGGTCATGCAGAAAGCGTTCCAGTTCGTCGGACAGTTGGTAAGGGCGCATCGCGCGCATCCGGGCAAAAACGGGTTCATAGCGGGCGAGCCCCGCGTTGGTGGCCATCAGGGTGGCAAGGTGCGCGTCGTCCAGACGGTTGAATTCCAGCGTGAAGAACACCATCGGCGTGGTGAAGGTGGTGATCTTGTCCTGCGCATCGGCCATTACCTTGGCGCGGTCGCTGTCCATCGTGTTCTGGTAATAGCGCAGCCCGGCGTAGGACATGATCCGACCCGCCGTAATCTCGATCTCTTCATAGGCGCGGATGCAGTCGAGCATCGCCGCGGCGTCGAGGTCGGCAAGTTTACCTTCATAACGCGCCGCAAAATCGGCGCAGGCCTGTTCGACTTTGCCCATGTCGGCCAGAAATTCGTTGGACGTGGGCGATGTGTAAAGATCGTCAAGGTTCCATTCCGGCAGATTGCCCAATCCGCCAGAGGCGGCATTGGCGTCGAACACGGGGCGGGGAAGGTTCATGGCAAATCTCCGGGAAAGGATGGCATTGACCTAGGGGTTTCGCGGGCAACCCGCAAGGCAAGGCCCGTGAAGTTGTGAATCATGGTGCGGTCGTGGTGTCTGCGGGTGGCGGCGGTGCGCCCAGACTTGCCGCCAGAATGGCACGCAGGCTTTCGAGGGTGTCGATTTCGTTGACCGGCTTGTCCCGCCGCCAGCGCAGCATCCGGGGAAAGCGCAGGGCGATACCTGATTTGTGGCGCGGACTGGCCTGAATGCCTTCGAAGCCGATTTCGAACACAAGATCCGGCGGCACACGGCGCACCGGGCCAAAACGTTCGAGCGTGTTCTTTTGCACCCAGCGGGTGATTTCGCCGAATTCGGCGTCGGTCAGGCCGGAATAGGCCTTGGTGAAGGGCACGAGGTCATTGCCGTCGCGCACGGCAAAGGTGAAATCGGTAAACAGGTTGGCGCGGCGGCCGTGACCGGCCTGAGCATAAAGCATCACCGCATCGACGGAATAGGGATCAAGTTTCCACTTCCACCAGTCGCCGCGTTTGCGTCCGACATGATAGGGGGAGGACAGGCGTTTCAGCATCAGGCCTTCGGCCATCTGGTCACGGGCGGTGGCGCGGATGGGGGACAGCGCGCCCCAGTCGTCAAACATCACGGCGGGGGACAGGCCGAGCGCCAGACCCGGGGGCAGGCCTGCCACGATGGCCGCAAGCCGCGCCCGGCGTTCGCCTAAGGGTGCGGGGCGCAGATCGTGGCCATCCGCCTCCAGCAGATCATAGGCGAGCAGGCGGGCGGGGGCCTTGGCCATCTGTGCCTTGCTGACGGTCTTGCGTCCGATGCGGGTTTGCAGGGCGGCAAAGGGCATCGGGTGGCCGGTGGCTGCGTCCCAGGCCACGACCTCGCCATCGATCACGGTGCCGGGGGGCAGAAAGTCGGCCAAGGCCGAAAATTCGGGAAAGCGGTCGGTGATCAGTTCCTCGCCGCGCGACCAGAGCGCAAACGTGCCGGGGCGGGCGATAAGCTGGCCCCTTATGCCATCCCATTTCCATTCCGCCAGCCAGTCCTGCGGCAGGCCCAGATCTTCGGGCGGGCCTTCCAGACCCGAGGCCAGCGCAAAGGGATAAGGGCGTGCCGCAGCGCCGCCCTGATCGGTGATGAGGTCGGCAAAGCTGATGGATTGGGGCGTCCAGTCGCCCATCAGGCGGTGGGCCAGCGTCGCCTCTTCCACGCCGGTGGCCTGTGCCAGGGCGCGGGTCATCAGGCCCTGACTGACCCCCATGCGAAACCCGCCGGTCAGGAGTTTGGTGTAAAGAAACCGTTCGTCCTTGTCCAAGGCGGCCCAGTCGGAAAGGATCTGCGCGCGGCGGGTTTCGGCGGGGCGGCCTGTGGCCTGCATCAGATGCATGATGGTGTCGGAAAGGCTGAGGTCGGACGCGTCCGAGGGCGGGGGAAGGATCAGGGCAATGGTTTCTGCCAGATCACCGACGACGTTGTACGCCTCTTCAAACAGCCACAGGGGCAGGCCCGCCGCCTCGGCAGCCCAGGTGCGCAGTTCGGTGGCGTTGACGGCCCGTTTGGGCCGCCGACCCGACAAAAGGGCGATGGTCCACAGGCGATCAGGTTCGGGCGCTGTGGCGAAGTAATCGGCGAGGGCGGCCACTTTCGCGCCGGTCTTGGTGGTCTGGTCAAGCGCATTGAACAGCGCGGCAAAGGCCTTCATGGGGCACCCTCGGCATCGCCGGCTTCGATCAGGGTGGGGTCGGCATCGTCGCCGTCGTATTCGGTGGCAACGATTCCCGCGTCATAACCCTGATCCGCAAGCCATGCGCGGAAGGGCACGGTATAGCCGTGGGTGACGAACACCCGTTCGGCACCCGTGGCGCGGATGGCGGTGTTCAGGCCCGGCCAGTCGGCATGATCAGACAGCACGAAACCCGTGCCGGACCCGCGCCGCCGCCGGATGCCGCGCAGTGCCATCCAGCCCGAGGCAACCGCCTGCTGGGATGCGCCAAAGCGGCCCGCCCAAACCGAACCCAGTGCCGAAGGCGGGGCAATCACCAAAGCGCCGGGGTGCGATGCGCCCCCGACCCCGGCACCGACGTGCAGGGTTTCGGGCAGACCGTAGCCTTGGGCGCGCAGGATATCGGTGATGGCGCTGATGGCGCCGTGGGTCAGGATCGGGCCGATGTCGGGGTTGAGCATCGCCATGATCCGCTGTGCCTTGCCCAGTGAATAGGCCCCGATGATCGACACCTGACCCGCCGCCGCGTTGTCGGCCCACCACTGGTTGATCGCCGCCGCAACCACCGCCTGCGGTTCCCAGCGGAACACCGGCAGGCCAAACGTGCATTCCGACACGAAGGCATGGCACGCCACAGGGAAAAAGGGTTCGGACAGGCCATCCGGTTCGATCTTGTAATCGCCCGACACGACCCAAACTTCGCCCTGTCGTTCGACCGCGATTTGCGCGGAACCGGGGACATGGCCTGCGGGATGGAAGGTGACGGTCACATCGCCGATGCGGCGGGGTTCGCCGTAACCGATGCCCTCAAGGCTGATGTCGCCCAGCCGGTGGCGCATCACAGGGCCTGCGGCGTGGGTGGCAAGGTAACTGCCGTGCCCCCAGCGGGCGTGATCGGAATGGCCGTGCGTGATCAGGGCACGCGGCACGGGACGCCACGGGTCAATGTAGAAGTCACCTGCGGGGCAAAAGATGCCCCGGTCGGTGAATGTCAAAAGCGCGTCGCGTGCCATGGATGGAAAGTAACGCGCCAATCCGGTTTGAGAAGGCTTAGCCGGTCACGAAGGTCAAAAGCAGGTTCACATTCAGCGCGATGATGATCAGCGCGATGATGGCACAGGTCACGGTGAGCCAGCGCGGGGCGACCAGTGCGCCCATCTTGGCGCGTGACGACGTGAACATGACCAAGGGCACGATGGCGAAGGGCAACTGAAAGCTGAGAACGACCTGGCTCAGGATCAGAAGCTCGCCGGTTTCTTCGGAGCCCCAGATCAGGATGACGGCAACGGCGGGCACGATGGCCAAAAGCCGCGTGGTCAGGCGGCGCGCCCAAGGGGCCATGCGCAGTTTGATAAAGCCTTCCATCACGATCTGCCCCGCCATCGTGGCCGTCACTGTGGAATTCAATCCGCAGCACAAAAGGGCAAGGCCGAACAGCGTCGGCGCGATTGCCGAACCGAGCAGGGGGGCCAGAAGCGCATGGGCCTTGTCAATCTCGGCCACGTCGGCCTGGCCTGTGGCGTGGAAGGTGGAGGCGGCAAGGATCAGGATCGACGAGTTGATGAGCAGGGCGAACATCAGGGCAATCGTGCTGTCCCACGTGGCCAGCCGCAGCGCATCGCGTTTGGAATCGTCATCCAGCGCATAGGCGCGGGTCTGGACGATGCCGGAATGCAGGTAAAGATTGTGCGGCATGACCGTGGCGCCGATGATGCCAAGGGCAAGATACAGCATTTCCGGGTTCATCACGATCTGGGTGGTGGGGGCAAAACCGGCAATCACCGAACCCCAGACCGGATCGGCCATGGCGATCTGCACGGCAAAGCAGGCGGCGATAACGCCCAGCAGCGTGATGATGAACGCCTCCACCCAGCGGAAGCCGCGGTTTTGGAGCCAAAGGATCAGGAACACGTCAGCCGCTGTGATGAAAATCCCGATTTCCAGCGGGATACCGAACAGCAGGTTCAGGCCGATGGCGGTGCCAATCACTTCGGCAAGGTCGGTGGCGATGATGGCAAGTTCCGCCAGCACCCAAAGGGGGACGGAAACCCAACGCGGAAACGCATCGCGGCAGGCCTGCGCCAGATCGCGCCCCGATGCCACGGCAAGCCGCGCGCAGAGCGATTGAAGCAGGATGGCCATAATGTTGGACAACAGGACGACGAACAGCAGCGCATAGCCGAACTGCGCCCCCCCGGCGAGCGACGTGGCCCAGTTGCCCGGGTCCATGTATCCGACAGCCACCAGATAGCCCGGTCCGACAAAGGCAAAGAACCGGCGGAACGATGTGGTGCCTTTGACGACGGCAATGGAGCGAAACACCTCGGAAAGCGAGGGCGTGGGATTTTCCTGCTGCCAACCGGCGGGGGGGGTGGTCATGGGGATGGACATCCTGATCAAAAAACTTGCGAATGATTTGCAGTTGCACGATTTGCCCCGAAACCCGCCTTTGTCAAGGGTGGCTGACCCGGAACTTGGGAAGCAATGATTGATGAATGGGGATGAGTTGCCCAAAAAGTGGGCATCTGCCCCGTGACCAAGCAGAAATAATGGCATCCACCCTTTCGCGAACCGGGTGCTCCTGATTTATTCAGGGCAGGGTAATGGGGTGCAAATCAATGACCAGTCATTTCAACGAGATGTTTCACGACGGTCAGGTGCGCGCCCCTTATGCTCAGCTTGACGCCTGGACGCGGGCCATGCCGGACGCGCTGCGCCAGATGAAGCAGGCCGAGGCCGAGGCCCTGTTCCGGCAGATCGGGATTACCTTTGCGGTTTATGGTGAAGGCGGCGATCCCGACCGGCTGATCCCGTTCGACATGTTTCCGCGTGTGTTCACGGCGGGCGAATGGGGCAAGCTGGAACGGGGCATCAAGCAAAGGGCGCGGGCGCTCAACGCGTTTCTGGTGGATGTTTACGGGCGGGGCGAGATTATCCGGGCGGGCCTGATCCCGGCGCGGCTGGTGTACCACAACGAGGCATATGAACAGGCGGTGGTGGGGTTCGTGCCACCCAAGGGCGTGTATTCGCACATCGTGGGCATTGATATCGTGCGCACCGGGGCGGAAGATTTCTTTGTGCTGGAAGATAACTGCCGCACGCCGTCGGGCGTCAGCTATATGCTGGAGAACCGCGAGATCATGATGCGGATGTTTCCCGGCCTGTTCCGCGAAAACCGGATCCAGCCGATCGACAATTATTCCGAACGCCTGCGCCGCACGCTCGCATCGGTTGCGCCGAACAAGTGCACGGGTGATCCGACCATCGTGCTGATGACGCCGGGGGCGTTCAACAGTGCCTATTACGAACACAGCTTTCTGGCCGATCTGATGGGGGTAGAGCTGGTTGAAGGGCAGGACCTTTTCGTTGAAGGCGAATACGCGTGGATGCGCACGACCGAAGGCCCGAAACGGGTGGACGTGATTTACCGCCGCATCGACGATGCCTATATCGACCCCTTGTGTTTCCGGGCGGATTCGATGCTGGGCGTGCCGGGGTTGATGGATGTCTACCGGTCTGGCGGGGTGTCCATCTGTTCCGCGCCGGGTGCCGGGGTGGCGGACGACAAGGCGGTTTATACCTTTGTGCCCGAAATGATCAGGTTCTATCTGGGCGAACAGCCGATCCTGCAGAACGTGCCAACCTGGCAATGTGCCAAGGCGGACGACCTTGGCTATGTTCTGAGCAATCTGGAGGAACTGGTCGTCAAGGAGGTTCACGGGTCAGGCGGGTACGGGATGCTTGTCGGGCCGAAGTCGAGCAAGGCGCAGCTGGCGGCGTTCCGTGACAAGATTTTGGCCGACCCCGGAAATTACATCGCACAGCCTACGCTGGCGCTTTCCACCACGCCGACATTTGTTGATGAGGGGATAGCGCCACGCCACGTCGACCTGCGGCCCTATTGTCTGGTGGGCGAGGGGATCGATCTTGTGCCGGGGGGGCTGACGCGGGTTGCGCTGACGGACGGATCGCTGGTGGTGAATTCGTCGCAGGGCGGCGGGGTCAAGGATACATGGGTATTGGCGGAGTGATGACATGTTGAGCCGCACCGCCGACAACCTGTTCTGGATCGCACGGTACATGGAGCGGGCCGAAACATCGGCGCGTCTTCTGGAAGTGGGAAGCCGTATTTCGCTTATCCCGTCTGTCGAAGGCTATCGCAGCGAATGGGACAGTCTGTTGCGCGCCGCCGGGGCGGCGGTTCTGTTCGACAAGAAATACGGCGAACGCGGGCAGCGGAACATCGAAAGCTTTCTGTTCTTCGACCGCGACAACCCGTCGTCCATTGCAAGCTGCATCACCCGTGCGCGGGAAAGCGGGCGGATCGTGCGGACGGCGCTGACAAGTCAGGTGTGGGATGCGTTGAACACCGCCTTTCAGGAGTTGCGCGATCTGGAACGGATGCCGCGCAGTGAACTGCAACTGAGCCGCCTTACAGAATGGACCATGCGCCATTCTGCCATGGTGCGCGGGGCCATTGACGCCACCCTGTTGCGCAATGACGGATACAACTTTCTGAACATCGGATATTATCTGGAACGTGGTGACAGCACCGCACGTCTGATGGACGTGAAATACTATGTGCTGCTGCCAAGGATCGACTATGTCGGTTCGGGGCTCGACAATTATCAATGGACGATGCTGTTGCGGGCGATGTCGTCGCACCGGGCGTTTCACTGGGCTTATGGCGGCGAGGTGACTGCAGGCAAGATCGCGCATTTCCTTATTCTGAACCCGCAATGCCCCCGGTCGATCATCACCTGTGTGCGCGGCATGACCAACCATCTGGACAGGCTGGCGCAGGCTTACGGCGCGCGGGCAGCGGTGCAGGAGCGGGCGGCGGCCCTATTGGAGCGGATCGAGAGCACAACAGTGGACGCGGTGTTCGAAGAAGGGCTGCACGAATTCCTGTCGCGGTTCATTCTGGATGCGGGCGCACTGGGATCACTGGTGCATGACGAATATCTGAGCGGGGACATGCGATAATGTTGATCAGTGTCAGTCACCAGACGCGCTATCGCTATGACAGGCCGGTGCGGGCGGTGATGCAAAGCCACCGGCTGACGCCGTCGGAATTTCGCGGCCAGCGTGCGTTGCAATGGCAGGTCGATGTGTCGGATGGGGTGATGGGCGGGTCGTTCCGCGACGGGGCGGGCGACCGCATCCAAAGCTGGACAGTGCGTGGCCCGGTGACCGAGGTTGTGGTGATGGTGCAGGGGCAGGTGGAAACCACCGATACCGTCGGCGTTCTGGACGGCCACAGGGAGGTGATTTCGCCCGAAACCTATCTGACAACCACGCTTTTCACGCGGGCGGATGCGGCGCTGACCGAATTGTCGCGCGTTGTTCAGGGCGAGGGCGGGCCGCTGGCCGCGGCCCACCGCCTGGCCGAGGCGATTGCCGGGGCGATCACCTATGCCCCCGGTGCGACCGATGCCCATACCACCGCCGCCGAAGCACTGGCGCGGGGCAGCGGTGTCTGTCAGGACCATGCCCACGCCATGATCGCCGCAGCCCGGGTGCAGGAGATTCCGGCCCGGTATGTTTCGGGGTATCTTTACGCGTCGGGCGAAGGCACCACGCAAGAAGCGGCCCATGCCTGGGCGGAACTGTGGATTGCGGGACTGGGATGGGTGGGGTTCGATCCGGCCAACGAGTGTTGCCCTGACGAACGCTATATCCGGCTGGGATCGGGACTTGATGCGCAGAACGCGGCACCGATCAAAGGGGTGTCGCGCGGCGGCGGGGCGGAGCTTTTGGATGTCATGGTGGCGGTGACAGCAGCACAACAGTAAAGTTGACGTCGCTGGATGTCGGGCGATGTGGCGCTGATGGCGGATCATTTCCCGCTCTGAACGGTTGGGAGGCCCGCAATTCTTTCCGCCTGCCGGTTGCAGTTCCGCAGGGCGGGCGATAGGCTTTTACGTGAAACCCGGAGTGAAATATGACTTATTGTGTGGGCCTTCTGTTGAATGAGGGCATGGTCTTGTTGTCTGACACGCGCACGAATGCGGGGCTGGACAACATTTCGACCTATCGCAAGATGTTCGTGTTCGAAGACCCCGGCGAGCGGATCATCACCATCCTGACGGCGGGTAGCCTGTCGATCACGCAGACGACCATCGCGCGGTTGCGTGAGGCGATGGACGACCCCGAGGCGACATCGGACACCAGCATCATGCTGTCACCCACGATGCTCAAGGTTGCCGATCTGATCGGCAACAAGCTGGCCGAGGTACGGGGCGAGATCGAGGAGAAATTGTCCCGGATGGACCAGAGCGCCAGTGCCAGCATGATCGTCGCAGGGCAGCGCCGGGGCGGCGAGATGCGGATGTTCCTGATCTATCCCGAGGGCAACTATATCGAGGCGACGGAGGACACACCGTTTCTTCAGATCGGGGAACACAAGTATGGCAAACCGATACTGGACCGCGTGGTGAAAAAGCACACGTCGCTGGCCGATGCGCAAAAGGCGGTGTTGCTGTCGATGGATTCCACGCTGCGATCCAACTTGTCGGTGGGGATGCCATTGGACATGATCGTGATCGAAAAGGATCAGTGCCGCACCAGTCTGCGCCGCCGGATCGAAGCGGGCGACGAAAGTTTCCGCCTGATGAGCGAGGCGTGGTCAAAGGCGCTGCGCGACGGGTTTTTGCAGATCACGCTTTAAGGGTCAGCGGGCGGTCTGAAACCAGTCCGCCGCCGCATCCATGAACCGTGCCCGGTGAGCCGGGGCTTCCATCATGATTTCGTGCTGTGCGCCCTTGTAGAGATCAAGCCGACCGTTGCGCCATGACGCCATCCGTTTTTGAACCGGGGGCATGGCGACGACCACCTCGTCCGTGCCAAGGGCTGTCAGGGCGGGGGTGGCGGGGCAGTGAAAACGCGACAGCAGCGCACATTCCCACAGGGCGGCGTTCAGCCAGCCAAGGCTTGGCCCGCCGATGGCAAGATCGGGGTGGGCGAGCACCTGCGCCTTCATCCAGGCGAACATCGCGGCATCATTGGTCAGGGTGTTACCGGCGAAATCGCTGGTGGCAAGGTAACATTCGGGCGGGGCGGACGGGGTCAGCCGGTGGGCCTGTGCGGCCCCGCGGGCCAGCGTCGACACGGCCCAGGCCGCCGCGCGCAGGTTGGGCGGCAGGCGAAGGCCCCACATCGGGGCACTGAAGACGGCAGTGGTAAAAGGATGGGGGCGCATCAGGGTGCGCAAGGCGATGGTTCCCCCCATCGAATGCGACATCAAGTGCCAGGGTCGCGGCAGGCCAAGTTGGGTGGCAAGGTCGATCATCGCCTGAACATCGCGCTGATAGTCGGAAAAGCGCCACACATGGCCCAGTTTGGGATTGGGCAAAAGCCGGTCGGATGCGCCCTGGCCCCGCAGATCGACGCAGATTGCGCCATAGCCGCGCAGTGCAAGATCGGCGGCGGCGCGGCCATACTTTTCCGCGAACTCGGTGCGTCCGGGCAAAAGGAACACCGTCCCCAGCGGACCGCCACGCCAATCTACCATGCGCAAACGCACGCCGTCGACAGCCTTTACGAACCACGCCTGCCCGCCGGGCGGGCCGTCGGCCAGATGCGTGTCGAAGGGCGCAGGCGTCAAGACAGCTCCGATCCCAGTTTCATCGCTATGGCAAGCGAGCCGTCCACCGCAAGTTTGCCCGTCATGAAGGCGGACGTCGGATTGACCTTGCCGTCAAGGATGCCGCGAAACACCTCGGCGCTGGCGGTCAGGGTGACATCGGCGGGATCGTCGCCTTCGCGCGGGCCATTGGCGTCGATCACGATGCTGCCCACGCCCGGCACGACGAACTTGGCCACACCGGCCTGAAATGACGGCACCTTGCGGGCGATGGCGGCCACGGCATCGGCAAGAGTATCGGGCATCGGCTGTCCTGTCATGTTTGTGAGAATCGGGATATAGCTTTTCCAATGAACAGCGCTAGACTTGGTTGCATGATGATCCGCGCAATTCTTTTCCATGTTGCCCTGTGCCTTGCGTTTGCAGCCGGCCCGCTTTGGGCGGACAGTGCAAAACTTGACGCGCTTTTTGAAAAATTGAAAGCGGCGGACATGGCCGAATCGGGCCGCATAGAACGCGATATCTGGACAGAATGGTCAAAATCCGGTTCGGCGGCATTTGATCTTTTGCTGGAACGTGGGCGTGAGGCGATGGCGCAGGGCGATTACGAGGCGGCGATCGAACATCTGACCGCCCTGATCGACCATGCCCCTGACTTCGCCGAAGGCTGGAATGCGCGCGCCACGGCCTATTATCAGGCGGGCGAGTTCGGACCGTCGATTGCCGACATTCAGCACACGCTTGCCTTGAACCCGCGCCATTTCGGTGCGCTGTCCGGTTTCGGGATGATGCTGGAAGAACTGGGCCGCAACAAAGAGGCGCTGGAAGTCTATCATGCAGCGCTTGCTATACATCCCCACCTGACCGGGGTAATCGAGGCCATTGATCGGCTGCAGAAGGCTGAACAGGGACAAGCACTGTAGGGCCTTTGCCGTGAAACAGGAACGGGGCCGGGTGACGGCGGTCTTGGGACCGACGAACACCGGCAAGACGCATTATGCGATCGACCGGATGCTGGGGCACCGGACGGGGGTGATCGGCCTTCCGCTGCGTCTGCTTGCGCGCGAGGTTTATGACCGGATCGTCAAGGCGCGGGGGCCTTCGGCTGTGGCGCTGGTCACGGGCGAGGAGCGCATCATTCCGGACCGGACGCAGTATTGGGTCTGCACCGTCGAAGCGATGCCGTTGGAGATCGGGGCGGATTTTCTGGCAGTAGACGAAATCCAACTTTGCGGCGACCCGGAGCGTGGCCACGTGTTTACGGACCGGCTGCTCCGGGCGCGGGGCCTGCATGAAACGCTGTTCCTTGGGTCTGACGTCATGCGGGGGGCGATTGCGGCGCTGGTGCCGGATGTGACCTTTGTGCGGCGCGAGCGGTTTTCGACGCTGACCTGGACCGGGGCCAAGAAGATCAGCCGGATGCCGCCGCGCAGCGCCATCGTCGGGTTTTCGGTGGAAGACGTCTATGCCATCGCCGAACTGATCCGCCGTCAAAAGGGCGGCTGCGCCGTGGTCATGGGCGCGCTGAGCCCGCGCACACGCAACGCGCAGGTGGCGCTGTATCAGAACGGCGACGTCGATTATCTGGTGGCGACGGACGCCATTGGCATGGGCCTGAACCTGGACATCAAGCATGTCGCCTTTTCGGGAACGACCAAGTTTGACGGCCGGCGGATGCGCCCCCTGTTTGCGCATGAAATGGGCCAGATTGCCGGGCGCGCCGGGCGGTTCACTGAAAATGGCACGTTTGGCGTGACTGGCGATGCAAGCCCGCCCGATGACGGCATGATCGAGGCCATCGAGAACCACCGCTTTGCCCCGATCCAGCGCCTGCACTGGCGGTCGGAGGCACTGGAATTCGGCACCATCGAGCGACTTGTGGCAAGCCTTGAAGCGCCGACCGACAATCAGTGGCTGGTGCGCGCGCGGGATGCGGATGACCTTGTATCGCTCAAGACCCTGGCCGAACTGCCAGAGGTGCGCGACCGCGTGCGAAGCCCGGCTTCGGTGCGACTGTTGTGGGACGTGTGCCGTATCCCGGATTTCCGGGGCAAGACGGGCGGCGAACACACAGGCCTTCTGACCCGCATTTTCGGGTTTTTGCAGGGCGGCAAGATTCCGACAGATTGGCTTGCGACGGCAGTGGCGCGGATCGACAAGACGTCGGGCGACATCGACACCTTGTCGAAACGGCTGGCCTATATCCGCACATGGACGTATGTGGCGCAGCGCAATGGCTGGGTTGAAGACGAAAGCCATTGGCGCGACGAAACGCGCGCGGTAGAAGACCGATTGTCAGATGCGCTTCACGCGGCTTTGACGCAACGATTTGTCGATCGGCGCACATCCGTGTTGATGCGCCGGTTGAAACAGAAGGAGAGCCTTGTGGCCGAGGTGAACGACAAGGGCGAAGTGACGGTTGATGGCGAATTCATTGGTCGTCTGGAGGGATTTCGGTTCCGTCAGGACAAGACCGGATCGCCCGACGAGGCGCGGCTTCTGCGGCAGGCGGCGGTGCAGGCTTTGCGGCCGGAATTCAGCCTGCGGGCGGACAAGTTCTATAACGCGCCCGACACCGAGATGGATTTCACCGAACAGGGTGGTCTGATGTGGGGCACAATGGCCGTGGGCAAGCTTTTGTCCGGGCCCGAGGCATTGCGCCCGTCGGTCGAGGCGTTCGTCGACGAGGATGCCGGGCCGGACGTTCTGGAAAAGGTGCGTCGCCGGTTGCAGCATTTCATCGACCGCCGTGTCGCAGCCCAGTTCGAGCCGTTGCTGGCGATGGCACGGGACGAGGCGCTGACCGGGCTTGCACGCGGCTTTGCGTTCAGGATTGTCGAAGGGCTGGGCGTTCTGGCGCGCGATACGGTGGCCGATGACGTCAAGGCGCTGGATCAGGAATCGCGGTCGGCCTTGCGCAAGCATGGCGTGCGGTTCGGTCAGTTCACGATCTTTCTGCCGCTTCTTCTGAAACCCGCGCCGACGCGGTTGCGTCTGGTGCTTTGGTCGCTGTTCAACGGGCTGTCGGAGTTTCCTGAAAGCCCGCCGCCCGGATTGGTGACCATTCCGAACATCGCGGAAGTGCCGAAGAATCATTACATGCTGGCGGGCTATCATCCGGCGGGCACACGGGCCATTCGTATCGACATGCTGGAACGGCTTGCCGATCAGTTGCGCACAAAGGACAGCAGGGCAGGGTTCGAGGCGACACCCGACATGCTGTCGATCACCGGTCTGACACTGGACCAGTTTGCTGATCTGATGGCGGGTCTGGGTTACCGGGGCGACAAGGGCGAGCGGCCGAAGGTGCGCGCCGAAGTGGTGCCAGCGCCAGTTGCTGCGCCATCAACAGCCCCGATCCCCGAGGGCGAATCGGCCAGTGAGATGGCCCCTGTGGTGGAGGAACCCGCAGAGGAGCCTGCCGCCGAAGTGCCGGTGGAAATGGAATCGTTTTACACCTTTGTCTGGGCACCCCGCGCCCGTGCCCCTGCGGCCCGCCCGCCGCGCCGGGATGCCGCGCCGCGTGTTGCCGCAGACCCGGCAGCGCCGCGTGAAAAGCGCGCGCCAAAGAACAAGCGGCCAAAGACCGAAACGATTCTGATGACGCCCGAAGAAATCGCCGCCGCAGCCGAGGCCCGCGCCGCGCGCGAGGCTGCGCGTGCCAAGGCGCGGCCTGCCCCGCGTGCCGACGGGGGCAAACCTGAACGCAAAGGCGACGGCAGACCGGCAGGCTCGGGTGGCGGCAAGCCGGGCGGACGGTTCGGCGACAAGCCCGACCGCAATGACCGCCCCAAGGCGTTCGAGGCGCGCCCGCCCCGGGCGGACAAGCCTGTGGACCCAGATAATCCGTTTGCGGCCCTGTTGGCCTTGAAGGGCAAGGTCTGACATTTGGCGAAATATCGGTCACCGGCAGGCAACGTGGCGCAAGTCCGGCAGCCTGCCGCAAGGCAAACGCTGCGGATCGACAAATGGCTTTGGCAGGCACGTTTTTTCAAGTCGCGCGTGCTTGCCACCGAACTTGTCTGCGAAGGGCATTGCCGCGTGAACGGGATGAAAGTGGTCAAGCCTTCGCATCTGGTGGGCGCGGGTGATACGCTGACCCTGCCGTTCGGTGACAGAGTGCGCCTGATCCGGGTGCTTGACACTGGAAGCCGGCGCGGCCCCGCGTCCGAGGCGCAGACAATGTACCTGGATCTTGATCTGCCCCCTGCGGCTGCAAGTCCGCTTGAATGA
Source organism: Gemmobacter sp. (assembly GCA_031425195.1). Lineage (GTDB taxonomy): Bacteria > Pseudomonadota > Alphaproteobacteria > Rhodobacterales > Rhodobacteraceae > JANPIX01. The sequence goes on along the minus strand of JANPIX010000009.1, from coordinate 299,756 downwards.
TCCGTGGGCATGGTCTAGCTAATCGCCCGAACCCTTATGACCCGAGACGACGATGACCTATGTGGTGACTGATAACTGTATTGCCTGCAAGTACACTGACTGTGTCGAAGTGTGCCCGGTGGATTGCTTTTACGAAGGCGAAAACATGCTTGTCATCCATCCGGATGAATGCATCGATTGCGGTGTTTGCGAACCAGAATGCCCTGCTGACGCGATCCGCCCGGATACTGAACCGAACATGGACGAATGGGTGACGTTCAACCGGAAGTATTCCGAGATGTGGCCAGTTATCATCACGAAGAAAGACCCGCTTCCCGATGCCGAAGCGCGGGACGGCGAAAAGGGCAAACTGGCGTCGTCGTTTTCAGAAGCGGCGGGCGAAGGCGGCTGATAGCGGCACCGTTGCGTCGCAATTGGAGCCGATTCGGCTGCATCGTTGCAATGCACATGCATCATGTCTTGCTAATATGCAGCAATTACAGGCGGTTCCGTATGGTTTGCCCAACGGCACGGCAGTTGGAATCATTGTAGAATTGTGCTATGTAACATGTACGATACAAATGGATGCCTGACTGCCGCCTCAGGACTGATGGTCCGAGGCGCAGATTTTTGTGACAGATAGAACAAGTGGTGCAGTCGAAAGTTCCCAGCACTTGTGAAACTTTGTCGCTCTGGCCCCGGTGGCATGAGGAATTGACGTATGACCAAAGGTAAGCGGCCCGAATTTCGTCCGAACGAGTTCGTGGTCTATCCGGCCCATGGGGTTGGCAAGATCATCTCGATCGAAGAACAGGAAATCGCGGGTCTGCGGCTGGAACTGTTTGTCATCTCGTTCGAGAAGGACAAGATGACGCTTCGTGTGCCGACGCACAAGGCCACCGAAATCGGGATGCGGGCGCTGTCCGCCCCGGATGTGGTGACCAAGGCGCTTGACACGCTGAAGGGCAAGGCGCGGGTCAAGCGGGCGATGTGGTCGCGCCGTGCGCAGGAGTATGAACAGAAGATCAACTCCGGCGATCTTTTGTCGATTGCCGAAGTGGTGCGCGATCTGCATCGCACCGACGACCAGCGCGAACAAAGCTATTCCGAGCGGCAGTTGTACGAAGCGGCGCTGGAACGGTTGACACGCGAAGTGGCGGCCGTGTCGGGCGTGGACGAGGCGGGCGCACAAAAGACGGTGGGTTCGGTTCTGATGGGACGCGCGGCCTGATCAACCAAGGCAGGTTGCCGGATTAAACCGCCGCCCGACGGGGCCGGCGGTTTTTTCATGCTGTCACCACACGGCGGTCCGGATGGCCAGCACGGCCAGTTCGGCCATTTGCTGTGCCGCGCCCAGCACATCGCCTGTCTGGCCGCCGATCTTGGCCCGGGCCAGCATTGCCACCCCAATCGTCACCACACCCGCCGCCAGCGCAGCCGGGATCACAGCCCAGCCAAAGCCGGGCAGGGCGATAACGCAGGCCAGTGCCACCCCGATCAGGGCCGTGGTCCACTGGGCGCGGCCGACCGCATTGGAAAGACCCGTGCCCCGCGCGTTGGGCAATGCGGCGAGGATCAGCGCCATCGGCACGCGAGACAATGCCGCGACACCGATCAGCAGCCAGATTCCCGCACCACCGGAAATCAGCGTGACAAGTGCGGACCAGCGCGCCAGCGTCACCAACAACAACGCCATGACGCCGTAGGTGCCGATGTGACTGTCTTTCATGATGGCAAGCCGCCGGTCCCGCGTCCAACCGCCCCAGAACCCATCCGCACTATCGGCGAGCCCATCTTCGTGCATGGCCCCCGTGACCAGCGCCTGCGTGGCGAGCACAAGGGCCGCGCACAGTCCCACAGGCAGCGACAGGGCCATCGCCAACGTCAGCACGGCACCGGCGATCAGGCCGCATACCGCCCCCGCCACCGGCCAGGCCCAGGCTGCGGCAGCGCCGCGCGGCACTTCGCCATCGGCAAAGCGCAAGGGCAGACGGGTGAGCAGGCCCACAGCCGACCGGCAATCAGCGAGCATGTCGCGCACATCCATCCTATTGCCCTTTCTGCGCTGGCAGCGCCCCACGATAAGCGGTAGCGAATTGGCCAACAAGGTTCAACAAAGGACAAGCCATGCCTCTTTCGTTTTCCGATCTCGACGGTTTCCGGTCACTGATTGCCACATTTCCTGCGCAAGACGCAGGGGCCGTCGAAGGCGCGCGCGCACGGCAGGGGCAGTTGACCAAACCACCGGGATCATTGGGAAAACTGGAAGAACTGGCCGTCTGGTATGCGGGGTGGCGGGGCACTGACAAGCCGTCGGTGGAACGTCCCCAGGTCATCATCTTTGCAGGCAATCACGGCGTGGCAGCGCGGGGCGTTTCCGCCTTTCCGCCCGACGTGACAGTGCAGATGGTGGGCAATTTCAAGGCGGGCGGGGCGGCAATCAATCAGCTTGCCAAGACATTCGGTGCCTCGCTTCAGGTGGTGGCGCTGGAGCTTGAACGTCCGACCGCCGATTTCACGACAGGCCCGGCGATGACCGAAGCAGAAGTGGTGCAAGCCCTTTTGGCAGGCTGGGATGCGGTGGACAGTGCGGGTGATCTGCTCGTTCTGGGCGAAATGGGGATTGGCAACACAACCTCTGCCGCCGCCATCGCATGTGCCCTTTTTGGGGGGGCGGCTGCCAATTGGACAGGGCGCGGAACTGGCGTCACAGATGCGGGGCTGGGCGTGAAGGTGCAGGTTGTGACCGAAGGGCTGGCCACCCACGCCGATCTGCTGGGCGATCCGCTGGAGGTGCTGCGCTGTCTTGGCGGGCGCGAGATTGCGGCGATGGTGGGGGCCATGGCGCGCGCGCGGGCCGCGCGTATGCCGGTTATTCTGGACGGGTTCATCGCCTGTGCCGCCGCCGCCGTTCTCCATCACCTTGCGCCCAACGCTTTGGATCATGCCATCGCGGGCCATGTCAGTGCCGAGGGCGCACACCGCGCCTTGCTAGAGCGGTTGGGCAAAACGCCACTGCTGGATCTGGGATTGCGGCTGGGCGAAGGATCGGGTGCCGCGCTGGCCATCGGGATCGTGCAGGCGGCTGTCGCCTGCCATTCCGGCATGGCGACCTTTGCCGAGGCGGGGGTTGCGGCAGGCTGACGGCTACTCCGCTGCGGCGGGTGTGGGCCGCGCATCGGCCAGCCCGCTGATCAGCGCGCTTTCCATGTCGCGGTTCAGTTGTCGGGCGCGTTCTACATAGGCACTGTTCTGTTCGATGCGCTGACCCGGCACCCAAAGCTGCGCCAGTTCGCGCAGACCGGCGCGATCCGTCTTGTAGAAGGTCTGGGCGAGTTCGGACGCCTCATAGTCGGAAAAGCCCATATTTTCCAGAACATAGCGGCCAGCACGGATGGCGGAGTCAAAGGTTTCGCGCACGATGTCATTGGCACCGGCCTGAAACAGTTCATAGGTGTGAACGCGGTCATAAGCGCGGGCCACGATGTGCAGGTCTGGATTTGTGCGGCGGGCAAAGCGGACAATGTTGATCGCCTTGTCCTTTTCATCGACTGCGACGACAAGCAGGCTTGCCGTGCGCAGGCCCGCCGCCTCCAGTAATTCGGGGCGGGCGGGATCGCCGAAATAACCCTTTACGCCGAACCTTCGCATGGTCTCGACCATGGCGGGGTCGCTGTCCAGAACAACGGTGTTTATGCCGCTGCCCCGCACCAGCCGGTTCACCACCTGCCCGAACCGACCGATTCCCGCGATGATGACCGGCCCGCGTTCGTCAATCTCGTCGGGGGCCAAGTCGTCATCATGGTCGCTGATCTTGCGCGACAGGCGGTCGTACAGGATGAAAAGTGCGGGTGTCAGCAGCATCGAAAGGCTGATGACCACCAGCGTGATCTGCGCCACTGCGTCGGGCAGGATGGTTTGCTGCACGGCGAAACTGACCACGACAAAGCCGAATTCCCCTGCCTGCGCCAGGCTGAGGGCGAACAGCACGCGGTCGCGCCCGTGAATGCGGAAGGGCAGGGTCAGCGCCCAAAGGACACCGCCCTTGACCAGCAGCAGGGCGACAGTCAGGCCGATGAGCATCACCGGCTGGGCCGCGATGAGTTCAAGGTTGATGCCAATGCCGACAGTCATGAAGAACAGGCCAAGAAGGATGCCCTTGAAGGGTTCGATATCCGCCTCCAACTGATGACGGAATTCGGAGTTTGCCAGAACGACACCGGCAAGGAAGGTGCCAAGTGCGAGCGACAGGCCGACCATCATCATCAAAAAGGCGATGCCCAGAACGAGGAACAGCGAAAAGAAGGTCGACATTTCCGGCAGCCGCGCCGCGTGGACAAACCGGAAAGCGGGCCGTGACAGGAAATGTCCCGCAAGAACGATGGCCACGACCACGCCAAGCGTCAGCAGCCCGCCCGCCCATCCGGGCAGCGATTGCACAAGGCTGAGGATAGGGGCAGCGGCGCTGGGTTCGGCAGCATGGGCGTCAGTTGTGGCAGCGCCGCCCACAGCCAAAAGCGGGATCAGGGCGAGCATCGGAATGACAGCAAGATCCTGCGCCAGAAGCACGGTAAAGGCCGAACGCCCGCCTGCGGTGCGCATCAGGTTCTTTTCTGTCAATGTCTGCAGCACGATGGCCGTCGATGACAGTGCCAGCAAAAGGCCAAGCGTGAGCGAGATTTCCCATGTCTGACCCAAAAGCCGGACGGCCCCGGTGATGATGAGCGTGGTGATCCCGATCTGCAGACCGCCAAGGCCCAGAAGGCGGTGGCGCATAGCCCAAAGCGCGCGCGGATCAAGTTCCAGGCCGATCAGGAACAGCATCATGACAACACCGAATTCTGCCACATGCTGAAGATCTGCCGTGTCGCTGCCGAATTGCGCCATGATGGGCGCAAGCAGGATGCCTGCCACGAGATATCCGAGCACGGACCCAAGCCCCAGGCGGATCGACAGCGGCACGATCAGGATCGCGGCCCCCAGATAAAGGCTTGCCAAAAGCAGGAACCCTTCCATCGCAATCCTTTCTTGGTGTCCAATAACACGGTGGCCCGCAGCGTTGCCCGGCCTTGCCTACCGCAGCGAGGCCGATGCGCAGGGTTCAGCCCGTGGGCAGCGTCAACGCGTAGATCCGGCCACTTTTCTGATAGCGCACTTCGCTCGCGGTGATGGCCGCCACAGTGCCACCGTCGAACCTGTCACCGACCTGCACTTTTTTGTAGCGCCCGTTGGACTGGCGGATCAAGGCATAACGTGCGTTGGACGTGCCATACACGCCGATCAGATTGACTTTGGACAAATTGATGGCGTTTGCGAAAGTGGCGCGTTTGGCCACGGTGCCGGAACTTGCAACCTGCACCCCACTTTCGTCCGCCTCGGGTTCGGCGTCGGCCTCGGGGGCGGCGGCGATGGTGGGTTCATCGGCGGGGGTCGGTTTGCGCACGCGCAGAGTGGCCTGCTGCGCGGGTTCGGGTTCTGGCGCCGGTGCCGCCTCGGCCACAGGTTCGGGGGGGGCTTCGCGCACGGCGGCGGCGACTGCGGCCTCTACCGCCTTGCTGAAATTGCCGGGGCGTGGCGCGGGTCGGGCCGAGATGGCAAGGGCCAGGGGGCTGACCGGACCATTTCCTGCGACAGCCGCGATAGAGGCGGCGGCGGTCTGGCCCTGTGCTGCCTCACCCAGACTTATCACCCCGGCGGGGCGGGCCCGGGGGCGCGAACTTGCCAGACGTATGTCGGCTGCGGGTGTTGCGGCGGGCGTGTCGCCAAGGGCCGCGTCATCCTGCCCGTCAGCGGGGGGCAGAGTGGTTGAGGCGGGAACCGCCAACCCCTCTGGCCGGGTTCGGGGGCGACTGCCAGCCAAAGCGGGGTCGGCGGCTATGTCAGCCTCGGGCGGCTGTGTCACCTCGGGGGCTGGCAACAGGGCTGTTGCGGCGGGATCAGCCGTGGTTGCGGCGGCAGCCTGCAAGGCCGCCGGTCTTGGAGGCGGTTCCTTGACCGGACGCACAGAGAAAAGCGTGATCCCTTCGGGTGTCACGATGCCTTCGGCTGTGGGCTGGATGCGGCCCTGACCGTCGAACTGGTATTCGGTGCCAAAGGGGGGTGCGGCGAGTTGTGCCGTTGGCAGGGTTTCGGGCAAAGCCTCGGGTCCGGGCAGAGCGGACGTTGGCTGTGACGCGGGCGGCGCGTCCATTGTGGACAGGAAGATTTCGTCCTGCGCATCGGAATTGGGAATGGGTGCCTGCCCGCCGGTGCCTTCTGCCTCGGGTGCGGGGGCATCTGGTGCTGCGGCCTCGGGTGCTGCAACGGCAGCCACCTCATCGGGTTCGGCCGGGCGGGCCGGTGCAGCCATGTCTGGTTCGGGTTCGGCAAGTGGGGTGTCGGCAGCGGCCAAAACCTCGGCCGGGGCGGGCGGGTCGGCGGGCAATGGTGGTTCGGTGACTTCGGCATTGGTGGCGAAATCTGCCGGGTCTTGCTGATCGGCCAGCATTTCATCTTCGACGCCGGGGGGTGGCAGGATCGAACCATCAGGTTCAACGGCCACGTTCTGCACCATCGCGACATCCTCTGCCGCGGTGGCGTCGTCAGAAGAGGCAAGGTAGTAGGACGACCAAGCCGCAACCATGGCCAGCAGCAAAAGCAGGATTCCCGTCAGGATCAGCCCAAGAAAGCGGGGCTTGCCCTTTTGCGGTGCAGCGCGCGAGCCGAGGCCTGTCGGGGTGGCGGCGGGGCTGGGGCGGCGGGTGTTGCGCGGGTCGGTGATAGGGGCCGTCACCTTGGGACGACGTTCGGCGGACAGGCCGGCGATGCCGGGTGCTGTCACCTTTCCTGCTACGGATCCCAGTGATCTTGGCAGGGGTGGCGGCGGGGGCAGGGTTGTCTTGCGCCCGGCTGGAAGCGGGGCAGTTGTGCCTGCGGCAGGTGCAGCCCCCTTCATGACGGGTGCAGCGCCCAGATCGGGCGGTGGTTGCCTGCGGCTGGTGAAGGTGGGTGCCGGTACAATGGGCGGGGGTGTATCCACGCCTGCGTCGGCACTGTCGTCGCCGTCGGCCGGTTCAACGTCGAGCGCCAGCGGGGCGTCGTGATCGTCGTCCGCAGTCGGGGGTTCCGCCGATGGTTCCGGGGAGCGTGCAGGCGGCGGTGAAACTGGGGCCGCGTCGGCGGCATCTTTTTCGTCCGTCGCCGGCACGAGATCTGGGTCGATATCCTCCATCACCGTCAGGGCGGGCGCCGCGGTATCTGGCTGATCGGGTTCAGCAGTGTCCGGTTCTGGCAGGTCGGGTTGGGCGGGGTCTGCCGCCAACGGCTCTGACGGCGTTTCGTCGGGTGCGGCCACTGGTTCAGGTTCGACCACCTCTGCCGCGAGATCGGAAAGCGTGTCCATCTGCACGGGTGCTGGTTCGACCGGTGCTTCGGGCAAAATGTCGACGGGCGAAGCTTCGGGTTCGACTTCGCCCTCGGGCGCGGGGTCGGGCAAGAGTTCCTGTTCTGCAACAGGTTCGGGCAGCGGTTCTGCCGCAGGCTCCGGGGTTTCGGCGATGACAGGCGGAGAATCGATCACAAGCGGCGGTTCGTGATCCACTTCGGGTTCGGCGGCGGGCCGGGGAATTTCGCTGGCCACGATGCTGACCGGGGCGTCGTCGCGTTCCACCTTTTCACCAGTTGGCAGCCACTGTGCAGCACCCGTGGCCGGGCCGAAGAACGGTTCACCGTCAAAGCTCGTGCCTTCGGGGATCGCGACAAAGGAGACTGCATTGAATTTGTGCTGCAGGGCGAACTGTTCCGCCTCGTCCAACGTTTCACGGGCCACCACAGCCACCTTGACCGTCTCGCCGTCGCCGGACCAGTCGAACACAAGATCCTTGACGTCATAGGGTGTCATGCCCTGCAGCGCCTTGCGGATCTGGCCGCGGCGTTTTGAATCCGTGGGGCCGGGCGCTTCGACTTCGGCGTACAGGATCTGGCTTGCCGGGATCACCAGTTTGGTCGTGAAACCGGCAGGTGAAAGACCAAGTGCTGATTTCCGCAGATAACCCAGCGCCTCGCCCAGATCGGATGCGTCGAGTTCCGCCAACCCCACCTCGAGCCAGCCCCGCGATGTGCGGTGCAGAAGGCCGATGCTGTCATGGGTAAGGTTCAGGGCGAAATTTGGTTTCATTGCACGGGTCTAGCACAGGTTTCGACACGGCGGCAAAGGTAACACCCAAGCCCCGGTTCCTTGTATAGCAGCTTTCCGCCGAATGAAAGCGAGGGTCGGGGCAAGGGGCGGATTTTACCTGATATGACTGTCATCCTATCGGGGACAAAGATTTTTCGCCAACGCGCCAAGGATCGTCTTGCCACCCGCGTCTTATGGGGTGAAGTGTCGCCATTATTTTCAAGGAGAGAACCATGCGTGTTTTGAACACTCTGTTGCTGGCCACCGCGCTCAGCCTTCCCGTTGCGGGCTTTGCCACGGCGCAGACCCTGCCTCTGCCGCCCGCAAGCATTACCGTAACGGGCGAGGGGCGCGTTGACAGCCCGCCCGATATGGCCACGATTTCGCTGGGCGTGACCACGCAGGGAACCTCGGCTGCCGAAGCGATGGCCGCCAATTCGACGCAGCTTGCGGCGGTTCTGGCCAATCTGAAGGCCGCGGGAATCGAAGACCGGTTCATCCAGACATCCGGCCTGTCGCTGAACCCGAACTGGTCGAACAGCTATTCCAATGAAAGTGGTCAAGCGCCTGAAATCATGGGCTATGTTGCGTCAAACAATCTGACGGTTCAGGTCAACACTCTTGATACTCTGGGCAGCGTTCTGGATGCGGCGGTGGCGGATGGTGCCAACACGCTCAACGGGGTGACCTTTGGTCTGCAAGAGCCAAAGCCGCTGCTGGACGAGGCGCGCAAGCGCGCGGTTGCCGACGCCAAGGATCGCGCCACGTTGCTAACAGGGGCGGCCGGGGTGACGGTGGGGCCGATCATGACGATCAATGAAAGCAGCGGATACACCGGCCCGCAACCGATGTTCCGGATGGATGCAAGTGTTGCGTCCGAGGCGGTTCCAGTGGCGGCGGGGCAGGTGTCGACACTGGTGTCGGTGACGGTCACCTGGGAAATCGCCCAGTAAACTGACGGGCCGGTGGCGCGCATTCTGCGCCACCGGGCCGGTTTTGCGTCAGGCGGTGGCGATGGCCAGTGCCTGATCAAGATCGGCGATGATGTCGTGGACATCTTCGATGCCGATGGACAGGCGGACGACGTTCGGGGCCGCCCCAGCCGCGATCTGCTGCGCCTCGGACAGTTGACGGTGCGTGGTCGACGCGGAGTGGATCACGAGCGAGCGCGTGTCGCCCAGATTGGCGACGTGGCTGAACAGTTTCAGACTGTCAACCAGCTTGACACAGGCCTCATATCCGCCCTTGACGGCAAAGGTGAACAGGCCGCCGGGTCCCTTTGGTGTGATCATCTTGGCCAGATTGTGATAGGGCGACGACTTCAGCCCCGGATAGGTGACAAAATCGACCCGCGGGTCCTGTTCCAGATATTCCGCCACGATCTGCGCGTTTTCCACATGGCGCTGCATGCGCAGGGACAGGGTTTCGATCCCCATCAGGGTGTAATGCGCCCCTTGCGGGTTCATCGTCATGCCCAGATCACGCAGCCCCACGGCGATGGAGTGGAAGGTGAACGCCATGGCCCCAAGTGCGCCGTGGAAGTTAAGGCCGTGGTAGGCCGGTTCGGGTTCCGACAGCGACGGGAACTTGCCGCTGGCGGACCAGTCGAATTTGCCGGAATCGACGACGACGCCGCCGGTGACCGTGCCGTTGCCCGTCAGGTATTTGGTGGCGGAATGCACCACAAGTGTCGCGCCATGTTCGATGGGACGGCAAAGATAGGGGCTTGCCGTCGTGTTGTCGACGATCAGGGGCAGGCCCGCATGATTGGCCACGCGGGCGATGGCGTCCAGATCGCTGATGGCACCGCCGGGGTTGCAGATGGTTTCGCAGAACAGCGCGCGGGTGTTGTCGTCGATGGCTGCTGCAATCGCCTTTGGATCGTCGAAATCGACGAATTTCGCCGACCAGCCGAATTTGCGGATCGTGTTCGAAAACTGCTGGATCGTGCCGCCGTAAAGTTTGGTGGAGGCAACCACGTTGCAGCCCGGCCCCATTAGGGGAAACAATGCCATGATCTGCGCCGCGTGCCCGGAAGAACAGCAGATCGCCCCGGCCCCGCCCTCCAGCGCCGCGACGCGGTTGGCCAGCGCACTGACAGTGGGGTTGGTCAGGCGGGAATAGATGTAGCCCACTTCCTGCAGGTTGAACAATTTGGCGGCGTGATCGGCATCGCGAAATACATAGGCCGTTGTCTGATAGATCGGCACCTGACGCGCGCCAGTGGCGGGGTCGGGCGCTGTGCCCGCGTGGATCTGCAGGGTATCAAAGGCATAGGTCATGGTTCGTGTCCTCCCGGTTTCGGGCGAAGACTAGGCTTGTGCGCCCCCCTCTGTCCAGTCTGCCCAACATTTCGCGGCCACAAGAGAACGGCGCGGATGTGGGGGGATGGCCGGGGGGCAATTTCTTTTCCGGGGGGGCGTCGTGACAGCAATCCGGTGAACAGACGGGCCGCCGCAGGCAGCTTTGCGCAGGGCTACCTTCAGGCGCGGTCGTCCTTGGGGCTGTCCATCACTACATAGGTTGTCACCCGCGACACATGCGGCAAGGTTCCCAGCACATTGGTGTGGAAATGCTTGTAGGCGGCAAGATCCGCGGCCTCCACCCGGAGCAGGTATTCGACGGTGCCGGTGATGTTGTGCATCTCGCGCACTTCAGCAGACAGGGAAACGGCGCGTTCGAAACCATGCTGTGCGGCCTTGGTATGTTCGGACAGGCCAACTGTCATATAGGCGATAAAACCGATGCCGCGTTTGGCTGGGTCAAGCACACAGCGATAGCCCTTGATGACCCCGCTGCGTTCAAGCGCCTGAACGCGGCGCAGGCAGGCACTGGGCGACAGGCCGATGCGTTCGGCCAGCGCAAGGTTGCTGATCCGCCCATCGCGGCCAAGTTCGCGCAATATCCGGTCGTCTATGGCATCAATCTGGTGCATGGATTGCAGGAATAGAGGATATGCGCTGCGAATTGCAACCTTGTGTGGCGGACTTTCTGGCAAAGTGCCGCCATGAATCAGGAAATTCTTCTTGGCCTGCTTGGCTTTGCATTCGTCACATCGGTCACCCCGGGGCCGAACAACCTGATGTTGATGACATCGGGCGCGAACTTCGGATTTGCGCGGACTGTCCCGCACATGCTGGGCGTCAGTCTGGGCCATGCGCTCATGGTGTTTCTGATGGGTCTGGGATTGGGGCAGGTGTTCCATGTCTGGCCGGTTCTGAATACCGCGCTCAAGGTGGTGTCGATCATCTACATGCTGTGGCTGGCGTGGAAATTCGCCCATGCCGCAGCACCGGATGGCACAAATGGCAGGGCGCGGCCCATGACGTTCCTGCAAGCGGCGGCGTTTCAGTGGTTGAACCCGAAGGCATGGGCCATGGCCGTGGGTGCCATCGCCGCCTATGCGCCGGACCAGACAGCCACGTCTTATGCCATTGTGGCCATTGTCTTCTGCGCGACCAACCTGCCATCGGTGTCCATCTGGGCGTACGGCGGCCAAAAGGTGCGGGCGTTTCTGACCAATCCGCGGCGTCTGACCCTGTTCAACTGGACAATGGCCGGGTTGCTTGTCCTGTCGCTATTGCCCGTTCTGACGCATTAGGCTGCCGGGTCAGTGACCCTATGTTACCGCAGCCATAGCCCTTCGCGCTTGATAGCGTTGCGGATCGACTGTTCGCGGCGGGGCAGGTCATTCCGGTCAAAAAGAGCGCGAATGTCCTGACCTTTGCGCCGGTAGATCAGCTTTTGGAACGGGTCATAGGTTTTCAGCACCCGTTTCACAGGGTTTGGCGCGGCGATCTGATCCAGCACTGCCAGAACCCGGTCAGGCTCGCGCGCATACAACAGGGGGAGCGCGCGCCAGTGACAGGTGATGTCACCGTCCAGACCGGCAAGTTCAGGGCCGGGCCTGCCGCCCCCAAAGGAATGGATGGCCAGTGGCAGTGCAATCTGATCAAGCCACGGATCGAGGGTCTGAAGGCCAAGCGCATCTGGCCTGTCATCCCGGATGCTGCGGGCATAGTCGAGCAGGCGTTTGCCGAAGGCATGCGGACTGGCATGAAAGAACCAGCCGGCGTTGAAGTATAGATAGCGCTGCCAATATTCGTCGGGTTGCGCCAGATCGAGACTGCTGTCGAAATCGAGCCCGAACCGGTCATAAAGCGCGCGCCAGGTGGCGGCGTACCCCGGCCCGTAAAGTTCGATGACAGGCCACGTCCCCTCGCGCCGCATGGACGCGCTGGGACGGTTGAAATCAAAGGCAATGTCGTCGATGGGCCCGGTGACAAGAGTGTCAGTGTCCAGAAACAGGAACGGTTCGTCGGGCAGCGCCAAGAGGGATTCAATCTTGTTGCCATAGGGGTAGGTCGCACCGAAAACTTCGCTGGAAAAGGGCAGGAATTCGGCCCCGAGACTGGTCAGAAGATCACGGGTGGCTGTATCGGTGACGCGAGGATCGCGGGGCCACAGCGGCCCCGGCTGTGGTTCGGCCAGATATAGCTTGCCTTCGAACCCGGACGCCATCGCGCGCAATGATGCCGCAAGAAGGATCGCCTCGTATTGCAGCCGACCGGCCTGCACGACAGCCACGATATTGAAGGATTGCTTCGGGGACTGGCTGCGGGGCATCATCACTCACATTGAATCGTGTCCCACCATAGGGATGATGGCTTTGAATCAAAAGCGATTGTGCAGGGCTAGGGGCCGCGCTGACTTTGGCCTGCGTCTGGGTGGCGACCTGTCGTTGCGGATCCACGCAGAACGTGGCTTTAGAACGCGCCGCCGTACTTACGCCGTGATGGGACTGAACCGTAGGCTGAGGCAGGACATGCCACCGTCCAGTTTGGCGCATTCGCTGTTGCCGATGGTGCGCAGGTCATAGCCGGCCTGCGCCAGTGTTTCGGCCGTGCGGGGGAAACCTGCCGGCATCAGCACGATGTCATTGAAGCGGATCGCATTCGCACAGGCCTCTTCGCCCTCCGCCGTGTGGAGGACGCGGTAGCCGTCAAAGCAGCCCGACGCCGCAAGACGCGGGGTCGCCAGAATGGTTTCGCTGTCAAGGAGTGAGCAGTCGGTCTTGAAATGCAGAACGCCGGGGGGTGTGAAAACCTCGCGCACGCGGTGGCCCCAGGGTTCGACAAGGCGGACGAGTTCAGCCACCCCCGCCGCATCGGTGCGCGCCGAACGGCCCACCAGAATCTCCCGCTCTGTCACCAGAATGTCGCCGCCTTCGATGCGGCCCGGGTCTGACACCGTGACCACCGTATCATAAAGGGCGCGCAGGTGGGGGGCCATCTCGGCAGCCTCGCCCAGCCGCGTTGGTGCACCAGGGCGCATCACGACAGCGCCTTCTGGCAGGCAAAGTGCCGTGTCTTCGACAAACACGCTGTCAGGATAGGCGTCAAGTTCAGGCAGTTCGACCACGGTGGCCCCGGTGGAGCGCAGGGCCGCCACATAATCTGCATGATGCGCCAGCATGAGAGCCAGATCCGGCGCTCCGGTATCTACGGCCCGCAGACCATGCGTGATGCTGACCGACGGGCGACGGGTGATCGCATGGGTAAAGCGGAAAGAACGTTCAGTCATGCGCGCAGTACCCTGATCTGAAAGGAATTGGTGGGCGACCCTGGAATCGAACCAGGCACGGGTCGCCCCGGGAGAGTTACAGTCTCCTGCCGCACCTTGCAGCGCGTCGCCCACTCTGGCGTGGGAATTACCGAAGGCCCCCCATGGCGTCAAGGCGAAAAGGCGGATAGGGCAGGGCATGAGTTGGCGGCGGGTGGGAACGCCGTTGCGATGGCGAAAGAGGAAGGTGAACAGATGGCGCAGGGAACGGCGAAACCCGATTGGGTCGTGGACAAGGAACGCGCCAAGCGCGCGGCAGAACGCGAAACCGTGTGGCTGTTCGGGTTGCACGCCGTGCGCGACGCGCTTCTTAATCCTGCCCGGATCAAGCTGCGCCTTGTACTGACCAAAAATGCGGCGGACCGGCTTGGCGACGCACTGGCGCAGGGCGGGATCGAGCCGGCGATCGTCGATCCCCGCAGGTTTGATGTGCCGATTGACGAAACATCGGTCCATCAGGGTGCGGCGCTCGAAGTAAAGCCCCTGCAATGGGGATCGCTGCAGGATGTCTGCATCAGCGGTGCAGGTCTGCCTTTGGTGGTGCTGCTGGACCGGGTGACCGATCCGCACAACGTAGGCGCGGTGTTGCGGTCTGCGGAAGTATTCGGCGCGCGCGCCGTGATCGCGCCCCAGCGCCATTCGGCACCGGAAACCGGTGCACTCGCGAAAACCGCAAGCGGTGCGCTGGAGCGGCAGCCCTATCTGCGCGTGACCAACCTGTCGGATGCGATGACCGAACTGAAGGACATGGGTTATGTCCTGTTGGGGCTGGACGGTGACGCAACGGTGACGCTGGCCGAGGCGCTGTCCGACGTGGGGACGCGGCCCGTGGGTCTTGTGATGGGGGCCGAAGGGCCGGGTCTGCGCGACAAGACGCGCGATACCTGTGACAGGCTGGTGCGCATCCCGGCGCAGGGGGGATTCGCGTCGCTGAATGTTTCCAATGCGGCAGCGGTCGCGCTTTACGCGGCCACGGCGCGATAGGAACTATCACGATGCTGCGACCGGGCCTGTTTATTGGCAGCCAGTTGCCTATTTGTCATAGAGGATAGGGCCGGAACCCCTGTCCGACACTCACTGTCCCTCGTTCCGTGACTGCGCCCGACCGTTTGGTTCGGGCGCTTTTTTTGTTGTCGGGGCAGATCGACACGACAGAACCGGAACTGCCTGGTGGGGCCATACACACGGCCTGATGCGATGCGGCAGCGGGCGGTGTTCCTGATCTTTTCCGTTTCGGCGAAACTGGCGGCTGGGCGCAGGGCAGGGCGATTGCCGTGCGCCTTGCCCTCTGGTTTTGGGCTGGTCCTTGGCGGGATCGTATTGGTGGGTTTCGCGTTTATCATTAGCGGGGTTATAGGTGGGACATGCGCTTGGAGTGTGCGGGCTCAGGCAAGGAAATGAAAATTGCAGAACGACGATGACATTCGCCGCATCCTGACGGAAACCCGAGTGATCGCGGTGGTGGGCTGGTCGCCGAAACCGGACAGGCCAAGCCACGGGGTGGCGCGGTTCCTGTCGCAGCGGGGGTATACGGTGATCCCCGTCAACCCGGGGCAGGTTGGGCTTGCCGCATTTGGCACCACGGTGCGCGCAAGCCTGGCCGATATCGCCGAGCCGGTCGACATGGTCGATATCTTTCGCCGGTCGGAAGACGTCATGCCGGTAGTCGAACAGGCGCTGAAGCTGCCAACCGTCAAGACGATCTGGATGCAACTGGGCATCGTTAACGAAGAGGCCGCCGCACTGGCGCGGGCAAGGGGGCTCACGGTGGTGATGAACCGCTGCCCGGCCATCGAAATTCCGCGACTGCGGATGTAGTCAGCCGCGACCCGCCTTTTCGGCGATGCCGGACTGGCCTTCACGCCGGTCAAGTTCGGCCAGCACCTCGCCAAGCGATATATCGCGGGCGGCGAGCATGACAAGCAGGTGATAGATCACATCAGCCGCCTCGGACGTCAGGCGGGCACGGTCACCCTTCACAGCCTCGATGATCGCCTCGATGGCTTCCTCGCCGAACTTTTCGGCGCATTTTTCGGGGCCGGCTGCCAGCAGTCTGGCCGTCCACGAAGTGTCCGGATCGGCTCCCTTGCGGGCGGCAATGGTTGCGGCCAGACGGTCGATTGCGGTCATGCCAGCCTCATCGGGATGCCGGCGGCGGCCATATGTGCCTTGGCCTGGGCTATGGTGAAGGTGCCAAAGTGAAAGATCGACGCCGCAAGCACGGCGCTGGCATGCCCCTGAGCCACGCCGTCGACCAGATGGTCAAGCGTGCCCACGCCACCGCTTGCGATCACCGGGATCGACACGGCATCGGCCACGGCCCTTGTCAGGTCGAGGTTGAACCCCGCGCGGGTGCCATCCCGGTCCATGCTGGTCAGCAGGATTTCCCCGGCACCTTTGGCGGCCATCGTTCTGGCAAAGGCGACGGCGTCGATGCCTGTCGCCGTGCGCCCGCCATGGGTGAATATCTCCCACCGGCCGGGGGCCACCGTCTTGGCGTCGATCGCCGCCACGATACATTGGCTGCCAAAGCGGTCTGCGGCGCGGGCCACCACATCGGGATCGGCGACTGCGGCAGAGTTGAAGGAAACCTTGTCCGCCCCGGCAAGCAGCAGGGCGCGCACGTCTTCGGGGGTGCGCACGCCGCCGCCGACAGTGAGGGGCATGAAACACGCCTCGGCCGTGCGGGTCACAAGGTCGAACATCGTGCCACGGTTTTGGTGGGTGGCGTGGATATCGAGAAAACAAAGCTCGTCAGCACCGGCGGCATCATAGGCGCGCGCCGCTTCGACCGGATCACCGGCGTCCCGCAGATCGACAAAGTTGACGCCCTTGACCACACGGCCATCGGCCACGTCAAGGCAAGGGATGATGCGGGTTTTAAGCATGACTGGCCTTTCGTCGGTGCCGTGATACCCTTGAGTGTACTGCAAATGCAATGGTCGGGCCGGCGCGAAACGAAGCCACGGGGGGGATGCAACAGTCGCAAGCGGCCCTGCGGCAGTTCTTCCGCAAAATCCTAGCGGCGAAGCGCGGCCAGTGCCTGTGTCAGATCAATGGCACCTTCGTACAGCGCGCGGCCTGAAATGGCACCGGCGATGACACTCGTCGCCTGCAGGGCCAGAAGATCGGCCATGGATGACACGCCCCCGCTGGCGATGACGGGGATCGATACGGACTGCGCAAGTGCGGTGGTTGCCGCAATGTTGGGGCCACCCATGGCACCATCCCGGTCGATATCGGTGTAGATGATTGCGGCCACCCCAGCGTCCTGAAAGGTCAGCGCAAGGTCGGTGGCCTGCAGGGTGGTTTCGGTGGCCCAACCCTTGGTCGCGACAAAGCCTTTGCGCGCGTCGATGCCGACGGCCACTTGCCCCGGAAACGCCGCAGCCGCCTTGCGCACCAGCGCGGGGTCTTCGACCGCCACGGTGCCCAGAATAACGCGCGAAAGGCCTGCATTCAGCCACATCTCGATCGTTGCAAGGTCGCGGATGCCACCGCCAAGCTGGCAGGGCACGGTGACGGCTGCAAGAATGGCGCGCACCGCATCGGCGTTGACCGGCGCCCCAGCAAAAGCGCCGTTCAGATCCACAAGATGCAGCCATTCGCATCCTGCTGCCTCAAACGCCGCCGCTTGGGCCGCCGGGTCGGACCCAAACACCGTGGCCTTGGTCATGTCGCCGTGAAGCAGGCGGACACACTGGCCGTCCTTCAGATCAATCGCGGGGTACAGGATCATGGTGCTGCCTTGATGGATATCGGCGTGCTGTCGCACAGGGCACAAGTCTTGCCAAGGGGGGCCGGTCTGGCGAGGCGGAAACGCGATAAACAAAAGTTTAAGGCGCATTTTCTGCGCCGCTTCACCTTCGGTTTATAGCGTCACCGCCGCCCTTTGGTTCAAAAAGCGGGATACCCTTTCAACCGGAGTTCCCATGCCAACCTGGACCTTTGCCCCCACCAACCGATCAGTCGCCGCCGAAACCGCCGACATTGCGTTCAACACAGGGCTTGATTTCGTCGATCTGCCGTTGACGGCCAATTCGTCGACGACTGTCACTTATGAAGGTGTTCTGTCGCTCGTGTCCCCCAACGCCAATTTCAAGTTCACGCTGTCGGGGCAGGGGCTTTCGACACTGGACGGCAAAGTGCTGGGTGGCACGATCAACCAGATCACCTTGCAGATTGCCGGGCAGTCGCATGTCACGATCACCGGCCTGACACTGTCAGGGGAAACCTTTGGCAACCTTGCCCGGCCCGATTTCAACAGCACGGTCCTTTTGGAGCAGTTCCTGCTGGGGGGGAATGATCGCATCTCCGGAACACGGCTGGATGACGACATCAACGGAATGGCCGGTGCCGACAGGATAAGCGGCGGTGCAGGTCGCGATGACATTTCGGCCGGGAGCGGCAACGATACGCTGCTGGGCGGCACGGGGGTCGACGATCTGGCGGGCGGCAGCGGGGCAGACCGGTTCGTCTTTGACAAGTATGTCTATGGGGCGGGCATCGACTACATATCCGATTTTTCAAGGGTGGATACGCTCGTCCTGGACAACGACGCGTTTCGCGGCATCGGCGGCCCGGGTCGCCTTGCCGCCAGCATGTTCAAGAACATCGATACCGGCACGCCGGATGGGAACGACCGCTTTTACTACTCGCAACAGTCGGGCGCGCTTTGGTACGACCCGGATGGCAGTGGGGTGAAAGCCTGGGTTCTGTTCGCCAATCTGCAAGACGGCGCGCGGCTGACCGCGGGCGATTTTCAGATCATCGGGTGACGCCCGATCAGGGCTTCCAGCGCAAGAAGTTTGCAATAAGTCGCAGGCCGGTGGCCTGTGACTTTTCGGGGTGGAACTGTGTTCCCACCATCGTGTCACGCCCGATGATTGCCGTGATCGGGCCTGCGTAATCGACATGTGCCAGCAGATGCGCCGGGTCGGCGACCCTGTGATGGTAGGAATGCACGAAATAGGCGTGGTCGCCCGTCGCCAGCCCGTCCAGCAGGGGGTGGGGATTGTCGATCACCAGATCGTTCCACCCCATATGCGGCACCTTGATCGACGCATCTTCGGGCGCGATGCGCACGACGTCGCCGCCGATCCAGTCAAAGCCGGGCGTATCCCGGTATTCGCGGCCCCAGCTTGCCATCATCTGCATGCCGACGCAGATGCCCAGAAACGGTTTTCCATGCACGGTCACCGCTTCGGATATCGCGTCAAACAGGCCCGATCTGTCCATCAGGGCCGCGCGGCAGGCCGGGAAAGCCCCGTCGCCCGGCAGCACGACCCGGTCAGCCCGGGCCACGTCTTCGGGGCGCGACGAGACGAGCGTTGACGTGCCGCCGCCCACTTCGTCGGCCATCCGCTGAAACGCCTTGGCCGCCGAGTGGAGGTTGCCGCTGTCGTAGTCGACAAGGACAGTCAGGCTCACAACACGCCCTTGGTTGACGGAATGGCCCCGGCCTGACGCGGGTCAACCTCCACCGCCATGCGCAGCGAACGCGCGACGGCCTTGAACGCCGCTTCGGCGATGTGGTGGCTGTTGATGCCATGGATCAGATCAAGATGCAGGGTGATGCCGCCATGAGTGGAGATCGCCTGAAAGAATTCGCGCACAAGTTCGGTGTCAAAGTTGCCGATCTTCGGCGTCGGAAAGGCCACGTTCCACACCAGATAAGGACGCCCCGACAGATCGAGCGCGCAGGCCACCTGTGCATCATCCATCGCCAGCCGACATTCGCCATAACGCCGGATGCCGCGCTTGTCGCCAAGCGCCTGTGCCAGGGCCTGACCAATGGCAATGCCGCAATCTTCGACCGTGTGGTGATCGTCGACATGCAGGTCACCGTCGCAACGAAGCGTCAGATCGAACAGGCCGTGACGGGCCAGTTGGTCCAGCATGTGATCAAAGAACCCGACTTCGGTCACGCAGTCACTCGTTCCCGTCCCATCGAGCGACAGGGTCAGGTCAACGTGGGTTTCCGAGGTCTTGCGGGTGATCGTGCTTTGGCGCATGGCAAATGTCCCGTTCGTTGTCGCCCCGCCTTATAGGCAGGGCCGGGCAAAACGAAAAGGGGCTGCGGCATGTGCCCCCCGCGCCGTCATGCCGGGCTAAGGCGTTTGCCGAACAGCCAGAACCGCCGTCGCGCCTTTGGCACGTCGCCCCTGGTGACCAGCATCAACAGCGACGGCGTCACGATCAGCGTCAGGATGGTCGCAAAGGCAAGGCCATAGACAATCGCGCTCGACAGGGAAATCCACCATTGTGTCGACGGTGCGCCGATCGTGGTTTCGTGGTTCATCAGTTCAAGGTTCAAGCCAAAGGCAATCGGCATCACCCCGAAAATGGCCGTCAGCGCCGTCAGCACCACCGGGCGCGCGCGTTCGCGGCAGGTTTCCAGAATGGCGTCGATCTTGGTCATGCCCTTATGGCGCAGTTCGTCATAGGTGGAGATCAGTACGATGTTATTGTTCACCACCACCCCCGCCAGCGCGATGACCCCGATGCCCGTCATCACGACGCCAAAGGGTTGCCCCATGATCATCAACCCAAGGAACACCCCGATCGTTGACATGATGACGGCGGAAAGCACCAGACCCACGGAGATGAAGTTGTTGAACTGCGCCAGAAGCACGACGAAGATCAGGAAGATCGCGGCACCGAAGGCGCGGGCAAGGAAAGCCCCCGCCTCGGCCTGTTCTTCGTCTTCGCCGGCCATTGTCCAGCGCAGGCCACCCGTGGCAAACCCGTCCTGTTCGAACAGGGTGGTCATCATGGCCGTCACTTCGTCGCGGACAGTCTGGGCCTGAACGCCTTCGCGGATGCCGGCCTGCACGGTCACGGTGCGGGCGCTGTCGATCCGGGTCAGGGTACCTGTGGTTGGCGTGGCCACCCGTGTCACGAAGTTGGAGATGGGAACAGGCCCCTGTTCGGTTTCGATCCGCAACTGATCAAGCGCCGAAATCGTGCGTTGTCCCGGTGGCAGCCGCAGCATGATGTCGACGGCATCATCCGACCCGGCAGGCCGGAAATCCGACAGTTTCAACCCCGTTGTTACCATTTGAACCACGGCCCCCACCGCCCCCGGTGACGCGCCATAGCGTGCTGCCTCGGCGCGGTCGACCTGCAGTTCCCAGTCGATGCCGGGCAGCGGCAGGCCGTTATCGATGTCGATCACGTCGGGGATTGTCGCCAGCTTGTCGCCGATCACCCGTGCGGCGTCGTTCAGGCCCGCCGGATCATCGGCAGACAGGCGGATCTGGATGGCCTTGCCGGTGGGCGGGCCTGCGGCGGGAACCGAAACCTCGATATCGACGCCGGGGATGCCCATCGTCGCGGCACGCAGGTCGGCCAGGATTTCATTTGCGTTCTTGCGTTCGCGCCAATCGACAAACTCATACTGGATCGTGCCGATCACGTCGGCGGGAACATCCTGCCCGGCACCGCCGCCACTGCCCACACGGGTATAGATGTTCAAAAGCGACGGCCAGCCAAGGATGCGGTCTTCGGCCTGCCGAACCAGCGCGTCCTTTTCGCTGATCGACAGGTTGCCGCGCGCCTTGACGTACAAAAGGCCGTAGTCGGGTTCGACGTTCGGAAAGAACTCAACACCCCGGCCAATCTGAGAATAGGTATAGGGCACCGCCACAAGCGTGCCTATGGCAAGGAACAACACGATGAACGGATGCCGGATGGCCCGCCCGACCAGCCACATGTAAGCGCCGTCCTTGTGGCGCGGCGGTTCCTTGAACGGCTTGGCAATCAGCGCGCCCAGCGTCGGCACAAAAATCAGGGCATACAGCATGGAGGCAGACAGCGTCGCGATCAGGGTGATCGGCATGTATTTCATGAATTCGCCCACGATGCCGGGCCAGAACAGAAGGGGCGAAAACGCGGCAATCCGGGTCAGGGTGGATGCGATGACCGGCCCCGCCATGCGGTGCGATGCTTCGGCAAAGGCCTTGCGTTTTTCGGTGCCCTCGGCCATCCGCCTCTCGGCATATTCGACGACAATGATGGCGTCGTCGACCAGCATCCCCACGGCCAGAATAAGGCTGAACAGCACAACAAGGTTCACCGTCAGCCCGGCCGTCTGCAGGGCAAGAATACCCATCAGGAACGAGGCCGGAATGGCCAGGCCGATCAGGATCGACGACCGCACGGTCAGGGCATACAGAATGACGATGAACACCAGCACGACGGCGGTCAGCACCGAGTTCTGCAGATCGCTTAGCAGCTGGCGAATTGTGGTCGACTTGTCCTGACTGAACGACACGACAACACCGGGCGGCAGTTTGTCTTTCAGGGATTCGGTGACGGCTTTCACTTCATCAACCGTTTCGATCAGGTTGGCCCCGATGCGTTTGGACACTTCGACCGCGACGGCGGGTTTGCCGTCCAGACGGGTCACGGTTTCCGGGTCTTTCAGGGTGGGCCTGATTTCGGCCAGATCGCGCACGCGCACAACGGCGTTGCCGTTGGCAACCACGGGCAGTTCGGCAAAGTCGTCCATCGTTTCAATCAGCGACGGCACCTTGATCGCATAGCGGCCTTCGGAACCTTCCATCGACCCGGCTGCGATCAGCCGGTTGTTGGCATTCACACCGGCGATCATCGTGTCGGGGCGCAGATCATATGACGACAGTTTGGCCGGGTCGATGATGACCTCGACCAGATCGTCACGCACGCCTTGCAGGGCAGCATCCAGAACGCCCGGAATTTCTTCGACACGGTCGCGCAGTTCACGCCCCGCCTGTGACAGAACCCGTTCCGGCACATCACCCGAAAGCGTCACGACCAGAACCGGGAATTCCGAAATGTTGACTTCGTTCACTGTCGGCTCGTCCGCCTCGGACGGCAGATCGCGGCGGGCATCGTCCACCTTGTTGCGCACGTCGGTCAGGGCCTTTTGCAGATCGGCCCCGGCCTGAAACTCCATCAGCACATTGCCGCCGCCCTGATAGGCGGTTGCGGTCATCTGCTTGATGCCCTGAATGGATTTCAGCGCGGTTTCCATCGGGCGCAACAACAGGCGCTCGCTGTCTTCGGGGGAAATGCCGTCATAGCCGATGCTGACATAGATGATCGGAATCTGGATGTCCGGCTCTGCCTCTTTCGGAATCGACACATAGGCAAGCGCCCCGGAAAGCATCAGGAACAGCATGACCGAAATCGTCAGACGGGTGTTGCGGATGGCAAGTTCGACAAGGTTCATGGCAAGGCCTCTGCTGCCTGCGCGGCAGTCACTTCCATCACGGTCACGCTGTCACCATCGCGGATCAGATCCTGTCCCGCCACGATGATGCGCATGTCCTTGGGCACTCCGGAAATCACAAGACCGTCCTCGCCGTCCTCGATGATGTCGACGGGCGCGAACTGGGCGATGTTGTCAGCCCCCACGACGCGCACGCCGATGGCACCGTCTTCCGACAGCGTCAGCACGGAGCGCGGCACGGTGATGGCGGGCTGTGGCGGGGCGAACAGGCGCACTTCGGCAGTGATGCCCGCGGGGATTTCACCGTCCGGGTTCGGCAGGGCCACGTCGATCACAAAGGTCCGCGTCTGTTGCGACGCCTGCCGCGCAACATGGCGTACCGTGCCCTGCAATTCCGTGCCGGTGACCAGACGCACCAGCGCCTCGTCCCCAACCTTGACGTGGCCTACGTCACGCTCGCTCACCTCGGCCTTGACCACGATCGGGTCGAGCGACAGAAGTGTGGCGATTGCCGTGCCGGACTGGACCCATTCGCCGACTTCGATATCCACGCTGTCAACCGTCCCCGAAAACGGCGCGTTCAGCACCATTCTGTCGGCGGCAGCCTGCGCCTGGCTAAGTGCCGCCTCCGCTGCGGCCTTGGTGGCGCGGCGCGAGGTCAGTTCCAGATCCGACAGGCTTCCCTTGGCGGACAAGGCTTCGCCCACTTCAAGTTCCTGCGTGGCTTTTTCAAGCGATGACAGCGCGGTGCGGACCCCGGCCTCGGCCTCTGCCGCCTCAAGCCGCATCACCAGCGTATCCTGCGATACTGTCTGGCCCTGAACAACATCAAGTTGCTGCACGATTCCGTCTGCTCGGGCGGCAAGAACGGCGCTTTTGTCCGCCTCGGTTGCACCGGACACCCGGATTTCACGCGCATAATCCGCAAACACCGGTACGACGGCACCGACTGTGCGCAAGGGTGCCGCAACGGGGGTGGCCGTGGTTTCTGCAACCGCCTCGGCCTCGGACGGCTCTTCACTTCCGACGGCAGAAAACTCGCCCGTGATCACCCAAGCTGCCGCTGCGACCAGAACGACAACCGCCGTCACACGATGTGCTGTGAATAACGATGCCATATTCCAAGTTCCCCTTGATACAATTCAGTCTGACGCCTGGCACCGCTTATCGGTATGCCGGGTGGACGGGGCAAATCCCCTGACATCACCTGGCAGATAGCGAACCTGCACAACGCCCCAATGGTTCACCCGCGCGTCATACCCTACCAATTGCCCATGGGGAATATGCATTCGCCCTGATCAACCAAAGGTATACGGGTCTGACCTTCGTTCTGGTCAGGCTGTCACAGGCACCACGTCAACGGCCTGCAGCGTTTTTTGCCGCCCCGCGATCCGCAGCCTGCCGCGAACTGGGGCCACGTCGGCATAATCACGGCCATAAGCCACAACCACATGATCCTCGCCCGCCAGCCGGTCATTGGTGGGATCGAACGCAATCCAGCCCAGATCGGGGCCACACCAGGCCCGCACCCAGGCATGCATCGCATCGGCCCCTTCAAGCCGGGGTTTGCCCGGCGGTGGCAACGTCCGCAGAAAGCCGCTGACATAGCCTGCGGGAATGCCGATGCCACGCAGGGCGGCGATCATGATATGTGAATAATCCTGACATACGCCCTTGCGCTTGCGAAAGGCTTCGGCGGCGGTCGTGTCCACTTCGGTGGCGCGCGTGTCAAAGCGCATGTACCGGTGCAACGCGCGCCCGACGGCGATCACGGCATCTGAGGCAATCATCGACGGGGAAACTTCGGCCCGCGCGAAGGCAGCCATCCCCTTGTCCAGCGGCACGCGGAACGACGGCGACAGGAAATGCAGCGGCGAGGCCGCGCCAAGGTTGCGGCACTGGTCAAGATGGCCCGGCAAGGCGTCAACGCGCGTCTGCCCCGCAGCCAGGTCTGCACCGGACAGACAATCGACCCGCGCCGTCAGGGCGACCACCATGCGGTCGTGCGGTGCGCGGCAACTGAATTCTGTCACGTGGTTGCCAAAGAAATCGACCCTGTCGATGCGTTCGTCCGGCGTCGGCGTGATTCGCACCTGACCCGTCAACACTTGCTGCACACCGGCGATGTTGATCGGCATCATGCAAAGTACATGTCGCCCTCCCACGGCAGGGGTGCCATAGTCATGCGTGACGCGCATCTTGATGTCGTAGATCACCGCAGGTTCGCCTAATGCATGAACGCGTCGTGAAGCGCGTCGGTCAGCCCAAGGATCTGACGGTAGATCGCCCGCAGCGCAGCAGTGTCAAGACTATCGACTGTTTGCCCTGCCAGCGACCGGCGCACGGCAAGCACCCTGCGGTCAAACCGGATGCGGCCCGTCTGCGTGTTATACGCCCGCAGATCGCGCATCCTGTCGCGCAGCACATCCAGCTGAAACCGGACAGAACGGGGGTTGCTTTCGTCCAGCGCCAGAAGGTCGATCACGCTTTCGCGCCGCGTAAACACGGCATAGCGCTGGCGGTGGACCATGATGCTGTCCCCCACTTCGATCGCCAGATCAAGGCCGCCTGCAGGGGCCGCCGGGTCGGCAAATTCAGTCAGGACATCGACCATCATCGCAGCCCGTTCCAGCGACCGCCCGATGGTCAGGAACTGCCACCCCGACGTGCGATACATGTTGTCATGCACCAGCCCCGAAAAACCCGCAATCTTGCGCAGCATAACGCTCATCACATGGGCGGCGTCGCTGCCGGGTTCGGTGGTCTGGGCGATGCGCGCCATCGACTTTTCCATGTCCTTGAGCGCGGCCCAGCCATCCACGCTGAAACGGTCGCGGATATTGCCCGCGCTGTACACGGCAGCCGACAGGGACGACAGCAGCCCCTTGGGAAAACTTTCGTCTGCGTCCACCTGATAGGTTGTCAGCCGCTTGCGGATGGTGGTCAGCAAGGGTTCGGTCGCGGCCTCCTGCAGGCGGCTGTGGTAGGCGCGGGTCAGCCGCAGCAACCCTTCGGTGCGTTCCACATAACGGCCCAGCCAGAACAGATTGTCGGCAGCGCGGCTTGGCAGCGGCCCTGCACCGGCCCGCACAAACGGCGCCTGTGGCGGGTCGAGCATGCTGACGGGTTCCACCGGCGTGTCGCTGACGATCCAGACATCCGCGACAGCGCCGCCGTGGTGCATCGAAATGGCGGTGGTATCCTCGCTTGCACCAATGCGGGCGAAACCGCCCGGCATCATCTGCCAGCCACCCGGCGTGCGCGCCAGAAACACGCGCAGGGACATCGGTCGCGGCACAAGGGCACCGTTTTCATAGACGGGCGTGGTGGACAGGGTGACCAGTTCCTTGCCCACAAGGTGGCCTGCATTGTCGGTCAGCCAGTCGTCCAGTTCCGTGTGATCGCCGCCTCCGCGCATCTGCCCGCCCACGGCATGCAGCGCGCCGGTTTCATAGGGCATCCGGGTCGCCATCGCAGGGCCGATCATCATCCGCGCCGCGTTGGCGCGGACATGGGCGAATTCGCGTGTCTGACCGCACCACCATGTCGCGACGTTTGGCATCAAAAGGCCCCGCCCCGTCAGAACCCGGCATATCTTGGGCAGAAAGGCCATCAGGGCCTGCGTTTCCAGAACGCCCACCCCCAACGCATTGACCATGGTCACATTGCCCGCCCGCACCGTCGACATCAGGCCCGGCGTGCCGATCTGGCTGTCTTCGCGCAGTTCAAGGGGGTCGGACCAGATCCCGTCCATCCGCCGCCACAACACGTCGACGGGGGCCAGCCCTTCCACTGTGCGGATGCGAAGCTGATCCTGTTCGACGATCAGATCCTCGCCCTCCAGCAGGCTGAGGCCAAGGTAACGGGCGATATAGGCCTGTTCGTAATAGGTATCGGTCATCGGTCCGGGGGTCAGGATGCCCACCCGTGACGTGGGTTGCTGGCGCAGGCGTTCCAGCGTGTCGCGCAGCGACCGGAAAAAACCGGCAAGCCGGTGGACATTGGCGTCGCGGTAAATGTCGGGAAAGACCCGGGATGCGGCAACGCGGTTTTCAAGGGCAAAGCCGGCACCCGACGGCGCATCGGTACGGTCTGACAGAACCCACCAGCCGCCATCCGGGCCGCGCCCGATTTCAAAGGCCATGAAATGCAGGAAATGCCCGGATCGCGGCACGACGCCCACCATCGGGTGCAGCCATTCGGGGTTCTGTGCCATCAGCGTTGCGGGAAGATGCCCGTCGCGAACCAGATGGTTTTCACCGTAAAGGTCGGCCGCAACCTGTTCCATCAGGTCGGCACGCTGCACAAGTGCTGCCTCGATCCCGCGCCATTCCGCTTCGGCAAGGATGATGGGCATGGCGCTGAACGGCCAGTCCCGCGCGGCGCCTGTCTGGGTGCCGTAGGTGCGAAAGAACACGCCGGTGTCCGCCAGATGCTGGTCACCCCGCGCGAAATCTTCGGCAAGTTCGGCAGGCGTCAGCGCCGACATATGCGCAATCAGCCGCGCCCAGCCCGGCCGCATCCGCCCGTCAGCATCCACCAACTCGTCAGGCACGCCGTGCAACGGGCGATAGCGCGAGAAGAGCCCGCTGGCCACTGGTGCGGGTTTCGTCCTTGTGGGCATCACAGATGCGGCGGGCGGCGCAGGTCCAGCGTCATGGGGAACTCGGGGTGCGGGGTTTCGGGGATCGGTTCATACGAACCCGCAGTATGGCCATAAGGTTCAAACCGGGCAAGGCGGCGCGCCTCGGCCTCGTTGCTGTTGACGGGGAAGGTGTCATAGTTGCGCCCGCCCGGATGGGCCACATGATAGGTGCACCCACCCAGTGCCCGGCCTGTCCATGTGTCGTAAATGTCGAATGTCAGGGGCGCATTCACCGGCAGCGCCGGGTGGAGCGCAAGAGGCGGTTGCCATGCCTTGTACCGCACCCCTGCCACTGAAACGCCCGCCGTGCCCGTGGCCTGCAGGGGCAGTTTCCGACGGTTGCAGGTGACGGCATACCGGCCCGGATCGCCTGCCGTCAGTTTGGCCTGCAGACGTTCGACGGAACTGTCGGTATAGCGGACAGTGCCGCCGATGGCCCCGGTTTCCCCCAGCACATGCCATGGCTCCAACGCCTGTCGCAGTTCCAGCGTCACGCCTTCGACGGTTATTTCGCCGCAAAAGGGAAAGCGGAATTCAGCCTGAGCGAGAAACCAGTCAGGGCTGAGGTCCAGCCCGTTCTGCCGCAGATCGGCCAGCACATCCAGAAAATCGGCCCAGACGAAATGCGGCAGCATGAAACGGTCGGCCAGCGTCGTGCCCCAGCGCGTCAGACTGCCCTTCAAGGGGTTTTGCCACATGCGCGCAATCAGGGCGCGGATTAGCAACTGCTGTGCCAGGCTCATGCGCGGGTTGGGCGGCATCTCGAAGCCGCGAAACTCCACCAGACCCAGCCGCCCCGTCGGACCATCGGGGGAATAAAGCTTGTCGATGCAAATCTCGGCGCGGTGCGTGTTGCCGGTGACATCCACCAGCAGGTTGCGCAACAACCTGTCCACCAGCCAGGGGGCAGGGGCCGGGCCTGCGCCGGGCACCGGAATCTGCGCCAGCGCAATTTCCAGTTCGTAAAGCGAATCCATCCGCGCCTCGTCGATGCGCGGGGCCTGACTTGTCGGTCCGATGAACAGGCCGGAAAACAGGTAAGACAGGCTGGGATGGCGCTGCCAGTGCAGGATCAGGCTGGCCAGAAGGTCAGGCCTGCGCAGGAACGGGCTGTCAGCGGGCGTCACGCCGCCCACGACGACGTGGTTGCCCCCGCCCGTGCCGGTATGCTTGCCGTCGATCATGAACTTGTCGGCCCCAAGGCGAAGCTGCCGTGCCGCCTCATACACCGCTTCGGTGATTGCGACGGTTTCAGACCAGTTGTGCGCAGGGTGAACGTTTACCTCGATCACGCCGGGGTCGGGGGCCACGCGGATCACGTTCAGGCGCGGGTCATTCGGGGGACCGTACCCTTCGATGTGTACCGGCAGGCCATGCGCGCGCGCGGCAGCCTCGGCGGCGGCCACAAGTTCAAGGTAATCTTCCACCTTCTCTACCGGTGGCATGAACACGCACAGACGGCCGTCGCGCGGCTCTACCGAAATCGCTGTGCGCACCCGGCCTGCCACGTCGGATATCACCTGTTCGGTGCGGTCCTGCACGGGTTCGGCGGCGGTAAAGGCCGAAATCGCCTGTCGCGGGCCGCCCGCCTGCACTTCGCCCACGGGGGACAGATCGGGAAGATCGCCTCGGGTATCAAACGGATCGGCGGGGTGGATATGAGGGTAATCGGACGGTTTGACATAGGGCAGCGACCCCAGCGGCAGGCGATAGCCGACAGGGCTGTCGCCCGGCACCAGAAACAGATGCCCGCGCCGCAGGGTCCATTTTTCCGAGATCCAGGTCGGTTGTGCCTGTGCCTGCCAGCGCTGCACGGGCAGCACAAATCCCGACGGTTCGGTCAGGCCGCGCCCGAACACGCGCGCCATGCGGTTGCGTTCTTCGGGGTCTTTCAACTTGGAATTCTGCGGTGTGACGTTGTCGGGAAGATTGCCTTCCTTCACGATCCATTCGGCGGGGTCTTCATAGGCCGCAAACACGTTTTCGGTGGGCAGGCCCAGCGTCCCCGCCATGGTCTGCAACAGGCTTTGCGCCTGTTCGGGTGTTGCCGTTTCCGTGGTGTTTTCGGGCGCGATCAGGGCAGGGTCATGCCAGATCGGCTTTCCATCGCGCCGCCAGTACAGCGAAAAGGTCCAGCGCGGCAGGGTTTCTCCCGGATACCACTTGCCCTGCCCGTAATGCAGGAACCCGCCCGGTGCAAAAGTCGACTGCAGGCGGCGTATCAAGGCATCGGCGAAAACGCGTTTGGTCGGGCCCACGGCATCGCTTGTCCATTCGCCTGCCTCGAAATCGTCGATCGACACGAACGTCGGCTCGCCCCCCATGGTCAGGCGCACATCGCCCGCCGCCAGCGCCGCATCCACCTTGTGCCCCAAGGCGTTAAGGTCATCCCACGCCGCGTCAGAAAAGGGTTTGGTGATGCGGGGATGTTCGGCCACGCGCGTCACGGTCATGTCGAAATCGAACGTGACCTGCGCCGCACTGGCCAGCCCCGAAATCGGCGCGGCATTGCTGTAGTGGGGCGTGGCGGACAGGGGGATGTGGCTTTCGCCGGTCAGAAGGCCACTTGTCGGGTCAAGCCCGATCCAGCCCGCGCCGGGCAGATAAACCTCGCACCAGGCATGCAGATCAGTAAAGTCTTGGGCGGTGCCCGCCGGGCCTTCGATTGCCACGAGATCCGGTTTCAACTGAATTAGATAGCCCGACACAAACCGCGCGGCAAAGCCGAGATGGCGCAGCGCCTCCACCAGCAGCCAACTGGTGTCACGGCAGGATCCCTTGGCCAGACCAAGCGTTTCCTCGGGCGTCTGAACGCCCGGTTCCATCCGGATCACATAGCCGATTTCGGCTGCCAGCTGCGCATTCAGGCGGACGATGAAATCAATCGTGCGCAGCGGTTCGCGCGGAACCCGGCCAAGGAACGCCTGCAACAGCGGCCCGGCGGGTTTGCAGTTCCGGTAGATCACCAGATCGTCGGCCAGATCGGCGGGATAGGTGAACGGCCAGGTTTCGGCGCTCGCCTCCACGAAAAAGTCGAACGGGTTGTAGACCGTCATGTCGGCGGTCAGATCGACCTCGATCCGAAACTCCGTCACCGGGTCGGGAAACACATACCGCGCCAGCCAGTTGCCATAAGGGTCTTGCTGGTAATTCACGAAGTGATTGGCCGGCGTCACCTTGAGCGAATGGGATACGACCCGCGTGCGGCTGTGCGGTGCGGGCCGCAGGCGGACGATCTGCGGTCCAAGGGTCACCGGACGGTCATAGATGTAATGGGTTAGGTGGCGGATACTGGCAAGAATGGACATGGGGCGTTTCTTTCGCACGGGCGGTCGCGGATTCCCTGTCACTGTGTCCGGGTCCGGCAGGATTGCACAGGGGTGACGTTCATTCACATCATTGTTGCCCGGAATTCAGGCAAAGGCACGGGCGAATGACCCGATATTCCGACGGATTACCGACATTTTGCTAAAAACGTAGGCAAATGCCGTCGCAGCCGCCTATTCCGCGCGCATAGTGGGCTGTGCCATCGCCACCCCCTGATGACGTATTGACTGGCAAGCCAGTCCGGCACAGTGTGGTGAAACATGACGGCGCAAAGCCGATTGGCAATCAAGCCCTGGATGCGACCCACAGCGGGATCGCGTCAGGGCTTTTTTTATTCGGGACGAGGGATCGTTGGATCAGACGGGCAAACGGCGTATCGAACTTGGCGTGCTTTATTCGCGGTCGGGCAACTATTCCCTGATTTCGGAGGCGTGCCGTTCCGGTGTGCTGGCTGCCGTGGCCCACATCAATGCGGACCCCGACCATGACATCACCTTTGTCCCGGTGGAACGCGACCCTGCAGGCAATGTCGATCACTATGCCGCGCTGGGCGAGCAGATCCTGCGTGACACATCGGCCCGCCATATCATCGGCTGCGTCACCTCGTGGAGCCGCAAGGAAGTCATTCCCACGATGGAGCGGCACGGCGGCACGCTTTGGTACAGCGTGCCTTATGAAGGGTTCGAGGCGTCTGATCACGTCGTCTATACTCATGCCTGCCCAAACCAGCACCTTGTTCCTCTGCTGGACTGGGCGCTTCCGGTTTATGGAAGCCGCGCCTATCTGACCGGGTCGAACTATATCTGGGGCTGGGAGATGAACCGCCTTGCCCGCGAAATCGTGACAGGTGCAGGCGGGGCCATTCTGGGCGAGCGGTATTTGCAGATCGGGTCGCGCGACGTGGCGCGGATGATCGAGGAAATTCGCGTGACGCGGCCTGATTTCATCCTGAATTCCCTGATCGGGCCATCGTCCTATGAATTTCTGGCGGCCTACCGGTCCTTGGGCAAGGCTGACGCGCATTTCACCCCGCAGAATTGCCCGGTTCTGTCGTGCAACATGACGGAATGCGAATTTCCCGCACTCGGCGACGCCGCCGAAGGTTTGATCGCGGCAGGCCCGTATTTTCGCGGGGCAATGGGCTGGCCGGATGCCCGCGCGACCACCTTCGGATCATCGCATGAGGCAGCGGCGTTTGCCGCGGTGTGGGAACTTGGGCGGTTGCTGAACCGCCGGCCGGGGGCCGAAAATGCCAGCCTTGCCGAATTGCTGCGGGCTGATGCATCGGGCGTGATCGACGCCGAAACGCATCACACGCGTCTGCCTGTGTTGATCGCACAGGTCCGGGGTGGGGCATTCCAGACGATCCGCGCCACCGGCCCGATTGCAGGTGACCCCTATCTCAGCCGCGGTCTGGCGTCGGTGCCGTTATCGCCCAACCTTCGGGTCGTGTCATGAGAAGGCCGATCCGCGTCAGCAATCTTGGGCAAGCTCGCGCCATCATCCTGCACCGCGCCCATGCGACAGTGCAGAACCTGACGCGGCAGCTCACAGCCATCGGGTTGGAGGCGGTTCAGGTCTGGCCGACACTGGAGCCCGAGGCGCTGGGCGCGGATTTCGTGTTCTTCGATGCGGATATGGGCCACGACGAACAGTTCCCATGGGAACCCGGCCAGTCACCGATGCCGATGATCGCGCTTATCGGGTCCGAAGCGCCGGGGCGGGTGGAGTGGGCCTTGCGGGCCGGGGCCCATGCGCAGCTTTTGAAACCCGTCGGGGACAACGGGGCCTATTCCGCGCTGCTGATAGCGCGGGACAGTTTCGACGCCCAGCGCGCCGGCGCTGCGGAAATCGCCGACCTGCGGCGCAGGCTGGATGAACGCAGGTCCGTGGTGCGCGCCGTCGCTCTTCTCGCGGCGCAGGGGCGCAGCGAGGCCGAGGCTTATGGGCAGTTGCGGCAGATGGCGATGGCATGGCGTGTGACGTTTGAAGACGCCGCCCTGCGTGTCGTGGCACGGTTTGACGAAGGGACGGGTGCCGATGGCCGACACAACCGGGGTTGATCGCACAGCGCCGCGCGGCGCTTTTGCCCGCCTGATGCAGCGCAAACTGGCGCTGATCGGGTTGGTGCTTATTGCTGTCGTCGTGCTGGGTGCCGTGTTCGCGCCCCTGATCGCGCCGTTTGCGCCCGAGGAACAATTGTTTGACGGCCTGACGCTGGAAGGCGCGCCGATGCCACCGGGGGGCGCATTCCTGTTTGGAACCGATCTTCTGGGCCGTGATCTGTTCACCCGCATTCTTTACGGCGCGCAAACCTCGCTGATCATCGGTGTGGTGGCGAACGGCTTGTCACTGCTGATCGGCACTGTGGTCGGCGTCACCGCCGGGTATTTCCGGGGCTGGATCGGCGGGCTTTTGATGCGGTTTACCGACCTCATGATGGCGTTTCCGGCGCTGCTGCTGGCGATCTGTCTTGCCGCCATATTCGAGCCGTCGCTGTGGATCGTGGCCATGGTGATCGCACTGGTGAACTGGGTGCAGACGGCGCGGGTGATCTATACGGAAACAACATCGCTGGCCGAACGCGATTTCATCGCGGCGGAACGGACGCTGGGCGCATCGACGTGGCGTATCCTGTTCCATCACATTCTGCCGCATCTGGTGCCCACCATCATCGTCTGGGGCACGCTGGGCATTTCCACCACCGTTCTTCTGGAGGCGACGCTGTCGTTCCTTGGTGTGGGTGTGCAGCCGCCAACGCCAAGCTGGGGCAACATCATCTTTGAAAACCAGACCTATTTTCAGGCCGCACCCTGGCTTGTGTTCCTGCCGGGTGCTGCGATCATCCTGCTGGCGCTGGCGTTTAATCTGGTCGGCGACGCGCTGCGCGATGTGCTTGACCCGACACAACGGGGAAGGGACTGACGCATGGCCGCCTATTTCCTGCGACGTCTTGCACAGGCTGCACTGATCCTTCTGGGGGTCAGCCTGATTACCTTTGTGCTTTTGTTCGTGCTTCCTGCAGACCCGGTTCGCCAGATTGCGGGGCGGTCGGCAAACGCGGAAACCGTGCAGAACATCCGCGAACAACTGGGCCTCGATCAGCCGTTTGTGGTGCAGTACGGGCGCTATCTGGGCGCGTTGCTGCAAGGCGACATGGGGCGCAGTTATCTGCAGAAGACCGCCGTCGCGGATCTGATCCTTGCCCGGCTTCCGGCGACCTTGCTTCTCATGTTGGGGGCCATCCTGTGTGAACTGGCGCTGGGCGTGGCCATGGGCGTGGTGGCAGCCATGTTCCGGGGCCGGGCCATCGATAACGGGCTTATGACGCTGTCGTTTGTGACGGTTTCCGCACCGCAGTTCGTGGTCAGCCTGATCCTGCTGTATGTTTTTGCCGTTAAACTTGGCTGGTTTCCCATCGGGGGCTACGGCACCTTTGCGCATCTTGTGCTGCCTGCGATAACACTCGGCATCCTTGGGTCGGGTTGGTACGCGCGCATGCTGCGGTCGTCGATGATCGACGTCTTGCGCGCCGATTTCATCCGCACCGCCCGTGCCAAGGGGCTGACCCAGCGCCGGGTCGTGCTGCGCCATGCGCTGCCCAACGCCATCTTGCCCATCATTGCGATGATCGGCATCGACATTGGCGTGTTCATGGGCGGCATCGTCGTGGTGGAAAGCGTGTTTGGCTGGCCGGGCATCGGCCAACTGGCCTTTCAGGCGATCCAGCGCATCGACATTCCCATCATCATGGGCGTGACGCTGGTTTCGGCCGCCGCCATCGTGTTGGGCAACCTTCTGGCCGATATCGTGGCCCCCTTCATCGACCCGCGCATCAGGCTTCGCTAGCGGGGCGCGCAATCACCTCAACAATCACCATTCAACAGGAGACGACGAATGAAAAAATGGCTCACCTCCACCGCACTTGTCTGCACGCTGGCGCTTCCGGTTTCGGCGCAGGATTACACGCCTGACCCGAATGCCAAACAGGGCGGCACGATCATCGTCACCTACAAGGACGACGTGGCGACGCTTGACCCGGCCATCGGGTACGACTGGCAGAATTGGTCGATGATCAAGTCGTTGTATGACGGCCTGCTCGACTATGTTCCCGGCACCACCACGCTGCGCCCCGGCCTTGCCGAAAGCTATGAAATTTCGGGCGACGGCACGGTTTTCACCTTCAAACTGCGCGCCGGGGTGAAATTCCACAATGGCCGCGAGATGACAGCGGAAG
This sequence comes from Gemmobacter sp., assembly GCA_031425195.1. Lineage (GTDB taxonomy): Bacteria > Pseudomonadota > Alphaproteobacteria > Rhodobacterales > Rhodobacteraceae > JANPIX01. The sequence goes on along the minus strand of JANPIX010000009.1, from coordinate 264,577 downwards.
ATGTGAAATACTCGCTTGACCGGGTGACGAACCCGGCCACCGTCTCGCCCGGCGCGGGGTTCTTTGCCTCGATCAAGGGTTATGACGAAGTGACGGCAGGCACGGCCACATCGCTGGAAGGGGTCACTGTCATCGACCCGCTGACGGTTCAGATCACGCTCAGCCGCCCGGATGCGACCTTCCTGCATGTCATGGCGCTCAACTTTGCGTCGGTCGTGCCGAACGAGGCGGTCGAAGCAGCGGGGGCCGACTTTGGCAAGATGCCGGTCGGAACCGGGGCCTTCAAACTGGCCGAATGGACGCTGGGCCAGCGGCTGGTGTTTGAGCGCAACGCCGATTACTGGCGCGAAGGGCTGCCCTACCTTGACAGCGTGGTGTTCGAAGTCGGGCAGGAACCGGTCGTGGCCCTGTTGCGGCTGCAGAACGGTGAAGTGGACGTCCCCGGCGACGGTATCCCACCGGCCAAGTTTGCCGAAGTGATGGCCGATCCGGCACAGGCGGCACGCGTCGTCGTCGGCGGGCAGTTGCACACGGGCTACATCACGCTCAACACCACGCTGCCGCCCTTTGACAAGCTGGAAGTGCGTAAGGCCGTCAACATGGCGATCAACAAAGACCGGATCGTCCAGATCATCAACGGCCGCGCTGTGCCCGCAACCCAGCCGCTTCCACCGTCGATGCCGGGCTATACCGAAGGCTATGCCGGCTATGCATATGACGTCGAAGGCGCCATGGCGCTGCTGGCCGAGGCTGGTCTGGCAGACGGGTTCGAGACGGAACTTTACGTGATGAACACCGACCCGAACCCGCGCATCGCGCAGGCGATCCAGCAGGATCTTGCGGCCATCGGCGTCAAGGCGACGATCCAGTCGCTGGCCCAGGCCAACGTGATCGAGGCGGGCGGTGCCGGCACAGCGCCGATGGTCTGGTCGGGCGGCATGGCGTGGATTGCGGACTTCCCCGATCCGTCCAACTTCTATGGTCCGATCCTTGGCTGTTCGGGTGCCGCAGCGGGCGGTTGGAACTGGTCCAAGTTCTGTGACGCAGCCCTTGATGCCAAGGCTGCCGAGGCAGACGCCATGGCCGATCCGGCAAAGGCCACCGACCGGCTGGCCCTTTGGTCAGACGTTTATACCGGCGTGATGGAACAGGCGCCGTGGGTGCCGGTGTTCAACGAAGAACGCTATACGATGAAATCGGAACGGATGGGCGGCGAAGATGCGCTGTATGTCGATCCGGTGTCGATCCCGGTCAACTATGACTACGTGTATGTGAAGTAAGATGTGCAAGGCCTGCAACTACACGATCCACGGCGCGCAGCACCATTTCGGCTGGGACAATTCACTTGCCCCGGCCGAACGGGTGGAGCCGGGGGCGACAATCCTGTTTCACTGCAACGATTCTTCGGCGGGCCAGCTTGGCCCGTCGTCGACGGTGGCCGATGTCGGAACACTCGACTTCGGCAAGATCAATCCGGTGTCCGGCCCGATCTGGGTTGAAGGGGCGGAGCCGGGTGACGCCGTCAAGGTCACCATCGAAAGCTTTGCCCCGCGCGAAATGGCGGGGGCGGGGTTTGGCTGGACGGCCAACATTCCGGGCTTTGGTCTTTTGGCCGATCAGTTTCTGGAACCGGCGCTGCACGTGTGGAAATACGACACCCGCACCATGGACCCGGCGCTTTGGGGAACGCATGCGCGTGTCCCGCTCAAACCCTTTGCCGGGACAATCGGCAATGCGCCCGCCGAGACGGGGCTGCATTCCGTGGTGCCGCCGCGGCGTGTCGGCGGCAACCTCGACATCCGCGATCTGAACGCCGGGACAACCCTGTATCTGCCGGTCGAAGTGGCGGGCGCCATGTTCAGCGTGGGTGACACCCATGCCGCCCAAGGCGATGGCGAGGTATGCGGCACGGCCATCGAAAGCCCGATGGACGTTGTGCTGACACTGGACCTTGTCAAAGGGGCCAACCTGCGCACACCACGCTTTACCACGCCGGGGCCGGTGACGCGGCATCTGGACGCCAAGGGCTATGAGGTAACAACAGGCATCGGTCCCGATCTGATGTCGGCCTGCCGCGATGCGGTGGCCAACATGGTGGATCTTTTGTCATCGCAGCGCGGCATGGCGGCGGTGGATGCCTACATGCTCGTTTCCACCTGCGGCGACCTTCGAATCTCGGAAATCGTGGACATGCCGAACTGGGTGGTCAGCTTCTACTTCCCGCGCTGCGTGTTTGAATGACGACGGCGGCAGACGCCCGACATGACAAGACCGGGGCCCAGGTGGCCCCGGACGCCCCCGCCTTGGCCGCGCCGGTTCTGACGGTTGACCGGTTGACGGTATCGGTGCGCACGCCGGGCGGGATGAAACCGCTTGTCCGGGATATGTCGTTCACGCTGCGCCGGGGCGAGACGCTGGCCATTGCGGGGGAAAGCGGGTCTGGCAAGTCGATCACGTCGCTCGCCATCATGGGATTGCTGCCGCCGCCCGCCGTGCAGGTGACAGGCGGCCGCGTCCTTTTGGGCGACACCGATCTGGTGCGCTTGCCAGAGGCCGCGATGCGTGCGCTGCGGGGCGACAGGATCGCGATGATCTTTCAGGAACCGATGACCAGCCTGAACCCGGTGATGACCATCGGTGCCCAACTGATCGAGGCTGTGCGCGCCCATACCGATCTGACCCACGCCGCCGCCCGTCAGCGGGCATTGGAGGCGGTGACAGCGGTGCGCCTGTCGCAGCCGGAACGCAGGCTTTTGCAGTTTCCACATGAATTGTCTGGCGGTATGCGCCAGCGCGTGATGATCGCCATGGCCCTTGTCCTGCGGCCCGAAATCCTGATCGCGGATGAACCGACCACGGCGCTTGATGTCACGGTCCAGCGCGAGGTTCTGGATCTGCTGCGCGATCTGCAACGCGATCTGGGCACAGCCATCATCCTGATCACGCATGACATGGGGGTCGTGGCCGAAATGGCCGACCGCGTGATCGTGATGCGTGACGGTGCGGTTGTCGAACAGGCGGCGACTGTCGATCTGTTTGCCCGCCCTGCCATGCCCTACACCCGCGACCTTCTGGCGGCAGTGCCCCGCATCGGCGGCGCTGCACCGCGCGATGCAGTGGCCCCGGACGTCATCGCCAGCCTGCGCGACGTTGCGGTGCGGTTCCCGATCCGGGGCGGGTTCCTGGGTCGCCCAACCCATTATATCCATGCCGTCGAAGGCGTGAGTTTCGACATTCGTCGGGGCGAGACGTTTTCCCTTGTCGGCGAATCCGGTTGCGGAAAATCCACCATTGCCAAGGCCATGGTCGGGCTTGTGCCGCACGCCGGGTCAATCACCGTGGCTGGGCAATCGCTGCAGGGGCTTGGGGCCGCCGTTCAAAGGCCACTGCGGCGACGCGTGCAGGTTGTGTTTCAGGACCCGATGGCAGCACTTGACCCCCGCATGACAGTGGGGCGTCTGATTGCCGAACCACTGGTCATTCACGGTGCCGGCACGCCACCGGAACAACGTGCCCGGGTTGATGACCTGATGGCGCGCGTCGGGCTGTCGGCGGATCAGCATGACCGTTACCCGCACGAGTTTTCCGGCGGCCAGCGTCAGCGCATCTGCATCGCCCGCGCCCTTGCCTTGCAGCCTGACCTCATCATCGCGGATGAAAGCGTGTCGGCTCTTGACGTATCGGTGCAGGCGCGTGTTCTTGATCTGCTGCGCGCCTTGCAGCGTGAATTCGGCATCGCCTATCTGTTCATCAGTCACGATATGGCGGTGGTGGAAAACATCTCGGACCGGGTGGCCGTGATGTATCTGGGGCAGATCGTTGAAATGGGCAGCCGCACGCAGATCTTTGGCAACCCGCAGCACCCCTATACCCGCCGCCTGATCGACGCCGTCCCCGTGCTCGACCCCGCACAGCGCCGCCCTTCGGCAGTGCGGCTGACCGGCGATGTGCCAAGCCCGGTGCATCCGGCAGGCCATATCGTGCCGCGCGTGAAACTGGTTGATGTGGGCGAAGGGCATCTGGTTGGGCAGGCCTGACGCCAAGGCAGGTGCCGGTCGCAGGGTTTCGCCGGGCGATTCATGACGAAATGTGGTGGGTTCTGATGGACCTTCGCCTTTGGCAGGACTAGAACAGCGTGGCTGATTTGGCCCGTTTGGTCGGGCGTGGGAATTGAAGGAACGTGCAATGCTGACGGGAAAACATTTGATTGCAGGCGCATGGGTTGCAGGCACCGCCACCTTCGCCAGTTCGCCAGCCACAGGCGCGCCTGTCGATTTTGCCATTGGCACGCCAGCCCATGTTGACGCTGCCGTTCGCGCGGCCGAGGCTGCGTTCCCGTCTTTCAGCGCGCTGTCGCGCGAAGAACGGGCCGTGTTTCTGGAACGTATCGCCGACGAGATCGAGGCGCGCGCGGCAGACATCACGGCCGTGGGCAGCGCCGAAACGGGCTTGCCCACCGCGCGGCTTGATGGCGAACGTGGGCGGACCACGGGCCAGTTGCGCCTGTTCGCCGGCCACATCCGCAAGGGCGACTATCTGGACCGCCGGACAGACCCGGCGCTGCCCGATCGCATGCCGGTACCGCGCCCGGAAATCCGCCTGATCCAGCAGCCCATTGGCCCGGTTGGCGTGTTTGGCGCATCGAACTTTCCGCTCGCATTCTCAGTCGGCGGTGGTGATACGGCCAGCGCGCTGGCCGCCGGTTGTCCTGTCGTGGTCAAGGGGCACTCGGCCCATCCCGGCACGGGCGAACTTGTGGCGCAGGCGATTGACGCCGCGATCAAGGCCTGCGGCCTGCATCCGGGCACGTTCAGCCTTGTTCAGGGCGGGCGGCGCGATGTGGGCGAGGCGCTGGTTCAGCACCCGCTGATCCGTGCCGTGGGTTTTACCGGGTCGCTTGGCGGCGGGCGGGCGCTGTTCGACCTGTGTGCCGCGCGGCCCGAGCCTATCCCCTTCTTTGGTGAACTGGGATCGGTGAACCCGATGTTCCTGTTGCCCGCCGCCCTGTCCGCGCGTGCGGCGGCAATTGGTGCCGGTTGGGCCGGGTCGCTGACCATGGGCGCAGGGCAGTTCTGCACCAACCCCGGTATCGCCGTGGTGATTGACGGTGCCGATGCCGATACCTTCGTCGCTGCGGCCAAGACGGCACTGGAACAGGTGGCGGTACAGACGATGCTGACGGACGGCATTGCCGAGGCGTTCCGCGATGGTTCGGCCCGCATTGCGGCAGGGCAGGGCGTTCGCGCCATTCTGAGCACAATGTGCGATCAACGTCAGGCAGCGCCCTATCTGTTCGAAGTGTCGGGCAGCGACTGGCTTGCCGATCACGCCCTGGGGGAAGAGGTGTTTGGCCCGCTTGGTTTGGTCGTGCGCGCTCAAGGTTTTGACCAGATGCTGGAAATCGCGCAAAGCCTCCAAGGGCAGTTGACGGTAACGCTGCATCTGGAAACCGAAGATCACGCCACGGCGCAGACGCTGCTGCCGGTTCTGCAACGAAAGGCGGGGCGCATCCTCGCCAACGGGTTCCCCACCGGGGTGGAGGTGTCCGACGCCATGGTGCATGGCGGGCCTTACCCTGCGTCCACCAACTTTGGCGCAACCTCGGTTGGCACCATGTCGATCCGCCGCTGGCTGCGCCCTGTAAGCTATCAGAACCTGCCGGTCGATCTGCTGCCCGCCGATCTGGGCTAAGGCCGGGCGTCAGGCAGGGGGCACGAACAGATTGCGGTGCTGATCCCGCAGGATGTTCTTTTGCACCTTGCCCATCGCGTTGCGCGGCAAGTCCGTCACCACCAGCACCGCCTTTGGCACTTTGTAGTTCGCAAGCCTGTCACGCAGGCTTGCGCGCAAGGCGTCGCCGTCCACGGTCAGCCCGGCGCGGGCGGTCACGACGGCGACCACAGCCTCGCCAAAGTCGGGATGCGGCACGCCAATGACGGCCGAGGCTGCAACCCCCGGAATGTCGTCAAGGACGGCCTCTACCTCGGCGGGATAGACGTTCAGACCGCCGGTGATGACGAGATCCTTGGACCGGCCCACGATGTGAAGATACCCGTCTTCATCAAACCGACCCATGTCGCCCGTGATGAAATACCCGTCCGCCCGAAACTCTGACGCTGTCTTTTCGGGCGCCCGCCAATAGGCCGAAAACACGTTCGGCCCCGCCACTTCCACCCCGCCCACCTGACCGTCCGGCACCGGCAGGCCGGTTGCCGGGTCCACGACGCGCACACTGACCCCCGGCAGGGCCATGCCGACAGTCCCCGCGCGCCGTTCGCCCGTCAGCGGGTTTGACGTCAGCATGTTGGTTTCGGTCATGCCATAGCGTTCCAGAATGGCATGCCCCGTGCGCGCCTGCCATTCGGCATGGGTTACCGCAGACAGGGGGGCCGATCCCGAAATGAACAGGCGCATATGCGCACAGGCAGCCTGCGTCAGCCGGGCGTCCGCCAGCAGCCGTGTATAATGGGTGGGCACGCCCATCATCACCGTCGCCTGCGGCAGGGCTGCAAGCACCTGATCCACACTGAATTCAGGCAGCAGAACCATTGCCGCCCTAGAAAGGATGGCGGTGTTGGTGGCCACGAAAAGGCCGTGGGTGTGAAAGATCGGCAAGGCATGCAGGATCACGTCGCCCGGGCCAAAACCCCAGACCTCAACCAGAGTCTTCGCGTTGCTCGCCAGATTGCCCCGCGACAGCATCACCCCCTTGGACCGGCCCGTTGTGCCCGACGTGTACAGGATCGCCGCCAGATCATTTGGGGCGAAAGCCTGGTTTTCCGCCATCGGCATGCCATGCGCCGCGCGCGCCACAAAGTCGGCAAAGGGCATCGCTTCGCCGGGCAGGCCCTTAACCCCAATCGCGCCCGCAGCGTCGGTCAAGAACAGCCGCGTTTCGGCGTCTTGCAGAAAATACGCGGTTTCCGGTGGCGTGTAAGCCGGGTTCAGCGGCAGAAACACGGCCCCCATCCGCAGACAGGCCAGATACAAAAGCAACCCATCCGCCGATTTCGCGGCCTGCAACGCCACGCGGTCATCCCGCCGCACGCCCAGTGCCGCAAGTGTGCTGGCAAACCGCCCGGCCCATTCCCATGCGGCAGCATAGGTCAGCGGCTGGCCACCCGGCAGATGCAGGAACACGCGGTCACCATCCCGCGCCGCGTGGGCAAAGGCCGAAAGCAGGTCATCCCCGATCATGGAACATCCCCCATGCTGATCACGCCCCTTGGGTCGCAGCAGCCCGATGCGCGGTCAAGCGGCAACTTTGCCCTAACCCACAGGCACCCACAGCACATCGTCAATGCGCGGCGCGCCGGTGGCAAGCATGACCAGCCGGTCAAACCCCAGCGCACAGCCGCTTGCCTGCGGCATGATCGCCAGCGCCTCCAGAAAATCCTCGTCGAGGGGATAGCGTTCACCGTAGACCCGCGCCTTTTCGTCCATCTCGGCGGTGAACCGGCGGCGTTGTTCGGCGGGGTTGGTCAGTTCGCCAAACCCGTTGGCCAGTTCCACGCCGCAGGCATAAACCTCGAACCGTTCGGCGACGCGCGGGTCGTCGGCGGCAGGCCGGGCCAGTGCAGCCTCGGCCAGGGGATAACGGTCCAGAACCGTGATCCGCCGCAGCCCCAGATGCGGTTCCACTTTTTCAACGAGCACGCGCGACAGCATGTCAGACCAGGTGTCATCCGCCGCCGCGCGCAACCCTTGCCGTTCCATCGCGCGCCGCAGCGCATCGACATCGGGCTGGCCCCCCTGATCGACGGTCGCCAGCAGATCGATCCCGGCGAAGCGGGCGAATGCGTCGGCCACCGACAGACGTTCGGGTTCGGCGAAAGGATCACAGTCGCGGTCGCGAAAGCAAAGGCGCGTGGCCCCCGCCGCCGTTGCCGCAAGCCGCGCGAACGTCACGCAATCCTGCATCAACTGTTCATAACTCTGATCCACCCGGTACCATTCCAGCATGGTGAATTCAGGGCTGTGCAGCGCGCCCCGTTCGCGGTTGCGCCACACATGCGCAAAGGCCGCAATCCGGGTTTCACCGGCCGCGAGCAGCTTTTTCATCGCGAACTCGGGCGACGTGTGCAGATACATCGTGCGCGGCACGCCATCGTTGCCGATGGCACTGGTGGCGAATCCGTGCAGATGCGCCTCGTTCCCCGGGCTGACCTGCAGCGCCGCAGGGTCCACTTCGGTGAAATCCTGTTCGGCCAGCCAGTTGCGGATGCGCGCCTGAATGCGGTTGCGGGTCACAAGCAGGGGGCGGCGGTCAGCGTGACGTGCCGGGTGCCACCATGGCGAAGGGTCGTTCATCAGCTTGCTTTGCTTTCATCTGGCGAATTGCACGAAGATGCGCTATTTGCGCAGCGATCACGGCGTCAGTTACGCCGCAACTGCCCTGTTCACAAGGATGCGCCCCTTTGAAAGTCATCGCCTCGTCCCTTCGCAAAGGCAATGTCGTCGAACTTGACGGCAAGCTGTATGCCGTTCTGACCGCCGCCAACTTTCACCCCGGCAAGGGCACCCCCACCACCAGCATCGACATGCGCCGCATTTCCGATGGGGTGAAGGTTTCGGAACGCTGGCGCACGACCGAGATGGTGGAAAAGGCCAATGTCGACGACCGCAACTATGATTTTCTGTATGAAGACAGCGAAGGCTATCACTTCATGGAGCCGAACACGTTCGAGCAGATCACCGTGTCGCCCGACGTGATTGGAGATGACAAGGTATTCCTGACCGACGGGTTGAAGGTGTCGCTCAAGACATTCGACGGCGTGTGCATTGCGATTGAACTGCCGCAGAAGGTAACAGTTGAAATCACCGAGACGGAACCCGTGGTCAAGGGACAGACGGCGTCGTCGTCCTACAAGCCTGCCATCTGTTCCAACGGGTTGCGCGTCATGGTGCCACCGCACATCGGGGCTGGCACGCGCATCGTGATCAACACCGAAGACAATTCCTATGTCGAGCGTGCCAAGGACTGATCCGCCGCCCCGTTCGGGCCGGACTGCCCGCTGATCATATCTGTTCGGGCAAGACCGGCGTCTTGCCCACAGCCCTTTCTCGCCAGCCGATGTATATGGCGCAGCCGATCAGGATGCAGACGCCCGCCACTGTCCACTGGTCCGGCAGATCACCAAAGAACCACCAGCCCAGCAGCGTCGCCATCACCATCTCGGTATAGGCCAGCGGTGCCAGCAGCGAAGCCTCGCCCAGGTCATAGGCCCGGACGATGAGGTAGTGCCCGACCGAGGCGATCACCCCCAATGCCACGAACAACAGCCATTCCTGCGGTGTCGGGGTCTGCCAGACGAACAGAACCCCGATGCTCGTCAGACCGGCGCCCATCAGGTTGGTGTGGAACGTCGTGACCATCGCAGGCGCACGCCCCGCAATGCGCCGCGTGGCCAGCATGTAAAGGGCCAGCGATGCCCCCGCCCCAAGGGCCAGCAGGCTGCCTGCGTTCAACGTGCCAAACCCCGGCCGGATGATGACAAGCATCCCGATAAAGCCCACGAAAACCGCGGCCCAGCGGCGCGGCCCCACGCGTTCGCCCAAAACAAAAGGCGACAGGGCGGTGACGACAAGAGGCTGCACGAAAAAGATCGCCAGCGCATCGGCGATGGGCAGATAGGTCAGCGACAGAAAGAACAGGAAGGTCGCGCAGATCAGCAGTGCCGAACGGAACAGGTGAAACAGGGGCCGGTCCGGGATCAGGGCCTGTCTGCCGCCCGCGCCCAGCGCGAAGGGCAGGGCCAGCGCGGCCCCGAACACCATCCGCGACCATACGATTTCCAGAACAGGCATCCCGCCTTGCCCCAGTTTCTTTGCGATCACGTCGATGATGGGCAGGATCGCCATGGCCGTCAGCATCAATCCGATGGCCCGCAGTGGCGCCTGCTTTGGCGCGACATGGGTCATGCCCACGCGCCCAGCACGGCCGTCAGGTTGGCCCCCAGTTCGGGGCAAAGATAGCCCCCCTCCTGCACGATCACGACAGGCAGACCCAACCCCGCGACCATCGCCCCGATGCGGGCAAAGCCGGGTGTCGTGACGGCCAGACCGGCAAACGGGTCACCCGCAAAAGCGTCAAGCCCAAGAGCGAGCACCAAGGTATCCGTTCCATGATCCATCACAGCCCGGCAGGCCGTGTCGAGCGCGCGCAGAAATCCATCGTCGCCGGTGCCCCGTTCCATCGGCAGGTTGAGGTTGAAACCCAGACCCGCGCCTGCGCCACGTTCCCCGGGGTAGCCCCAGAAAAACGGGTAAAACCGTTCCGGATGCGCGTGCAGGGAAACCGTGAGAACATCGGGCCGGTTGTAGAAGATACCCTGCGTGCCGTTGCCGTGATGCAGGTCCACATCCAGAACCGCCACCCGACGCCCGGCGCGGATCAACCGCTGTGCCGCAATCGCAGAGTTGGACAGATAGCAGAAGCCCCCCGCAAGCTCGGCGAAACAATGGTGGCCCGGCGGGCGGCACAGCGCATAGGCCGCCCGTTCGCCGCCCAGCACCAGATCGGTGGCATGGATCGCCGACTGTGCGCTGGCATAGGCTGCGGAATAGGTGAAAAGCCCGATGGGGCAGGATGTGTCGGTCATGTGAAACCCGGCCTGTCCTGCCGCCGATTTCGGGTAGCCGTCGTCGCGCGACGCCGGGTGAACGTTGGGGATCACTTCGGCAGATGCGCCTTCGATGCGTTGCCAGCGGGCATGGATGCCCTGAAGAAAATCCAGATACCGCGTCGGATGAACAGCGCGGATCGCGTCAAGCCCGCTGTCCGGCGGTTGCACGACGGGGCCGCCAAGGGCCAACACGCCCGACAGCAGCGCATTGACCCGCGACGGCTTTTCCGGGCAGGGGCGCGGTGCGCCGGAAGACAGGAAAAACTGCGGATCATGCGCCCTTTGGGCATCGTCAAAGACAGTAATCATGGTTGCATCAACCGGGCCAGAGCCGGGTCTTCCAGGATCAGCCAATGCTGTTCGCCGCGCAGCACGAACCCCTGCGCCGCATAGAATCCGCGCCCGTTTTGGTTGGCGGGATGCACCATCAGCGTCAGAAAGGTGCTGCCCCAATCCGCACTTTCCCGCTGCACCGCCACAAGCAAGCCCCGGCCAAGGCCAAGCCCGCGCGCATCGGGCCGCACATACAAATCTTGCAGGAACGCCCCGACAGACCCGCGCCAACTGGAATACTCCGGGAAAAACAATGCCAGACCAAGGGTTTCATCGCCGCGTTCCGCCAGCATCACGCGAAATTTGGGTTCAGCACCGAACCCGTGCTGCATCAGGCTCGCCTCGGTGCCGGCGAAATGGCCGCCGTCATTGGCCGCGTTTTCCAGCAGCAGATGGTGCAGGATCGGTACATCCAAGGCGTTGGCGCGGCGATAGACGATGTTCAAAACGCCACCTTGTCCGCCCCTTTCAGGCCCAGCATGACACGCGCCTCGGCAGGGGTCGCGACGCTGCGGCCCAGACCTTCGACAATGCCCCGGATCAGCGTCACCTGCGCCGCATTCGACGGGGCAAGAACCCCCGGCCCCAGCCACAGATTGTCCTCCAGCCCGACGCGCACATGGCCGCCCATCGCTGCCGCCATCGTTGCCATCGGGATCTGCGCACGCCCGGCAGCAAGGACCGAAAACAGGTAGTCAGACCCGAACATGCGGTCGGCGGTCCGCTTCAGGTGGGTCAGCGTGTCAGGTTCCGCCGCCATGCCGCCCAGAACGCCGAACACGAACTGGATGAAAAAGGGCGGCTTGACCACGCCGCGTTGGACAAAGTGCTGGAGCATGGAAAGATGCGACAGATCGTAACATTCGAACTCGAACCGCGCGCCGCGTTCTTCGCCCATTTCGTGCAGGATGCGGGCAATGTCGCGGGGGGTGTTCTTGAACACGGTGTCGTCCGTCGCCTCAAGAAACGGCCTTTCCCAGGCATGTTTCCAATCCCGCGCCTTGGCTGCCATGGGATACAGCGCAAAGTTCATCGACCCCATGTTCAGACTGCACATTTCGGGCGCGTTGGCACGTGGCGCGGCCAGCCGCTGATCCAGCGACATGATGGCCGAACCGCCTGTCGTCATGTTCACCACCGCATTCGTGCCGGCCTTGATCTGCGGCAGGAAGCCCGCCCAATGGGCGGGATCGGCAGAAGGGTGCCCGTCATCGGGGCGACGGGCGTGCAGATGCAGGATCGCCGCACCTGCCTGCGCTGCGCCGATCGCGCTTTCGGCAATTTCTTGTGCCGTGACAGGCAGATAGGGCGACATCGAGGGGGTGTGGATCGACCCTGTGATGGCGCAGGAAATGATGATTTGCGTCATGCCCACAGGTGTAGATCATTCCGCGCGAACGGTGAAGGGCGCATCTTTGGCGGCCTGACCGACCGGCTCGAAATCAGGCGTTGGGGTGGTAATCGAAGGTTGTGATGTCTGCTGTCCAGCCCTGACCTGTCAGGTCATAGGCCATCACGCCGACGAAGGCCCCGGTGAACGAGGCGTGTTCGCCGCGCCCGCCTTCGTCGCTGATCACGGCGGCGTCGAGCGCCGGGCCAACGGGCTGCGTCGTGCCGGAGGCGGCCCAGAAAAACTGTTGCGACGGGCCGTTGACCCGCACTTCCAGCCGGATGTCGCCCGTATCGGGAAGGGGGTAGGTGCCATGAAAGCTAAGCCGTTCATCGGGCCAGTTTCCGGCACAGGACACAAGCGTCAGGACACGCGCACCAGCCTCGCGCGTGATGAGGGCGGCGTGAAATTTGGTTCGGTTGTAATAGGTGATCAGGCCCGCCGCCTGCTGCCATGTGGGGGGCGTCACAGTCATGTCTGCCGAGGCCGTGTAGACCGGATGTTCCTGCCGCCGTGCGACAAGGGCCTGTTCAAACCACGAGCCAAGGCTTTCGCGCCCGGTGAGCCGCAGGGATGATCCGGTCAGCGTAAACAGGCGTTCCGGGTGGGGCGTGCGGAGCCACTGAAATTCGGGCGGCAAGGTTGGCCCATCGAACCGGCGCAGCACGGGTTGGTCGGGGTGGCGGGTCGCGGTTGCCGCGATGGTAAGCGGGGGCACAAGGCCGCCACCTTCAAGATACAGCCAGTCGTCCGCGCCCCAGACGCATTTCGCGATGCCGGTTTCACGCCCCATCGGGCAGACGCGCGGCGTGGAAAGCGGCCTGCCACAAAGATAGGTATGGTAGGCCGTACCATCCGCACCCTCAACATATTGACCATGGCCAATCCTTTTGAGCGGGCTGTCGGCGGTGAAACGGGCGGTCATCAGGTGTTTTTGCGGGTGCAGTTCATAGGGGCCGCGAATGTCGCGGGACCGGGCCATGGTGACGGCATGGTCATATCCGGTGCCGCCTTCGGCCGTCGTCAGATAGTACCAGCCATTGCGGCGAAACAGATGCGGCGCTTCGGTCAGGCCAAGTTCGGTGCCGGTAAAGATGGTGCTGACCTCGCCCAGAAGGCCCTTTGTCGGGTGCCATTCCTGCAGCTCTATTCCGTCAAAGGCGTCGTGCGCGGGGTTCAGTCCGGTGCCAAGGCCGCGGTGATTCCAGCGCATGTTGACGAACCATTTGCGACCGTCGTCGTCGTGAAACAAGGACGGATCGAAACCGGACGAGGTGACATATATGGGGTCAGACCATTCGCCCGACACAATATCGCAGGTTACGATGTAGTTGTGGGCATCCTTGAACGCGCCGTCCAGCCGTTTGACGTCGGTGTAGACGAGCCAGAAGTTGCCATCCGCATAAGACAGACACGGGGCCCAGACGCCGCAACTGTCGGGGTTGCCGCGCATGTCAAGCTGGCTTGCGCGGTTCAGGGGGCGGGCCACCAGTTCCCAGTTCACAAGATCGGTCGAATGGTGAATCTGGACGCCGGGATACCATTCGAATGTGGAGGTCGCGATGTAGTAATCCGGCCCCACGCGGCAGATGGAGGGGTCGGGATTGAAACCGCGCAGGATGGGGTTTTCGATCATCGCTGGTCCTTGGGCTGGGGCAAATGTGCACGCTGCATGGCGTATGAATGGCGTATGTTGCGCGTATGCAAACCGTACATACGCGCAAGCAGGGGTGTTTCAGGCAAGAAGCGCCTGCGCCTCGGCCGGGTTCAGGGCGGCGGGGCGGGTGCAGGTTGTCTGCAGGGTGACGAACTGGCCGGTTTCACCCGACGTCAGACAGGCCGTCATCACGTCAACACCGTGCAGCGTGCGTTCCAGCGAACAGCGCGCGTCACGCCCGTCGCTGATGGCTGCTGCCATGTCGGCCAGACCGGCGGTGCGGTAGTTGGCGACCGGGCCGCGCGGGTGTTGCTGGTTGTCGCGGCCAAAGGGGTGATCCCAAAGCTCCACTTCCGAGATGACGCCGTCACGCCCCGCCACTTCCAGCTTGCCACCGAAGAAGTTCGGGTCTGGGACGTAAAGGGTGCCTTCAGTGCCGTAGAATTCGAAATGGCCGCGCCGGTGCGACCAGACATCCCACGATGTCGTCAGGTTGACGGTGGCACCGGAATGAAATTCCAGCAGGGCGTGGATGTTGGTGGGCGTCTTGACGGGAATGGCCTGGCCCGCCCTTTCCCCCGAGCCGATGGTTCTGGTGGGTGTCGCGGAGGTGGCGAGTGCGCCGACACGTTTGACCGGCCCCAAAAGGTTGATGAGGTTCGCGATATAGTAGGGGCCAAGGTCGAGCATCGGGCCAGCACCGGGGAGGAAGAAGAACTCCGGATTGGGATGCCAGCCTTCGGGGCCGTGGTTCTGGACGCCCGCCACGGCTGTTGTCACCGTGCCAATGCGGCCTTCGTCGATCAGGGCGCGGGCCATCTGGTGCGAGCCGCCAAGGAAGGTGTCGGGCGCACAGCCAACCGACAGGCCCTTTGACTTGGCCAGATCACGCAGTGTCGTGCCTTCGGCAAGGGTGAGGACAAGCGGCTTTTCCGAATAGGCGTGTTTGCCCGCCTCGAGGATCATCTTCGACACGCCGTAATGGGCGTCGGGGATGGTCAGGTTGATGATCACGTCCAGATCGGGGTTGGCGAGCAGGTCATCAACCGACTGCGCCTTTGTGTTGAATTCCGCCGCGCGGGCGGTGGCGGCGGCCATGTTCACATCCGCCACGGCGCGCACTTCCATCCCTTTGAACAGGGGGGTCAGACGCAGATAGGTGGTGGAGATGTTGCCGCAGCCAATGATGCCGATGCCGAGTTTGCTCATCTTGTCCTCTTACAGTTTTTTGGCCGCAGCGATCGACCGTGTGGCAAAGCGCAGGTGATCGGACGGGTTGTCGTGTTCCATGACGAAATGGGTGCAGCCCGCATCGCGCAGCGCCACCATGATGGTAGCCCAGTCGACGGTGCCCATGCCGACATCGGCCCAGCCGTCTTCGTCGGTGTTTTCGCCTTTGGGGGCGATGTCCTTGACATGGGCCGCCGTGATGCGGGCCGCGTTTGCCTTGATCCAGGCAATCGGATCGGCCCCGCCACGGATCACCCAGGCGACGTCGATTTCCCATTCCAGGTTTGGCCCGCCGTCAAACATTGCGGCCTGCGGCATGGTGCCATCGGGCAGGGCCACGAATTCGAAGTCATGGTTGTGCCAGCCAAAGCCAAAGCCCGCGTCGCGGTAGGGTGCGGCCACCGTTTCAAGACGTGCGCCAAAGGCGCGCCAGCCTGCGGCGTCGGTGGGCCGCTGATCGGGCATGATGTGGGGGCAATACAGACGCTCCATCCGCAGTGAGCGGGCGATGCCGAGAACCTTTTCGGGTTCGGATTCGAGCATGGCGAGCGAAAAGTGCCCCGTCGGCATCAACAACCCGGTGTCCGCCAGACTTGCGCCAAGTTCCCGGACCAGATCATCGTTCGCATAAAGTGCGCCATACCCTTCGACGGCCCCATATCCGGCGTCGGCCACCATGCGCAGTGTGGCCGAGAGGGGCGGGAAATTGCGCGAGGAATAAAGCTGATAGGAAAACATCGGTTGCGTCCTTTGTTGGGTCACGACGGCAGGCCATAGGTGGCGCTGTGCAGATCGCGGGCGGTGAAACGGGGCACGACGCCCCATTCGTTGGGGGTGAAGGTGATGGAGCGGTTCTGCCCCGAAAACAGCATGAAAGCGTTGTCGGAAAACCGGCCGGGCACATCCGCCTCGATCGCGACAAAGGGGGCGAGCGCCTTGGCGGCAAGGTCGATCTTCCACATGCCACCGACAAGTTTGATCGCCATGTCGACGCCGGGGGCCATAAGATCAAAGGTTTTCCACGGCTTTGGCGCATAGGTGTCGCTGCCCGTGTCGTCGCCGGACCATTCCCAGTGCAGGATTTCGTCCGCGTGGAGGGAGTCGAGCGGGATGCGGGCGATTTCGGTCGTGGTGATGGTGTCGACGGTGGCCTTTGTGTCGGTCAGCACACGCCGGACGCCGCCGACCGACAGGGCCGAAACGGTGACTGTCAGAGATGCGGGCGCGCGGGTGTCGTTCACGCCTTTGAGCACGATGGTGGTGCCATCGGGGACGGCCACCACAGTGATTGGCGCAAAGAAGGCGCGGGCCATGTGGTGCATCAGTTTCCAACCGCCGCCGTGATCAAGGCTTGACCAGCTGCACACCGGCCAGGTGTCGTTCAACTGCCAGTACAGGGCCCCCATGCAATGCGGTTTCAGGCTGCGCCACTGGGTGACGGCCGTCTTGATGGCCAGCCCCTGCTGGATCTGGCTGAGGTAGACGAAGCCCGGAAAATCGACCGGAAAGCGGAAATAGCGGAACATGGTTTCGGCGATGCGGGCATTGCCGCCCTTGTTCTTCTGGTGGCTTTCCATCACCGGGGCCGCGATGTTGAAATCGGCGGGGTCGGCAAAGCGGCGGATCACATCCATCGACGGGTAGGACTGAAACCCGAATTCCGAACAGAAGCGCGGTTTGACATCGCGGTAGTGATCGAAATCGCGGCCTTCGTGCCAGACGCTCCAGAAATGCATGTCGCCGGAACTGTCGTCATGCCAGGCGTCGCCAAAGGCCATGGGGCCGGGGCTGGGCGACGAGGGCCACCAGTTGGCACCGGGAAGGACGGCGGCAAGACCCGCCTCTATCGTGCGATTCAGGCGGTCATAGCTGACAAGATAACGGTCGCGGTCCTTGATGGAACAGTCGAACCAGGTGAGCGCGCCGATCAGTTCGTTGTCGCCGCACCAGACGGCAATGCAGGCATGGTGGTTCAGCCGGGCCACGACGTCGCGCACCTCGGCATCCACCTCGGCCAGATAGGCGGGGGTGGAGGGATAGAGGTTGCAGGAGAACATGAAATCCTGCCAGACCATGAGGCCCAGTTCATCGCACAGGTCATAGAACCAGTCGGGCTCATAGCGCCCGCCGCCCCAGACGCGGATCATGTTCATGTTGGCGTCGATGGCGGAATGGAGAAGATCGGCCACGCCTTCGCGGGTGATCTGACCGGCCAGCGCGTCGGCGGGAATCCAGTTGGCACCGCGCGCAAAGGTGGGATGGCCGTTCACGACGAAGCCGAACGAACGGCCTGCCGCGTCGGGTTTGCTGTCGAGTTCAAGCGAGCGCAGGCCGATGCGGCGGGTTGCCGTGGCGGCCCCGCAGGTGACGGAAAGGCTGTGCAGTTTCGCCTCGCCCAGGCCGGCGGGCCACCAGAGTTCCGGGTTGGCGATGGTCAGCGACAGGCGGGCCACGCCGCGGTGGACGGGGGCGGTGGCGGTGATGCCGCACAGGGTTGCCGTGACTTCAGGCCCTTCGGCGGTGACGGCAAGGGTGACCACCACGCTGCCCGCGTCATGCGCCTGACTGACGACGATGGTGCCGATCCGACTGGCCACGGGTTCAAGGCGGATGGCGCCGTAGACGCCAAAGGGGGTGAGGGCGATGTTCCAATCCCAGCCGAAATCGCACTGCTGCTTGCGCAGCATGTTGCCATTGCCGATCGGGCTGTTCACCTCGCTCCACGGGATGAAGAAGGGCTGTGCCTGTTGCCGGGACTGCCCTTCGCGGACGGGGGAGCGGAACAGGATTTCAATCTCGTTCGCGCCGGACCGCAGGGCCGCACTGACGTCAAGGCGGTAGCGGCGGAAGGCGTTTTCGGCGGACAGGACAAGCTGGCCGTTCAGGCGCACTTCGGCCACGCAGTCCAGTTCCTCGATCACCAGTTCGGCGGGGCTGCCGTCATGGTCAAAGCTGCGCACCGCGCGCCAGTCGCGTTCACCGATCCAGCGCAGGCCGTATTCGTTGCGGCCGAAATAGGGGTCGGGGATGGCCCCGGCGTTGTGCAGGGCGGTGATTGCGTCACCGGGCACCTGAAAGGGCACAGAATAGGCACCGCTTTCATCGGAAAGCGCCCAAAGGCCCGAAAGATCGTTCATCCGTTAAATCCGTTGTTCTGTCGTCGTGTCAAACAGCGACGCCTTGTGCATGTCGAGCCGCAGGTGCACGTCCGTACCGCGCGTGAGACGATCCTCGACCGGGATACGTACGCAAATCTGATGCCCATCCGCCTCAAGCCACAACAGGCTGTCGGCGCCAAGGTTCTCGTCAATCTCCACTGTTGCGGCGATGGTGCGGCCGGGTTCGGCTGTGGCCACGATTTCAATATGCTCGGGCCGCACGCCAAGGATAGCCTTTGGCCGGTCCAGCAATGCGCCGCCTTCGTAGCCTTGCAGATCGACGGTGATGTTGCCGGACAGAAACTTGCCGTTCTGGATCGCACCCTCGATGAAGTTCATTGACGGGCTGCCGATGAAACCGGCGACGAACAGGTTCGACGGGCGGTTGTAGATCACCTGCGGGACATCAAGCTGCTGGATGATCCCGCCGCGCATCACGGCGATGCGGTCGGCCAAGGTCAGCGCCTCGATCTGGTCATGGGTGACGTAGACCATGGTGTTTTTCAGGCGGCTGTGAAGCCGTTTGATTTCCACGCGGAGTTCGCTGCGCAGTTTGGCGTCGAGGTTTGAGAGGGGTTCGTCGAACAGGAACACATCGACATCACGCACCAGGGCGCGGCCAATGGCAACGCGTTGACGTTGGCCGCCAGAAAGGGCACCCGGCTTGCGGTCGAGCAGGGGGCCAATCTGGAGGATTTCGGCCGCGCGGGCGACGCGTTTGTCGATTTCGTCCTTGGGCATCTTGGCGTTTTTCAGCCCGAAGGACAGGTTTCCGCGCACTGTCATCTGCGGATACAGCGCGTAGGACTGGAACACCATGCCGATGCCGCGTTCGGAGGGTTCGGCCCAGGTCACGTTCTGGCCCTTGATCCAGATCTGGCCGTCGGAGATGTCAAGAAGCCCTGCGAGGCAGTTCAGGAGCGTGGACTTGCCGCAGCCGGACGGCCCCAGCAGCACGATGAATTCGCCTTCGGCGACTTCGAGATCCATTTGCTTGAGTACCGAAACAGACCCGAAGTTCAGCGTCAGATCACGGACGGAGATAGAGGATTGCAGGGTCATGTATCAGCCTTTCACAGCACCGGCAGCGATGCCGCGGACGAAGAGTTTACCAGAGACGAAATAGACGAACAGCGGCACCAGACCGGTCAGCAGGGTGGCCGCCATGTTGACGTTGTATTCCTTGACGCCCTGCACCGAGTTGACGATGTTGTTGAGCTGCACCGTCATCGGATAGATGTCGGGCTTGGTGTAGATCACGCCGAACAGGAAGTCGTTCCAGATGCCGGTGACTTGCAGGATCATGGCGACGACGAAGATCGGCAGGGACATGGGCATCATGATCTTGAAGAAGATGCCCCAGAATTTTGCACCATCCACGCGGGCCGCCTTGAACAGTTCTTCGGGCAAGGCGGCAAAGTAGTTGCGGAACAGCAGCGTCAGGATCGGCATGCCGAAGATGGTGTGCACGATCACGAGGCCCGACAGCGTGCCGTAGACCTGTATCTTGTCAAAGCCGAGGGCCAGCGAGAAATAGCTGAGGAAATCGCCCAGGTTCTTGAGAACCAGAACGATGGGATAGAGCATCACCTGATAGGGGATGAACGCGCCGATCATCAGGATGCCGAAGAACAGTTCGGAGCCTTTGAATTTCCAGTAGGACAGGGCGTAGCCACTGACGCTTGCGATGGAGATAGAGATGATGACGGAGGGCACGAGGATCCAGACCGAGTTCCAGAAGCCGCGCGACAGGCCATCGCAGTTGATGCCGGTGCAGGCGGTGGACCATGCCTTGACCCAAGGTTCGAACGTGATTTCAAGCGGCGGTGCAAAGACGTTGCCCATGCGGATTTCCGGCATCCCCTTGAGCGAGGTGACGATCATCACATAAAGCGGCAGCGCGTAATACATCGCCACGATGATCAGCGTGCCATAGAGCATGATGTTGGCGGGGGCGAAGGTCTTGCGCGGTTTCTGCCCGCGCGGACCTTTGGCGATGGCAGGGTTTCTGGCCAAGGCCGGGCTTGCGATATCAGCCACGCTTTTTCCCTCCGAATTCGATATAGGCCCACGGGATCAGGATGATCGCCACGGTCAGCAGCATCATCGTCGATGCTGCAAAGCCCTGGGCTAGGTTCTGGTCCTTGAACATCTTGTCCATCACGTACAGGGCAGGCATCTGGCTTGCCACTCCGGGGCCGCCGCTGGTTTGGGCGACCACGAGGTCATAAACCTTGACGATGCCGGACGCGATGATGACCACGGCAGTGACGATCACCGGGCGGATCATCGGGATGATGATGACGACATAGGTTTTCCATGTCGGGATCCCTTCGACGCGGCTGGCCTTCCAGATGTCTTCGTCGATGCCGCGGATACCGGCGAGCATCAGGCACATCACAAGGCCGGTGCCCTGCCAGAGAGCGGCGATCAGGATGCCGTAGAGGACCAGACTTTCGGTATAAAGCGGATCGAAGGTAAAGGTTTCCCAGCCCATGTCGCGCACGACTTTCTGGACGCCGTACGTGGGGTTCAGGATCCATTGCCAGACCAGACCCGTGACGATGAAAGACAGCGCGAAGGGATAAAGGAAAATGGTGCGGAACGTGTTTTCAAACCGGATCTTGCGATCCAGAAGCGCCGCGAGGGTAAAGCCGATGACAAGGCTGAACACCATCGAGCAGACGCCGAAAATGGCGAGGTTGCTGATCGAGACGACCCAGCGGGGCGTTCCCCACAGCCGCGTGTACTGATCAAGCCCGACGAAATTGAGGCGGGGCAACAGCTTGGAATCGGTAAAGGAATAGAACACTGTCCAGAGCGAACAGCCCACAAAGATGATCAGCACGGTGGCGATCATCGGCAGCGACGCGACTTTCGAGTTCATGTTGCGAAACAGGCGCAACGGGCGTTTCGCCGGGGTTGCGGCGAACGGGGCCAAGGGGGCCACCTGCGCGGACGCGCGTGTCGGGATGCCGGTTTCGGCCATGCGTTACACCATCAGTTGTGATGAACAGACCGGGCCTTGGACAGCCCGGTGTGAGGAAGAATGGCCCGACCGTTTCCGGCCGGGCCAAGACGATCAGGCGATCATTCCGCAGAAGCGATGATGGCCGTGTAACGTTCCTGCGCTTCGGCAGCGGTCATCGTGGTGGAGTTCCAGAATTCCACCATCAGGTCTTCGATCTGGCCCTGGCTGTCCGGGTTGACCAGCTGGTCCTGCGACGGAAGGATGGCGCCGGCTGCCAGAATTTCCAGGCCTTGCTTCATGCAGTCGTTGGCGGCGGCGAGGTCGATGTCACCGCGGATCGGCAGCGAGCCTTTCTTGAGGTTGAAGGCGACCTGCAGTTCCTTGCTGACCAGAAGCGAGGCCAGACGCTTTTGCGCGGCGGTGATTTCCGGATCTTCGTTCAGAGGGAAATAGAACGCGTCGCCGCCTGTGGAGATCACCTTGTTGACGCCAAGGCCCGGAAGGCAGGTGTAGTCGGTGCCTGCGACCTGACCGGCAACCTGGAATTCGCCCTGTGCCCAGTCGCCCATGATCTGACCACCGGCTTCGCCGTTGATGACAAGGCTAGTTGCCTGGTTCCAATCCTGAACGTTCGATTTCGCCGCGAGGCCGCGTGCGGCGACGGCCGCTTCGAAGACCTTGCCGAATTCGGGAGAAGCGGCTGCCGCTTCGTCCTTGTCCTGGTGCACTTTCAGCCAAAGTTCCGGTCCGGCAATCGCGACGGCCATGACGCTGAAGGCACCCGACGACTGCCAAGGCTGCTGACCCATGGCGAGCGGGATGATCCCTGCGGCGTCAAGCGCCGGGCCTGCTGCAACGAATTCATCCCAGTTGGTGGGGACGGGCACACCAGCCTTGGCGTAGGCGGCGTTCGACAGCCAGAGCCACTGCCACGAGTGGATGTTGACCGGGGCGCAATAGATTTTGCCTTCGTAGGTGCAGGCGTCAAGCAGGCTGATCGGCTTGATGATGTCTTTCCAGCCTTCGGCTTCGGCAACATCGGTCAGGTCCTGCAGAAGGCCCGCCTCGATCAGTTCCTGCGCCTGCAGGCCGTGGTTCAACTGGGTGGCGCCCATCGGATCGCCGCCGAGGATACGGCTGATGATGATCGGGCGGGCAGTGCCGCCGGAGCCTGCGATGGCGCCGTCGATCCATTTGTCGCCCGAGGCGTCAAACGCCTTGGCCATTTCGGCAACAGCAGCGGCTTCACCACCGGAAGTCCACCAATGTGTCACTTCCAGATCGGTTGCGAATGCCGATACCGGCAGCGCCACCGACGCGCAAAGTGCAGCCACGAATTTCAAGTTGGTCATGCAGTCCTCCCAGTTTCTATATCGTTATTGTTTCAGCCTATAACGTTATAGATTTTTCGAGCAAGGAATCTTTTCGCTTGCCGGAAAGGTTTTTCCGGGCCTTCAATGGGGACTGTCTTCGCTTTTTTTTGATGGCGTTTGTCCGATGCTTACTGCCCGTTCTGCCCCCTTGAACAACCCCGGCCAAGCGTTTGCAGAACGTAGGTTTTTTAGGCTTTTGCAGGCTGTTTGCGACGGTTTGAAGGGCAGATACGAATCGGATTCGCGTTGGGGTTGCGTGGGCAGTGTTCGCCCGGGGAAAGCAGTAATCACGTTGGTAACCCCATCTGCGGATGACGTGGTAGAAGAAATAAAAAAGGTAAGCGACCATGACTGAGTCGTCCGTGATCCATCCTGACGACCAGACCGAGGGTGCCGAACCGGTTCGCCCCACGCTCAAGACCATTGCGAGCGAGACGGGTTTTGCCATCGCAACGGTCAGCCGTGCCCTGAAGGATGCGCCCGATATCGGCGAGGAAACCAAACGCCGGGTGCGCGAGGTGGCGCAGCGTCTGGGGTATCGCCCGAACCGTGCGGGGGTGCGTCTGCGGACGGGCAAGACGAATGTGATCGCCCTTGTTCTGTCGACAGAGCAGGATGTGATGAACCACACGTCGCAACTGATTTATTCCATCGCGGCGACGCTGCGGGGCAGTGCCTATCATCTGATCGTGATGCCGTTCTTTCCGGATGAAGACCCGATGACGCCGATCCGCTATCTGGTGGAAACGGGGTCGGCGGATGGGGTCATCATCAACCAGACCACCCCGCAGGACCCACGGGTTAACTACATGCTGGCGCATGGTTTTCCCTTTGCCACGCATGGGCGCACGGAAACAAACCTGCAGCACGCGTTCTTTGATTTCGACAACCGGACCTTCGGGCGCATCGGGGCCGAGGCGTTGATTGCGCGGGGGCGGCGGCGGTTGATGGTCGTAGCCCCGCCAAAAGCGCAAAGCTATGCCCAGCACATCATCGCGGGATTTGGCGAAGGCGCGGCGCGGCGCGGGCTTCACTTTGAGGAACTGGAGGGGGTCACGTCAGACAGCCCGGCCATGTTGATCGAAGCAGCCGCGCGCAAGCGGATGGCGGTGGCCGACAGGCCGGACGGGCTTTTGTTCGGGTCGACCACGGCGGCCATGGCGACTGTGGCAGCGGCCGAAAGCTGCGGGCTGATACTCGGTCGTGATTTCGATGCGGTGGCGAAAGAGGCGATCCGGTTCCTGAACAGGTTCCGCCCGCAGATGATTGTCGTGCATGAAGATGTGTCGCGCGCGGGCAAGTTTCTGGCACAGGCGGTGATGGAAGCCATCGAAAAGCGCAGTGCCGGGCCGTTCCAGCATTTGGATCAGCCGTCGCTGACCTATTCGGGCGGCTGACGCGTCAGGGAAAGATCCAGAGCGCGTCGGGTGGAAGGTGCAAGGTCAGGGGTTGGCCCGGTGCAAGACCGGCCGCCTGATCGGGCGGCAGGGAAAGGCGCAGCGGGGTATCGGCCACATCGACCGTGACCGCCGTCTGGGTGCCCAGAAACTGACAGGTGCGGATGGTACCGGTGAAGGTGTTGGCGGTGCCGGGGCCAAGGCGGATGGCTTCGGGCCGGATGGTGGCTGTGGCGGGCCGGTTGCCCCAGACGTGTGACAGCGAAAGCGGCCCGAGGGCGCAGTCAAAGATGTTGGCGCGAACATGGCCGGGCAGAAAAGTCGTCGCCCCGAAAAAACGCGCGACGTCGATATCGACCGGAGTGCGGAAAAATGCTGTCGGTTCGTCGAACTGACGCAACGATCCGTCAAGCAGCAGCGCCACCCTGTCGGCCATGGCCACAGCCTCGGCCTGATCATGGGTGACGAATATTGTGGTGATGCGGGTTTCTTTTTGCAGGGCGCAGATCAGGTCCTGCATGTCGGCGCGCAGGTGGGTATCCAGGCTCGACAGGGGTTCATCGAGCAACAGCAGGGCCGGGTGCAGGATGAGCGCGCGGGCCAGTGCCACGCGCTGCGCCTGACCGCCTGACAGTTCGGATGGGCGGCGGGGGCCAAAGCCGGGCAGGCGGACGGCGGCAAGCATGTCTTCGACCCGGTCGCGGATCGTGTTCCGTGCCACGCCGCGCATGCGCAGCCCGAAGCCTATGTTTTCGGCCACCGTCATGTAGGGAAACAGCAGCGGGTTCTGGAACACCATGACCGCGCCGCGCCGATCGGGGGCAAGGTGCAGCACGGGTTTGCCATCGAACTGCACCTGGCCGCTGTCGGGGGCAATCAGTCCGCCAAGGATCTTGAGCGCCGTTGTCTTGCCGCTGCCCGAGGGACCAAGAAGCGCCACCATTTCGCCGCTGTTCACGTCAAGCGACAGGTTGCGCAGGGCGGGGCCTTCGCCGGCGGCATAATCCTTGCAAAGCCGCGTGACGGAAATCTGCGTCATGTCAGGCCCCCGCGCGGGAGCGCCACGTTGCGGCCGTTGATCCGGCCCAGCGTCAGGGCCAGAAGGATGATGCCGGGCAGCACATAGATCACGCCAATCGCCCCGGCGATGTCATTTCGCCCGGACGAGGCAAAGCTGAACAACAAAAGCGGCAGGGTCACCACCTTGCCGCTGCCGATGAGCAGGGTCAGGGCATACTGGCTCCACGAGACCAGAAAGGTGAAGGCGGCCCCGGCCAGGATGCCGGGCAGGACGGCGGGAAGCGTGACGAGCCGGAAGATGGCGAGGCGGCCCGCGCCAAGCGAGCGCGCCTGATCTTCGTAAGCGGTGTCGTGGTTCGCAAAGACCGCCGCCATGACCAGTGTCATGTAGGGCAGGGCGGGGATCAGGTGAACAAGGACGACGCCGATTGTGGTGCCGGTCAGGCCAAGGCGCAGGAATACGGCGTGAAGGCCAAGGGCCACGGCGATGGCCGGAACGACCAGTGGGGCCAGAATGACGAGTTCGACAGCAGCCTTGCCGCGAAACCGGTGCAAGCCAAGGGCGCGCCCGGCGGGTATCCCGATCAAGGCGGACAGGGCGGTGGCAGACAGCGCGATGAGTGTGGTGGACCACAGGCTGGCCAGCACACCCGACGCCGGCGACAGGGTGTAGCGCCACGCGTCCGCGGACCAGACTTGCGGCAGGATCGCGGGAAAGCGCCAGCCATCCGCCACCGACCAAACCGCAAGCGGCACAAGCGGGAGGATCATGAGGAGCGCGAGGCAGATGCCGCTGATCACCCAGAAGGCGCGCAGGCCGGGGGGCGGGGCCATCAGGCCCGCCCCATGGCGCGCCGGGCCGCGCGCAGGGCAATCAGGACAAGGGCTGCCGACAGGGCGGCGATGACCATCGCCATCGCCATCGCCTGCGGGCGGGTCGCCAGATCGGCATCGACGGACACGCGGTAGGCCAGCACCGGCAGCGCGGCAGGGGAATTCGGGCCAAGGAGGAGCGGAACTTCGTAAGCCCCAAAGCAAAAGGCAAAGACGATGGCCGAGGCGGCGGCAAGCGCTGGGGCGATCAGCGGGAGGGTGACATGGCGAAAGCATTGCCAGCGCCCGGCCCCCAGCGACCGCGCGGCGGCAGCATAGTCCTGACCGATGGTCTGCATTTGCGACAAGAGGATCAGGGTGATGAACGGCACCTCTTTCCACATGTAGTGCAGGATGATGCCGATGGCGTGACGGTCATAGACCAGTTCGGGGAATTGCGCGGGGCGGTCCAGAAGGCCCGCGCCATGGGCCAGACGCGACAGGGTGCCCGATTGGGACAGCAGATACAGGATGCCGATGGCCCCCACCGCATGCGGGATGGTGAGGTTGACCTGCACCAGAAACGAGATCAGCCGCCGCCCTGGAAACGTCTGGCGCAGCAGCAGGGCGACGGCCGTGGCCATGACAGCCGACAGCATCGTTGCGGTTAGCGCGATATACAGGCTGAAGCCGAGCGCACCGGGAAACCCCGGATCGCCAAGAATGGCGCGGTAGGCGTCAAGGGACAGGCGTGCCCCCGGCAGCAGGGGGGCAAGTGACTGCCATGCCCCGGCGACCAGCCCGCCGCCGAACAGGACGCCGATCACAATTAAGGCAGGTGCCAGCAGGAAAAGCGCGCGGCCCCCGCCGGACGAGGGGCCGGCAGGGGGGTCCGTTTTAGCGGCCAACGTTTTCTGCCCAGCCTTTTTCGATGGCGGAAATCCATTCTGCCTGAAGTTCCGGCAGCGCCGCCGCCCCAAGTTCGGCAGGTTGCACAACAGAAGGGTGCGCGGGCAGGGCGGCAAAGGCGGATTGCAGATCAGGGGTCAGCCGGTCCAGTTCAATGACGGGGGCAGCACCCCAGACTGCCGGATCGGCCTTGCGCAGTTGGGCGTCGCCCGAGAGGGTCAGGTTCTGAAGCACCATCGCCGCCGCCTTGTTGGGGGAATTGGCCGGAATCACGGTGTAATTGGTGTTGCCGATGGTGCCATCGGTCAGCCCATAGCTGCGCACGGTTGCGGGATATTGGCCCGCGTCCACGGCCGCGCCGGACTGCGATGCATCATAGTTGAAGGTCAGCGCCACCTCGCCATTGGCGAACAGGTTGTTCAACTGGGTGATGGTGTTGGGATAGGTTTCGCCCTTGCGCCACAGGTACGGCTCCAGATCGTTCAGGATGGCCCAGGCTTTAGGGGCCACCGCGTCGAAAGTGGCCTGATCGAAGGGGCCAAGCAGGGCGTCGGCCCCGCCTGCCGCGTGGTAGAACACGTGACGGACGAAGACCGAGCCGTTGAAATCGGGCGGGGCGGCATAAGTGAACTGGCCGGGGTTGGCCTTGATCCAGTCGATCAGGGCGGCCATGTCGCGGGGCGGTTCGGCCAGCGTGGCACTGTCGTGGGCAAAGGCGAACTGGGCGCGGTTCCACGGCACTTCGCAGCCATCGACGGGAACGCCGAAATCATTGGCGATGGACGGGTTGTTCCAATTCACCAGGGCGTTGTTCGGCAGGGTTTCGGTGTAACCGCACCAGACCAGATCGCCCTGCCGCATGGTGCGGAAGTTTTCGCCGTTGATCCAGATCAGATCAACGCTGCCCGCATCGGTGACGCCTGCGGCGGTTTCGCCCAGCACAAGGTTCACAGCCTCTGCCGTGTCGGTCACGCCGACGCGGTTCAGGGTGATGCCGTAGTCGCGCAGCAGGATGCCGCCCAGATCTTCGGTGACATAGCGGTTGATCGTGTCGGACCCGCCCCAGAGGAAGAAGTTCACCTCGCCCCCGCGCGCGGCTTCGACAATCTTTTCCCAATCCTGACCGATGAGTGCCGCACCGTCCGGGGTGTCGGCCCAGCCTTGGGTGGCGGCAAGGGTGGCGGCGCAAAGGGCGAGGCGGGAAACAAGGGACATGCAGGATCCTGTCAAAAACGTTGCGGCAGAGGCCGAGACCGCGTCGCGCCTTGTCGGGTGTAACTGCGCCAAGCGTCAAGCAACGTTACAACGGCACAAGAAAGATTGATCCGGGCGCGGGCCGTGTGTCAGCGGCCCCAGACGATGCTTTTTTCGTGCCGTTTGATCAGGTGTTTCAGGTCTTCGAAGGCGGCGATGACGTGCATCGCAAATCTGTCGGCGGCAGGCGTTCTGGCCCCCCGCACGCGGCGCAGGATGCCCAGCGAACGGTTCGGTTGCGGGATGTCGAAGGGCAGCACTGCAATACGGTTTTCGCGCCGCTGCGCAAACACGACGGAATGGGGCAGCACCGCAAGCGCGCCGGATTCGGCCATGTAGTTGATCACGCTCATCAGGGATCCGCCGGAATAGCGGATGTTGAGTTCGGACATGCCGATGGTCAGAAGGATGGCATGAAGGTCTGACATCAGGGGCGAACCGGGCAGCGGGGCGACCCAGGGGTAGTCGATGAGATCAGAGGTTTGCAGGCGGGGCTTGCGCAGCAGCGGATGGCCCGCGCGGCAGGCCACGATGTTGCGGCCGGGCAGGATTTCGGTGAATTCAAACCCCGGAGCGGCATCGAACAGACCCATGGGCACGATGCCGATATCGATCTGGTCACTGTCGAGAGCGGCGGAAAGTTCGGGCAGGTTGCCATAGCTTTGATGGACAGAAATGTCGGGTTCGGTGTTCTGGAAATCGGCGATCATGCGGCTGATCATGGCATCCATGAAGAACGGCACGCCGCCCACGCGCACCGTGCCCTTGGTGCCGCGCAGGAACCCCTGAACCGCGTCCGAGGCCTGACGCGAGGCTGCAAGGATGATGCGGCCATGGGCGGCGAGTTGCTGGCCCAGGGTTGTGGCCTGAAGCGGACGTTTGCCCTTGATGAACAAAGGCTCGCCCACCCGCGCCTCCAGCATGGCAAGCGACCGGCTGACGGCGGGTTGGGTCAGACCCAGATGCGCCGCACCTTCGGTGACGCCGCCCGCATCAAGCACGGCGGCAAGCTGGATCAGGTGGCGTTCGTTCAGCTTCATACCACAATGCTATAATGACCTGCGCACAAATGATCAACGGGCCTGAAATCGCCGCTAAGGTAAACCCACGGGGAGGGGAGGCCCCAGGCGGAATGGACGGAGCGCAATCCAGTCATACAGCGGGATCACCCTTGCACGATCTGGCCAACCGGCTGGGCGATGTGACGGCGCAGCGTCCCGCGCAGGGGTTGCTGACGCTTGTCGGGCATCTGCACAGTGCGATTGCAGAACTGCGGCCCACGGCGGACGAGTTGAAAGCCGTTCTCGATTTCCTGACGGATGTTGGTCACAGCGCCCATGCGCGGCGGCAGGAGTGGGTTTTGCTCGCCGATGTGATCGGCGTGTCCACTTTGGTCGAGGATCTGAATTGTGCTCGGCCCGAGGGGGCCACGCCCAACAGC
Organism: Gemmobacter sp.; assembly: GCA_031425195.1. Classification (GTDB taxonomy): domain Bacteria; phylum Pseudomonadota; class Alphaproteobacteria; order Rhodobacterales; family Rhodobacteraceae; genus JANPIX01. The sequence goes on along the minus strand of JANPIX010000009.1, from coordinate 235,006 downwards.
CTGCCGGGCCCGTTTTACCGGCCCGATGCGCCTGACCTGCCTCTGGGGGCCAATCTGTCGCGCGATGGGCGGGGGCAGCCCTTGTCGGTCACGGGGCGGGTTCTGTCTTTGGACGGGTCCGGGGTCGCGGGGGCGATGGTCGAGGTGTGGCACGCGAATTTCGAGGGGCTTTACGAAAATCAGGAGCCGGATCACCAGCCCGAGTTCAATCTGCGCGGGCGGTTCCGGGCCGATGCCGACGGGCGGTTCCATTTCATGACGGTCATGCCAAAGGGTTATGCCCTGCCCAGCGATGGGCCGGTGGGCCAGTTGATGACCGCACTTGGCCTGTGTCTTGAGCGTCCGGCGCATGTGCATTTCCGGGTGACGGCAGAGGGCCATGACGTGCTGACCACGCATGTGTTTGACCGCGAAGACCCGGCGATCGGGCATGACGCGCTGTTCGGGGTCAAGCCCGAACTGCTGGCGGATTTCGCGGTGGTGCCCGGCCCTGACGCGGGCCGCAGACTGAACGTTGAATTCGTGCTGGTTCCCGCGGCCGTCGTGCCGCGGAACCGGCGCAGCAAACCATAACAAAAGGGGGAAACGACATGGCATTCGTGAGCGGCTATCATCACCTGACCATGAGCACCGACGGTGCGCAGGAAGACTATGATTTCTATACCCGGACGCTTGGCCTGTATTCGGTCAAGCGGACGGTTCTGTTCGATGGCACGGTGCCGGTCTATCATCTGTATTACGGATCGAAGAACGGCGATGCGTCCACGATCATCACCACTTTCCCGTTCAAGAAGCCGGGCATCTATGGCCGTCGCGGCACCAATCAGTCGCGCACCATCATGCAGAGCATTCCTGTGGGTGCCGCCGATTTCTGGGTGGACCGTCTGAACAAGCATGGTGTGCCCGCGACGAAGGGAAGCCGCTTTGGCCTGACCCGCGTGCTGTTCGCGCATCCCTGCGGGATTGCGCATGAACTGGTGGAAAATCCCGCCGACACGCGCCCCGTGATCGTGAACGAGGCGCAGGGAGTAACGGCGCAGACCGGCATTCGCGGCATCTATGGCGGCGGGGTTGCGGTTTACGATCTGTCGTCGATGGACGAATTCCTGATGGGCGGCATGGAACTGAAGCTGGAGGCAAAGTCGGACGAGGGGCTGATGTATTCGGTGCCCGACAATCTGGGCCCGCATTCGGTGGTGGAGGTGCTGCTGGACAACACGAGCAAGCAGGGAACATGGATGCTGGCCGGGGGGACGATCCATCACCTGGCGCTGAACACCGGGAACGAGGAAAACCAGATCAAGCTGAAGGCGCAGCTTGAGGGGATGGGGTTCACCGACGTGAGCGAGCAGAAGGACCGCAACTATTTCAAGTCGATGTATGTGCGGTCGCCTGGCGGGGCACTGTTCGAGATTGCCTGGACGACGCCCGAAGGCTGGACCAAGGACGAACCGGCAGGACACACGGGCGAGACGCTGGTGTTCCCGCCGTGGTTTGAAGATCGGCGCGACGAAATGGTGCGCGGTCTGGAACCGGCAACGTTCTGATGTCGGCCTTGGGTGATCTGGTGTGGCGCGGTTGTGAACTGGACGCGGCGCTGGCGCTGTGCGTGCTGGTGCACGGACGGGGCCAGACACCCGAGGATATGGACGAGGCCATCATCCGGCATCTGACGGTGGCGGGGGTGGCCTTCGCGCTGCCACGGGCGGCGGGGAAATCGTGGTATACGGCGCGGGCGGTTGACCCGCTGACGCCGCTCACGCGCGATCAGTTGGGGCAGTCTTTGATGCAGTTGGGGCAGGCGATGGATGTGGCGCGGGCGGCTGTCGCGGGGCGGCCACTGATGCTCGCGGGGTTCAGTCAGGGGGCTTGTCTGTCGATCGAGCATGTGGCGCGGGGGGCGGCGGCGCAGGCGCTTGTCGCCTTTACCGGGTGCCGGGTGGGCGTAGTAGCGGATGCGCGGCCTGCCGTGGCCTTGGCGGGGCTGCCGGTTTATCTGACAGGCGGGGATGCGGACCCGTGGATCCCGGTGGCGGCCTTTGCCGATGCGGTGGGGGAATTCGGGCGCATGGGGGCCATGCTGCGGGCCGATCTGTTTCCGGGCCGCGCGCATGTGGTATCAGCGCCGGAACTGGCGATGCTTGACAGTATTCTGGGCGATCTGGCCTCGGGCCGCTCGGTCACGATGGGGACGCCGCGATGATCCGTGAATTTACCCACCCGGCCCTGACCACGCGCGTCGTGTTTGGCGCGGGCACGATTGCGCAAGTCGGGGACGAGGTGGGGCGGCTGGGTCACAGCCGCGCGCTTGTGCTGTCGACGCCGCATCAGAAGGATGATGCCGATCGTCTTGCCGCACAGCTTGGTCCGCTGGCGGCGGGGGTGTTCGCGGGGGCGGTGATGCATACGCCGGTGGAGGTGACTGATGCCGCGATTGACGCGTTCCGCGCCAGCGGTGCGGACTGCGTGGTCAGTCTGGGTGGCGGATCGACGACGGGGCTGGGCAAGGCGATTGCCACGCGCACCGGGGCGGATCAGGTGGTGATCCCCACAACCTATGCCGGATCTGAAATGACCGATATTCTGGGTGAGACGGCGGGCGGCGAAAAGACCACGCGGCGGGATCCGTCGATCCGGCCCGAAACGGTCGTCTATGACGTGGACCTGACGCTGACACTGCCCTTTGCCATGACAGTGACGTCGGCGATGAATGCCATCGCCCATGCGATGGAGGCGCTTTATGCGCCCGACCGCAGCCCGGTGATCGAACTGATGTGCCGGGACGCGCTGCCTGCTTTCCGCGACAGCCTTCCCCGCTTGCAGTCCGAGCCGACCGACCGGGAGGCGCGGGCCGAGGCGCTGTATGCGGCGTGGTGCTGTTCGACGGCGCTGGGTTATGTGAGCATGGCGCTGCATCACAAGCTGGCGCATGTTCTGGGCGGATCCTTCAACACGCCCCATGCCGAAACCCATGCAATCCTGTTGCCGCACACGACGGCCTTCAATGCCGTGGCTGTGCCCGACCTTCTGGCCCCGGTGGCGCAGGTGTTCGGCGGGCCGCCGGGGGCGGGGCTGTGGGATTTTGCGGCATCCGTCGGGGCACCGATGCGGCTGCGCGATCTGGGGCTGACGGAGGCCGATCTTGACCGCGCGGCGGATATTGCCGTGCGCAACCCCTATGCCAACCCGCGCCCGTTTGGGCGTGACGACATCCGGAACTTGTTGCAGGCGGCGTTTGAGGGACGCCGTCCGGACAGTTGACGCAAGCCTGACCAGACCATGAACCAAGAAACGACGGGAGGAACGACCATGATATCCAGACGCAGATTTCTGAAGACAAGCGCCGCCACGGGTTTGACGGTGGCGGCGTCGGGCCTTGCGGCCCCGGCGATTGCGCAGGGCGCAAAGATCAGGCTGGGCTATGTCAGCCCGCAATCGGGGCCGCTGGCCGGGTTTGCCGAAAGCGACGCCTATAACATCGAGGCGTTCCTTGCGACCGAGGCGGGCCGCAACTTTGAGGTGATCGTCAAGGACAGCCAGTCCAACCCGAACCGGGCGGCTGAAGTCGCCAAGGAACTGATCGTCGACGACGAGATCAACATGATGATCGTCGCATCGACCCCGGAAACGACGAATCCGGTGGCCACCACCTGCGAAGCGGAAGGGATGCCCGTTCTGTCGACCAAGGCACCCTGGCAGCCGTGGTTCATCGGGCAACAGGGCAACCCCGCCGACCCGGCAAGCTGGAAGCCGTTCAACTTTGCCTTCCACTATTTCTGGGGGCTGGAAGATGTGATCGCGGTGTTCACCAACATGTGGGGCCAGTTGGACACCAACAAGATGGTGGGCGGCCTGTTCCCGAACGACGCCGACGGCAACGCCTGGGGCGATCCGAATGTGGGCGTCGGGCCTGGTTTTGCTGCGGCAGGGTTCCAGTTGACCGATCCGGGCCGGTATCAGAACCTGTCGGACGACTTCAGCGCGCAGATCAACGCGTTCAAGGCGGCGAATGCGGAAATCGTGACGGGCGTTGTCATTCCGCCGGATTTCACGACGTTCTGGAATCAGGCGAAACAGCAGGGGTTTAACCCCAAGGCCGCGACTGTGGCCAAGGCCATCCTGTTCCCGCAATCGGTGGAAGCGCTGGGCGAGGCCGGGCACAACCTTTCGTCCGAAGTCTGGTGGTCGCCGACGCATCCATTCTCGTCTTCGCTGACCGGGCAGTCGGCGGCCGATCTGGCGGCGGATTTCACCGCGAAATCCGGGCGTCCTTGGACCCAGCCCATCGGGTTCATCCATTCGCTGTTCGAGATTTCGGCGAACGTCATGGGCCGCGTCAGTGACGTGACCGATGCCGATGCCGTGGCTGCGGCGATTGCCGCGACCAATCTGGACACGATGGTGGGCAAGGTTGTGTTCGACGGCGCGGGTCTGCCACCCTTTGCCGCGACCAACGTCTGCAAGACACCGCTGGTGGGCGGGCAGTGGCGGCGCAAGGACGACGGGACGTTCGATCTGGTGGTCGTGGACAACAAGACCGCGCCGAACATTCCCACGGGCGGCACGATGGAAGCGCTGGCCTGATTTTCACCCCGGCCCCCGATGCGGGGCCGGGCAAGACCCATCCCCCGACGGGTGTGCTGCACTTGCCGGGGTTTTCGGAAGGATGATGATGACCCCGATCCTGAGTTTGCGGAACGTCTCCAAAAGTTTCGGCGCCTTGAAGGTGACCGATGACGTGAGCTTTGACGTGCCCGCGGGCGAGGCGCTGGGGATCATCGGGCCGAACGGGGCGGGGAAATCGACCCTGTTCAACCTGATTACCGGGAACATTCAGGCCGATGCGGGCAGTGTTGTGTTTCTGGGTCAGGACGTGACGCGGCAGCCCGCGATGGCACGGGTGAAGGCCGGGGTGGGGCGCAGTTTCCAGATTCCGCAGCCGTTTGACGGGCTGACGGTGTTTGAAAATCTGGTGGTGGCCGCTGCCTTTGGCCGGGGTCTGGCGGAGCGGGAGGTGACGGACATCTGCGCCGACATTCTGGAACAGACCGGACTGATGCGCCGCGCCAACACCACTGCCGGGGGCCTGTCCCTGTTGGAGCGCAAGCGTCTGGAACTGGCACGGGCGATGGCGACCGGGCCAAAGCTGTTGCTGCTGGACGAGATTGCGGGCGGGTTGACCGAAGGGGAATGTCAGGCGCTTGTCGCGACGATCCGCAACATTCATGCGGCGGGCACGACGATCGTGTGGATCGAACATGTGCTGCATGCCCTGACATCGGTGGTGGAGCGGATTCTGGTGCTCGAGTTCGGGCGGGTGATCGGGCTGGGCGCGCCGCAGGAGATCATGGCGTCGAAAGAGGTGCGCGAGATCTATCTGGGGATCGAGGTATGACGGCGCTTTTGGAAACGCGCGGGCTGACGGCGCGGTATGGGGATTTTCAGGCGCTGTTCGGAGTGGATATCCGGGTGGAAGCCGGGGAAACCGTGGCGATCATCGGGGCCAACGGTGCGGGCAAGACCACGCTGTTGCGGGCGATCACCGGGGTGTTGCGGTCGGCTGCGGCTCAGGTGCTTTGGAAGGGCGAAGGGATCGGCGCGCTGCCCGCCGACGCCGTGATGAAGCGCGGCATTGCGATGGTGCCCGAGGGGCGAAAGCTGTTTCCGTCGCTGTCGGTCGAGGAAAACCTGCTGATCGGCGGGCAGGAACGGCAGACAGGCGGGGTCTGGACGCTTGACGCCGTTTACGAATTGTTCCCCATCTTGCGCGAACGGCGGGGCAATCCGGGCACTGCGCTGTCAGGCGGTCAGCAGCAGATGGTGGCCATCGGGCGGGCGCTGATGTCCAACCCGGATCTGTTGCTGTGCGATGAAATCAGCCTTGGGCTGGCACCGGTTGTCATTAAGGACATCTATGCCGCCGTGCCGCGTATCAAGGCGGCGGGGGCAAGCCTTGTCATTGTGGAGCAGGACATCGGGCAGGCGCTGTGGGTGGCGGACCGGGTGTATTGCATGATGGAGGGGCGCGTGACCCTGACGGGGCGACCATCAGAGGTGAGTCGTGAAGCCATTCACACCGCCTATTTCGGAGCGGCGGCATGAGGGGTGTGGGCGGGTGTGGCTGCAGGCCGGGGGCAGGGGCATGATCTGGATTGATACATTGGTGCAGGGGGTGCTGCTGGGCGGGCTTTACGCACTGTTCGCGGCGGGGCTGAGCCTGGTGTTCGGGGTGATGCGGCTCGTCAATCTGGCGCATGGCGATCTGATCGTCTGTGCGGCGTTCCTGATCCTGATGGCGGTGACGCTGTTGGGATTGAACCCGTTTGTGGCGGCATTGCTGGCTGCGCCCGTGATGTTCGCCTTTGGCTGGGCGCTGCAGCGATATGTGCTGAACCGGACCTTGGGCAAGGATATCCTGCCGCCGCTGCTTGTGACCTTTGGTCTTTCGGTCGCGCTGCAGAATGCCATGCTGGAGGGGTTCAGTGCGGACAGTCGCCGGGTGCCTGCGGGGGCGCTGGAAAGCGCGTCGGTGGATCTGGGGGTGGTGACGGTGGGGATCATGCCGCTGTTGACCTTTGCGTCGGCGCTGATCGTGATCATGGCGCTGAACTGGATTTTCTACCGCACAGCCACGGGCCGCGCGTTCCGGGCGGTGTCGGATGATCCGGTGACGGCGAGCCTGATGGGCATCAAGCCTGCGGATGTGTTCGCGCTGGCCACGGGACTTGCGATGGTGGTGGTGACGATTGCGGCACTGTACCTTGGGATGCGGGCGAATTTTGACCCATCGATTGGCCCTGCGCGACTGATCTATGCGTTCGAGGCGGTGATCATCGGCGGGCTGGGCAGCCTGTGGGGCACGCTGGCCGGGGGGATCATCATCGGCGTGGCGCAGACCTTCGGGGCGGCGATCAACCCGGAATGGCAGATCTTGGCGGGGCATCTTGTGTTTCTGGTGGTGTTGCTGATCCGGCCGCGCGGGCTTTTCCCACGGGCGGTGGACTGATGGGCTACCGTGTTCAGACCCGCACGCGGGCGGGAAGCATCGCGGGCGTTGTGGCTTTGGTGCTGATTGCGGTGGCCATCGTGTTACCGGCGTTTGCGTCGCGCAGTCTGGTGCAGGACCTGTTCATGATCCTGACTATGCTGACGCTGGCGCAGTTGTGGAACCTGCTTGCGGGATCGGCGGGGCTGGTATCGGTGGGGCAACAGGCCTTTGTCGGGATCGGGGCCTATGCGATGTTTGCGGGGGTCTTGCTGTGGGGGTGGGACCCGATGCCCGCCATTCTGCTGGGCGGGGTGGCGGCGGTTGTGCTGGCAGTGCCAACCGCGTTCTTTGCGTTCCGGCTGGCGGGGGCCTATTTCGCCATCGGCACCTGGGTGATCGCCGAGGTGGCGCGGCTTTTGGTGGCGCAGTGGAAGGTGCTGGGGGGCGGCACCGGAACCAGCCTGCCGCGCGAGGTGACAAGCGACATTCTGGGCGTGGCGCAGGTAGCCGGGTTGTTCGGTGTGCGCGATGCGGCGGCGCGGGATATTCTGGCCTATTGGGTGGCGTTGCTGTTGGCCGTGGGCACGATTGCGGCGATCTATGTGCTGATGCGCAACCGGCAGGGGCTGGCGTTGGCGGCGGTGCGGGACAACACTGATGCGGCGCGATCCGTGGGGGTGGATGCGGGGGCGATCAAGTGGCGGGTGTTTCTGCTGGCCGCTTTTGGGACGGGGCTGGTTGGCGCGCTGATCTATGTGCAGAAGGCGCAGATTTCGCCCAATGCGGCGTTCAACGTTACGGACTGGACGGCGCTGATCATCTTCATAGTCGTGATCGGGGGCATCGGCACGATTGAGGGGCCGATTGTCGGGGTCATCGTCTTTTACGTGCTGCAGTCGTTGTTTGCCGACTATGGAAGTTGGTATTTCATGGCGCTGGGCCTGCTTGGCATCACGGTGATGCTGTTCGCGCCAAAGGGTTTGTGGGGGCTGTTTGCGGCGCGCACGGGCATACAATTGTTTCCGGTCCAGCGGCGACTGGTTCTGACCACGATCGAGGAGGATCGCTGAGCATGGTGGATATCACGACGGATGTGCTGATCATCGGCACCGGCCCTGCGGGCAGTGCGACGGCGGCTTTGCTTGCGACTTACGGCGTCGAGGTGATGGCGGTGAACCGCTATCGCTGGCTTGCGCATACGCCGCGGGCGCATATCACCAACCAGCGCACGATGGAGGTGTTGCGTGATCTGGGGCAGGACGTGGAGGCCGAAGCCTATATGCACGCGGCGCCGCAGGAGTTGATGGGCGAGAACGTGTTCTGCGAAAGCCTTGCGGGCGAAGAACTGGGCCGGATGAAAAGCTGGGGCAACCATCCGTTGAGCCAGGCGGAACACCTGTTGTCTTCGCCGACCCGGATGAACGACCTGCCGCAGACCTTCATGGAACCGATCCTGTTCAAGACGGCCTGCGCGCGCGGGGCACAGGCGCGGATGAGCACGGAATATGTGAGCCATGTTCAGGATGCGGATGGCGTCACAACAACTTGCCGCGACCGGCTGACCGGCAAGGATGTGGTGATCCGGTCGAAATACCTTGTGGGCGCGGATGGCGGCAACAGTCTGGTGGCGGAACACCTTGGCCTGCCGTTCGAGGGCAAGATGGCGGTCGGCGGGTCGATGAACATCACCTTTCGCGCCGATCTGTCCAAGTATGTGGCCCACCGCCCGTCGGTTCTGTACTGGGTGATGCAGCCCGGGGCTGATGTGGGCGGCATCGGGATGGGGCTCGTGCGGATGGTGCGGCCCTGGAACGAATGGCTGATCGTGTGGGGATACGACATCAACCAGCCCGCCCCGGTGGTGGATGCGGCCATGGCGACACAGGTGGCGCGGCAGTTGGTGGGCGACCCGGAACTGGAGATCGAACTTCTGGGCGCGAATGTGTGGACAGTGAACAACTGCTTTGCCACGCATATGCAGAAAGACCGCGTGTTCATCATGGGCGACGCCGCGCACCGGCATCCGCCGTCTAACGGGCTGGGTTCGAATACGTCAATTCAGGACGGGTTCAACCTGGCATGGAAGCTGGCCGCCGTTGTAAAAGGACAAGCGGGCCCATCTCTTCTGGACAGCTATTCGGCGGAGCGTGCGCCGGTGGCGCGGCAGATCGTGACGCGGGCGAACCAGTCCATCGCGGAATTCGGCCCGATCTTCGAGGCGCTGGGGATGGATGGTGGGGTGGATCATGACAAGATCCGGCGCAACATGGATGCGCGGTGCGACGCGACACCGGCAGCGGAACAGCAGCGCGAGGCGTTGCGGCGGGCGATCGAATTCAAGAAATACGAGTTCGATTGCCATGGGGTGGAAATGAACCAGCGGTACCGGTCTGGTGCGGTCGTGACAGACGGCCAACCGGAACCGGCGGCTGACCGCGATATGGAGTTGCATTATCAGCCGACCACCTGGCCCGGCGCACGGCTTCCCCATGTGTGGCTGTTTGACAAGGCGGGACAGAAGCATTCAACGCTGGATATCACCGGGGGCGGGCAGTTCACCCTGATCACTGGCATCGGGGGCGATGCCTGGGTGGCGGCGGCGCAAAGTCTTGCCACGCAGATGAACCTTCCCATCCGGACGCATGTGATCGGCCCGCGCCGCGCGTTGGAAGACCATACCGGTGACTGGGCGCGAGCGCGCGAAATCGGCGATGCGGGGTGCGTGCTGGTGCGGCCCGATCAGCATGTGGCCTGGCGGAGCGCCGGGTTGTCCGCCGACGCGCAGGCCGAATTGCGCCGGGTTCTGACGTCCATCCTTGGCTTGTGAAGGTGCATGATGCTTGAAGATCACGAAAAGGGCTATTTCACCGAGGCGGATTCCGTGGCCGTGGTCACGGGGCGCAACCGCAATGCCGGAGACGCGCGGTTGGCTGCGGTGATGGAGGTCATCACCCGCAAGCTGCACGAGGCGGTGAAAGAGATCGAACCGACGCAGGACGAATGGTTCAAGGCGATCATGTTCCTGACGGACACCGGCCACATGTGCAACGAATGGCGGCAGGAATTCATCCTGTTGTCCGACGTGCTGGGCGTGTCGATGCTGGTCGATGCGATCAACAACCGCAAACCTTCGGGTGCGAGCGAATCGACGGTGCTGGGGCCGTTCCATGTGGATGATGCGCCGGAATTGCCGATGGGGGCGAACATCTGTCTGGACCAGAAGGGCGAGCCGATGCGGGTGCGGGGGCGCATTCTGGATACGGCGGGCAAGCCCATTGCGAATGCCAAGATCGACGTCTGGCAGGCCAATGACGAAGGGTTCTATGATGTGCAGCAAAAGGGCATCCAGCCCGATTTCAACCTGCGCGGCGTGTTTCGGACGGGGGCGGACGGGGGGTATCATTTTCGCGGGGTGAAACCGAAGTTCTATCCTATTCCCGATGACGGGCCGGTGGGCAAACTGCTGGCGGGGCTGGGGCGGCATCCGTTCCGCCCGGCGCATCTGCATTATATCGTGTCGGCCGAAGGGTTTGATACGCTGGTCACGCATATCTTTGACCCGGACGATCCCTATATCCATTCGGATGCGGTTTTCGGCGTCAAGCAAAGTCTGATGGCCAAGTTCAATCCGGTGACCGAAGCCGGGTCGGGGTTTGACGGGCCGTTCCTTGACCTGCAGTTCGATTTCGTGCTGAGCCGCGTGGGCGAAGGGAAATGACCAAGCCGTGCATCATCTGTGTGGCGATCACCGGGTCGTTGCCGCGCAAGGAACATAATCCGGCGGTGCCGATTACGATTTCCGAACAGGTGGAAAGCACGCAGGCGGCGTTCGAGGCGGGGGCGACCATCGCGCATTGTCATGTGCGCAACGACGATCAGACGCCGACATCGGACCCCGACCGTTTCGGGCGGTTGCTGGAAGGGCTGCGCACGCACTGCCCGGGCCTGATCGTGCAGTTTTCGACAGGCGGCCGGTCAGGGGCGGGGCGCGAGAGGGGCGGCATGTTGCCGCTGCGCCCCGATATGGCAAGCCTGACGGTCGGGTCCAACAACTTTCCCACGCGGGTGTATGAAAACGCGCCGGATCTGGTGGATTGGCTGGCGTCGGAAATGCAGACCTACAATGTCAAACCGGAAATCGAGGCGTTCGATCTGAGCCATATCCATCAGGCCGTGGCGATGGCGCGGGATGGCCGGCTGGCGGTGCCGCTGTATATCCAGTTCGTGTTCGGGGTTAAGAATGCCATGCCCGCAGACCGGGATGTGTTTGATTACTATGTGAAAACCGTGAACCGGCTGGCCCCGGGTTCGGAATGGTGCGCGGCGGGCATCGGGCGGCACCAGATCGAGGTGAACGAATGGTGCGTGGCGGCGGGGGGCCATACGCGCACGGGGCTGGAGGACAACCTTCGGATCGACCGCGAGACGCTTGCGCCTTCGAATGCCGCGCTGGTGCGCCGGGTTGTCGATCTGTGCGACCGGTATGAACGGCCCGCGGCGACCTGGAGGCAGGCGCGTGACATGCTGGGATTGCAGATCGCCTGACGGATTCTTTGCCATTTTTGCGTTGGTTTGAGAGCCCCCTGAAACAGGGCAGTTGACTTTTTCGTGGCGCTTGCTAAATGAATGAATGTTCATTCGCGCCGCAGCGCAGCATTGCGCCGCAAGCGCCACCGGAAAGTCAGACATGCAGTTGCCCGTCCCACCCCACGATCTTCGCAGCGACGAAATCCTGCAAAGCATTCGCGGTGTCTTTGCTGAAAAGGGTTTTGACGGTGCGTCGATGCAGGATCTGGCGCGGGCGGCGGGGATGAGTGTGGGTAACTTCTATCGCTATTTCCCGTCGAAGGCCGCCATCGTGGAGGCCATCGTGAACCGCGACCTGAACGAGGTTGCGGCGGATTTTTCCGAAATCATGGATGCGCCGGATCAATTGGTTGCCGTGCGGGCCAAACTGGTTGACCGGGTCACAAACGGGTTGTGCGGCGACGACGGGCCGTTGTGGGCCGAGATGAGTGCTGCGGCCTTTCGCAAGCCTGAAATCGCGGCGGCGACGATGCGGATGGAACAGGAAATCTGCCGCTTCCTTCTTGCCGTGTTCGCCCGGGCGACGGGTAAATCCGACGCGGTGGCCGCTCAAGAGTTCAGCGTTCATGTGACATTCATCATGATGTTGGTCAAATCTGCGGCAACGTCATTCAAAATTCCCGATGCCGATGAAAACGCCCTGCAGCAAATGATCCTGCGGGCGATCGACGGCGTATTATCCGAAATTGCAGACAGTGCTGTGAAAGGCTGATCCGATGCGTGCGCTTGTTCCCCTGTTGACCCTTGCCCTGATGGCCCCCGTTCCGCTGTTGGCCCAAGAGGATGCTGCACCTGCCGAAACCTTGGCGGCCCTGCCTGCGATCACGGTTTCCCCTGTTGAAATGCGCGATCTGCGCGATGTCGTTCTGGCGTCCGGGCTGATCGGGGCGGTGGAGGAAGTGCAGGTTCAACCGCTTGTCGAAGGGCAGCCGATTGAAACGCTGGAGGCCGAGGTGGGGGATATGGTCAAGGCGGGGCAGGTTCTGGCGCGGCTGTCGCTGTCCACACTTGAACTGCAGAAAAGCCAGTATGTCGCATCGCTTGAATCCGCCCGCGCCACGATTGCGCAGGCCGAGGCGCAGGTTCTGGAGGCGCAGGCCGCGTCTGACGAGGCGACCCGCGTCAACGAACGGACGGCGCAGTTGAAGGCGCAGGGCGCGTCATCGCAGGCCGCAGCCGATACGGCGCGGGCGAATGCGGTGTCGGCCAATGCGCGGGTGACGGTGGCCAGACAATCGCTTGTCGCGGCAAAGGCGCAACTGTCGCTTGCCGAGGCGCAACTGGCCAATATCGAACTGAACCTGAAGCGGACCGAGGTTGTGGCCCCCGTATCGGGCGAGATTGTGGAGCGGAATGCACTGGTTGGCGGCATCGCGACATCGGCAGCACAGCCGATGTTCGTGATCGTGCGCGACGCGGCGCTGGAACTGCGCGCCGATGTGGCCGAGCGGGATCTGACCCGCGTGGCCCCGGGGCAGGCAGTTGATATCGTGGCCGTGGGCAGTCAGGACGCGCTGGCGGGCAAGGTTCGTCTGGTGGAGCCGCAGATCGACCAGACCACGCGTCTGGGCACCGCACGGATCGAGATTGCGCAGTCGGACAAGGTTCGCAGCGGCATGTTCGCCGAGGCGCGCATTCTGGTGGCCGAGCATGTGGCGCTTTCCATTCCGGTGACGGCGGTGTCGTCGAGCCCGAGCGGGGCAACCGTGATGAAGGTGGTGGACGGGCATGTCACCCGCACTGACGTCAAGACCGGCATCCGCGATGGCGGCTTTGTCGAGGTCGTCATGGGACTGACCGAGGGCGATACAGTCGTAACCAAGGCGGGCGCTTTTGTGCGCGACGGGGATCAGATCAACCCGATTCCCGCCGAAGCCAGCACGAATTGAGGGGATCATCATGAACTTTTCCGCCTGGTCCATCCGCAACCCCGTTGCCCCGCTTCTTGCGTTTTTCATGCTCATGGTTCTGGGCTGGCAAAGTTTCAACGCGCTGCCGATCACCCGCTTTCCAAACATTGACGTGCCGCTGGTTGCGGTGACGGTGGCGCAGGTGGGCGCTGCCCCTGCCGAAATGGAAAGTCAGGTCACCAAGGAAATCGAAGATGCCGTGGCCGGCATCACCGGCGTCAAGAACGTGTCGTCAAGTGTGAACGATGGCGTGTCGACGACGGCCATCGAATTCCGCATGGAAGTGCCGACAGAAAAGGCCGTTCAGGACGTAAAGGACGCCATCGACCAGATCCGGGGCGATCTGCCCGGTGACATCGAATCGCCCATCGTCACGCGGATCGACGTGGAGGGGCAGGCGATCATGAGCTTTGCCGTGACCGCCCCCAACATGACCATCGAAGAAGTGTCATGGTTCGTGGACGACACCATCACGCGCGCCTTGCAGGGCCGTCCGGGCATTGGACGGGTGGACCGGTACGGTGGGGCAGAGCGGGAAATCCGGATCGAACTTGATCCGGTGAAACTGGACAGTTTCGGCATCACGGCACAGGCCGTGAGCCAGCAGTTGCGCCTGACGAATGCGGATATTGGTTCGGGCCGGTCAGAGATCGGTTCGGGCGAACAGGCGATCCGCACGCTGGGCGATCAGGACACGGTCGAGCAGTTGTCCACCACGTCCATTGCCCTGCCTTCGGGGCGGTTTGTGCGGCTGGCGGAACTGGGGCAGATCGTCGACACTTATGAAGAATTGCGGTCGTTCAGCCGGTACAATGGCGATCAGGTGGTGACGTTTTCGGTGTTCCGCGCCAAGGGCGCGTCCGAAGTCAGCGTTGCGGAAACGACCAATGCAGCACTGGCCGAAGTGCGCGAGGCGAACCCGGACGTCGGCATCACGATGATCGACGACACGGTGTTTTATACCTATGGCAACTATGAAGCGGCCATCGATACGCTGCTGGAAGGCGCTTTGCTGGCCATTCTGGTGGTGCTTGCCTTCCTGAAGAACTGGCGCGCGACGCTGATTACCGCCGTGGCCCTGCCCTTGTCGGCGGTGCCGACGTTCTGGGTGATGGACATGCTTGGGTTCTCGCTCAACCTCGTGTCATTCCTTGCGATCACGCTGGCGACGGGGATCCTTGTCGACGATGCGATTGTGGAGATCGAGAACATCGCACGACATATCAGGATGGGGAAAACCCCCTACCGTGCCGCAATCGAGGCGGCGGATGAAATCGGCCTTGCGGTGATTGCAACCACGTTCACGATCGTCGCGGTGTTTGTGCCGGTCAGTTTCATGCCCGGCATTCCCGGGCAGTATTTCCGACAATTCGGGATGACAGTGGCGATTGCGGTGCTGTTCTCGCTTTTGGTGGCGCGTCTGATCACGCCGATGATGGCGGCCTATCTGATGCGGGCCAAGGATGCCGAGGAAGAACACGTCGAGGACGGGCCGTTCATGCGCGGCTATATGCGGGTGGTGAAGGCCACGACCAAAAGCTGGAAACTGCCGGGGGTGCGGTTCAAGTTCCCGAACTATTACCTGACGCTGGTTGTGGCTGTGGTTGTGGTGATCTTTTCGGTCATCATGATGATGCGCGTGCCGGGCAGCCTGTTCCCGCCGGAAGACGTGAGCCGCGTGGCCATTTCGGTGGAACTGCCGCCGGGGTCGACGCTGGAACAGACTGATATCACGACGGACGCGATGCGCCGCGCGATTGAAGGCGTGGACGGCGTGAAAAGCGTGCTGGTCGTGGGCGGGGCGTCACCAACCGGCGACGTCGACATTCGGCGTGCCAGCGTGTCGGTT
This sequence comes from Gemmobacter sp., assembly GCA_031425195.1. Lineage (GTDB taxonomy): Bacteria > Pseudomonadota > Alphaproteobacteria > Rhodobacterales > Rhodobacteraceae > JANPIX01. Next base: position 219,672 of record JANPIX010000009.1, on the reverse strand, counting down.
ATTCTTGACCGGCTCGACAACGGGTTTGCGCGGAAGTTTTCGGACTTGGGGCAGCAACTTCCGCTGATCGGCGGCATGTTGCCCGAGGCTGCCGCCGATGGCCGCATCCGTCCGCAGAACGAGATCGAGGCCGAAATCTTTGAGCGGCTGAAGGACATTCCCGATGTGCGGGCGTTCAAACTGAACGACCGGGGCGAACGCGACATCAGCTTTTCCATCCTGTCGTCGAACGAGGCCGACCTGAACCGCGCCGTGCAGCTTTTGGAAGAGGCGCTGTCGGGTGATCCGTTGCTGGCCAACGTGGCATCCGAAGGTGCGTTGCCGCGACCGGAGATCCAGATCACGCCCCGGCAGGATCAGGCGGCGCGTCTGGGCATCACGACACAGCAGATTGCCGGTGTGGTTCGGGTGGCGACAATTGGCGACGTGGATGCGGCGCTGGCAAAACTGTCGATCGACAACCGGCTGATCCCGGTGCGGGTGCGGCTGGACGATGCGTCGCGCGAAAATCTGGCGCGGATCGGATCTTTGAAGATCACCACCGCCACGGGGGCCACGGTGCCGTTGTCGGCTGTGGCGGATATCGTGATTGCGGAAGGGCCGGCCACCGTTGACCGTCTGAACCGCGAGCGGCGCGCGACCATCGGGGCCAGCCTGCCGGTGGGTGTGGCGTTGGACACGTCAACGGCGCGATTCAACGAAATCGTCGAAAGTGTTACCCTGCCGCCATCGGTGCGGGTGGCGGCGGCGGGCGACGCGGAGATTCAGGGCGAGTTGGTGGGCAGTTTCGTCAACGCCATGGTGATGGGGTTGATGCTTGTGCTGGCCGTGCTGATCCTGCTGTTCCGGTCGGTGATCCAGCCGTTCACCATCCTGTTTTCGTTGCCGCTGGCCATTGGCGGGGTGGCGGCTGCGTTGATCATCACGTCGTCGCCCGTTTCCATGCCGGTGCTGATCGGGATTCTGATGCTCATGGGGATCGTCACGAAGAACGCCATTCTGCTGGTGGATTTCGGGATCGAGATGCGGGCGCGCGGCATGGACAGGGTTTCGGCGATTGTGGAGGCCGGGCACAAACGCGCGCGGCCCATCGTGATGACGTCGATTGCGATGTCGGCGGGGATGTTGCCATCGGCGCTGGGCGTGGGCGAGGGCGGGTCGTTCCGCGCGCCGATGGCCATTGCCGTGATCGGCGGCATCATCGTGTCGACTGTGCTGAGCCTTGTCGTCGTGCCGTCGTTCTTTCTGATCATGGACGATCTTTCGCGCCTGCTCGCGCTGATCTTCCGCAAGGTGGTTGGGCCAAAGGAGAAAGAAGCCGAGGCACCGGAGGCCGAGGTTCTGGCCGCGCGGATTGCGCAGCAGCAGGGGACGATTGCATCGCTTGCGGCGCGGTTGGAGCATCTGGAAAGCGGGGGCAACCGTCCGCCGCCGGCCCTGCACGTCGCAGAGTAGGGGGGTCAGGCGGCCCGCGCCGCCAGACCTTCGAACAGGCGGGCCACCGCTTCGGCACCCGGATCGACATGGCCCTTCAGGCTTTGTTCGGACAGGTAGGCGGACCGGCCCGCCCGCGCCTTGGTCATCGCCGCCGTCGCGTCGGCACCGGCGCGGGCGGCGATTGCGGCGGCGGTGATGCCACCACAGAACGCGCCGAGCGCCGGGGCCAGCGCATCAATCATCGTGCGGTCACCGGGATTTGCGCCGCCCACCTGCCGCACCCTGTCCAGCCCGGCCAGAAGCGCGCCTTGCAGATCATGGCCCTGAGCCGAGGCTTCGCCGGTGGCCGTGAAGAAGATGGCCAAAAGCACGCCTGACGACCCGCCCATGGTTTGCGACAGTTCGACCCCGATGGCGCGGTACAGCTGTGTCAGATCGGCCAAGGGCATTCGGCCAAGCGCGCCTTTGAGCGCGCGGGCGGCCCCGGCAAGGGTGCTGCCGGTGTCACCATCGCCGGATTTGGCATCAAGCGCGTTCAGGGCGGCCTCGGCGTCGATCATGATATCGCAGCAGCGGGCGATGAGGGCGCGGTGACCGGCGTGATCGGAGGCAAGCGCGGGAACCGGGGTCAGCCCGTCGGGCAGCGGCAGCACCAGCGGCGCGGCAAGCGACAGGCAACCGGGCCAGGCGTGCGGGGCCACGGGTGCCACAAGCGCCGGGGCGAACCCGTCTTCCAGAGGCAGCACGGAGATTGACACGCCCCGCATGTCGAGCGAGGTCATCATAGCCGCCGGGCCAATGAGATGGGTAACCCGGCTTCCCAGTGCTGAGCGGGCAAGTTCTTCGGTAAGGACCGCCATTTCAAGCGGGGTCGTGCCGCCAAGATTGTTCAGAAGGGCGACATGCGGGCCGGGGGCCATGTTGTCGGCAAGGCGTGCGACCATGCGCGCCATCGCATCGGCGGCCCCCGTAAAATCCATCTGTTCCACGCCGGGTTCGCCGTGGATGCCAAGGCCAAGTTCGGCCTTGCCCTCGGGGATGCGCGCCTCGCGCGGGCTGCCGGGGACGGTGCAGGTATCAAGGCTCATCCCGATGGAGCGGGTGCCTGCGATCACCCGCCGTGCCATGGCGGTGACGGTGTCGAGATCGGCACCATTTTCGGCAAGTGCGCCTGCGATCTTGTGCACGAACAGGGTGCCTGCGACACCGCGCGCCTGTGGCAGATCGGGCAGGGCCACGTCGTCATCGACAATGACCATTGAAACCTTGAGGCCAAAGGTGCGCGCCCGTTCGGCGGCAAGGCCGAAATTCAGCCGGTCACCAGTGTAGTTCTTGACGATCAGAAGACAGCCCGCCTTGCCCGTCACCGCGAGGATTCCCGCCAGAACGGCATCGACCGACGGGCTGGCAAAGACATCGCCGCAGACGGCGGCCGTCAGCATGCCGCGCCCGACAAACCCCGCATGGGCCGGTTCGTGGCCGGACCCGCCACCGGATACCAGCGCCACGCGGTCGCGCGTCCAGTCGGTGCGCACGACCACCTTGATGTGCGGATAGCCGTCAAGCCTCGCCAAAGCGCCACCCGACGCGCGGAGCGTGCCGTCGATGGCTTCGGTGATCAGGGTTTCTTTGGCGTTTATGAACTGTGACATGGGAACACTCGGCCTTTCGTCGAGGAAGTCGGGTCGTCGAGGAAGTCGGGTCGTCAAGGAAGTCGGGTCGTCAAAGAAGTCTGGAACCCTGGGCATCGAACCAGAGTGGATTTTTGGGCTGAACCCGCAGTGTCGACCCGGGTGCGATGGACGAATGCGGATCGGTCAGCGTGATGATGTCATGCCCGGCGCAGGTGAGGTGCAGGCGGGTCTGATCGCCCAGATGTTCGACGCGCCTGACAGTCGCCTCTTGCCCCGCGCCCACCTCCACATGTTCGGGACGCAGGCCGATGGTGGCAGCGCCCGGCGGTGCCGTGCCGAACAGGTCGGCGGGCAGAAGGTTGATCCGGGGCAGACCCAGACGGGCGGCGACAGTGGCGCTGACGGGGTTTTCATAGACGTCCCGGGGGCTTCCCACCTGAACAAGACGACCCTCATCCAGAACACCGATATGGGTGGCCATCGTCATCGCCTCGATCTGGTCATGGGTGACATAGAGGAGCGTGGCCCCAAGGTCGGCCTGCACCCGTTTGAGTTCGATCCGCAGGTCGGCACGCAGTTTGGCGTCAAGCGACGACAGGGGTTCATCCATCAGATAGATCGCGGGAGAGCGGACAAGGGCGCGGCCGATGGACACCCGCTGCATTTCGCCGCCTGAGAGTTGGGTCGCCTTGTTGTCCAGCTTGTGGGAAATGCGCAGCACTTCGGCCACCTGATTGACCTGGCGGGTGATGTCAGCCTCGGCCATGCGCAGGATGGGGGAGCGGAGCGGGAAGGCGAGATTGTCGCGCACCGTGAGATGCGGGTAGAGCGAGTATTGCTGAAACACCATTGCCACGTCACGCATCGCCGGGGTTTCGCGGCTGACATCGCGGCCATTGATCGTGACGGTGCCCTGATCGGGCTTTTCCAGCCCTGCAATCAGGCGCAGCGTCGTGGTCTTGCCCGCACCCGTTGGCCCCAGAAGCACGACGAAAGACCCGTCAGGTATGGCCAGGTTGATCGCATTGACGGCCTGTGTCGTGCCAAAGCGTTTGGACAGGTTGGACAGAGTAACCTCAGCCATGGGGGACCCCTTCGTGGATGTCGGAGCGTTGGGCCTGCCCGGTTGCGGCGTCAAACAGCGTGATGGTGCGGGTGTTGAAATCCATGCCGACCGCCGATCCCACGTTTGGAATGGGGCCGGACGACGGCACCCGTGCCTTGACCTGCCCGTGTGCCGTGGCCAGCGTAATGATCTGGGTGGTGCCAAGATATTCGGTGGCCAGAACCTGCCCCCGGTAGGCACCGGTGTCGGACAGGACGACGTGTTCAGGCCGCACGCCCAGCACAAGCGGGCCTGACATGTCGGCATGCTGGCGCGGCACGGCGATGGTCGTGTCGCCCAGCGTCACGCTGGATTGGCCGGGGGTCAGCGCGCCGTCGAACCGCAGGAAGTTCATGTGCGGCGATCCGATGAATTCGGCAACGAACAAGGTGGCCGGGCGGTCATAGATTTCCTGCGGCGTGCCGAACTGTTCGATCACGCCGTGATTCATCACGACGATCTTGTCGCCCATCTGCATCGCCTCCAACTGGTCATGGGTGACATAGACGGTGGTGGCATGCATCCTGTCATGCAGGGCGCGGAGTTCTTCGGCCATGTGTTCGCGGAATTCCGCGTCGAGCGCGCCCAGGGGTTCATCCATCATGAACGCCTTTGGGTCGCGCACGATGGCGCGGCCAAGGGCCACACGCTGACGGTCGCCGCCGGACAGGCCCCCCACGGGGCGGTCAAGGATGTTTTCGATACCCAGGATGCGGGCCACTTCGGCCACTTTGGTGGCCACCTTTTCCTTGGAAAAACCCTGTGACACCAAAGGGTAGCTGATATTGCGGCGCACGTTCATGTGCGGATAAAGCGCGAACATCTGGAACACGAAGGCAATGTCACGCTGACTTGCCGGTTTCTGGCTGACCTCTTCGCCGTCGATCCAGATCTCGCCGCTGGTCGGCAGTTCAAGTCCTGCGATCATCCGCAGCGTGGTGGTCTTGCCGCAGCCCGAAGGGCCGAGCAGCATGAAGAATTCGCCGTCGCGGATGGTGAAACTGGACGATTGCACGGCGGTGAAGGCACCGAATTCCTTGCGCAGGTCCTTGATGATGATTTCCGCCAAGGCGCTACTCCGGGAAATGGCTGGTGATGATGAACATGACGGTGCCAACAAGGGTGACGGCGAAGGACCAGGTGAACATCCACATCGCAAACGGCTGCATCAGCATGAACACGCCAAGGGCAATCAGCACGGTGGCAAGGTTTTCCCAGGGGCCGCGGCGAAACCGGAGGAGGCCGGACAGAAAGGCGTTCATCGTATGCTCCTGTGGCGGCGATTTTTCTGCGAAAAATCCGGGTCGAGTGGCGCGCTTTCGGAGAAAACCCGGGCGGGAAGGCGGGTCATTTGCGCACCGCGCCGAAGGTGATCCCGCGCAGCAGATGTTTGCGCAGCAGAATGGTGAAGATCATGATCGGCAGAAGGAAGATCGTGGCCGCCGCCGCGATGGCAGGCCAGTCGAGCCCGCCGACCCCGATGATGGTGGGGATAAAGGGGGGGGCGGTCTGCGCCGTGCCAGAGGTGAGGAGGACGGCAAAGGCGTATTCGTTCCACGCGAAGATCAGGCAGAAGATGGCGGTGGACGCAATGCCGGTGGCCGCCTGCGGCAGCACGACTTTGACGAAGGCCTGAAACCGGGAATAGCCGTCGATCAGCGCCGCCTCTTCATATTCGCGGGGAATTTCGTCGATGAACCCCTTGAGCAGCCAGACCGCGAGGCTGATGTTTACTGCCGTGTACAGCAGGATCATGCCCAGATGCGTGTCCGACAGGCCAAGGCTGCGGTACATCAGGAAGATCGGGATGGCGACGGCAATGGGCGGCATCATGCGGGTGGACAGGATGAAGAACAAAAGATCATCCTTGAGCGGCACCTTGAACCGGCTGAAGGCATAGGCCGACAGGGTGCCAAGGAAGATCGACAGGAAGGTGGACCCGAAACCGATGATGACGGAATTGACGAAACGCTCGGCGAATTTCGACGGGCCGGCGATGACCATTTCGCGGTCACGCACGATTTCGTCGTACCAGGTTTCGGGCGGGGGCAGAGCGGCCAGTTCTTCCGGGCTGACGCGGGTGCGGGTGGTGAACAGGTTCACATAGCCTTCGAGGCTGGGTTCGAACACCACCTTGGGGGGATAGCTGATGCTGTCGGGTGGCGTCTTGAACCCGGTCAGGAAGATCCAGACAAGCGGGGTGAGCGTCACCAGCGCGTAAAGGATGACAAGGGTGCCAGCGATCCATTTCTGGACGAGGGATGGTTCGGTGATGGAATTGTTCATCTGTCCTTCACCTTGTTCAGGGCCTTGACGTAGATGCTCGCCAGACCGAACACGGTCACGAACAGGATGATGGCAAAGGCGCTGGAATAGCCGGTTCGCCACTTTTCAAAGGCTTCGCGTTTCAGGTTGATCGAGGCGAGCTGCGTGGTGTCGCCCGGGCCACCGCCCGTCAGCTGCACCACGAGATCGAACATCTTGAAATTCTCGATCCCCCGGAACAGCACGGCCAGCATGAGGAAGGGCAGCACCATGGGAATGGTGATGGTCCAGAACTGCCGCCATTTGGTGGCGCGGTCGATCTCGGCCGCTTCATAGATGTAGTCGGGGATGGAGCGGAGGCCCGCGAGACAGATCAGCATGACAAAGGGCGACCACATCCATGTGTCAACGATGACGATGGCCCAGGGCGACAGATCGACCGAGCCGAGCATCTGAAAGCTGGCCGGGTCTATGCCGGTGAAAAAGCTGACCACATAGTTGAACAGGCCGATCTGGGGTTGGTAGAGGAAGGTCCAGAAATTGCCGACAACGGCGGGTGACAGCATCATCGGGAACACGATGATCGTCGTCCAAAGATCGTTGCCCTTGAACTTTCGGTTGATGAGCCAGGCTAGGGTAAAGCCGATCAGTACTTGGAACACGATGGTCCAGACCAGAAAATGCGCTGTCGCCTGCATGGATTGCCACACGCGATCATCGGTCAGGATCTTCTGGTAATTCTCGAACCCGACCCATTCAACGGCGCGGTTGGCACGGTTCGCCTTGAAGTCGGTAAACGACAGGCGGACCGTCCAGATCAGCGGGAAGATGTTGACAGCCAGCAGCAGAAAGATCGTGGGGGCGATGAAGATCCACGCAATAGCCCGGTCTGACAGGCCGCGCGCACGGCGGGCGATGATCTGCGGTGTCGCAAGGGCGGCACGGGTGGCGAGGTCTGACATGGCAATGGTCCTTCGGCGGCCCGCCGGCATGGCGTACCTCCTTCAAGGCCCTTCCCCCGGGTGCAGGGGAAGGGATTTTCATGACTGAGTGCAAAGCGCCCCGCTTATCCGGCACCCGCCGTTTTCGGTGGGGGCAGGCGGGGCGGAAGGCGGGCCTTACAGCTTGCCTTCGTCCTCGAACACGGTGGTCCAGTCGGCGACCAATCCGTCAAGCGCCTCTTGCGCGGTGCCTTTTCCGGCGACGACATAGTCGTGCATCCGGGCCTGCATCGCGAGCAGAAGTTCGGCATAGGCCGGTTCCTGCCAGAAGTCCTGCACGTTGCCCATGGCTTCGAGGAAGTCACCGGCAAACGGTGTCGAGGTTGCAAAGGCGGGGTCGTTCACCACGGAATTCGCGGCAGAGTAGCCGCCGAGTTCAGACCATTTCTTTTGCACATCCGGTTGGGCAAACCACTTGATGTAATCAAGTGCCGCGTCCTGCTTGTCGGAATAGCTGACCACGGAAATACCCTGACCGCCCAGCGTGGAACCTGCCGTGACTTGCGGCGGGTTCACGAAGAAGTCGACCTTGCCCTGCAGGGCCGGATCGGCAGCCAGACCGGGGAAGAAGGCGAACCAGTTCATCGCCAGCGCCACCTGCCCGGATTTGAACGCATCGAGCGATTCACCCATGTAGGCGTTGGTATAACCCGGAGGGGTGCCGGTGTCGTAAAGCGCCTTGTAGAATTCCAGCGCCTCGACTGCGGCGGGGGAGTTGATCGCCCCTTCCATGTCGTATTTGCCGGGGGTGTTTTCGTATTTCACGCCCCAGGCATACAGCGCACCCGTGATGCCCATGGTGATGCCTTCGGACCCGCGTTCGGTAAAGATCGACGCGCCGTACACTGTCTTGCCGTCGATTTCACGACCCTGGAAGAACTGGGCAATTTCGAGCAGTTCCTTTTGCGACTTTGGTTCAGCCAGATCGCGGCCATACTTTTCCTTGAAGGCGGCCTGGATGTCGGGCATCTCGAACCAGTCCTTGCGGTAGAACCAGGCGTTCGCGTCGGCCATCGCAGGCAGGGCGTAATAGTTCGGCGTGCCCTTGGGCCAGGTCGAATAGGCATAGACGGTGGCGGGCATGAAATCATCCATGCTGATGCCATTGGCGTCAAAGAAATCGTTGAGTTTGACATAGTGGCCGTTTTCCGCGCCGCCGCCGATCCACTGGCTGTCGCCGATCAGCAGGTCACACAGTTTCCCGCCGGAATTGAGTTCGTTCTGGATGCGGTCGGCAAAGTTGGGCCACGGGATGAATTCGAAGTTCATCTTGTTGCCGGACTGGGCCTCGTAATCCTTGCTAAGTTCGACAAGGGCGTTTGCGGGGTCCCAGGCGGCCCAGCAAAGGGTCAGATCTTCGGCCTGAGCAATCGAGGCCGAAACCGTGGTCAGCGTCAGCGCAAACGCCGACGACGAAAGCAGTCGCTTCATCAATAATCCTCCCGTTAACGAACCGTTGGCGGGGCCATCCTCTGCGGGACAGTCCCCTGTGATTCCCTTGTGACCATAAATGAGGGACGTACCTCATGTCTACCTCTGTTTGCGCAGGTCAGGGCAGATTTTCGCGGATGAACACGTCAAGGCGGATGCGTTCCTGCGCCGCAATGATATCGCGCCCTTCGGCAAAGGCGCGCAAAACGCGGGTTGCGCTGCGGATGATGTGGCCGACGTCCTGTGTCAGGACCACGTCAAAGGTTCCGTCCAGAAGGGCGTCGCGCGCGTGGGGCGACAGTTCATGGGCGACAACGACGGGTTTGGTGCTGTTTCCGGCCAGCGCCCGCAACAGGCCACGGTTGCCTGCACCGATGGAATAGATGCCCAGAATGTCCGGATGATCGGCCAGAAGGGGCGGGATCTTGGCGGCGATCACTTCGGGATCGTCGTGGCATTCCATCGTGGGCAGGCTGGTCAGGTTCGGAAACTGGCTGTGGATCACCTGATCAAACCCAAGCCTGCGTTCGGCATGGTCACGCGCCAGCATGGTGCCCGCGATGACCAGCACCTTGCCCGGTCGCGCCCCGATGAACCGCCCCATCAAAAGGCCCGCCGTGCGGCCGGCTGCGGTGTTGTTGATGCCCACGAAATGGTCGCGTTCCGACAGCGGCTGATCCGATACAAGGGTTATGACGCGCACGCCAGCCGCCCGGGCGCGGCGGATGGCGTCGCGGATCTGCGGGGTTTCGGTGGCCATCAGGGCGATGCCGTCGATCTGCTGCGCGATCAGCCGGTCAATTTCCATGGAATAGGAGGCGGCGTTTTCCGTGGCCACGCTGACGAGGTTCAGGTTGACCCTGTCCATGCGAACATGGTCGCCTGCCACCTTGATCTCGCGCCGCAGCGACGCCAGAAAGGCGGTGTCACGGTCTGGCAGCACGAAGGCGAAGGTAAAACTGCGCTGGCGGGCCAGATTGGCGGCGGCAACATCGCGCACATAGCCGATGGTTTCGATGACGGCGTTGACGCGGGCGATGGTCGCCTGTTTGACACCGGGGCGAGCGTTCAGCACGCGGTCGACGGTCGCGAGGCTGACCCCAGCCTCGCGCGCGATGTCGTGAACCGTGGGGCGCCCCATGCCCGCACCCGACCGTTACAGCGTGATCCAGGCGGCGTTACGGGCGGAAGACCGCACGCAGGCGTCGACAAACGCCACACCGGCCACGCCGTCGGCGATGGTGGGAAACACCACGTCGGCGGGGATGGGTTCACCTGCCTTGCGGGCGCGGATGGCGCGGGCGGCTTCGGCATAGATGTTGGCAAACCCCTCCAGATACCCCTCGGGGTGGCCTGCGGGCACGCGCGACATGCGGGCGGCCTGTGCCCCCGACCCCGCACCGCCGCGTGTGATCAGGCGTTTGGGTTCGCCCAGCGGGGTGAACCACAGAAGGTTCGGGTTTTCCTGATCCCATTCCAGACCGCCCTTTTCGCCGTAGACCTGCAAGCGCAGGGCGTTTTCGTTGCCCGGCGACACCTGCGAACACCACAGCATCCCCTTGGCCCCGCCCTTGTAACGCAGCAGGACATGGCCATTGTCATCGAGTTGCCGCCCCGGAACAAAGCGGTGCAGATCGGCGGCAAGGCTTTCGGTTTCAAGCCCGGTCACAAAGGCCGCAAGGTTGTGGGCGTGGGTGCCGATGTCGCCGGTGGCCCCGCCGCCGCCGGAACGGGCGGGGTCGGTGCGCCATTCGGCCTGTTTCTGGCCGGTCTGTTCCACCGGGGTCGACAGCCAGTCCTGCACATACTGCACATGCACGACGCGAAGGGCGCCCAGATCGCCTGCCGCCACCATTTCCCGCGCCTGACGGATCATCGGATAGCCGGTGTAATTGTGGGTCAGGATGAACAGAGCGTCGGATTTTTCCGCCGCCTTGGCCAGCGCCTTGGCTTCGGCCAGCGTGGCCGTCAGCGGCTTGTCACAGATCACGTGGATGCCGCGTTTCAGAAATTCGCGGGCGATGGGGGCGTGCAGGTGGTTGGGTGTGACGATCGAAACAGCGTCGATGCCATCCTTGTGGCGCGCCTCGCGCTGGGCCATTTCGGCAAAGCTTGAATAGACCCGCGCCGGGGCGATGCCGAGATCGGCACCGGAGGCTGCGGATTTTTCGGGGGTCGACGAAAAGCAACCGGCGACAAGGTCGTACTGATCGTCAATGCGCGAGGCGATGCGGTGAACCGCCCCGATAAAGGCGTCACGGCCGCCGCCCACCATGCCCAGTCGCAGGCGGGATTCGCGGGCCACATGGGCGGCATCAATCGGCATGACAATGTCCTTTCATTGGGTCCAGGCGGCGCGCATTGCGGCCAGTGCCTGGGTATAAGCCTCGGATTCGGAAGCGTAGAGCGGACGCCAGACCTTGGTCGCCGCGGCGATGGAAGGGAGCGCCAGTCCGAAGGTTTCGCAGGTCAGCCAGCCCTGATACCCAGCGTCACGCAGGGCCGTGCAGGTGTCGCGCAGCGGAACATGGCCGCGCCCCAGCGTGCCGCGATCATTTTCGGACAGGTGGACGTGGCCGATGGCCGCCGCCGTGGCGGGGATGGCCCCCACGGGATCACGTTCTTCGATGTTGGCGTGGAACGTGTCGTAAAGATAGCGGTACTGCGGCCTGTTGACCGCCGCGACGAGCGCCGCCGCATCGGCGGCAGTGTTGAGCGCATAGCATTCAAACCGGTTGAGCGGTTCGACCGCAAGCAGGATGTCGTGCCCCGCATGATCCGCCATGGCGGTTTGCGTGGCGATCATCCTGTCCCATTCGGCGGCGGTGCGGCCTGTGCCGCTGAACACGCCGAGGGGCTGATAAAAGGGCCCGCACAGCACTTCGGCCCCCAAGGCAACGGAGCAATCCACCAGCCATTTCAGGTAATCGACTCCGGCACGGCTGCGCCCTTCGTCGTCCGACAGAGGATTGCGCGCTTCATCCTGCACGATACCGACCACTGTGGTGGACAGACCTTCGTCAGCGAACATCTGGCGCAGGGCCTGGTAGTGCGCAGGTGCGCCTTCAAAGACCGGCACTTCCACCCCGTCATAGCCCGCGTCCCTGATCGCACGGACCAGGGACAGGTGATCGCGCGTCACGTGGGTTGTCCACATCAGCAGGTTGAAGCCGTACTTCATCATCAGATGCCCAGCATCCGGCGGTTTGCCGCGTCGTCGGTGCCGCCGCTTGCGAAATCGTCAAAGGCCTTTTCGGTGACGCGGATGATATGGGCATCGACAAAGGCAGCCCCTTCGCGGGCCCCGTCTTCGGGGTGTTTGAGGCAGCATTCCCATTCCACCACGGCCCAACCCGCGAAATCATGGGCCGTCAGGCGGGAGAAGATGGAGCCGAAATCAACCTGCCCGTCGCCGGGGCTGCGGAAACGGCCTGCGCGGTTGACCCATGGGGCATAGCCCGAATAGACGCCTTGCCGCCCGGTCGGGTTGAATTCGGCATCCTTGACGTGAAACATCTTGATCCGGTCGTGATAGATGTCGATGTGATCCAGATAATCGAGGCATTGCAGCACATAGTGGCTGGGATCATACAGCATGTTGGCGCGGCTGTGGCCGTTCACCCGATCCAGAAACATCTCGAACGTGGTGCCGTCGAACAGGTCTTCGCCGGGGTGAATTTCATAGCAGATATCGACGCCGCATTCGTCGGCGATGTTGAGAAGCGGGGTCCAGCGGCGGGCCAGTTCGTCGAAGGCGGTTTCGATCAGCCCGGCGGGGCGCTGCGGCCACGGGTAGACATAGGGCCAGGCGAGCGCGCCTGAAAAGCTTGCCATTTCGGTCAGGCCAAGGTTGCGGCTGGCGTGCAGTGCCTTGGTGACCTGATCCACCGCCCAGGCCTGACGGGCCTTGGGGTTGCCATGCACGGACGCCGGGGCAAAACCGTCAAAGGCGGTGTCATACACCGGGTTCACCGCCACAAGTTGCCCCTGAAGATGGGTCGAAAGCTCGGTCACCTCGATCCCGTTGGCGGCGGCCTGTCCCTTGAAATCGTCGCACCATGTTTTCGACGAGGCAGCCTTTTCAAGGTCGAACAGGCGGCCATCCCAACTGGGAACCTGCACGCCCTTGTAGCCGCAGTCGGCGGCCCATTTGGTAATGCTGTCCCAGGAATTGAACGGGGCTGCGTCGCCCGCGAATTGCGCAAGGAACAGGGCGGGGCCCTTGATCGTTTTCATGGCTGTCTCCTCCGGTGCGTGCCCCGCGCCTGTTGGTTTGCGGCACGGTGATTGGTTGCAGCATATTGCGGTACGTCCCTCATTTTCAACTGCGCAGTGAGGTGCGCCCGCCGATTTATGCCGAAGGGGTAAGTGCCTTGCCGCCGATCAGGCTGGCCAGCACATCGTGGTAGCGCGCGGCGGCGGGGGAAAGTTGATGATCGCGCAGTGAAATCAGGCTGTAGGGGGCCACGGTGATGGGGCTTTCCATGGGCAGGCGGATCAGGCCGCCGGTGGTGTTGGTCAACAGATCGGCCACTTCGGCACTGACGGCGCAGACGGTGGCGGGATGGTCCACCAGCGCCATCACCATCAGAAGTGACGCCGTGTTGACCACCAGACGCGGCAGGGCCAGGCCTTTGGCCAGAAAGGATTCCTCCATGGCGCGACGGATGGGCGTGCCGGGGCCCTGCATCACCCATTCATCGTCGATCAGATCGGCCAGCGTCGCGACATCGCGTTGCGCCAGCCGGTGACTGGGATGGGCCACGATGTGAATGGTTTCCCCCCGCGCCAGCCGCAGGGTAAGGGGTTCCACGGGCAGGCGCGGCGGCAGGCGCGCCAGAATCAGATCGTGGCGCAATGACAGAAGCCCGGCCATCAGCGCGTCAGACGTGCCGACATCGACGTGCAGTTCCACCTCGGGCATCAGGGTGCGCAAATGGCGCAAGGCGGGGGCGACATAGCCGACAGCCGCCCCGGTGACGGCGCCGATGCGGACCACACCGCCGCGACCCTGACGCAGACGGGCCACTTCGTCCTGCGCATCGGCCAGTTCGTTCAGAATGTTGCGCGCCCGGCGCACCAGCGCGTCACCGACTGGGGTGAGGTCCAGCCCCTTTGGCTGCCGCAGGAACAGGGGGCCGCCCACCCGCGCCTCGGCCTCGGCCAAGGTGCGGGAGGCGGCGGGTTGGCTGATGCGCAGCGCCGATGCCGCCAGCGACAGCTGCCGGTGTTCGGCAATCGCGCTGACAAGGGCAAGGTGACGGAGGTGCAGTTGGTCAAATCGAAGACGTGCGGGCAAGGTATACCGATGTTGATATGCAGATGAACAATCATCATATTTGAATGGTATATCGTTTCCTGTCTAGTCTATGCGCGGATCATCTTGGGTCCAGTCATGATCAGTCGCGGGCAGCGCAGAGGCGCGAACCGGCGACAGGGGGGAAACACATGAAACTTTTCACGTCAGCATTGACGTCGCTTGCGCTTGTCGCGGGTCTGGCCATGGCGCCGGCCGTCGCACAGGACAAAGGCACTGTCGGCATCGCGATGCCGACAAAATCATCGGCGCGCTGGATTTCGGACGGCAACGCCATGGTGGAGCAGTTCACCGCAGCGGGTTACGCCACCGATCTGCAATATGCCGAAGATGACATTCCGAACCAGTTGGCGCAGATCGAAAACATGATCACCAAGGGTGTTGATGTTCTGGTCATTGCGGCCATCGACGGCACGACCTTGTCGAACGCACTGGAAAACGCTCAGGCAGCAGGCATCAAGGTCATCGCTTATGACCGTCTGATCCGTGACAGCGGTGCGGTAGATTACTATGCGACTTTCGACAACTTCAAAGTCGGCGTGCAGCAGGCGTCGAGCCTGGTTGCCGGTCTGAAAGAGCGTTTCCCGGACGTGAAACCGTGGAACGTCGAACTGTTTGGCGGATCGCCAGACGACAACAACGCATTCTTCTTCTACAACGGCGCGATGTCGGTGCTTCAGCCGATGATCGACAGCGGCGAAATCGTCATTCCGTCCGGTCAGGTTGGCATGGACGTGGTTGGCACGCTGCGTTGGGATGGTGCTGTGGCACAGGCCCGCATGGACAACCTTTTGTCAGCCAACTATGGCGACAAGGCGCTGCACGGCGCGCTTTCGCCTTATGACGGCCTGTCGATCGGTATTCTGTCGTCGGTCAAGGGTGTCGGCTATGGTTCGGGCGATCTGAAGATGCCGATCGTTACCGGGCAGGATGCTGAAATCCCGTCGGTGAAATCGATGATTGCGGGCGAACAGTATTCGACCGTGTTCAAGGACACGCGCGCCCTTGCCGGTGTGACCGTGAAAATGGTTGACGCCCTGCTGCAAGGGTCGGAGCCGGAAATCAACGACACGACCACCTATGACAACGGCGTCAAGGTTGTGCCGTCGTATCTGCTGGAACCGGTATCGCTGAGCGTGGGCGACATCGACAAGGTTCTGGTTGAATCGGGCTATTACACCGCTGACCAGATCAAGTAATCTGGCAACGTGACTGCTTGGCCTGCCCCCATGCCGGGGCGGGCCATTCCTGCCATTTGAAAGCCCAAGACCGCCATGCCGCCCATCCTTGAAATGCGCGCCATCGTGAAAACCTTTCCGGGGGTTCGCGCGCTGGACAATGTCAACCTGACGGTCGAACCGGGCGAGATTCATGCGCTGGTCGGTGAAAACGGCGCGGGCAAATCGACTTTGATGAAAGTTCTGTCGGGGGTTTATCCGGCGGGCAGTTATGACGGACAGATCCTGATCGACGGCGTGCCTGCCGAATTTCGCGGGATCAGTGACAGCGAAAAACGCGGCATCATCATCATCCATCAGGAACTGGCGCTGGTGCCCCTGCTGTCCATCGCGGAAAACCTGTTTCTGGGCAACGAGGTGGCCAAGGGCGGCGTGATCAACTGGCGCGAATGCTTTCAGCGGACCGAGACGCTGCTGGCCAAGGTCGGCCTTGATGAACCACCGACGGCAATCGTGGAATCGCTGGGCGTGGGCAAACAGCAACTGATCGAAATCGCCAAGGCGCTGGCCAAGGATGTGCGGGTTCTGATTCTGGACGAACCGACGGCCGCCTTGCAGGAAACCGACAGCCAGAAATTGCTGGACCTGCTGCTGGAGTTGAAGGCGCAGGGCATCACCTCGATTCTGATCAGTCATAAACTCAACGAGATCAGCCGCGTGGCCGACCGGATCACGGTGATCCGTGACGGGGCGACGGTTTCGACCATCCCGCGCAATGAAATCAGCGAAGACCGCATTATTCGCGACATGGTGGGCCGCGACATGGCGCACCGCTATCCCGACCGAAGCCGCAGCCCCGGCGAGGTGTTGATGGAAGTGTCGGGCTGGAACGCCTTTCACCCCGAACATGCCGACCGGCAGGTGATCCGCGATGTAAATTTCCATGTCCGCAAAGGCGAGATCGTTGGGATTGCCGGGCTGATGGGGTCGGGGCGCACGGAACTTGCGATGAGCATTTTTGGCAAGAGTTATGGCAAGAACATCAGTGGCGAGGTGCGCATGAAGGGTGCCCCGGCGGATTGTTCAACGGTGGTCAAGGCCGTCGATGCGGGGCTTGCCTATGTGACCGAGGACCGCAAGGCGCTTGGCCTTGTGCTGGACGAACCGATCCTGCGCAACATCAGTCTCGCCAATCTGGCGGGGGTGTCGCAGAACGGCATCATCAATGCCCGCGAAGAACAGAAGGTTGCGGAAACCTATCGAAAGGCGATGAACATCCGCACGCCATCCGTCTTTCAGCGCGTGGTGAACCTGTCGGGCGGCAATCAGCAAAAGGTGGTCCTGTCGAAATGGATGTTCACCGAACCGGATGTCCTTATTCTGGATGAACCGACGCGTGGCATCGACGTGGGCGCGAAGTTCGAGATTTACGGGCTGATGAACCGCATGGCCGATGAAGGCAAAGGCGTTGTAATGATCTCGTCCGAGATGCCGGAAATTCTGGGCATGTGTGATCGGATCTATGTGATGAACGAAGGGTCGCTGGTCGGGGAACTGACGGCGGCCGAGGCGACGCAGGAACGTATCATGTCCCTGATCGTCAGCCACTAGGGGGAAACGGATGAGCGAACAATCAGCCGGACAGGCAGCGGCGACGACGGGACGCGAAAAAGGCGCTGCTGCGCTTAATCTGCGGGAAAACGGGATGCTGATGGCGCTGGTGGCCATTGTCCTGTTCTTCACGCTGGTGGTGCGCGGGCTGATCGACGTGGATTACCTGTCGGCGCAGAACATCACCAATTTGTTTCTGCAGAATTCCTACGTCATCATCATGGCGCTGGGGATGCTTCTGGTGATCGTGGCCGGGCATATCGACCTTTCGGTGGGGTCGGTCGTCGGGTTCACCGGGGCCGTTGCCGCCGTGATGATCGTCAACTGGGATTGGCCGGTGCTGGTGGCCATTCCGGCCTGTCTGGCGATTGGCGGGGTGATCGGTGCGGCGCAGGGATACTGGATCGCCTATTGGCGCATCCCGTCGTTCATCGTGACGCTGGCTGGGATGCTGGTGTTCCGGGGCCTGACGCTGTGGCTTTTGGGGGGGCAGAACGTGGGGCCGTTCCCCAAATCGTTCCAGTCGCTGTCGACCGGGTTCATCCCCGACTTGATCGGCGAGGGCAAACCCAACATGACGGCGATCATCGTGGTTGTCATCGCGTCGCTGCTGATCGTGTGGATGGGGTGGCGGGCGCGGCAGCGCAACGCCACCTACGGCATCGCGCTGGAGCCGATGGGCCTGTTCGTGCTGCGCAATGCGGTTCTGGCGGGGGCGCTGATCTTTGTCGGCTACAAGCTG
The DNA here is from genome assembly GCA_031425195.1 of Gemmobacter sp. GTDB lineage: Bacteria > Pseudomonadota > Alphaproteobacteria > Rhodobacterales > Rhodobacteraceae > JANPIX01. The sequence continues at coordinate 201,951 of JANPIX010000009.1, read as the reverse complement.
GCGATGTTCCGGGGCCTGCCCAATGTGCTGATCGTGATGGCGGTTCTGATCGTGCTTTACGCCTTTTTCACGGAAAACACGACGACGGGGCGGCGCATCTATGCCATTGGCGGCAACCTCAAGGCCTCGCGTCTTTCGGGGATCAACGCAGACCGGCTGACGTTCCTCACGTTTGTGAACATGGGTGTTCTGGCCGCACTTGCCGGGATGATCGTGGCCGCGCGCCTGAATTCGGCGACGCCAAAGGCAGGCGTGTCGTTCGAACTTGACGTGATTGCTGCGGTGTTCATCGGCGGTGCGTCGATGTCGGGCGGGGTGGGCAAGATTGTCGGGGTGGTGGTCGGCGCATTCATCATGGGTGTGATGAACAACGGAATGTCGATCCTGGGGATCGGTATCGACTATCAGCAGGTGATCAAGGGGCTGGTGCTTCTGGCTGCGGTCATCTTTGACGTGTACAATAAATCAAAATCCTGAGGGTCTGATGCATCTGAGCCAATTGAAGGGCGGTGGCGTCATCTGCCGCCGTGGGGACGCGGCGTATCTTGTGCCGGGGGCAGACACCATTCTGCATCTGGCGCAGGCGGCCATTGCGCAGGGGTTGCCCCTTGCCGAAGTGGTGGCAGGGCTGGGGCAGGGCGATGCCGCCGATCTGCCCGCCCTTCTGGTGGCCGGTCGGATTGATTGCCCGCTGCGCCATCCTGACCCGGCGCACATGCATGTCACGGGCACGGGCCTGACCCATCTGGGCAGTGCCTCGACCCGGTCTGCCATGCACGCCAAGGCGGACGACACCCTGACCGACAGCATGAAGATGTTCCGCATGGGGCTGGAGGGTGGCAAGCCCGCCGCCGGCGAAACCGGGGTTCAGCCGGAATGGTTCTACAAGGGCACGGGGCACGGGGCGGTTGGTCCGGGCGTCGCGCTGGTCAGCCCGTCCTTCGCGCTTGACGGGGGCGAGGAGCCGGAGATTGCGGCGTTCTATCTGATCGGCCCGGACGGCGCGCCGAACCGCATCGGGTTTGCCCTGTCGAACGAATTCAGCGACCATGTGACGGAACGGATCAACTATCTGTACCTTGCGCATTCCAAGCTGCGCCCCGCCGCATTCGGCCCGGAACTTCTGGTCGGTGATCTGCCTGCCGATGTGCAGGGCACCAGCCGGATTCGCAGGGACGGGGCCGTGATCTGGGAAAAGCCATTCCTGAGCGGCGAGGCGAACATGTCCCACACGCTCGCCAATCTGGAATATCATCATTTCAAATACGGCATCTTTTGCCAGCCCGGCGATCTGCATGTCCACATGTTCGGCACGGCGACCCTGTCCTTCGCAGACGGGATCAAGCCGCAGGCGGGTGATGTGTTCGAAATCGAAGCGGCGGCCTTTGGTCTGCCGCTGCAAAACCCGCTGGCGGTGGCAATGCCTGCACCCGTCACCGTCAAGACACTTTGAAAGGACAGTCCATGACATTCAAACCCGCCGTCTGGCCCCGCAAGCTTCGTTCGCAGGAATGGTTCGGTGGGGTGTCGAAGGACGCGATCTATCACCGGTCCTGGATGAAAAATCAGGGCCTGCCCGCCGATCTGTTCGATGGTCGCCCGGTGATCGGCATCTGCAACACCTGGTCGCAACTCACGCCCTGCAACGCGCACCTGCGCGATCTGGCCGAACGTGTGGCCCATGGCATTTACGAGGCGGGCGGACTGCCTATGGAATTCCCGGTGATGTCGCCGTCGGAATCGTCGTTCCGTCCGACCGCGATGATGTTCCGCAACCTGTGCGCCATGGACGTCGAGGAAAGTTTGCGCGGGCAGTGCATTGACGGTGTCGTGCTGCTGGCCGGGTGCGACAAGACCACGCCGGCGCTGTTGATGGGGGCTGCCTCTGTCGATATTCCGGCGATCCTTGTGTCGGGCGGGCCGATGCTCAACGGCTATTTCAAAGGGGAACGTGTCGGGTCGGGCACGCATCTGTGGAAGTTTTCGGAAGCGGTCAAGGCTGGCGAGATGACAGCCGACGAATTCGTCGACGCCGAAGCGTCGATGAGCAGGTCGGCAGGGTCTTGCAACACCATGGGCACCGCCAGCACCATGGCCAGCATGGCCGAGGCGCTGGGCATGACGCTGTCGGGGAACGCGGCCATTCCGGCGGTGGACAGCCGCCGCCGCGTCATGGCGCACATCACCGGGCGGCGCATCGTGCAGATGGTGAAGGATGATCTGAAACCGTCGGACATCATGACCAAGGATGCGTTTGAAAACGCAATCCGGGTGAACGGGGCGATTGGCGGGTCGACGAATGCCGTGATCCACCTTCTTGCCATGGCGGGGCGTGTCGGCATCGATCTGTCGCTGGACGACTGGGACCGTTGTGGCCGCGATGTGCCGACAATCGTGAACCTGATGCCGTCGGGCAAGTACCTGATGGAGGAGTTCTTCTATGCCGGCGGTCTGCCCGTCGTGATCAAGATGCTGGGCGAGGGCGGCAAGCTGCACAAGGACGCGCTGACCGTGTCGGGCGGCTCGATCTGGGACGAGGTCAAGGATGTGCGCAACTGGAATGACGACGTCGTCCGCCCGGTTGAAAACGCCCTGACCCAGCAGGGCGGTATCGCCGTGCTGCGGGGCAATCTGGCCCCCGGCGGTGCTGTTCTGAAACCATCGGCTGCGACGCCTGCGCTGTTGCGCCACCGGGGCCGGGCGGTCGTGTTCGAGGATATCGACGATTACAAGGCGCGGATCGAGGATGAAACGCTCGATATCGACGAAACCTGCGTGATGGTGATGAAGAACTGTGGGCCGCGCGGCTATCCGGGCATGGCCGAAGTGGGGAACATGGGCCTGCCACCCAAGGTTTTGCGCAAGGGCATCACGGACATGGTTCGCATTTCCGATGCGCGGATGTCGGGCACGGCCTATGGCACCGTGGTCCTGCACGTATCGCCCGAGGCCGCGCGCGGCGGGCCGCTGGCCGTGGTGCGGTCTGGCGACATGATCGAACTGGACGTGGCGGCGCGGCGTCTGCATCTGGATATCTCGGATGAGGAAATGGCGCAGCGGTTGGCGGAATGGTCCAACCCCGTGCCGCGCCCGAACGGCGGTTACGCGCAACTGTACCATGACCATGTGCAGGGTGCCGACACCGGGGCCGACTTGGATTTCCTGATCGGCTGCCGCGGCAATGCCGTCGCGCGCGAGGCGCACTGACATGGCCGCACGCATTCCGGTGGCCGTGGTGGGCGTGGGCAAGATTGCCCGTGACCAACATTTGCCCGCTATTGCGGGCAACCCGGCGTTCGAGCTCGTGGCCGGCGTGTCGCGCCACGGCAAGATTGACGGCGTGCCGAACTTTACCGACTTTGACGATTTTCTGGCCAACGGGCCGAAGGCCGCTGTTGCCCTGTGCACGCCGCCGGATGCGCGGCTTGACATGTCGCTGGCGGCGATTGCCGCCGGGCGCGACCTGCTGATCGAAAAGCCGCCAGCCGCCACGCTGGGCGAGATCGAGACGATCATCGCGGCGGCCAAGGCTGCGGGTGTCACCTTGATGGCGACCTGGCATTCGCGGTTTGCCCCTGCCGTGCCCCATGCCGACGCATGGATCGCAGCGCGCAAGCCGGATGCCATCACGATTACCTGGCGCGAGGACGTGCGGCGCTGGCATCCGAAGCAGGCCTGGATCTGGGAACCGGGCGGATTTGGCGTGTTCGATCCGGGGATCAACGCCCTGTCGATCCTGACCGCGATTCTGCCGGGCGGGATCCATGTAACCGGCGCCGATCTGGAGGTGCCCGCCAACGCCGCAACCCCCATCGGGGTGCGCATGTCGATGCAGGGCGCGGGCGGAGTGGGCATTGACGCCGATTTCGACTGGCGGCAGGAAGGCCCGCAAACCTGGGAGATTGAGGTCAGGGCCGCGGGTCAGGTTCTGCGACTGACGCTGGGCGGGGCGGCGCTTGCGATTGACGGCCAGACTGTCGATGTCGGGCCGGAACGGGAATATCCCAATATTTATCAGCGCTTTGCCGAACTCGTCCAATCGCGGCAAAGCGATGCCGACGTTTCGCCCCTGCGGTTGGTTGCAGATGCCTGCCTGAAGGGCAGACAACAAAGGGTCGACGCCTTCATCGAATAATCTGGCTTGATCCGATGCCGAACGGGCGTGACCTGCGGGTCGCGCCCGCTTTACTTTCTGCCTGTCGCAATAATGACTGACTAAAACACTTTACAATCCCAACTCTTTCGGTCAACAATCGTCCATCCAAGCCAACCGCCAACGGTCAGCCCGGACCCCCAAAGCCCCTGACCATCACGGCAGGGTCAAATGCTGTTCCAGTTGGAGGCCCAGAATGAATGCCCATGTCGAACCCCAAAGCCTGATGCCCAACGTCCTGCCGCAGCATGACGCGCGGGATCTGACAGGCGGCGGCACGTTGGCGCAGATCACCCTGAACGGGCAGGTTTATGCCCTGCGCATCACGCGGGCTGGCAAGCTGATCCTGACCAAATGACCCCCGCCTTGTTGAAGGACATACCGATGAACCGCCTTGCCGCCGCCCTGCTGATCACCACTGCGTCGCTGCCGTTTGCGGCCATTGCCGCCACACCGGATCAGGTTGTGGCCACCTATGCCGAGATCGGCTTTGCCAAATACTCTGACAGCCTGACCACCGCGACGGCGCTTCAGTCGGCAGTAGATGCCGTGATCGCCGCCCCGTCGGACGAAGCACTGGCCCGCGCGCGGGATGCGTGGCTCGCCGCGCGCGTCCCTTATCTGCAGACCGAGGCGTACCGGTTCGGCAACGCGGTGGTGGACGACTGGGAGGGCCGGGTAAATTCCTGGCCACTGGACGAAGGTCTGATCGACTATGTTGCAGGGGCACCTTATGGCGAAGAAAATCCGCTTGCCACGTTGAACGTGGTGGCGACACCGGCGTTCAATCTGTCGGGCCGGACGATTGATGCGGCAGTCATCACCCCCGACCTGATCAGCGGCACCCTGCACGAGGCGGACGGAATCGAATCGAACGTGGCATCCGGTTATCACGCAGTCGAATTCATGCTGTGGGGGCAGGATCTGAACGGCACCGAACCGGGTGCGGGCGCGCGGCCCTTCACCGATTATGTGACGGGCGAAGGCTGCACCAACGGCAATTGCGACCGGCGCGCGGCCTATCTGAAGGCGGCGACCGACCTGCTGGTGGCCGATCTGGAGGAAATGGCGGCAAGCTGGGCCCCCGGCGGCGCGGCGCGCGAGGCTGTCGTCGCCGACCCCAAGGCGGGTCTGAGCGCGATGTTGACGGGCATGGGAAGTCTGTCTTATGGCGAACTGGCAGGCGAACGTATTCGTCTTGGCCTGATGCTGAACGACCCCGAGGAAGAACAGGACTGTTTTTCCGACAACACGCACAACAGCCATTACTACGACGGGCTGGGCATTCAGGGGGTCTATCTTGGCACCTATACGCGCCCCGACGGATCGGTTGTCAGCGGCGCGTCACTGGCCGATCTGGTGGCCGCTGCCGACGCAGGCGTTGACGCACAGTTGAAATCAGAACTGGCCGCTTCGGTTGCAGCACTGGCCGTGATGAAACAGGAAGGCGACGCAGGTTTTACCTTTGACCAGATGATCGCGCCCGGCAATGCGCGCGGCGAAGAGGTCATCATGGCGGCGGTCAATGCCTTGATCACGCAGACCAAATCGATCGAGCGTGCGGTGACGGCGCTGCAGCTTGATGCGATTGCGGTCGAAGGGTCGGACAGCCTTGATAACCCCGACGCCGTTTTCCAGTGATGCAACAGGCCCGTCTGGCGGCAACGTGACGCGGGGGCGGGCGGGGCAGGGGGGCGTGAATTGGATTGCAATTCACGCCCCCCGGCGCGAAGGAATCGAAAGGGAAGCGGGTGGTCGGTATGAACCTTGTCGGTATCTGGGCTGGCGTGATCGTGGTGTTCCTGCCCGTGGCAGTGGTGGCGCTTGACGACCCGCATCTGTCGGTGATCCCCCGTACCAAGGCCGAAACCGCGCGTGTGGCTGCCATCACCGCACCCCCCGTCGATTTCAGCAAACCCGAACCGTTCGAGACGAAATCCGGCGGCGCAGCGTCGGTGCGCGCCACCGGCACGGCGGACGCGTTTTCGCATCTGTCCGCAAACATGGCTTTTGATCAGCAGATGTCCTTCAAGATGGGCAACGCGCTGTTCCGCAAGACGTGGATCGCGGCCCCCGCTTCGACCAAGGCGTCAGACGGGCTTGGCCCGTTCAGCAATGCGCGGGCCTGTCAGGATTGCCACCTGAAGGACGGGCGCGGCCATGTGCCGGAACCGGGCGAGGCGGCGGTGGGGCTGTTCCTTCGGCTGTCGGTTCCGGGGGGCGACGCGCCGGAAGGCATCCCCGGCTTTCTGCCCGCCCTGCCGCATCCGGTTCTGGGCGGGCAGTTGCAGAATTTCGCAGCACCGGGCCTGATGGCCGAGGGGGCGATGACCCTGACCTACGACGATGTGGCTGTGACGCTTGGCGATGGCACCACTGTCACCTTGCGCGCCCCCCGTTATGGGATCGAAGGCGCGTCGGGTGATGTGGGCGCGGAAACCATGATGTCGCCGCGCCTGGCACCCCAGATGATCGGCCTTGGCCTTTTGGAGGCGGTGCCCGCCGCCGACATTCTGGCGCATGCGGACGAGGCGGATGCCGACGGCGACGGGATTTCGGGGCGCGCCAATATCGTCTGGTCGCAGGTACATCAGTTGCCGATGCTGGGGCGGTTCGGCTGGAAGGCCGGAATGCCCACCATCCGCGAACAATCGGCGGGGGCGTTCAGCGGCGACATGGGGCTTTCGACGGCTGTGTTCCCCGACCCTTACGGCGATTGCACCACGGCGCAGACGGACTGCCGCGCCGCCGCCACGGGACAAGAACCTGACATCCGGGACGGTCTGGAAGTGGACCGCGCCGCCTTTGACCTTGTCACCTATTATTCGCGCAACCTTGCCGTGCCCGAACGGCGGGATGTGGCGGACCCGGTGGTTCTGCAGGGCAAGGCCCTGTTCCAGGAGATGGCCTGCGCGTCCTGCCATGTGCCGAAATTCGTGACCAACCGACTGAGCGACCAGCCGGAACAGAGTTTTCAGTTGATCTGGCCCTATTCCGACATGCTGTTGCACGACATGGGGCCGGGTCTTGCCGACAACCGCCCCGAGGCGCGGGCGTCGGGAACGGAATGGCGCACCGCGCCGTTGTGGGGAATTGGCTTGACGGCACAGGTGAGCGGGCGCACCGAACTTTTGCACGACGGCCGCGCGCGCAACCTGACCGAGGCTATCCTGTGGCACGGCGGCGAGGCGCTGCCCGCGCGCGATGCTTTTGCCGACAGCCCGAAAGGCGACCGCGACGCCCTGATCGCGTTTCTGGAGAGTTTGTGATGTGGATGCGTGCTATTCTTCTGGCCCTTGTGATGGCGCAACCGGCCCGCGCCGATGTGGCCGAGGCGGTCACGACTGTGATCGTGCCTGGGTATCAGGCTTTTGCCGAGGCGACGGCTCATCTGTCCGATCTTGCCGCGGTCGGATGCACCGATCAGGCAGCCCTGCGCTCCGGGTGGAATGCGGCCTTTGACGCCTGGCTTGAGGTTGCGCATTTCCGCATGGGTCCGTCAGAGGTGGACGGGCGCGCGCTCGCCATCGCCTTCTGGCCCGACCCCAAGGGTTCGGGGGCCAAGGCGCAGGCCGCGCTTATGGCATCGGGGTCGGACAAACCGTTGGACCCGGCCACCTTTCACGAACAATCGGTCGCGGCGCGCGGCCTGTTCGGGCTGGAGCGGCTTTTGTATCCGATGGACCGCATGTTCCGGGGGCCTGCTGCCTGCCCCTTGATCCAGGCCACCGCGGCCGATCTTGCGTCGATGGCCGCCGCGTTGCGTGACGGCTGGGCGGGCGGTTACGCCGATCATCTGCTGCAACCGGGCAGTGCGGGCAACACCGATTTCCTGACCCAGGATGAGGCGCGCCGCGCCTTGCTGACCGCGCTGATCACGGGTCTGGAGTTCAACGCCGACCAACGGCTTGCCCGGCCGCTTGGCGAATTCGCGGCACCGAGGCCAGAACGTGCCGAGGCGCGGGCGTCGGGGCGGGCGCAGCAGAATCTGGCGGGATCGCTTCGCGCGCTTGACCGGCTGGCGCGGGCCTTGGTTCCAGAGGCACCCCTGACGCAGGCGGCCTTTGCGCGGGCCATCAGCCAGGCCGAGGCGCTTGACGATCCGGGTCTGGCGGGGGTCAGTGATCCGCAGCGGCGGTTGAAGATCGAGATTGTGCAGCAGTCGGTTCGTGCGGTGAATGATGCCGCGATGACAGAACTTGTGCCTGCCCTTGGCGTCGGGCTGGGCTTCAACGCAGCGGACGGGGATTGACGATGGCCACGCGGCGCGGGTTTCTGGCGGGATTGCTTGCAACGGGGGCCTTGCCCCGGCTGGGTTGGGCCGATGTCGGGCAACCGGCCTATCTTGCGGCGGCCAAGACAGCAGAGGGTGGGTTTGCGCTGCACGGGTTGTCGGGCGGCGGGGTCAGCCTTTTTCACCTGCCCCTGCCGTCGCGCGGCCATGCCGCAACGGCCCATCCGACCCGTGCCGAAGCAGTGGCCTTTGCCCGCAGACCCGGGACCTTTGCGCTGGTCATCGACTGTGCGACTGGCCATGTGCGGGCCGAACTGACCCCGCCCGCCGGACGGCAGTTCAACGGCCACGGGGCCTATTCGGCGGATGGATCGGTGCTGTTCACGTCCGAAGTGGTCGCCACCACGTCCGAGGGGCGCATCGGCCAATGGGATACGGAAACATGGGCACGCATCGGGGAATGGGCGTCAGGCGGGATTGGCCCGCATGAAGTGCGCCTGTTGCACGACGGCGGGTTGGTGATCGCGAATGGCGGGATCGAGACTGACCCGCAAGACCGCAGCAAGCTGAACATCGACAGGATGCGCCCGAACCTGACCATCCTTGATGCCGCAGGATCGGTGCAGGCGACGGTGGCCTTGCCGCAGGCATTGCATCAGAATTCGATCCGGCATCTGGCGCTTGCCGCCGATGGAACCGTTGCATTTGCGATGCAGTGGGAGGGGGACGCCACGGAGCAAGTGCCGCTCCTCGGGCTGTACCGCGCAGGTCAGGACCCAGTCTTGTGCAACCCGCCGCCAGAAGACACTCTGACAATGCAAGGCTATGCCGGGTCGGTCGCGTTTGATGGGGCTGGGCAGACGGTGGCCATCACCTCGCCCAAAGGGGGCGCTGTCATGCTGTTCGCGCTTGACGGAACGTGGATCGCGACACACCGGCGCGCTGATCTGTGCGGGGTGGCAGCCCATCCGCAGGGCTTTACGCTGACTGACGGGGCGGGCGCTGTCTGGTTTGCCGATGCGGACGGATTGCAGCCCCTGAGCCGGGTTGACGCGGCTTGGGACAACCATCTGGTCGCGATTGCCAAGGCGGCGGTCTGACCGGCGGTCAGTGCGCCTTGCGCGTTGGCAGAAACGGCAGGGGTGCGACCGGCACCCCGTCTTCGATCAACCGGCGCGCCTCGTCGGGTTTGGCTTCGCCATAGATCGCGCGTTCGGGCGCTTCACCGTTGTGGATGCGGCGCGCCTCGGTCGCGAAGTTCAGGCCCACATAGTCGGAATTTGCTTCGACCTGCCGGCGCAGTTCGGCCAGCGCCGCCTCGCGCGGGTCAACCGACAGGGTGGGTGCGGCCTTTGGCGGGGGTGCCGCCGGTGCGCTGCGGGCAGGGCGGATAGCGGGCGCCATGAGCGACTTTTCAACCTCGGTCGATCCGCAGGTCGGACATGCCACAAACTGCGCCGCCCGTTGCGACGCATAGGCGTCGCCCGAGGGGAACCAGCTTTCAAATTCGTGGGAACCGGAACATTTCAGCGTAAAGCGGATCATGACACAACAGCTAATTGCGGCGGGGGGGAATGCAACCCCCATTTGTCCAAGCCAGCGTTATTTGCCCTTGCCGCCGGTTTCACCTTTCCGCGCGCGGGGGCCGTGCAGATCGGGGTTGAACCCGGCAATCAGGGTTTGCAGATCCGTTTCGTCAACTTTGCTCGCGGCTTCGGTCACGGTGAACCACTTGCGCTTGCGCAGACCCTCTTCGCGGTAGCGGCCGCGCAGTTCGCGGACGCGCAGGGCAAAGACGTCGACCGAACAGGGCAGCGCCGCAACCGCAGCACTGTCACGACCGACGATCTTGCTATAGCCGAACTTGCCGATGGGTTCGGGGGCAATCTTGCCCACAACCCCCGCCTCTTCCAAGGCTTCGCGCGCGGCCGTTTCGGGGGCGGTCAGGCCCGCGATGGGCCAGCCTTTGGGAATGACCCAACGCCCGGTTTCGCGGCTGGTCACCAATAGCACCTGAATTTCGCCTCGATGTTTGCGCCAGCACAGCGCCGCGACCTGTTCGCGCGCCACCATATCGGCGCTGGCGACCGAAAATTCCTTGATCAAACCCGTCATGCAACGTCGTCCTTGCCCGAACGGCGCAAAAGCGCGCCGCCTGTCTTGCCCTGTCAACTGCCTTGGTCACAGACACTTTCGGCCTGTTTCACGTTCGATAATGTCATAATTCGGTCGGCAGACCTAGACGTGTTTATTGCGCCCGTTAAATTGACACCTGCCCGCAGAAACTTACTTCGTCTCACACAAGTTCCAAAAAAGCAGGTCCCGATGTTGCAGCTTGCCTTTGCCCCCCGCCGCCTTGCCCTGACCCTGTTCGTGGCCGCCGTCACGCTGGCGCAAGCCGGTCAGGCGACCGAGCCGCCAAAGTTTCAGTTTCCGTCGATTGACGGGGGCGACATAGCCCTTTCCGATTGGCGGGGTGCGCCCGTTCTGGTTGTCAACACGGCCTCGCTTTGCGGCTATGTTGGGCAGCTTGACGATCTGCAAACGCTTCAGGACCGCTATGGCGCTGCGGGTTTGAAGGTGTTGGCCGTACCGTCCGACGATTTTGCACAGGAACTGGGCACGGCAGGCGAAGTGAAAACCTTCTGCGAGGCGAATTTTGATCTGACCCTGCCGATGACCGATATCCAGCACGTCAAAGGTGCCGACGCGCATCCCTTCTATCAATGGGTTGCCAGCGAGACGGGGTTCGTCCCCGGCTGGAACTTCAACAAGGTGCTTCTGGATGGTGACGGGCAGGTCGTCGAAACCTGGGGGGCGGGGACGTCGCCGCTCGCCACAGTGTTGACGCAGCGGATCGAGGCATTGCTGCCTTGATGAAAGACGGGGCCGCAGCCGGACTGCGGCCATTCTTTATCGGCTCGGAAATCTATCGCGGGTCAAGCTATGGCAAGGCGCATCCGCTTCGCGTGCCACGGGTGTCAACGGTGATCGACCTGTGCCGTGCGATGGGGTGGTTTGGCGAAGCCCAGTATCGCACCAGCCCGCGCGCCAAGCCTGCAGCCCTGCACCTGTGGCACGATGCGGATTACATATCCGCGCTGATGCAGGCCGAGCGTCTTGCACGCGAGGGATCACCCCTGCCTGAACACTTTGCCACGCAATATGGACTTGGCACCGCGTCCAATCCCGCCTTTGGCGAAATGTTCCGTCGGCCCGCCACGGGGGCAGGCGGCGTGATGCTGGCCGCGGAAATTCTGCGCAACGGGGGTGTCGCGCATGTACCCGGCGGCGGCACGCACCACGGATTGCGCCGGCGGGCGAACGGGTTCTGCTATCTGAACGATGTGGTTCTGGGGATGATGGTGTGGCGCGCGGCGGGCCCGCGGCGCATCGCCTATGTCGATATCGACGCGCACCACAGCGACGGGGTGGAAAGCGCCTTTGCGGGGGATGCCGACACGCTGCTCATCTCGGTGCACGAAGAACGGCGGTGGCCTTTTACCGGTGCCCTGACAGATGATGGCGGCGGCAACGCCTTTAACCTGCCCGTCCCTGCGGGGTTCAATGACAGCGAGATGCGCGCCGTTCTGGAACAGTTGATCCTCCCCCGCGTCGCGGAATTTCGCCCCGATGCCGTCATTCTGCAATGCGGGGCAGATGCGCTTCTGGAAGATCCGCTGTCGCGGCTTGGCCTTTCGAACAACGCGCACCGGGCGGTGGCGGCAGGGCTGCGGCCCTTGTCGCCCCGGTTCCTGCTGCTGGGGGGCGGCGGATACAACCCGTGGTCGGTGGGGCGGCTTTGGTCGGCTCTGTGGGCCGATCTCGCGGGGCATCCGGTGCCCGCCGTCCTGCCCGACGCGGCACAGGCGGTTCTGCGCGGGCTGTCCTGGGGCGGCGGGGGCCGACCCGCGCCCGAACCGCATCTGTTGACCACACTGGCCGATCCGCCGCGCGAAGGGCCGGTGCGCGCCGATGTCAGTGCCGCCCTGGATCACCTTGCCCGGCGTCCGGCGTCAAGGCCCGCACAATAGCCGCCGTCAGCCCGTCAAGATCGCCCGGATCGGCCAAAGCCGCCCGCGCCCGGCCCGCAAGCGCCTGTTGCCGCGCGACTGTCATTGTCAGCAAGACCCCGGCCAGCGCGTTCCAATCCGGCACCAGAACCGCGCCGCCGCTGCGGTCAAGAAGGTCGAACGCCTCGGCAAAGTTGCGGACATCCGGGCCGTGCAGGATTGCGGAGCCATGCGCCGCGGGTTCAAAAGGGGTATGCCCGCCCCTGTCGCTGAAGGTGCCGCCGATCAGGGTTGCCCCAGCCATCCGGTACCAATGATCCATCTCGCCTGTCGTGTCAGCCAGATACACGTCTGTCGTGGCATCGGGCACAGCGCGTGCCGAGCGCACGGCAAGCGTCAGACCGCGTGCCACAATTGCCTTCGCAACCACACCCCCTCGATGCGGATGGCGCGGCGCGAGGATCAGATGGCGAAACACGCCCGCAGCCCGCGCCGCCACGAACGCGTTCAGGATCGGGGCCTCGTCCCCCTCATGCGTTGAAGCGGCCAGCAGCGTGTCCGCCCGCGCGTGGGGGTTGCCGAAGGGCAGGTCGCGCAGGGCCAGCGGGAGCGCCGCCTTGAGCATCAGTCGCGGGGCAAGCCGTGCAGGCGGCAGGCCCAGATCGACGAAACGCGCTTCGCTGGCGGCATCCTGCGCCGACAGCAAGGTCACCTGCGCCAGCATCTGCCGCACCAGACCGCCTGCAACACGCGCCCACCGCCGCGCCGAACGCTCCGACAACCGCGCGCCCACCAGAATGACAGGCCTGCCCCGCATTGCGGCAATCCGGGCGGGCCACAACTCGCTTTCCACAAGGATCAGCGCCGCAGGCCGGACCCGCGCCTGAAACGCGGCAAGGCACCAGCTCACGTCGAACGGGGCCAGCGCGACGCTCACACCCGGCAGATGCCAGCCCAGGGCCATGGCCCGCGCAGTTCCGGTATTGCAGGTCACGATAAACCTGCGCCCCGGCAGGGCTTGGCACAGGCTGTCAAGCAAGGGCCGCGCCGAGGTCAGTTCGCCAAGCGATGCGCCATGCAGCCAGATCACCGCATCTGCGGACGCCTCCACCCGCCCCAGCCGCTCTGCCACCCCGCGCCACGGGATCGCCCCGCGCAGCGCCTGAAGGGCGGCATGGATCAGCAGCACCGGAAAGGCGAACATAATGGCAAACCGGTACAGCATCATGGCCCAGTCCAAACCGGGGCGGAACGGTCAGGCAAGGCGCTGTCCAACCTGTGGCGGGGGGTGCGTTCCGGGCCAGTCGGTGGCAAGGTGATAGGCTTGGCCCATCGCCAGGATCTTCTGGTCGGACCCCACCTTGCCCATCAACTGCAATCCCATCGGCAGGCCCGAAGCACCAAACCCGCAGGGCAGTGCCAACGCCGGAAGCCCGGCCAAGGACGCAGGAATGACCACTTCCATCCAGCGGTGATAGGTGTCCATCTTCCGCGTGCCAATCCGCTCGGGCCAGCGCCATTCGATGGGAAACGGCCAGACCTGCGCCGAAGGCAGCACCAGCGCATCGAACCGGTCGAACAGCCCTGCCACATCCCGGTACCAGCGCGACCGGATCACACTGGCATCATGGACGGCCTGCGCGGTAAGCGTCAGCCCCTGTTCAATTTCCCACTGCGTTTCAGGCTTCAACTGCGCGCGCCGTGCCGGATCGTCATAAAGGGCACGTTTCGCGCCTGCGTTCAGCATCGCCCGCAAGGTGACCCAAGACTGCCAAAGGTCCGCTGCCGGAAAGGGCGGGGGCAGGGGTTCGATGGTCGCCCCCTGATCGACAAACACACGAAGCCCCGCTTCGCACAGCGCCAGTATCCCCGGTTCCATCGCATAGGCCCCGCCCCAATCGCCCAGCCACCCGATGCGCAGCCCCTTCATCGGCTGGTCAAGTGCGGCGGCAAAGTCGGCCCCCGGCCAACCGAACGGCACCTGCGGGTTCGGCCCCGCCAGCACGGTCAGCAGGCGCGCCACATCTTCGACGGTGCGGCCCATCGGGCCTTCGGTGGACAAGGTGGCGAGGAAACTGTCACCCTCGGCATCCTTGGGCACCAGACCCCAGCTTGGCCGAAAGCCATAGACATTGCAGAACGCCGCCGGGTTGCGCAGGCTGCCCATCATGTCGGACCCGTCCGCCACCGGCAAAAGACGCTGCGCCAAGGCCGCAGCCGCACCACCCGACGATCCCCCGGCGCTGTAGGAAAGGTCATAGGGGTTGCCCGTGGCACCAAACACCGGGTTGAAGGTATGTGACCCCTGACCCCATTCAGGCACATTCGTCTTGCCGATGAAGATGCCCCCCGCCGCCCGCATCCGCGCGGCCACCAGATCGTCCGCGTCAGGCACATGATCCGTAAACAGGGGCGAACCCCATGTCGTGCGCAAACCGTCCGTCGCCACCAGATCCTTCACGGCCAATGGCAACCCGTGCAGCCAACCCTTGTGCGGGGCGTCATCCGCCAGCCGCGCCTCTTGCATCAGATCGTCCGCGTCGCGCAAAGACACGATGGCGTTCAGCGCCGGGTTCACCGCAGCGATCCGCTCAAGATAGGCGGCCATCACCTCGGATGGGGCGACCTTGCGTGCCGCAATCATCCGCGCAAGGTCTGACGCGCTGTGGTCTGTCAGGTCCATCCTGTGTGTGTTCCCTGATGGAAATATCCTGGGGGGTGCGGGGGGCAAAGCCCCCCGCCGCCGCACCGCCGCAGGCGGGGCAGATTACTTCTGCAGTTCGGTCCAGATCGCCGTGATATATTCCTGCGCCTTGGGCGGACAGGTCTTCAGGAACACGCCCTTGTCCTTGAACTCGGCCGGAATGACGATTTCCGGCGCATCCTTCATGTCGGCAGGCATGAACTCTTCCGACCCGGTAATGCCATTGGCATAGCGCGCAAAGGCCGAAATCATCGCGGCATTTTCCGGCTCGGCGATGAAGTTGATGAACTGATACGCCTCATCAACATTCTGCGCGTCCTTCAGCAGGGCCACCTGATCCATCCACAGGATATAGCCTTCCTTCGGATAGCCATACTTGACGTCCGGGTTGGCCAGACGGGCGCGGAACATGGCACCGTTCCAGTACAGGGTCGCCATCGTGTCATTGGCCGACATCTTTTCGGTCATGCCGTAATCCATCGACTGCCATTTCGGCTTGGCCTCCAGCAGCGCGTCGCGCACTTTCTTCAGAACCTCGGTGTCTTCGGTGCAAGGCTCGCCGCCCATGTACATCGTGGCGAGTGCCAGAACGTCGTTCATTTCCGGTGACACGTTCACCTTGCCGACCAGTTCTTCGGGCGGGTCCATGAAGATGGCGCTGGTGTTCACATCGCCGGAATAGGCGGTCTGGTTGACGGCAACGCCGGTCGTGCCCCACTGCCACGGCATCGTGTACTTGCGGCCGGGGTCGTAATCGACGTTCATCCAGTCGGGCGCGATGTTGGCATGGTTCGGAATGCGCGACAGATCCAGTTCGGTGATCAGGCCCTTTTCGATCCAGATCGGGACATAGTTTGCCGAGGGCACGACCAGATCGAACCCGTGGCCGCCCGCCTCGATCTTGGCCAAGGCAGTATCGTTGCTGTCGTAATCGGTGACGGTGACCTTGATCCCGGTTTCCGCCTCGAATTTCGCAAGCAGTTCCGGGCTGGTATAGTCGCCCCAGTTGTAAAGTTGCAGTTGGCCTTCGGCCTGGGCCATCGCCGTGCTGGCCAGAAACAGGCCAAGCGTGGTGAGGGTGCGTTTCATCATTGTCGTCTCCCGGTTGGTGGTTTGTTGTTTTGTCATTCTTTTTTGCGCGTCAAAAGAAAGAACGCGGTCAGCAGCAGCACGGTAAGCGCCAGCAGCACGCTTGAAATAGCGTTGATTTCGGGCGTGATCTGTCGCCGTACCTGCCCCAGCATATAGGTGGGAAGGGTGTCCTGTCCCGCAGATTTGACGAATTCGGTGATCACGACATCGTCCAGACTGATGACGAAGGCCAACATCCCGCCCGCAATGATGCCGGGGGCCAGAAGCGGCAGGGTCACACGGCGAAACGTGGCAAAGGGGCTGGCATAAAGGTCGGCGGCCGCTGTTTCCAGCGACAGGTCCATGCCTTCCAGCCGCGCCCGGATCGGCAGATAGGCAAACGGGATGCAAAAGGCCGAATGCGCGGCGATCAGATACCCCAACCCCTGATAGCCCGTGGCCACCTTGATCCAGGCAAAGAAGATCAAAAGCGCCACAGCCGTCACGATTTCGGGCACCATCAGCGGCTGGTTGATCATCACATAAACAAAGGTCTGTCCGCGATAAGCGCGCCGCCGTGTCGTGCCAAGGGCGGCCAGCGTGCCGACAAAGGTTGCAATCACCGCCGCGCACAATGCGATCCAGAGCGAGCGGAGCGTCGCATCCACCACCCGGTCATTGGCCCAGGCGGCAGCATACCACTGAAACGAAAACCCCTCCCACATCGACACGGATTTGCCCGCGTTGAAGGAATAGACGACAAGCGCAAAGATCGGCAGGTACAGCGCCAGAAATACCGCCATCGCGGTAAAGGTGAAACCCGGCAGGCGGGCCACGGAAAAACCCTTGTCAGCCATGCGGCGTATCCCTGTTCGCGGCGCGGACATAGAACAACAACGCGATAGTCACGACGATCAGCAGTGTGACCGACAGCGCGGCCCCCAGTGGCCAGTTCCGCCCCTGACCGAACTGCAGTTCGATGAAGTTGCCGATCATCATGTTCTTGCCGCCACCCAGAATCCGCGGCGTCACATAGGCACCCAGCGACGGGACGAACACAAGGATTGACCCCGCCACGATGCCCGGCTTGACGATGGGCAGGATCACCCGGCGCAGCACCGCCCAGCGGGTTGCATAAAGATCATAGCCCGCCTCCAGCAGCCGCATGTCGAACCTGTCGATGGCCGCAAACAACGGCAGCACCATGAGCGGCAGATAAACATAGGCCATCCCCACCAGAACCGCCGTGTCAGTATAGATGATCTGCAGGGGTTTCGCGATGATGCCCGTTTGCAGCAGGATCAGGTTCAGGATGCCTTCGTTACGGATGATCTCGTTGATCGCAAAGGTGCGGATCAACAGGTTGGTCCAGAACGGAATGGTGATCAGGAACAGCCACAGCGCGCGGGCGCGGGGCGGGCGCGTGGCGATGAACCACGCGGTCGGGAACCCGACCAGAAAGGTGATGCCCGTTGTCATCAACGACAGTTTGACCGACCGCCAGAAAATCGTCAGATGCGCGTCAGCCATCTGCAATGTGCCGTCAAAAATGTCGCGGCTGAACAAGATGCCGACCCAGCCATCCCAGGAAAACTGCGCCTCGACATTGCCATACTGGCCGGGCGTCAGAAACGAATAGACCAGCATGATGAACAGTGGGCCGACTGCGGCAACCGTCAGCAGGATCAGCGCTGGGGTCACAAGCATCCAGGCGTCGCGGGCAGACCTTCTGGCCATGTCCTGTTCGGCGGCGCTCATCGGATCAGTCCTCCAGAACCTGAACCGCGCCCGGTTCAAAGCGCAGGCCCAGCGGTTGACCAACCTGCAGCGCCGCCTCGCCCGTGGCGGTGCTTTGCAGTCGTGCCACGATTTCAAGCCCGTCGGCCAGTGTCACATGGCAATGCGTGTCGGTGCCGAAATAGACCATGCTTGACAGTGTGGCCGCAAGCGCGCCGGGGGCGCTGCTGTCCACAAGGCGAACCTGTTCCGGGCGCACGGTCAGCGTCACGGCCTGACCCTCGGCCCCGGCGGCGGGCACCCCGGCAATCACATCGGCAGATGCCAGATGATAGGCCCCGGCGCGCCATACCGCTGGCAAAAAGTTCGTCTCGCCGATAAACGCCGCGACAAAGCGGTTGGACGGGCGGGTATAGATATCGCGCGGGGTTCCGATCTGCTGAATATGCCCCGCGCTCATCACGGCGATGCGGTCGCTCATCGTCAGGGCTTCTTCCTGATCGTGGGTGACGAACACAAAGGTGATGCCCGTTTCGGTTTGCAGCCGTTTCAACTCGATCTGCATTTCCTTGCGCAGTTTGAGGTCAAGTGCCGACAATGGTTCATCAAGCAGCAAAACTTTTGGCTGCGGTGCCAGCGCCCGCGCAAGTGCCACGCGCTGTTGTTGGCCACCCGAAAGCTGGCTTGTCTTGCGGCCTGCCATCGCGTCCAGTTTGACCAGCGCCAGCATCTGGTTGGTGCGCGCGGTCACTTCGGCGGCTGGTTTGCCCAGCATCTGCAGACCGAACGCCACGTTCTGTGCCACGGTCAGATGCGGAAACAGGGCATAGGACTGGAACACCGTGTTCACGGCGCGCTTGTTGGGGGGCAGGTGGGTAATGTCGGCACCGTCGAGCAGAATGGTGCCGCTTGTCGGTGCCTCGAACCCCGCGATCAGACGCAAAAGTGTGGTCTTGCCACAGCCCGACGGGCCGAGCAGCGTAAAGAATTCCCCTTTGCGGATCTGCACAGACACATCGTCAAGCGCGCGCACCGCTGCCGACCCCTGACCAAAGGCCTTGACCGCGTTTCTGGCTTCCACTGCGATATCGGACACACGAAACCCTTTCGGCCTTTGCACTGGGTTCATATGTTAAGGCTTGGCGCTGTCTCGCAAGTCAATTCGCGACATGTGGGGGGTGTTTGTGCGCCCAGGGCGACGAACGCTCCAGTTCCGCGCAAAGCGAGATCAACATTTCATCAGCACCAAACGGCGCGGCAAGGTGGATGCTGATGGGCAAGCCGTCTGCCGATTGCCCGAGTGGCACCGATGCCGCCGGCTGGCCGCTTGCGTTGAAGACGGCGCAGAACGGCGAATAGGCAAAGATGCCGTTCGGGCCGGTCCGGTAGGCCACATAGTCGGTAGTGTCATGGTTGAAGCGCCCGATCCGTGCGGGCGGTTCGGCCAGGGTGGCCGACAACAGGATATCAAAGGGGGCGCCCGCGTCGGGTTCAAAGAAAGCGGCCATCTGGCGGCCAAAGGCATGGATCTGGCCCACAGCCTCCAGATACCGCAGCGGGCCAAGGGTTGCGGCATGGGCCATGGCCCCGCGACCCACCCCCTCGATCAGGTCCGGGGTGGCCGTGCGGCCGCGCAGCGCGTTCTGGATGCCAAGTGCAGTTCCCACCGCCACCACATCCGTCCAGGCGCGCATCATGCCCGCCACGTCCGCCGTGGGGCAGGCAGGTTCGACCATGTGGCCAAGCTGCTCCAACAGACGCCCGGTTTCCAGTACGGCCTCGCGGCAATCAGGATGGATCGGCGTGCCGGTGAAGGTGGTGTCGCACAGCGCCACGCGAAGCCTGCGCGCGGGCGGCCGCATGATCGCAGCGGCGTGGCCACCGGTCAGCGGCGGGGCTGCATAGGGGGCACCCCGATCCGGCCCGGCACAGGCATCCAGCATGATCGCCGTGTCGCGGACCGACCGCGTCAGGAACCCGTCGATGGCCATTCCGGCCCAACCCTCGCCAGCGTATGGCCCGTCCGGCAGACGGGCACGCGTCGGTTTGAACCCGAACAGGCCGCAGTTCGATGCGGGAATGCGCACCGATCCGCCGCCGTCCGACCCATGGGCAAAGGGCACGATCCCGGCCGCCACCGCTGCGCCGGCCCCGCCCGACGATCCGCCTGGGGTGTGGTCAAGGTTCCACGGGTTGCGCGTCGGTCCGCCATACACGGCAGATTCCGTCGCTGTGCCGATGCCACCCTCGGGCGAGGTCGTGCGCCCGAACGTCACGACTCCGGTGCTGCGGATGCGTTTGAAGATGCTGCTGTCCTGATCATAGCGCGTGTCCGCCAGAAGGCGCGACCCGTTGTGCGAGGGGAAATCAATCGCCTCGCACCCCAGATCCTTCAGTAGGAACGGCACCCCCCGGAATGGCCCCTGCGGCAGACCATCGGCAATGGACCGGCGGGCGACCGCCTCTTGCAGCAGAACCACGGCGTTCAGGGCGGGGTTCAGCCGCGCCACCTGCGTCAAAGCCTGATCCAGCAGTTCGTCCGGCGACACAGCACGGCTCGCCACCAGTGCCGCCAGCCCCGTCGCATCGGTCACGCCATAGTCTTCCAACATACCCATTCCGCCCATCTGCCTGTTCAATGTCGATTTTTCGGCGAAAAATCGGTCTTCCTTGCGCCGTGCGCTTTGCCTGCCGCCGTCAAGGCGCAGGTCTGATCGCGATTTCCTGCCGCAGCGTGCCGTCGGTGTTGAAGATCAACATGCGCCCGTCAGTCGTGGCAACCCCGATCCAGCCAGTCCCTTGCGTCACCGCCTGCGGCACGGCACCCACTGGCAGGGCCAGCGTCGCGGGCCATTCCGGCCGCGCCGTCATCGCATCGGGGAGGCGGGTGACAATCAGCCCCACGATGGTTATGACACCGCCAATCAGGGTGAGCGTCAAGATGATCACCAGCCATTTCAGAAACCGAAGCGAGGGCGGCAAGCCCGGTTCGGATGAGGTATCGTCCATGTCTGTTCCCCTTGATCCCGCATTGGCCACGATGGTGCCCGACACCGATGGCGATGATGATACCGGTGACCTTCTGATCGTGACATTGGGAGAGGCCCCCCCAGACCGTCTTGATAAGGCCTTGGCCGTGTCAGTGCCAGAGGAGGCGGCATTGTCGCGCACAAGGCTTGCCCGGATGATCGCGGCGGGTGATGTGCTGCGCGACGGGGTTCCCGTGACGGACGCCAAGGCGCGGGTTCAGCCGGGGCAAATCTTTACCCTGCGGCTGGCACCTGCGGTGGACACTGATACGCTTGCCGAAGATATTCCCCTGTCGGTGATCTGGGAAGACGCCGATCTGATCGTGATCGACAAACCGGCGGGCATGGTCGTGCACCCCGCGCCGGGATCGCCTTCGGGCACATTGGTGAATGCCTTGCTGCATCATTTTGCAGGCGAACTTTCGGGCATCGGTGGTGAAAAGCGCCCGGGCATCGTCCACCGGATCGACAAGGATACCTCGGGTCTTCTGGTTGTGGCGAAATCAGACAGGGCGCATCACGGCCTGGCCGCGCAATTCCACGACCACACAGTCAACCGTCGGTATCTTGCCGTTCTGCACGGGGCACCGGATGCTGCAGACCCCCGGTTGCGCGGCCTGCGGGGCATCGCGTTTGAAAGTGCGCAGGTGGTGCGGATTGCGACCCACCTTGCCCGGCACAAGACCGACAGGCAGCGTCAGGCGGTGCTGTTCGATCACGGACGCCACGCGGTAACGCGCGCGCGGGTGATCGAAACCTTCGGGCAGGGGTCGGCGAGCCTTGCCGAATGCTGGCTGGAAACCGGGCGGACCCACCAGATCAGGGTGCACATGGCCTATGCCGGGCACGCGTTGATCGGCGATCCCACCTATGGCGGTCAGCGCAAGCTGTCGGCCAAGCTGATGGGTGATACCGCCGCGCGGGTTGCGATGGCCTTTCCGCGTCAGGCACTTCACGCGGCCACGCTTGGGTTTGTGCATCCGGTGACGGGTGCGGCCTTGTCTTTCGAAAGCCCGATGCCGGCCGATCTGACGGAACTGACGACGACCTTGCGCCAATCTGTCTGACGGTTTTGTGACATTTCTTTCAGGCAACTGGAAAACCTTACGCCGCGTAAATAGTTGGGAAAGGTTGCGCAGTGCAGCGTGCGGTTCTTGCGAAGCAGGACCAGCTCCGCTAATTTGCGCAACCCGCTGGGCCATAATGGACGGCGGCAACACAGGGGGCACGATATGAGCACCTATGCCAATCTTCCTGCACCAAGCCCGGAACAGGGCCTGAACCGCTATATGCAGGAAATCCGGAAGTTTCCATTGCTGGAACCGGAACAGGAATACATGCTGGCGAAACGCTGGGTCGATCATCAGGACACCGAAGCCGCGCACCAGATGGTGACATCGCATCTGCGGCTCGCCGCCAAGATCGCCATGGGGTATCGCGGCTATGGCCTGCCGCAGGCCGAGGTGATTTCCGAAGCGAACGTCGGGCTGATGCAGGCCGTCAAACGGTTTGATCCCGAAAAGGGCTTTCGCCTTGCAACCTATGCGATGTGGTGGATCCGCGCGTCGATTCAGGAATACATCCTGCGGTCGTGGAGCCTTGTCAAAATGGGCACCACCAGCGCCCAGAAAAAGCTTTTCTTTAACCTTCGCAAGGCCAAGTCCAAACTTGGCGCGCTGGAAGAAGGGGATCTGCGGCCCGAAAACGTGTCCATTATCGCGACGCAACTGGGTGTAAGCGAAAAGGAAGTCGTCGACATGAACCGGCGGCTTTCGGGGGGCGATGCCTCGCTGAACGTCATGGTCGGCTCGGATGGCGACAGTTCCACCCAGTGGCAGGATTGGCTGGAAGATGAAGACAGCGATCAGGCCGGCGATTACGCGGAACGCGACGAACTCGATATGCGGCGTGACTTGCTGATGCAGGCCATGTCGGTGCTGAATGAACGGGAAAAAGACGTTCTGATGCAGCGCCGCCTGTCGGATGAACCGGTGACGCTCGAAGACCTGTCAGAGCGTTACAGCGTCAGCCGCGAGCGTATTCGCCAGATCGAAGTGCGCGCTTTCGAAAAGCTTCAGGCCAAGATGCGCGAACTGGCACGCGGCAAGGGCATGGTTATCCCTGCCTGAGTGTCGGCCGCATCCGCAGACGATTGCGGGTGCGGCGATCACGCCAGTTGCCGCGCGGCACGGATGGCTTCGGGCAGGGCAAGTGCTGCCACCCCGACGGACAGGACAGATGCGGCCTGACAATAGGCACAAAGCGCGCGATTTGTTTGCCATTCCTCTTGCGCCAGTTTTACGGCAGTCGCCACGTCATAAACCGTCTTTGCCGCCAGGGCGATCGGCACCCAGGGCGTTTCCTTTGCCCGGTCCTTGCCGCCCGCCGAAGCCAGAACCGCGGTGACACCAAACGTCGTCAGCATCAGCATTCCATCGGGCGTGTTCAGCCGTTTGTATCCATAGTCGGACGCGTCTACCCTGTCGGCGTCAAAGGGGCCGGGCGGATCGGGCAGATGTTTGACGATCCCCGTCTGATAGGCCCCGACCAAGGCGCCCACGCCCGCGTTGAACAGCGACAGGCCGATGATCCACCGTCTGCGGGTCATGTCGGGGGTCTGCGCTGTGCGCAATTCCTGGCTGAGCTGGGCGGGGGTCATGGCGTTCTCGTCTGTTGCGCGGCGCACGTGCAACCTGTGGTTTGCGGCAAAGTTCCGGCCGCTCGCGTTGTATCCGCCGCCCAATGTCGCAGCCGACTGCCCCGCTTTGCAGTTGCCCCTCTGCCCGGTTGCCGTTAGCACCTTTGCAGGTCTGCAAGGGGATAATGGTCTGATGGACATGCTGGGAACTTTTCTGAAACCGATGCATCCGGAAGGCTACCGCTTTGTCGGCGTGTTTGCTGTGATCACGCTGCTGCTGTTCTGGCTGTGGGAACCGTTGGGGTGGCTTGGCGTCGGCGCGACAGTCTGGTGCTATTACTTTTTCCGCGATCCCAAACGGTCGGTTCCGCAGGGCGCCGGTCTGATCGTCAGCCCGGCTGACGGCGTCGTGTCATTGATCGAACCCGCCGTCCCCCCGTCCGAACTGGGCATGGGGCCAGAGGCTTTGACGCGCGTGTCGGTATTCATGAACGTGTTCAACTGCCACGTGAACCGCGCGCCCATCGCGGGCAAGGTTTCGGCCATAGCCTACCGCCCCGGCAAGTATCTGAATGCCTCGCTCGACAAGGCGTCAGAGGATAACGAACGCAACAGCCTGTGTATCGATCTTGCCGACGGGCGGCGGCTGGCCGTGGTGCAGATTGCCGGGCTGGTGGCGCGTCGCATCGTCTGTTTCACCCATCCGGGGCAGGCGCTGCGCACCGGCGAGCGGTTCGGCCTGATCCGGTTCGGGTCACGGCTTGACGTGTATCTGCCGGCGGGCGTTCATCCGCTTGTGGCGCTGGGCCAGACAATGGTGGCGGGCGAAACGGTGCTGGCCGATCTGGCCGGACCCAGCCTTCCGCGCATTGCCATGACGGAATAGGCGATGCTGACCGGACCCACCGCCCCGCGCCCCCGCCGCGAACTGCCGCTGGTGCAGCTTTTGCCGAATTTCCTGACGCTGGCCGCCCTTTGTGCAGGCCTTACCGCGATGCGGTTTGCGATGGATGGCCGGTTTGAATTCGCCGTGGCACTGATCGTGCTGGCCGCGATCCTTGACGGGCTGGACGGGCGTGTGGCGCGACTTTTGTCAAGCGAAAGCGCGCTGGGGGCGGAACTTGATTCCCTGTCGGATTTTCTGTGCTTTGGTGTGGCACCGGGGATCATCCTGTATCAGTGGTCATTGTCGCAACTTCCGGGGTTCGGGTGGATTGCGGTGCTGGTTCTGGTGATCTGCTGCGCGCTGCGGCTTGCCCGGTTCAATATCGCAAGCGCGGCAGGGTCGACCGAAGCGAAAACGTGGTTTCAGGGCGTGCCTTCGCCCGCGGGCGCGCATCTGGTGCTGATGCCCATGTATCTTGATTTCCTGACCGACGGCCGCGCGGTGCTGCATTACAGCGTGGTCGCCGTCTGGACGGTGATCGTCGCGGCAATGATGCTCAGCCACCTGCCGACGTGGTCGTTCAAATCATCAACCGTCTATGCCGACCATGCGCGCTATGTGCTGCTGGCCTTTGTCGGGCTCGCGGCAATCCTGCTCAATTACCCCTGGCTGACGCTGTTCCTCCTCGGCCTTGCCTATCTTGTCACGCTGCCGCTTGCGATGCGGCAGTATCGGCGTGGAAAAGTTGACACTGGGCACTGACCTGCGGTGAAACCTGTTTCCCTTTTGCGTGAGAAATCGGCGCAATTCGGTGTCAGACCTTGGAATTCAGGGCAGATCGCGCCATCTTGTCGGTATACCTCTTGCAGAACAAGGATCAGTGATGACCCATTACGCCAAATCGGCCGAGGCTGTGGCCCGGCTGACCCCGGAGCAATTCCGGGTGACCCAGCAAAGCGGCACGGAACGCGCAGGCACAGGCCCGCTTTTGTACAACAAGGAACCGGGCATCTATGTCGATATCGTGTCGGGTGAACCGCTGTTCGCGTCGTCCGACAAGTTTGAATCCGGCTGCGGCTGGCCCAGTTTCACCAAACCCATCGAACCCGCGAACGTGGCAGAACTGACCGACAACACCCACGGCATGGTGCGCGTCGAGGTTCGCTCGCAGCATGCTAACAGCCATCTGGGCCATGTGTTCAATGACGGCCCGCGCGACCGGGGCGGTTTGCGGTACTGCATCAATTCCGCGTCTTTGCGGTTTGTTCACCGCGATGACATGCTTGCCGAAGGCTACGGCGATTATCTGGATCAGGTTGAGGAGGTTTGAAATGACAACGGAACGCGCAGTGCTGGCAGGCGGATGTTTCTGGGGCATGCAGGATCTGATCCGCAAGATGCCCGGCGTGCAGGCAACACGGGTCGGCTATACCGGCGGTGACGTGCCCAACGCCACCTACCGCAACCATGGCACCCATGCCGAAGCCATCGAGATCACCTTTGACCCGGCCGTGATCACCTATCGCCGTTTGCTGGAGTTCTTTTTCCAGATCCACGATCCGACGACGCCGAACCGTCAGGGCAACGACCGGGGCATGTCGTATCGTTCCGCCATCTACTATGTCGACGACGCGCAAAAGGCTGTCGCGCTTGATACCATTGCCGATGTCAACGCCGCTGGGCTTTGGCCCGGCAAGGTGGTGACAGAGGTGGAACCCGTCGGCCCGTTCTGGGAGGCAGAGCCCGAGCATCAGGATTATCTGGAACGCATTCCCAACGGATACACCTGCCATTTCGTCCGTCCGAACTGGGTTCTGCCCCATCGTGCGGCCACAGCAGCGGAATAACACAATGGGTCTGGCACTTCGCAACAGCTATGCCACCGAACTGGAAGGCATGTACCTTCCGTTTGAGGGTGATGATGTGCCAGACCCACAAATTTTTCTGTTGAACAACAACTTGGCGGATGAACTTAACTTAAGTTCAGAAGATCAGGGCCTAGCAACAATGTTGGCGGGTATCGCGCCGCCACCCGGGTCCATGCCGCTTGCCATGGCCTATGCCGGGCATCAGTTCGGCGGGTTTTCACCAAGCCTTGGCGATGGTCGGGCTATGTTGCTGGTCGAGGTGGTCGACCGCGACGGTCATCTGCGTGACATTCATCTGAAGGGATCGGGCCGCACCCCGTTCAGTCGCGGCGCGGATGGCAAGGCCGCCCTTGCCCCCGTCCTGCGCGAATACCTGATGGGTGAGGCGATGTTTGCCCTGGGCATCCCCACGACGCGTGCCCTTGCCGTGGTCACGACCGGTGAACGTATCCTGCGCGAGGAAGGCATGTTGCCGGGGGCCGTGCTTGCGCGCGTTGCGGCAAGCCACCTGCGTGTAGGCACCTTCCAATTCTTTGCGGCACGCGGGGAACATGACAAACTGGCGCGCCTGCTTGCCTATGCTGTCGCGCGCCACGACCCCGACCTTGCAGACATGCCCCGGCCCCCGCTGGCGTTTCTGGAGCGTGTCGCTCGGCGCCAGGCCGCTCTGATCGCACAGTGGATGGGCGTTGGCTTTGTCCACGGGGTGATGAACACCGACAACATGACCATATCCGGCGAAACCATCGACTATGGCCCCTGCGCCTTCATGGATGCGCATGATCCGGCGACGGTGTTCAGCAGCATCGACAGGCAGGGCCGCTATGCCTATGGCAACCAGCCGGCCATCGTTCAGTGGAACATCGCCCGCCTTGCCGAAGCATTGTTGCCGCTGATCGACGCCGATGAAGACCGGGCCATCGCGGCCGCCATGGCGGTTCTGGAACAGGTGCCCGAATGGTACGAAGCGGCATGGGGCGGGATTCTGGCGCAGAAGATGGGACTTGATCAACCAGACGCGGGTCTGTCGCAACGGTTGCTAAAGGCGATGACGGCAGCCGCTGCCGATCACACGATGACATTCCGCGCCTTGTCACGTGCCGTTGCGGGTGACCCTGTGCCCCTACGCGCCATTTTGCCGGATAGCGATGCGTGGGCCAACGAATGGCTGGCCGCCGTGCAACTGTCAGGGCGGGACCCGGCGCAGATTGCCGCGTCGATGGACGCCGTCAACCCCGTCTACATCCCCCGCAATCATCTGGTGGAAGAGGCGCTGACGGCGGCAACATCAGGCGACCTAGGCCCGTTCAAGGCGTTTTTGACCGTACTCGAACACCCCTTCGACGCACGTAGCGAAAGCGAGCGTTACGCGCTGCCCGCGCCATCCGGGTTTGGCCACTACCGCACCTATTGCGGCACCTGACATGACGGTGGACCTGCCGCCCACAGTGCCCGGCGACCAGCGGTTTGTGGCGCGCGGCGTGGCCCATGTGCCCTTTGCGCCCGTCTCCGACCCGATTTTCGTGTCCTTCGTGCTTTTGCCAAAGTTCACCATGCTGGCCTTCAGCGCCGCCATCGAACCGATGCGGATTGCCAATCAGTTGACGGGGCAGGCGCTGTTCCATTGGCAAACCCTGTCCGAAGATGGCGGTCCGGTCGTCTGTTCCAACGGCGTGGCGGTGATGGTCGACGGTATCGTTTCGAAATCCGACCCGAAAGGGTTCGTGCTCGTCTGTTCCGGGGTGGAACCGGAAAGCCAGGGTGGGGCGGCACTGGGCGATTGGTTGCGGGGCCAATGGCGGCGCGGGCGTACGGTGGGCGGGCTTTGCACCGGGGCCTATGCCTTGGCGCGCGCCGGTATCCTGAAGGGGCGCAGGTTTACGCTGCACTGGGAAAACATTCAGGGATTCTGCGAAACATGGCCCGATCTGGCCCCCGCCCGGCAAGTGTTCTGCATCGACGACCGCATCGTGACCTGCGCCGGCGGGGTGGCGGCGGCCGACCTGATGCTGAAGCTGATCAATGACCGTTTCGGTGGCGATCTGAGCCAGGAGGTGATGAACATGTGCCTGCTGACCCGCCGCCGGGTCGAGGCGGATGAACAGACAACATCGCTTGCGGCGCGCCTTGGCACCCGCAACGAACGGCTGCTGGAGGCGATTTCCTACATGCAGGCGCGGATCGAAGATGCTTTCGATCTGGATGCCTGCGCCGCCCATCTTGGCATTTCGCGGCGGCAGATCGAACGGTTGTTCAACCGCTATCTTGGCGTGGCCCCGGTGCGGTACATGAATGACCTGCGTCTGGCGCGGGGACGCGCACTTCTTGCCGAAACCGACATGAAGGTGACGGACGTGGCAATGGCCTGCGGCTATGCCAGCACGTCGCATTTTTCCAAAAGCTTCCGGTCGCGCTTCGGCGTCTCACCCCACCGGTTTTCGCATTTCGGTGGGGTCACGCGGGCCGGGTGACTGTCAGCATTGGTGGCCCGCGCCCATCCTTCTATGCCCCCGCGATCTGTTTCGCCTTGGCCACCAGCACCTCGGCCTGCCGGATGGAGGCATAGTCGATCAACCGCCCGTCCAGTGACACGGCACCCAGCCCCTTGGCCTCGGCCTCGGCCATGGCGACAAGGATGCGGTTGGCGCGGGTAACTTCGGCGTCCGACGGGCTCATCACCTCGTTGGCAAGGGCGATCTGGCTGGGATGGATCGCCCATTTCCCCTCACAACCCAGAACGGCGGCGCGTTTGGCCGCGGCGCGGTAACCATCGGCATCAGAGAAATCGCCGAACGGCCCGTCAACCGGACGCAAGCCGTTGGCGCGGGCGGCCACCACCATGCGGGCGAGCGCATAGTGCCACATGTCGCCCCAGTGGACGGCACGGGTGCCATCGTCCAAAGGATCGGTCAGCACCGAATAATCCGGGTTCACGCCGCCGATGATCGTCGTGCGCGCCCGGGTGCTCGCGGCATAGTCGGCCACGCCGAAATGCAGGCTTTCATTGCGGTCCGACGCGGCGGCAATCGCGCTCACGTTCTGCATCCCAAGGGCTGTTTCGATGATATGCTCGAACCCGATCCGCTTTTTGAACCCCATCGCAGCCTCGATCTGCGTCACCATCATGTCGACGGCATAGACATCGGCGGCCGTTCCCACTTTGGGAACCATGATCAGATCCAGCCGCGCGCCCGCCTGTTCCACCACATCGACCACGTCACGGTACATGTAATGCGTGTCCAGCCCGTTGATTCGAACCGACATGGTTTTGGTGCCCCAGTCCATCTCGTTCAGGGCCTTTATGATGTTGCGGCGCGCCTGTGCCTTTTCGTCGGGGGCAACTGCATCTTCCAGATCAAGAAAGATCACGTCCGCGGAAGACTTCGCCGCCTTTTCAAACATTTGCGGCTGACTGCCGGGCACGGCGAGTTCGCTGCGGTTCAGCCGGGCGGGGGCCTGTCTGGTGACGTGGAAGCTCATTATGTTGGGTCCTGTTCTGCGCTGCGGCGAATGGCGCAGAACAAGACGAAAGATTTGGGCGCTGTCAAGAAACATTATTGCGCAAAGATATGTGTCGGATCAGGACTGGTTGCGCAGCCGTGCCTCGGCGGGCAGGCGGCTGCCGTAATAAAACGCGATGGCCTGCGCCCGGTTGGTGACGCCCAGCTTTTCGAACAGGTTTGACAGATGGAATTTGACGGTGTTCGCCGAAATGTCGAAATCGCGGGCAAGTTCCTTGTTCGTCAAACCGCGGCTCAGACTTTCCAACAGGGCGCGCTCGCGGCGGGTCAGTTGCGCAATGGGGTCGGCTGCAAGTTCGCGCAGATCCAGAAATGGAAACACCATCTGGCCCATTGCCACCGCCACGCAGGTGTCCAGCAGGGCCGCCACAGGCCGGTTCCGCCCGACAAACCCAGCGGCCCCCGCCAGCATGGCCTGACGCGGAACTTCGCCGCGCCCGTCGTCGCCGTACACCACGATGCGCGGCGCGTTCTGCTGATCGCGCAGCACCTCGATCAACTTTTGTCCGCCAAGTGCGGGCAGCGTCCAGTCGATCACGCCAACGGCCACGGGCACGCGCATCACGGCGCCCAAAAACCCCTCGGCGCTAGAACTGGTGGAAACGAGCGAAAACCGCCCATCGCGATCAAAAATTTCGGACATGGCCGATAGGACAAGCGGATTGCCATCGGCAAGGGCCAATGACAAAGGTGGCGTGGCAGGCAAAAGCGGATTTGCGATCACAACAAAAACTACCCAAATTGGGGGGAGAATTTGGCATTCCCCGGCATACCTCGCACTTCAGGTAGCTTGAAACCCACCCGATTGGTTACCCGAAAGCAGTGATAACGCAGGTTGTGCTGAATTTGCAATCTGATTTGATGCCGACAGACGCCCTAACAATGGGCCTTGGGGGGTGACAGAATGCAAGGAACACGCGGATTGTTTGTGCCGGGGCCAACGAATGTGCCCGAAGCGATACGGCGCGCCATGGATGTGCCGATGGAAGATCACCGCGCGCCCGACCAGCCAAAGTTCCTGCTGCCGCTGCTCGCCGATCTGAAGCGCGTGTTCAAGACGGAAACAGGCACGCCCTTCGTCTTTCCCGCCTCCGGCACCGGCGGGTGGGAGGCTGCGATCACCAACACCTTGAACGAAGGCGATACCGTGTTGTCCGCGCGCTTTGGCCAGTTCAGCCATCTGTGGATCGAAATGTGCAAGGCGATGGGTCTGAAAGTGGAGGTCATCGATTGCGAATGGGGCACCGGCATCCCGGTCGATGCCTTTGCCGAACGTCTGGCGGCGGACAAGGATCACAAGATCAAGGCCGTGCTGACCACCCAGAACGAAACCGCGACGGGCGTCACCAGTGATATCGCCGCCGTGCGGCGTGCCCTGAACGTCGCAGGCCACCCGGCGCTGTTGTTCATGGACGGGGTCAGTTCCATCGGGTCCATCGACTGTCGCATGGAAGAATGGGGCGTTGATATTGCCGTTGCCGGCAGCCAGAAGGGGTTCATGCTGCCCGCCGGTCTGGCCATCATGGCGGCCAGCGCCAAGGCCATGGCCGCGACAAAAACCGCCACGATGCGCCGGTCCTATTTCGACTTTGCCACGATGGCCGCCTCGAATGCGACGGGCTATTTCCCCTATACCCCGCCCTTGCCGTTGCTGCGCGGGTTGCGTGCAAGCCTTGACCGCATGTTCGATGAAGGGTTGGAGAACGTCTTTGCCCGCCACCACCATCTGGCCGAAGGTGTGCGCCGGGCTGTGGGCGGTTGGGGCCTGACAGTCTGCGCCAAGGACGCAAAGTGGAATTCCGACACAGTGACAGCCATCGTTGTGCCCGAAGGCCATGATGCGCGCCACGTCATTGCCCGGGCGTATGACCGCTATGGCCTCAGCCTTGGGGCAGGCCTTTCGCTACTGTCGGGGAGGGTCTTCCGCATCGGGCATCTGGGCGATCTGAACGAACTGATGCTGATGATGGCGCTTGGCGGCGCGGAAATGGCGATGCGCGATGTGGGCATCCCGATTGCCGCAGGCTCGGGCATCGCCGCCGCGGGCGAATACTGGCGGTTGGCGAACCAGCCCCTTGTCATGGCAGCGGAATAGGGGCGGGCGATGGACATTCACGAATATCAGGCCAAGGAAATTCTGGGCCGTTTTGGCGTCGGCATCCCCGATGGCGCTTTGGCCTACAGCCCTGAACAGGCGGCCTACCGGGCGCGCGAACTGGGCGGAAACCGCTGGATCGTCAAGGCGCAGATCCATGCCGGCGGCCGTGGCAAGGCGGGCGGCGTCAAACTGTGCTCCAGCGACAGCGAAATCCACGATGCCGCCGATGCGATGTTCGGCCAGCGCCTTGTCACCCATCAGACCGGCCCCGAAGGCAAAGGCGTCTACCGCGTCTATGTGGAAACCGCCGTGCCGTTCGAGCGGGAAATCTACCTCGGCTTCGTGCTCGACCGATCAAGCCAGCGCGTGATGATCGTGGCAAGCTCTGAAGGCGGGATGGAGATTGAAGAAATCAGCGCAAGCCGCCCCGAAAGCATCGTCCGCTCCACTGTCGAACCGGCGGTTGGTCTGCGCGAATTTCAGGCACGCGAAATTGCCAAGGCGCTGAACATTCCCGCCGAACTGACGCAATCGATGGTCCGCACCCTGCTTGGCTGCTACCGCGCATTTCGCGATCTGGATGCGACGATGGTGGAAATCAACCCGCTGGTGATCACTGTCGACAAGCGCATCCTTGCGCTCGACGCCAAGATGACCTTCGACACCAACGCCATGTTCCGGCACCCGCAAATCGCCGAACTGCGCGACAAAAGTCAGGAAGACCCGCGCGAATCGCAGGCCGCCGACCGGGGGCTTTCCTATATCGGCCTGACGGGCAACATCGGCTGCATCGTGAACGGTGCGGGGCTCGCCATGGCCACGATGGACACGATCAAACTGGCAGGGGGCGAGCCTGCCAATTTCCTCGACATCGGCGGCGGGGCCACACCGGAACGCGTGGCCAAGGCGTTTCGTCTGGTCACATCTGACAAGAATGTTCAGGCCATCCTTGTGAACATCTTTGCAGGCATCAACCGTTGCGACTGGGTCGCCGAAGGCGTCGTGCAGGCGCTTCAGGCGACGCCCGTCGACGTGCCGGTCGTGGTGCGCCTGGCAGGCACGAATGTGGAGGACGGGCTGAAAATCCTCGCCCGCTCCGGCCTGCCCATCATTCGCGCCACCAGCCTGATGGAGGCGGCAGAACGCGCTGTCATGGCCTGGCGCAATGATCAGGCGCAAAACACAAAGGTAAGGGCCGCACGATGAGCATCCTTCTGACACGCGACACGCGGGTAATCGTGCAGGGCATCACCGGCCGCATGGCGCAGTTTCACACGCGCGAAATGATCGACTATGGCACCACCGTTGTGGGCGGTGTCGTGCCCGGCAAGGGCGGCGAAACAGTGCACGGTGTGCCCGTGTTCGACACGGTGAAAGAGGCGGTCGCCGCCACGGGTGCCGAGGCATCGCTCGTGTTCGTGCCGCCACCCTTTGCCGCCGACAGCATCATGGAGGCGGCGGACGGCGGCATCCGGTACTGCGTCTGCATCACCGACGGCATCCCCGCGCAGGACATGATTCAGGTCAAACGTTACATGATGCGCTATCCCCGCGATCGCCGCATGGTGCTGACGGGGCCGAACTGCGCCGGCACGATCACCCCCGGGCAGGCGCTTCTGGGCATCATGCCCGGTCATATCTATCTGCCGGGGCCTGTGGGCATCGTCGGGCGTTCCGGCACCCTGGGGTATGAGGCTGCACAGCAGTTGAAAGATCGCGGCATCGGCGTGTCCACATCCGTCGGCATCGGCGGCGACCCGATCAACGGATCGTCCTTCCGCGATATACTGGAGCGGTTCGAGGCCGACCCCGACACGCAGGTCGTCTGCATGATCGGCGAAATCGGCGGCCCGCAAGAGGCCGAGGCCGCCGCCTATATCCGTGACCACATGACCAAACCGGTCATCGCCTATATCGCAGGTCTGACGGCCCCCAAGGGGCGCACGATGGGCCATGCCGGGGCCATCATCAGCGCGTTCGGCGAAAGTGCGAGCGAAAAGGTCGAAATGCTGTCGGCGGTGGGCGTGTCGGTCGCCGAAAACCCCAGCGTCATCGGCGAAACCATAGCCCGCGTCCTGCAACGCAGGGCCGCCTGAACGGGGCGGGAAAACCCGCCCCCATAACCCCCTTGCCAAGTTCCTGTCGCAACGTAAACTCGCGCAGGTTTTGGGGGGAACGTTCATGGCAACGATCACACTGAACAATCTGGGCGGTGACGGCATCAACATGCTGCTTTGGCTCGACGGGCTGGACATCTATCAACCCGTCTCGATATCGGACAATCGGGTTGCCTTCACACTCGACACAATTACGAACGGCATCCGTCAGGTGATCCTGCGGGGAAGCGATTTTTCCGCCAGCCTGTCGCCCTTCGACGTGACCAACGGGCAGATCACCCGGTTCGATGTGACGCTCAGCGGAATTCCGGTCATCAAGATCGAAGGGATCAATGTCCCTGCAGCCCCGTTTTACAATGCGCAGAGTGGCGGCGATTTGCAGGCAATCGTCGCCTATCTGCTCGCCGGTAATGACCGCATCGTGGCCCCCGATGGCGGCGACACTTTGGTTGGCGGGGCGGGCAACGACACAATCTTCGGACGTGCAGGTGCCGACGTCATGCTCGGCGGACTGCCCGCCATCAGTGCCGGATCAGGCCGCGACGCGCTGTTTGGTGGTGCTGGCGATGACACCTTGGTTGGCGGCTCCGGTGCCGACACCCTGTCAGGGGGAGCCGGCGCCGATCTTTTCATCTTCGACACCCTTGGCCCCTCGCGCAGGGCGGATGTCGTCACCGATTTCGCAACCGGCACTGACAAACTGCTGTTCGACACGCTGGTGTTTGACAATCTCGCAGGCCTTCCGCCCGGCTCGGAATGGTTCGCGCGCGGTGCTGCCGCACGCGAACTGGACGACCGTCTGATCTATGAACGCGCGACCGGTATCCTGCGCTACGACGCGGATGGCACCGGCGGTGACCTTGCCGTGACCATCGCTCGGTTCGACCCCGGAACGGCACTGAACGCGGGCGATTTCATGCTGAGCGCGCCCTAGGCGTACCCAGCGTCGTTTAATTGAATTGGAAGGATAACCCCATGGCAATGATCAAGTTCTTTTCACCCGAACCCGGCCTCGGCAACAGCTCCTCCAAGATCACCAGCGATCTCGTCTATCTGACGAACGACTTTCAGATCGCAGGCGGCCAGCCCACCATCGCGTTTGAGGGAGAGTCCGGGCGCGATTACATTTTCACCATCCGCAACATCTCCATCAATGTCGAGGCCGGCGCTGCGACCATTGTCGGCGGGCGGCTCTCGGCGTTCACGTTGGTCCTCGATGGGTTGACGACTTTCTCCGTGACGGATCTGAACCTTCCCGCCGCAACCTTCATCTCCGCGGCCTTGGCCAACGACCAGAACACCCTGCGCGAACTTCTTTTTCAGGGCGCAGACCGGATGACCGGGACGGTCAACGATGACTTTCTGTTCGGTTACGCCGGCGATGACACGCTGAAGGGCAGCGGCGGCGTCGATACCATATGGGGCGACGCGGGCAACGATCACCTCTTTGGCGGCAACGGCGCCGACATGCTTGCCGGCGATTCGGCGTCCGGGGCACTTGGCGACACGCGGGATCAACTGTTCGGGGGCGACGGCGCAGATCGTCTGGTGTCGAACTTCGGCCGCGACACCCTCACCGGGGGCGCAGGGGCCGATACCTTTGTCTATTACGATTACGGGTCTGCCAGAACCTCGCACCGCATCACGGATTTCAACGCCGATGTGGACAAGATCGGTCTTTACGGCTCCACGTTTCAGGCGCTTGGCCCCGACGGTGTCATCGACGCCGAACTGTTCCGCCGTGGCACCTCCGCAACCGAGGCGGACGACCGCCTGATCTATGATCGCGCGACAGGCCGGCTGTACTTCGATGCGGATGGTGTGGGCGGTGTGGCAAAATTCCTGCTCTATGTGATCGAGGCTAATCCCGACCTTCGCGCGAACGATATCGTGCTCGGCAGCCCGTTCTGACGCAAGGGCGCGGTTGTATATCGCCCGACAGCGTAGAACATCGCCCAAACACGGGATCGGAGACGGCCATGATTCTGAAACAGGGGCAATTGCCCCAAACTCTGCGCGCCCCCGACGATGTGGCCCGGTTCGGCGCGATGGATCAGCGCCGACTTTCCGATGCGGGGGAGCTTTCGCAATTCGGCGCTTACGAGGAAACGCTGGCCCCCGGCGCGCAATCCTCTGAACGTCACTGGCACGAAGAAGAGGATGAATTTCTGTTCGTCCTGACGGGCACGCCAACCCTTGTGGACAACGACGGCGACCACCCGCTGACGCCCGGCGACGCGGTGACGTGGAAGGCAGGCGTCCCGAATGCACACTGCATCATCAACCGCTCCA
Source organism: Gemmobacter sp. (assembly GCA_031425195.1). Classification (GTDB taxonomy): domain Bacteria; phylum Pseudomonadota; class Alphaproteobacteria; order Rhodobacterales; family Rhodobacteraceae; genus JANPIX01. The sequence continues at coordinate 165,590 of JANPIX010000009.1, read as the reverse complement.
CCGCCCCCTGCAGCTATCTCATCGTCGGCACCCGGGTCGAACGCGATATCGTGCATTACCCCGATTCAGGCCACACGATGTTTCACCAACCGCCCGACTGGTGGGTGCAGGACGCCGCCGGAAACCGCCTCCGCGGCGGCATGGTCTGACTTCACCCCTCATTCCAGATGCAAATATCCTCGGGGGGTCCGGGGGGCAGAAGGCCCCCCGGCGCGGGTCACATGACAGCACCCATCGCCCAAGGCACAAATTCACAGCCGCCAAACCCCAGCTGCTCGGATTTCGTCTGTTCGCCACTCGCAACGCGGATGAAGAGTTCAAAGATCTCGCGCCCCTTTTCCTCCATCGAGACGCCTTCCGTGATCATGTCGCCGCAGTTCACATCCATGTCTTCGGACATGCGGGAATACATTTCGCTGTTGGTGGCCAGCTTGATGCAGGGGGTCGGCTTGTATCCCGACACCGACCCGCGCCCGGTCGTAAACGCAATCAGATTGGCCCCTGACGCGATCTGCCCGGTGACCGAACAGGGGTCGTATCCGGGGCTGTCCATGAACACGAAACCCCGCTCGGTGATCGGCTCTGCAAACTTGTAAACCTGCGTCAGTGGCGCTGTTCCGCCCTTCGCCACGGCCCCCAGCGATTTTTCAAGGATCGTCGTCAGGCCGCCCTTCTTGTTTCCGGGGCTTGGGTTGTTGTCCATTTCGCCCCCCATCCGCGCGCAGTAATCTTCCCACCACGCGATCCGGTCGATGATCTTCTGCCCCACTTCCGGCGTCACCGCGCGCCGCGTCAACAGATGCTCTGCCCCATAGATTTCGGACGTTTCCGACAGGATCGTCGTGCCCCCATGCGCGACCAGCATGTCTGACGCCGCACCCAGTGCCGGATTCGCCGTGATCCCGGAATACCCGTCAGACCCGCCGCATTGCATCCCGATCACCAGATGCTCCACCCCGGCAGGCTGGCGCGACACCTCGTTTGCCTTGACGGCCATCTCGCGGATCACGTCCAGCCCCCGCTCTATGGTCTTGCGGGTGCCTCCGGTCTGCTGGATCGTCATGTAACGGAAATTGCCGTCCGCCCGCATCCGTCCCGCCCCGATCAGATCAGGGATCTGCATCACCTCGCAGCCAAGACCGATCAGCAGGATGCCCGCAAAATTCGGATTGCGTGCATAGCCCTGAAGCGTGCGGAACAGGGTGTCATACCCCTCGTCCCGCCCCGACATGCCGCACCCCGTGCCGTGCACGATGGGCACCACACCGTCGACATTGGGATAGGCGTCCAGCAGCCCCTGCTTGTCGACCGCTTCGGCGATAAATCGTGCCACCGACCCCGAACAGTTGACCGAGGTCAGGATGCCCAGATAATTCCGCGTCCCGACCTTGCCGTCCGCCCGGTGATACCCCATGAAACTGCGCGGCGCATTGGGTGTGGCAAGCGGGCGAATGTCGGTGGAAAACCCGTAATCCTGCGTATGCGCCCCCATGCCCAGATTGTGCACATGCACATGTTCCCCCGCCGCGATGGGTTGCGTCGCGACCCCGATGATCTGCCCATAGCGCAGCACCTTTGCCCCGGCTGCAATCGCCTGCGTCGCAATCTTGTGGCCACGCGGCACCGCCGTCGCCAGTGGTGCCGGGCATCCGGGAAGCAGCGCCCCCACTGGGTGATCTGCCAGCGCAATGATAACGTTGTCCGCCGGATGAAGGCGAATAATGGTCGGGGCCACAAGGGTCATGGGTCGTTACTTTCGGCTATGCAAAGGGCGCGTGCTTGACAGGCGCATGATCGCAGCTAACATGTTAGTATGCTACAAGGCCATGGCACAGAACTGCAAGCGGAAAGCCCCTCGCATCTGCGGTTGCGGCCGCTTGACGACTTTCCGGGCTCGCTTGCCGCCAAGACCTATGCCACGCTCAAGCACGCCATCCTGCATCTGACCTTCCGCCCCGGCGAACCCCTGCGCAAGCCCGAGATTTGTGACCATCTTGGCATCTCCCGCAGCCCCGTGTCCGAAGCGGTGGCCCGTCTGGCGGCGGAGGGGCTGGTGGATGTGATCCCGCAGGCCGGCACCTTTGTGGCGCGCTTTTCCCTGCAGGAAATCCGCGAAGGCGCGTTTCTGCGTCAGGCGCTGGAAATCGCGGCAGTTGAACGTGTCGCCCCGGCCATGACGGAAGAACAGCTTGTGCTTTTGCGCCGCAACCTGCGCCTGCAGGCGGTGCTGGTCGACGATCAGGATTTCGACGGCTTCTATCAGTCCGATGCCGCGATGCATGAACTGATCCATTCCTTCACCGGGTTCCGCCGCCTGACGCAGTTTTCCGACACGGCCTGGGTGCATGTGAACCGCGCGCGGCGCCTGATCCTGCCACAGCCGGGCCGCGTGGAACTGACCCTTGCCGAACATCAGGCCATCGTGGCCGCCCTGGAACAACGCGATGCCGATGCGGCGGCGCGGGCGATGCGCCACCATCTGGAACAAATGCTGTCGCTGCTTGAACCGCTGATCGCCGAACGGCCAGAGTTCTTTGATCAGGGCGAGGGGGGCATCGCCCCAATCCGGTAGAACGCCGCAGCCGTCCTCCCGAAGATGCGCGCCTGCGCCTCGGGCGGCAAATCGGCTGTCAGGTCGCGCGCGGCGGCGAGCCAACGCGCAGGACCCCCCGCCAGATTGCACACCGGCCAGTCCGACCCCCACATCAACCGATCCGGCCCGAACGCCGCCAACAGGTGATCGGCATAGGGCCGCAGATCATCGACGGTCCAGTCGGGCGACGCCTCGGTCACCAGTCCGCTGAATTTGCAAAACGCGCGCGTTTGCGTGGCGATCCTCTCCATGCCCTCGGCCCATTCGGCAAAAGTGCTGGCGGAATGGTCACGAATGCGCGGCTTCATCCCATGGTCGATCACGACCCGCATGTCGGGATAGCGTCCGAGCAAAGTCAGGAAACGCGACAGATGCTGAGGAAAACCCAAGGCATCAAAGGTCAGGTCTTGGTCACAAATCGCGCGGTAGGCCCAGGCAACATCATCGCGCAGCATCCAGTCCGGGTCGGGAATATCCTGAATAAGGGGGCGCACCCCCTTGAACAGCGGATGGCCCGCAAGCCGCGCTAACACCGCGCTGTCACCCGGCTTTTCAAAATCCACCCAGCCCACAACCCCGGCCACAAACGGCGACGCATCGGCCAGCCCCAGCATATAATCGGTTTCGGCAATCGTCGCCGCCGCCTGCACCAGCACCGTCAGGTCCACCCCGCCCGCCGCCATGATCGGCGTCAGGTCGGCGGGGGCATAGGCCCGGTCAAGCACGGGGTGGCCCTTGGGGATCCAGTCGTAATCCCCCCGGGCCGGGTTCCAGAAATGCTGATGCGCGTCGATGATCATGCGGCGACGGGCACCGGCGCGTCGGCGCGCAGCAATCCTTCATGCTGCAGATCCTGCCACAAGGCCGCGGGAACCGTGGCCCGTGCCGCCTTCAGATTGGCCTCCATCTCAGCCACGCCCTGACCGCCCGGGATGACGGACACCACTGTGGGATGCGCAAGGCAGAACTGGAACGCCGCATCCACCAGCCGCACATCATGGCGCGCACAGACCGCCTCGATCCGCGCCACGCGGTCCATGATGGGCTTTGGTGCCGGGTCATAGTTATAGAACGCCCCGGGACGTGCCCCCGTCGCAAGGATACCCGAGTTGTAGGGCCCGCCGATGACCAGCCCGATGCCCCGGCTTTGCGCCAGCGGCAAAAACGTGGTCAGCGCCTCTTGCTCCAGCAGGGTATAACGCCCGGCAAGCAGGAAGATGTCGAAATCCCCCCGCTCTGCCATCCACTGACAAGGTTCCCATTCGTTGACGCCCGCCCCGAATGCCTTGATGACGCCCTGTTCGCGCAACTGCAAAAGCGCGCGGTACCCGCCATCCATCAATTCGGCCAGCTTGACGTTCAGCGCCGCCTGCGTCTTGTGGTTGAACAGATCAAGGTCATGCGCAAACAGAATGTCGATCCGGTCAATGCCCAACCGCTCCAGCGAGAATTCGACAGACCGCATGACGCCGTCATAGGTGAAATCGTAAACCTCGCGCCGGTTCGGCACGTCAAAGAACTTGCCCAGACAATCCCGGTCCTCGCCCGGTTTGCAGGTCCGCAAAAGCCGGCCGATCTTGCTGGACAGGACATAGCTGTCACGCGGCTTGTCGCGCAGAAACGGGTTCAGCCGGGTTTCCGACAGGCCCAGCCCGTACAGTGGCGCAGTGTCATAATAACGTACGCCCCCAGCCCAGGCCGCATCCAGAACGGCACGCGCGTCGACATCAGATATCGCCCGATACAGGTTGCCAAGCGGCGCAGCACCAAACCCCAGTTCGGTAAAGCCCAGACCACCATTCCCCAACCGATCCCAGACGCGTGTTTTCATGTTTATCCCCAAATATTCACTAACATGCTAGTATGTTCCTGCGGCGGTTGCACCCCCGGAAATCATGGGAAAGGTGCAAAAAACGCTGAAAAATGCCGTTGATCAGGATATGGGCTGGCCGGAAAACTGACATGTTAGCATGTTCAGCCGGATGGACAGGCCCGCTTTCCTGCGATACGCACGGTGAAACCGGGTCAACAGGCAGGCGGGTACGACATGGCGTCAACAGCGGGCAGGCAGGGGTCACGAACCATCCTGTGCTATGGTGACAGCAACACGCATGGCACGCCTCCGATGCCCGATCTTGACGCGATGGATCGGTTTGGCACTGATGTACGCTGGCCTTGTCGCATGGCCGCCGACCTTGGGCCCGGCTGGATCGTGATCGAAGAAGGTCACCCCGGCCGCACCACGCTGCACGACGATCCCGTCGAAGGCGCGCACCGCAACGGTCTGACAATTCTTCCTGCGGTTCTGGAAAGCCACCGCCCGATTGATCTCGTGATCCTGAAACTGGGCACGAATGACCTCAAACCCCGCTTTTCGGTGAATGCCGCCGATATCGCGATGTCGCTTGGCCGCCTGATCGAGGTGATCCGCCTGTCGACCAGCGGCCCCGGTGGCGGCGCGCCGCAGGTCTTGCTGGTGGCCCCGCCTCCCATCGTTGAAACCGGCTGTCTGGCCGATATCTTCGCGGGCGGTGCGGCCCTGTCGCGGGCGCTTGGCCCGGCCTGTCAGGCCGTGGCAAAGCGCCAGAACGTGCCGTTCGTCGACGCGGGCGATCATATCGCCGTGTCGAACCTCGACGGCATCCACTATGACGCCCCGGCCCATGCCACGCTTGCCACTGTTCTGGCCGCCGCCGTGCGCCAACATTTCACCTGAAGGATCGCCCGATGCTCAAAGGCCTTGACCACCGCCTGAATGCCGACGTTCTGCATGCGCTGCGTGCGATGGGCCACGGCGACACGCTGATCGTCGCCGATACCAACTTTCCCGCCGACAGCATTGCCCGTCACACCACGGTTGGCCGCCTGCTGCGGATGGAAAACCTGACCACACCGCAGGCCATTCAGGCCATCCTGACGGTTCTGCCGCTCGACACCTTCGATGATCCCGCCGGGCGGATGCAGGTCGTGGGCCACCCCGACCGGATCGAACCGCTGCAGGCCGACGTGCAGACCATCATCGACACCGCCGAAGGCCGGTCGGCCCCGATGATCGGCATCGAACGCTATGCCTTTTACGAACAGGCGCGACGCGCCTATGCGGTGATCCAGACGGGCGAAACGCGCTTTTATGGCTGCATCCTGCTGCGCAAGGGTGTGATCCCCCCGCCTGCCCAGACATCGTGACAGGCCCGCACCCATGGTAAAACCGATCGTCATTCTGGGCATCTTCGTGGCCGACACTTCGTACCGCGCCGCCCGCATGCCCAAACTGGGCGAAACCATTCTGGGCAAGTCCTTCGTGCTTGGCCCCGGCGGCAAAGGATCGAACCAGTCCGTCGCGGCGGCCAAGGCGGGCGGCAATGTCCACTTTGTCACCCGACTTGGCGATGACGCCTTTGCCGACATCGCGCGCGCCACCTGGGCGCGGGCAGGGGTCCACCCCGAGGTGATCGTCGACGCGCAAAGCTATACCGGGGCTGCGTTCATCTTTGTCGATGATACGTCGGGCGATAACGCGATCATTGTTGCGGCGGGGGCTGCCGGGCGCATTTCCGTGGCCGATGTTGAAGAAAAGGCGGATCTTATCCGCAACGCCGCCGTGTTCGTCACCCAACTGGAACAACCCATCGATGCCGCCCTGCGCGCCTTGCAGATTGCGCGGGCCGCAGGCGTGACAACCGTGTTGAACCCTGCCCCTGCGGCCACCCTGTCCGACGACATGCTGGCCCTGTGCGATTATCTGACGCCCAACGAATCCGAGGCGGAATTGCTGACCGGCCTGCCCGTCACCAACCGGGCCGAGGCGGAACAGGCCGCCAATGCCCTTCTTGGCCGTGGGGTCGGGGCCGTCGTCATGACACTGGGCGCGCAAGGGGTGCTGTACCGTGACCGCCATCAGACACTGCATGTGCCCGCCGTCAAGGCAGGGCCGGTGGTGGAAACCACAGGGGCGGGTGATGCGTTCAACGGCGGATTTGCCGTCGCACTGGCCGAAGGCAAACCCGTGGCCGAGGCGCTGCGCTTTGGCTGTGCCACGGCGGGGGTATCGGTCACCCGCGCCGGGGCCGCTGCCTCCATGGGGTCGCGGGCGGAAATCGAGGCGCTGTTGTCAGGCGAAAACAGGAGTGTGGAAGATGGACAGGCTTAAGGGCAAACGCGCACTTGTCACAGGTGCCGGCGCAGGCATCGGGCGCGCATCGGCCATCGCCATGGCGCGCGAGGGGGCCACGGTCATCGCGACCGACCGGGATGCTGCTGCACTGGCAACCCTGACAGCACCGGGCATCGAAACCCGCGTCCTTGACGTGCGCGATCCCGCCGCAATTGCCGCTGCGGTGGCTGACGTCAGGCCGGTCAACGTGCTGTTGAACTGCGCAGGCTTTGTGGCGGCAGGCACCATCCTTGAATGCGACGATGACCAGTGGGATTTCTCGGTCAGCCTGAACATGACCGCCATGCACCGCATGTGCCGTGCCTTCCTGCCCGGCATGCTGGACGCGGGCGGCGGTTCGATCATCAACGTGGCCTCTGCCGTTGGCGCCTACATGGCCGCCCCGAACCGCTATGTCTATGCCGCGACCAAGGCGGGTGTCGTGGGCATGACCAAATCCATCGCCGCAGACTTCATCACGCGCGGCATCCGCTGCAACGCGGTCTGCCCCGGCACCGTCGAAAGCCCAAGCCTCGAGGCCCGCCTGCGCGCAACCGGCGATTATGACGCCGCCCGCGCGGCCTTTATCGCCCGCCAACCCATCGGCCGCATCGGCACACCAGAAGAGATTGCGGCCCTTGTCCTTTACCTCGCCTCCGACGAAAGCAGCTACACCACGGGTGTGGCCCATGTGATCGACGGCGGCTGGACCAATACCTGAAAGGAAACGCCTTGAAACTACTTCGCCACGGGCCGCGCGGGGCCGAAAAACCCGGAGTGCTGCATGTCGACGGCACGATCCGCGATCTGACAGGCCATGTGCCCGATATCGCGGGCACAACCCTGTCGGATGCCGGTCTGGCCATGCTGCGCGGGATCGACGCCGCGTCCTTGCCGGTTGTCCCCTCTGACACGCGCCTTGGGGCCTGCGTGGCGGGCACGGGCAAATTCATCTGCATCGGCCTGAACTATGCCGACCACGCCGCCGAAAGCGGCCTGAACGTCCCGCCTGAACCCGTCATCTTCATGAAAGCCACCAGCGCGATCTGCGGGCCAACTGACCCCATCATCATCCCCCGCACCTCGCAAAAGACGGACTGGGAGGTTGAACTTGGCGTCATCATCGGCACCGCCGCCAAATATGTGACCGAGGCCGATGCCCTGAACCATGTCGCAGGCTATGCCGTGATCAACGATGTGTCGGAACGCGCCTTCCAGACGGAACGGTCGGGCCAATGGACCAAGGGCAAATCCTGCGACAACTTTGGCCAGACCGGCCCGTGGCTTGTCACGCGCGACGAAGTGCCCGACCCGCACGCGCTTTCCATGTGGCTGACGGTGAATGGCACCCGCATGCAGGACGGATCGACCCGCACCATGGTGTACGGCGTCGCACATATCGTAAGCTACCTGTCGCAGTTCATGACCCTGCACCCCGGCGACATCATCTCCACCGGCACGCCGCCCGGCGTGGGCATGGGCAAAAAACCCCCGCATTACCTCAAATCTGGCGATGTGGTTGCCCTGGGCATCGAAGGGCTTGGCGAACAACGTCAGGTCTGCGTGGACGACATCTGAACCGCACCGGGGGCCATGCCCCCGGCCCTCAGACCCGGCGCAGCAGGTAGATATCCATGATCCAGCCGTGCCGCGCCCGCGCCTCGGCCCTTGCTGTCACGATCCGGGGGCCGGCCTGCGCCAACAGCCCGCTGTCGATGATCTCTTCGGTCATCGCGGCATGGCCTGCCCACCAGATCGCGAACCCCTCGGGGTCAAGCGTCTGAAACGAACACTCGCCGTCCAGCATCACCACACAGGTATCGACACCGGGCGGAAAGCCTTCGTCGCGCAACCGCCGTCCGGTGGTCACGACAAAGGGCGCGCCGATGTCGTTCAGCGGAATGCCATGCGCCGCCGTCAGCGCCTGAATTGACGTGATCCCCGGTATGACCGTCACCTTGGGCGCGGGCCTCAGCCGTTCTGCGATGCGCAGCGTGCTGTCGTAAAGCCCCGGATCGCCCCAGACAAGCAGCGCAACCCGCCCCCCGCCGGGCAGGTTCGCCGCAATGGCACCTGCCCAGACGCCCGCAATCGCATCGTGCCAGGCCAGCACCCGGTTGCCATAATCGGCAATACCCTCATCCCGCGTTGGCAGATCAAGGGGCACCTGCCGCACGTCGGGGTTTGTCACAAACCGCTCCAGCATGGCGCGGCGTAACCCGGCAAGATCGGCCTTTGTCTCACCCTTTTGCGGCACCAGGATGATGTCGACGCTGTTCAGCGCCGCAATCGCCTGCAAGGTCAGATGATCCGGGTTGCCCGACCCCATTCCCACCAGAACCAGTTCGATCATGGTGAAATGCACCAAAAGGGCCACACCGGAAGCAACTACCGCTCCACAGCAGGGCGCGTCCACAACCGTGCGGCAACCCCGCCCATTACCGCCCAGACCACCAGCCCCACGCCCAGAACCCGCGCCGAAAATGCGGCCGCAAGTTCGGGCGGGGCAACACCAGAATACCCGTCCGGCTGCGGCGCACCAATCAGATGCGGTGCCGCCACCATAACCACGCCCAGTGCAGCAATCCCGATGTTCTTGCCATACCCCAAAAGGCCAAGCCCCGCTGCCGTGGACAGTGCCGTGCCCCACCACCACAGTTGCCGTGCCGACAGTTCGGCGGCCAATGTGCCCGGAAGTTCGGGCGGCAAGCCCATTGCGGGCGCAAGCTGAAACGCCGCAAAGCCGCCGATCCCCCAAAGCACACCCTGCGCCGGGCCGATCGTGATCCCCAGATTGCCCGCAAAAGCGAACCCCGCGATCAGCATGATGGCATAACCGACATAGACCAATGCCGTGAAAAGCACGGTCAATGCATTGCGCGTCATGTCCGGCGACTCCGCGCCGCCGGTGTCGTGTGAATGTGCGGGCGTGCCTTCGGCATGGCTGTGATCATGCGCCGGGGCCGCCGCCTCATCCAGCGCAACCCCGCCGAAATGGATCACCTCACCGGTTTCATAGGTTTCACCCGTCAGGATCAGATCCTGCACAAAGGCAAAATGCAAAACGGCAGCCAAAAGCCCCGCCGCAAAACCTGCAAGCAGGCCGGCTGTGACCATGCGATTGACCATCGCGAATGAGGTGTTCACGTCAGTGGCAGGGAAAGCCGGTCGCATGGCGCACGTCGTGGGCGGCATCGTGCAAGGTTGCAGACTGCGCATGGCCGGCCACGAACAGGATGGTCGCGCCGATCAGCGCCACAAAAATCACCTGAACAAGGCTGGTTGCAACCGGGGTCGCGACTGTATTCGTCGTCATCATCTTCTCCTCGCCGTCACACCCGACGGCGCAATGGGTTACGTTCAGCCTGGCCGGTTTCCTGGCTCGCGGGTCAATGCCGGACTTCCGCCTTCCCAGCCCGAAGGCCAGTGGCACGATGGAAGCCGGCTCGCCGCATACAGTCGCGGGGGCGGCTGAGGCTTGGGGCGCCCTTGAAGGTCCGCCCGTTCCCCATTCCCGTTTGATCTTCCCGTGCTTTGCACGTTTGTTGGAACACCAGACCATTTCTGTGTGCCCGTGCCGCGCCCTTCGGTCAAGGCGAAATGCGTCTTTCGGCAGGCCGGGGGCGACGCCTATCCCGGAATGCGCGCCAGCGCCTTGGTGCGCAGCGCGCCCAGCGGGCGCGCATCCGCAAACGCCCCATCGGGCGAGGTGCGATAAAGCCGGGCAAAGGTCACAAGGTCAGGCAGATCGGCGGGCGTCAGATCGCCGAACAGATAGGCCGTCTTGCCCGCCGCACGAAAGCTGATGGCCGACGGGCGGGTGCAGCCCGAAAGGCAATCCACAACCGCCACGTTCGCCGCAACCCCCGCGCTTTGCAGCGCCGAACCCAGCGCGTCCGCAAAACCTGTCCAGCCAAGCGGGCAACTGGCGCACAGCGTGATATTCAAGGCGCAAACCCCGTGTCAGACGGCATCGACAACGGCCCATACAGGATCAGCGTCACGCCAGATTTGTCGGCCACCGCCAGATGCTCCGCAAGGCTGGCCACAGTATAGCGGGCAAGAACTTCGCCCGGTGTCGACACCGCCTCGGCCAGCAGGGCAGGCGTGTCGGGCGGCAGCCCCTCGGCAATCAGCCGCGCCGCCAGCGCCGGGAACGTGCGCCGCCCCATGTAAACCACCGTGGTGCATCCCGGGTCGGCCAGCGCGGACCAGTTCAACCCCTCGGGCAACCCGCCCGTCAAATCCGCCGCCGTGATGAACTGCACGCGACGCGCCTCCATCCGCCGGGTCAGGGGGATGCCATGCGCCGCCGCTGCCGCAGAGGCAGTCGTCACTCCCGGCACGATTTCGAACCCGATTCCATGCGTGACCAGCGCGCTGATCTCTTCCTCCAGCCGCCCGAAAATGCCCGCGTCGCCGGATTTCAACCGCACCACGCGCATCCCCGCCTGCGCATAGTCGACCAGAAGGCGGCTCACATGGTCCTGCTTCGGCGACGCGCGCCCCGCGCGTTTGCCGACGCTGACAAGGTCCGCCCCCGGCTTGGCAAGCGACAGCACATCCCCCGCCGACAGATCGTCGTAAAGCACCGCGTCCGCCTGACCAAGCCGGTTCATCGCCCTGACGGTGAGCAATTCCGGGTCACCCGGGCCGGACGACACGAACGATACAAAGCCTGTCATGTTGCCTGCCCGATCAGGTGAAAATAGCTGCCCGTGGCCCAGCCTCGGCGCGACCCCGTTTGTGCCACAGCCGCACCCGTCGCATCAACCACATCGGCCAACGGCGCATCAGGTTGTTCAAGGATCGTCGAATAATGAAACTCGTGCCCGCGCAGCCGTGCCCCGGGCCGCAGCCCCGGCATGGCGTGGTGCAACGTGGCAAGCCTGTATCCCAGATGCATCTTGCGTTTGGCAAAACTCGTCTCCAGCCCCAGCAACCCCGCCATCTCGTGCCGCGTCCCCGCCGCATCGACCAACCCGGCCCCCATTGCCATATACCCCCCGCATTCGCCATGAACCGGGCGCGTGGCCGCAAATTCCCGCAGGCCCGCGACATAGCGTGCGGCACCCGCGAGCCGCCCCGCATGCAGTTCAGGATAGCCGCCGGGAAGCCAGCAAACATCCGCATCCGCCGCAGGTGCCTCGTCCGCCAAGGGCGAAAATGGCAACACCTCCGCCCCCTGCCGGTGCCAATCTGCCAGAAGATGCGGATAGACGAAACTGAACGCGGCATCGCGGGCCAGCGCGATCCGCTGCCCGGGCGGGGGGATGACCCCTGCCAAATCGGCAGTCCCGGCTTCGGTGCTTGCACCCGCCGCCGCGCGCAAGGCCACAAGATCAAGGTGTTTGGCCGCAAAATCCCCCAATGCCGCCAGATGCCGGGCAAGATCGGGCGTCTCAGCCGCCTGCACCAGACCCAGATGGCGTTCCGGCAGGCTCAGGTCCGGTTGCCGCGGCAACGCGCCAAACACTGCAATCCCCGCACGCTCCATGCCATCGCGCACCAAAGCCTCGTGCCGGGGGCTGGCTACCCGGTTCAAAATCACCCCGGCAAGCCGCACGTCAGGCCGAAACCGCGCAAATCCCAGCGCCACCGCCGCCGCCGACTGCGCCTGCCCGCCGACATCGACCACCAGCACCACAGGCCACCCCATCTGTGCTGCGATATCGGCACTGGCCCCGGTTCCCGCCTCACCCGGCCGCGCCACCCCGTCGAACAGGCCCATCGCCCCTTCGGCCACGATCAGATCGCCACGCGCCTCGCCTGCCAGAACGTCGATCCTGCCGGGCGGCATGGCCCAACTGTCCAGATTGAATGACGCCCGCCCCGCCGCCGCCGCATGAAAGGCAGGGTCGATATAATCCGGCCCACATTTGAACGGTTGCACCGCAATGCCCTGCGCCCGGAACGCGGCCAGCAGGCCAAGCGTCACCGTCGTCTTGCCAGTCCCCGAGGCGGGTGCCGCGATGAGCAGACCCGCGATCATGTGCCCGGAAACCGCGGTGCAGTGCCAAGCGGGCGATAGCGGCGGTCATAATCCCCGGCATAGAGTCGGCTTTCACCGAAATCAGGGTCGCCCAGCGATGGGCCGACCATGATCAGTGCCGTGCGCTCCATCTCTGCCACGATGCTCGATTGCAACGTGCCCAGCGTCGCACGCACGACCCTTTCGTCGGGCCAGCTTGCCCGCCACACCACGGCAACCGGGCAATCCGGCCCGTAGTGCGGCGTCAGCGTGTCAATCACCTGTTCCAGAACATGAACCGACAGGTGAATGCACAGCACAGCCCCCGTGGCTGCGAAGTTCGCAAGATCCTCGCCCTTGGGCATCGCCGTGGCGCGGCCCGAAGTGCGGGTCAGAACAACGGATTGCGCCACCCCCGGCAGGGTCAGTTCCGCGCCCAACGTGGCTGCCGCCGCCGCGAATGACGGCACACCCGGCGTCACGTCATAGGGAATGTCCAGTGCCCGCAACCGGCGCAACTGTTCCCCCATGGCCGACCAGACCGAAAGATCACCCGAATGCAGCCGCGCCACATCCTGCCCCGCCGCATGTGCCGCCGCCAGGTCGTCGATGATCTGGTCAAGCGACATCGACGCCGTGTTGACGATCCGCGCCCCCGGCGGGCAATGCATCAGCAACGCCTCCGGCACCAGCGACCCTGCGTAAAGGCACACCGGCGACGCGGCGATCAGGTCGCGCCCCCGCAATGTGATAAGGTCGGGCGCGCCGGGGCCTGCACCGATAAAGTGGACGGTCATTCGTTCGATCCTTCTGCCAGTGCAACTGTCGCCGTCCGGTCTGCCGAGGTGATGCGCGGTGCCGTCAGAACCGATCCGCGCCCCGCACCTGCCAGGGCTGCCGCTTCGGCCAGACTGCGCCGCCCGTATCGCGCCGGAACATGGGCCGAAGGCGCGGCCGCCTGCTGTGCAATCTCGTCGGGTCTGACCAGCAGCAACGGCACACCAACCGCCGCCGCAAAGGCCTGCGCCAGCGGCCCGTCCTTGTCGCACGCCGTCGCGACCGCATCCGCCTTGCCCCCCGCCCGCGCAAAGGCATCCTGCAAGGCTGCAAGGCTCGCCCCCTCGCGGTACCCGAATCCAGCGACAGTCAGGCGCGTCATCGCACAGCGCTCCACTGTGTCACGGTGCGGGTGGCCTGCCACCCGCGCATTCCGCCCAATGGCGTGGCATGGGCAATGTCGATCCGGGTCAATGTGCCACCATGCGATGCATGGTATTGGCTCAGCAGCCCGTCGGTTTCCAACGTGACCGAATTCACCACGATGCGGACACCGGGTAAAACCCTGTCCCACACGGCGTCCAGCAACGCCGCCGTGGCGCCACCACCAATAAACACAGCGTCAGGCGACGGCAGATCCGGCAAATGCGTCATCGCGTCGCCCTTCAGCACGCGGCACCGGTCGTCGATGCCGAAAAAGGCGATGTTGGCCGTGATGTTGGCGACCCGGCTTGCGTGCTGTTCGACGGCCACGCTGTGCCCCCCGGCAAGGCACCATTCCACGGATATCGACCCTGACCCCGCCCCAAGATCCCACAGCACCAGTCCCGGCCGTGGGGCCAGTGCCGCCATCGTCAGGGCGCGGATCGGCGCTTTGGTGATCTGCCCGTCACTGGCGAAAAGGTCGTCCGGCAGCCCCGCTGTCCGGGGCAGGGCGACCCCGCCGCGCGCGATTAGGGCAACGACAACCGGGGCCGCAACACCGGGCAGATCAAAGGCCTGCGCCTTGGCCTGACGGATGCGCTGGCGCGGGCCGCCCAACGCCTCCATCACCCAAAGGTCCGACGCGCCCCAACCCGCCCCGTCCAGCCAGGCGGCCAGTCGGCCCACCGCACCCCCGTCCGCCAGCGTCACGACAAGCCGCGCCTCTGGCTGCAGCCAGTGGCGCAACCGTTCAAACGGCGCGGCGTGCAGCCCATGGCAAGCGATGCCTTCCATCCGCCAGCCAAGGGCATTTGCCGCCAGTTGAAACACCGAAGGTGCCGGAAGGCTGATCCATTCCTGCGCCTCAAGACGGTCCGCCAGAACGGCACCCGCCCCGAACCAGAACGGATCACCGGATGCCAGCACGACAACCGGCGTCCCCCGCAACGCCAGCACCGGCTCAACCGAAAAGGGCACAGGCCATGCCCGCCCGCGATCCCGCGCGCCAATCAGATCAAGGTGCCGTGGCCCGCCAAAGATCACCTGCGCGGTAGCCAACGCCTGCCTTGCCGCGTCAGACAACCCCGCCGCCCCGTCGTCGCCCAGACCAATGATCGTCAGCCATGCTTCACTCATGCCGCCACCCGTTGGTCAGGGCTGTCACACGCAGGCTTGCGCAGGGCCCGTTCCCCGGTCCATCAAGGACGCGCTCCACTTTCAAACGCGGGACAAGACAATGCCGAACATCCTGCTGCTGGGCGGCACCACCGAAGCGTCGAACATGGCGCGCGCCTTGGCACAGGTCGGCCTTCCCGCGACCTATTCCTACGCCGGACGCACCGAATCCCCCGCAGATCAGCCGATCCCGGTCCGCATCGGCGGTTTCGGCGGGGTCGAGGGGCTGGTGACATGGCTGCGCCAGACCGCCACCACCCATGTGATCGACGCCACCCATCCCTTTGCCGCGCAGATGAGCGCCAATGCCGTCGCGGCCTGCGCGATCCTCGGCCTGCCGCTCGTAGCACTGGAGCGCCCCGCCTGGGCCCCACGCGCAGGCGACCTGTGGACCCATGTGGCCGATATCGATGGCGCGGTGGCGGCCTTGCCCCTGAGACCGGCCCGCGTATTTCTGGCCATCGGACGCCAGCACCTGGCCCCCTTTGCCGCCCTCCCGCACCACTTCATCCTGCGGCTCGTGGACCCGCCCGAACAGCCGCCGCTGCCCGATTGCACCATCCTGATCGCGCGCGGCCCGTTTGGCGTGGCCGGCGACACGGCGCTGCTGCACAGCCACCGTGTCACCCATGTGGTGGCCAAGAACGCAGGCGGGCAGGGCGCGCAGGCCAAACTCGATGCCGCGCGCGCGCTGTCGGTGCCGGTCATCCTGATCGACCGCCCCGCGCAACCCGCCGGACGGCAGGTGGTCGGATCGGTGGCTGAAGTGCTGGCCTGGCTTCATGCCGACCTCGGGGTAAAGACATAAGGCCCGACCCGCCGCGTGGCACTGTTGCCCACGATCACAACCGTCCGCATATCCGCCATCCCTGCCACAGCCTCGGCCATCGTCACCGTGGTAATCCGCTGCTCTGGCGTCGACACCGCCCGCGCAAAGGTAATCAGCCGCCCCGGCGCGCACCCCGCCCGCAGCACCTCCAGCACCTGTTCAAACTGATGCGGGCGGCTGGCCGACCGTGGATTATAGAAGGCCATGGCGAAATCCGCCTCGAGGGCAAGCCGCACCCGGCGCAGCACCAGATCAAGCGGTTTAAGGTTGTCCGACAGGTTGATCGCACAGAAATCATGACCCAGCGGCGCCCCCGCCGCCGCCGCTGCCGCCAGCATCGCCGTAATGCCGGGCAGCACCGACACCGGAACCGATTGCAAACCGGGGTCCGCTTCCATCGCCTCGAACACCGCACTGGCCATGGCAAACACACCCGGATCACCGGAGGAAACCACAACCACGCGGCCCCCGTCCCGCGCCATCGTCAGGGAATCGGCGGCGCGGGTCAGTTCCACGCGGTTGTCACTGGCATGCAGCGTCAGCCCCGGGCGCGGCGGAATCCTTGCGACATAGGGGATATAGCCCACCACATCCGTCGCCTCGGCCAGCGCCGCTGTCACCTCGGGTGTCACCATCCGCGGGTCGCCGGGGCCCAGCCCCACCACCTTGACCCAGCCACCCGTCATTCCGGCACCTCGGGTCTGCGGCCCTGCCCATGCACCAGCACGATTGCGAAATACGGGCAATCCGCCCCGTCCACATCCGCCAGCCGCAGCACACGCTGCCCCGGCATCGTGCCCTTTTCCACCAGCCACGCATCCTGAAGCCGCCCAGCAGCCTCCAGCGCGCGGCGCACCTTGGGCAGGTTGCGGCCGGTTTTCATCACGACAAGGGCATCGGCCTGCTGCATCCGTGTCACCAGATCCGCCTCGGGCAGGGTGCCCATCAGAACCGACATGACATCGTCACCCCAGGTGATCGGCGTCCCCGTCGCATGCCAGCACCCGGCCATGCCCGTGATGCCGGGAATAACCTCAACCACCGCACGGCCCTGCAGGCGCGTGTAAAGATGCATGAAACTGCCGTAAAAGAACGGATCACCCTCGCACAGGACAACCACTTCGCCCGGCAACGCCACAAGCCTGTCGGCCCAGCCGTCGTAAAACTGCGCCAATGCCATGACATAGGCCGGGCTGTCGAAGGGAAGTTCGGTTGTCACCGGATACTCCATCGCCCATTCTGCCACATCCGGGCGAAGCATCCCCTGCACAATGGCGCGCGCCTGCCCGGCGCGCCCCAGCTTGCGGAAAAATGCAATCTGCCCTGCCCCCCGGATCGCCCGGTCCGCCCTGACCGACATCAGGTCGGGATTGCCCGGTCCAAGCCCTGCGCAGATCACCTTTGCCATGGTTATTCCTTGCGACTGGCAAGCGCGTTGACGGCGGCCACCGTCATCGCCGACCCGCCAAGCCGCCCCGCCACGATCATCGCGGGGCAGGGACGCGCCGCCATCAGCGCCGCCTTCGATTCCGCCGCCCCGATGAACCCGACCGGACAGCCGATGATCGCGGCAGGCTGCGGGCAGGCGGGATCTTCCAGCATGTTCAAAAGATGGAACAGCGCCGTCGGCGCATTGCCAATGGCCACCACCGCCCCCTCCAGATGTGGCCGCCACAACTCCACTGCCGCCGCCGACCGCGTGTTGCGCATCTGCGCCGCAAGCGCGGGCACGGCAGGGTCCTGCAGCGTGCAGATCACCTCGTTCCGGGCAGGCAGGCGGGTTCGTGTGATGCCCTCGCTCACCATCCGCACATCGCACAGAACGGGCGCGCCGTTTTCCAGTGCAGCACGGGCGGCAATAGCCATGCCGGGGGTGAACTGGACATGCGCCTCCAGCCCCACCATCCCGGCGGCATGAATCATGCGCACGGCCACCACCTCTTCTTCCGGGGTGAAACGTGCCAGATCAGCCTCGGCCCGGATCGTGGCAAAGGACTGCACATAGATGGTCGCACCATCGGTTTCATAAAGATATGGCATCGGCCCCCCCGAACAGGGATGCAGCATGGCGCAGAATGGCATCGGGGGCCATCGCAGGCGCGGCAGGTGAGGCGGCGTTTCCGCCGTGCACCATGCCAAATCCCGCGTCTTGGCCCACCAGCGTCACATCTGCTTCGCCGGGGTGGGCGCAGCCCTTGGCGCACCCCGCAACGTGCAGCAACCGACCCGCAGGCACAAACGGGGCGAGCGCGCGTGCAATGTCGCGGGTTTCCTGCCGCCCCTGACGGCAAGACGGCGCGCCGGGACAGGCCACCACCCGCAGACGCGGATCATCCGGGTCGGTGATCAGATCCGGGTGGACAGGTGCGTCCCTCAGCCCCTCGATCAGGATCATGCGCCACGGCGTGATGCGCAGCGGCCCCATCGCCGCGATGGACCAAAGCGTATCTGCGCCAAGTTGCCCGAACTCAAACCCCAAAAGGAACCCCGCCTTGGCCGGGCCGGGCCGGGCCACCGGTGCAGCACTGCCTGCGATTGGCACTGACCGGAACGCTGCTGGCAGATCGGCACCCGCGCGCGCCAGATGTGCCGCCATCCGCCCCCGCCCGTCCGCAACACCACCCGTCCGGATGAACCACTCCGCAAGCGCCACTGCCATCGCTGCAGCCCCGGCCCGCGTCGCCGGCGCACCGTGGCTTGCGCCATCGGCATAAACGACAAGATCATCGCCCACACCCTCAACGCGGATATCTGCGGGTGCCGCCCGCAGCACCGGGCGCGCCCCGATATCGACGGCAAAGCCGAACTTGCCCGGCAGGCCGGGGAGGGTGCCTGCTGCAAGATGCCGCCGCAGTGCCGTTGCAACCTCGATGGTCCCGTCACCTGCCATCCAATCGGGCGCTGTGATGATGTTGCGGCGCGCCTCGGCGTCCTCATCGACGTCAAGCAGGCCCAACCGCTCCAACCCCATCGTCAGGGCGTCCACTGCGTCATCGCGCACACCCCGGATCTGCAGGTTCGCGCGGTTTGACAGCCCAATCACCCCGTTGCCCATCCCGCGCGCCAGTTCGGCCAGCCCAACCGCCTGCGCGCCCGTCAATCGCCCTTCAAACGGGCGTACCCGAACAAGCCAGCCATCCCCCGACAGCATCGGCCGCAAGGCCCCGGGGCACCAGCCTTTGACCTCGGGGGTGGCGGCACACGTCATTCCGCCGCCCCCAGCGTCATCGCAATCGAATTGCGCCGTGTGACCCAAAGCCCCGCCTCGGCCAGTGCCCGGAACTGATCGCGCATCGCCTGCAGGGCGGCAGGGTTTTCGCGCTCCATGAACGCCACAAGATCAGGCCGCCCAAGGCTCGCGTCATGGTAAAGGTCGATCAGATGGGCAGGAACGGCGCGCGTGAGATGCGCAAAGGCGGCAAGGTGATCCAGCGTCGCGGCAACTTCGGCGGCCCCCCGAAACCCGTGGCGCATCATCCCGTTCGCCCAGTCCGGATTGGCGGCGCGGGCGCGCACGACGCGGGCAATCTCTTCCGTCAGGGTGCGCGCCTGCGGGCGGTCAGGCCTTGTCGCGTCAAGGTGATAGATGGCGGGCCCGCTTGCCCCAAGCGACGCTGCGGCGGCGGCAAAACCGCCTTCGTGCGCGGCATAATCCGACGCCAGCAGGATATCGGTTTCCACCAGATCCTGCACATGCGCAAACCCGTCGGCGGCACGCACCCGCGCCTCCAGCACCGCACGGTTGGGGGCCGCCTTGCCTTGCGCGTCCATCGTCCATTCCGACGCGGCAAGCCATGCCTCACCCGCCGCAATCCGCCCCGCCTCGCTGTAATCGTCCAAGGCGGTCGCCATGCCCATGCCATACCGGCCCGGCCTTGGCCCGAAAACATGGGGGGTCGCCGCAACATAGGGGTTGTCGTCTGCAGCCTCGTCGCGCTGCGCCAGCGCATCTGCCGCCGCCTGAAACATCTGCCCCAGACCGGGAAACACATCGCGGAACAGGCCCGACATGCGCAACGTCACATCCACGCGCGGCCGGCCCAGCAGCGCCAGCGGCAGGATATCGAACCCCGACACACGGGCCGCACCCTCATCCCACCGGGGGGCCACACCCGCCAGATGCAGGGCCATGGCAAATTCCTCACCCGCCGTCCGCATCGTCGCCGACCCCCACAGATCAACGACCAACCGGCGCGGATGATCGCCATGATCCTGCAAATGCCGCCGCACCAGTTCCTCGGCCAGCTTGACGCCCTGCGCATGGGCGTTGCGCGATGGCACG
The DNA here is from genome assembly GCA_031425195.1 of Gemmobacter sp. GTDB lineage: Bacteria > Pseudomonadota > Alphaproteobacteria > Rhodobacterales > Rhodobacteraceae > JANPIX01. Next base: position 145,386 of record JANPIX010000009.1, on the reverse strand, counting down.
GCACGCGGATCGACGGCATACATGTTGCGCCCGGTGGGCAGCACATCCCCCCGCCCGCGATAGGGCGAACCGGCAGGCCCCGCCTCCACCCGCCGCCCATCCAGTGCGGTCGTCAACCCGTCCCATTCACCCGCGCCATCGCCATACACATGCAGCCCGTCGCCGAACCGGGTTTCCTTGATGTCGCAAACGAAACGGTCGATCCGGGTGATGGCCTCCGCCGGGGTCGCATCATCGGGCAACCCTAAATCGGCAGCCACCCCCGCCGCCGCCGCCTCGTCCCGGATTGCGCCGACAAGCCGGTCGCGCCGCGATGGGTCAAGCCCGTCTGCCGTGGAATACTCGTCCAGCAACCGCTCCAGCCGCTGCAACCCGTCGGGCACCGCACTGTCGACCAATGGGGGCGGCAGATGGCCGAGCGTGACCGCCCCGATCCGCCGCTTGGCCTGCGCCGCCTCGCCGGGGTCGTTCACGATGAACGGATAGATGACAGGCAGACGCCCCACCAGAACCTCGGGCCAGCAACTGTCTGACAGCGCAACTGATTTCCCCGGCAGCCATTCGAGCGTGCCATGCGCCCCGACATGGACAAGCGCGTGTATCCCCTGCGACTGCAGCCAAAGGTAAAACGCCACAAACCCATGCCGCGGCGTGCGTGTCAGATCGTGATAGGTGTCGTCCCGCGCCACCACCTCGCCGCGTTCGGGTTGCAGCGCCACCAGCGCGTTGCCGCACCGGATCGCCGGAAAACGGAACGCATCGCCTGCAACCGTCCCATCCGCCTCGGGCGCACCCCAAGCGGCGTGAAGTGTTGCGACCAGATCCCCCGGCAGGCCCGCCAGCGCACGGTGATAGTCCGCCACCGGCCAATCCAGCGTTTCCTTAGCCAGCCGCCCTGCCAACCCGCCCGCATCCCCGACGGCATACCCATCCCCCCGCAACCGCGCGCAAAGCCGTTCTACAGACACCGGCGCATCCAACCCGACCGCGTGCGCGACATTGTAGGCGCGCCCCGGATAGGTGGACAGGATCAACGCCACCTGCCGGGCCGACCGGGGCGTTTGCGCCAGCCTGAACCACCCGGTCACCCGCTCCACCACTGCCCTGATCCGGCTGTCATCCGCACGGTGACGGAACTGCGAAAACTGGGTGTCCGGGTCGCGCCGCCCGGGTGATTTGAAACTGGCCACACCCGCCAGAATGCGCCCGTCCACTTCCGGCAGGGCCACATGCATCGCCAGATCGGCGGGCGACAACCCGCGTTCGGATGCCTTCCAGTCGCGGCGGCGCGCGGTGGACAAGGCCACCTGAAACACCGGGCAACCGGGTGTATCGAGCGGTGACGCGCCCTTGTCGCTGCGCCCAGAAAAGGCCGTCGCATTCACGATGGCCGCAGGCGGCATCGCCACAAACGCCGCTTCCAGAAACGCCGCTGCACCCTCGGCCTTGAGCGATGGAACGAACAGGCCCACCGCGTGAAACCCCGCCGCGCGAAACGCATGGATCAGACGGTCCACAGGCTCCAGATCGGCACTGGTCACGTAAGACCGGTAAAAGGTCACAGCCACCACAGGCCTGTCCGCACTACCAGGGGCGGCAGGCCCCGTCACCCCCCGCTCCGGCTCGTACCAGCCGCAATCCGGTACCTCCTTTGTGCCGATCACCGGCCCCGCATAAAGCCCCGCCGCCAGCGCCAGTTGCGCCAGCGCCGCCTGTGCCGCCACCGCCCCCCCCGCATCACACAGCTGCGACAATCGCCGCAACGTACCCACTGGCAGCGTCGACAGCGCATCAAGTGCGGCATCAGGCCGCCCGTCCGCGGGCAGAACGGCAAGCGCAATGCCGCGACGCCTGCACAGATCCTGCACCGAAGACAGGCCGTAAGCCCAATATCCCGCGCCCCCGATCACCCGGATCAGGATGCCCTTGGCCCCCGACAAGGTGTTCTCGACATAGGTATCCACCGACAGCGGATGGCGCAGCGCCACAAGGTTGGCCAGCCGCAGACTGGGCAGCCCCTCCCGCCCCCGCGCATAGCCTGCCGCGAAAGCGCCAAGGTCACTGTCCGAAAACGACATGACCACCAGATCGGCCGGGGTCTGCCCCAGGTCAAACGGGGTGTCCGTCTCGTCCAGTCCGTGGCTTTCGCGAAAGACGACGTGCAAGGATCAACCCTCCAGCACACTGCGGATGGCGGCCTCGTCAATGTCATGATGCTCCGCAATCACCACAAGCTGCGTCCGGCGCGCATCGCTGCCCCAGGGCCGGTCATACTGCACGCGCACCCGGGCGCCCACGGCCTGCACCAGCATCCGCATCGGCTTGCCCGTGACCGCGACATAGCCTTTGACCCGCAGAATGTTCTGTTCGGTCGCAAGACGCGTGATCGCCGCGACCAGCGCATCGGGATCGGCCACTTCGCCCAGATCGACGACAATGCTGTTGAAATCATCATGTTCATGGTCGTCCTCGCCATCGTGATGGCTGGGCCGCGCCGCAATATCGTCTTCGGCGGCAGCGCCCAGCCCCAGAATGATGCGCGGATCGATCACACCTTCGGTCATCGCAATCATCGGAATGCGGCGCGGGTTTTCGGCGTCGATGATGCCCCGCGCCGTGGCAAGACCAGCCTCGCCCGCCAGATCGGCCTTGGACAGCAGAACGATGTCGGCACAGGCAATCTGATCCTCGAACACCTCTGACAGCGGGGTTTCGTGGTCAATCGATGGGTCGGCGGCACGCTGGGCGGCCACGGCCTCCACGTCGGGCGCAAACCGGCCTGCGGCCACCGCCTCGGCATCGGCCAATGTCACCACCCCGTCCACCGTGATGCGTGACCGGATGGCAGGCCAGTCGAACGCCTTGAGCAGGGGTTTCGGCAGGGCAAGGCCGCTCGTCTCGATCAGAATGTGGTCGGGGCGGTTGGGCAGCGCCATGAGCGCCTCGATCGTCGGAATGAAATCGTCGGCCACGGTGCAACAGATGCAGCCATTGGCCAGTTCGACGATATTCTCCACCGGGCAATTCGCATCCGCACAGGATTTCAGGATATCGCCGTCCACGCCAAGTGTCCCAAATTCGTTGACAAGAATGGCCAGTCGCTTGCCCTGCGGATTGGCCATCAGATGCCGGATCAGCGTGGTCTTGCCGGAACCAAGGAAACCCGTGATCACGGTCACGGGGATTTTGGAAAGGTCATTCATCTGCGGTCTCCTGCGGGGGTATGCGGGCAATGGATTGCTTGCGAAAGATTTCGGGACGGCTGCGCCAGGGCACGATGCCGTCGGGCGATTGCGCATAAAGTGCAGCCCCCGACAGGATCGCGTCAACGTGTTGCGCCGGGTCAAGGCGACCATAAACATAGGTCCACTTGCCCGGTGCCGAAAGGGCCACGCTACACCCCGTCTGGCAAGCCGAAAGGCATTCAACACCCTTGACGATAAAGGTGGCCGCCAAATCAGACGCGACATGCCCCGCCTGCAAATCGGCAAACAGCCGCGCGCCGGGGCGGGGGGCGTCGGGGTCGGCCTCGCCCTGTCCTTTGCAGGTCAGGCAGACGTAAAGAGTTGCCGCAGCCGCCATGGTGTCATCCCTTGCAGGGCAAAGCGGGGGCAGCAGCCGAAGGGGGCAAACCCCTGCCGGTCGCGGAACACCCCGTCCGCCCGTATTGTGGTGCGCTGGCAGGTCTCCCGGCTTGCAGAGCGGGTTTCCCCCCGGACCCTGCCTTCCCGGTTTGCACCAGTGGCATGGGTCCTCTCCGGTCACGGTCGCGGGGGCGGCTGCGCTTTGGCGAAACGGCGCGTGATGCGTCGCAATGCCTGTCGCATTCCCTTTTCACCTGACATAAATCAGGCACCAATGCATGCGCCACAGGCCCATGATCGCCCCTGAATGTCAAGGTGAGGACCGGCAGATGACAGACGTAAACGACACCGGCCCCCCAGACGCAGACGCGACCGACGCCCGCCACGCCACCAAGATGGCCAAGAAGAAAGCCGCGCGCGACCGCATCATGGCCACCAAGGAAGGCGAACGCGGACTGATCATCGTCCACACTGGCGCGGGCAAGGGCAAATCTTCCAGCGGCTTTGGCATGATCCTGCGCTGCATCGCGCACGGGATGCCCTGCGCCGTGGTGCAGTTCATCAAGGGCGCATGGGACACGGGCGAACGTCGGATGATCGAGGCGAATTTCGCCGATCTGTGCCAGTTTCACGCCATGGGCGAAGGCTTCACCTGGGAAACGCAGGATCGCGCCCGCGATGTGGAAATGGCTCGCAAAGGCTGGGAAAAGGCCAAGGATCTGATCCGCGACCCCAACATCCGCTTTGTCCTGCTCGACGAAATCAACATCGCCCTGCGCTATGACTATCTTGACGTGGCCGAGGTTGTGGCCTTCCTGCAGGACGAAAAGCCGCCGCTGACCCATGTATGCCTGACCGGTCGCAACGCGAAGGAGCCGCTGATCGACATTGCCGATCTGGTCACGGAAATGACCCTGATCAAGCATCCGTTCCGGGGCGGGGTCAAGGCGCAGAAGGGTGTGGAATTCTGAATGACGCCCCCTGACCGGCCCGGTGCGGTCCCCTCGCGCGCCCTGATGATTCAGGGTGCCGGGTCCAACGTCGGCAAATCGCTGCTGGTGGCGGGCCTGTGCCGCGCTGCCCGGTTGCGCGGCCTGTCGGTCGCCCCCTTCAAACCGCAGAACATGTCGAACAACGCGGCGGTGACGGTGGACGGTGGCGAAATCGGCCGCGCACAGGCGCTGCAGGCCTGGGCCTGCGGGCTGGATGCCCATACCGACATGAACCCGGTCCTGCTGAAACCCGAATCGGAAACCGGCTCGCAGGTGGTCGTGCACGGCCGCCGCATCGCCACGGTGCGCGCCGCCGATTTCGCCGCGCTGAAGCCCAGCCTGATGGCCCCTGTTCTGGAAAGTTTCCACCGGCTGACCGCCCGGCATGACCTCGTGATCGTCGAAGGGGCCGGCAGCCCCGCCGAGGTGAACCTGCGCGCCAACGACATCGCCAACATGGGCTTTGCCCGCGCCGCAGACGTGCCCGTGGTGCTGGTCGGCGACATTGATCGCGGCGGGGTCATCGCACAGATGGTCGGCACGCTCGCGGTTCTTGATCCCGACGATGCCGCAATGATCCGGGGCTTTCTCATCAACAAGTTCCGCGGCGATCCGCGCCTGTTCGACAACGGCTATGCCCTGATCGCAAACCGCACCGGGTGGCCCGGCTTTGGCGTTGTCCCCTATTTCGCCGAGGCGCACCGCCTGCCCGCCGAAGACGCCCTTGACTTGCCCGCGACACGCGGCACCGGCGGCTACCGGGTCGTCTGCCTTGGCCTGTCGCGCATCGCCAATTTCGACGATCTCGACCCTTTGGCCCAGGAACCGGGCGTCAGCGTCAGCATCCTGCGCCCGGGCGAGGTGCTGCCGGGCGACTGCGATCTGGTGATCATCCCCGGCTCAAAATCCACACGCGGCGACCTTGCCTTCCTGCGCGCGCAAGGCTGGGACGTGGATCTCGCGGCGCACGTCCGGCGCGGCGGGCGCGTCTTGGGCATCTGCGGCGGCTATCAGATGCTGGGCCACATCGTCCGCGATCCTGACGGCATCGAAGGACCGGCGGGCGAAATGGCAGGCCTTGGCCTTCTGGACGTCGAAACAGTTATGACGGGCGACAAGCGGCTGACCCGGACACGGGCCGAACATGTGGCCACGGGCTGCATCATGGAAGGATACGAAATTCACATCGGACGCACCTCGGGGCAGGGCTGCACCCGCCCCTTTGCCCGCATCGAGGGCACTCCCGAAGGCGCGGTGTCACCGGACGGCAGGGTAATGGGCAGCTATCTGCACGGCATGTTCGCAGATGACGACTTTCGTCAGGCCTTCCTGACGACACTCGGCGCGCCACCGACTGTCGCCACCGCCTACAGCGCCGGCGTGGACGCCACACTGGATGCGCTGGCCCGCCACCTTGAAACCCATGTCGATGTGCCGGGGCTGTTCGCGCTTGCCGGGGTCAGGGTATGACGGCCATTCCCGTAACCATTCTGACAGGCTTTCTCGGTGCCGGAAAAACCACCCTCCTCAACCGCCTGATGGCCGGGCCGGGGTTTGCCGATACCGCCGTCATCGTCAATGAACTGGGGGCCGTCGACATTGACGGCACACTTGTCGAACGCGCCGACGGCACGGCCTTTGCCACGTCCACGGGCTGCCTGTGCTGCACCACCTCGGGCGATATCCGCCTCACGCTGCTCCGCCTGCTGGACGACGCTGAATCGGGGCGCGGGCCCGCATTCTCGCGCGTTGTGGTCGAAACCACCGGTCTGGCTGATCCGCTGCCCGTGCTGCAAACCTTCATGACGAACGACATGATGCTGGGGGCCTTCCGCCTGAACAGCGTGGTCACCGTGGTTGATACCGTGCACGGGGCCGCAACCCTTGACCGTCACGCCGAGGCGCGGCGTCAGGTGGGCGTGGCCGATCTTCTGATCCTGTCGAAAACCGAACTTGCCAACCCGGCGCAATCCATGGCGCTGCGCGTTGCCCTCGCCGGTGCCAACCCCACGGCGCGGCTGCGGCTGGCCGAGGATGTGACGCCCGCCGATGTGTTCGCGCCCGGCGACGGCATGGGCGCGCGCCCGGCACCAGGCCCTGGCCCGTCCCATTCCGGCGACGTGCAGGCCTTCGCATTCGAAGCGGACGATCCGATAGATGACCGTGTGATGCACATGGCCATCGGCGCGGTCCAACATTCCTTCGGCCCCGATCTTTTGCGCCTCAAGGCGGTGGTGCACCTGACGGGTGCAACAGGCCCCGCCATCTTTCACACCGTGCAGCACCTCAGCAGCCCGGTAGAACGCCGCGAAGGCTGGTCGGGTCAAGACCGTAAAAGCCGCCTTGTGGTCATCGTCGCAGGGCCGGGCCGCGCACAACTGCCGGGAATGCTGCAGGGCTTCCTGCCCGAATTCCGCCTGTGCGAATAATGGTAGGTCCGGAGGGACTCGAACCCCCAACCAAGGCGTTATGAGCGCCCTGCTCTAACCAGTTGAGCTACAGACCCAGTATCGACGGGGAATAGGCAAAGGGGCGGGCGGGGTCAAGCGGGGCCGCGCCTGTCGATCCTGCCGGGCCACGCCGCAGGTCACGGGCTTTTCAACCCGCACGGATTGCCATAAAGGCCGTGCAGGGTTCGCGTCTGGGGGTTGGCAATGACGACTGATGGCAAAAACGGATTGACCTATGCCGATGCCGGTGTGGATATCGACGCGGGCAACGCCCTTGTGGAACGGATCAAGCCTGCGGCAGCGGCCACGCGGCGGGCGGGCACAATGTCGGGGCTGGGCGGCTTTGGCGCGCTGTTCGATCTGAAGGGCGCAGGCTATTCCGACCCCATTCTGGTTGCGGCCACCGACGGCGTGGGCACCAAATTGCGCATCGCCATCGACACCGGCAACGTCGACACCATCGGCATCGACCTTGTCGCCATGTGCGTCAACGATCTGGTCTGTCAGGGGGCCGAGCCCTTGTTTTTTCTTGACTATTTCGCCACCGGCAAACTTGACCTTGATCAGGCAACCCGGATCATCACCGGCATCGCACAGGGCTGCGCCGACAGCGGCTGTGCCCTGATCGGCGGCGAAACGGCGGAAATGCCCGGCATGTATCACGGCGGTGACTTTGACCTCGCGGGGTTTGCCGTGGGTGCGATGGAACGGGGGTCTGATCTGCCATCTGGCGTGGCCGAAGGCGATGTGATCCTTGGGCTGGCGTCAAACGGCGTTCATTCCAACGGCTACAGCTTTGTGCGCAGGGTGGTGGAATTGTCGGGCCTTGGCTGGGATGCGGCGTCACCCTTTGGCGGCGGCACGCTGGGGCAGGCGCTGCTTGCACCAACGCGGCTTTATGTAAAACCAGCCCTGTCGGCGGTGCGGATGGGCGGCGTGCACGCGCTGGCCCATATCACAGGCGGCGGATTGACCGAAAACCCGCCCCGCGTTCTGCCCGAAGGTCTGGCCTGCCAGATCGACCTTGGGGCGTGGACGCTGCCGCCCGTTTTCCGCTGGCTGGCCAACACGGCCAACATGTCCGAACCGGAACTGCTCAAGACCTTCAACTGTGGCATCGGCATGATCCTAGTGGTTGCGGCAGACCGCGCGGCGGACATCACCGCCCATCTGGAAACGGCGGGCGAAACGGTCACGCAGCTTGGCCAGGTCGTGGCGGGGCAGGGGGTCATCTACCGGGGCACCCTGCTGTGAAACGGGTGGCCATCCTGATCTCCGGGGGTGGCTCCAACATGCTCGCACTGGTGCGGTCCATGACGGGCGATCATCCGGCCCGCCCTGCTCTGGTCCTGTCGAATGTGCCCGACGCGCCCGGATTGCAGCGGGCGGCGGCGCTGGGCATTCCAACTGCAACCGTGGACCACCGCACCTTCGGCAAGGATCGCGCCACGTTCGAAGCGGCGCTTCTTGCCCCCCTGCTGGCCGCAGAACCCGACATCCTGTGCCTTGCCGGGTTCATGCGCATCCTGACCCCGGGTTTCGTGACCCGGTTTGCCGGGCGGATGCTCAACATCCACCCGTCGCTTCTCCCCCTATATCCCGGCCTGCACACCCATCAGCGCGCCCTTGACGCGGGCGATGCGCAGGCGGGCTGCACGGTCCATCAGGTGACCGCCGAACTCGACGCAGGGCCGATCTTGGGGCAGGCGCGGGTTCCCGTCCTTCCCCACGACACCGCCGATACGCTGGCCGACCGCGTGCTGGCGCAGGAACATGTGCTTTACCCCGCCGTCCTGCGCCGTTTTGCCAGCGGCACGCCCGGCGTTCTGCATATCTGACACGACACCCGCCGCTGCCAAACGCGCGCGCAGCCCATTCCGACAAATGTGATTGCAACAATGCTGCACCTCGGCCTTGCGCAAAGGCACGACACTCCAGTGACAAAACCACACCCCCCACCTTTCCCCATCCTTGGGCTTTCCTTTTTCGCCTGGCTGCCCTAGCGTTCGCCAATGAGCGGGAGGCCCCCGCGTGGGCCAATCGGGCGGGACGCATGCGCACTATCACGACGACGGAAGATCTTGCTGACTACTGTGCGCTCGCAAAAACCCAGCCCTATGTCACCATCGACACCGAGTTTTTGCGCGAACGCACCTATTGGGCAAAGCTTTGCCTGATCCAGATGGCCCTCCCCGGCGAGGGCGAGGCGGTTCTGGTCGACCCCATCGAGGGCGAAGGGATGTCGCTTGAACCGCTGTACGATCTGTTTCGCCACAAGGCGACGGTCAAGGTGTTTCACGCCGCCCGGCAGGATCTGGAAATCTTCTTCGTCGAAGGCAACAGCCTGCCTGACCCCCTGTTCGACACGCAAATCGCCGCCATGGTCTGCGGCTACGGTGAACAGGTCGGGTATGAAACGCTGGTCAAGAAGATCGCCCGCGAAAATCTGGACAAGACAAGCCGCTTTACCGATTGGTCGCGCCGCCCCCTGACCGACGCGCAAAAGGAATACGCGCTGGCCGACGTGACGCATCTTCGGCTGGTCTATGAAAGCCTGGCCGCGCAGATCGCCAAGAACGGCCGCCAGAAATGGGTGGCCGAGGAACTGGCCATCCTGAATGACCCCGCCACCTATACCGTGGAACCGGACGAGGCATGGCAGCGGATCAAGACCCGCACCAACTCCGGCCGGTTTCTGGCCATGGTCAAGGCGCTGGCCCGGTTCCGCGAACGTCATGCGCAGATCCAGAACATCCCCCGCTCGCGCGTGCTGAAAGACGACGCCCTGCTGGAACTCGCCTCCACCCGGCCCCTGAACCACGACGATCTGGGCAAATCGCGCCTGCTTCTGCGCGAGGCCCGGCGTGGCGAGATTGCCGACGGCATCCTTGCCGCCGTGAAAGAGGGGCTGGAGATGAAGCCCGACGAAATGCCAAAGCCCGATCTCAGCCGCGAACAGTTGCAGGTCAACCCGGCGCTGGCCGATCTGCTGCGCGTTCTGCTGAAGGCCAAGGCGGAAAGTCTGGGCGTCGCGGCGCGCCTGATCGCATCGACGTCAGACCTTGATGCCATTGCGGCAGGCGAACGCGACCTGCCCCTGATGCAGGGCTGGCGGCTTGAAGCCTTTGGCGAAGATGCGATGCGGCTGTGTCGCGGCGAAATCGCGCTGTCGGCCAAAGGCAATGACGTTCGGATCGTTCGGCTGTAACCCGTTCAGCGTGCGGCAGACCGGGCGTTCAACTGGCCCTGAACGCTGATCTGCGTGATTTCCTCAAGTTTCTGGTTCGACAGGAACTCGGCCACCGTCACCTCGCGCGAAAACGGAGTCGAAACGCGGGTCGGCGCAGGCGGTGGCACGATCCTGAAATCATAGATCAGCCGCCCCTGTTCATCCACGTCCCGCGCAACAAGTTCGCCGCGCCAATAGCCCTGTGTTGGAGGCAGTCCCGTGGCGCGCACAATGGCGCCGCCCGGCATCGGCTCCACCGACATCGACACCACCTGTTCGACAAGCGGCCGTGGATCGGGCTGGTCAACCGACGACAGCAACGCCACCGGGGCCACCGCCTGTGATCGTCCGAACCAGTTCATCGGATTAAGGCGCGACTCGCGAAGCCCGCCGCAGGCCGACAGGGCCAGCGTCAACGTCAGTGCAGCCATCAGGGGCAATTTCATCGCGGTTCCTCGTATCGTGCTGTTGCTTGGGTAACCGATCAGCGGCAGTTTGAAAAGGCGCACCGCACTGGACGTTATGGCCGTGTCACCCTACCTATCAGACGAACAGAAGGAAGATCCCCATGGCAACTGCCGCCTTTGAAGAAATCGCGGAAACCTTTGCCTTTCTGGACGATTGGGAAGATCGCTACCGATACCTGATCGATCTGGGCAAGGCGATGCCGCCGCTTGACGACGCGTTCAAGGTGCCCGCCTTCAAGGTGGATGGCTGCGCCAGCCAGGTCTGGCTGCGACCGCAGTTTGACAACGATGCAGTGGATTTCGGCGGCGACAGCGACGCAATGATCGTGCGCGGGCTTATCGCCCTTCTGCACGCGCTTTATGCCGGCGTGCCGGTGGATGAGGTGGCAGGGGTCGATGCGCCGGCCGAACTTGGCCGCCTTGGCCTGCACGACCATCTTTCGGGGCAACGGTCAAACGGCGTGCGCGCCATGGTGGAACGCATCCGCCGTCTGGCGGCCGAGGCTGTGGCCGAACGGGCAGGGGCCTGATCTAGGCGCGCTCGACTGTCACCTGATCGGTGTAAAACGCCAGATGCCCGGCAATGGCCGCAACATCCGCCTTGGGCGTTTCATAGGTCCAGATCACGTTTTCAAGCCGCCCGGCGGGCAGCACCACCGAATAATAATTTGCCACGCCCTTGTGCGGGCAAGTTGTCTGCCGGGTGGACCGGTCCAGAAAGGCCATCGCAACGTCGTCGCGCGGCACATAGACAACCGGGGCAGAACCGCCCTCGCGCAGTTCAAGCGCGCGGGATGTTTCACCGATGACAGCACCCCCCGCGCGGATCACATAGGTTCCCGTCGCAGGCGTGATCGTGATGTGATTGGCCATGTTCGTTCCCCATATTTCCAAAGATCGCAGTAAAGCGGCTGCCCGCCGCTGTGGCAACTGTCAGATCGACGCGGTCGCGGAAACCAGCCACTGCGCCGCTTCCGGCGTCAGTCTCGGCATCAGTTTGTCCCTGACCTCGGCGTGATAGGCGTTCAGCCAGTCGCGTTCACCCTGTGCCAGCATCTCAGCCAGCACAAGCCGGCGGTCGAACGGCGCAAAGGTCAGCGTTTCAAAGGCAAGGTGATCCCGGTTGTCGCCAAGGGGTGCCGCAGGAATGACCACGATCAGGTTTTCAAGCCGGATGCCGAATTCCCCTTCGCGGTAATATCCGGGTTCGTTCGACAGGATCATGCCCGCCTTAAACGGCACGTCCGACGTATAGGACAGCCGCTGCGGACCCTCATGAACCGACAGAAAGGTACCCACCCCGTGCCCCGTGCCATGGTCATAATCCTGCCCGGCAAGCCACAACGGATACCGCGCGATACCGTCCAGATCACGCCCCGCGCGCCCTTTGGGGAACCGCAGCCGCGATATCGCAATCAAACCTTGCAGCACACGGGTATAGCACAGCCGCGCCTCTGGCCCCGGATCGCCGATGGCAACAGTGCGGGTGATGTCGGTGGTCCCGTCCACATACTGCCCGCCGGAATCCACCAGCAACAGATCATTGGTCCCCACCGTGCGGTTCGTCGCATGGGTCACGCGGTAATGCATGATCGCCCCGTTCGGCCCGGCCCCGGCTATGGTGTCAAAGCTCAGATCGTGAAGCATGTTGGTCGCCCGGCGAAACCCCTCCAGCGCCGTAACCACATCTATTTCGGTCAGCCCTCCCTGCGGTGCCCGCCCGTCAAGCCAGCACAGGAATTCCACCATCGCCGCGCCATCGCGCAAATGCGCCGTCCGGGTGGCGGCAATTTCGGCGTCGTTCTTGCAGGCCTTGGCCAGACGGCACGGATCATCCCCCCAGACACATTCGATGCCCGCCGCCTCCAACTCCTGCGATATGGCAAGGGGGGCGGTCGTCTTGTCCACCCGCACCGGGCCGCTCAGCATCCGAAGGGCGGGCACAAACGCGTCTGCCGGTGACACTACGCAATATGTACGGATGTCATACAAAGTATGTACGTCAAATTTCGCCGGATCGGTGAACAGCGTCACACGTCCATCGTCCATCAACAGGGCAAACCCGTGCAGGATCGGATTGCGCGGAACGTCACTGCCGCGAATGTTCAAAAGCCAGCAGATAGAGTCCGGAAGCGTGATCACAGCCGCCCGCTGCCCCTCATCGCGCAGTTGCCGCGCCAGCCTTTCGCGCTTGTCAGCACTGCTTTCCCCGGCAAGGGTTTCAGGGTGCAGGAACGCCCGGCCGCACGGCGGTGGCGGCTGATCAGGCCAAACCTGATCGACATAATTCGTGACAGGCGTTAGGGTTATGCCCTGTCGTTCAAGTGTTTGACGAAGTTGGGACACTTCGTCGGCGGTATGCAGCCAAGGATCGAAACCGATGGTTCCCGCCGTCATGTGCTTGGTGATCCAGTCACCCGCCGTGACTTCGGGCCACGGCACCGGGGTGAAATGCTTCAGATCGATCTGGCCCTTGACCTGCGTGCGGTATCGCCCGTCAATGAACACACCCGCAATATCAGGCAGAACCACGGCAAACCCGGCAGACCCGGTAAACCCCGTCAACCACTGCAACCGCTCATCCCGCGCCGCCACATACTCCCCCTGATGGGCATCTGAACGTGGTATGATAAAACCGGAAAGTCCGTCTTTTTCCAATGTCTTACGCAGTTCGGCCAGACGCGCCGGACCTTGGCTTGGGTCGGCTGTCGTGTCAAATGTCTGGAACATCACCCCGCCCGCCGCAGACCCTGCGCCCGTGCCAGCTTGCGCGGATCGCTGTCGAAAAGGCCCGCCAACTGTTCGGTCATCGCCCCGGCCAACTGGTCCACATCGGTAATGGTAACGGCCTTGCTGTAATACCGCGTGACATCGTGACCAATGCCGATGGCGATCAGTTCAACCTGCTTGCGACGTTCCACCATACTGATCACATCCCGCAGGTGTTTTTCCAGATAGTTGGCCGCATTGACGGACAAAGTGCTGTCATCAACTGGTGCCCCGTCCGAAATCACCATCAATATCTTGCGCGCCTCGCGCCGTGCGCTCAGCCGGCGATGCGCCCATTCCAGCGCCTCGCCATCGATGTTTTCCTTGAGCAACCCTTCCTTCATCATCAGACCAAGGTTCGGCCGCGTTCTGCGCCAGGGCGAATCCGCGCCTTTGTAGATGATATGCCGAAGGTCATTCAGACGCCCTGGATGCGGCTCGCGGCCCGAACCCAACCATTTTTCGCGGCTTTGACCGCCCTTCCAGGCGCGGGTGGTAAAACCGAGGATTTCAACCTTCACCGAACAGCGTTCAAGCGTTCGGGCCAGAACGTCGGCACAGATGGCCGCAATGCTGATCGGCCGCCCCCGCATCGAACCGGAGTTGTCCAAAAGCAATGTTACACAGGTATCACGAAATTCCGTGTCCTTTTCGCGCTTGAAGGACAGGGGCGTGGTCGGGTTCGCGACCACCCGTGCCAGACGTCCGGCGTCAAGGGTGCCTTCTTCCAGATCGAATTCCCAACTGCGGTTCTGCTGCGCCTGCAGGCGGCGCTGCAACTTGTTGGCAAGACGGCTGACCGCGCCTTTCAGGGGTTCCAGCTGCTGATCAAGATAGGCGCGAAGCCGTTCAAGTTCGGCCGGTTCCGCCAGATCCTCGGCCTTGATTTCTTCATCAAATTCCGTGGCATAGACAGTATAGTTCGGGTCGGCGTCCGACCATGGCGCGGGGGGCGGCGGCTCCAGCGGGGCCTCGCCTTCGGGCAGTTCGGCCTCGTCGCCCTGTTCCATGTCGGCGCTGTCATCCTGATTGACCTGCGCCTGCGCCTGATCCTGCTGTTCTTCCTGACTGCGTTCAGGGCTGGCTTCGCCTTCTTCCTGCTGATCGTCGTCGCCGGCGCTTTCGGGCTGATCGGGTTCTTCCTGCGCCTCGTCGGCGGCATCATCCTGATCGTCGTTCATGTCGGGGTCGTCACCCAACTGATCGCCATAGCCGAGGTCGGATATGACCTTGCGGGCAAGCCGGGCAAAGGCGGCCTGATTGTCGAGCGCGTCCTGAACACCGTCAAGCGTCACACCCGCCTGATCTTCGATGAAACCGCGCCACAGGTCCATCACATTGGCCGCACCCCTTGGCAAAGCGCGCCCGGTGGCAAGCTGGCGCACCAGATAGCCCGCTGCAATCGGCAGCGGCGCATCAGCCGACTGGGTGATTTGCCCATATCCCTTGCGGTCTGCCTCGTAGGCGATCTTGGCGTCGATGTTGCCGGCCGTTCCGGGCATGGTGCGTGCGCCAACGGCCTCGCAACGGGCGGTTTCCATCGCGTCGTAAATTTCGCGCGCAAGGGCACCTGTCGGGGCATAGCGGGCGGCTGTCGTCTCGTCATGGTAACGGCGGCGCAGCGCAAAGGCATCGGCGGTGCCGCGCGCCAGCAAAACCTCGTCTCGCGTGACGCGGCGACTGACCTGGGGAAGGCGGATGCCATCCTTTGTCATGCCGGGCGGATCGACCGAATAAGCGATCGTCAGATCGGGATCGTTGGCAAGTGTTCTTGTGGCCTCTGCCAAGGCTTTCTTGAACGGATCAGCGGGATTGTCAGATGGTTTCGTCATGCCCCAAGATAAATCATCGCGCCCCGGTCAGGGCAAGAGAGGAAGCTGCCAAAAACGGTCGCGACGATGGTGGCGGCAGCACGAAATCGCCAACCCGCCGCACCGCTGTGCATTTGCGCAGAGTGTCTGAGCGGCAGGGGCCACATCTATGCGTTGCATGGTGGGGCATTGTGCACCTATCTCGTGCTCAACTGGTTTTTACAGGAACGGAGCTTCTCATGGCCAACAAACCCAAGATCGCGCTAATCATCGGGTCTACCCGCGCGACACGCTTTGCCGACATTCCGGCGCAGTGGCTGATGAAGCAGGCAGCGGCACGCGACGATCTGACCGTCGAACTTGTCGATCTGCGTGATTTTGACCTGCCGATGTTCAACGAAATGGCATCCAACGCCTATGTGCCGTCAAGCGACCCGCACGCCGTCAAATGGCAGCAGAAGATTGCCGAATTCGACGGCTACATCTTCCTGACTGCGGAATACAACCATTCGGTCACCGGATCGCTGAAGAACGCGGTTGATCAGGCCTATGTCGAATGGGCGAAAAAGCCGATGGCGGCATTCGGGTACGGCAGCATGGGTGCGGCCCGCGCGGTAGAGCATCTGCGCAACATCGCCGTCGAACTGCAGATGGTTCCGGTGCGCAACGCTGTTCATATTGGCGGTGCCGACTTCTTCCGCGTGCATCCCGGCATGGGCGGTTCGGGCAACATGGCCGATATCGAGGCGAATCTGATGGCGGCCACTAAGGCCACGTTCGATGACGTCGTCTGGTGGGCAAACGCCACGATGGCTGCAAAAGCCTGATCATCGCTGCGAGTAACAGTTAGAAGGGCGCGTTCGCAGACGCGCCCTTTGTCATGTCAGGGTACGCCGGCCGCGGCGCGAAGACGCTGGATATCGTCGGCGGTGGCGCTGCGCCGGGCCACCACATTGCCATTCGGATCGGTCAGCGTGTAGTTGCCCTGCACCACCACCTCTGACCAGCCGGAACTGTCCGTCAGCTGTACCGCGCCCTGCCGGCTGTTGACGGCGATGGCAAGCTTGACGCCCGATGCCTCACCGCTTTGCACGATGGAGGCGCGGAGGGTTCGCAGACGCTGTTGATCCGTGGCGTTGGCACGCCGACGTTCGACAACCCGACCTGCTTTGTCCAACCGTTCGTACCGGCCCTTGATCAGGCGTTCGGACGTGCCGTTGACGTATGTCAGCCGCAAGACATCGTCGCGAAACAGCGACCCTTCGCCACCACCGCCGCCAGTGACTGCTTTCCCAGATGACCCGCCGTTGCCTGGCCGGCTGTCATCATCGTCGTCGTCGTCGTCGTCATCCCCGCCAGTCCCGCCACCGGTTCCGCCACCGCCACCGGACCCGTCATCGTCATCGCCCGACCCGCCACCACCACCGCCGCCTGATCCGCCACCGCCCGACCCGCCGCCATCGCCATCATCGCCGTCGTCATCGTCATCGTCGCCGCCGCCAGGACCGCTGTTATCGTCGTCATCGTCGCTATCATCGCCGCCAGAATTGCCACCGGATTCGTCGTTATCGCCGCCGCCGGATTGATCCCCGGAATCGCCGTCGTCATCATCGCCATCATCATCATCATCATCATCATCATCGCCGTCGTCGTCATCGCCGCCCTTGGCAAAGGCAACACCATCGGCGTGGGGCAGCCAAGTGGAAAGGACCGGCGGACCCAGAAGGATCAGCAGGACCAAACCGGCAATTTCTACGTGGCGACGCGCCATTCTGTTTTGTGACCTTAGGTCTGCGTGTTTGCCGATATATCGGCGGATGGCCCCCCCGGAAACCCGGAAGGGCCAGATCGTTATCCTGCCCGGATCAGCGCATCGCAAGCCATTTGTCGACGTCGGCCTGGGTGGCCTGCCGCTCGACAAGGGTTTCGCCGTTGCCGTCCTTGTATTCGTAACGACCGCCTTCGATTTCAATCTTGCTGCCGTCGGAGAAGGTGACTTCCAGACCGTTGTTTTCGGTTTCGAACTTCACGATGCGAACAGGTTCTGAGGAACCTCCGCCTGTATCGCCGCCGTTGCCGCCTGTTTCGACGCCATCATCGTTGTCGTCGCCATCTTCATCATCGTCATTGTCATCATCGTCGTTGCCGCCGTGATCGTCGTCGCCATCATCACCATCGTCGTCATCGCCGCCGTGATCATCCTCGCTATCGTCGTCGTCGTCGTTGTCATCGCTGTCGCCGCCGTGATCATCATCACCATCGTCGTCACCGTCGTCATTGTCGTCGCTGTCGCCGCCGTGATCATCATCACCATCATCACCATCATCACCATCATCACCATCATCACCATCATCACCATCATCGTCGCCATCATCACCATCGTCGCCATCGCCGTCATCATCGCCGTCGTCACCGTCGTCGTCGCCATCATCATTGTCGTCATCCCCGCCACCGCGGCCAGAACGATCGCCTTCACCGCCACTGGCAAGGGCATAAGAAGGCGCGATCTTCAGTGCGGCAGTCTTGCTGTCGAACTGCACAGTCATCGGCATTACGGCCATAAGCGAGGTCGTGCAGGTCAGCACGAGCAACGTCGAGGGTTTCATCAAGCGAATAAGCATTCAACTCTCCTTCGGTTGGCCCGCCTGTATGACGGGAATGACCTTAGAAGGCAGAAAACCGGGATGGCGCGCTATGCCTGCCCGACTGATGGCCCCGGCAGCCGGACCTCCGCCACCCAAGGCCGCGACCAAAGGGTGCGGTTGGACCCGACCATAGTCCGAACTTGGGGAGAGACGCGCCGAGCAACGCACGAGCAGCGAAATGGTTGCACTGCCTCTACAAGGCGTTTCCGCCCTTTTTCAATCGTCCAGCATGGGCGGGCCCACGCGGATCACGCGCTTGCCAAAGTTTTCGCCGCGCAGAAGACCGATGAAGGCTTGCGGAGCCTGCTCCAACCCGTCGATCATCTCTTCACGGTAGTGGATTTTGCCCGCTGCCAGCCATTCAACCATGGCTGTGCTGAATTCCGTGTAAAGATGTCCGAAATCCTGAAAAATGATGAAACCGCGCAGTGAAAGCCGCTTGCGCAAAATCTGGCTCATCAACATCGGCAGACGGTCTGGCCCGGGCGGCAAGTCGGTTGCATTGTATTGCGAGATCAGCCCGCAAACGGGAACCCGCGCGCCGGTGTTCAGCAAGGGGAGGACGGCGTCGAATACGGCACCGCCGACATTCTCGAAATAGACATCAATGCCCGACGGTGCAGCGGCCTTCAACTGAAGGTCAAAATTGGCGGCCTTATGGTCGATGCAGGTATCAAACCCAAGCACTTCCACAGCATGGTCGCATTTGTCAGCGCCGCCTGCGATGCCGATTACATGGCATCCCATCAGTCTGGCGATCTGCCCGACTGTTGCACCAACAGGGCCGGTTGCCGCTGCGACGCAGACGGTTTCCCCCGGTTTCGGCTTGCCGATCTGCGTCAGTCCAGCCCAAGCGGTGAACCCCGGCATTCCAAGGATGCCAAGCGCCCAGGACGGTTGAGCCAATCCGGGATCCAGCAGCGTGATGCCGGTGCCGTCTGACAGGGCAAAGTCCTGCCAGCCGTTGTAGGATAGAACCCTGTCGCCCGCGTTGAACCCCTCCACTTGCGACGCGACGACCAGCGCAACCGTGCCACCTTCCATGACCCCGCCCACTGCCACAGGGGCGGCATAGGAGGGGGCATCGCTCATCCGGCCGCGCATGTATGGGTCCAGCGACAGATATTCCGTCCGCAGCAGCATTTCGCCCGGCCCGGGAGAAGGCACAGCGCCAGTTTCAAGCCGCAGCGTGGCTGCCGTAGGCTCGCCCATCGGGCGCTCGGCCAATACGAACCGGCGGTTGATCGTGCGATTCTGGATCATGCATTGGTCCCTTCGAGTGACGAAACAGGCGCGATGTCCGTCAGGCAAAGATTGGTAAACTGGGCCTGGCCGTCATTTGAAAACACGGCGCCTGCGGATTGGTTTCACATAGGCCACAACTTTGACCTGTGACCGGATTGCCTTCATCGGCAAGCCATCTGTCACCGCCAGCGTTTGTCGTACGCGACATGGTTCATGGAACGGCAGGTCATTCCGTCCGACTGTATATTGGCCTTGGGATGCGCATAGGCCGACTGATCGAAGATTTGCTCATTCGGGTTGGTCACGAACCCTGCCGCCGGCTGCCGCAACCGCATGTCATTCGAGGTGACGGCTGGTCTGTCCAAGGTGCAGCTTGCCCGGGGTTGGACTGCGGGCTAGGTCCTGATCAGGCAAAAATCGGAGGCACTTCGTGAAGCGTTGGGGAAGCATGGTGATCGGCGGCCTGGCGGTTATCGCCGTGGCGCTGGCGGTGTTCATGCTGGAGCGTGGGCGCACCGGGCTGGTAATTACCGATCTGGCGGTAGGGACTACGCCGGCGACGCTGTATCAGCAGCCGGGCGCGGCAGGGCCTCTGGTCGTGATCGCACATGGTTTCGCCGGATCACGGCAGTTGATGCAGGCCTATTCCCTGACCCTGGCGCAATCTGGCTATTCCGTTCTTGCGTTCGATTTCGAAGGGCACGGGCGCAATCAGGTGCCAATGTCGGGCGATGTGGACGCCATTGAGGGCACGACGCAGCGTCTTGTGGACCAAACGCTGCGCGTGCTTGCCGCCGGACGGGCCTTGCCCGAGGTGGGCGAGGGCGTGGCACTGCTGGGCCACTCTATGGCCACGGATATCATTGCGCGGGCGGCGATATCTGACGGCGGGGTCGATGCGGTTGTGGGGATATCGATGTTCTCACAGGCAGTGACGGCGCAAGAGCCTGCGCGGCTGCTCGTCATCTCGGGTCAATGGGAGGGGGCGCTGCGGGCTTCCGCACTGAAAATGGCGCGGTTGGTTGATCCTGCGGCGGACGAAGGCGTGACAGTGTCGGATGAGGGTGTGACGCGCCGCACGGTGGTGGCCCCGGGTGTGGAGCATGTCGGCGTGCTGTACAGCGGCACGGGCCTGCGAGAGGCGCGCGACTGGCTGGACGCGACCTTTGGCCGGAAAAGTGCGGGGCCGGTGGTCAATCCGGGGCTTTGGATACTGTTGCTCTTGTCGTGCATCGTGCTGGTGTTCCGAAATTTGGTACCGGCATTGCCGGTTGGCGCGCCGGGCCCGGTTGTACCGCTGCGCAGGTTCTGGGCGGCCGTGCTGGTGCCCGCCGTGATCGTGCCCCTTTTGGCCGTATTTGTTTACCGGCCCTATCTTCCGGTACTGGTGGCAGATTACCTCATGATCCACTTGGCGTTTTATGGTGCTTTGCAAATGGCAATCTTGCGGGTTTGGCCACTGCCGCCCGTTGTCTGGGCCGCCACGCTCGCGCTGGTTGTCTGGGGACTGGCGGTGTTTGGCTTTGCCATCGACCGATATGCAGCGTCGTTCTTCCCGACGGGACAGCGGTTTTGGATCATCGGGGCGTTTCTTGTCGGCACGGTTCCCTTCATGTTGGCCGACTGCATGGTGGCAGTCGGCGGCTGGCGGCGGCTGGTCGCGCGTATTGCCTTCCTCGTGTCCCTGGTCTTGGCCGCGTTCCTGGATCTGGAGCGATTGCTGTTCGTGTTGATCATTCTGCCCGTGATCGTGCTTTTCTTCCTGGTGCTGGGACCTTTGGGCCGCTGGGTGGCGCGCCAAAGTGGGCCGGGTGCCGCAGGGCTGGGCTTGGGCACTATCCTTGCATGGGCACTCGGGGTGAGCTTCCCGATGTTTGTTCCCAACTGAACGGCGCGCTCGTTCAGGCTCGGCGCACCGGCCAACAGGTTTTCAGCTATCGCAGTCTGATGCGAAGTTTGCCCGGAACGGAAGTGTACGCACGGCGTTAGGAAGCCATCGGGCATGGAGCCCAAACGGGGAGATCAGCTATGGGCATCATTTGGACAATCGTCATCGGTTTTGTCGCAGGCATCATCGCAAAGCTTGTGATGCCCGGCGACAATGAGCCATCAGGCTTTGTCATGACCACGATCCTTGGAATCGTCGGCGCCTTTGTCGCCTCGTTCCTGGGACGTGCACTTGGCTGGTACGGGCCCGAGGATGGCGCAGGGCTGATTGGCGCCGTGATCGGGGCGGTCATCGTCCTTGCAATCTACGGGGCAATGCGCCGCCGCGCATGATCATTTGAAAACTGAAAAGAAAGGACCAATCTTATGGCCAAAGGCAGTCCATCCATGGTCGCACTTCTGGGGATGCTGGCCGTCGCCGGCTACCAGAACCGCGATAGACTGGGCGCGATGCTCAACCCCCATGCAAGCGATGATCAGAACAGCGATCCAACTGGTGGACGCAGCGGGCAAGAGGGTGGTTTTCTCGACAAATTGCGTGACGCTGCAGACAACCTGACCGGCGGTCGTTCGGAAGGTGGCCTTACTGGAGCGGGTGGTGGCGGACTTGCCTCTGGCGGCATGATGTCTGGTCTGTCCGAGTTGATGGATCGCTTCACCAACGCCGGGCATCAGACAAAGGCGCAAAGCTGGGTCAGCTCGGGTCAGAACGAAAGTATCGGCGCCGATGAGCTGGAGCAGTCGCTGGACGACGAAACCATTGCCGAACTGGTCGAAAAGACCGGCCTTTCCCGCAGCGAGCTGTTGACGCGGCTGAGCCAAACTTTGCCCGACGCCGTAGACCAGGCGACGCCGGACGGGCAGTTCCCGCCATTGACGATGCAAGAGCCCCGGTCAATCTGACCCGCCATTGTCAATCTGATCCGCAATCAATGCTACGGGGGCAAGTTGGCCCCCGTCTTTGTTCAGGAACCACCACTTCCGGCGGACGGGCGCGCGATTACCGATCGCCCGCCGAAGATCGGGCCCAGCCCCGTCACGCGCAAACCCACACCACTTGCTTGACACCCCTTAGCGCCCCGCCTACTGACGCTGGCCCTGCAGGGCACAAGGAACATGAGCATGGCGCAACTGGCACCTGGGCTTGGGGTGGACTTTGGCACGTCCAACACCGCTGCTGGCTATCTTCAGGAGGGCCGCCCCCGCCTTATCTCCTTTGCGCCGGGTGAAACCACGATCCCGACAACCTTCTTCTTTGACTTCGACACGCGCAGGATGCTGATCGGCGAACCCGCAAATCAGGCGCTGCTCCATGGCGCG
The DNA here is from genome assembly GCA_031425195.1 of Gemmobacter sp. GTDB lineage: Bacteria > Pseudomonadota > Alphaproteobacteria > Rhodobacterales > Rhodobacteraceae > JANPIX01. The sequence goes on along the minus strand of JANPIX010000009.1, from coordinate 122,927 downwards.
GAGGGGCGCTTTATGAGGGCGCTCAAGCGCATTTTGGGCACGCCCCTCATGCATGAGCGCCGCCAACTTCTCAACGAGCAGGTAACCTTCGTCGAAATCATCGCCCGTTTCCTTGCCCAAGTGAAGACGCGGGCAGAGGCAGAGGCCGGAGTGAGATTCGATCGCGTCTTGTCGGGACGGCCAGTGGTGTTTCATGGCGCGGGCGACCCCCGAGAAGCCGCCGCCGAGGCGGATTTGCGCGCCTGCTACCTGGCGGCCGGCTTCCGCGACGTGGAGTTCATGCCTGAACCGCAGGCGGCTGCCATTGCCAGCGGCGCGCGAGGGGAAAAGGGTGTGACCGGATTGATCGTCGACGTCGGTGGTGGAACGTCCGATTTTTCGCTGTTCCGCTCTGGCGGCAATGGGGTGACGATCTTGGCCAATCACGGGGTCCGCATCGGCGGTACGGATTTCGACCGCGCCATCAGCATCGACTGGGTCATGCCGCATCTGGGCAAGGGAACCGAGCTGCGCAAGGCCCTTGGTTCCGGCAGTACTCCCACTCCGAACCACATCTTCAACGATCTGGCGACTTGGGAGAAGATCGCGTTCCTCTATACGCCGCAGAACCGTCGGCTGGCCGCCGACATGGTGCGGCTGGCCCATCAACCGGAAAAGCTGGCCCGCTTGGCGAAGGTTCTGGAGTTCGAATTGGGACATGACCTGAGCTTTGCCGTGGAGCGGGGCAAGATCGCGGCAAATGGCGGGGCAGAGAAGGCTTCGATTCGATTGGAGCGGATCGAACCCGGACTTGTCCTTCCCCTGTCGGCAGATGCCTTGACAGAAAGTCTTGCCCGCTATGCCGATGCGCTGGCATCGGGTGCCCGCGAAACGCTGCGGCTTGCTGGCCTTGATGTCGCTTGCGTCGACAAAGTGGTCTATGTCGGAGGCTCGAGCCTGATGGCGTTGGTCTCGCAGACCATGAAGAACCAGTTTCCACAGGCCGTTCACTCTTACAGCGAGGTCTTCACGGCAGTTGCAGACGGGCTTTCCATCGCTGCAGGGGACGGGAGATAGAAACAGCCGAGGTGGTTACAAATGCCTGCGCCCGCACGAAGGGGCGGGCGTGTGAAAGTTCAATTTCGATGGCCCGGTCCGTTTGAGACTGGCTGCGAGGCCTTGGGCGTCGGGGGCTTTACCCGGCTTTATCCAACGCCGTTATCGCCGCAGAGCAGACGTTATTGCTGATCCAATCCCGCTTGGGTTTGATGCTTGCATAAATTAAAGAATCATTATATAAATAAATTCTTATATAATGGATGCTTACCATGACAAGCCTTGACCAATGCTTCACGGCCCTTGCAGACCCAACCCGCCGCGCCATCGTGGCGCGACTGGCTTTGGGCGAGGCGACTGTGCAGGATCTCTCTCGCCCCTTTGCTATCAGCCAGCCAGCGATCAGCCACCACCTGAAGGTCTTGGAGTCGGCGGGCCTGATTGAAACTCGTGTCGACGGGACCGCCCGCCCTCGCCGCCTGAAACCGGATGCTGTCCAGGCGCTTTGGGACTGGCTTGGCCAATACCGCGCACTGTGGGAGGGGCAATTCCAACGGCTCGATGCGGTGCTTGACGAGCTGCCGGACGAGCTAGCGGAGCCCATCGATACCAAGCGGGGCAAAGGCAATCCATGAGGGTCGACACCCAACATGCCCGCCATCAGGGCACGCAGGACATTGCCGCGCAGCACAGCGGCGGCGCTGAAACAAGAGGCAGGAATCGATGACGTGGGGAAAAACCATCTACTGGGCCAGCACTGGGCTGCTTTGCGCCTTCTATCTGGCAGCAGCTTTTTCATATGTCACGCAAAGGCCCATGGTCGAGGAGGGGTTTGCCTGGTTCGGCTATCCTGCGTACCTGATCAACCTGCTGATTGTGGCCAAGCCTGCTGCGGCGATCGCAATCCTGTCCCGCGTCTCTGTCTGGCTCAGCGATCTGGCTTATGCGGGCATCTTCTATCATCTGCTGCTGGCCATTTCGGCGCATGTGAATGCGGGTGATGGCGGGTTTGTTCCGGGTGTGCTGGGGCTCATGTTACTGGCCGTTTCCTTTCTGACTCAAAATGCCGGTCGAAAGGTTGCTTCACCCAATGCCCCCGTCCTTTTGGCGTGAAAGGCCAGGGCCTTCACTGACAGCCCAACCGCATCTGACCCATCCCCCCTGAAAGGAAAATTTCGTGGACAATTCCTCCGACGCCCCAATATTGCAGCTGGTCCTCGATGGAGAGACCGATGTCATCGTCCGGCGCAATTTTACCCACCCACCGGCCCGCGTCTGGCGGGCGTTGACTGAGCCTGAGTTGATTCCCCTGTGGATGTCATCGCAGCGCTGCGAGATGGACGTGCGTCCGGGTGGATCGTTTCGCTATGAATTTGACCAATTCACATTCTATGGGCCGATCCTGAAGGTTGATGCCCCACGTCACATGACCCAAGTTCAGCATTTCAGCAAAGACCCGGCATATCGGGTCGAAGTCACGATCGACCTCGTCGCTCGTGGAACCGGTACCCGCATGACCTATCTGATGCGCTATGCCGATGCCGGCGCGCGGGCCTCTGCGATTGCAGACGGCTTTACCGACGGCCTGGACGAGGTGTTTGGCAGGATCGAGGCAGTGCTGACCGCTGAATGACCGGCCTTTCGCCGCCAAGCCGTCAAGCGCCTGTCACTGGAATTTGCGCATTGTCTTTGTGACCGTCCCCGGCAGGGGGCGCTGCAAAATGAACCTGACAACGCGTCAATCACCCTTGTTCCTGATCGCCTCGTTCCCCGCCATTATCAGACGTTCGGCGAGATGGCCGTGAACAAGCGCCGACCACCCAAGGCAAGGGTATTTCGGCGAAAGCCAAAAAGGGTGGGTGCCGGTACGGGATGTGGCCCCGACACGCAGGCCGCCCTCTTGCGACCAATGCAAGAGGACGGCCCTTTCAATTATCCGCCTGGCGGGATTACCCGCATCACAAAGGATGGTGCAGGGTCGCCTTCGGGAATCGGCCCCGGCACATCATGTGACACCGGATCCAGCGACTGAAGAAATGCTGCGATGGCATAGGCATCCTCGTCGCTTAAGGCAGCAAGGTTTGGCCAAGGCATCACGGGCAAAAGCACCCGCCCCTCTGGCGTCACGCCGGTACGGATCGCTGCGACAATCTGATCCGGGGTCCAGATGCCAAGCCCTGTTTCGTCATCCGGGGTAAGGTTTGGCCCATAGACACTGCCAAAGCCCGGCACTTCAAACCCCACATCTGACCCGCCAAGAAATCGGCTCATGTCAGGATTGCCTAGAAAATGGCCCGGTGTGTGGCAATCCCCGCAGCCGGCGATCTGCGCCAGATACCGACCACGTTCAACCTGCGCCTCATCGGCCTGTGCCGACCCGGATGGGGCCGTCGCCAACGCGCCGGCCGTGGCAAGCAGGGCAATCGCGTGATGGGATCGACGGGTGGGTATGGGAATGATTTTCCAGTTCATGTTCATATCAGTTTCCTGCATTGCCCGGTCATTCTGCAGCAACTGCGGCAGGGTGTTTCATGTCGGTCACGGGTTCCCGCAGATGGCGACCCGAAAACACCCCTTTGGGATCGAAGGTTGCAGCAAGGTCATTGATCCGCTGGCGCGCCGTGGCACTGTGGCAGGCATCCATCCGGCCGGGACGTGCGAGGTCGGCATGACCAACGTAGCGACCTGTGGTCACCGGATCGAGCCCGTCCATGCCAGAGCGCAGCCACGCCAGGTTCGCAGCGTCTTCGTCAGGGGATTCCCAAGTGCCGTGCATGATTCCGCAGACAGAGCCGATCTTCGACAGCGCCGCGTCCGGCAAATGCCGATGAAGAGCCGAGTTCCGGCCGTAGATAACTCCGATGGCGTTTGACCTGCCCGAGGGCGCCGTTGCGATCATGTCGGCAAGCCCGGCAAAGGTTGTGTCGGCATCCTCGCTCCACAGGCAATCAACACCGTAGCGACCACCGTCCGGGAAGCTTTGGTCGACGAGTGCGTAGAGCTTGGCAAAGTCGATCGGGGTCACTGGCGTGTGGACCAAGGGCCCGTTGGGCAGGATGTGCCCCACATTCATGGCCAGACCGGTGACATCGATCATCGACCCGCCATAGACCGTCAGGATCACCGTGGCGAACTTGGCGTCACCCATGCCCGCGGCAGGCGGAGCGGCGGCAAGCGACAGGGACACTTCGGCAAAGCTGGGCAAAACGTTGGCCAGACGCTTCAGGCTGGCGGTCACGTCGGCCACTTGTGCCAGCGGATAGGTCCAGGTCGCGACAGCCATCGCCGGCGGCAGTGGCATGAGCCGGAGCCAATAGCGGGTCACGATGCCGAAAAACAAAGGACCCGCCCCGCGAAGTGCCCAGAAGATATCGGGAAACTCAGTTTCGCTGACCATCACCATACGCCCGTCGGCAAGCACGACCTCGGCCCGGTCGATCAGGTGGCAGGCCGCGCCCCAGGTGCCCTCGTTCCAGCCAAAACCGCCGCCCAGCAGGTAGCCGCCCATTGCCACATCCCCACAATGGCCCACGGGAAAGGCCAGCCCGTTCGCCGTCAGCGCCACAGACAGTGTCAAGTTCTTTGCCGCTGGCCCCACTTCGGCGATGCGGGCCAACCGGTCGACAGTGATGTGGTTCAGCGCGCCAAGATCGATTGCGACCCCATCCTGCAGGGCGATGCCGGACCAGTTATGGCCGCTGGACCGCGCCGAAGCACGATAGCCATTTGCGACCGCATAGCGCACAGCGGCCTGAACATCGGCGGTTGTCGCCGCCTTGACGATCACGCGAGGAGTTGCCTGCGGCTTGCGGCCGTTCCAGACAAGCTCCTCGCGTGCGGCGGTGAAACCCACCTCTCCCTCAGCGATGACTTGGCCGCTGATCTGAATGCGAAGCTCTTCAATATGCATGGTTCTGTCCTTTGTTTTCCAAAAATTTGCCGGCCGCTCCACAGCGGACAGGCGGGGCTAAACTGCAGCCGTCTGTCGGCCGCAGGCCCACAAGCCCGGCGCAATGCCCGCATGTGCTGATGCCCCCCGATGGGGGGTCAGATCATGCTTGCCCATGTCCGCGTTGCGGGGACAGGATGTTGGGAGCGAAGGCAGCAGTCTGTGGGAACGTCCCCCATCTGGCCATCTGCCATTCGCGATGCGCTGTACTTGTGAACGAGCGCACACTTACTGCGCGTTGCTGCGAATCGCTCGCTAAGTGTTTCCTCGCAAAATGCTAAAAACTTCTTAAGCAGTGCCCCTGATGTGACGTGATCCGGATTACACGTCGTACAGCGCTAGTCTTGCATTCACGGCAAGACGGAACCGGCCGCGTCCGGTTTTTTCGATCTGTATGGGCAGCGCCTTTTCCCGCAGGCGCCGTTCCAGCAGGACAAGCCGGGCCTCAAGGTTTTCGGCATGCGAGGGCAGCCGCAGTTCGGCCGACAGCCGCAGCTCGCGGTTGGTGAATTCACTCGCACCGGTTTTCACATGTGCGCGGACAAGCTTCCACAAGATCGCGCCGGCAACCCCTTTGATCAGATAGTCGCCATCAGCAAAGATGCTGTCATCAGCCGCGAAATGGCGGATCGCAAGGGTTGCGTCAAAGGCGGCGGCCTGGGTAGGCGCGTGGTGTTCTTCGGCATCGTCTTCAGCATTCAGGGCCGCCGCATAAGCCGCCAGCGCCGCCGCGATGCAGGCCAGCGTGTTCTCTTCTTCATGTGTGAACCGCATGGGCAGGGGGCTTTCCGCAAACAGCACACCGGCGAGCAGGCCCTGCCAAGTGATCGGCAGGGCAATCTGGCTTTCTGGCCGGGTGAGGCCGGGAAACGCGATCCCAGGAACGTCGGGCGCATCTGGCCCGGCATCGGCCAGCAGACGATCGCCCACAACACTGCCATACAGATATTCGGTCGACATGTGGTCGATCCGTATCGCCACCTTCTCGCGCGCGGCCACGCCGATCACGCCATCCCCAAGACGCACCTCAGACCCGATGCCGGACGCGGGATAGCCCCAAGTCGCCACAGCATCCAGCGCGAAACGGGTGTCATCAGGAACAAGGATCATCAGGTTGGTAATTCCCAGATGCCGGGCGATGGAATCCAATGTCCGATCGTAAAGGTCACCCAGCGTTCCCGCCCGCGCCATATCTGCCAGCACCCGTCGCAATGCGGGAAGGGCGGCGACCTGAGGCACCGCACGCGCGACCTTTGGGGGCACGACCTGCCGGATCGCCCGTACTCGAAAGACATCAGCCCCCATAAGACGAAAGACCCCGGCCATCCCCGTATGCGAGGCGATCCCTGCCAACCGCGCCTTCATGGACTCGAACAAGGGGCCTTCAGTCTGTGTCCCTTCGAAATCCAGATCGAGTTGATAGAAGGCAGTGGTCAGGGGATCGACAACCTCGACGGCGGCGGTGCGTGTGGACAGGATGTTGCGCCGCGTCTTGTTGAAGAACTGATAGCTCAGGGCGACCCGGTCGGAATCGACATAATGGATCTGGCTGATATACGACACGTTCGGCATGCCGCTGGGATCGACAGTCGCCAGCACAGCGGGAACTGTCCCTTCAAAGCAGTCGCGCAATGCATCGAGTGTCGGGGCCGATCCGTCTCCGTGCCCCGGGCCCAAGCCATGTTCGATCACAGTTCACTTCCCGCGCCTGGTCCCGGCGTCTGTTCAAACGCAAACTGCGGTACAAAACACAACACGCTGATGCTTTGGGACCGGTTGTCACAAAACGCTTTCAAAAAGTATGGCGGGAAACCCAGCATGCTTAAGACGGATGCAAAGGCATCCATCTGGTGATCGACGCAGACTCGGTCTTCGTGCTCCAATTGTGCTGTGAAACTTGACCCGGCCTTCAATTGTATCGTTCGATGAGACATCGGCGCGCTGAACGTGGCTGCAATTGGGCCACCTTCCTGTGCCGATGCAGTGATCGCGTCATTCCCTTCGTTCGGATACATCAATCGAATGACGCCATCGGCAACAACCCGTGTCGCGAGCGCCCGCCCGGCCCGCGCGCGACCATCCGGCCCCACTACTCCGACGATGATACTTACACCGCTTTGGATGAAACCCATCACCTCTTCCGGTAAGGAGATCGGTCCTGTCGTCCGGAAGGGAGAGCTGTCTCTGTTCGGGGTGTGCTGCATTCTGTTTACATCAAGTTTGCGCCCAATAGTCGCTCAAAGATACGATACTCCAGTTGAGTTGCATACCTTTTCCATTGTGCGGCGGCGCCTCAGTGCTCCCACCTGCAACCGCATATTGGCCGATAGAGCAGCATTGAAACGAACCACTGCTCTGCGCCCGACGCCGCGTTCGATGCGTGAGAGTCATATGTTGTTGATGTCGGCATGTCGTGCGCCGCCCGATACCTCTCTGCCGCGTCGTCGCTGTCGCCGGCAACAAGGGCTTTCTACGACGCCGGCATCTGTGCCACGCCAGCCATGGCTCGCGCCCCGGTCGCAATACCGGTCTACAACGCGTCGCGCGGTTCAACGCCAGCGAACCGCTTCGGAACCCGGCGCTTGAGGTAAAGCGTATGGTGGGGAACAACGATTGTCAGACCGACAACATGCAGCTTGCCCCATTTAGATCGAGGAGCGCGCCACGCGACATGGGTGGCATTTCGCTAGGGAAACGAGGCGATATCAGGTGATAAACCAGCAATCACTTAGGATTTCGGTGGACAATAGGCAAAAAACTGGCGGAGAGACAGTCCGCCGCTATACATTCCAGACTGTTCCGGGGCTTTCCAGAATATCGCTTTGATTCAATGCCCTAACGCCACCATCATTCCGCTTTTGTCCGTCATATTCCCGTGTTATCCTGCTTTAAGTGGGGGATAGGCTGGGGGATAGCCATGGCGACCGAAGGACTGCGAAAGCCTGAAAAGGCCCTGACTGCGCAATTCGTGAAAACGGCGCGGGAACCTGGCAAGTATTTTGACGGGCACGGCCTGTTCCTTCGCGTGCAACCGAACGGTGCGCGGCAATGGGTGCAGCGCATCGTCATTCGTGGCAAGCGGTGCGAAATGGGCTTGGGCAACCCGGCGCTGGTATCGCTGGCCGAGGCGCGCGAGGCGGCTCTTGCCAACCGCAAGCTGGCGCAATCCGGTGGCGATCCGATGCGCGCCAAGCGCGAGGCCGAAGCGATGCTCACATTCGAGGAAGCTGCGCGAAAGGTTCACGCGCTGCACCTGCCCACATGGCGCAACGCCAAGCACGGCGCGCAATTCATATCCACCTTGGAAACCTACACCTTCCCCCGCATTGGCGCATTGCGGGTGGCCGATGTGACAACCGCCGATGTGCTGGCGGTTCTGTCACCGATCTGGACGGCAAAGCCGGAAACGGCGGCACGGGTGCGCCAGCGCATCGGCACTGTGATGAAATGGGCGGTTGCCCAAGGCTGGCGGCAAGACAACCCGGCGCAATCCATCGCACAGGCTTTGCCCAAGCGTGACCAAAGCCTGAAAGAACATCGCAAGGCCCTGACCTATGCCGAGGTGGCCGATTGCATCAAGGCGGTGCAGGCATCTGGCGCGGGCCTGTCCACAAAGCTGGCCTTTGAATTTCTGGTGCTGACTGCCACCCGTTCGGGCGAAGCGCGCGGCGCGCTTTGGTCTGAAATTGACTTGGGCACCCCTGCTAATTCCGCTAATTCCGCTATTTGGACCATCCCCGCCAGCCGGATGAAGGCCAAGCGGGAACATCGCATCCCCCTGACACGGCGCGCGGTGGAAATCCTGCGCGAGGCCAAGGCGCTTGGCGATGGCACAGGGCTTGTGTTCCCCGGCACGAAAGCGGGCAAGGCGCTGTCGGACATGACGCTTTCCAAGCTGGTCAAGGAACTGGACTTCGCCGCCGATATTCACGGCTTTCGCACGTCATTCCGCACTTGGACACAGGAACGTAGCACCTTCCCGCGCGAGGTGGCCGAGGCCGCACTTGCCCACACGATCAAGGACAAGGCCGAGGCGGCCTATGCCCGCTCGGATATGTTCGACAAACGGCGGAAAATGATGGACGCTTGGGCGGGATATCTAGCGGGTGAAGCGGGCAAGGTGGTGAGGATTGGCTAGGATTATGGTTTTTGATCAAGGCAAACCGTTGCGGAACGATATGGTATTGACAGTCGCCGGATTTTGCGCACAGTCGCTATCATCGGGTTCGAAGAGTGCATCAGGCACGTCTTTTCCCGACTTTCCACATGATTGACGGGTGCTGGCGCAGTTGGCCCGCGCGTTAGCGTTTATTTCCTTTCTGTCAGAACACAACAGAACGGGGTGGAAATCTGCGGTTGCACCCGCTCGCAAACTGTGCGATTCAAGGGTTGCGGACTCATGCCTAAACGGAACGCATGTTTCGAACTATGACTTAAAGTCTGCCTGATGTAACGCCGGTCGGAAACGACCGGTTTTTTTTGTGCCGTAGGCACACAGCCGCCCAGCATCCGCTAGGCGGCTTTTTTCGTTTCTACCCCCCCCAAAAATGTAAGGAAAACAGCATGGCTGATAAGCACCTGCGCCGTCCCGCCGTCCAAGAACTTACCGGGCTTTCACGTTCCACAATTTACGATCTGATGGCAAAAGGCGCTTTCCCGCGCCCAGTGCGCCTGACCGCCAAGGCTGTCGCATGGCCCGAAAGCGCAATCGCCGACTGGCTCCTTAACAGACCGAAAACGAACGCTGCATAAAAAAACAACCCCGCCAACGGGCGGGGCTGAGGCTTCATTTTGCAATTCTAGTATAGCCTCGCCTGCCCCTTGGATCAACCTCATCCTTAGGGAATACACCATGAAAAACAGACATTTCCTGTCCCTCGCGGCACAAGGCGGTGCAGCATGATTGCCCTGCAAATTGCGCGCCTTCGCTTTGCCTATGGCCTGACAGAGGCACAGGCGCACGCCATTGCCGTGTTGATTTGGGGGGCCGCATGATGGACGCGAAAACCCTTTGCGGCAACCTGGGGGGCATCTGGCGCGGGCACACGGGCAATGCCCCTTGCCCCGTCTGCAAACCCGAACGGCGGCGCGATCAATCCGGCCTTTCCTTGCGGATCGACGGTGGCCGGATGCTGGCCTATTGCCACAAATCCGGCTGCGCCTTTCGCGACATTCTGCACGCGGCGGGCCTGTCCCCTGATGCAATTCAGCTTGACCCCTTGGCCCAGCGCCGCGCCGATGCCGAACGCGCCAAGGATGATGAACGGCGGGCTGCGCAGGCGCGCGCGTTGTGGTCAGATTGTGCGGCCTTGCCGATCATTGGCACGGCGGCAGAAACCTATCTGCGGGGGCGGGCAATTACCTGCCCCCTGCCAGATACCTTGCGGTTTCACCCGAACGCTTGGCACGCAACGGGGCATCGTCACCCGGCAATGGTGGCACGGGTGGACGGGGTGGGGACATTTGCCGTGCATCGCACCTATCTGCGCGCCGATGGCACAGGCAAGGCAAGGGTAACACCAGACAAGGCGATGCTTGGGCCTTGTTCCGGGGGCGCTGTGCGCTTGTCAGAGGCGCACGGGCCGCTGGTGGTGTGCGAGGGGATAGAGACGGGCCTAAGCCTGCTGTGCGGCCTGCTACGCGCCCCTGCAATGGTATGGGCTGCGCTGTCCACATCGGGACTGCGCGGCCTGCACCTGCCCGCCGATCCGGGGCGTTTGACCATCGCGGCGGACGGCGATGAACCGGGGGCCGAGGCGGCATTTGCGCTTGCCAATCGGGCTACGGCGCTGGGGTGGCGCGTTTCTATTTTGTCAGCCCCTAAAGGACAGGATTGGAATGACGTCCTTTTCCTGAAAGTAGGAAAAGGCACGGCTTTCCATCATCAGGAAAGCGGGGTGGCCGCATGAACATGCACCCATTGGAAACCCCCTTCCTTGGCGAAGGGCCGCAACCCCTGTTGCGTGCGCCTTTCGCTGGTTCGGAATACCCCGTTGCGGCGCTGGGGCCGTTGCGCGCGGCGGTGGACGCGGTGCAGGGCATAACCCTTGCCCCTATCGCAATTCCCGCACAATCGGCGCTGGCGGTGGCATCCTTGGCCGTGCAGGCCTTTGGCAATGTCGAAACCCTTGGCGGGGGCGATGCGCCCCTGTCGATCTATGCCCTGACCATCGCGCAATCGGGCGAACGGAAATCATCTTGCGACAAGCCCCTGATGGCCGCGCTGCGCGACTATGAAAGGGATGCGGGCCAGACCCAGCGCGAGGAACTGGCCGCGTGCCGCAACGCACAGGCCCTTTGGAAAGGGGAACGTGACCGCATCCTGGCAACGGCAAAGACAGGCAACGGTGAAAGGCAAACGGCGGCGCAGGCTGACTTGAACGCGCTGGGGGCCGAACCGATGGCCCCGCCGTCTGCTGATCGAACCGTGACCGAACCGACCTTTGAAGGCCTGACCCGCATGTTTGCCGAAGGGCAACCATCGCTCGGCATTTTTTCAGAGGAAGGCGGGCAATTCATCGGCGGGCACGCGATGAACAGTGACAACCGCCTGAAAACCTTGGCGGCACTGAATGACCTTTGGCAAGGAAATGCAATTCGCCGCACGCGCGCGGGGGATGGTTCGATCACCCTGTTCGGGCGGCGGCTTGCCGTTCACCTGATGGTGCAACCCGATGCGGCGGGGGCCTTGATGGCCGATGGCGTTGCAACGGGAACAGGCTTTCTGCCCCGCATCTTAGTCACCCAACCGCCCAGCACCATTGGCACGCGCCTATCGTCGCATATGCGGCGCGATGATGCGGCGCTGGGGGCCTTTTCCGCACGCCTGCGCACCATCCTTGAAACCCCCATGCCGATGGACCCTGACACGCGGGAACTGAAACCGCGCCACATTCCCCTAGCCTCTGACGCCCGGGCATTGCTCGTGGCCTATGCCGACAAAATCGAGGCGGAACAGGGGCCGGGGCGCAGTCTGGCCCATGTGACGGGCTACGCCAGCAAATCGGCAGAACAGGCAGCGCGCATCGCGGGGGTGCTGACCCTATGGCAAGACCTGCACGCGCCTTTGGTGACGGTGCAAGCGATGGCATGGGGCATCGAACTGGCGCAATTCTATCTGGCCGAGGCGGTGCGCCTGTCGGATGCGGCAATCGTATCCACTGAAACCCGGCAGGCCGAGGCGCTGCGCGTCTGGCTGCTAGGCGGCTGGCCGAAAGTTGCACAGGGCCAAGCGCGTGACCCCAGCACCATCGTTTCATCGGACATTCTGCAATTCGGGCCAAATGCGATACGCGAGGCAAAACAGGTGCGCAAAGCCGTGGCCGTTCTGTTGGAATTTGGCTGGCTGATTGAATTGCCCGATGGCACGGAAATTGGGGGCAAAAGCCGCAGGAATGCTTTCCGGATTGTGAGGGGCGGCGATGTGGTTTGACGTGGCGGATGCGCTGGCGAAACTGCCTGCAAGCAATGGTCCGGACAATTTCCCGAATATAAAAAGGGAACCGCCCCGATTAGCGGAATTAGCGGAATTAGCAGGGGGGCGGGTGGCAATCGCGTGGCCCGCCCCTGTGGCGCGGGCCGATGGTCTGGACGCTGATGCAGGCGTGTATCTGGACCATCTGCGATTGCATGGCCCGTCCACTTACGGCGCGGTGGCAATGGCGCTGGGGTGGGGGGCAACCCGCGCGTGGCGGGCCGAAATTGAACTGATCGGCGCTGGCGCGGCGTACTTTGGCACTTGCGGGCGCACCTTCGCAACTAAAGCCAATGGCAGACTTGCCAAATGATTTCGGAAAATCCAGAGGGAAAAAATGGGCGGATATGGATCAGGGCGCACGGCATGGCATCCCAAGGCAGAACAATTTCGCAATCTCGACGTAAACAAACTGGCCAAGGCCAAACTGTTGACGCCGGGTTACTCGGGCGGGTGGAAGTGGACAGTTGACGGCGAAAAGGTCGCCAGCATTTCCATGCGGGCCGAGGATCAGCGGCTGATCCTGAACTATCGGATCTGTTATGACGGGTGCGATTGGCAGAACGTCGAACAACCAATTCTGCTGACCCAATCTGAATGCGCTTATGGGGGTCAGCGCCGCTGGTTTCTGTGTCCTGGCACTCGCAACGGGCGCTGGTGCGCCAAGCGCGTTGCCAAATTGTATCTGGGCGCGCGTTACTTCCTTTGCCGACATTGCTTGAAGCTGACCTATGCCAGCCGGTCTGACTTGCCTATGCAGCGGCATATGCGCCGCGCCGACAAGTTGCGCGTCGCCTTGGGGGGCGAACCCGGCACGGCATCGCTTCCCCCGCGAAAACCCAAGGGGATGCACTGGACAACCTACCATCGGATGATGGATGGGATTGACGCCGCCGACTGCGCAGGGGATGTGGCCTTTGCCCAGTGGATGCAGGGGCGATATCCGGGTGCGCCGCTCGAATGGCTTACAGACTGATCCCAAACCTTTTCGAACCCCCTAGCCTTCCCCCGAAAAGCTGGCATGATCGGCTGGCGTTCAGCTTTGGGTGGTAACTTGACGGCAGATGATTTCATTGAACGCTGGGCAAAATCTGGCGGCAGCGAACGGGCCAATTTTCAGCAATTTGCAATCGAACTGACCCAGCTTTTGGGTGTGCCCGCCCCGAAGCCCGCAACGGCAGATGCCCAAAGTGATGACTACCGTTTTGAACGCCCTGTGACCTTCATTCACACGGGTGTGCAGTCGCGCGGGTTTATTGACCTTTATCGCAGTGGCGCATTCGTGATGGAAGCGAAACAGGGCATTGCCGAACCCGCACAGGCCGATCCTGATGCCCAGCCTTCCCGGTTGCCCGATCTGGCCCCAAAGCAACGCCAAGGGCACGGCACACGTGGCACAAGGCGCTGGGATGATACCATGTTGCGCGCGCGCAATCAGGCCGATGGCTATGCCCGCGCGGTGGCGCGCAGCGATGGCTGGCCCCCTTTCCTGATCATTGTGGACGTCGGTCACGTCATCGAACTTTACGCCGATTTTTCGGGGCAGGGCCAAGGTTACACGCAATACCCGGATGGCACCCGCTATCGCATCGCCCTTAACGATCTGCGCGACCCAAAGACGCTGGATCGGCTGCGCACCATCTGGACCGACCCGCATTCCCTTGACCCGTCCAAGATCAGTGCGACAGTTACGCGCGAGGTGGCAGACCGCCTTGCCGCCCTTGGCCGATCCTTTGACGGGCAAGACCCGCAAGAGGTGGCCCGTTTTCTGATGCGCTGTCTGTTCACAATGTTTGCCGAGGATGTGCGCCTGATCCCCGAAAATAGTTTCAAGGCACTGTTGCAGAACCTGCGCGGCCACCCGGAACACGCCGCCCCAGCGCTTAAGGCCCTCTGGGAAACCATGAATACGGGCGGATTTTCCCCTGTTCTGATGACTGACTTGAAACGCTTCAACGGCGGGCTGTTCAAGGACGCAAACGCCTTGCCCCTGAACGAAGTGCAATTGTCCCTGTTGATCGACGCCGCCAGCAAGGATTGGAAGGAAGTCGAACCTGCCATTTTCGGCACCCTTTTGGAACGCGCCCTGAGCCTCAAGGACAGGCACAAGCTGGGCGCGCATTACACGCCCCGCGCCTATGTCGAACGCCTTGTGAACCCGACTGTGATTGAACCGCTGCGCGCTGATTGGCTGGGCGTGCAGGGCAGCGCGATGATACTGGCGGGCCAAGGGAAACTGGACGAAGCCCGCGCCGAAGTGCAGGCCTTTCATCGCCGCTTGTGCGACATTCGTGTTCTGGACCCGGCCTGTGGATCAGGCAATTTCCTGTATGTCGCTTTGGAACTGATGAAACGGCTTGAAGGCGAAGTGACCGCCCTTTTGGCCGATCTGGGCGAGGATCAGGTGGCCCTGTCCTTGGAAGGGCACACGGTTGACCCGCACCAATTCCTTGGCATCGAATTGAACCCATGGGCGGCGGCGGTGGCCGAACTGGTTCTGTGGATCGGCTATCTGCAATGGCATTTCCGAACCCATGGGCAGGCATCCCCCGCCGAACCGGTTCTGCGCGATTTCCGCAATATCGAAAATCGCGATGCCGTGCTTGACTGGGAAGGCCGAAAAGAACGCCGGGATGATCAGGGCCAGCTTGTCACCCGCTGGGATGGCGAAAGCACCATCCTGCACAATGTCACGGGGGAACGTGTGCCCGATCCTTTGGCGCGCGTGCAGGTGTGGGATTACAGCAAACCTCGCCCAGCCAAATGGCCTGACGTGGATTTCATTGTCGGCAACCCGCCGTTTATCGGGAACAAACGGATGCGCGACGCGCTGGGCGATGGCTACACTGAAGCGCTGCGTAAGGCCTATCCCAAGATACCCGAAAGCGCGGATTTCGTCATGTTCTGGTGGGATAAGGCAGCGATTGCTGTCCGTGCCTATAACCCAGCCAAGGGTAAAGGTGCGCGACGTTTCGGGCTGATTACGACAAACTCACTTCGTCAAACCTTTAACCGTCGTGTGCTAGAACTGCACCTTGCGGACAAGAAAACGCCGCTATATCTGACATTTGCAATTCCTGATCACCCTTGGGTGGACGCGGGCGATGGGGCCGCCGTTCGTATTGCAATGACTGTTGCCGAGGCTGGTAGGGGTTCTGGTCTGTTGCTGACTGTCACGGCAGAAGAAAAGCGCGCAATCGAAGCCGATGGGCGTTCTGTGCAGCTTGCTGACCAGCGGGGCCTAATCTTTGCAGACTTGCGGACTGGGGCAGATATTGCAGGGTCAAAACCCCTTAAGGCAAACCTTGGACTTGCGCACCAAGGCGTGATTCCTGTTGGTGAAGGTTTCCGAGTGTCCGCAAGACAAGCAAGAGAACTCTACTCAGATGCCGTGGCCGCAAGGGTCTTGCGTCCTTATTTGAACGGAAAGCAATTCATTGATGCTGCAAAGCCTGATTACATAGTCGATTTTTTGGGGCTTTCCGAGCAAGAGGCGCTTAGACGTTATCCCGCGCTTTACCAGTTGATTCTAGACGCGGTGAAGCCCCAGCGCGACAACGTAAACCGGCAAGGTCATCGAGAGAAATGGTGGATATTTGGGGAACCACGCATCAAAATGCGGCCTGCATTAGATTCGGTCGCTCGATACGTCGCTACCTGTCGGACAGCTAAGCATCGGGTTTTCGCATTCTTGGAAAGCAGAATTCTTCCTGATGCAAAACTAGTGGCCATAAGCTTGGACGACGGTTGGCAGTTGGCGGCGCTTTCATCGAAGTTTCATGTGGATTGGGCAAAGGCATCCGGCGGCTGGTTGGGCGTAGGAAACGACTCCAACTATAACCATGCCCAGTGCTTTAACCTTTTCCCCTTCCCCATCCCTACTGACCCCCAAAAGGCTCGCCTGCGCGAGCTGGGGGAACAACTGGACGCCCATCGCAAGGCACAACAGGCGGCGCACCCCAAGTTGACCTTGACCGCCATGTATAACGTTCTGGAAAAGCTGCGCGCCGGGGAACGGATCGAAGGCCGCGACAAGGAAACCTATGATCAGGGCCTTGTCGGCATCCTGCGCGACATACACGACAAGATAGATGCCGAGGTGGCGGCGGCCTATGGCTGGCCCGTGGACCTGACCGATGATGAAATTCTGCACCGTCTGGTGGACCTGAACCGCGAAAGGGCGCGCGAGGAACAGCAAGGGCTGATCCGCTGGCTGCGCCCCGACTACCAGAACCCCCGAGGCAAGGCGGCGGTTGCAGCGGGGGAACAATCCGACATGGACCTTGGTACGGCCCCCAGCGCCGCGAAAACGGCTTGGCCCAAAACCCTGCCCGAACAGATGACAGCGGTTCAAAAGGCACTAGCAGGCCTAGGCGTCGCCACCCCGGATCAAGTTGCCCGCCAATTCTCACGGGGCAGGGCCGCGACCGTTCAGCCCTTGCTGGAAACCCTAACGGCGCTGGGCCAAGCCCATGTGATCGACAATGGGCGTTTCGCCGCCTGATGGCCGCGCCCGAGCGTTCGCAATCAGTTATCCCAAACTGAACTGCTAACAGGGTGGGTCTATCTGAAGTGGGGGATGCCGTGGGGGATTAAATCTCATCGGCGCAGCGCAATGCCTTGATAAATAACAATATTAATTGGATGGGTGGCGGAGAGACAGGGATTCGAACCCTGGGTCGGTGCAAACCGACAACGGTTTTCGAGACCGCCGCATTCGACCACTCTGCCACCTCTCCGTGTCACGTGCCGTTGTGAGCGCGGATTTAGCGAAGGGGGGGGCGGGATGCAAGCCCGTTTGCTGTGGCGCCATGGATTTCGTGGCAGGGCGGAACTCCAACGTCAGGCGATGCCGGGCTTTGGGGTCATCACGGCACTGTGGGCGGGTGAAGCCTTGGCAAGTCACCGAGGAAACCTTAGGTTTTCGTGGGAAGTTTACCTGAAAGGTCTGCCATGCAATTCCGTCCCTTCGTTGCCCTTGTGCTGGCGTTAGGTCTGGTCGCGCCGTTGGCGATGGTTCCGGGCCCAGCATCGGCCCAGACCGAAGTCGCGGCTCCCGCCATCAAGCGGTTGAGCGACGCGTTAATGATGGGGGATGTCGTGGCCGTCATGCGCGACGAGGGCATCGAATACGGTGGCACGTTGGAAGACGAGATGTTTCCGGGGCAGGGCGGAGCTGACTGGAAGGCAGCCGTAAGCTCGATCTATGATACCGAACGGATGCGGCGGGAATTCGATGCCCGGTTGTCGCGCGAGTTGCAGGCGTCGCCCGAGGCAGTCGAGCAATCGCTCGCGTTTTTTGAAAGTGCGCAGGGCAAGCGGATTCTGGCGCTTGAACTGGAAGCACGGCGGGCCTTGACCGATGACAAGGCGGAAGAAGCGGCCAAAGTGGCGGTGGAGGACATGATCGCCGGCGCCGATCCCCGGATGGACGTGCTGCGCGCCTTTGCCGAAGCGAACGCTTTGGTGGAATTGAACGTGGCCGGTGCGCTGAACGCCAATCTGGCCTTTTACAAAGGTCTGGACGAAGGCGGTGCCTTTGGGGGCGAAATGACCGAGGACCAGATGCTTGCCGATGTCTGGGGCCAAGAGGCGGATGTGCGGGCCCAGACCGAGGAATGGGTCTACTCGTTCCTCGCGCTTGCTTATGCGCCCCTGTCCGATGCGGACATGGCGGCCTATCAGGCGTTTTCGGAATCGCCGGCGGGTCAGCAGATCAACGCCGCACTTTTCGCGGCATACGATGCGGTTTTCACGCCGATTTCGCGCAAACTTGGCGTCGCGGCTGCGGGGCAGATGCAGGGCGAAGACATCTGATTGGCAGGGCCGGTCGACGCTTGACACAGGGCGTCGATTCCCCGATAAGCCCGCATCCCGGGCGGCCTTTTGGTCAGCGCGGGATTCCATATTTGAAACCGCTCCGCATGGGGCGCGCTGTCCGAGGCTGCCAAGAACGCCGGATCAACCCGGGGCCACAGGATGCGAAAACGCAAGAAGGAATGACCGATGTTCGCGGTTCTGAAAACCGGCGGCAAGCAGTACAAAGTTCAGGCGGGGGATATCCTTCGTGTGGAAAAGCTTGCAGCAGTGGCTGGCGATAAAGTCCAGTTCAATGATATTCTGATGGTCGGTGGCGAAACCACGACCGTGGGTGTGCCGTTCGTGGCAGGTGCCGCTGTGCAGGCCGAAGTGATCGAACAGATCAAGGGTCCGAAGGTCATTCACTTTGTGAAGCGCCGCCGGAAGCATTCGAGCCAGCGCACCAAAGGCCACCGTCAGCAGCTGACGCTTCTGCGCGTCACCGACGTGATGGCAGCGGGCGCTGACGCCTCGGGCGTTATGGCAGCGACCAACACTGCCCATGCGCGCCGCAGTGAACATGAAACCGGCGGAGCGGCTGCTGTCGCCGTAGCGGCACCTGTTGCTGCACCAGCCAAACCAAAGCGCGCGGCCAAAGCCGCCGTTGCACAGGAGTAATCGAGCATGGCACACAAGAAAGCAGGCGGTTCATCCCGCAACGGCCGCGACTCGGCCGGTCGCCGTCTGGGCGTGAAACTGTTCGGTGGCCAGCATGCCATTCCGGGCAATATCATTGTGCGTCAGCGCGGGACGCAGTGGTTCCCAGGTGAAGGTGTGGGCATGGGTGTGGATCACACCATTTTTGCCACAGTCGAAGGGCATGTTACCTTCAAGAAGGGCATGAAGCGTCGCACATTCATTTCGGTGCAACCAATGGCCAAAGCCGCAGAATAAGCCGAACCTTTACATAGTGATTGTAGATGGGGGATCGGTTGTAAGACCGGTCCCCCAGGCATTTCCGGGGCGGGGGCCGGAAAATGCGTAAACGGGGGCACAACGGCGGTTCGGACACCGCCCGGTGCCGGGAGAAACGACGATGACGATAGACATGATCGCATCCGAAGCGGCAATCGACGCCGGGCGCTTTACCTTGCGGCGCGCCCGCAGGTCTGATGCCGGGCTGTTTGCAATGTATGCGGGCGACAAGCGCGTGGCCCATGGCACGACGTCCATTCCGCATCCACTTCCCCCAGGCGCTGCCGAGGCGTTTGTCGCCCGCGCAATGATGCGTTCGGGCGAAGAGGATATCTGGGTGATGGACGGCGCGGCGGGGGGACTTGCCGAAGTGTTGGGCGTGATCAGCTTGAAACGCGTTGTCCCGGGTCAATCCGAAATCGGATTCTGGGTGGCCCCGGCATTCTGGAACCTTGGGCTTGCCTCGGATGCCGTGCGCGCGCTGATTGCGGCAAATCCGCAAAGCTGCCGGACAATCTTTGCCGAGGTGTTTCAGGACAATCCCGGATCGGCTCGTGTTCTGACCAATGCCGGGTTTGAATACCTTGGCGACGCGGAATCCTTTTCGGTTGCGCGCGGGGCGCGGGTCGCGACCTGGACCTATGTCAAAAAGCTAAGCTGAGGGGGCACGGGTGATGGTCGCGGGCAAAACAGACACCCTGACGATACGCGACGCGGTCGTCACGGACTTGCCTGCGATCATGGCAATCTATAACGCCGCGGTTTCCGGCACGACGGCCATCTGGAACGACACAGCCGTCGATCTGGAAAACCGGCGTGTGTGGTGGGCGGACAGGCTTGCCAAAGGTTACCCTGTTCTCGTGTCATGTGAAGGGGACGCGGTGCTTGGCTACGCATCGTTCGGCGACTGGCGGGCTTTTGACGGCTACCGCGGTACGGTGGAACATTCGGTTTACGTCCGCGATGATGCCCAAGGCCGGGGCATCGGGCTTCACCTCATGACCGAACTTGTCAAAAGGGCGCGTGGGTGCGGCAAACATGTGATGGTTGCGGGTGTCGAGGCCGGGAATGTCGGATCGATCAGCCTGCATCAGCGGTTGGGGTTCGTGGAAACCGGACGGATGCCGCAGGTGGGTCAGAAGTTCGGGCGGTGGCTTGACCTCGTGTTTCTGCAACTTCAACTCGATACGGCCGAGCGACCGCCGGATTGAGCCGCAAATCAGGGCTGTTCCCGTTGCCGCCCTTGATCCCTGAGGCATTGGGGCGTATCGCCACCCAAAGCCGCCTGAACCTGCAATTGTTACTCCGCCCTTTACCGAAAGCTGCCCTGACATGAAATTCCTCGACCTTGCCAAAGTCTTCATCCGCTCTGGCGGCGGTGGCAGCGGCTGCGTGTCGTTCCGGCGTGAAAAGTTCATCGAGTTCGGCGGCCCGGATGGCGGCGATGGCGGCAATGGCGGCTCGGTCTGGGTGGAGGCTGTGGATGGCCTGAACACGTTGATCGATTTTCGGTATCAACAGCACTTTTTTGCAAAGTCGGGTCAGGCCGGGATGGGCGCACAGCGCACCGGCAAGACGGGCGACGACATCACACTCAAGGTGCCGGTCGGAACCGAGATTCTGGACGAAGACGAAGAAACCGTGATTGCCGATCTGACCACAGTGGGCCAGCGCGTCCTGTTGGCCAAAGGCGGCAACGGCGGGTGGGGCAACCTGCAGTTCAAATCATCCACCAACCGGTCGCCGACCCGTGCCAACTCTGGCCAGGAAGGCGTGGAGCGCACCATCTGGCTGCGTCTAAAGCTGATCGCGGATGCGGGCCTTGTGGGCCTGCCAAATGCGGGCAAATCCACGTTTCTGGCCGCCGTGTCCAACGCGCGACCAAAGATTGCCGATTATCCGTTTACGACGCTCGTCCCGAACCTCGGTGTCGTGGGCATTGATGGCGCAGAGTTTGTGATGGCCGACATTCCGGGCCTGATCGAAGGCGCCAGCGAAGGGCGCGGGCTGGGCACGCAGTTTCTGGCGCATGTGGAACGCTGCAAGGTGCTGCTGCATCTGGTGGATGGGACATCGTCGACGATCACCAAGGATTACCGCACCATCGTCACCGAGCTGGAAGCTTACGCCGAGGCGCTGGGCGACAAGACCCGGATTACGGCGCTGAACAAATGCGATGCGCTGGATGCAAAGACGATCACCACGCGTCGCAAGGCGCTGGAAAAGGCCAGTGGCGGGCCGGTATTTGTCATCTCGGGTGTGTCGGGAATGGGCCTGCAAGACACGCTTCGCGCCCTGATGCGCGAGATCAAGGCCGAGGCGCCTGTGGTAAGTGTGGAAGCATGGCATCCCTGATCGAAAGTCTGCCCACCGCAGGTCTGAACGTGTCGGCGGCACCTGATCTGCGCCATGCCAAGCGGCTGGTCGTGAAGATCGGTTCGGCGCTGCTGGTGGATCGGGTAGCCGGGTTGCGTCGCGATTGGCTGATCGCTTTTGCCGAAGATGTGGCCGAAGCGCGGGCGCGGGGGGCGGATGTCGTCATCGTGTCATCCGGGTCTATCGCGCTGGGTCGTACGGTTCTGGGCCTCGGTTCAGGTGACCTTGCGCTGGAACAATCGCAGGCGGCGGCGGCTGTGGGGCAGATCCGGTTGGCGCGGGCCTACGAAGAAGTATTGGCCCCCCACGGTATCACCACGGGGCAGGTTCTGGTCACACTGGAAGACACGACGGACCGGCGCCGCTATCTGAACAGTCGCGCGACGATGGAAACCCTGCTGGGGTTCGGCGTTGTGCCGATCGTGAATGAAAATGATACGGTCGCCACAGATGAAATCCGGTTTGGCGACAACGACAGGCTGGCCGCGCAGATTGCGGTGACGGTCGGTGCCGACCAACTCGTGTTGCTGTCGGATGTGGACGGGTTCTATACCGCCAATCCCAAGGAAGATCCGTCGGCCGTCCGGTTCGATCTGGTGGAGCGCATCACGCCGCAGATCGAGGCGATGGCCGGTGACCCGATTTCTGGCATGTCAAAAGGCGGGATGAAGACGAAACTGATGGCCGCTCGGACGGCTGTGGCCGGGGGATGCGCCATGGCGATCATGGAAGGGTCGGTCCTGCGCCCCTTGCAGGCGTTGATCAACGGCGCGGCGCGGACGTGGTTTCTGGCGCAAGGTGATCCGCAATTGGCGCGCAAGCGGTGGATCAACGCCATGAAACCGCGCGGTGAAGTGCAGGTCGATGCCGGCGCGATGCGCGCGCTGGGTCAGGGGAAGTCATTGCTGCCGGCGGGCGTTGTTCAGGTGGCTGGCAATTTCGGGCGCGGCGATCCGGTAATGATTCTGGGCCCCGACGGGGCAGCACTTGGCAAGGGCCTGGTGCGCTATACGCTGGCCGAGGCGCAGGCGATTGCCGGCCATCGGTCGGCTGATATCGAGGGTATTCTAGGTTATGCCGCGCGCGCGGCGTTGATCCACCGCGACGACATGGTGGTCTGAACCTGTTTCCCGGCAGGCACCTGCGCCTGTCGGGAAACACAGGCCAAACGAAAGGGCCAAAGATGGACGGGCAGATCAGTGAAACCATGGCCGATATCGGCAGAAAGGCCCGCGCGGCGGCAGCCGAACTGGCCTTCGCATCAGCCGAACGCAAACACGCGGCCTTGATCGGTGCTGCCGAAGCCGTCTGGGCGCAACGCCAAGCCATTCTGGACGCAAACTGCGAAGACCTTGTAAATGCTGAAGAAAAAGGTCTGTCGCCCGCGATGATCGACAGGCTCACCCTGAACGAGGGGCGCGTCCGCGCCATCGTCGACGGCCTGCGCACTGTGGCCGAACAGGCCGATCCCGTGGGCCGTATCCTTGCTGAATGGGACAGGCCAAACGGACTTCACATCCAGCGGGTCTCGACGCCCATCGGTGTCATTGGCGTGATCTACGAGGCGCGGCCCAACGTGACGGCAGACGCAGGCGCGTTGTGCCTGAAGGCGGGGAATGCCGTCATCCTGCGCTGCGGGTCCGACAGCCTGCAATCGTCGCTCGCGATCCATGCATGCCTTGTGCTTGGCCTGCGGCAGGCGGGCTTGCCAGAGACGGCCATCCAACTGGTCACAACTGCGGACCGCGATATGGTGGGTGCGATGCTCCGCGCAACCGAATGGATCGACGTAATCGTTCCACGGGGTGGCAAAGGGCTTGTCGGGCTGGTTCAGGCCGAGGCGCGGGTTCCCGTGTTTGCGCATCTGGAGGGGATCTGTCACGTCTATGTGGACCGCGACGCCGATCTGGAAAAGGCGCGGGCTGTGGTTCTGAACGCCAAGACACGCCGCACCGGCGTGTGTGGCGCTGCAGAGTGTCTGTTGATCGACTGGCCCTTTTACACCCGGCATGGGGCAGTTCTGGTGGAAGACCTGCTTGCGGCGGGGGTCGAGGTGCGAACCGAGGGGGAATTGCTGCGTATTCCGGGCACGGTGGCCGCCGCGCCAGATGATTTCGGCCGCGAATTTCTGGACAAGATCATCGCTGTGAGACTGGTGGATGGTGTGGATGCCGCAATGGCGCATATCCGGCGCTATGGCTCGGGCCACACGGAGTCGATCCTGACAGAAAATGACGCAACCGCCGCGCGGTTCTTCCAACGGTTGGACAGCGCCATCCTGATGCGCAATGCATCAACGCAGTTCGCCGACGGCGGCGAGTTCGGGATGGGCGCCGAGATTGGTATTGCGACAGGCAAGCTCCACGCCCGTGGCCCGGTCGGCGCGGAACAGTTGACCAGTTTCAAGTATCTGGTGACCGGGAATGGAACAATCCGTCCCTGACGGTCAGCCCGCCTGGCAATAGTCCTGCTGGCTGGTCCAGGCTGCCATCTGCGCACGTTTGGACGCGTTGCGGAACGGCATCCAGTCACGTGCCATGCCTTGCCGGCCATTGCCTGCCACAGTGTTGTCCTGACCCACCTGAACCGCAGCAATATCGACGGCGCAAGACAGGTTGGCCGCCCCGTCCTTGAGCGCCTGAGCGCTTGTCGCATCGCAGCCGAAATTGCGCGCCGTGGCAGGGGAAATCTGCATCAACCCGATGTAACGGCCGCCGCCCCCAGCCGCAGCCGGGTTCCAGGTGCTTTCATACTTTGCCACGGCAGACAAAAGTCCTGCCCAGAACGCCCGCCTTTGTGGCAGTTCCGCCTTGGCATAGGCGGGGCACCATTGGCCGATATCCTGGGGAATGGACAAGGCAAGTTCGGGATCTTCTTCGGCCACGGCAAGCAGGGTCTTTTGCGTCCACTCCGGTGCTTCGGGGCGATGGTCCCATCCCATTTCTGGTGCGACCGAGGTCACTTCGGGTTTCGAGTTAGCAAGGCTAAGGTCGGTGCATCCCAACAGCGGAATACAGGCCACCAAGGCAAGGGTCAGGGCAGACATGGAGGGCATGGCAGGCCCCTTTTTGTTGTTACGTCAACAGCACACACTTGCCTTTACGAAAACCTGATGCCGTCTGGCAACCCGCACCCCCTTTACTGGGCGGAAATCCGCGACTCCGGCCCTTGCCCCGACGCCCCCGTCTGCCTAGAAAGACAGGCATATCGACGGGAGAAGACGATGCTGGACCTGACCACGACCGCGCCGAAACCCAAGGTGATCGCAGGTTTGACAGGCGACTGGGAACTGGTGATTGGCATGGAAATCCATGCACAGGTGGCATCAAACGCCAAACTGTTCTCGGGCGCGTCAACCGCCGTCGGGGCCGAACCGAACTCCAACGTCGCCTTTGTGGATGCGGCGATGCCGGGCATGTTGCCGGTGATCAACGAGTTTTGCATCGAACAGGCGGTTCGATCCGGGCTTGGCCTCAAGGCACAGATCAATCTTCGGTCGGCTTTCGACCGCAAGAACTATTTCTATCCCGACCTGCCTCAAGGCTATCAGATCAGCCAGCTGTACCACCCCATTGTCGGCGAGGGCGAAGTGATCGTCGACATGGCCCCCGGCGTGGCCCGGCGGGTGCGGATCGAACGGATCCATCTGGAACAGGACGCCGGCAAATCCATTCACGACATGGACCCCGCCCTTTCATTTGTCGACTTCAACCGCACCGGTGTGGCGTTGATGGAAATCGTCAGCCGCCCCGATATCCGTGGCCCCGAAGAAGCGGCGGCCTATGTCGTGAAGATGCGCCAGATCCTGCGCTATCTTGGCACCTGCGACGGCAACATGCAAAACGGCAACCTGCGTGCAGACGTCAACGTTTCGGTCTGCAGACCCGGCCAGTATGAAAAGTATGAGGCAACGCAGGACTTTGCCCATCTGGGTACACGCTGCGAGATCAAGAACATGAACTCCATGCGGTTCATTCAGGCAGCAATTGACTTTGAAGCGCGACGCCAGATCGCCATTCTGGAAGATGGCGGCAGCGTGTTGCAGGAAACCCGGCTTTACGACCCTGACAAGGGCGAAACCCGGTCGATGCGCTCCAAGGAAGAGGCGCATGATTACCGCTATTTCCCCGACCCTGATCTTCTGCCGCTGGAAATCGAGCAGGCCTGGGTCGATGACATTGCCGCGCGCATGCCGGAACTGCCCGATGCGAAAAAGGCGCGGTTCATGGGCGATTTCGGTCTGACCGATTACGATGCCAACGTCCTGACCGCCGAAGTCGAAGCGGCAGCGTTCTTCGAGGCCGTGGCCAAAGGGCGCGATGGCAAGCAGGCAGCCAACTGGGTCATCAACGAACTTTTCGGGCGGTTGAACAAGCAAAGCCTTGGCATTGCCGACAGTCCCGTCTCCACCGCGCAACTGGGCGGTGTTCTGGACCTGATCGCCTCGGGCGAGATTTCGGGCAAGATGGCCAAGGACCTGTTCGAAATCCTGTGGACCGAGGGCGGTGATCCTGCCGACCTTGCGGCGTCGCGTGGCATGAAACAGGTCACCGACATGGGCGCGATCGAGGCGGCAGTCGATGCGATGATTGCGGCCAACCCGGAACAGGTGGCCAAAGCGCAGGCGAACCCGAAACTGGCAGGATGGTTTGTGGGTCAGGTGATCAAATCGACAGGCGGCAAGGCCAACCCCGCCGCCGTGAACGATCTGGTGGCGCGCAAGCTCGGCCTGTGACGCAGCCGTGCCGATGGGCAAAGGCGCGCCGAAGTGTTGGTTGCCTACTTGGCGCTGAGGCCAGAACCTTTATATGCTGAAGATCAACTCCGATGAGGGCAGCATGGCACAGTTCGAATACAAGGTGATCCCGGCCCCGATGCGTGGTGAAAAGGCGCGCGGGGCCAAGACGACGGCCGACCGGTTTGCCGTGGCCCTGTCAGGCGTGATGAACGACCTTGCACGTGAAGGCTGGGAATACCTTCGCGCAGATACGCTGCCGTGCGAAGAACGGGTTGGTTTCACCGGCAAGACGACGGTGTTCCAGAACATGCTGATCTTTCGCCGGGCCATCGTTGTGGCAGGGCAGGCTGCGGATCCATCAGTCGCATCCCCCTTGTTGACGGCGCAGGTGCCCATGATGGCAGAACCGCTGGTGCCCCGTCTTGGCGCTGCCGAGGTTCCTGCCGGCCATGCACCTGCCGTCGGACCCGTGCGCCCGGAACTTGCTGCCGAATGATCAGCCCCGCGCTGCTGCCAGCGCGGCGGGCAGTGTTTCTGCAAGAATATCCAGTGCCGCATCGTCGCCAAGGCTGATGCGGATGCACCGGTCAAGCGGGGCCACCCCCGGAATGCGGACGAACACGCCGCGCAGGCCAAGTTCCCGCAGCACGGCGCGCGCGAAGGTGCCTGTCTGACCACAATCCACAGTCACAAAGTTCGTGGCAGACGGCAGCACTAACAGCCCGTTGTCGCCCGCAATTTGCCTGACGCGCAACCGCGCCTGTTGACCACGTGCCTGAACCTCGGCCAGCCAGTCCCTGTCCTGCAATGCAGCAAGTGCCCCCGCCTGCGCAATGCGTCCCAGCCCGAAATGGTTGCGGACCTTCTCAAAGGCAGCCACGAGGTCGGGCGTGGCCATTCCGTAGCCGACGCGAAGCCCCGCCAAACCATGCGCCTTGGAAAAGGTACGGAAACGGATGACCCGCGCGTCATGCGGGGCGAGCGGCGGGGCGGTGCCCGGGGGCGCAAGATCGACATAGGCTTCGTCCAGCACAAGAAGGCAGCCCTGCGGGACAGCCTCGATCATCCGTTGGATCACCTCTGCCGGATGGTGGCTTCCCATCGGATTGTCGGGGTTGGCAAGGTAAATCAGCTTTGCCCCCACGGCCCGTGCCTTTTCAATCAGGGCAACGGGGTCTTCGCAGTCGTGGCTGTAAGGCACCTTGTGCAAATGCCCGCCGAACCCGGTCACATGAAAGTTGAAGGTGGGATAGGCCCCGTCCGATGTCACAACCGCGTCGCCCGCCGCCACAGTCAGCCGCACAAGCAGGCCAAGCAACCCGTCAATCCCCTCGCCCACGATGACATGCGCAGGGTCGATGCCGTGGTGCGCCGCGATGCCTTGGCGCAGGTCGTGACATTCGGGATCACCGTATTTCCACACCTCAGTCGCCGCCTGCGCCATAGCGGCGACGGCCCGGGGCGAGGGGCCGAACAGGGATTCGTTGGCGCCAAGCCGTGCGCGGAACAAGATGCCGGATTGCCGCTCCAACGCTTCGGGCCCGGTGAAGGGCACGGTGCCGGGTAATGAGGCGGCAAGGGGGGTGAGCATGAATGTCCTCGGGTATGCTGACAGTGCCGGGGTGTCGACTCCGGCCCCAGGAGCAGTCGCGGCAAGATGTCGGGGTCAGACCATTTCGGCAAGCCGTTTCAATGCGGCAGACAAGGTGGCCGCCTCGGACTGACGCGCCTCCAGATTGGTGCGGGCCTCGTCCACCACTTCTTCGGGGGCAGAGGCCACGAAATTTGGGTTCCCAAGCCGCCCTTTCAGCCCACCGATCTCCTTTTGCAGTTTTTCAAGCGTCTTGGACAGCCGCGCCTGTTCTTCCGCCACATCGATGATACCCGCCAGCGGAATGGCAAAGGTGGCACCCTCAACCGCGACCGTGATCGCGCCCTTCGGGGCCGCAGGTGCATCCGTCAGGCTTTCGATGCGGGCCAGACGGCGGATCAGCGCCTCGTTCCGCGTCCATGCGCCGCGCGCCTCGTCCGTCATGGTGATCGACAGGGTTTCGAGTTTCAATCCGGCAGGCACATGCATCTGCGTGCGGGCCGAGCGGACCTCGTCGATCAAGGTCGTGACCCAGGTCATTTCCCGGTCGGCGGCGGGATCGATGCAGTCCGTGCCATAGGCGGGCCAATCGGTGTGGATCAGCATTTTCTGGCGCGCCCCCGTGGTCGCCCACAATTCTTCGGTCACAAAGGGCATGATGGGATGCAGAAGGATCATGCACTGATCCAGCACCCAGGCCATCGTCTGGCGGGTTTCGGCGGCGAATTCCCCGTCGAACAGGGGTTTTGCAAATTCCACATACCAATCGCAGACTTGACCCCAGACCAGCGTGTAAAGCGCATTTGCCGCCTGATCGAACCGGTAGTCGGCAAGGGCGGCGTCCACCTCGGCCAGTGTCTTGGCACATTCGCCGATGATCCAGCGGTTCACGGTCGCCGTGGGGGTGGGGGCAGGGCCGGTGGCGTGATCCTGCCAGACCCCGTTCATCTCGGCAAAGCGGCAGGCATTCCAAAGTTTGGTGCCAAAGTTGCGATACCCCGCGATGCGCTGCGTCGACAGCTTCAGGTCACGCCCCATGGCGGCCATGGCGGTCAAGGTAAAACGCACGGCGTCGCAGCCGTATTCGTCGATCAGGTCAAGCGGGTCGAGCACGTTGCCCAAAGATTTGCTCATCTTCTTGCCCTTTTCGTCACGGACGAGGGCATGAACATACACGGTCTTGAAGGGAACTTGATTGACCACGGCAAGCTGCATCATCATCATCCGGGCGACCCAGAAGAAGATGATGTCAAACCCGGTGACGAGGGTGGAGGTGGGGAAATACTTTGCCAGTTCCGGGGTCTGTTCCGGCCAGCCGAGTGTGCCAATGGGCCAGAGACCGGAGGAGAACCATGTGTCTAGGACGTCGGCGTCGCGCGTCATTAAGACATATTCATCATACTGGTTTTCACCAGACTGCGAATGAATATTGACGCCCTGACCAACAACTGGCTGATCCCTCATCCCATCAAGATGAACCTGTGAAACTCGGTCTGCATCGACTGTGATTGTGTATTTGCTGGGGTAATAAGCTCCAGCCGCCTCAATCATTTCTGCTTCGTTTGCATAGCAAAATGCGCGCATTTCTTTTGCGTTCAATGAGCCATTTTCCCGGACAGTTGGCCCATACCAAACCGGAATCTGGTGCCCCCACCACAACTGCCGGGAAATACACCAAGGCTCGATATTCTCCAGCCAGTGAAAATACACCTTCGCATCCCGCTCCGGCAAAATCACGGTATCGCCATTGCGCACCGCATCAATCGCAGGCTGCACGATCTTCGCCGTATCCACAAACCACTGGTCAGTCAGCATCGGTTCGATGACGACTTTTGATCGATCCCCGAACGGCTGCATGATCTTTTTAGCCTCGACCACCGGCTCCAGCGTCAGGTGTTCCGAACCCGTGTCTGCGTCGATGGATTTCACCAATGTCGTGACGGCTAGCCCTGCGGCGTTGATATCGGCAACCACCAGTTTGCGCGCCTCGAACCGGTCCAGCCCGCGATACTTTTCGGGAACAAGGTTCAGGGTGTCGACCTCGTTTTCATCGGTCGGCGACCCCGCCGCAATTTCGCGTGCGCGGGTCACGGCGTCATCATATGCCGCCCCGTCCGCCCGCATGAAGCCGCGCGTGTCCATAAGGCGGTACATCGGCAGGCCTGCGCGTTTCGCCACCTGATAGTCGTTGAAATCATGGGCCCCGGTGATCTTGACGGCACCAGAACCGAAATTCGGATCGGGGTATTCGTCGACGATGATCGGGATCAGACGGTCGCACAGGGGCAAATGCACCATCTTGCCCACGATGGGCGCATAGCGCGTGTCAGACGGGTGCACGGCCACCGCGCCGTCGCCAAGCATCGTCTCAGGCCGGGTCGTCGCGATGCTGATATAATCGCGCGTTTCGCGCAGGCTCACCGCGCCCTTGGCATCCTTTTCCACATATTCATAGGTTTCGCCACCGGCCAGACGGTATTTGAAATGCCACATGTGGCCGTCGACTTCGATATTCTCCACCTCGAGGTCGGAAATCGCCGTTTCAAAATGCGGGTCCCAGTTCACCAGCCGCTTGCCGCGATAGATCAGCCCCTTGCCGTACATGTCGACAAAGACCTTGATTACCGCGTCATGGAAATTTTCGTCCATCGTAAACGCGGTGCGCGACCAGTCACAAGACGCGCCAAGGCGTTTCAACTGGCCCAAGATCGTCGCTTCGGACTTCGCCTTCTGTTCCCAGACCTTTTCGATAAAGGCCGGACGCCCGAGTTCACGCCGCCCCTTGTTGCCAGTCTTGGCCAACTCCCGTTCGACCACCATCTGGGTGGCGATCCCGGCGTGATCGGTGCCCGGCTGCCAAAGCGTGTCGAACCCGCGCATCCGGTGCCAGCGGACCAGAATATCCTGCAGCGTGTTGTTGAACGCATGGCCCATGTGCAGGCTGCCGGTCACGTTCGGCGGCGGGATCATGATGGAAAACGGCTCGGCCCCCGGCTTGGCGTTGGCCCCCGCCGCAAAGGCCCCGGCCTCTTCCCAGGCCGCATAAAGGCGCGGCTCGGCGGTGGTGGCATCAAAGGTCTTTTCCATCGGCATTCTATTGTTCCCGGGCTGTATCGCTCGGGGTTCTAGCTTGCCGCAGACCAAAGGAAAAGCAGCGATTGCGCCACGGTTCAGCCGATCACGGGCAGGCCGGACAGGGCCTGATTGAACAGCGCCAGAACCAGCCCGGCATACAGGGCGGCCCCCGCCCAGACTGTCAGAACAGCCCGGCGCGGTGCCATGAACCGCACGGCCAGCCAACCGATGAGCGGCAACCCGTGAAGCGCGTGGGTCGCCACGAAATGCGCGGCGCGCAGATCGCCGACTTCCCGGGACCAACCCAGTATCGGCACGACGGCACCCGTTGTCGGCACACCCACAAAATGCCCGTTGTTCGATGACAGATACCCCGCCACGATCATCGTCAGCACGAAGGTCAGGACAAGCCCAAGCGCGATTGACAGGTGCAGCGCCGGGGCCAGCATGGTGGTTCGGTTCCGCCAGATCCCCACACCCATAACAAGGCTGGCTGACGTCAGGGTAACGGCACCAACGCCCATCAGGGCATAAACCACCACCATCGTCGGCGTCGACGAATTGAAATGCGATGCGATACCCAGGCTTGCTGCCCCTCCGATGGCCACCAATTCGGCCAAGATGGCGAAGCACACGACGGCCGCATAAACGCGCCACGCACGGCCATTGATCATGGTTCGGGGCAGATAACGGGCGAAAAAGGCAAGACTGAACAGATAAATGCCCAATGCCAGGTGAAACTTGACAGGCTTGAGCCACACGTTGTCACCCTGAAATACCCGCACGTCGAGCGCCATGGCCGCAAACAGCGGAACAAGGGCAAGCGAGGTCAGCACCGCCATGCCGGTGAACGCCGGTGCATCGCGCCAGACCCGCGCCAGATTGATCGTATCGCCCTGACGGGCCGGTATCGACAGGGTCATGCGATGTCCTTTGCTGTTTGGCGACCCATGGAAAAGGTCGCACGAAGTGCCATGAACCCCAGAAAACCGGCAGGTCCGAACAGAAACGTGAGCGCAAGGAAAGGCAGGATAAACAGATGTGCGATCCCTTCGCGGCGGGCGGTGCGGGCAATCCACGCCCCAACAAGCAAGTCGAACGCGAGGTAATGGACCCAGCCCGCCAAGGCGATAGGCGGATCCGCGAACAGGGCCATGACATCGGCAAGCGATCCGAAACCGCCGGGTGCATCCGCCCAATGGGCAAGGATCAGGGCGGTGTAGGCGATTGACAGGATCACGGGAACGATGATGCCCGCAAGGATCTGGCTTGCCCGGGGGATCAGCGGCGACAGGACGAGCGCGAGCCAGCCCGTCATCGCGATTGGTCCCGAAAACTGGAAAAAGGCGTCAGGTGTCATTGCATTCTCCCCAAGGTTGCCAAAGCGTGTCCGTATATCTATCCACTGTCAAGATACAAGTTTGACAGTCACGGAATGGCTTGTTACCCGAACGCCATGGCACAACCTGACCCCCCGAAATCGCCCTATCATCATGGCGATCTGTACGCTGCCTTGCTGATTGCGGCCGAAGCCGAACTGGGCGAGCGGGGTGTCGAAGCGTTTTCGCTGCGGCAGGTCGCCCGCCGTGCCGGTGTCAGTCATGCGGCCCCGGCCCATCATTTTCGCGATGCGAACGGGTTGCTCACCGCGCTTGCCGCCGAAGGGTTCCGTCGATTTCTTGAAACCCAGCGGCAAAAGGAATTGGCAGCAAAACCCGATCCCGAATCGCAACTGATGGCGTCCGGCGTGGGCTATGTAGAATTCGCAATGACGCGGCCTGCGCTGTTCCGCCTGATGTTTGGATCAGGCCGCCCCGACTATTCCCATCCCGATCTGCGTGCCGCGGCCGACGCTGCCTATCAGCACCTGACGCAGTTGGTGACGCTGAACGGCGGTGCAGAGTTAGAGATCGCGGCGGCGTGGTCAGTGGTCCACGGGGTTGCCGACCTGATGGTGGCGGGCCGCCTGCGCGGCTTGAAAAACCTGTCCACCGAAGACCGCGATCGTGCAGTTACCACGATGCTGGCCCGCAGCCAGCGCGCGTAAAAGGGGCCTACACCGCCCGATCAAGCCGCGTGGTCAGATAAATCAGGCTTTCCGTCGTCATGACGCCCGTCATAGCCTCGATCTGGTCCAGCACCTGATCAAGCACCTGAGTGTTCGGCGCGCCGATCTGCAACAGAAGATCATAACGTCCCGACGTCGTGATCGCACGTTCCACCTCTGGAACAGACTTGAGCCGCGTCAGTATTGCCGCCTGTGCGCGTTGTTCGATGGTCAGCAGAACGGCGGCGCGCAGACGCCCTGCACGGGCCGCTTCGCCCAGTTTCAGGGTGTAGCCTGCGATCACGCCCGTCGTCTCCAGACGCTCCAGCCGGGCCTGTACCGTCGACCGTGCAACCTTCAACCGCCGGGCCAAAGTGGCCAACGACATGCGTGCATCTGCCCCAAGAAGCGCCAGAATGGTTCGATCCAGATCATCCATCAGATTTGTAGTCCTTTTTCGTCATTATAACAGGCTTGCACTACAATTATACAGTTTTCATCGATGAAAATGTGCCGCATATCGCCACTCCGAAGTTCAGGAAAAGGGCGGCTCATACGCACCTGGCCTGGTTGTAAAAAACCGCGCGAGGTGCCGCACCCCTGCCTTTTTGGCGGGCAGGCATTCTTTGCATCTTGTTGGCCTTTGCACAGGGAATATGCCGATGGGACTGTCGAAAACAATCTGGACCAACCCGACCGAGTTTCTGCGCGCCGTGCGCCCGGAAAACCCGATTCTTTTCTTTTCCCCTGCTGTGGTGCAGGCCGCCGCGCGCCAGTTCATCGATGGCTTTCCGGGCCTTGTCACCTATGCGGTGAAGTCCAACCCCGAAGAGGTGGTGATCGACAACCTGCTGGCTGCTGGCCTGCGCGGTTTTGACGTGGCATCGCCCAACGAGATCCGCCTCATCCGCCGTCTGGCCCCGGATGCGGCACTGCACTACAACAACCCCGTGCGCAGCCGGGCCGAGATTTCTGTCGCCGTTGAACTGGGCGTCAAATCGTACTCGGTTGATTCGGCATCAGAATTGGCCAAGCTGATCGAGCTTGTGCCGGCTGAAGGCACCGAAATCTCTGTCCGGTTCAAACTGCCGGTATCGGGGGCGGCCTATAACTTTGGGGCCAAGTTCGGCGCAACTGTCGATCTTGCGACCGACCTTCTGAAGACCGCGGCCAACGCGGGTTTCATCCCGTCCATCACCTTCCATCCCGGCACGCAGTGCACCGATCCCGCCGCATGGGAGGCTTATATTCGCGCCGCAGCCCAGATCGCGCGCGACGCGGGTGTGACGATTTCGCGCCTGAATGTTGGTGGCGGTTTCCCCAACCACCGTCTGCATGGTGTCGTGCCGCAGATCGAGGAAACGTTCGACCTGATTGACCGCGTCGCGACGGAAGCCTTCGGGGCGGGTCGCCCGATGCTGGTGTGCGAACCGGGCCGCGCGCTGTGCGGTGATGCGTTCACCCATGCGTCCAAGGTCAAGGCTGTTCGCGATGGCGGACATGTGTTCCTGAACGACGGCACTTACGGCGCGTTCTTCGAACTGCCGATGATCGGTGTGATCGACCGCATCCATGTTGTCACCCCGGAAGGCCAGCGCCGGACAGACGCAGTCCAGCCCCGCATCGTGTTTGGACCCACCTGCGATTCGGTTGACCGTCTGCCCGGTGACGTCATGCTTGCAGGCAGCATCGCCGAGGGGGACTATGTAATGATTGAAGGGATGGGGGCCTATTCTTCGGCAACCAACACCCGGTTCAACGGCTTTGGTGAACTGACGATGGCAACTGTGCTGTCGCTGGCAATCTGATTACGGAAAAGACGTGAATTTTGCGCCGGGGGCAAATCTTGCCTCCGGCGTTTGCTTGTCAGGGACGTATCATGTCGTCATCCTTGCGCCGACTGACATCAAGGGAATGAATGTATGCGCAACGTCACAGTAGCGGCCACCCAGTTTGCCTGTTCGTGGGACTTGGCCGTAAATGCCGACCGTGCCGAACGGCTTGTCCGGCAGGCGGCCGGGCACGGCGCGAATGTGATTCTCATTCAGGAACTGTTTGCCACGCCCTATTTCTGCATTACCCAGCGCAGCGAATATCTGTCGCTTGCCGCGCCCATGGACGGCAACCCGCTTATCGCGCGGTTTTCCGATCTGGCGCGTGAATTGGGTGTGGTCTTGCCACTTTCCTATTTCGAGCGGGCAGGGACGGCCCATTTCAACGCGATGGCGATGATCGATGCGGATGGGCGCATCTTAGGCAATTACCGCAAAAGCCATATTCCGCAGGGTCCGGGATATGAAGAAAAGTACTATTTCAGCCCCGGCGATACAGGGTTCCGGGTATGGGATAGCCAGGCTGGGCGGATCGGCGTCGGCATCTGTTGGGATCAGTGGTTCCCCGAGGCAGCCCGCGCGATGGCGCTGCAGGGTGCGGAAATGATCCTTTACCCAACGGCCATAGGATCGGAGCCTCCGGCGCCCGGCTACGACAGTCAGCCGCATTGGGAAATGGTCATGCGCGGCCACGCAGCGGCAAATATCCTGCCGGTGATCGCGTCCAACCGCATTGGCACCGAGACGGCACCCGAAGGCACTTCGGTAACATTCTACGGCAGCAGCTTTATCGCCGATCAGACCGGCACGTTGCTGGGCAAGGCAAGCCGCGATGAAGAGGAGATTATCACCGCGACGTTTGATCTTGACGCCATTGCCGACTTGCGGCGCAGTTGGGGCCTGTTCCGTGACCGCAGGGTCGATCTTTACGGCCCGCTGCAGACGCTCTCCGGTCAGTGACGCAAGGCTGGGCCAGCCTCGCGCCCGCCAATATCAACGGTGGCGAAGATCCACATAGTCCCGTTTTGCCGGACCCATGTAAAGCTGACGCGGACGGCCGATCTTTTGTGTCGGGTCGGCGATCATCTCTTTCCATTGCGCGATCCAGCCGACCGTGCGCGACAGTGCGAAGATTGGCGTGAACATCGACGTCGGAAAACCGATCGCATCGAGAATGATTCCGGAATAGAAATCGACATTCGGATACAGCTTTTTAGAGACGAAATAATCGTCTTCAAGGGCAATCCGCTCCAACTCCTTCGCGACTTGAAGCGTCGGGTTGTTTTCGATGCCCAGAAGACCCAACACCTCGTCGGCGGATTCCTTCATCACCTTGGCGCGCGGGTCAAAGTTCTTGTAGACGCGGTGGCCGAACCCCATCAGGCGCACACCGGAATTCTTGTCCTTGGCCATTTTGATGTATTCGGGGATGCGGTCAACCGTTCCGATTTCGCGCAACTGCTCCAGTGCCGCCTGGTTCGCCCCGCCGTGGGCTGGGCCCCACAGGCAGGCAATACCGGCTGCAATGCAGGCAAATGGGTTGGCCCCCGAAGACCCGGCAAGACGCACCGTGCTGGTCGAAGCGTTCTGTTCATGGTCGGCGTGCAGCATCATGATCCGGTCAAGCGCCTTGGCGATGATCGGGTTCACAACGTAATCTTCTGCCGGAACCGAGAAGCACATGTTGAGGAAATTGCTGGAATAATCCAGATTGTTGCGCGGATAGACAAAAGGCTGTCCAACCGAATACTTGTAGGCCATGGCAGCAATCGTCGGCAGTTTCGCAATCAGCCGGATGGCCGCAACTTCGCGCTGCCAGGGATCATTGATATCGGTGCTGTCATGATAAAACGCCGACATGGCCCCCACCACGCCCACCATCGTGGCCATCGGGTGGCTGTCGCGCCGGAACCCCCGGAAGAAATAGTGCATCTGTTCATGCACCATGGTGTGATGTGTCACACGCTGCTTGAAATCGGCAAGCTGCGCGGCGGTGGGCAGTTCGCCGTACAAAAGCAGAAAGCAAACTTCCAGATGGCTTGACTGATCGGCAAGCTGTTCAATCGGATAGCCGCGGTACAGCAGTTCACCGACATCGCCGTCGATATAGGTAATGTCGCTTTCGCAGGCAGCGGTTGACGTAAACCCCGGATCATAGGTGAACACGTTGCCCTGCGCATAAAGCTTGCGGATATCAAGCACATCGGGGCCCATCGCAGGGCGCAGGATCGGAAGATCGATCGACGTGTCGCCAAAAGTCAACTTGGCAGAATCAATGGCAGGCGTTTTTGTCGTATCGGCCATGGCTGGCACCTCCGTCTGCCGTTCGGTTCCGCCTTCTGCTCCCCGCCTGGCAGCGGCGGGGTCAGCGGTCAGCGCGCCTTGGCGTTACGCCGCAGCGTCAGTCAGCCGCGCAATTGTTTCGTCCTGACCGATAATCAACATCATGTCATAGACGCTAGGGCTGACCGTTCGTCCGGCAAGTGCGGCACGGAGTGGTGCAGCAAGTTTCCCGAACCCAAGGCCATGCGCAGCGGCAATTTCGGTCAGAATGACCTCGATCGTTTCTTTCGTCCAGTTAGCATTTCGCAGTCGCGGCGTCAATTCAGACAGTATACCACGGGATACCGTATCAAGAGTCTTTGCTGCGGCCTCATCGGGAACAATGGGCCGGCTGGAAAGTATATACGCCGCCTTTTCAACAAGTTCAACGAATGTCTTCGCGCGGTCTTTAAGCGCGTAGATGCCCTTTTGAAACAAGACATCCTGACGTTCGGTCAGAGGTGTTTTGCCACTGGCTGCAAGATATGCCCGAAATTCATGCAGCAGCGCAGCATCGTCGCTTGCAGCCATATGCTGACCGCACAGGTTCTCAAGCTTTTTGAAGTCCAGTCGGGCCGGCGCACGCCCGATGGCCGAAAGATCGAACCATTCCATCGCCTGCGCGCTTGTAAAGAATTCCGAATCCCCGTGCGCCCAGCCCAGCCGCGTCAGGTAGTTGCGCATGCCCGCAGCCGGATACCCCATGGCCTGATATTCCTCGACCCCGACTGCGCCATGACGTTTGGACAATTTCTTGCCGTCAGGCCCGTGGATCAGCGGGATGTGCGCCCAGACCGGAATTTCCCAGCCCATCGCCTGATAAATCATGGTTTGCCGGGCCGCATTGTTCAGATGGTCATCGCCCCGGATCACATGCGTTACACCCATGTCATGGTCATCCACGACCACCGCCAACATGTAGGTTGGCGTACCATCCGACCGTAAACAAATCATGTCGTCGAGTTGATCGTTGCCAAACGTGACGATGCCCTGAACCGTGTCATTGATCACGGTGTCGCCGTCGCGTGGCGCGCGCATGCGGATGACATAGGGTGCATCGGGCCAGGTCGACGGGTCCGCATCACGCCACGGGCTTTGAAACACGGCATAGCTGCCGCGTGCTTCGGCCTCGGCCCGAAAGGCTGCGATTTCGGCCTGCGTGGAAAAGCATCTATAGGCCGATCCACGCGCGAGCATCTGATGGGCAACCTCTGCGTGGCGGTCGCGGCGTTCGAACTGGCTGACAACCTCGCCATCCCAGTCAAGGCCCAACCATGTCAGCCCCCGCAGGATGGCGTCCGTCGCGGCCGGGGTGGACCGTTCCCGATCCGTGTCTTCGATGCGCAACAAAAACTTGCCGCCGCGCCCCCGGGCGTAAAGCCAGTTGAACAGCGCCGTCCGCGCGCCGCCGATATGCAGATACCCCGTGGGCGATGGCGCAAACCGGGTGACGACAGGCTTTGACGGCGAAAGGGGGGCAGTCATGCGGATGTTAACTTTCTGGAAACCATGATGCGATATGCGTGGAGATGCCTTCAGGCAATCCTGTCTTTAGGCAATCACGGGGCGGGAAACAAGGTGACGAGCCTGGCACAGGCAACCCTTTGGCCATTGCGCTCAATCCTCGCGGCGCGGGGCAGGTTGTTTCCGTGGGTTCCCGTATTCATCGGAACAGGTGTGGGCCTGTGGTTCGCCCTGCCGTGGGAACCTGGGGCCGCGTTCTACCTTTTCGTCATGGCCGCATTGGCGTTTGCCACGATCCTGTCGTTGCGCGGCCCGGAACTGACCCAAGGCCCTTCTATTGCGGTCGTTTGCCTTCTTATGGGAATGGCTGCCGCCGGTTTGCGCGCCCATTCAGTGTCGTCGCCCATGCTCGATTTCCGGTACTATGGACCGATCATTGGGCGCATCATCGAGATCGACAGATCGCAGACGGATGCCCTGCGCCTGACACTCGATACCGTGGTTCTGGAAGATACACCCCCCGACCGAACGCCGCGCCATGTGCGTGTGTCCCTGCAGGGCGACTGGCCGGTGCCAAAGCTGGAACCCGGTCAGACAGTGATGACCACGGGCCATCTGACCGGACCACCCGGCGCAGCTGAACCCGGTGCTTTTGATTTTCGTAGAATGGCGTTTTTCGACCAACTCGGTGGCGTAGGTTACACCCGCACGCCGGTTCTGCTTTGGGCGGGGCCGGTTGGGCAGGCCCAGATCGTCGGTCGTTGGCGCACACAGCTTTCCAACGCCATCATGGAGGCCTTGCCCGGCGATAGCGGGGCCTTCGCGTCAGGGGTGATGACGGGTGACAGATCTGGGTTGAGCCTTGATGCCGTCGCCGCCCTGCGGGATTCAAGTCTGGCACATCTTCTGGCCATATCCGGGATGAACATGGCCTTTCTGACTGCATTCGTCTTTGGCCTTTTCAGATACGGGATTGCCCTTGTCCCGCCCTTGGCACTGCGGGTGAACGCCAAGAAGCTGGCCGCCGTGATCGCCTTTGCGGTGGCGTTCTGGTATCTTTTGCTGTCCGGGGCCAATGTGGCCACGGAACGCGCCTTCATCATGGTATCAGTGATGCTGGGTGCGGTGCTTCTGGATCGCCGCGCGCTGACGCTTCGTTCAGTTGCGATCAGCGCCATCCTGATCCTGTTGTGGCAACCCGAAAGCCTGTTGGAACCCGGGTTTCAGATGTCATACGCGGCGACTGTTGCCTTGATTGTCGGCTTTGGTGCGGTCGATGCCGGTGTCATGCGGAAACGTTGGCCGCGCTGGATGATGCCCCTGTTCACGCTTGTCCTGTCGTCTCTGCTGGGCGGTTTTGCGACGGCACCCTATGCGGCGGCGCATTTCAACCGGTTTGCGGAATACGGCCTGGTGGCCAATCTGTTGACCGTCCCTGTGATGGGCACCATCGTGATGCCTGCGGGCGCCATAGCGGCACTGTTGGCACCTGTCGGGCTGGCGGGACCAGCCTTGTGGGTCATGGATATGGGGTCGCGGTGGATCCTGTTCGTGGCACATTGGGTGGCGGGATGGGAAGGGGCAGTCACATCCATCCCGGCCCCCGGTGCCTGGGTGTTGCCGATGATCACGCTGGGTGGGCTGTGGGTGATCATATGGCAAGGCCGCGCACGTTGGGCAGGGGCAGGGGTTGTCGTCTTGGCGATTGGCCTCTGGGTGGTGTCAGACCGTCCCGTTCTGCTGATCGACGAAACGGGCGCGCTGGCGGGGTTGATGGCACCTGACGGGCGGTCGCTGTCTGCGGCAAAGGGGGCCGGGTTCGCCGCGAAAAGCTGGCTCGAAAATGACGGCGATCTGGCGGGACAAGAGGGTGCTGCGGCGCGCACCGGCTTTGTCGGGCCCAAGGGCGCGCGCGTGTTTGAAGTGGGCGGGCGCAGCGGGATCGTTCTGTCCGGCAAGGGGGCAACGGACAAGGCTCAGGCGGCCTGCGACAAATTCGATCTGGTAATCGTGGCGGCACCGGTCGACGTGCCCGCGGGGGTGTGCCTGTTGCTTGATCAGGATACGCTGGCGCAGACGGGTACGATCGCCATCTGGACAGATGACAAAAACGCCATGCACCTGCAATGGGCACATCAGGTTCAGCGTCTGTGGTCGCCCGACTTTGCCGATCCCACGGCACCCATCGCAGATTCAGTCGGGCCCGCGCTCGCCGCGTTTCAGTAACTGCGGATCAGGCCCACCAACCGCCCCTGCACCTTGACCAGATGGTCCGGGATCAGCCGGGTTTCGTAGGCGGGATTAGCCGCTTCAAGTGCGATCATGTTGCCCCTGCGGCGGAAACGTTTCAACGTCGCCTCGGCCTCGTCAACCAGCGCCACCACAATATCCCCGTTTTCGGCCGTCGACTGTTCGCGGATCACCACGATATCGCCATCGTTGATGCCGGCGTCGATCATACTGTCGCCCTTGACCTCCAACGCGTAGTGCTGACCGTTGCCCGAAAGCATTGACCCCGGTACCGCAATATGACGCGACACTTCGGAAATCGCCTCGATCGGAACACCGGCGGCGATGCGGCCCATCACCGGCAGTTCCATCGCGTGGATGGTGGAAACCGGCATGGCCCCGCGCGGCGCATCAACCTTGTCACCCTTGATCACCTTGGGCGAAAAGCCGGGCTTTTCCATCGCATCGGGTAGCTTCAGAATCTCAAGCGCCCGCGCGCGGTGCGCCAGCCTGCGGATAAAACCACGCTCTTCCAGGGCGGTGATCAGGCGGTGGATGCCCGACTTCGACCGCAGGTCAAGCGCATCCTTCATTTCGTCAAACGATGGTGGAACGCCATCCCGGTCAAGCCGCTGCTTGATGAAGTCCAGAAGTTCGATCTGCTTGCGTGTGAGCATGTGCCACCCTTTTCAGGATAAATGTTAACACAATGTTCTGCCCATGTTCCCCGTTTGTGTCAAGACCCGTGATAGGGGACCAATCAGATGGGAAGATAAGTCACAATGCTTCCAGCCAGTTGCGGGCCATCGCCCTGCGGCCGAACGAGCAAGGCTTGCGACGCGGCGAGCACCCCCAGAAGGGCGCTGTCCTGATCGGCAAAAGCCGTCACTACGGGCAGGCTCTCGCCGTCAACGATCCCGGCCCGCATGTAATGCGCACGGGGGCCTGCGGGGCCGACGTCCTGTCCCAATAAGGCGCGCCTTGCTTTTGGCAGGGGCGCGGGGTCGCCCTGCATGGCGCGGACCAGTGGCATCAGAAACAGATGGCCGCAGACGATGGCCGATACCGGATTGCCGGGCAGGCCCAACATCGGGCGGCCCCGCAACCGCCCGGCCATCAGGGGTTTGCCGGGGCGCATGGCAATCTTGTGGAACGCACGTTCCAAACCCATGTCGGCCGCAACCTTGCCCACAAGGTCGTGGTCGCCGACTGAAGCACCGCCCACCGTCACCACCAGATCCGCATTGGCGGCGAGGTCCAGCACGGCGCGAAGGTCGGTTTCGGTATCCCGCGCGATGGGCAGCATCTGAACGATGCCGCCGGCGTCTTCGATCAGGGCTTTCAGAGCAAAGGTGTTCGACGTGATGATCTGGTCGGGCCGTGGCACGTCGCCCGGCATCACCAGTTCATCGCCTGTCGCGATCAGCGCGACGCGGGGCTTGCGGGCAACGGTTACGTCAGGCACGTTCATCGCGGCCAGAAGCGCCAGATCATTCGGTCGCAGGCAGCGTGGCAACACCTGCGCGCCCGCACTGAAATCGCTGCCTTGCGCGCGGATGTGGGTGGGGCCCTGAGCGTCAAGTGTCAGCGTGATCGTATCGCCGTCGCGGTCGACATCCTCTTGCAGAATCACCCGGTTGGCACTCGAGGGCACAGGCGCACCCGTAAAGATGCGGACGGCCTCGCCCGCTCCGACGGTGCCTCCGAAACGATGACCCGCCCCGGCCTCGCCGATCACGCGCAAACGGGTTCCACGCGCGGCGTCCCCAAAAATGGCATAGCCGTCCATCGCTGACGCATCGAAAGGTGGCTGGTCGCGGCGGGCCGTTGCCGCAACAGTCATCCAGCGGCCAGCAGCGCCTTGCAAGGCGACAAGTTCGTCATCCATCGGCTGTGCAAGCGCCAGAACCAAGGCTTGCGCTTGTTCAACCGAAATCATCACGTCGCCTCGTAACGTCCGGATTTTCCGCCGTCTTTCAGGATGACTTCGATCCCTTCGACCACCATTGCACGGTCAACTGCCTTGACCATGTCATACACCGTCAATGCCGCAACCGACACCGCAGTCAGGGCTTCCATCTCTACCCCGGTCTGGCCTGTGGTCTTGACCGTGGCCGTGATGCGGACCCCGGGAAGCGCGTCATCGGGGGCCAGATCGACGGTCACCTTGGTGATGGGCAAAGGGTGACACAGCGGCACAAGGTCGGCAGTTTTCTTGGCGGCCATGATCCCTGCCAGACGCGCCACGCCCAGAACATCGCCCTTCTT
This sequence comes from Gemmobacter sp., assembly GCA_031425195.1. Taxonomy (GTDB): domain Bacteria; phylum Pseudomonadota; class Alphaproteobacteria; order Rhodobacterales; family Rhodobacteraceae; genus JANPIX01. The sequence continues at coordinate 79,753 of JANPIX010000009.1, read as the reverse complement.
TGCCCGCCCCTCGACAATAAGTGCCAGCGTTGCTGGTGCCATTCTGACGCTGGCCCGTGCCGTTGCGATCCGGTCTGTGCTGGCTTTTGCCGACACATCCACCATCTGCGCGTTACCGTGTGGGTCGAAATGCGTCAACTCTGCCATGACCTAAATCCCCCCGTGCGCCGTGAGCGGATTGGCAAGGATGGCACGCGTTGCCGCCGTCACATCCGTCTGGCGCATCAGGCTTTCGCCAATCAGAAAACACCGCGCCCCGTATCGGGCCAGATCGGCAAGGTCTTCTGCCTTGTAAAGGCCGCTTTCGGAAACGATCATCCGATCTTCGGGCACACGCCGGGCCAGATCGCGGGTGGTTTCAAGCGTGACTTCAAACGTGTGAAGATTGCGATTGTTGATGCCGATCAATGGCGACACCAGCAGCGCGGCGCGTTCGAGTTCGGCCTGATCATGCACCTCGATCAACACATCCATGCCCCAGTGCGTTGCCTCGGCCTCCAGTTCGGCGGCCTGTGCATCGCTGACCGAAGCCATGATGATCAGGATGCAATCCGCCCCAAGCGCGCGGGATTCGACGACCTGCCAGGGATCATAAAGGAAATCCTTGCGCAGGCAGGGCAGGTTGCAGGCGGCGCGGGCGGCCACAAGGAAACTGTCGTCGCCCTGAAAAGATGGCTGATCCGTCAGCACCGAAAGGCAGGTCGCCCCCCCCGCCGCATAGGCCTTGGCCAGCGCGGGCGGGTCAAAATCGGCCCGGATCAACCCTTTGGACGGGCTGGCCTTCTTTATTTCCGCAATCAGGCCATAGCCGTTGACGGTGGCATCCCTCAGCGCACGCTCGAACCCGCGTGGCGCGCCGGCCGCACGGGCCGCGTCTTCCACATCGCCAAGCGGACGTGCGGCCTTGCGGGCGGCAACATCGGCCAGTTTGTAGGTTTTGATCCGGTCAAGAATTGTGTTCATGCCTAGGGATTACCGGATGCCCCGATCAAAGAAAAGCGATGATCCAGCCTGTTCAGCGCCTTGCCGCGAAATCAGCCAACGGTCCGGTTGGTGATTTCCACCAGCATTTCCACTTTGGTAAGTGCGGCCCCGCTGTCAATGGCTTCGCGCGCCAGTTCGACCCCAACCGGCAGGCCGGAGGCGCGCCCGGCGACGACCAGCGCCGCCGCCGCATTCAGAAGAACGGCGTCGCGGAATGCGCCGGATTCCCCTTCCAGAAGGCGGCGAAACGCTGCGCCATTTTCGGCAGGTGTTCCCCCGACGATAGCGGAAAACGGATGAACGGGCAGACCCGCATCTTCCGGGTGAACCTCAAACTCCCGGATGGCCCCGTTTTCGATGGCGGCCACCTTGCTGGGGGCGGCGATGGACAATTCGTCACTGCCGTCGCCGCCATGCACCAGCCACGCACTTGTTGTGCCAAGGGCCAGCAGGGTTTCCGCCATGGGACGGATCAGCGCGGGAGAAAATGCGCCGGTCAGTTGCCGTGTGACCCCAGCAGGGTTTGTAAGCGGCCCGAGAATGTTGAAGATCGTGCGGGTGCCGAGTTCCGATCGGACAGGCATGACATGCCGGATTGCCGGATGATGCATCGGTGCCATCATGAAGCCGATCCCAGCCTCGGCAAGGCAGGCTTCCACAACTTCGGGGCCGACCATGACGTTCAAACCCATTTCCGTGAGGGCATCCGCAGCGCCAGACTTTGACGACAGGTTCCGGTTGCCATGCTTGGCCACAACCACGCCCGCGCCCGCCACTACAAATGCTGTGGCCGTGGAAATGTTGAGCGTTCCCTTGCCGTCGCCGCCAGTGCCGACGATGTCCATGGCCCCCGCAGGCGCGCGGACGGCGTGGCATTTGGCGCGCATCACCGACGCTGCGGCGGCGTATTCGTCCACCGTCTCGCCCCGCGTGCGCAGGGCCATCAGCAACCCGCCCATCTGTGCCGGGGTCGCTTCGCCGTCGAACAGCGCCTCGAAGGCCTGCACAGCTTCGGCCCGGGTCAGGGGGCGGGTTGCGGCAATTCCGATGAGCGGGCGAAGACGCTCGCTCATGCCGCAACCGGTTGGCGGGCCAGATCCAGAAAATTACGTAGCAACTGATGCCCGTGTTCCGACGCGATGCTTTCGGGATGAAACTGCACACCTTCGATGGGCAGCGTCTTGTGACGCAGGCCCATGATCGTGCCGTCTTCAAGCCAGGCAGTAATTTCAAGGCATTGGGGAAGAGTTTGACGCTCCACGATCAGTGAATGATAGCGCGTGGCCAGAAACGGCGAGGGCAGCCCGGCGAACACGCCTTTCGCTTCGTGATGCATGACGCCCATCTTGCCATGCACGATTTCGTGGCAGCGAATGACGTTGCCGCCAAAGGCCTGGCCTATGGTCTGGTGCCCCAGACAGACCCCCAACAGCGGTATCCCAGCCTCGGCCGCGGCGAGGGTCAAGGGGAGGCAGATCCCGGCCTGGGCGGGGTCGCAGGGGCCCGGCGACAGCACTATGGCTTGCGGTTGCATCGCCATCACAGACTGGATGTCGATCGCGTCGTTGCGGCGGACGGCGACGTCGGCGCCCAGTTCGCCCAGGTAATGCACGAGGTTGTAGGTAAAGCTGTCATAGTTATCGATGAGAAGCAGCATGTCGGACACAACCATTGCGTTCAGGGCGATTTCGACTGTTGGCGGCGAGCGTGGTCCCGGCCACAGCCATCACGTTTGTTATTGCCGATCATGGGGGCGGTGTAAACTGCGCGGCGGGCCGTGCAGTCCTTGTACACAAGCCGTATTCGCCCTGTATGTTTTGCGTATGTACGTCTGACAACCGGCAACCGGCGCGATCAGCCCGTTTTGCGGCGGCGTGAGGCGTATCTGTCGACGAGGAAACTTGTCGTTCCGTGCAGAAGGGAGGATGCAAAGATCGTATAGGCGACCAACGCCCAAAGCTGATCTTCGTCGACAAGTTCCACGTGGCCTGTCGCAAAGGCGACATAGTAGACCGAACCGATGCCCCGGACGCCGAAGAAGCCGACGATCCATCGGTCGCCAGAGGGCAGATCCGTTCCCGACAGGGACAGCCAACCCACAACCGGGCGGATGACCAAGAGCAAGCCAAACCCGATGAGCGAATAGCGCCAATCGAGGGCCGGCCACAGTGCGGGCAGGACGCTGCCCAGCATCAGGAGCAGAACGGCAGTCAGAGCGTGTTCGACAGCTTCGCTGAAGGCGTGCAGGCGTTTGTGGAAATGGTGGTCGTTCTGCACCCGCCGGCACACGAGGCCCGCCGTGAACGCGCCGATGAAACCATAGCCTTCGGCCAGTTCGACAACGCCATAACACAAGAGAACCGCGCCAAGTGCCAGAACGCCCGGGCCGCTTTTTTCAATCGCGGCGCTGCCCCAAGGCGAAAACAGCGCCTGGCCCAGCATCCATCCGACAAAGGCCCCGACCAACCCGCCCACGGCAATCCGGTAAAGCACGTCGCGCAGGAACCAGTCGATCAGCCAGGCGGATGGATCAACCGTGGTGGCGGCGAGGATCAGACCAAGGTAGACGAAGGGGAAGGCAAGCCCATCGTTCAGACCTGCCTCAGTCGTGAGGGTAAAGCGGACCGGATGTTCGCGCCCTTCCAGTGGCGGGCCGACCTGTACATCGCCCGCCAGCACAGGATCGGTGGGCGACAGGATGGCCCCCAGCAACACGGCGCCCGCAACCGTCATCCCCGCAAAGGCCCAGCCGAGTAAGGCGAGGGCGGCAATCGTCAACGGCATGGCGAGCAACAAAAGCCGCACCGTGGGCCGCCAGCGGCTCCAATTGCCAAGCTGATCAATCCGCAACCCGGTGGAGAACAGGACGACGATGACCGCAACCTCGCTGGTCAGTTCCCATAGTTTGGGCGAAACGGTCGGGTCCGGCACGGCAGGCATGCCCGGAATGAAGGCAAAGCTGACAAGACCCAGGATCATCAGAATTGCAGACGATGACGCCGCCGCCCCGAACGCCACGCGGGGCACAAGGTAGGCGATGAAGACGGCCAGCCCGACAGCCGCCATCAGGATATGGATCGACGACAAGCCGAAAAACGGATCGGACAGGGGCATGCGGGGCGGCGTCCTTTCGGTTTCGGCAGGGGACAACGCGGGAGGTGGGGGGGCGTTCCGTGGGGTGGGGGGCGCTGAGGTTACAGCGCGACAGAGTGGGCAGCGGGCAAGGCGGGTAAGACAGTGTCATCAGCGTGCTTTGACACTATTTTCGCGGCACACCGTTTGTGCAAATCCATGAGCTACGGAGCCGCTATCGGGCCGGTCGGATGGAGTTGCGCAACGCAAGTGGGTGGAGTGCAGATGCAAACAAATTCAGCATCTGCGGGAATAGCGCACAGATTACAGGCATTGGCATGCGCCACACCCGATCAAGCCAGTCGTCGGGGCTTGCCTAGGTGGCAGGGCCAGAGGATGCCCGGTGGCGTGAGGTGCTTTGAACATGGCGCGTTTATCCATCATCGTTGTCGAAAAGGACCGTGACCGCGCGTTGCGTATTGTCGACGGACTGACGGCGTCGGGGGATCACGCGATAACGGTGATTGCCGAGGAAACCGGGCTGGCCCGGCGCATTGCCGAACAGAAACCTGATATCGTGTTGATCGACGTGACCGACCCGTCGCGCGATGTGCTGGAGGAACTGGCGCTGGCCTCCGGTCCGATGGAGCGGCCGGTGGCGATGTTTGTTGATCGGTCTGACGAACAGATGACCCGCGCCGCGATTGAGGCGGGGATGTCGGCCTATGTGGTTGACGGGCTGCAGCCGGAACGGATCAAGCCCATCCTTGATGCGGCGATTGCGCGCTTTCACATGTTCCAGAAAATGCGGGCCGAACTGTTGGCGACCAAGGCCGCGCTGGAGGATCGCAAGATCATTGACCGCGCCAAAGCCATTCTGATGAAGGCGCGGGGCATGGATGAAGAGGCGGCCTATGCGCTTTTGCGCAAGACCGCGATGGACCAAAAGCGCCGGGTGGCCGATATCGCAAGTCAGCTGGTGATGGCGGCGGGACTGTTGTCATGACCCTTGTGCCCCTGCGTCTTGGCTATGTGCCGCTGATTGACGCGGCCCCCCTTATCGTGGCGCGCGAACTTGGCTTTGCGGCCGAAGAAGGGTTGGATTTCGAGCTGATCCGCCTGCAAAGCTGGGCCCAAAGCCGTGACATGCTGGGACTGGGCGCGATTGATGCGGCGCATATGCTGGTGCCCTTGCCGATTGCGCAGGCGATGGGTCTGGGGCCGGATTATCCGGCATTTGACCTTGCCATGATCCTGTCCGTTGGCGGGCAGGCGATTGCCGTCAGCGCCGCGCTTGCCGCCGCGATGCGGGCCGGTGGGCATGGCTTTGGCTTTGATGATCCGGTGGCCGCGCGGGATGCCCTGATGGCAGCGGTGCAAGGGCCGTTGCGGGTGGGCGTGCCTTTTCCGTTTTCGACCCATGCCGAACTGGTCAGGCACTGGCTTCGCGGGACCGACCTTGAGGCGCGGGTCAGCATTCACACCGTGCCGCCGCCCCTGATGGCCAGCGCCATGGCGGCGGGCGAGGTGGATGCGTTTTGTGTGGGCGAACCCTGGGCGTCTTATGCTGTGGAAACCGGGGTGGGGGCACTGCTACTGGCAGGGCGGGCGATCTGGGCGGCACCACCGGAAAAGGGGCTGGTCCTGACGCGCGCCTTTGCCGAGACGCGGCCCGATGAAACCGGGCGGATGATGCGGGCGGTCTGGCGGGCGTGCCGCTGGCTGGATCAGCCTGACAATCGTGGGACTGCGGCAGAGATCGTGTCGCGCCCCGAATATCTGAACCTGCCACCCGAACTGTCGGAACGCGGCCTGCTGGGGCGGCTGCATGTGACCGCCACGGGTGAGATGCGCGAGTATCCAGGCTTTATCCAGTTTCACGGGGGGGCTGCGAACTTTCCCTGGCGCAGTTTGGCGGCCCTTCTGGCGCAGCGCATGGCCGGGCGGAACGGCCTTGATGTCGCCCCGGCGATCAAAGCGGCCAGCGCCTGTTTCCGCACCGATCTTTACCGCCAGCACCTGCGCAGTGCCGGGGCCGATCTGCCCGGCGCATCTGCAAGGATAGAAGGCGCGATGGCACACCCGACAGCCGTCGCTTCGGAAAAAGGGCAGATGATTCTGGGGCCGGATGCGTTTTTCGATGGCGACACTTTTGACCCGTCGTTTCCATCGCGCTGAATTTCCGGGCATTGGCCGCATGGCCTGCGCAAAGGAAATGCTGCAGTTGCGAAATGACGCTGAAACGCTTGACCCCGGTGGGTGTCGGTGCTTCCTGAGGGTACGGATGCAAGCAATGGCGCTGGTCTCCACCGAATTTCCGCAAAGATGCGGTTCCCCGACATGGCAATGACGCCACCCATCCTGACCCATAGGGGCCAGCGATCGCGGTGGCTTTTTGCCGTTCCGACATAGCCCGGCCTGACGCCACCCCCGGCGCGGCCCTTGCCAACAAAGGACCTGCCCCGATGACCCTGATCCGCCCGAACCGCCGCACCCTGTTGAAATCCGCAGCCAGCCTTGCCGCCACCGTGCTTGCCGCGCGCACCTTGTTGCCGGGTGGGGCATGGGCCGCGACCGCCGCGCCCGAGGTGGCCGGGGCCAAGCTGGGCTACATCGCCCTGACAGACTCGGCCCCGCTGATCATTGCGCAGGAGAAGGGGTTCTTTGCCAAGCATGGCATGACCGAAATGCTGATCGAAAAACAGGCCAGTTGGGGTGCCACGCGGGACAACATGGCCTTGGCTGCTGCCAATGGTGGAATTGATGGCGGGCATATCCTGCGGCCGAAGACGCATCTTTATTCCACTGGCAAGGTGATGCAGAACAGCGTGCCTTTGCCGATGTACACGCTGCTGGGTCTGAACGAACAGTGTCAGGGCATTTCGGTCACGCAGGCCTATGCTGACAGCGGCGTGGGGCTGGACAGTGCGCCGCTGAAGGAAATCTTTGCCGCCAAGCGTGCGGCTGGAACGGAAATCCCGGTCGCGATGACCTTCCCGGGCGGCACGCATGATCTGTGGATGCGCTACTGGCTTGCGGCGGGGGGCATCGACCCGACCAAGGATGTTGACCTGATCGTCGTGCCGCCGCCGCAGATGGTGGCGAACATGAAGGTCGGCAACATGGAGGCCTTTTGTGTGGGCGAGCCGTGGAATGAACAACTCGTCAATCAGGGCATCGGCTTTACCGCCGCGACGACGGGCGAAATCTGGGCGAGGCATCCCGAAAAGATCCTTGGCATGCGCGCTGACTGGGTAGATGCCCATCCCAACGCCACCAAGGCCATCATGATGGCGGTGATGGAGGCGCAGATGTGGTGCGATGATCCGGCCAACAAGGATGAAATGGCGCAAATCGTATCGGGCCGCCAATGGTACAAGGTGCCGGTCACCGACATCGAAGGCCGCATCAAGGGTGAGATCAACTATGGCAACGGGCGGGTTGAGTCGCGCCCCGATCTGGCGATGCGGTTCTGGGGCGAAAACGGATCAGCCTCGTTCCCTTGGAAATCGCTGGACACATGGTTTGTGACTGAAAATCAGCGCTGGGGCACGTTGCCGGGCGATCTGGATGTGGCGGGGCTGGTGAACGGCACCAACCGGTCGGACCTGTGGCTTGCTGCGGCGACAGAGCTTGGCATCGATACCGCAGGCTTTGGCGACAGCCGCGGGGTGGAGACGTTCTTTGATGGCAAGACGTTCGATCCTGCCAATCCGCAAGCCTACCTCGACAGCCTGTCGATCAAGGCGATGGTATAGGGGCGGCACCGATGAACGTCACCGCCCTGAAGGCAACCCAAGCGGAACCGGCTGATTTGCCATTGGCCAAGGTTGTGTCACTGCCACCGGCCGCTGCGCGCAGCAAATGGCCGGGCAAGATCAAGGATGCCTTGCTGACCATGGTCGTGCCACCAGTTGCGGTGATCGTGACCCTGCTTGCCATCTGGCAGTTGGCGCTTTCCGGCGGGGGGGCATCGCTGCCGTCGCCTTTGGAGATCTGGCAGCAAAGCGGTGATCTGATCCTGCATCCCTTCTATGTCACGGGCAGTCAGGACATGGGGCTGGGCTGGCGGGTGCTGACCTCGCTTGAACGGGTTGGGGTGGGCTTTGGTCTGGCGGCGATTGTGGGCGTTCTGGTGGGGGCGGTCATCGGCCAGTCGGTCTGGCTGATGCGTGGGGTGGACCCATTGTTTCAGGTGCTGCGCACGGTGCCGCCCTTAGCCTGGCTGCCGATTTCGCTGGCCGCGTTCATGGACAGCCGGCCATCAGCGATCTTTGTGATCTTCATCACCGCCATCTGGCCGATCATCATCAACACCACCGCAGGTGTGCGGGCCATCCCGCAGGATTACCGCAACGTCGCCGCCGTCTTGCGCCTGAACCAGTGGGAATTCTTCACCAAGATCATGGTGCCCGCTGCCGCGCCCTACATCTTTTCCGGCCTGCGCATCGGGGTCGGCCTTGCATGGCTGGCCATTGTGGCGGCGGAAATGCTGACGGGCGGGGTGGGAATCGGGTTCTTCATCTGGGATTCGTGGAATTCATCCCTGCTGACCGACATCTTTGTGGCGCTGTTTTACATCGGCGTCACCGGCTTTGTGCTTGACCGTCTGGTGGCCTTTGTGGGCCGCGTGGTCAGCCGCGGCACCATGGCATAGGGGGAACCACGATGAGTTATCTGAAAATCGACCGTGTCGTGAAGTCTTTCCCGCTGGCAGGCGGGAAAGAGGCGCTGATTCTGAACGACATTCGCCTGAACATCGAAAAGGGCGAGTTTGTCAGCATCATCGGCCATTCGGGTTGCGGGAAATCCACCCTTTTGAACCTGATCGGCGGATTGACGCAGGTGACAACAGGCGTGATCAAGCTGGACGGGCGTGAGGTCAACGCCCCCGGCCCCGACCGTGCCATCGTGTTTCAAAACCACAGTTTGCTGCCGTGGCTGTCGGTTTATGACAACGTGAAGATGGGCGTGCAAAAGGTGTTCGCCGGCACAAAAACCCGCGCCGAACGGCATGACTGGATCATGGCGAACCTTGATCTGGTGCAGATGGCCCATGCCGCCGACAAAAAGCCGGCCGAGATTTCGGGCGGCAAGAAGCAGCGTGTGGGGATTGCGCGAGCCTTGGCAATGGAGCCGAAGATCCTGCTTCTTGATGAACCCTTTGGCGCGCTGGACGCGCTGACGCGGGCGCATCTGCAAGAGGCGGTGATGGATATACATGCGCGGCTTAAGAACACGATGATCATGATCACGCATGACGTGGACGAGGCGGTTCTTCTGGCCGACCGCATCGTGATGATGACGAACGGCCCTGCGGCCACGATTGGTGAGGTGCTGACTGTGCCGCTGGCCCGCCCGCGTGACCGCATCGCGCTTGCCAGCCACCCCGAATACATCCGCGCCCGCGAGGCGGTGTTGCGGTTCCTTTATGAACGTCACCGCTTTGTCGAAGCGGCGGAGTAGTCAGCATGAAACAAAGACTTGTCGTGATTGGTGCGGGCATGGCTTCGGGCCGGATGCTGGAGCATCTTTTTGACGCGGGGGGCGATTTCGATGTCACCCTGTTCAACGCGGAACCACGGGGCAACTATAACCGGCTGATGCTGTCGCCTGTGCTGTCGGGCGAGAAAACCTATGATCAGATCGTGACGCATGATGCGGGGTGGTATGCCGCACAAGGCGTTGACTGCCGGTTTGGCGAACCTGTGGTCCGGATCGACCGGACAAACAAGGTGGTTTATTCCAACATCGGCGGGGTGCCCTATGACGCGCTGGTGATTGCCACCGGGTCTGCGCCATTCATCGTGCCGGTGCCGGGCAAGGATCTGTCCGGCGTCTGCGCCTACCGCGATCTGGAAGACACCAACAAGATGATCGCGGCAAGCCGGCCGGGTGCAAAGGCCGTGGTCATCGGTGGCGGACTGTTGGGCCTTGAGGCGGCGGCGGGCATGGCCGCGCGCGGGGCCGAGGTTACGGTGATTCACCTGATGGGCCATCTGATGGAGCGTCAGCTTGACCCGGCGGCGGGGTATTTGCTGCAAAAAGACCTCGAAAACCGGGGAATACGCATTCATTGCAAAGGGGCCACCAAGGCCATTCTTGGCGACACCCACGTCGAGGCTGTGCTGTTGGACGATGGTACGGTTTACCCTGCCGACCTTGTGTGCATGGCCGTGGGCATCCGCCCCGAAGTGCGCCTTGCCAATGATGCGCATCTGGATGTCGGGCGTGGGATCACGGTGGATGATCAGTTGCGCACGTCCGACCCGGCGATCTTTGCGCTTGGCGAATGTGTGGAACATGACCGGCAGCTTTTTGGTCTTGTCGCCCCCTTGTATGATCAGGCGCGGGTGATTGCCGAAACCTTGCTGGGCCGTGATGCCGCCTTCAAACCCGTGCAAACTGCGACCAAGCTGAAGGTCACCGGCGTTGATCTTTTCAGTGCAGGCGATTTTGCCGATGGGCCGGGGCGTGAGGATATCGTGTTCCGCGATCCGGGGCGCGGGGTTTACAAACGGCTGATCCTGGAGGGGGAGCGTCTGCTGGGCGCGGTGATGTATGGCGATACTGCCGATGGGTCGTGGTTCTTTGACCTGATCAAACAGGGGAAAGATGTCACCGACCTGCGCGATACGCTGATCTTTGGCCCGGCCTTTCAGGGGGGCGCTTCCGCAAACCCTTTGGCAGCCGTTGCAGCCTTGCCGCCTGAGGCGGAGATTTGTGGCTGCAACGGCGTCTGCAAGGGCAAGATCGTGGATGCGATCATGGGCGGGGCGAATACGCTGGACCTCGTGCGGACGGCGACAAAGGCGAGTGCCAGTTGCGGCACATGCACCGGGCTGGTGGAGCAGGTGATGGCGCTGACGCTGGGCGACGGTTTTACCGCCAATGCCAATCCGCCGATGTGCAAATGCACCGACCACACGCATGAAGACGTGCGGCGATTGATCAAATTCATGGGTCTGAAATCCATTCCTGCGGTGATGCAGGAACTGGGGTGGAAGACGGTGGGGGGCTGCGCGTCCTGCCGTCCAGCGTTGAACTATTACCTGATTGCCGACTGGCCGACAGAATATGTTGATGACCGCCAATCGCGGTTCGTGAACGAACGCAACCACGCGAATATCCAGAAGGATGGCACCTATTCTGTCGTGCCGCGCATGTGGGGCGGGGTGACGAACCCGGCCGAATTGCGCGCGATTGCGGATGCGGCGGATAAGTACAATGTGCCGATGATCAAGGTCACAGGGGGCCAGCGGATCGACCTTCTGGGCGTGAAGAAAGAAGACCTGCCCGCCATCTGGTCTGACTTCAATGCCGCAGGCATGGTTTCTGGGCACGCCTATGCCAAGGGTCTGCGCACGGTGAAAACCTGCGTCGGGACCGAGTTTTGCCGTTTTGGCACGCAGGACAGCACAGGTCTGGGCATCAAGCTGGAGAAACTGCTGTGGGGTTCGTGGACGCCTGCCAAGATAAAGCTGGGTGTGTCCGGTTGCCCCCGGAACTGCGCCGAGGCGACGTGCAAGGATATTGGCGTGGTCTGCGTGGATAGCGGGTACGAGATCAGCGTGGCGGGCGCGGCCGGGATGGATGTGCGCGAAACCGAGTTCCTGTTCAAAGCCACGACCGATGCGGAGGTGATGGAGGTGATCGCCGCCTTTACCCAGTTGTACCGTGAAAACGCCCGCTATCTGCACCGCATCTACAAATGGGTCGCCAAGGTGGGGCTGGACTGGTGCCGCGAACAGATGGCCGACCCGGCCAACCGCCGCGCACTGTATGACCGGTTCATGCGATCGCAATCCGTCTATCAGGTGGACCCCTGGGCCGAACATGCCGCCAGCCCGGCGGATTGGGCACCGGTTGCCGACCTGACGCTGCGGGCCGCCGAATGAGCCAGTTCATAGCCATCGCTGCCCTTGACGACATCCCCCGCCAAGGCGCGCGGGTGGTCAAGACCCAAGGCGGGTGCATCGCCGTCTTTCGCACGGCGGATGATCAGGTCTTTGCGATCGATGACCGCTGCCCCCACAAGGGCGGCCCGCTGTCCGAAGGGATCGTGCATGGCACGGCGGTGACGTGCCCGCTTCACGCCGCGGTGTTTGATCTGACCACCGGGCGGGGCACGGATGACTGGCAGGTGCAAACCCATGCCGTGCGGGTTGAAGGCGGGCGGATCATGCTCGACGCGGCCTTTTTCGCCCGGCGGTCTGCTGCATGACAGGCCCCGTCCGCACCACTTGCCCCTACTGTGGTGTCGGATGTGGGGTGATCGCGACGGCGGATGGCAAGGGTGGCATTGCCATAAAGGGCGACCCGGATCATCCGGCCAACCGGGGGCGGCTGTGTGTCAAAGGCGCGGCTTTGGGGGAAACGCTGGCCACCGATGGGCGGCTGGTGCAGCCGATGGTCGGCGGGAAACCTGTGACGTGGGATCAGGCGCTTGACCTGATCGCGCGGCGGTTTTCCGATACGATTGCGGCCCATGGCCCGGATTCCGTTGCGCTTTATGTCTCGGGCCAGTTGCTGACCGAAGATTATTATGTGGCCAACAAGCTGATGAAAGGCTTTGTCGGCAGCGCCAATATCGACACAAACAGCCGCCTTTGCATGGCCAGCAGCGTGGCAGGCCATCGCCGCGCCTTTGGCAGCGATACCGTTCCGGGGCAGTATGAGGATCTGGAGCTTGCCGATCTGGTGGTGCTGGTGGGGTCCAACCTTGCCTGGTGCCACCCTGTGCTGCACCAGCGCCTGATGGCGGCCCGTGCGACGCGCGGCACAAAGATCATCGTGATCGACCCCCGCCGCACGGCAACCTGCGAAGGGGCCGATCTGCATCTGCCATTGGTCGCCGGGGCGGATGGGCATCTGTTCAACCTGCTTTTGTGCCATCTGTTTGACCACGGCCACCTTAGTGCTGATTTCGCCCCGCACGTCAGCGGTTTGAAGGCAGCCCTTGCCGCCGCGCGCGCAAGCCGGCCTGAAGATACGGGCCTTGCCCCAGCCGACCTTGCCGAGTTTCTGACGGTTTGGGCGAAAAGCGAAAGGGTTGTCACCGTCTATTCCCAAGGCATCAACCAGTCTGACACCGGCACCGACAAGGTTAACGCGATCATCAACTGCCACCTTGCCACCGGCCGCATCGGCCGCCCCGGCATGGGGCCGTTCAGCGTGACTGGCCAGCCCAACGCCATGGGCGGGCGCGAAGTCGGCGGGCTGGCCAATATGCTCGCCTGCCATCTGGAGATTGAAAACCCCGCCCACCGCGCCGCCGTGCAGGGGTTCTGGGCCAGCCCGACGATGGCGGACAAGCCGGGCCTGAAGGCGGTGGACATGTTCCGCGCGGTGGATGACGGGCGGATCAAGGCACTGTGGATCCTGCACACCAACCCCGCCGTTTCGATGCCGGATGCCGACCGCGTGGCGCGAGCCATCGCCCGCTGCGATTTCGTGGCAGTCAGCGAGATGTGGGCCACCACCGATACGGCCCGTCTGGCAGATGTCTTGCTGCCTGCGACGGGCTGGGGCGAAAAGGACGGGACCGTCACCAATTCCGAACGCATGATCAGCCGCCAACGCGCGTTTCAGGCAGCCCCCGGTGAGGCGCGCCCAGATTGGTGGCACCTGGCCCAAGTGGCAAGGCGGATGGGGTTTGCAGGCTTTGACTGGACCAGCCCTGCACAGATCTTTGCTGAATACGCCGCCCTGTCGGGGGTTGCGGGGCAGTTGGGCAGTGATTTTGATATATCGGGGCTGCAGGGGGCGGATTATGATCAGCTTGCCCCAGTGGTCTGGCCGCAGGGCGCACAACAGGGCGGGCGGTTCTTTGCGGACGGGCGGTTTCACACAGCCGATGGCCGGGCGCGGATGATCGCCGTTACAGCGCGCCTGCCTGACGCTTTGCCGAAAGGCCATCCCTTCCGGCTGAATACCGGGCGGACCCGGGATCAGTGGCACAGCATGACCCGGACGGGCATGGCCCCCCGCCTGTCACAGCATCTGGGTGAGCCTTACCTTGAAATACATCCCGCGGACGCAAACGCCCTTGGCCTGTCGCCTTCAACCTTGGCCGAGGTGACAAGCCCCCAGGGCCGCGCCATCCTGCGGGTGATGATCAGTGACCGTGTCGCCCCCGGCCACCCTTTTGCGCCGATGCACTGGACGGGGCAAACCGCACCCACGGGCCGCATCGACACGCTGGTGCCGTCTGTGACCGACCCCTTGTCGGGGCAGCCAGCCAGCAAGTCTGCCCCAGTGTCCATCCGGCGCTTTGCCGCCGCGTGGTACGGGTTTGCCGTGGCACAGGGAGACCTTGCGCCTGACTGCGCCTATTGGGCCAAGGCCCCGATTGCGAGCGGCGTGCAGTTTGAAATGGCAGGGTCTGACGCCCCCGCAGACTGGGCCGCCTGGGCCAGTGCGCTGTTCGGTGGTGATGCCCCGACGCTGACCCTGTCTGATCCGGCGCGTGGCCTGCACAGGTTTGCGTTTGCTGCGCAGGGGCGGTTGCAAGGTGCGGTCTTTGTCTCGCGCACGCCTGTTCTTGTGGCCCGCAGTCATGTTGCCGGGCTTTTGGGTGCACCAACAGCGGGTGTTCTGGCGGGGCGACCCGGTGCCGATCAACCCGATCCCGGCCCTACCGTTTGCGCCTGCCTCAATGTCGGTATCAACACCATCCTGCGCAGCATTGCCGAGGGGGGCATACAAAGCGTTGAGGCACTTGGCGCGGCCTTGGGTGCAGGCACCAACTGCGGGTCCTGCCGCCCGGAACTTGCCGCCCTGATCACGCGCCACAGCCACCGGGAGGCTGCCGAATAAGCCAGCCGGTGACAGGCGAAAGGGCGGCACGCCATCCCCCTAACGACTGCGCCAGGTAAACAGGGAAGAAGCAACAAAATTCCAGAAGGCTCTGGCAATCGCGCCAACGATACTGGCCAGAACCCAAAGCGGTATCGTGGCATAGACAAGATTTGCGACACCCACATTCATCGTCGAACCGAGCGCACAGACTGCGTAGAAACTCAGCAAGCCACGCCATATCGCACGCCCGCGCAATCGGAGATCACGAAAGGTGATCAGGTTATTCAACAGGAAGTTTGAATTCATGGCCACAAAGACCCCGAAGGCCTGCGCCAAGCCAAATTGATCCGTCAGAAAGACCAGTGCAAACTTGACGGCAAGAAGTTGTACGAAGATGCCGGTAAAGCCCACCGCCGCAAAGAGTATGAAACGCGTGGACACCAGCCCGCCCGTTTTGCGGACCACCAGCAGTGACAGGAATTCAAGGGCGACAGCGGACCCCATCTTGGATTCCCCGGCGTTGCGTGACCGAAATGTATAGGGAATTTCATGCGTCTTCCATCGCCCTGCCGAGGCGGCGAGCATGTCGGCGAGGATCTTGAACCCGTCACTTTCAAGGGAAGTGACCACTTGGTTGAATGACATGCGGCGGACCATGAAGAAGCCGCTCATCGGATCAGAGGCTGTGATGTCGAGCATCCGGCGTGTCAGCAGAGTTGCACGATCACTGCCCCATTGGCGGACACGCGACAGGCCGTCACCGCCCGACCCGCCGTCAAGGTTGCGACTGCCGATCACGATGTCGAGGTCGTTATCATTCTGCAACACCCCAAGCATCAGCGGAAGCCGGGTTTCGTCATGCTGCAGATCCGCATCGATCACGGCGCAGAACGAGGAGGTGGAGGACAGAATTCCTTCGATACAGGCCCCGGCGAGGCCGCGCCGCCCCTTTCGCTGAATGACACGGACATTGGCGAATTCGACGGCAAGCGCACGCACTGCGTCAGCCGTGCCGTCGGGGCTGTCATCATCCACATAGATCGCCTCCCACGACTGTCCGTTCAGCGCGGCGCGCAGCCTGTCAAACAGCGGCACAACATTGTCTTTTTCGTTGAAGGTGGGGATCACGACGCTTAACTCATACATGCGGCTGCCTGCGTTTGGGTTGTTGGCCCGGGATTGATTTCAAAGGGCGTCTGGCAGCCGCTGAATGGCGGTGCAGAGCCGTCAGCCTGCAGGGGGCCGGTCCATCGCGGTGACACGCCATGTCAGCAGAACGACCAGCGCCGAGATGGCAGTGGAGGCCAGGGTATCCGAGAGGAAATGCGCGCCAAGACCGACACGAAGCCCAGCGCTCAGCACGATCAACGCCCCGCCTGCGAGCGCCGCGGCCAGCCGACCCCGGGCGGAAAGACGCGACCAGATGACTGCGAGCGAGGCAAAGACAACGGTCGAGGTCATCGCGACTTCGCCGGACGAAAACGAACAGTTCTGCGCGCACTGATCGGCAACTTGCAGAATTGGGGTAAAGAGATGATCCCCACCGAAGATATCGGTCGTGCGCGGGCGTGCCCGTCCGACATTCGACTTCAGGACAAGATTGACGATTACCCCCGGCCCGAGCACGATTGCCAATACGAAGAACAGCCATACCCGGGCCTTTTTCCGGAACCGTGGCAACAGGCCAAGCAGGCACATGACCAATGAGACAGCGGCAAACACCTCGAGAAGATGTTTCAGCAAGGCGTTGAGGTTGGTCGCAACAAAGTTCTGTCGCAGATAGAACCCTTCGTGCGGCACGAAGAATAACTGCGACACGAAAATGTCTATTCCGGGATAGGCCGCAAACAGGCAAACGATGATCAGCGCTCCGGTCAGCGCAGCAATCCACAAATGCGTGGACGGTGACGATACGGAGCGGTTGACAAGGTGAAAGTCGGGTGTGGTCACGGCGCTTGGTCCGCGACGATCGAGGGCTGGGAAAAGCCGCCCCATTCCGTATTCCTTCTGATAAGTGCAGGCCCGGCAACGATGCGGGCTGCTTTCTGGCACGCAGTTTGTGCTGATCCGCCCAAGCACATTGCCGGACCGCTGGGCACCCGAGCGATATGAGCCTGAGGACAGCATTGCTTTGTTGGTTGGCAGGATGACATGGCACCCAGTTGGGGGACCAACCTTGCGGGAACATTGCGGGAAAAGGGAAAGATCGTGCTGTCGCGCCCGCTGCAAATGGCGGCTGAAACCCGGCGGCTTAGATGCTGTGCCTAAGACAGGGCGGTGCTAATTCACTTGTTTGCAGGGCGGGCGCGCGATTCTGGCGGCCGGCAGATCAACGTGTGGTCCCGCGCGACAGTGCGGAAATCACAGGCGGTCAGGCTGATGCAGGTTGCAACCACCCGGTTGACCCGTGGAATTGCCGTCGGGTGCCAGAAAGTGCCGCCCCGTGGGGGGCGTGCATGTTTCGGACAATCAAGGCACAGGCAAGATTCCGGTGCCTTGGCGAAGGTGCTTTACCCTGGACACAAGGCAGCAATCTTGACACCGACCACTGGTGTCAGATCGTATTGCATGAGTGTTACGCCGTTTTGCGCGCGAAGAACTGTTTGTGAGGCTTCAACCTTTTCAAAGATGTCTGCGGCTGGGTTCGACATCGATTGTGACTGCATTGTCCGCGCGATCAAGAGGCCGGGGGCGGTGCACAATTCCGCAGGGAAACGGCCCCGGAAGCCGTAACGCTGCAATTCGGAGACGGACCAGACGGGCACTTGCGGGAAACGAAGCGCAAGCGACCCGGTCAGGGCGTAGTCCGTTGTGGCGATCCATGTCGCGCCAGTTTTCTGCAGAAGTTCCGCCATGGCGCCCTTGGTCGCGGGCCATCCGCGCGTTTGGTTTGGCGGATTGTTGTTTGTTCCGATGGGGGTGACCGGATTGAAGGCAGTTGCGACAAGCCCGACGCTCATCAAGAATGCGATGCCGAGGGTGGCTTTGGTCCACAGCCGCTTTGCCCGAGCAAGGCCAAAGGGCGCGAGAATGGCGAAAGCCGCTTGCAGTAGCACGATCCAGTTGGCTTGAACCGGCGCGTGTGTGGCGTGAAAGACGAAGTAGAGCGAGAGCGGGGCTGTGCTCCACATCAGCAGCGCACTGTCTTGTGGCGGGCCCTTCAAAGCCCGGAAGGCGAACCAGGTGACCAGAGGTGTCGGGGCCAGAAGCAGGAGCGCAACATATTCCCCGAGACGCCGGGCCGAGAAGTCTGCGGGGACAAGGCGCGCACCTTGGCGCACCAAGCCGAGCCAATCATTTTGCAGGTTCCAGAACAGATAAGGCAAAAGCGGCAGAAGCGCTGCTGCCACGGCCAAGAATGGCAGGGGTGTGCGCAGGTATCCGCGGCCTTTCTGTGTCGCGATCAGGTAGGCCAGCAGTCCGAAGGCCAGAAAGGCATTGGTGAACTTCGATAGCCCGCCAAACCCTATCAGCAGACCGGTGCACACCCACCACAGGGTTGCCGAACCAGTGCCCGGTTGCGTATTGACCGCATGGATCGCGGCCCAGACTGCGGCGACCCAGAACAGGGGGAGGGTGCGTCGGGTGTGGCGAAACTGCCCAGAGCGAAGACGAGCAGGCCAAGGTTGAAGAGCGTTGTCGACAACACTGGGAGACCGGCAGCGCCACCGGAAATGCGCCTGACGATATCGCCGACGAGGTACCCAGAGGCGACAAAACAGGTAACCGGAAACAGCCGGATGCCGATCGGCGTTTCACCGAGGAGGGTGGTTCCCATCCGGATCATGTAGGCGATCATGGGCGGGTGGTCGTAATATCCAAGTGCCAGATCACGAGCCCAAAGTGCGTAGTAGGCTTCATCGTCAAAGAGCGGTAACAACGTGGCCATGACGAGGTGAACGGCAAGAAACAACAGTGAAACAGAGACAACGGAGTGCCGCATCAGAGAGTTACCTTTACAAAGAATGCCGTGCAGCAAGGTCGGCGAAGCGGGTCAGTAGGCCCGAACGATTTATATCGGTAGTCGTTTTCGGAGCCATGACAAACAAAAGATGGCACGGCAGCGTGTTCCACAATGACAGTTGCATGTTTGCGAGGCTGAGGCACTGATGCGTATTCTTCTGGTCGAAGATGAAGCCAGTCTGGCCGAAATGTTGGGGGCGAGGCTGACACGGCAGGGGATCGTCGTCGATCACGCCCCCTCGCTTGCCATTGCGCAGGAGGCGGTGTTGTCCACAGACTATGATGCCATCGTTCTTGACCGCACTTTGCCGGACGGTGACGGCCTTGATCTGCTCAACAGCCTCAAAATCTGGCCCGAGCGGTGCCCGGTGATCGTTTTGTCAGCGCTTGGCGCGCTTCATCAGCGAATCGACGGATTGGACAAAGGTGCGGATGACTACCTGACCAAACCCTTTGCGACTGAGGAACTTCTGGCGCGGCTGCGGGCCTTGACCCGCCGTCCGTCGGCCATGGCAATCGAGCGGATTGCCTTGGGCAGGCTGACGTTTGACCGAGGCCTTCGCAGCGTCGAAATTGACGGTGTGGCGCAATACGTGCCCCGGCGGGAGCTTCTTGTGCTGGAGGCTTTGATCCTTCGGGCTGGCCGGGTTGTGTCGCGGCAGGCGCTGGAAGAAGCAGTCTACGGTTATGATGACGAGATTGCATCAAATACGCTGGAATCGCATATCTCGCGCCTGCGGCGGAAACTGGAACCGGCGGGCCTGAAGATTCATGTGCTTCGCGGCATCGGCTATCTTTTGCAGACCGCTGGATGAGGTGGCGCGGCTCACTCATTGCGCGGCTGTCGTTGCGGCTGATCCTGTTGCAGTTTCTGGCGCTCACGCTGGCGGTGATCGTCGCCTCGATTCGCGAACCCGACAAGCACGGGTTACCGGGGCTGGACGAGGATGTCTTGTACTCCATCGCGGACAGCCTTGTCGTTCAGGGCAACCGGCTGGTCCTTCCTGACCTCGACAAGGTGTACAAGGCAGAGTTGGGTGACGGTGAACTTTGGGATTACCCCGACTTCTGGTTCATTGCAGCCGATGCCGAGGGACGGCGGATGGAACATGGGTCGGTGCCTGACGGGGTGCGCCCGTTGTTGGACGATGCGCGTTCGGTGATCTTTGCCGAAGTCTATCGCAGTGACGGCGGCCCCAAATCAGACCTGATCGCCCGTCGGATCGACGGGCCCGCCGGGAAGTTCACCATTGCCACGGGCGGCGGGCCGGTTCTGGACCCGGTGCTTGTCCGATTGCAACGCATCGACCCCCGCAATCTGGCTTTCGTCATCGTGCTGATGATCGGTTCAGCCCTGATCGTTCCCTGGCTGCTGCGGCGCGATCTGGCAGGTGTCGCCCGCGTGGCCGACGAGGCGAGGCATATCGACACCAACCAGCCAGGCACCCGCCTTACGGCGGCGAATGTGCCGTTGGAACTTCAAGGCATGGTGGGTGCGATCAATGCCGCATTGGCGCGGCTGGACGAGGGGCAGGAAAAACGTCGCCGGTTTCTTGCAACGGCTGCGCATGAACTGCGCACGCCTGTCGCCGTGCTGTCCATGCGGATCGAGATGCTGCCGCCCGGGCCAGCCCGCCGCCAGCTGATCCTGGACGTCGCCCGGCTTGCGGCTTTGTCGGATCAGCTTCTGGATCTTGAGCGGCTTGACAGCGAGGGGCGCCGGTTTGCCCGCGTCGATCTGGGAGCGTTGGTGGCCGATGCAGTGACGGACATCGCGCCTTTGGCGGTGGTTTCAAAGGCAGACTTGTCCTTTGACCGCCCGCCCGCGCCTGTCGAGGTTATGGCCGACCGGCAGGCCATCCTGCGCGTGGTGACCAATCTTGTGCAGAACGCCATTGCGCATGGCGGACCCGGGGTCGCCATCGCGGTGGAGGTGGCACGACCGTGCGAGATCAGGGTGCGGGACAATGGCCCGGGCATTGCTGCAGCCGACCGGGCGCAAATCTTCGAGCCCTTCTTTCGCCGATCAGGCACACCCGGATCGGGGCTGGGTCTGTATCTGGTGCAGGAAATCGTGACACGCCATGGGGGCACGGTCGAGGTGCGCGGGGCCCCCGGTGGCGGAACCGAATTCGTCGTGCGCCTGCCGCCCGTGGCAAGAGGAGACGATGGGGGGGCTGGTTGATGCAGGAGCGTGTGCTCAGAACCGGAACGGTTAACGGCGGCACGGCTTGGCATGGCGAGACCAACGGGAGCAGGTTAACGCACAACATTAACCTGTTGATTCTAATTCGGTTTTAGGAATTGGCTCCGGCGGTAGGGATCGAACCTACGACCAATTGATTAACAGTCAACTGCTCTACCGCTGAGCTACGCCGGAACACGTGGGGGTCTATAGCAAGCGGGTCGGGGGGCGTCCAGAGGCATTTGCGGGAAAAGATCACGGGGCCGGTTTGAGGTGGAACAGGGGGGCGGGGCCCGGGGTTGGGCGCGCTTCGACCCGGTTTTTCGCTTGAAGATCAACCAGATGGGCCAGTGTGATTTGTTCGGCGGCGGGGATCAGGGTTGGGGGCAGGTCGTGGTACACCTGTGCCGTGATGGATCTGAGGGTAAGCGGGCTGTGGGTGAGGGCATTCAGAATGGCAGCCTCACGCGCGTGGCGGTGGGCTGTCAGGTCGGACAGGCGGCGGGCCATGTCGGGGATGACGGGGCCGTGGCCGGGATAGCCTGCCTGCCAGTGGCGCGTGGCAAGGGTGGCGAGGGAGGTCATGTAATCGGCCATGGAGCCTTCGGGCGGGGCGATCAGGCTGCTGGACCAGCCCATCACGTGATCGCCGGTGAACAGGCTGTCCTGCCAGGCAAAGCACAGGTGGCCGGGATGGTGGCCCGGGGTGTGCAGCGCGTCGATGCGGCCCCATGGGCCGGTGACAGTGGCCGCATGGGCGAGGGGCAAGTCAGGGCGGAACTGGCGGTCGATGCCGTCGGGCCGCTCTGCCGCGTGCGGCGCCGGGGGGCCTGCATCGGCGCGAAAGGCGTGGACCGGGGCGCCGGTGCGGGCGGCAAGGGCGGGGGCGAGGGCGGAATGGTCGCGGTGGGCGTGGGTCACAAGGATGGCCGCGATGCGTTCACCGGGTGTCAGTGCGGCGAGGATGGCGGCAAGGTGGCGTGGGTCATCGGGGCCGGGGTCGATGAGGGCAACGGTTCCTTGCCCGACGATCCAGGTATTGGTGCCGCGTTCCGTCATGAGCGAGGGGTTGGGGGCCAGAACGCAGCGCAGGCCGGGGGCGACCACATCTGGCTTGCCGGTTTGACACTGCATCTGCCCCCCTTTCGCCGATGCGTGGGGCCGGATAGGCTGCCCCGCATGATGCGCCCGAAATCCTTTTTGCCACGCAGTCTTTACGTCCGGGCGGCGCTGATCCTGATCGTGCCTATCGTCACCATTCAGCTGGTCGTGTCCATTGCTTTCATCCAGCGGCATTTCGACCGGGTAACAGAGCAGATGACGCATGGCGTTGCGCTGGAACTGGGTGCTGTGGTCGAGGCGCGTCTGACGCGCGGGGCGCAAGGGGCCGCCGAACTGGCCCGCGGGATGCAGATGCGGTTGGACGATCCGACGGGTTCCGCTGTTACCGAAGACCGCTTGAACTGGTCCGATCTGACCGGGGGGACGGTGATTGCCACCCTGCACGACGAGGTGGCGGGGCTGCGCGCCGTTGATCTGGCGGCGGACCCGGATGAGGTGCGGCTTTTGATCGACACGGGCGAGGGGCCGCTTGCCATTGCTGTCGACAGAAAGCGTGTTTCGGCGACGAACCCGCATCAGTTGCTGGTGCTGATGATCTTTACCTCGATCCTGATGACGGTGATCGCCTTCATCTTTCTGCGCAATCAGTTGCGGCCGATCAAAAGGCTGGCTGTTGCCGCGGATGCGTTCGGGAAGGGGCGGCATGTCGATTACCGGCCCAGCGGTGCTGTTGAAGTGCGGGCGGCGGGGAGTGCGTTTCTGGACATGCGGGCGCGGATCGAGCGGCAGATCGAACAGCGCACGCTGATGCTTTCCGGCGTCAGCCACGATCTGCGCACGCCTTTGACGCGGATGCGTCTGGGGCTGAGCCTCCTTTCCGACGAGGAGGAGGGGCGGGCGCTTCTGGAGGATGTGGCGGTGATGGAGCGGCTGGTGGACGAGTTTCTGGCCTTTGCCCGCGGTGATGCGATGGAAGAACCGCAGGATGCGGATGTGCAGGTGCTGGTCCGCCGGTTGGTCGACGATGCGCAGCGGTCGGGGAGCGATGTGACCTTGGGTGCCGTCGACGGGCCGGCCATGGTGCGGCTGCGCCCGGCGGCGGTGACGCGGGCGGTGGAAAATCTGCTGGGCAACGCGGTTCGTTATGGCAAGCAGGCTGTGGTGTCGATGGCGGTCACGGAACGGGCGGTGCGCATCACGGTGGAGGATGCCGGTCCGGGCATTCCGAAGGAACGACGGGATGAGGCGATGATGCCGTTCGCCCGGCTTGATCAGGCGCGTGATCCGAACAAGGGTGGGGGCGTGGGGCTGGGCCTGTCCATTGCCGCCGACATCGCGCGCAGTCACGGTGGCGTGCTGCGGTTGGGCGAAAGCGAGGCCTTGGGTGGGCTGAAGGCCGAGCTTATTCTGGCGCGGTAGAGGATTTCAGCGATTCGAACGGCTGTTCCTAACGGCCCGTCGCCATGTCGAGCACCCAGGAGGGGCGGGCCCCGTCTGCAAGGCCCACGCCAACTTCGGTGACGCGCGGGTTAAGGATGTTGGCCCTGTGACCCGAAGACCCCATCCAGAAGGCGACCAGACGGGCAGGATCGTCAAACCCGAGGCCGGTGTTTTCGGCGGCGACACGAATCTTGTACCCCGTTCGCCGGATGCGGGTCGAAAGGTCAGACCCATCCGAGCCGACATGGCTGTACCCGCCGCGTGAGGCATTGTCGCAGGCGTGGCCCTGTGCCGCCTTCATCAGTTTCGGCGACTGGCGGAGCGCGCCCAGCCCCTTGGCCTTTCGTTGCGCATTGACTTGCGCAATGACGGCACCGGCCATGGCTCCGGCACGGGCAGGTGCGGCACAGCGGGAAACGGCGGGTGCGATACCGGGCTTGGGTTGATCGGGATAGACATATCCCACGACAAAACTTTTCGGCGGCGTTTCAATCGGGATCGGCACGGGTACCACGCATCCGGCGAGCATCAGTGCAATAGCCAGCGGCATCATTTGGATAATGGCGCGGCCTTGCGCAGATACTGGTCTGTTCATGCTCATGTGTCCCCCGATCACAGTGCGGCTGTTGCTGTTTTGGCATGACGGCGGTGCGCCGGGCATTCAACCCGGATTCTACCGCTGCGTGTTGGCCGCTTGTCCTTTCGGCAAGGATCGGCCACCAAAGGGGCCAGAATGAGGCGATTTTGCGGAAAGCGAGAACAATATGCTCGACGGGCGGATGCGGCGCGTGATCGATCCGGTGGTTGACAGGGCAGGGCTGTGGCTGGCGCGGCGCGGGGTGGATGCCAACGGGGTGACGCTGGCAGGGTTGGCCCTTGGGTTGATCGCGGCCTTTCTTGTGGCGGCGGGCGGTGCCGGATGGCTGGTGGTTGTGCCGCTGATGATGGGGCGGATTGCCGATGGGCTGGACGGGGCGGTGGCGCGGGCGACGGCCAAGACAGATTTTGGCGGCTATCTGGATATTGCCTGCGACTTCCTGTTCTACGGCGCGTTCCCCTTTGCCTTTGTCGTTGCCGATGTGACGGCGAATGGCATCGCCGGGGCGTTTCTTCTGCTGTCGTTCTATGTCAACGGGACGACATTTCTGGGCTATGCGGTTCTGGCCGAAAAGGCGGGGATGCAGACCACGTCGCGCGGCGAAAAATCGCTCTATTTCACTGCCGGGCTGTTGGAGGGCACGGAAACCATCGTGTTTTTCGTGGTGATTGCCCTGCGGCCCGACTGGTTTGCGCCCTTGGCATGGGGGTTTGGTGCGGCCTGTTTTGTAACGGCGGGCGCGCGGCTGGCGCTTGCACGGCGGGTGTTTCGCGGATGAACGGTGGTTGGCGACTTTGTGCCGCCGCACGCTGGGCGAATTGTGGGGCAGGGCGCGCAATCCCGTGATGGGGCCAAGCAATTCTCGACCTGCCCTTGCAGCCCCCGGCGCGCGACACTAAGACTCTGACAAGGATACAGGCGATAGTTCTTCTACCGGACAAGGGGCAGATGCCATGCAAGACCCGACAGCGCAGCTTTACAATTTCATCATTCCCACGGTTGAAGAAACCAATTCGCGGGGTTCGATCCGCTATGACATCTTTTCGCGTCTGCTCAAGGAGCGGATCATCTTTGTGTCCGGCCCAGTGCATGACGAAATGGCAACGGTGATTTGTGCACAGCTTTTGTTTCTTGAGGCGGAAAATCCGTCCAAGGAAATCAGCATGTACATCAACAGCCCCGGTGGTGTCGTCACGTCAGGCCTGTCGATCTATGATACGATGCAGTATATCCGGCCCAAGATTTCCACACTGGTGATCGGTCAGGCGTCGTCGATGGGCAGCCTGCTTCTGACCGCCGGCGAAAAGGGTATGCGGTTCAGCCTGCCCAACAGCCGCATCATGGTGCACCAGCCGTCGGGCGGGTATCAGGGGCAGGCGACCGACATCCTGATCCACGCGCGCGAGACGGAAAAGCTCAAGCGGCGGTTGAATGACATTTACGTCAAACACACCGGCAACGATTATGACACCGTTGAGGCCGGGCTGGAGCGTGACAACTTCATGTCCGCAGAAGAAGCCAAATCCTGGGGTTTGATCGACGAAATCCTTGAAAGCCGTGGCAAGGTCGACGACACGGCGAAGTGACGCAAGTGCCCGTTCCGATACGGGCGATTTGACATTGTGAAGGCGCGGACCTTGGCCTAGACTCGATCAATCAAGGTCCGCCTGCGCGGCGCAAGGCAGAGGATGACGATGGCAACCAATACAGGCAGCGACAGCAAGAACACGCTTTACTGTTCCTTCTGCGGCAAAAGCCAGCACGAGGTTCGCAAGCTGATCGCAGGGCCGACAGTGTTCATCTGTGACGAATGTGTTGAGCTTTGCATGGATATCATCCGTGAAGAGACCAAGACGACCGGGCTGAAGTCCAGTGATGGCGTGCCGACCCCGCGGGAAATCTGCAAGGTTCTGGATGATTATGTCATCGGTCAGATGCATGCAAAGCGCGTGTTGTCGGTGGCCGTGCACAACCATTACAAGCGGTTGAACCATTCGTCGAAATCCGACATCGAACTGTCAAAGTCGAACATTCTGCTGATTGGTCCGACCGGCTGTGGCAAGACGTTGCTGGCCCAGACGCTGGCGCGGATTCTGGATGTGCCCTTCACGATGGCGGATGCGACCACGCTGACCGAGGCTGGTTATGTCGGGGAAGATGTTGAAAACATTATCCTGAAGCTGCTGCAGGCGTCAGAATACAATGTCGAACGTGCGCAGCGCGGGATTGTCTATATCGACGAGGTCGACAAGATCACCCGCAAGTCCGACAACCCGAGCATCACGCGCGATGTGTCTGGTGAAGGCGTGCAGCAGGCCTTGCTGAAGATCATGGAAGGCACCGTTGCCTCTGTCCCGCCGCAAGGGGGGCGCAAGCATCCGCAGCAGGAATTCCTGCAGGTGGACACGACCAACATCCTGTTCATCTGTGGCGGTGCGTTTTCCGGTCTGGAAAAGATCATCGCGCAGCGGAACAAGGGTTCGGCCATGGGTTTTGGCGCGGCGGTCAAGGACCCCGACGACAAGGGCGTGGGCGAGTTGTTCAAGGAACTGGAGCCGGAAGACCTGTTGAAATTCGGGTTGATTCCGGAATTCGTGGGCCGTCTGCCGGTGATCGCCACGCTGACCGATCTGGACGAAGAGGCGCTGGTCACCATTCTGACCGAGCCGAAGAACGCCTTGGTCAAACAGTATCAGCGGCTGTTCGAAATCGAAGGTGTGGTTCTGACCTTCACGCCGGATGCCATGGTGGCGATTGCCAAGCGGGCCATCAAGCGCAAGACGGGCGCGCGGGGGTTGCGGTCGATCATGGAGGATATCCTTCTGGACACGATGTTCGAACTGCCCGGTCTGGACGGGGTTTCCGAAGTCGTCGTCAAGGAAGAGGCCGTGCACAGCGGGGCGAAACCGCTTCTCGTGCATGCCGAACCCAAAAAGAAAGAAGCAGCCAGCGCCGGTTGACCGGCCGTTTGTTGCAGAAGTGAACGCCGTGCCTTTGTTGGCGCGGCGTTTCTTTTTGCGCGGGCGGAATTTGGGCGTGATCCGAGTGCAAGTGGCGCTGCCACTGGACCTTGGCCGCGCCATCGGGCATAGCTTTGCCAACTGATGCAGCCGGAGGCATGCCCCATGTATTTCCTGAAACGCCTTCTGACCTGGTGGAACAGCCAGACCATCGGCACGCAGTTGTTCACGGCCCGGCGCGGGGTGCGGATGGGGGCGGACGACAACGGCAATGTCTATTACCAGACCAAGGATGCGGCGCGGCGCTGGGTGATTTTTAACGGCGAAATGGAAGCGTCACGCATTTCACCCGATTGGCACGGATGGTTGCACCACACCTGGGACGAACCACCGACCGAGGCACCTCTGCCGCGCAAAGCGTGGGAAAAGCCGCACATCCCCAACCTGACGGGCACAGCGCAGGCCTATGCACCACCGGGGTCGATCCGACATGCGCCAGTACCGCCCAAACCGGATTACGAGGCTTGGAAACCTGAATAATGGCCGAAAATACATCTGAAGTTGTTGCTGGCGGTGTTGTGTTGATCGCGGCGCTGGGCTTTCTTTTTTATGCGGGCCAGTCGGCGGGACTGACCAGCCGGGCGGATGGTTACCCGCTGACCGCAAGTTTCCGGTCGGTTGACGGGATATCCGTGGGCACCGATGTGCGGCTTGCCGGGGTCAAGGTGGGCACGATCACCCGGCTGGACCTGAACCCGACGACGTTTTTTGCCGACGCTACGATCACGGTGCGCAACGACATTCTGCTGCCCGACGACAGCGCCATCCTGATTTCGAGCGAGGGGTTGCTGGGCGGGAATTATGTCGAGTTGCAGCCCGGCGGTTCGGTCACAAATCTGGAGCCCGGCGGCGAAATCGAAGACACGCAAGGGTCGGTCAGCCTGATCGGGTTGCTAATGAAGTTCATTTCGGGCAGCAGCAGCGATCCCACGGCTGCCACTGACGACACCGCCCCGGCGCCATGATCCGCGGCATCGCCATGCTGGCACTGTTGGCCAGTCCTGTTGCGGCACAAGACCTTGCAGAAGCACCGGGTGGCATTCTGCGCTGGCTCGACAAGATAACCGGAGAGACGGCTGATATCGAGCTTGCCAATGGCGAGGCGGCGGTTTCGGGGCAGTTGACCATTCAGATGGACGAATGCCGCTATCCTGCCGACAACCCGGTTTCAAATGCCTTTGTTCATCTGACCATCACGGACGCGCGGGCATCAGCACCGGTGTTTTCGGGCTGGATGATTGCCGCCAGCCCCGCGCTTTCGGCGCTTGACCACGCGCGTTATGACGTTTGGCCGCTGCGCTGTCTGGTGCCGGAGTCTGCACTTCCCCCCGAGCCGTTGCCCGACGACGCCGTTGACGCAGAACCTGTCGCAGAACCGCCCGTCGACCCGGATGCGCCGATCGACTGAGGCGGCGCATAGCCCGGCGGATCGAACCGGGCGTGCCCGGCGAGGGCCAGTTCAAGGCGGTGGTGATAGTCGGCACGGGAAATTTCGATTGCCCCAAGGCTGGCAAGGTGTGGTGTCAGGAATTGCGTATCAAACAGCACGAACCCACCGGCGCGAAGCCGGTGAAGCAGAAAGGCCAGCGCCAGTTTGGACGCATCGCGTTCGCGTGAAAACATGCTTTCGCCGAAAAACGCCTGACCAAGGGCCACGCCGTAGACGCCGCCGACAAGCCGGTTGTCCTGCCAAACCTCAAGACTGTGGGCATGGCCTGCGTGGTGCAGTTCGATGTAAAGCTGTGCGATCTGCGCGTTGATCCAGGTTTCCTCGCGTTCGGCACAGGCGGCAAGAACGCCTGCAAAGTCGCGGTTGGCCGATACTTCAAACCCGCCCCGTCTGATCCGCCGTGCCAGGGATGCAGAAATATGCGGGCCGCCGATCGGCAGGATGCCGCGATGCCGGGGGTCGACCCAGTGGATATGGGGATTGTCGCGCGCCTCGGCCATCGGGAAAATACCCATGGCATAGGCGCGCAACAGCATGTCTGCGCTGAGCGGAGGTTCGGGCGGTGTCATGGGACCACGCCCGTTGCCCGCGACTTAACGGTCACGCAAGGTTTGCGGCCAGCCATTTTTCCAGCCAGTGGATATTGTAGTCGCCTGACAGGATATCGGGTTCTTCCAGCAGCTGATGGAACAGCGGCACTGTGGTATCGACACCGTCGACGATCAGTTCCGACAGGGCACGTTTCAATCTGGCCAAGGCTTCCGCCCGGTCACGGCCATGCACGATCAGCTTGCCAATCAGGCTGTCGTAATAGGGCGGGATCGAATAGCCGCTGTACAGCGCGGAATCGACGCGGACGCCCAGACCGCCGGGCGCGTGGAACATGCGCACCTTGCCGGGGCAGGGGCTGAAGTTCGGCAGTTTTTCGGCGTTGATGCGCACTTCGATGGCATGGCCGTTGATGACCAGATCATCCTGCGTGAACGACAGGGGCAGCCCGGATGCGACGCGGATCTGTTCGCGCACCAGATCGACCCCAAAAATCGCTTCGGTCACCGGATGTTCGACCTGAAGGCGGGTGTTCATTTCGATGAAATAGAACTTTTCATCTTCATACAGAAATTCCACCGTGCCTGCGCCGATGTAGTTGATCTTTGACATCGCATCAGAGCAGACCTTGCCGATTTCCGCCCGGAGTTGGGGCGTGATGGCGGGGCCGGGCGCTTCTTCCAGCACTTTCTGGTGGCGGCGCTGCAGGCTGCAATCCCGCTCTCCCAGATGGACGGCGTTGCCCTTGCCGTCGCCGAAAACCTGAATTTCGATGTGGCGGGGGCGCTGGAGGTATTTTTCGATATAAACCTCGTCATTGCCGAAGGCGGCCTTTGATTCCGACCGGGCGGTGCGGAAGGCGATTTCAAGCTCGTCGGGCGTTTGTGCCACTTTCATGCCGCGACCGCCGCCGCCGGCTGTGGCCTTGATGATGATGGGAAAGCCGATCTTTGCCGCGACACCGATGGCTGTTTCGAAATCGGGCACGCCGCCATCTGAGCCGGGAACAACCGGGATACCAAGGGCCTTGGCGGTTTCCTTGGCGGTGATCTTGTCGCCCATGATGCGGATGTGTTCCGCCGAGGGGCCGATGAAGGTAATGTCGTGATCTTCCAAAGCTTGCGCAAAGGCGGCGTTTTCGGACAGGAAGCCGTATCCGGGGTGGACCGCCTGTGCGCCCGTAATCTCGCAGGCAGAAATGATCGCGGCCTTGCTGAGGTAGCTGTCGGTGCTGGACGCCGGGCCGATGCAGACGGATTCGTCGGCCATGCGGACGTGCATGGCATCGGCGTCGGCTGTGGAATGGACGGCCACCGATTTGATGCCCATTTCCTTGCAGGCACGCACGACACGCAGGGCAATCTCGCCCCTGTTCGCGATCAGGATCTTGTCAAAAATGGGCTGAGCCACGGCGTCGCCCCTTATTCGATGATCATCAGGGGCGCGCCGTATTCGACGGCGTTCCCGTCTGCGGTCAGGATACGCTTGACGGTTCCGGCGCGGGGGGCCGGGATCTGGTTCATCGTCTTCATGGCTTCGATGATGAGGACGGTCTGGCCTTCGGTGACGGTCGATCCGACGCTGACAAAGGGGGCGGCGCCGGGTTCGGCAGACAGATAGGCTGTCCCGACCATGGGCGAGGTGACAGCGCCGGGATGCTGTGCCGGATCATCCGTGAGGACAAGCGGCGCAGCGGAGGCGGCTGCTGCCGGGGCGGACATTGGTGCACTGAGTGCTGCGGGCTGTGCCATCTGCACCACCTGCGTCTGCTTGGACACGCGCACATCCAGCCGGTCATCCGGGCCGTATTCGCGTTTGACCGACAGTTCCGTCAGCTCGTTCTTGTTCAGCAATTCAGCCAAAGCCTGAATGAATGCCACGTCTGCGTCGCTTGTTCTGTCGCTCATGCTGTCCTAGGTCCTGCGGTTCTTGGGGTCTGCCGCC
Organism: Gemmobacter sp.; assembly: GCA_031425195.1. GTDB lineage: Bacteria > Pseudomonadota > Alphaproteobacteria > Rhodobacterales > Rhodobacteraceae > JANPIX01. The sequence continues at coordinate 48,686 of JANPIX010000009.1, read as the reverse complement.
CATTGATAGGTTCCGGCACTTATACGCGACGCGGGCAGGGGTGAAAAGCACCAGATGCACATGGCGACTGCCGCTTTTTCAGGCAGATGCCGGACGGAGCGGGAATTTGGATGCTCTGCAAAAATTTACCGTTTGATAAAAAATGGAAGCCGTGCAAGATTTTCGGAATTGAACACCAGCCAGGGGGATCCCCGCCCGTGTCGAATTCCATGCTGACGCCCGGCATTGCCGCGCACCGTTTGCCCGCCGCCGCCTATGACGCGAACTTTGTCGATCACACCGAGCCTTTGGAACGGCACGAGGCGCAGGTCGCCGCCGACCGGTGCTATTTCTGCCATGATGCGCCCTGCATCACGGCCTGTCCGACAAGCATCGACATTCCCCTGTTCATCCGGCAGATCGCCACCGGCACGCCTGATGCCGCGGCCAAGACGATCTTTGCGCAGAACATCCTGGGCGGCATGTGCGCGCGGGTATGTCCGACCGAAACGCTGTGCGAAGAGGCCTGCGTGCGGGAGGCGGCCGAGGGCAAGCCGGTGGAGATCGGGCGGTTGCAGCGGTTTGCCACGGATACGCTGATGGCAAAGGGCGTCCATCCGTTCACGCGCGCGGCCCCCACTGGGAAATCCGTGGCCGTGGTGGGTGCCGGGCCTGCGGGTCTGGCGGCGGCGCACAGGCTTGCCATGCTGGGGCATGATGTCGTCATTCACGATGCGCGGCCCAAGGCGGGCGGTCTGAACGAATACGGGCTGGCCGCCTACAAGACGACCAACAACTTTGCGCAGTCCGAGGTGGACTGGCTTTTGCAGATCGGGGGCATTCGTGTGGTGACACACAGCGCCCTTGGCCGCGCGCTAACGATTGACGGGCTGCGCGCGAGCCATGATGCGGTGTTCCTTGCCATCGGTCTGGCGGGGGTCAACGCGCTGCGTGCGAAGGGCGAAGACAAGGATAACGTGCTGAACGCCGTCGATTTCATTGCCGAACTGCGGCAGGCGGATGACAAGGCGGCTGTGCCGGTGGGGCGGGACGTCGTGGTCATCGGGGGGGGCATGACGGCGGTTGACGCGGCGGTGCAATCCAAACTGCTGGGTGCGGAGAACGTGACGATTGTGTATCGGCGCGGTCAGGACCGGATGGGGGCGAGCGGGTATGAGCAGGATCATGCAACGCAGTCGGGGGTGCGGATCATCTGCAATGCGATGCCGGTCGCGGTGCATGGCAACGGTTCCGTGCGCGAGGTGGAATTCGCCTATACCGTTGACGGGCCGGATGGGTTGAAGCCAACAGGTGAAACCTTTCGTCTGAAGGCGGATCAGGTGATGAAAGCCATCGGTCAGACTTTGGTCGGCGCGGAAGGATTGTCCCTGTCGGGCGGAAAGATTGCCGTGACGTCGACGGGCCGCACCTCGGTGCCGGGTGTCTGGGCCGGGGGGGATTGTGCGATGGGCGGCGATGATCTGACGGTGACGGCCGTTGCCGAAGGGCGGGATGCCGCCATGGACATTCACCACACCATGATGGGGGCCTGATCAATGGCAAATCTGACCACAGACTTTATCGGTATCCGGTCGCCCAACCCGTTCTGGCTGGCCTCTGCGCCGCCGACGGACAAGGAATACAACGTGCGGCGCGCTTATGAGGCGGGCTGGGGCGGGGTGGTGTGGAAAACACTGGGGTCAGAAGGGCCGCCCGTGGTGAACGTGAACGGCCCCCGCTATGGCGCGATCTGGGGGGCGGACCGCAGGCTTTTGGGTTTGAACAACATCGAATTGATCACCGACCGGCCGCTCGAGGTCAACCTGCGGGAAATCAAGTCGGTCAAACGCGATTACAAGGATCGCGCGATGATCATTTCACTGATGGTGCCCTGTGACGAAGACAGCTGGAAAGACATTCTGGCCCGGATCGAGGATACCGAGGCTGATGGGGTGGAGTTGAACTTTGGCTGTCCGCACGGAATGGCGGAACGGGGGATGGGCTCTGCCGTGGGGCAGGTGCCGGAATACATCGAAATGGTCACGCGGTGGGTGAAGAAACATTCGCGGATGCCCTGTATCGTGAAACTGACGCCCAACATCAGCGATATCCGCAAACCGGCAGAAGCGGCAAAAAAGGGCGGGGCGGATGCGGTGTCGCTGATCAACACGATCAATTCGATCACTGGGGTCGATCTTGACGATTTTGCGCCCGAACCGATGATCGATGGCAAGGGCACACATGGCGGATACTGCGGGCCGGCTGTCAAACCGATTGCCCTGAACATGGTGGCCGAAATCGCGCGGAGCCGCGAAACGGCGGGCCTGCCGATTTCCGGGATCGGCGGCGTCACGACATGGCGCGATGCGGCAGAGTTCATGGCACTGGGGGCAGGCAATGTGCAGGTGTGCACCGCCGCCATGACTTACGGCTTCAAGATCGTTCAGGAGATGATTTCGGGCCTGTCCGATTACATGGACCGCAAGGGCTTTGTCGAAACGCAGGAGCTGGTGGGGCGGGCTGTGCCGAACGTGACGGACTGGCAGTTCCTGAACCTGAATTACGTCACCAAGGCGCATATCAGCCAGGATGATTGCATCAAGTGCGGCCGCTGTTATGCCGCCTGCGAGGATACGAGCCATCAGGCCATCGCCATGTCGCCGGATCGGGTGTTCACGGTCAAGGACGACGAATGTGTTGCGTGCAACCTGTGCGTTAACGTCTGCCCGGTGGACAATTGCATTACCATGGTCGAAATGCCCAAAGGTGCTGTTGACCCCCGGACCGGGCGGCAGGTTGGCGATTATGCCAACTGGACGACGCACCCGAACAACCCGGCTGTCGCCGCCGAATAGGGATCAGATGCTGAGCTGCTGGCCCAGTTCGATCACGCGGTTGGTGGGCAGGCGGTAAAAGCTCGTTGCGTCGGACGCGGATTTTGTCAGGATGACGAACAGTTTTTCCTGCCAGATCGGCAGCCCCTGCGTCTTGGCCGACCGGAACGAACGGCGGTTGAGGAAGAACGATGTCGACATGATGTCGAACTTTTCGCCCTTCTTGCGCGCCTGCATCAGGGCGCGCGGGACGTTGGGTTCTTCCATGTAACCGAACGCCATTTCCACGCCGGTGAACCTTTCGCCAAGTTTGGTCAGAACAAGGCGGTCGCCGTCGCCGACATAGGGGCTGTTGGCCACGACAACAGTCACGATCATGTTGCGTTCGTGCAGGACGTGGTTGTGTTTCAGGTTGTGCATCAGGGCCGCCGGGACGATGTTCGGATCTGACGTGAGAAACACCGCGGTGCCCGGCACGATGGTCAGGCTTTTGCTTTTCGCCAGCGACGTGATCAGGGTGTTGATCGACGTGGCCCCCCGGCGCGCAAGTTCCTGCACATAGGCGGTGCCGCGCACCCAGCTCCACATCAGCAGGCACATGGTTGCGGCAATCAGAAGCGGGACATAGCCGCCATCCATCACCTTGAGGAAGTTGGAGCCAAGGAACATCAGTTCGAGCAGAAGGATCGGTGCCATGACAACGAAGGTCAGGGTCCGCGACCAGCCCCAGGCACGCAGGAACAGAACGCAGGCGAGGATCGAGGTGATGACCATGTCGCCTGACACCGCGATGCCGTAGGCGCTGGCAAGGTTCGACGAACTGCCGAACAGGATCACCAGAATGAACACACCGACAAACAGGATGCCGTTCACCTTTGGCAGGTAGATCTGGCCCACCTGACTTTCCGATGTGTGCTGAATTTCAAGACGCGGCAGAAGACCCATGCGCACTGCCTGTTTCATCATGGAAAAGGCACCGGAAATCACGGCCTGACTGGCGATGACCGTGGCCGCCGTGGCCAGAATGACAAGCGGAAGCAGCGCCCAATCGGGGGCCATGAGAAAGAACGGGTTGGAGGCGGTTTCAGGATGCGACAGGACCAGCGCGCCCTGACCAAGATAGCTGAGCGTCAGGGCCGGAAAGACAAGGCCGTGCCACGCAATGCGGATGGGCTTGCGTCCGAAATGGCCCATGTCGGCATAGAGCGCCTCGCCCCCCGTTACGGCAAGAAATACTGACCCCAGCACGATCAGGGATGCAAAACCGTTGTTGAAGAGAAAGCCCATCGCATGTGCCGGATTAAGGGCTGCAAGGATCGATGGATCGTCCCCGATATGGGCCAGGCCCAGGATCCCCATCGACACGAACCATACCACCATCACGGGGCCAAAGAACCGGGATACCGCCGCCGTGCCCTTGCTTTGGACAAGGAACAGAACCACGATGATCACAAGCGTTGCAGGCACAACAAACGGCGAAAATCCCGGCGCGACAAGGGACATACCTTCGACTGCCGACAACACAGACATCGCGGGTGTGATGATTGCGTCGCCGAAAAACAGGGAAATGCCGATCATCCCGATGGCGAGCAACCAGGTTGGCCGCCGCTGCATCGCCTGCTGCACAAGGGCCACAAGCGACAGAGTGCCGCCCTCGCCACGGTTGTCCGCCCGCATGATCAGCGTCACATATTTGATCGTGACAAGCAGGATCAGCGTCCAGATCAACAAGGAAATCACGCCGATCACATCGGACCGCGTCAGCCCATCATGGCTTGCGGCGTGCAGGCTTTCGCGCATCGCGTAAAGCGGGCTGGTGCCGATATCGCCATATACGACCCCGATGCAGCCCAATGTTGACAGCCACAACTTGGGTTTTGGCCCGCCATGACTGTCTGTCGTCTGCGCTGTCTCAGCGGATTCGCTTGCCGACATTATGTCACCTGTTTCCAACCGGGGTCAGATAGGCCGATTGGCAGGGGTCGGCAAGCAGTATCGCCGCACATTCAAGGCGCGAGCAGTTTGCGAAAAAGGCGATCCAGATAGTCGCCCGCTTCGGCGAAGGGATCATGTTCCACGCCAAGGACGGCGCGCACCTGCACGTCGAAGTCGGCGTAATGCTGGGTCAGCGCCCAGATCGAAAAGATCAGATGGGCGGGCGGCATCCGCGCGATGCGCCCAGCGTCCATCCAGCCTGTCAGAACCTTTGACTTGGCATCGACCAGCGATTTCAGATCGGTTTCGATGATGCTGCGCATCCGGGGCGCGCCTTGCAGGATTTCATTGGCGAACAGGCGGCTTTCGCGGGGAAAATCGCGGCTCAGTTCAAGTTTGCGCCGCACATAGGCCAGAATTTCCGTCACCGGATCGCCGTCCGGGTTCATCGCGCGGAGCGGATCAAGCCAGGTGTCCAGAAGGCGCGACAGCAGCGCCTGATGAATAGCCTCTTTCGAGGTGAAGTAGTAAAGGAGGTTGGGCTTTGACAGGCCTGCGCCTTCGGCAATCTGGTCGAGCGTGGCCCCCCGGAAACCTTGGGTGGAAAACACCTCCAGCGCCGCTTCGAGGATCATTTCGGAATTGCGCGCCTGAATGCGCGTCTGGGGGCGGCGGTCGGGCATCCGGTGATCCTGCAATAGGGTCTGCGATCCTTGCCGGAAATTGGCATTGGGCGCAATTCTGGTGTAGGCTTGGCTTGACGATTGCGGGCTGGCTGATACCGTTGCCCGGATTTGATCAAACACCGCGCCATCCGCGCGCGAAGCCCCGAAGGACGCACCATGGCACTTGACCGCAATGTCGCACCGAACGACCTGAACGCCTTCTGGATGCCCTTTACGGCAAACCGTCAGTTCAAGAAGACGCCGCGCATGTTTGTGGGGGCTAAGGACATGCATTACACCACCAGTGACGGGCGTCAGGTGCTGGACGGAACGGCGGGTCTGTGGTGCTGCAATGCGGGGCACTGCCGCCCGAAGATTACCGAGGCCATCGCGCGGCAGGCGGCCGAGATGGATTATGCGCCGGCGTTTCAGATGGGGCATCCGTCGGCCTTTGAACTGGCAAACCGGCTGGTGGATCTTGCGCCCAAGGGCATCGAGCATGTGTTCTATACCAACTCCGGTTCGGAAAGCGTGGAGACGGCGCTGAAGCTCGCCATCGCGTATCACCGGGCGCGGGGCGAAGGCGCACGCACCCGGTTGATCGGGCGGGAACGGGGTTATCACGGCGTTAACTTTGGCGGAATTTCCGTCGGGGGGATCGTGAACAACCGCAAGGTGTTTGGCACATTGTTGAACGGTGTCGACCATATGCCGCATACGCATCTGCCTGCGCTGAACAGTTATTCGAAGGGGATGCCGGAACACGGGGCAAACCTTGCGGACGAGTTGGAACGTATTGTGGCACTGCATGGCGCAGAAACGATTGCCGCCGTCATTGTGGAGCCGGTGGCCGGATCGACCGGGGTTCTGATCCCGCCGGTTGGTTACCTTGAAAAGCTGCGCGCCATCACGAAGAAGCATGGCATCCTGTTGATTTTCGACGAGGTGATCACCGGCTTTGGCCGTTTGGGTGCGCCGTTTGCGGCGGATTATTTCAACGTGCTTCCCGACATGATGACGACTGCCAAGGGACTGACGAACGGAGTCATTCCCATGGGTGCCGTTCTGACGACCGCGGAGATTCACGATGCCTTCATGACCGGCCCGGAGAACATGATCGAATTGTTCCACGGCTATACCTATTCCGGCAATCCGATTGCCAGTGCGGCGGCGATTGCCACGCTTGACACCTACAAGGAAGAGGCGCTGTTTCAGCGGGCCGCCGATATTGCCCCCTATTGGGAAGAGGCGCTTCATTCGCTGCGGGGGACGCGGCATGTGATCGACGTCCGCAATCTGGGTCTGATCGGGGCAATCGAACTGCAACCGATTGACGGCGCACCGACCAAGCGGGCGTTTGCGGCGTTTCTGGCCGCTTATGAAAAAGGCATCCTGATCCGCACCACAGGCGACATCATCGCGATGAGCCCGCCGCTGATCGTATCGAAGTCCGACATCGACCAACTGGTTGGCACGCTGGCCGATGTGTTGACGGCGCTGGATTGAACGGTTCCCCTTTGCCTGAAATGAGCCGCGTGTGAGACAGACCTGCACCGCCACCACCCTGATCGATGACACGCGGGTGCGCGTCACGCGGTTTGATTTCGCGCCGGGGGCGGAAACCGGATGGCACCGCCATGCGTTCGACTATGTGATCACGGCGGTCACGGATTGCACCATGTTGCTGGAAGAACCGGGCGGGGGCAGCAGGTCTGTTCTGGTTCCGGCCGGGTCCGTCTATCGCCGCAGCGAAGGGGTTGAACATAATGTCGTCAACGGCGGTGACAGCGAGATGAGTTTCATCGAATTTGAACTGAAATGATGCCGGGGCAAGGCTGTCATCTGCGCCCCTTTCTGGGGCGGGTGATGCCATTGGCATTGTTTGCTGTGACCTGTGGCGTTGATGCGGCAGGGGCGCAGGCGTTGACACGCTGTCAGACATCGATCCGGGGCGAGATGCAGGACTTTGTCTATGATCCCGATGTGCCGACGCTGCGCGAAAGCCAATCCTACCGGGAGCGGTTTTTTGGTGAACGCGGCGCGATCACCTGCCCGGGTCTGGTGACGTTGCGGGTTCTTACACCCGAATTGACGGATGCCGAACGGGGGCCGTTCTGTCTGCAATGGGACAAGGCGGCGGATACCTATATCGGTTATGCCGAAGGCCCGCGGGATGGATGGATGACCTGCCGTCAGCCGTCGCGCAGTTTTTGCGAACGCGTGAACCATTCGGCCGCTGCCGCAGCAAGGCTGGGGTCGCAGGCGGCTGATTTCGCCATGGCAACCGGTGTGCAGGTTCTGCAAGACCCGTCCGGTGCTTTGGTCCTGAAAGGGCCGGGGGTCGTGATCGGGGAAAAGCTGGTGGCGCTGGGGTCGGCGGCACTGGGCGGGGTGAGTGCGACGACTGCGCTGGGCACTGTGGCGGTGTCTGCGGTGGCGGTTGGTGGGGCGGTCTATCTGTGTTCCGACAGCGGTGCCGGCGGGGCGCAACTGGACGCCGCCCCCCTGTCTGCCTTGCCCGCGCCGGATGAACCCATCAGTGGCGTGCCGGAAAACTGATCAGGGCACGGCCACAGCCTCGATCGGGGGAAGGGCGCGACCTTCGAACGCAGCCTCGAACGCCGCCAGTCGTTTCTGGATCGACATGAGTTCGATGATCGTCGACCAGGAGTTCACAAGATACTGAAAGGAATAGGATACCTGCCCGAAGGCGGACAGGATCTGTTGCAGGATGCCAAAGGTGATCTTGCCCGCCGCAATGGTGGGAATGAGGATCAGATAGGCAAAGATATTGTCCGCCTGCAGATACATGCCGCGAAACACGTTGAAGTAGGCGTAGTGGAAATACATGCGAAAGTAGTTGCGCCGCACCTGCCCGAAGAGTTCGCGCATGGTCATCGGTTCGGCCCGGTTCGGATCATCCTCGCCATAGACCAGTTCCTTGCGGTAGGCCGCCTCGACCCGCTGATTAAGGAAGTTCAGCCCCGGCAGTTTGATCCCTGCCAGTGCCAGAAGCACTGTACCGAACAGTGACCAGAAGATCGCGGCCACGAGCAGGGGTTCGGGCACCACACCGATCAGGGGCAGTTCGACCACGTTCGCCGACAGCAGGGCCAGAACCGGCAGAAAGGCGAACAGGGTCATGATGGAATCGACGACCGACACGCCAAGGTCTTCCATGATGGTGGCAAAGCGCATCGTATCTTCCTGAACGCGCTGGGACGCGCCTTCGATGCCGCGTACTTCGGGCCAGCGGCTCATGTAGTAATCGTTCATCGCGGTGCGCCAGCGAAAGACGTAATGGCTGACAAAGAACTTGGTCATCACATACATGCCGACCCACAGGAACGCGATCTGCGCAAAGATCAGGATGAGTGCGTAAAGATCGCCCGCCGTGACCGTGCTTTCGCCGGACAGGGCCGTCTGCACATCGTCAAAGAACGGCCTGCGCCAGTTGTTGATGGCGACCGACACCTGCACGCTGAAATAGGTGGAAAACAGGATCAGGGCGGTGCCGACGATAGACCACCATTGGTACGGGTGTGGCGACAAGGTGAACCACGCCGCCGCGAAGACGACCAGAAACGCCGCGCAATACAGATAGAACCAGATGAACGAAGGGGTCACGAAATAGCCAAGGCCAAGGATCGGTTCGGGATCCGGCAGGTCTGCCGGAAACCCGAAGGCGGCGCCGAGGTCTGCGCCGAAAAGATACCACCCGGCGACGGCAAGGCTGACCCAGACAAGCGATGTGATCAGGAACAGTTTTGGCCGCGGAAAGAAGGATTTGAACACGGTCAGGTCAGTCCCTTGATGAGGCAATCACAACGCCCCGCAAGATGCAGTGGCCAAGCGGAACCCTAGGTCAGGAAATCACCCAAGTAAAACCGTTTGCTCAGGCGGCGCTGCGACCTGTAAGCGTCTGCCCGCGAAACGCCCGATTGCAAGGCGAACAAGGGTAGCGCCGGGGCAGAACGGGGTCTGGACTTGACCGATAGCATGGAACGTGATGCGCTGAAACTTGACCACATGGTCAGGAAAAGAATCGGACCGGGTTAACCGGCTAGCGAAAAGGGCGGATCATGTCAGCGCCAGGTGCAAACCTTCGGATCAATGGCCCCCGGTTGTGGGACAGCCTGATGGAAATGGCGCTGATCGGGCCGGGGGTGGCGGGCGGATGCAACCGTCAGACCCTGACGGATGCCGACAGCGAAGGGCGGCACCTGTTCGCGCGGTGGTGCACCGATGCGGGCATGACAATGGGTGTCGATACGATGGGGAACATGTTTGCCACCCGCGCGGGAACCGACCCCGACGCCTTGCCCGTTTACATGGGCAGCCATCTAGATACGCAGCCGACGGGCGGCCGCTACGACGGGGTTCTGGGCGTTCTGGGCGGGCTGGAGGTGATCCGGTCGATGAACGACCTTGGGCTGCGCACCCGCCATCCCATCGTGGTGACGAACTGGACGAATGAGGAAGGCGCACGTTTCGCGCCTGCGATGCTGGCGTCGGGCGTATTCGCCGGGCTGCACACCGAGGATTATGCGAAATCGCGCGTCGACATGGATGGCAAGCGGTTTGGTGACGAACTCGCCCGCATCGGTTGGGTCGGCGACGAACCCGTGGGCGCGCGCAAGATGCATGCGATGCTGGAACTGCACATCGAACAAGGCCCCATCCTGGAAGCGGAGGGTCGCGAGATTGGCGTGGTCACGCATGGGCAGGGCCTGTGGTGGCTGGAAATCACCCTGACGGGGAAGGACGCGCATACCGGCAGCACGCCCATGAACATGCGGGTGAACGCGGGTCTTGGCATGGCGCGGATCGTGGAACGCGTGCATCAGATTGCGATGGGCCATCAGCCCGGTGCCGTGGGGGCGGTGGGCCAGATGAAGGTGTTCCCCAACAGCCGCAACGTGATTCCGGGCAGGGTTGTGTTCACGGTTGACATCCGCAGCCCCGATCAGTCGAAACTCGACGCGATGCGGGGCGAAGTGGAACGCGCCGCAGCCGCCGTCGCAGCGGAACTGGGGCTGGGGTGCAGCATCGAGCCGGTGGGGCATTTTGATCCTGTGACGTTCGACCCGGGCCTTGTGGGCGTGGTGCGCGGTGCTGCCGAACGGCTGGGGTACAGCCACATGGATATCATCAGTGGAGCCGGGCACGATGCCTGCTGGATCAACCGGGTGGCCCCCACTGTGATGATCATGTGCCCCTGTGTCGGTGGTCTGAGCCACAACGAGGCCGAGGAGATCTCGCCGGAGTGGGCTGCGGCAGGGACGGACGTGCTGCTGCACGCCGTGCTTGAGGTGGCGGGGGTGGAGGGGTGATTTTGGGCGTCTTTGATGACTGGGCGCAAGCGCTTGAAGTTCTTGGGGTATGGTTCGCCGCATTTGCAACTCTGTTAGCTGTTTACGTTGCGCTGCACATCGCAAATCGATCGACACGACAGACGTTAAAGGTAACGGCGCGCCCCATGCTTGAGGCCTCGATTGGAGAAGGTGCTCCAAAGCCAATCTTTCACATTTCCGCCACGAATTTAGGAAACCGGCCTGCAACGATTACACATTTGGGCGCTAGAGCCATTCGAAGTTTTTCGAGCTTCATTATTGTAACTGGCACACCGGGAAGTTCACCAATACCCACTACACTGAATGATGGTGAGGTCGCGCACTGGCGAATCCCGGAGACAAATATTGAAGGAGAAAGCTGGTACCGCGATTTCGCGCTTCATTTTGCGGGAAAGAGTTGGTTCCGTCGCTGGCTCGAACTTCGCACGTTTCGATTTCTGGTAGTTACTAGCTTGGGGAACACTTTCCTTTCTAGACCGTCCGCAGAGTTCCGCCAAAGGGTTCTGGATCAAATGGACGTTGGAGCAAAAAATTGACTTTCTTCAAGGCAGTCCCTGAGTCCGCAAGGTTAGCCCGGTGACGGCCCCACTCGCTCCCCTCGCAGCCACCGCCCCGCGCGGTCAGATCGCGTCGCTGCAAGCCCTTCGCGCGGTGGCGGCGATTATGGTCGTGCTGTTCCATCTGCACGTCTACACCGTTCCGCAGGTTCTTGGTGCCGGGCACGGCCTGACACCTGCCTTTGCCATGGGCTATGCCGGGGTGGAGATCTTCTTTGTCCTTAGCGGGTTTATCATGGTGCTGGTGCACCGCCATCAGTTTGGCCAGCCGCAGCACGCCCGTGCCTTCATGACCCGCAGGATCGAGCGGATCTATCCCTTCTTCTGGGTCATCCTGACCATCGTCATTGCCGGGCGCTTTGCGACCGAGGGTGTGTTGCCGTCCGCCAACGAGGCGCTGCGGGCGGTGTTCCTTTGGCCCTCGGCGGGGGAGCCTATCATCGAAGTCGCTTGGTCGCTGACTTTCGAGATGATGTTCTACATCGTGTTTTCGCTCCTCCTCCTTAACCTGCGGCTGGGCTTTGCGGTGGGGGCCTTGTGGTTCGGGGCCTGTGCGGTTTCTGCCATTTCGGGATATCAGGGCTGGGGCCATGATCTGATCCTGTCGGCCTACAACCTTTTGTTCCTGTTCGGGATCTGTGCAAGCCTTGGCGTGCCCTATCTGCCGTCGGAACTGGCGCTGCCCTTGCTGCTCGGGGGTATCCTGCTGTTCCTCGCCGTTGGCCTGTCGGAAGCCTATGGCGGCGTAGACTGGCACACGGGGTTGCGGACCGTGCTTTACGGCCTTGGGGCCGCCGCGATGGTCACCAGCCTTGTGGTGCTGGAGCGGGCGGGGCGTCTGAGGGTTCCGCGCGCATTCGTGTTTCTGGGCGATGCCTCTTATGCCATCTATCTGGTGCACATCACGGCGATGACGCTGACGGTCAAGGTTCTGCTGGCCGCCGGGGGGGACCGGCTGGGCGTACCGCTGACGGCGGCAGTCGTCCTGTCGGGCGCGCTCGTGGCCGGAAGTCTGGCGCATGTTCTGCTGGAGCGACCGCTCATGCGTTGGCTGCGGGGGCGACGTGCCGCCCGATGAGCGATATACCTGCGTTTGACTTGCAAAGGATCTGGCCATGACCACCACCATCAAGAACGGCACCATCGTCACTGCCGACCTGACTTACAAAGCCGACGTTCAGATCGACGGCGGCACCATCACCGCCATCGGGCCGAACCTGAAGGGCGGCACGGAACTGGATGCCACGGGCTGTTACATCATGCCTGGCGGGATCGATCCGCACACGCATCTGGAGATGCCCTTCATGGGCACCTATTCGGCGGATGATTTCGAATCCGGCACGCGGGCGGCCCTGTCAGGCGGCACGACGATGGTGGTGGATTTCATCCTGCCTGGGCAGGGGCAGGGGTTGATGGATGCGGCCAAGGCCTGGCACAACAAATCGACCCGTGCGACCTGCGATTACAGCTATCACATGGCGGTCACCTGGTGGGGGCAGCAGGTGTGGGATGACATGGAGGAGACGGTCAAGGCGGGGATCACGTCGTTCAAGCACTTCATGGCCTACAAGGGCGCGCTGATGGTGAACGATGACGAGATGTTCGCGTCGTTCCGCCGGGTGGGCGATCTGGGCGGGGTGGCGCTGGTGCATGCCGAAAACGGCGATGTGGTGGCGGAACTGACGGCGAAACTGCTGGCCGAAGGCAACACCGGCCCGGAAGCCCACGCCTACAGCCGCCCGCCGCAGGTGGAGGGGGAAGCCACGAACCGCGCCATCATGATCGCCGATATGGCGGGCGTGCCGCTGTATGTGGTGCACACCAGTTGTGAAGATGCGCACGAGGCGATCCGCCGCGCGCGGGCACAGGGCAAGCGCGTCTGGGGAGAGCCGCTGATCCAGCACCTGACGCTGGATGAAAGCGAGTATTTCCACCCCGACTGGGACCACGCCGCGCGGCGCGTCATGTCGCCCCCGTTCCGTAACAAGCTGCATCAGGACAGTCTTTGGGCGGGGCTGCAATCGGGCAGCCTGTCCTGTGTGGCAACCGACCACTGCGCCTTTACGACCGAGCAAAAGCGGTACGGCGTGGGCAATTTCGCCAAGATCCCGAACGGGACGGGGGGGCTGGAAGACAGGATGCCGATGCTGTGGACGCATGGGGTGGCGACTGGGCGGCTGACGATGAACGAGTTTGTGGCCGTTACCTCGACCAACATCGCCAAGATCCTGAACATGTATCCGAAGAAGGGGGCAGTGCTGGTGGGCGCTGACGCCGATCTTGTGGTTCTGGACCCGAAGGCATCCAAGACGATCACGGCGGCAAAGCAGCAATCCGCGATCGATTACAATGTGTTCGAGGGCAAGGTGGTGACTGGCCTGCCCCGGTTTACGCTCACACGCGGCCATGTCGCGGTGCGGGAGGGTGAAATGCTGACACAGGAAGGCCATGGGAAGTTCGTGGCCCGCGAGGCGCGGCCTGCGGTGAACCGGGCGCTGAGTGCGTGGAAAGAGTTGACGGCGCCAAGGCCGGTGGTGCGCAGCGGTATTCCTGTGACGGGGGTATGACGATGGGCACGAAAGTCGCGCTGGTGACGGCGGGTGGCAGCGGCATGGGGGCGGCGGCGGCGCGCAATTTGGCCGAAGACGGGTTTTCGGTTGGCGTCCTGTCATTGTCTGGCAAGGGTGAGGCGTTGGCGGAAACGCTTGGCGGTTTCGGGGTGACGGGGTCCAACCAGTCGGTTGACGATCTGAAGGCGCTGGTCGATGGCGCGATGGAGCGTTGGGGCCGCGTTGATGTTCTGGTCAACAGTGCCGGGCACGGGCCGCGCGGCGCGCTTCTGGACATCAGCGACGAAGACTGGCTGCGCGGGCAGGAGGTTTATTTCCTGAACGTCGTGCGCCCGACCCGTCTTGTGACACCCATCATGGTGGCGCAGGGCGGCGGGGCGATCATCAACATCTCCACCGCCTGGGCGTTCGAACCTTCGGCGATGTTCCCGACATCAGCCGTGGCGCGGGCGGGGTTGGCTGCTTTCACGAAAATCTATGCTGATACCTATGCGGCGCAGAATATCCGCATGAACAACGTGCTGCCCGGCTGGATCGACAGTCTGCCAGGAACCGACGAACGCGCTGCGATGGTGCCGATGAAACGCTATGGCACGATGGCCGAGATTGCCGCCGTGGTGGGCTTTCTGGCGTCAGACGGGGCGGGATACGTGACGGGGCAGAACCTGCGGGTCGACGGGGGGCTGACACGTTCGGTCTAAGAGGTAGTGGCGGCAAACATTTTGATGGTTTTGCGGGGGCTGCGAATTTATGTGTAAGGCGCGTGATCGCGACGGCTTGTGCTGCCGGATCGCAGCAAAGACCATCGGCAGAACACTGAGGGGAACGGGGCAAAAGATGTTGGACAGTTGCGGTGGGGCCGCGCGGTATGTGACGGGCATGATGGGTGCTGGCGAAGGCTGGCCCGCGCCATGAAAGACACCACCAACCTTGTCTCGCCTGTCATCGAGGCGAACAATCTGGAACTCGTGTTTCAGACGGCGGATGGGCCTGTGCATGCGTTGCGCGATGTGAACCTGACGATCAACAAGGGTGAATTCGTCAGCTTTATCGGCCCTTCCGGCTGCGGCAAGACCACGTTTCTGCGGGCCATTGCCGCGCTGGAGCGGCCCACGGGCGGGACGCTGACAGTCAACGGCATGACGCCGGATGCAGCGCGGATGGCGCGGGCCTACGGCTATGTGTTTCAGGCGGCGGGGCTGTATCCGTGGCGCACGATTGCGGGAAACGTCCGCCTTCCGTTGGAAATCATGGGGTTTTCCCGCGCCGATCAGGATGAACGGGTAGAGCGTGTTCTGGATCTGGTGGAATTGTCGGGGTTCGGGCGAAAGTTTCCCTGGCAGCTTTCCGGTGGGATGCAGCAGCGTGCCAGCATCGCGCGGGCGCTGGCGTTCGACGCGGATATCCTGCTGATGGACGAACCTTTCGGGGCGCTGGACGAGATTGTGCGTGACCGGCTGAACGAGGAAGTGCTGAAGCTTTGGGCGCGGACGGGCAAGACGATTGCCTTTGTCACCCATTCGATCCCCGAGGCGGTCTATCTTTCCACCAAGATCGTAGTGATGAGCCCGCGTCCGGGGCGGATCACCGATGTGATCGAGAGCCCCTTGCCAAGGGAACGCCCTCTCGACATTCGGGACAGCCGCGATTTCATCGACATTGCACACCGTGTGCGCGAAGGGCTTCGGGCCGGACATGGCGACGACGTATGATCTTGCAAGGCAAAGGCGCGGGGGTGGCGTCAGAGATGACTGATCTTCGCGAGGGCGTGAAAATCAGGTCGTTGTCGGAGTGGAACGATGCCATTTCGCCCACAGGGAAAGATCGGGCATGAGTGCAGGACTGATCTTGTGGCTGTCGGGGGCGATGGCGGCGTTTCTGCTGGGGAACACGGTGTTGCGGTCTTATGTCGTGTCAGGGCACGTTCCGGTTTTGATCGGCGCGCTGTGCCTGTTCACCGTTGGTAATCTGATGATGGTCCGGCTGATGCGCGAATCCGGATTGGCGATTGCGATTTCGGTATCGTCGATCGTGCAACTGGTGCTGATCGGGGTGATCGCCTTTGTGGTGTTCGGTGAGCGGCCCACGACATTGCAGATGGCCGGAATGGCGCTGGGTGTGGTGGCTGTGGCGATGATCGCCTGGCCGCAGGGGGGGCGGGGATGAAGAACCTGCTGCCGATCCTGACGGTTCTGTCCGTCATTCTGGCGCTTTGGTATGGGGCCAGCGTCGCGCTGAACGCGCAGTGGGTTTACGATCAGGCGGAACGCGCCGGCACGACGGTGACCTTTGCGCAGATGGTTCCGCAAACGATGGCGCAGGAGCGGCCCGTGCTGCCACCGCCGCATCAGGTTGCGGCGGAGTTGTGGAAAGGGCTGACGGCGCAGGCCATCACCTCCAAGCGGAGCCTTGTCTATCATGGCTGGATCACGCTGCAGGCCACGCTGTGCGGCTTTGGCCTTGGGATTGTATTGGGCGTTGGTCTGGCGGTTGCAATTGTTCATTCGCGTGCGATGGACATGTCGGTCATGCCTTGGGCGATCATCAGCCAGACCATTCCGATAGTGGCACTGGCCCCGATGATCGTGGTTCTGTCGAATGCCTTTGGCGTGGAGGACAGGTTGGTGCCCAAGGCCATCATTTCGGCGTATCTGTCATTCTTTCCGGTTCTTGTCAGCATGGTCAAAGGCTTGCGCAGCCCTGATCAGATGCAGCTTGATCTGCTGCGGACTTATGGTGCGACGGGCGGGCAGATGTTCTGGAAGCTGCGCCTGCCGGCGTCGATGCCTTATTTCTTTGCCGCGTTGAAAGTGGCGATTGCCGCATCGCTGGTTGGGGCCATCGTCGGTGAATTGCCCACCGGGGCCATTTCGGGGCTTGGCGCGCGCATGCTGATCGGCAGCCAGTTTGGGCAACCGCTTATTATGTGGTCGGCCCTGTTCGCGGCGGCGTTGCTGGCGGGCGGGCTGATCCTGTCTGTGGGCATGGTGGAAAGGTTCGCCCGCAAGCGGATGGGGGTGCCGGCATGACGCTTGTTGTGCTGTCGCTGCTGTTCTGGGCGGGGGCCTGGGCTGTGAACGCCCGGCTGGCGGCATCGCCGATGGCGCGCGAGCCTGCGGGAAGGATCGCTGTTCCGGTGCTGTTCGGTCTGACGTTGCTCGTCGTCTGGGAGGGCATGGTGAGGGGGCTTGGCGTGTCGCCCGTGATCCTGCCGCCGCCCAGCATGATCGCGGGCAAGATCATGACATCGCTGCCTGTTCTGTGGATCGACTTTGTCCAGACCTTCGTCAAGGGCGCGCTGAGCGGCTTTTTCCTTGGCTGTGGTGCTGCCGTGATCGTGGCCATTCTGATTGACCGATCACCGTTCCTGACGCGCGGTCTGTTGCCGGTTGGCAATTTCGTGGCCGCCTTGCCAGTGGTGGGGATCGCACCCATTCTGGTGATGTGGTTCGGGTTTGACTGGCAGTCCAAGGCGGCCGTTGTGGTGGTGATGGTGTTCTTTCCCATGCTGGTGAACACTGTGGCGGGCCTTCTCGCGTCCGAACGGATGCAGCGCGATCTGATGGCGACCTGGGGGGCCAGTTACTGGCAATCCCTGTGGAAACTGCGGTTGCCTGCCGCGATGCCGTTCATCTTCAACGGGCTTAAAATTTCATCGACTCTGGCCCTGATCGGCGCAATTGTTGCGGAGTTTTTCGGCAGTCCCACAGTGGGCATGGGTTTTCGTATCTCGACCGAGGTGGGGCGTCTTGGCCTTGACATGGTCTGGGCCGAGATTGCGGTGGCGGCGTTGGCGGGATCGGCCTTTTACGGCGTGATCGCGCTGATCGAAAAGGGGGTCACGTTCTGGCACCCCTCACAACGAACATGAAGCAAGGGCGACCCGGCAAACGGGCCCCACAACACGGAGGTACGACATGAAAAGGTTGATGACGGGGGCCATGCTGGCCGTATTCGCCACGGGCGCGCAGGCGGCCGACGATGTGACGCTGCAACTGAAATGGGTCACGCAGGCGCAGTTCGCCGGATACTATGTGGCGCAGGCAAAGGGCTATTACACGGAAGAAGACCTGAACGTCACGATTCTGCCCGGCGGCCCCGACATTGCACCGACCCAGGTGATCGCGGGCGGCGGCGCGGATGTTGTTGTGGATTGGATGCCTTCGGCACTGGCGGCACGCGAAAAGGGTCTGGCCCTTGTGAACATCGCGCAGCCCTTCGCATCGTCGGGGATGATGCTGACCTGCCTGAAGGAAACCGGCATCGCCTCGCCCGCTGATTTTGCCGACAAGACGCTGGGTGTCTGGTTCTTTGGCAACGAATATCCGTTCCTGTCGTGGATGAGCACGCTTGGCCTGAAAACCGATGGTTCGGCTGGCGGTGTGACGGTGCTGAAGCAGGGCTTCAACGTCGATCCGCTGCTGCAAAAACAGGCGGCCTGCATTTCCACGATGACCTACAACGAATACTGGCAGGTGATCGACGCCGGGATCAGCGCGGATGATCTGGTGACCTTCAAGTACGAAGATCAGGGTGTCGCCACATTGGAAGATGGCCTTTACGTCATGGAGGACAAACTTTCCGACCCGGCGTTCGAGGACAAGATGGTGCGCTTTGTGCGCGCGTCGATGAAGGGCTGGAAATACGCCGAGGCGAACCCGGACGAAGCCGCGATGATCGTTCTGGAGAATGACGAAACAGGCGCGCAGACCGAGGAACATCAAAAGCGGATGATGGGCGAAGTGGCCAAGCTGACCGCTGGTTCGAACGGCACGCTTGACGTTGCTGCGGCCGAACGGACTGTGGCCACGTTGATGGCGGGCGGGTCTGACCCGGTGATCACGGCAGCACCCACGGGTGCCTGGACAAGCGTCATCACGGACAAGGCGCTGCAGTAACCCCGTACAGGTTTTTTTAATCGCGGCGCGCCGGAGCAACCCGGCGCGCCGTTTTCATTTTGACAGTGTTGTGTAAAGATGACTTTGGTTTGTAAATCCTTTGTGGGGGATACCTGAATGGCGTTGTCCCGCCTGATCGGAAGCCGCCTGCGGGATCAGAGGCAGGGCCGTGGGCTGCTGCAATCCGACGTGGCGGCGCGGGCGGGGATGTCGGCATCCTATCTGAACCTGATCGAACACAATCGGCGCCGGGTATCGGCGCAGGGGTTGACGCGTCTGGCCGAGGTGCTGGGCTGCACGCCCGACGATCTGAGCGGCCCGGATGAAACCGGATTGACGCAGGACTTGCGCGACGGGGCGATTGGCACATCAGCCGAGATTGACCGCATCGACGAATTCGTTCTTCGATTTCCGGGCTGGGCGCAGGCCATGGCGCAACTGGCGGGGCGGGTTGCGCTGGCGGAACGGACAGTTGCGGCGTTGAATGACAGGCTGGATCACGACCCCTATCTCAGCCATACGCTCCACGATCTTTTGTCGGCACTGAGTGCCGTGCGATCGACGGCTGCGATCCTTGTGGAAACGCCGGATATCGAGGCCGATTGGCAGGCGCGGTTTTACCGCAATCTGCATGACGATTCCGAACGGATGGCGCGCGGGGCCGAGGCGTTGACGGCCTATCTTGACGGGTTCGAGGGGGGTGAGGCTGCACAGGTTGGCACGCCACACGAAGAACTGGACAGATGGCTGGCCGCACAGGGCTGGCATCTGGCGGGGCTGGAAGAGGGGGCGCTGGACGCGGTGCTGGCCGATGCTGAAACGCTGCAATCCACCGCCGCGCGGTCGATGGCGCGGGCGGTTGTGTTGCGCGCGGCGGCGGATGTGGCTGCCCTTCCCATGGCGCAGATGCAGGCGGCCATAGGTGAATTCGGGCCCGACCCGTTGCGCATCGCGGCGCGGTTGGGGGCGGATACGCTGGCGGTATTCCGGCGGATCGCGACCTTGCCGGGGTCGGTCCTTGGCCTTGTGATCTGTGACGCTTCGGGGGGGTTGGTGTTTCGCAAGCCCGCGGCGGGTTTTGCCATCCCCCGGTTTGGGGCCAGTTGCCCGCTGTGGCCGCTGTTCACGGCGCTGCGCCGTCCGATGACGGCGGTTGAGCAGCAGGTAGCTGTCACCGGGCGGGCGGGGCCGTCCCGTTATCTGCTGCGCGCCTATGCGCAGCCGGTGCGACCCACGCATTTCGGCGCGCCCGACATGTGCGATGCCGCCATGCTGATTCAACCCGTGACAACGGTGCCGTCTGACGCGCGACAGCCGTTTGCGGTGGGCACCACCTGCCGCATCTGCGTTCAGGTCGACTGTGAGGCGCGGCGCGAACCATCGGTGCTGATGGGCCAGAAAAGCGGCCCCGTGCTTGGCTTTTGACAGCCAGCGGGTTTCGGCGGATATTGCGGGTCAACCTGACGGAAGGACCGCGCGTCACAATGGAGCAACAGGTTCTGCTGATCGAGGACGAACCCAACATTGCCGAGGCGATCCGTTACCTTTTGACCCGCGCGGGGTTTGGCGTGCGCTGGCTTTCGAACGGGGATCAGGCCTTGGCCGATATTCTGGCGAACCGGACGGATCTTGTCATTCTTGACCTGATGCTGCCGGGGCAAAGCGGGCTTGATGTGCTGAAATCGGTGCGGGCGGTGGCGGCGCTGGCGGCGCTGCCCGTCATCATGCTGACGGCCAAGGGGCAGGCGCGCGACCGCGAGGCGGCAGAACACGCGGGCGCCAGTCTGTTCATGGCGAAACCCTTTTCAAACGCCGCTTTTCTTGCGGCGGTGCAAGATCTGGTGACGCAGTGAAACGGCCCGCAGGCCCGATGTTTGTTGCCCGGCGAAGTTACCGCGTGCGGCGTCTGCGCGATGCGGCCCGGCTTGTGCCGGTGCTGGGTGCCTTTCTGTTTCTGCTGCCCTTGTTGTGGGAACCTGCACCGGGGCAGCCGCGCGATCTGGCGCGCGATGCGATCTATGTGTTCGGTGTCTGGGGGATTCTTGTGATCCTTGCTGCCATTCTGTCGCGTCGGCTGCGGCAGGACACCCGTGGCGACGACCCCGCCGGGGCGGGGGACAAGGAATGATTCCCTTCAGCCTGATCGTGCTGTCCTGTCTGACCTATGTGCTGATCCTGTTTCTGGTGGCTTTTTGGGTGGAACAGCGGGCTGGCCCCAAGGGAGCGCGCTGGCTGCGCACGCCCGTGGTTTATACCTTGTCGCTGTCGATCTATTGCACTGCCTGGACGTTTTACGGCGCGGTCGGCTATGCCGCGCGGTCGGGGCTGGAATTCGTCACGATCTACCTTGGGCCGACGCTTGTCTTTGTCGGATGGTGGTGGGTGCTGCGCAAACTGGTACGGATTGGCAGGCAGCAGCGCGTCACGTCCATCGCCGACCTGATTTCATCGCGGTATGGCAAATCCACGTTGCTTGGCGTGATCGTCACGCTGTTGTGCGTGTTGTCGGCAACACCCTATATCGCGTTGCAATTGCAATCGGTGACCCTGTCGTTTCAGGTTTTCGCCACCGCCGCCGACCCGGCCAACCCGGTGCGTGATCCGGCGCAGATTGCCTTTTGGGTGGCGGTCGGGCTTGCGGTGTTCACCATCCTGTTCGGTACCCGCAACCTTGATGTGCGCGAACAGCATGCCGGCGTTGTCACCGCCATCGCCGTGGAGGCTGTGGTGAAACTTGTGGCATTGATTGCCGTGGGTGTGTTCGTCGTCTGGGGCCTTGCAGGCGGGGTTGGTCCGGTGATGGAGCGGATCGCCGTTTCGGACATGGCGGGGTGGACGCTTGAACCATCGCGGTGGGTCGGATTGACGGCGCTGTCTGGGGCGGCTGTCTTGTGCCTGCCGCGCATGTTTCAGGTGATTGTCGTCGAAAACACACAGGAATCGCACCTGTCGACTGCAAGCTGGGCCTTCCCCTTGTATCTGATGGCGATGAGCCTGTTTGTCATCCCGATTGCCGTAATGGGCCTTGCGCTGATGCCGGTGGGCAGCAATCCGGACCTTTATGTTCTGACACTTCCCTTGGCGCATGACCGGGGCGGGTTGGCAATGCTTGCGTTTCTGGGTGGGTTTTCCAGCGCGACTTCGATGGTGATCGTGGCGACGATTGCGTTGTCAACAATGGTGTCCAACCACATCGTCATGCCTTTGTGGTTGCGAATAGGGCCACGTGCCGCAGTGCCCGGTGACGTGCGCGGCGTGGTGCTGATGGCGCGGCGTCTGTCCATCGCCGGGATACTTTCGCTGGGCTATGCCTATTACAAATTGTCGGGGGGATCGGGCGCATTGGCCGCCATCGGCCTGATCGCGTTTTGCGGTGTGGCGCAGACCCTGCCTGCGATGATGGGCGGCATCTTCTGGCGGGGGGCCACCCGTATCGGCGCGGGCATCGGCATGACGTTGGGATTTATGACATGGGTCTATACGCTGCTATTGCCGTCGTTTGGTGCCGAAGCGGTGTTTTCGGCGCAGATGATGGCGGATGGTCCGTTTGGCTGGGCCTGGTTGCGGCCACAGGCACTGTTCTGGGTCGAAGATATGGACCCCCTGATCCATGCCCTGTTCTGGTCGATGACGATGAATGTTGCGGGTTTTTGCGCAGGGTCGCTTTTGACATTCCCAAGCCCTGTTGAGCGGGCGCAGGCGTTGGCCTTTGTCAACGTCTTTGACAATGACCAGCCCGGGCCACTTGGCTGGCACAAGGGGGCTGCCGAACCGGAGGCCTTGCTGATCATGGCGCAGCGTATTCTTGGTGAGGAGGCAGCGCTCAACTTCTTTCATGAGGGCGCGCAGATACAGGGGAAGGGCGGCTATCTGCCGGACCCGACACCGGATTTCATTGACCGTCTGGAACGCCGTCTTGCGGGGTCCGTGGGGGCCGCGACGGCCCATGCCATGCTTTCGCAGCTTGCCGGGCGGGCGGCGGTGTCAGTGGAAGACCTGATTGCCGTGGCGAACGAGACGGCGCAGATCATGGAATACTCGGCACAGCTTGAGGTGCAGCAGACCGAACTGGGCCGAACCGCCCGCGCCTTGCGCGAAGCCAATGAAAAGCTGACGCAGCTTTCGGTGCAGAAGGACGCGTTCCTGAGCCAGATCAGCCATGAACTGCGCACGCCCATGACGTCGATCCGCGCGTTTTCGGAACTGCTGCGCGAGGGGGATCTGCCTGCCGATCTTGCGTCACGTTATTCCGGGCTGATCCATGACGAAGCGATCCGCCTGACGCGGTTGCTGGATGACCTTTTGGATATCAGCGTGCTTGAAAGCGGGACAGTGCGCCTGAACATCGGTCCGGTGCGCCTTTCGGATGTGATTGACCGGGCGATTGCTGCAACGGAAAGCGGCAAGCGTTTCGCCGTGCACCGCAACCCGGCGCTGGAAGCCGTTTTCCTGCGCACGGATGCCGACCGTCTGACGCAAGTGCTCATCAACCTTGTCTCGAACGCCCGCAAATACTGCGATGCGGCGGAGCCCGAGCTGCGGATCGTCGTCCGTCAGCGGGGCGGGCAGGTGACGTTGGACATGATCGACAATGGCAGCGGCATACCAAAGGCGGCGCAGACCCTGATCTTCGAGAAGTTTTCGCGGCTGGCGGATCAGTCGTCGACGGGCGGGGCTGGGCTGGGTCTGGCGATTTGCCGGGAGGTGATGGTCAACCTTGGCGGCACCATCGCCTATTTGCCGGGGCAGGGTGGTGCCGCATTCCGCATCAGTCTGCCGCTGCAATTGCGGCAGGTGGCCTGACGGCGCTAACCATTTGGCAACCCATTTCTGGCAGGCCTGAGACACAGGTGTCAGCAAGGCGGGGGCGGGGTGTGCAGGGCGATGTGATCCGACGCAAAGTGGCGGCAGCCCGAACCCAGCAGGGGGCCGATGGTCTTGCCGGGACATCGCGTATCTGGCCGCTTGCCCTGGCGCGGGCCAGTCGCGACAGTCTGGCCTTGGGGGTGGACGCGACGGGCCTTGTGACACAGCAGACGTCGCTGACCGAACTTCTTGACATCATCCCCGACCGGTCTTTGATCGCCGTGTTGGATGGACAACTGGATGGGTTGGGTGTGCTGATCCTGTCACCGCCCGTCCTGGCCGGTTTGATCGAGGTGCAGACTTTAGGGCAGGTGATGCCTGGCCCGGCACAGCAGCGCAAACCCACCCGCACCGACGCCGCCATGGTGGCGGGGTGGATTGATACTGTGATGGAGGGGGTGGAGCGGATCCTTTCGCATGATGCCGATCTGCCTTGGGCCGACGGTTACCGCTATGCCTCGTTTCTGGATGATCCGCGGCCTTTGGGGTTGCTTCTGGAAGATGTGCCGTACCGGCTGATCACAGCAGAGGTGGGCCTTGCCATGGGCGTGAAGTCGGGGCCGGTTCTTCTGGCGCTGCCGGCGAGGGGGCGGGGCCGTCAACCGCAAACCTTGTTGTCCGCGGAAGCGGAGCCGCCAAGTGGCCCGGGTTTCGCCGAGGCGCTGGAGGAACGGATCATGACGGCAGATTGTCTGTTGCAAGCCGTCATCGCCCGGCTTCGCCTGCCGCTTGGGCAGGTGATGACGCTGACGGAAGGGTCGGTTCTGCCATTGGGGGATGCGGGGCTGGACCAGATCCTGATTGAAACGATGGACGGCGCACCGATGGCGCAAGGGCGACTGGGCCAACACAGGGGCCACCGCGCGGTGCGTCTGGCGAACTGCGAACCGGCCCATGTGGCACGGGGGGACGCGGCCGCAGCGCAGCCCCAGCCCGGTGCGGAAGCGCCGGACGGTGCCCGGTTGCGGCAGGCAGGTTAGAGGCCATTGGAAACAGGCTGGGTGGGGCAGGGTATCGGGTCGTGGTTTTTCCGTTTCCGGCGCGCGGTCAATCCTGTGGGCCGGGTTCTGCGGCGCGCCGGTATCTGTCCGGAATGATGTTCACAAGCGACGCATGACGCGATTCTGATGATGGGCCAGGGCTACGGTCGATATCTTCGGCACGCCACGGCGCGGTGCAGATTCATTCTGTCGACTTTCGCCGCGATGCCGGCCTTTGCATTCACGCAGGCTGACCGGTGCCGATGCGACGGCGGGCGTGGTTGCCAATGTTGGTGGCGGGGTGGTCAGGCCGGGCTGACAGTGATGGTCAGCCTTGTTTTGCCAAGGCATCGATCTGCCCACGCACGGCTTCCAGTTGGTAGCCGAACCGGGCCGGAATCCCGATCAGGTCGTCGGTGGGCATCTGGCCCGCATGCGCCAGCGCCCATACCACCGAAGACCGGTTGCCACTGGCGCAATAGGCGAACACCGGGCCGGTTGCCGCGTCAATCGCCGCGCGCTGTGCTGTCACGTTATCCATCGTCATGCCGCCGCCGATGATGGGGTTGACCACAAACGTCAGGCCAAGCCCTTCTGCCGCGTGTTTCAGCACCGATGCGTGCAGGTCGCCGGGGATTTCCGGGTCAGGGCGGTTGTCGATGATCGTCGTGAACCCTGCCGCCTTGAGTTCGGGCAGGTCTTGCGGCGTGATCTGGGGCGAAACGGCATAGCTGTCGGTCAAGCGGCGAATGTCCATGGTTGTCCTTTGGTGGGCAGGTGCGGCAAGGCGGCCCCTGATGGCGGGTGCAGCAAACATACCCGCAGCCATTGCAAGAAGAAAGACCGCTCCTCCCCCGCCGCCAAAGGAAACTGACGCCATGGCGGGGCCAGGGCACAATCCCGCAAGACCCCAGCCGATGCCAAACAGGATCGACCCGATCACAAGGCTGCGGTCGACGCCGTGCGTGACCGGAACGGGAAAGGGGGTTCCCAGATACGCCATGCGACGCCGTGCTGCGATCCGCCAGGCCACGGCCATCGGCAGCATGGCCCCACCCATGACGAACATCAAAGTTGCGTCCCACGTGCCGGTGACATCCAGAAACCCCTGAACCTTGGCCGTATCCGTCATGCCGGACACCAGCAGGCCCGCGCCAAAGATGCCGCCCACCAAGGCTGCAAAAACCGCGAGCCGCGTCATTGGATGACGCCTCCCAGACGCAGTGCCGCGACGGCGGCAACCCCCGCCGCGATGTAGAGGATCGTGGCAACGATGCCCCGGACGGACAGCCGCGAGATGCCGCAAACGCCGTGGCCAGACGTGCACCCACCGGCGAGGCGCGTTCCCAATCCGGTCAGAAGCCCTGCCGCCACGATGATGCCGAACGAACCTGTGAGGTTGGTCTGCGCAACAAGGCCGCCCGCCGCCATCACGGCCGGCACGGCGATCAGCCCGCCGATGTAGGACAGCCTTTCACCCTTGGTGCCGCGCCCCGATCCATCAACCAATCCGCCAAGGATGCCGGATGCCCCCATGATGCGCCCGTTAACCAGAAGATAGATCGCCGCTGCGGTGCCGATCATCAGACCGCCTACAAGCCCCCAAAGCCAGTCTGTCGCCATGTCGATATCCCCCGTTACCGGAAGTGTTGGATCACAGGCTTACAGCCCGTTCAAGGGAACCTTCAGATACCGGGTGCCGTTCGCCTCGGGTTCGGGCAACTGGCCCGCGCGCATGTTCACCTGCAATGACGGGATGATAAGGCGGGGCATGGGAAGCGTGGCGTCCCGCGTTTCGCGCAGGGCTACGAAATCATCGCGCGACCGTCCAGAACCGATATGCACGTTCAGCGTCTTTTGCGCGCCGACGGTGCTTTCCCAAGCGAACGTCTCACGCCCCGGGGCCTTGTAGTCGTGTGCCACGAAGATGCGGGTGTTGTCGGGCAGGGCCAGAATACGCTGCACCGAATCGTAAAGGACGGCGGCAGAACCGCCCGGAAAGTCGCAGCGCGCCGTGCCGAAGTCAGGCATGAACAGGGTGTCGCCCACAAAGGCCGCGTCGCCGATCACATAGGTCATGCAGGCGGGGGTGTGGCCGGGGGTGTGCATGACGTCAACCCGCATCTGCCCGATCATCAGACTGTCGCCGTCTGCAAACAGGGCATCGAACTGCGACCCGTCACGCTGGAACGCGGTGCCTTCGTTGAAGATCTTGCCAAAGGTGTGTTGCACCTGCGTGATGGCTTCGCCGATCCCGATCTTGCCGCCAAGTTGGTCCTGCAGATAGGGCGCTGCCGACAGATGGTCGGCGTGGACATGGGTTTCGAGCACCCATTGCAGATCAAGCCCGCGTTCCCGGATATGGGCCACCACTGCATCGGCGGATCGCGTATCTGTCCGACCGGAGGCGTAATCGAAATCGAGAACGGAATCGATTACAGCGCAGGCGCTGCCCTGCGGATCGCGCACAACATAGGTGACGGTGTTTGTCGGCTCATCAAAAAAGGCCGCGACGTCGGTAGGCATGATGGTCGCTCCTGACCGGGCGATGATACCGCGGCCGGCCACGATTCGCACGGGTTAATGCGCGGGTCAGCCCAGCACGATGCCCGCGACGACCAGCATGAGGCCAAGCGCCGACACGCCCAGTGCTGCCAGATTGAGGGCAACCACCTTTTGCAGACGGATGCGCAAGTCATCGTCATCCTTTGCCTCGCGCCGCGCCTTGACGACGACGCGCACGCACCAGAACAACCCGGCCACCCCTGCCAGGGCAATGACTGCACCCAAAACCACCAATACCTGCATTTTAAGCCCCCTTTAGCGTCCCGCGCCCGCCCTATTGTGCGACCGTGCCGGGTGCAAGGGTTGAGTGGCGGGACGTGCAAAACTCCACCCTTGAACCCGCGCATTCATGGCGCTAGGCACAGGGCTTGCCCAATGTGGATGGAGTTGCCCGATGGCCGATGGCGTGGATACCTACACGATCGCAGCAGACGAACTGCGCCAGTTCATCGAAAGGTATGAACAACTCGAAGCGGAAAAACGCGACGTTGCCGAAAACCAGAAAGAACTGATGGCCGAGGCCAAAGGGCGCGGCTATGACACCAAGGTGCTGCGCAAGGTTGTGGCGTTGCGCAAGCGCAAGCCCGATGACATTGCCGAGGAAGAAGCGGTGCTGGAACTGTACAAGTCCGCGCTGGGCATGGTGTAAAGCCCTAGGGCAGCGTCAGCGTGACACCGGGAATGGCCGCGATCCGGGCCAGGTCTTCATCAAATTGAAGCGTCAGGGTTTCGGCCAGTTCCGCCGTCCACCCCGGAAGATCGACTGTCATTTCCATGCGCTGCGGCAGGGCGAGTTTTGCCAGAAACGTTGCCACGATCTTGCGTCTGTGCGCCACGTCGCGCGGCTTGCGGCGGGCCACGAAATCACGGTAGCGCCCCATGGCATGTGAGGTGAGCAGGGACGCGAGCAGCGCGTCTGTGCCTTCCAGTGTCAGATCATCGCTGTGGCCTGACACGGCCTGCAGGATTTCGGGCCAGATCATTGGCGTGTCTTCGTCGCACCACACATGAATCGGCACGCCGGGGTTTTCGGTTGCCAGATCCTGTATCGTTTCTGACCAGAACAGATCACGCGGATCAACGCCGTCCATCACGTCAAGATAGGGGCGGTCGGGCTGTTTTGCCATCAGGGCAGGCAGAAAGGTGGCGGGGTTGCGGATCGCCAGATGGAACTCGGCCTCGCAATTGGGGAAAATGCGGCAGATGGACCGCATTCGTGCGCCCGCCGTCATGTAGAAGGCCCCGCGCAGCGCCCATTGCGGAAACGCGAGAAAGTTATCCCATGACAGGATGATGCGGCGGGGGTCTTCCACCTCGTCCAAGATTTCGTCAAGGATCAGTTGTTCGGTATCCGTGCTGGCGGTGCGGCCATTCAGACTGGACGCAGTGTCGCGCAACAGGGTGCGATACCGGGCCGGGCCGGGCACGACGATACCCTCGCGCGCCAGCGCCGCGCGGTTGTTCAACAGGCATTTCACCAGGCGTTCTTCATCGGTGCAATGCACGCCAAGGTGATAGATGATACGCATTGCGCCCTTTCAGCATGTGCCCGCCTGAACGTGACACTGCCACAGGTTAGCGTTTTAGAGTTTAACGGGGGAAATCTGGACAGGCAAACCGGTTTGCGGTAGGGCTGCCGTCAGGATGATTGACAAAAACACTCAGATAAAAACACCTGCGCCTTTTGGGGTGCGTTGGTTGTTGCCCGAGCCCTGGGGATTCGCGGCTTTTGTGATGGCGGCGCTGGTGGTTGCCCCTATCCTGTCTGTGATCTGGATCGCATTCCATCCCGCCGAAAACATCTGGCCGCATCTTCTGGCCAGCGTTTTGCCGCGGTATCTGGCAAACACCCTGATCCTGATGGCAGGCGTTGGCGTGCTGACCTGCATTTTCGGCACCGGAACGGCGTGGCTTGTCACCAATTACCGCTTTCCGGGGCGGCGGTTGTTCGATGTCGGGCTTTTGTTCCCGCTCGCCATTCCGGCTTATGTGGGGGCCTATGCGCTTGTCGATTTTCTGAACTATGCCGGCGTGGTGCAGACGGCCTTGCGCGGTGCGATGGGGTGGACGTCGGCGCGCGACTACTGGTTTCCGGAAATACGGTCGCGGACAGGGGCCATCATTGTGCTGGCGGCCGCGTTGGCACCCTATGTCTATTTCCTTGCGCGCACGGCGTTTCGGGATCAGTCGGGGACGGCGCATGATGTGGCACGCGCGCTTGGCTGCGGGCCGTGGCGGCTGTTCTGGCGCGTGGGGCTGCCGCTGGCGCGGCCTGCGATTGCCGCAGGTGTCACGCTTGCGTTGATGGAGGCGGTGGCCGACTACGGCACCGTGACGCATTTCGGGGTGCAGACCCTGACCACGGGTATCTTCACGACATGGCTGACGGCAGGAAATGCCGGTGGGGCCGCGCAGATTGCCGTTCTGGTGTTGGCGCTGATCTTCGTGCTGATCGGGATGGAGCGGGCGGGCCGAAAGGGGATGCGGCATCACAGCCTGTCGCGGCGGGACCGTCCGGTGGATCAGGCCGATCTTGGCCCCGCTGCCAGATGGTTCGCCTGCCTGTTCTGTCTGCTGCCCTTTGCCATCGGTTTCGTGCTGCCGGTGGCGGTGATGCTGCGTCACGCCCTGCTGAACCCTGCAGGATGGATTTCGCCAGGGCTGATCGACGCGTTGGTGAACACGCTGGTGGTCAGCGGGGTGGCGGCTGTCTTGACGGTGATGGGGGCGGTGGTGCTGGTGTATGGCACGCGGCTGTCGGGGCGCAGGTTGCCGCGTTTGTTGTTGCCTGTTGCCACGCTGGGCTATGCGGCCCCGGGTGCGGTGCTTGCTCTTGGCCTGCTGATCCCGCTCGCGGCGCTGGATCACCGGGTGGCGGATGCTGTGCTGGCGGCGACTGGCCATGATCCGGGATTGTTGCTGACGGGCACATCGGCCGCACTGATCATCGCCTATCTGGTGCGGTTTTTCGGCGTGGCACAGGGGTCGGTCGATGCCGGGGTCGGCCGGGTTGCCCCGAATCTTGCGCTTGCAGCACGCACTTTGGGACGCAGCGCCGGGGGCACGCTTGGCGCGATCTATCTGCCGTTGCTGCGCGGGCCGCTGGCCACGGGGTTGCTGGTGGTGTTCGTCGACTGCGTCAAGGAACTTCCCGCGACGCTATTGCTGCGGCCATTCAATTTCAACACCTTGGCCACCCGCGTCTATGAGGAGGCGAGTCTGGAGCGGTTGAACGACGCAGCGCCCGCCGCCCTGCTGGTCATGGCCGTCGGTCTGGTTGCAGTGCACCTTCTGGCCAGAACGCAGCGCCATTGACCCCTTGCCAGACCGCATCTGACACGTTATCTGAGCGGCCAATGCCCCTATAGCTCAGCTGGTAGAGCATCTGATTTGTAATCAGAGGGTCTGCGGTTCGAATCCGTATGGGGGCACCAAAAATTCACTCATTTCGGTCTGGTGCCTTTATTGGCGTCCCGGCCTGCTGGGCAGGCCGGGGGCGTTGGGGTCAGCCGAAGATCAAGTCGTCGGACAGTTGCGCTTTGGTGACGCCAAGGACAGTCAGAACGTCGCCCTGTCCGAAATCGAAGACCACATTGCGGCCAACCTGATCCGCCTTGGCGAGTGCGGCGCGCACCGATCCGATGCCAAGATCCTCAAGGCGGATCACGTCGATGTTGTTCCTGAAATCAAGGATGCGGTCGCGGTCGTCACCGCGGGAGAAGACGAATGTGTCGCGATCTGCCCCGCCGGTCAGGCTGTCGTTCCCGGACCCGCCATCAAGCCTGTCACGACCGCCGTTGCCGAAAAGCTGGTCGCCGCCTGCAAGGCCGCTGATCCGCGTCGCATTGCTGCCCCCTGCCAGATAGTCGGCGTTGGCCGTGCCGGTCAGGGTCGGCACGTTTGAGACGGCGGATATCTGATACCGTCCCTGATCGCTGCCTGCGCCCTGCACGTCGATGAATAAGGGGCCGGTCGAATCGGCGCGGACGGTCACGCGGACGGTGCCATCGACGCTTGAGGTGGCGATGACATCACCGTCTGCATCGCGCACCGTCAGGCGTTTATCGTCAAGCGCTGCCGCGCCGCCGGTGCCTGTCAGCGAGAAGGTATAAGTGAACCCGTCCCGCGCGTTAAAGCGGAACCAGTCGCTGTCGCCCAAGGCGTCGATCGCATTGGTCAGACGGCCCCCTTCGGCAAGGGTGATGTTGGTGTTGGTATTTCGGACAACCGTATCGCCAAACCGGGTATCGACGCGAAAGCGCCCCTCGGCGGCGTCGTCACCTATTCCTGCATCGACCACCTCGATATAATACGTTCCGCTGGCCAGTGCGCTGTAGGCAAGCGCCGCCGACGTGGCGCTGCCAAGCGAGACGCCGCTGGCATCGAGAATCCGGATGCGCCCGTCATCAAGGCTGTCGGTGCCGCCTGTTCCAGAAAGCGCAAAGCTGTAACTGAAGCCTTCGGTGAGGGTCACGCGATACCAGTCGGAATCACCTTCCTGCCCAAGCACGCCTTCGGTCAGGCCGGTTGCGGTGATCGACGATGTCGTGGTGATGTTGTTCACGATCAGATCATCCATGCGCGACCGGATGATGTAGTTGCCCTCGGCGGCGTTGTCGCCCTGCAGATCTTCGACGGAAATGAAGTAAGTGCCGGTGGTGGTGGCCGTGATGTCGACCACGCCGTTCTTGCCGACGGAACTGAGGATGTTGCCGAAACTGTCGCGGATCCTGATTGTTCCGGTGTCAAGCGATGTGGCACTGCCATCGCCGAACAGGGCGAAATCATAGGTCAGCCCTGCCGCGAGGTCGATGCGAAACCAATCCTGATCAAGGTTGGTTTCAAGCGCCGACGCGGTTGTGCCTGTGGTCGTGATGGTGGCGGTGGTAGAGGTGTCGCCTGCGATATCAGTCATCTGTCTGCCCTTTTGGTCTGATGTTGCGGGTCATCCTGCGGGCGCGCGGGACCGGGTCAATAGACCCAAGGTTTAAGGGCGTGCGGTGACGATACCCCGTCATAGACATTTGGTTTAGGCGCGTTGGAATGGTCAAAAAATGGCATTGCTTGACACTGCCGCCCCGCCCCACGAACAGTGCAGGAAATGAGGGCAAGTGATGACAATGCCGGCATGCGAGGGTGGCGATGAATAGGACGATCCTGATTACAGGTGCCGGAACGGGGATTGGCCGCGCCACGGCACGGGCGTTTCTGACAAAAGGCTGGCAGGTGGGCTTGATGGGCCGCCGCGAGGATGCGCTGGCCGAAACGGCACAGGGGCATGCGAGCGCGCTGATCCTGCCCTGCGATGTGACGGATGCGGACGGGGTGGAACAGGCTTTTGAGCGTGCGGTTGATGCGTGGGGTCATATCGATGTGTTGTTCAACAACGCAGGCATGGGTCTGAAAGGCGCGCCGATTGACGAGATTTCAGTGGCAGACTGGCTTGCCCTGTCAAATGTGAACATCACCGGCATGTTTTTGTGCGCCCGCGCGGCCTTTGCACGGATGCGGCGGCAAACCCCGCAAGGCGGGCGCATCATCAACAACGGGTCTATCTCGGCGCATGTGCCGCGCTTTGGTTCGGCCCCCTATACAATGTCGAAACACGCGGTCACCGGGTTGACGCGCAGCCTGTCACTGGACGGGCGGCCCTATCACATTGCCTGTGGGCAGATCGACATCGGGAACGCGGCGACGGATATGGCGGCCGCGATGGCGACGGGCGTTCCGCAGGCCGATGGGGCAATCCGTGTGGAGCCGTTGATGGACGTGCGACAGGTGGCGGACGCCGTCATTCATATGGCGGACCTGCCCTTGGAAACCAACATCCAGTTCATGACGATCATGGCCACCAACATGCCCTTTATCGGGCGCGGATAGGTCAGCGTTCGGCCAGCCCGACATAGGCGCCTTGGGCGAACACCAACGGGCGGCCCGGCGCTGTGTCGAGCCGCAACACGCGGCCGAGAATGATGAGGTGGTCGCCGCCATCGTGGGTGCTGTGCAAGGTGCAGTCGAACCGCGCCAGCGCGCCGGGCAAAAGCGGTGACCCTTCGGTCGAGCGCCCGAAGGCCAGCCCGTCGAAACCGGCCCCG
This sequence comes from Gemmobacter sp., assembly GCA_031425195.1. Lineage (GTDB taxonomy): Bacteria > Pseudomonadota > Alphaproteobacteria > Rhodobacterales > Rhodobacteraceae > JANPIX01. The sequence continues at coordinate 15,388 of JANPIX010000009.1, read as the reverse complement.
CCGCGCGTGAACCGCGCGCTCAGATCGGCCTGATGCTCGGCCAGGACGTGAATGGAAAAATTTCGGGCGGCGGCAAAGGCAGCAAAGCGTGACGACGCCCGCGCAGGCGACCAAAGGACGAGCGGCGGATCGAGTGAAACGGATGTAAAGCTGTTGGCTGTGATCCCGACGGGGCCACTTTCCGTCATGGTGGTGATGACGGTGACGCCCGTTGCAAATTGACCGAAGGCATGGCGCAGGCGGGCAGGGTCGAAATCGCTGCCAGCGGTGGCAGGCGGGGCCTGGATCATTGCTTTGACTGCCTTTGTTGAGTTTGGGCATTGCCCGGGCCGTTTGATGCCGTGCAGATATGGCAACCGGGCGCAGGTTCAAGCGTAAAGTGACCTCTCGACCTTTGGACGCAAAATTGGCAAGTCTGGTCAGGCATCACAAGGAAACGCCAATGCTGTTCGCCTATCGCCGAGACGGTTCGAGATTGCGCGCGATGGGGCCGGACGAGCCGCTGGGCGATGCGGTGTGGATTGACCTGTACCAACCGATGCCAGCGCAGACAGCGGCGGTAGAGGCTTTTGGCGTGACGGTGCCCACGCTTGAGGACATGGAAGAGATCGAGATTTCAAGCCGTCTTTACCGTGAGGCGGATGGCGATGTCATGACAGTGGTCTTGCCCGGCCTGTCTGTGTCCAAGGTGCAGATGTCCGGGCCGGTGACGTTCCTGCTGAATGCCAATCGGCTGGTCACTGTCCGTCACCACGCGCCGCGCCCGTTCGAGACGTTTCCCGAGCGTGCCGACAAGTCGCCGATGGGCTGTGCCACGCCCGATCTGATCTTTGTCGGGTTGATCGATGAGATCATTGCGCGCCTGGCCGACCTTCTGGAAGGGGTGGGGCGCGCCCTTGATGAGGTGAGCGGCGAGGTGTTCCAATCCAATGGCAAACCGAAATCGCCCGCCCTTTTGCAGGCCGCGCTGGAAAAGGTGGGTCGGCAAGGTGATTTGGTGGGCAAGGTTCGCCTGTCACTGCTGACCATCGAGCGTGCGCTTGGTTTTTTTCTTCTGGGCGTGACGGATCGCGGCCGGAACGACAAGATGAAGGCGGCGGTCAAGGCCATGACGCGCGACATCCAAGCGTTGGAAGTGCATTCCGACTTTCTGTCGCAACGCGTAGGCCTTGCGTCGGATGCGACGCTGGGGATGATCAACCTGTCACAAAACATCACGGTTCGGATTGTATCAGTGGTCGCGGTGCTGTTTTTGCCGCCAACCCTGATTGCGAGCGTTTACGGCATGAACTTTGTTCATATGCCCGAACTGGCAAAACCATGGGGATATCCTTTTGCGATTGTGCTGATGATCGCATCTGCGCTGACCACCTACTTATATTTCAAGTGGAGGAAATGGTTGTAGCATGCTGGTATTGGTACCAAAGGACGTAAAATGATTGTAACCTTGCCCGCTTTCGCAGCACCCGGAACATTCTGGCGGGGCAATCTTCATACGCATTCGACGCGGTCGGACGGCGTTCTGGACCCGGCCGAGGTGTGCCGTCGGTATGCGGCGGAAGGTTATGATTTTCTGGCGCTGACCGATCATTTCATCGGGCAGTTCGGTTACCCCATTGTCGATACGCTGCCGTTTCGGGGGCTTGGGTTCACGACCATTCTGGGCGCGGAACTTCATTCGGGGGCGATGGCCAATGGCGAGTTGTGGCACCTGTTGGCGGTGGGCTTGCCTGCCGATTTCGCACCGCCCGACAGCCCGGATTTTCAGGTCAAGCCGGGGCAGGAAACGGCCAATGAACTTGCGTCGAGGGCCGTGGCTGCGGGGGCGTTTGTGGCGATTGCGCATCCGCAGTGGTCTGGTCTGACGCTGAACGACTCGCGTGGCATCACGGCGGCCCATGCTGTCGAGGTGTATAACCACGGGTGCGCCATGGGCTGTGACCGGCCTGATGGTTTTGGCATCGCTGATCTTTTGCTGACGGAAGGGCGAAGGGTGACCCTGATCGCTACGGATGACGCGCATTTCAGTGAACCTGACCATTTTGGCGGCTGGGTCATGGTCAAGGCGCAGGCGAACGCGCCCGAAGCCCTGCTTTCCGCGCTGAAAGCCGGGCATTTCTATTCGACGCAGGGCCCGCAACTGTATGATGTGCGGATCACGGAGACTTCGGTGGAAGTGGAGATGTCGGCCTGTGCCAGCATGATCGTGCAGGGTGCGGGGACAGCCGCGCGCGCGGTGCATGGTCATTCGATGACGCGGGCATCTTTGTCGTTGGAGCGGTTTCGCAATTCGGGCTGGGTCCGGGTGACGGTGATCGATGCGGCGGGCAAGCGTGCCTGGTCGAACCCGCATTTTTTCTGACGGCGGGGCAGCCACCAAACGCCTTGCGCCTGCGCCGCCCTTGGCTAGCTTGCAGGAAAAGGGAGAACGCCATGACCGATCAGCCGCGCACCATTCATTTGTCCGATTACCAGCCGTATCCCTATGAAATCGCTCAGGTCGATCTGACGTTTCGTCTGGCATCCAAGGCGACACGCGTGTCAGCTCGGTTGTCGATGAGGCCCAATTCAGCGCGTCCGGGGCGGCACGATCTGTTTTTGAATGGCGAAAACCTGACGCTGGTGTCAGTTCTGGTCACAGGGCAGGCCGTTCCTGCGACGTGCGATGCGCTGGGCATGACAATTGCGGCGGCGGACGTGCCCGAGGGCGCCTTCGTGCTTGAAACCGAAGTCGAGATAGCACCGGAGGGGAACACGGCGCTGGAAGGGCTTTACATGTCGAATGGCATGTATTGCACCCAGTGCGAGGCGGAAGGGTTTCGCAAGATCACGTATTATCCAGACCGCCCGGACGTGATGGCACGGTTCCATGTCCGCATTGAAAGCGATGCGCCGGTTCTGTTGTCGAACGGCAACCCCACGGGGCAGGGCGCAGGCTGGGCAGAATGGACAGACCCGTGGCCCAAACCCGCCTATCTGTTTGCGCTTGTCGCGGGCGATCTGGTGGCCCATTCGGACCGGTTCACGACGATGTCGGGGCGACAGGTGGATCTGAACATCTGGGTCCGGCCCGGCGATCAGGACCGCTGTGCCTATGCGATGGACAGTCTGATCCGGTCGATGAAGTGGGACGAGGAAACCTATGGCCGCGAATACGATCTTGATGTTTTCAACATTGTGGCCGTCGATGATTTCAACATGGGAGCCATGGAGAACAAGGGGTTGAACATCTTCAATTCCCGTTACGTGTTGGCGAGCCCCGAAACGGCGACCGATGCCGACTTTGCCAATATCGAGGCGATTATCGCGCACGAATATTTCCATAATTGGACGGGAAACCGCATCACCTGCCGCGACTGGTTCCAGTTGTGTCTGAAAGAGGGGCTGACCGTTTTTCGCGATCAGCAGTTTTCGGGCGACATGCGAAGCCACGCAGTGCAGCGCATCGACGATGTGCTGACCCTGCGGGCCCGGCAGTTCCGCGAGGATGGCGGGCCGCTGGCGCATCCGGTGCGGCCCGAAAGCTTTGTCGAGATCAACAATTTCTACACGGCGACGATCTACGAAAAGGGTGCCGAGGTGATTGGCATGCTCAAGCGACTGGTGGGCGATGAGGCTTATGCGCGGGCACTCGACCTGTATTTTGACAGGCATGACGGGCAGGCAGCCACCATCGAAGATTGGCTGGCGGTGTTTCAGGATGCGACGGGGCGTGATCTTGCACAGTTCAAACGGTGGTATTCGCAGGCCGGGACGCCGCAGATCAAGGTGGCGGAAGAATGGGTCGGGGCGGGGGCCGGTGGCACTTATCGGCTGCATCTGGAACAGGTCAATCCGCCCACGCCGGGCCAGCCCGACAAGCAGCCCAAAGTCATCCCCGTGGCCATCGGGTTGCTTAATCCGAACGGGGTCGAGGTGCTGCCGACGACCGTTCTTGAATTGACCGAGGCGCAGCAAAGTTTCGATTTTCCGGGCCTCGCGACGCGGCCCGTGCTGTCCATCCTGCGCGGGTTTTCGGCACCAGTGGTGCTTGATCACGCCGTCAACGCGCAGGACCGGGCGTTTCTTCTGGCGCATGACACTGACCCGTTCAACAAATGGGAAGCGGGGCGCAGTCTGGCCAAGGACGTGTTGGCCCGCATGATCATCGAAGGGGCGGTGGCGGGGCCGGACTGGCTTGATGCGATGGCGCATGTGGTGATGGATGAAAGCCTTGATCCGGCGTTTCGCGCGATGGTGCTGCGCAGCCCCGGCGAGGATGACATGGCGCAAACCCTGTATGCCGCAGGCCACGTCCCTGATCCCGCGGCGATATTTGATGCACGCCGGCGTCTGAGCGACGCTTTGGCGGCGCGTCTTGGGCCATCCTTGCCGGGTTTGATTGAAAGTCTGGCAGAGCCGGGGCCCTATTCGCCGGGCGCGCGGGCGGCGGGGCGGCGTGCCCTGCGGCTTGCGGCATTGGGGTATCAAAGCAGGCTGGATGGCGGGCGGGCGGCACGGGACGCCTTTGCGCGGGCCGACAACATGACCGAGGAAGGCGGGGCCTTGTCGTGCCTTCTGGATATTGGCGCGGGTCAGGCCGAACTGGCGCGGTTCGAGGCACGGTGGAAGGGGGACCGGCTGGTCATGGACAAATGGTTCAGCCTGCAGGTCAGCCATGCCGCGCCGGACCAGACAGCCGCGACGGCGCTGCGGCTGACCCAACATGCAGCCTTTGACTGGAAAAATCCGAACCGGTTCCGCGCGGTGCTGGGGGCGCTGGCGGCCAATCACGCAGGTTTCCATGCGGCGGACGGGGCGTCTTACCGGCTGCTTGCGGATTGGCTGATCCGGCTTGACCCGCTTAATCCACAAACGGCGGCGCGCGTTTCGACGGCATTTGAAACCTGGGGGCGGTATGATGCGGATCGTCAGGCCCTGATGCGGGGTGAACTTCTCCGCATCCAGCGCGCGCCGGGGCTGAGCGCGGATCTGTCGGAAATGGTGTCGCGGATGTTGGGGTAACTACGCCCGGGTCAGAAGTCGAAGATGATTTCACCCGTGGGGAAGGAAAGGGTGGCGCGGCGGTCCTGCCGTGCCATTTCGGCGGCAAGCAAGGCAAAATGCACCTGAGACGGTGTGATGCCGGGCGGGGTCATGCCGTCCCGAAGAATTTCCCACAGGCCTTCGTCGATCCGTGCGCGCGGCGATCTGCCGACAAGGCGTGCCTGCATGTCACCCCCGTCAAAGGCGACAGTGCCGCCGTAAGGCAGGGCGGATTCAAGGCACAGGATCATCAGAAAGGTGAGCTTCGCTGTTTGGCGGGACAGATCGTTTGTGCCGCTCCACTCGAACGTCAGACGCCCGCCCGCCTGCAGATCGGACAGAATTGACCGGACTTCGGTCTGTGACACTGTCTGCCCCGGGGCAGCCTCGCCAAAAGCGATACGGAAAAACCGGATACGCGCCGAAGCGTTGGCGACGCTTTGGGTGATCAGTGTCATTTCCGGAGTGGTGTTTCCAGCCTCAAGCTGCAACAATTCCATACCGTTGCTGATGGCCCCGACGGGGCTGATAAGGTCATGGCAGATCCGGGAACCGATCAGTGCCGTCAGGTCAGCGGTTTCAAGCGGCATCAAACGATCCTTGTGAAGGGCTGGACTGTGAACGAATTTCTGGAACCGGGCGATCTTGTGCGCAATCGGCAGGCGCCCGACTGGGGCATCGGGCAGGTGCAGTCAAAGATCGGGTCACGCATCACAGTGAATTTTGAACATCGCGGCAAGGTGGTGATTGACGGCACCAGAGTTGATCTTGATCGGGTGACGACGTCCCCGTGATCTTTTGATAGGGTGCTGCCCTGCGACATGCAATCTGTGATTGCGTTGTTTGTAGTGGAACATCCATCCGGTGTGCGCCAGTCAGCAAAGGTTGCGCGCCTGCACGACAGCACCTAGGTAACGGTCAGGGTGGCAGGACGGCAGGGTTGTGGGATGATTTTGGCCAATGACAGGTTTGAGGTGCGCCTTGCCCGGACCCAGGCCGATGTGCGTGCCGCGCAACGCCTCCGCTACCGTGTGTTTGTCGAGGAGTTGGGCGGGGATGGGCCGCTTGTCGATCACGAAAATCGGCTGGAGCGGGATGCCTTCGATGTCGTCTGCGACCATCTGTTGCTTGTCGACCGCTATGCACCAGTCGAAGGGGTGATCGGTGTCTATCGCCTGCTGCCCGGGGAACGGATCGGGCAGGGTGGTGTCAGCCATTTCTATTCTGAAAGCGAATTTGATCTGTCGGCCCTGCGGTCAACAGGGCGGCGGCTTTTGGAGCTTGGGCGGTCCTGTGTGCATCCCGATCACAGGGGCGGGGTCGTGATGCACCGACTTTGGACCGGATTGGCCGCCTATGTGCTGGAGCGCCGGATCGACATCCTGTTTGGTGTAGCAAGTTTTCACGGCACCGACATCGGGGTGCATCAGCACGCGCTTGGCTATCTGCGGCACGCACATCTGGCGCCGCCCGATTTGCGGCCTGTTGCACAGCCGGGATGCGTAACTGTGCCGTTCACTGATCTATCTGCCGAGGGCCGTCTGAGGGCGATGCAGGCGATGCCCGCGCTGATCAAGGCGTATCTGAGGCTGGGCGGTTATGTGGGAGAGGGCGTCTATGTTGACCGGGTGTTCAATACGATTGACGTGTGCCTTGTGATGGATACCGCGCTTCTGCCGGAACGGCAGCGTCGGTATTACGTCAGCCATGCCGAAGGTGTCGCGTGACAGAGTGGCGTTCGGTTCCGATGGACGTCGCACTGCCCGGCGCGGGCCGCATGGTCCGCGTGGCGCTGCGGGCTATTGCCTTGGGATTGGTCGCCTTCACCGGTTTGGCGATCCTGCTTGCCCTTCGTCTGATCGAACGCCCGGTTTTTGGCGAACGCAGGCCGTGGTCGCCCTACATCACACAGGCAGTCTGCAAAATTGCCTTGTGGATCATTGGCTTGCGCGTGACTGTTCATGGACGACCCGCGCCGGGGGCGACAATTTCAAATCATGTGTCGTGGCTGGATATCTTTGTTCTGAACGCCCATGAACGTGTCTATTTCGTAGCCAAGGCCGAGGTTGCGGGCTGGGCCTTCATCGGTTGGCTTGCACGGGCGACGGGGACTCTGTTCATCGAGCGCAAGACGTCCGAGGCAAAGGTGCATCAGCAGGCGTTGGAACAGCGTCTGGCGGCGGGTCAGCCTTTGCTGTTTTTCCCGGAAGGCACGTCGAGCGATGGAATGCGGGTTTTGCCTTTCAAATCAACGCTTTTTGCTGCGTTCTTTCAAGCGGGATCGGGGGGTGCCTACGCGGTTCAGCCTGTCACCCTGGTGTATCACGCACCTGCCGGGCAAGATCCGCGGTTTTACGGATGGTGGGGAAACGCGGAGTTTGTGACCTCATTCCGGGATGTGCTGGGCCAGTCGCGACAGGGCCGCGTGGACGTAATTTATCATCCGGCGCTGCAGGTGCGCGATTTTCGTGACCGCAAGTCGCTTGCGGCGGCATGCGAAGCCGCAATCCGGGCGGGGCACCCCTACGGCCACATGTCCGAAGATCAGCCCAAGGGCGCGATGAGTGCCTGAAGCGTGGCAAGAGGGTTGTCGGCCAGCCAGATTTCGTCGCCGATCCCAAAGAAATCGGTGACGGGGGCCAGTTGTTCGACAAGGTCTGTTGTCAGTGCGCCTTCGGCGACGACGGGCACTGCAATGATTTCGGACCACCACTCGAACAGGTCAAGTTCTGCCCGGCTTCCGTCGCCCAGGCTGGTGGAGCCGACCGGCCCGAAACTGGCATAGTCGGCACCGGCTTCAGCTGCGGCCATGCCTTCGTGGCGGGTGATGCCGCAGAACGCGCCGATGATCGCATCGGCACCCAGATCCTTGCGCAGGGTCCGCACATTTCGCGCGCCGTCGGTCAGGTGGACGCCATCAAGGCCCAGCCGTTCCACCAGAAGCGCGTGGCGTTCGATCACGATTGCCACGTCGCGGGCATGGGCCACTTCGCGCAGTGCGTCGGCGGCCCGCGCGATCAGATCTTCGTCACGTGTGGCCAGTGAAAGGCGCAGGCAGGCGATATCCGCCCCATCCAGAACGCGGGCCAGTTGTTCGGGATAGGCATCCAGATCAAAGGCCGGTGGCGTGATGAGATAAAGCTGGGGGCGGTCTGTTTCGGGCATGGTATCCTCGGGCACTCGGGCATCAGGAATTGTCCCTAACGCAGATTGGCGGCCTTGGCTACGCCGCTGGCTGGCCTGCTTGCTGGTTTTGCCGCACTGTCGTATCAGGCGGCACGCTGAACAAAAGGTCTGCCATGATCCCCCCTGTGTTTATTCTTGTGCGGCCCCAGATGGGTGAAAACATCGGTGCTGCGGCGCGGGGGATGCTGAACTTCGGGCTGGACAGGATGCGCATCGTGGCGCCGCGTGACGGATGGCCGAACCCCAAGGCGAATGCCGTGGCAAGTGGGGCGGGGCGCGTTCTTGATCATGCCGGGCTGTTTGACGATCTGCCGACGGCCATCGGTGATCTTGATTATGTCTTTGCCACGACTGCGCGGGGGCGAGAGTTGACGAAGCCCATCATGACACCCGAACACGCCATGGCCATGTCACGGGAACTTGCGGCCGAGGGTAAGAAGGTGGGTATCCTGTTCGGGCCGGAACGGGCGGGTCTTGAGAACGATGATGTGGTGCGCGCGAATGCGATCATCACGGTCCCGGTCAACCCGGATTTCTTTTCGCTCAACCTGGGTCAGTGCGCGCTTTTGCTGGCCTATGAATGGATGCGTCAGGCGGGCACTGCTTTGCCAGAACGTCTGGAACTGGCCCGGACGGAACTTGCCTCACGGATCGAAGTGGAACGTCTGGGCGATCATTATGAGGAACGTCTAGAGGCGGTCGGGTTCTTTCAACCTGCCGAAAAGGCACCCGGGATGAAGCAGGCCTTGCGCAACATGTGGGCGCGGCTGAACCTGACGCGGGCCGAAGTGCAGACCTTTCACGGCATGCTGCGACAGATTGCTTGGAAGCTGAAACAATAGGCGTGCGGGATTGAACCCCCCCATGGCGGGGCCTATTGTTACGGCCAATCTGGCAGGGGCGAACATGGCAACGGGCAATCGCAGCATTTTCGAGGACGTGGCGCAGGGGGCAAATGCGCCTGTGCCGCGCGCGGGCGGGATTGATCGGGGAACAGGCGGCGCGCGCGGTCTGGTGCGCGGCTGGCTTGTGGTTCTGTTCCTGCTTGTGGCGGCGATGATCATGGTCGGCGGGTTGACGCGGCTGACGGATTCGGGGCTGTCGATCACGGAATGGCGGCCTGTCACCGGGGCACTGCCGCCCCTGAACGACGCGGACTGGGCAAGCGAATTTGCCAAATATCAGGCGAGCCCGGAGTATCAGATCGAAAAGGCCGGCATGGCCCTTGCGGAATTCAAGACGATCTATTGGTGGGAATGGGGGCACAGGCAGCTTGGCCGCGTGATCGGCCTTGTCTGGGCTGTGGGCTTTGTCTTTCTGTGGGTGACCCGGCGCATTCCGAAAGGGTGGACGAACCGGCTGCTGGGCGTTGGGGCTTTGGGCGGTTTGCAAGGGGCGGTTGGCTGGTGGATGGTGTCGTCCGGGCTGACGGGAAGTGCGCTTGATGTGGCGTCTTACAGGCTTGCCGTGCATCTGGGTATTGCCTTTGCCATTCTTGGCATCCTGACATGGTATGTGTTGTTGCTGGGCCGGGCGGAGACGGATCTGATGCAGGCGCGCCGCGCCGCGGAGGGGCGTCGTTTCACCATGGCCACAGGGTTGATGCACCTCGTGTTCCTGCAGATTCTGCTGGGCGCACTTGTGGCGGGCATTGATGCCGGGCGCGGATTTCCGACCTGGCCGCTGATGAATGGCAGTTTCTTTCCGGCCGATGCCTTCTATGTGCCGGGCCGCCCGGTCTGGGCCGCATTCTTTGAAAACCCGGGGCTGGTGCAGTTCATTCACCGCATGTCGGCCTATCTGCTGTTTGCCTACGGAATATTTGTCTGGTTGAAGGGGCGGCAATCGCCCTATCGATCGACCCGGATTGCGTTTCATGCCGTGATGGGGATGCTTGTCGTCCAGATGGTGCTGGGCATCGCTGCGGCGCTGTCGGCGGCGCAGGTTCATGTGGCGATCACCCATCAGATTGGTGCAATCCTGCTTTGGGTCCTTGTCCTGAGGGCCCGGCATCTGGCGCGTTACCCTGTTCAGGGTTCCATCCGAAAGGGCACGGCATGACCGCTTATGAAGATCTGATGGACCATCAGCGCCAGACCGAGGCGCTGTCGGCCGTGGCCGAACGGCTGGGCTGGGATCAGGAAACGATGATGCCAAGGGGTGCCGCCGATCAGCGGGGCGAGGAAATGGCGGCGATGGAAGGCATGCTGCATGCACGTCGCACTGACTCCCGCATTGGTGAATGGCTGGAACTGGCGCGCCCGGCCGATGGGGTGGCGGCATCGCAGATGCGGCTGATTTCCCATTCCTTTGCCCGCGCGACCAAGGTGCCGGGGCGGCTTGCGCAGGAAATTGCGCGGCTTTCCTCCACAGCGCAGGGCGTTTGGGCGGGTGCTCGGGCCGCTGATGATGTTGCGGCGTTTCTGCCGAGCCTCTCACAATTGCTGGCGCTGAAACGGGAAGAAGCGGCGTGCTACGCGAGTGGCGGCGATCTTTACGATGCGCTGCTTGACGGGTTCGAGCCGGGCGAAACCGGGGCCTCGATCAGTGCGATGTTCGGCAGGATGCGGCCCCGGTTGGTGGCTTTGCGTGGGGCCTTGCTGGCAAAACCTGCGCCTTCTGGTCTGACCGGCACCTTTCCAAGGCAAGCCCAACTTGAGCTGGCGCGCGAAATTGCGGGCGTGTTTGGATATGACTTTAACAAGGGCCGTCTGGATCTTGCGGTACATCCGTTCAGTTCAGGGTCCGGGCAGGACGTTCGCATTACCACACGGGTTGACGAGGCGGATCCGTTCAACTGCCTGTATTCGACGATCCACGAAGTGGGCCATGCCTGCTATGAACAGGGGGTTGATCCCGCCTATGCGCTGACCCCCGTTGGGCGGGGGGCATCAATGGGGGTGCATGAGAGCCAAAGCCGGATCTACGAGAATCAACTTGGACGGTCTGCAGCGTTTTCGGGTTGGTTGCATGGCCGCATGGTTGCGGCGTTTGGGAGTTCGGGCGCGCCTGACGCGCAGTCGTTCACGCGGGCCGTGAACCGTGTGCGATCAGGTTATATCCGGACCGAGGCGGACGAGGTGCACTATAACCTGCACGTCATGATGCGGTTTGATCTGGAACGCGCTCTGTTGTCCGGTGATCTGGTAGTGTCAGACCTTGAAGCGGCGTGGAACGACAGGTTCCAATCCGATTTCGGGATCAAGGTCGACAAACCGTCGAATGGTGTCTTGCAGGATGTGCATTGGTCTTGCGGGTTGTTCGGTTATTTCCCGACCTATACGCTTGGCAATGTCTATGCGGGTTGCCTGCATCAGGCGCTGCGCGGGGACATTCCCGATCTGGATGATCAGATGGCCGCGGGTGATATGCGGGCCGCGACGGGCTGGCTGCACAACAAGGTGCAGACGCACGGCGGCGCTTACATCCCCCGCGAGATCATCACCCGTGCCTGCGGCGGGGCCGAGCCGACCGAGGGGCCTTTGCTGGATTATCTGGAAGCGAAGTTCGGCGCGCTTTACGGGCTGTGACGCCTATTTCTTGGCTTTATTGAACTTGCCGTCGATGGTGGCACCGCTTTCGATGGTCAGGGTCGTGTAGTTTACATCGGCCTTGACCATTGCCGTGCTGCGCAAAGTCAGCGAGGCGCAGCTGATCTTGCCATTGGTCGTGCCACGGATTTCCACGGACTCGGCAGAAATCTTGCCCTTCATCCGTCCGTCCGCGCCCACGATCAGGCCCTGCGCCGTGATGGTGCCGTCAACTTCGCCCAGCACTTCCACGCTGCCCTGCGCCGTGATGTCGCCGACGATCCGCAGATCGGCAGCCAGAACAGATCGGCCGGCATTGCTGACAGGGCGTGTCGCGGGCAGGGTTTCGGCGGTTTCAGTGGACATGGGCACGCTCCTGCAGGCACCGGAAGGGGTGCAAATACAAGCCGGATAAAGGCGGATTGGGGGAACGGGGTCAAGGGGGATTGGCAGGCGCAGGTGTGGCGGGTGGCTGATAAGCGCCAATCAAACGTCGTTCCGGGACTGGAATACCGTCGTGCGACGCGCCAAGCTGAGGCAAATCAAACGGGGCCGTCCGATGCACAACGACACGTTCTTTCACCCGGTTTCAGGTTTCGACCTGCCCCGATATGCGGGTATCCCGACATTCATGCGCCTGCCGTATGTGGATTTTGACCATGTGCGGTTCGGGGATGTCGAGATCGGGCTGATCGGCGTGCCTTGGGATGGTGGCACCACAAACCGGGCAGGCGCGCGCCACGTGCCACGGGCCTTGCGGGATGCGTCCACCATGATCCGGGCCGAAAACGGTGTGTCCTGCATCCGCCCGTTCGAGGCCGCGCGCTGCGCCGATCTGGGGGATGTCGCCCCCAATCCCGCCGATCTGACTGATACGCTGGCACGGGTGGAGGCGTTCTATGGCCGGGTGAAGGGCGCGGGCGTGGTTCCCTTGACGGCTGGCGGCGATCATCTTTGCACCCTTCCCATCCTGCGGGCGCTTGGCCGCGACAAGGCGCTGGGAATGATCCACTTTGACAGCCATACCGACCTGTTCCACAGCTATTTCGGCGGGACGATGTACACCCATGGCACACCGTTTCGCCGGGCCGTGGAGGAGGGGTTGCTCGATCCCGCGCGGGTCACGATGATTGGCATCCGGGGAACAACCTATGATCGCGAAGACCGCGATTTCGCCGATGCCGTGGGGATCAGGGTGATCCCGATGGCCGAGGTGCACAGGCGCGGAACGGATGACGTCATGGCCGAGGCGCGCGACAGGGCAGGGCAGGGCGACACCTATGTCAGCTATGACATCGATTTCATCGACCCGGCCTTTGCGCCGGGAACGGGCACACCGGAGATTGGCGGCCCGAATTCCTGGGTGGCGCTGGAGATCGTACGGGGGCTTGAAGGCGTGTCCGTGATCGGTGCGGATGTTGTCGAGGTTTCGCCGCCTTTCGATCTGGGCGGCATGACCGCTTTTCTTGGTGCGTCCGTGCTGTTCGAACTGCTGTGCATCCTTGCCGTCCAGCCGCGCAAAGCGGCCTGACTACCGCCTGTTGGCGTCAACCTTTTACATCCGGATACCTGCCTCATGACACCCGACCTGATCATCACCAACGCCCGCATCCTGACGATGGACCCGGCACAACCCCGGGCCGAGGCAATTGCGATTTCGGGCGGCCGCATCATGGCCGTGGGCGAAAGGGCCGCGATCGAGGCGATGGCGGGGCAGGGCACGCGGATCATCGACGCTGTTCGCCGCACTGTCCTGCCCGGCTTTTTCGAAAGCCATCTGCATCTTGTTCTGGGCGGGGCGGAACTTGCCCATCTGCAACTGGGTGGCGTCAAAGGCATGGATGCGCTGGCCGCGGCCTTTCGCGGGTTTGGCGCACGCCACCCCGACAAGGCGCTGCTGATGGCGCAGGGGGCGGATTACGCGATTCTTGGCCGACCGGTGACGCGGCATGATCTTGACGCTGTTTTCGCCGACCGGCCTATCGCGATGACATCGCCCGATCACCACACCGTGTGGGCCAACACGGCCGCCCTTCGTGCCGCGGGGCTGTTGCAGGGCGCTGTCATGCCGCGCGGCCACGAAGTCGTCATGGGCAGTGACGGCTTGGCGACGGGAGAGCTGCGCGAGTTCGAGGCATTTGCGCCGGTCATTGCCCTGGGCGGTGAGGCGCGGCTGAACCTTGGCATCGCCACGGGTGGCGAGCCTTCCCCTTGGCCCAGTGACGCCGAACAGGCCATTGACCGTGCAAAGGTTCTTGCAGGACTGAAGCACTGCGCGCGGCACGGCATCACATCGATGGTGAACATGGATGGCAACCTTTATACACTCGAATTACTGGCCGGCTTGCAGCGTGAGGGAAATCTTCTTGCCCGCGTCAAAGTGCCGTTCCATTTCAAACCGCACATGGATCTGGTTGAACTCGCGCGCGCGGACGAGATGCGCGCGCAGTTCGACGACGATTGGCTGTGCAGCGGGTTCGTCAAGTTCTTCATGGACGGCGTGATCGACAGCGGTACTGCCTTCATGCTGCAAGACTATCCCGGGCAACCCGGCCACCGGAGCGAGCCGCTGTTCAGCCAGGACCGTTTCAATACCATCGCCGTCGAGGTGGATCGCCGCGGCTTGCAGATGGCCGTTCATGCCATCGGTGACGGTGCGGTGCGTGCAACGATAGACGGCTATGCCGCAGCACGGGCCGCCAATGGTGCCCGCGACAGCCGCCACCGGATCGAACATATCGAACTGATCGACAGGGCCGATGTGCCGAGGTTGGGGGAGCTTGGCATCACGGCAAGCCTGCAGCCGCCGCATCCGCCGGGAGCGATGGATTTCCCGCTGCACCCCGCACTGGACATCATCCCCCGCGTACGCTGGCGCGATGCCTATCAATGGAAGTCGCTGGTCGACAGGGGGGCGCCGGTTGCGTTTGCGAGTGACTGGCCGGTGACGGATGTGTCGGTTCTGCGCGGATTGCAGGCGGCGATGACCCGCACCCCCTTTGACGGTGCCTCTGACGAACGGTTGTCCCTGATGGACAGTCTGCGTGCTTATACCGCCGGGGGGGCCTGGGCGGCACACCGGGACCATGTCACCGGAACACTGCGCGCGGGGCTTGCCGGTGATCTGGTGATGCTGGGCGGAGATATCGAGGACACGCCCGCCGCCATGATCGACCAGATTGGCGTGGCTTTGACAGTATGCGGCGGGCAGATCACGCACGAGGGAATCGCCTGACCCCGGATATGGGGCAGATCGCCGTACAGACGGGGCAGGGAGCTGGAAAAGTTCAGGCGGCAAACTGAACAAAACAAGGCGTTCTCAGTTGTTTTGAACTTTTTCGCAAACTGACTGATTTTTCCTCTTGCGGGTGCTGGGTTCAATCCGTAAATACCCCTCACCGAGACGATGAAGACTTCGAAAGAAGACGGAATGGTTCGGGAAACGATCCGAAGACAAGGCAGCAGGTGCGCTGGGTAATCCGGTGCGTCTGGCAGTTTTGACTTCACGCTCTTTGAATCTGTTGGTTATGAAGGGATATGCGGGCGGTTTGGGCGCATCGGCGTTTGACTGTTTTGCATATCGACCTGTTAGGGAAGCGGCGGCGACGTTTGTGGACCGATGATACAGGTGTCAGCTTCACTGTCTT